>JAFLTT010000001.1 GCA_022509165.1 Muribaculaceae bacterium
ACATTGTCTGTTTGCCTTGAAATAATTATATTTGCACATAAATTGAAAACAGAGACAATATGAAAAAGAGTGCACTTCAGAGAGTAAGGTCAGAGTATCAGCCTAAACTTCCGAAAGCATTGCAAGGACCGGTTAAGGTTCATATCGGTGAAGCAACGGAATCAGTGGCAGACCAAGAAGAAATCAAGAAATTGTTTCCCCACACTTATGGCATGCCGATCGTGCAATTTGAATCTTCAGATGAACCTGAGCATGTAGAGGAACCGTTTAATGTGGGAATTATTCTGTCAGGCGGCCAAGCTCCCGGAGGGCATAATGTGGTGAGCGGTATTTTCGATGGGCTAAAGCGTCTCAATAAAGAAAATCGTCTTTACGGTTTCCTTATGGGTCCTTCCGGTTTCATCAACCATCAATATATGGAACTCACTGCCGGATATATTAAGGAATATCGTAACACAGGTGGATTCGATATCATTGGATCAGGCAGAACTAAACTTGAGACACCGGAACAATTTGAAGAGGGTTTAAAAATTCTGAAAGAGCTCAATATCAAGGCGTTAGTTATTATTGGTGGTGATGATTCCAATACTAATGCTGCAGTGTTGGCCGAATATTATCAGAACATAGGAGCCGGCGTGCAAGTAATCGGAGTGCCAAAGACAATCGACGGAGACCTTAAGAATAAATGGATTGAAACATCATTCGGTTTCGATACTGCCTGCAAAGTTTACAGTGAAGTTATCGGCAATATTCAAAGAGATTGTAATTCAGCCAAGAAATATTATCATTTCATCAAATTGATGGGTAGAAGTGCCTCACACATTGCTCTGGAATGTGCGCTCGAGACACAACCTAATGTATGTATCATCTCTGAAGAGGTGCTTGCAAAGAGAATGACTCTTGATAATATTGTGAATTATATTTGTTATGTAATTGCAGAAAGAGCAAAATTGGGTTGGAACTTCGGTACTGTCCTGATTCCTGAAGGTCTCATTGAATTTATCCCTTCAATGAAAGATCTGATTTCCGAACTCAATGATGTGTTGGCAGCCCACAATGAGGAACTTGAGGGTCTGGAACCACATGAGAAACTTGATAAGATCACCGCTCTACTCTCGCCGGCTAATGCTGATTTATATAAATCTCTACCAAGACATATTGCACGCCAATTGAGTCTTGACAGAGACAGCCATGGAAATGTACAGGTTTCTCTCATTGAAACTGAAAGCCTCTTGAGTGAAATGGTAGGCAAGAGACTTGCTGAAATGAAGGAAAATGGTCAGTATTCAGGTAAGTTTAATGCACAGCATCATTTCTTCGGATACGAAGGCCGTTGCGCCGACCCAACCAATTTCGATGCAGACTATACTTACGCACTTGGTTTCAATGCAGCCATGTTGATCAATGCCGGTCTCACAGGATATATGAGTTCTGTAAGAAATCTTACTGAAAAGAGTGAAGACTGGATTGCCGGTGGTATTCCAATCACTATGCTAATGAACATGGAGAAACGTCATGGCCACATGAAACCGGTGATTCAAAAAGCATTGGTAAACCTCAACGGACGTCCTTATCTCAAGTTTGCTTCCATGAGAGAAACTCTTGCTTTAAATACACTTTATCAGTATCCGGGCCCGATACAATACTTTGGTCCGGCAGAAGTTTGCGACCGTCCTTCCATGACTCTCCTCCTGGAACATGACAAGGAAGTGTAAATACATAAAGAAATAGATAAAAAGGAGAGACCCGTAATCTTCAGGTCTCTCTTTTAGTTATTTAAAAACTTGCAAATCATGAACTTAAAAAAATCACTATTTTTACTTGCAGTATTAGTTATTACTGGTATCTTCTACGCTTGTGGAGGTAATGCACATAAAGAAGCCATACCGGATGAAGAAATGGTAGAAATGACGCCAAATGAGGTTGTGGAAATTCCGAGTTATGAAATAAAAGATAATCATATTCTTCCTGTAGATGGTAAGCCAATGATTGTAGATTTCTCAGCCACATGGTGTCCGCCATGCAAGGCTTTGAAACCGATATTTGAAAAATTGGCTGAAGATTTCAGGGGCCGTATCACTTTTGTTACTATTGACGTGGATGAACAACCCGAATTAGCTCAAGCTTATGGAGTATCCAATATTCCTGCGCTGATTTTTCTTAATAAAGATGGTCAGGTTCAGAATACAATTGTGGGTTTCCAGAATAGAGATCAATTATTAGCTGCCATTAATACCTATTTCGGCTTTTGATTAAAATGAAAAAGTTTTTCTTTTTAGTCTTCATATCTTTAATTATATTTTCATGTAGTGATAAACATGAGGAAGAATTTATTTTGGATCAGTCGATAGAAATATCTGCAGAAGATGAGTCAGAGAAAGAGACTGATACGAATGAAGAAATAGAGGAAGATGAAGCCTTAGGAGAGGGGGATATAATAGAAGATAGTGATGGCAACAGCACCGGCGAAGACACAAATAATACCGGCGAAGATACAAATGACCCCAATGAGGAAAACAATGCAGAGAGTGTTTCTTTCGAGATAGTTGACTGTAGATTTGTACCCTTGGATGGAAAACCTATAATAGTTAAGTTTTTTGCTACCTGGTGTTCCTATTGTAAACAATTGGCACCCATATACGAGGAATTGGCTGAAGAATATGGAAGTGTGGCTAATTTTACCGAAGTCGATGTGGATATTAATCCTGAAATTGCAAATGAATATGGAGTGACGGGACTTCCCACCTTGGTGTTTATTGATTCAGAGGCCATGGTAAAGACTATAATAAAGGGAATTAGAACAAAGGCTGATATAGAGTTACAGATAATTCGTTATTTCGGATATCCCAGTTAATTCATTTTAAAATAAAAAAGAATAAATGATTATCCTGAATAATATCCCAAACGACATATGTAGGGACGCAAGGTCATTGCGTCCGCTGATAATCAATGAATTATCCCTCTTTTAATTCGGACGTACGAGCCGTGCGTCCCTACGTTTGAGGGGAATTTATTAATGGGGGTATTTATGAGGATAATCAAAAAGAATATTAATTAAAAAATAAATCGATATGCTCAATAGTTTTGGAAAGTACGTTGCCGGACTATGTTTATTTTTAACTTTACCAGGATATTTGAAGGCTGAAAATTCAGTTACAATGATTGAACCCAATGGTAAAGAAACCATTTTTCTGTTATCGACTTCACCGCGAGTTTCAATGGAAGATGGAACTGTAATAGTGGAAACAAAAAATGATAGAGTGGAATATACGGGTGAAGGTCCGCTGAAATTTGTATTTTCAGAAACCGGTGCCATTGAAAAATTTGAAAAAGACCTTCCTCTATTTAAAATAAATCAGTTTTCAATTGAGGCTTCAAACCTGAAACCTGAAACAAACCTGCAGATTTTAGATCTTTCAGGTAAACTTATTATATCTCAAAAAACTGACACTAATGGGAATATAACTATTCCTGTTTCATATCTTCCAACCGGCGTTTATATTGTAAAATCATACGATAAGAAATTTAAATTTTATAAAAAATGAGAAAAATATTAGGTAATGCTATAGTAGCTTCTTTACTCTTATATTCTGCAGGAGCATGGGCAGATACGGGAGTGATGATTTATAAGACCGACGGTACTTCAAGCTTTATACCGGAATCTGATTTAGATTATATAGAATTTATTACTACTCAACCTACAGATGAGGAACTTACAAATGTAATCAAGAACCTCAAAGATGGTGACTCATTGGAAGCTGTGGCTGTAGTAACAGGGATTTCTTCCAGAGGACTCATTCTTACTGATAATGCCGGTTCCATACTATATTATTATGGCACCAACTTCAATTCAGCTCCTTATTCAATCGGTACTGTAGTAGAAGCAAAAGGGTTGATAAATACCTACAATGATGTGCTTCAATTGTCAAGTACGGCTCAACTTAAGGTGATAGGTAGTAAAAGTTACAATTATCCTATGCCTACCGCTATTGACGGCTCCTATATAAATGCAGAAATAGGTAATATTGAGCCCCGACTGGCAACCTATGTTACTTTAGATTGCATCACTTTTGAAAGTGGTTATGCTTTGTTGGGAATGATTGATGGAACTACTCATGCCGCTTATGTATATTGGCCCGATTCTTCAATTTTGGGAAGTTTAGAGAAAGGTGGTGTATATACCCTCACAGGTTATTTCTTAGGTATAAGCGCCATTCCCGCCTCCGATAATCCTGTAGTGAATATATTGGTGACAAATGTAGAGGCTAAGGGTGCGTATGATTATTATGAATTTAATCTTTATGATGGGAGAAATAACTCAGTTGATTTCGAATTAAGGGCATCCAGCTCATCAAATGGAAGTATAATTCTAAATAGTCCGGTTTTTATCACATATGAAGGAAAGGTAGCTAATCCGGTTCTCTCTTCTTTGAATTATGGATATCTACAAGTTACTCCCTATACTTGGACCACTAATTCTATTTACACAACCACTCTTGAGAATACGTTCATTTTTGTAGATTACTGTGAGGTTGATGGGCAAAGATATTCCACCCCTGAAGGCACTTTCATGATTAAAGACCGGGATAATGGACGATATTATGCAATGATTGGCACTTACAATAGTTTCAATGTTTATGCGTCTCCTACGATCGAAGATGGAATGATTTCAGATAATTTCCTTTTTTCGGCATCTATGAATGATGACAATACCTGGAATATAGTAAACCAATACAACAATAAACCAATGTATTTTAGCTCAAAGTATAATAATTTTGCCGGGTATTCTCAAGCCAATGAGGGAGATTATCTTCCTTATATTTATTCTCAAAAACGATCAACCAGATAAATTATTCTTTTTAAATAAAAGGCCTCTGCCCTCATATTCAGGGAAGAGGCCTAATTTATATCTATGGTAAAAATTGAAGAAGGCTGGAAGGAGACTCTTAAGAATGAGTTTGAAAAGCCGTATTTTAAGAATCTTACAGACAAAGTGAGGCAGGAATATGCCAATCCGGAATTTAAGATCTATCCTCCTGGTAACAAAATATTTGCTGCCTTTGATTCATGTCCGTTTGATAAGACAAAAGTTGTCATCATAGGTCAGGATCCTTATCATGGTTATGGTCAGGCCAACGGACTATGTTTTTCTGTGGCTCCGGGTGTCAGAATCCCTCCGTCATTAGTAAATATTTTTAAGGAAGTAAGTAATGATATTGGTGCACCGATGCCCGGCGACGGTGATTTGTCACGATGGGCCAAACAGGGAGTCCTTCTTTTAAATTCTTCTCTTACTGTAAGAGAGGGAAGACCCGGTTCACATTCTGACATAGGCTGGGAAACTTTTACCGATAATGTAGTGGAAAGACTCAATGAAGAGAAGGAAAACCTTGTATTTATATTATGGGGGTCACATGCTATTAAAAAAGGTGAAAAGATAGATCGAAACAAACATTTGGTACTTACTTCACCTCATCCCTCCCCATTATCAGCGCATAAAGGTTTTTTTGGAAATCATCATTTCACCAAGGCCAATGACTATCTTATTGCTCATGGCAAGGAGCCTATAAATTGGTAAACTATGATTAATCAGAGTGCCTCCAATTGCTCGATAATTCTTAATCTATAAATTGGAAAGTAGGGTAGAGCCAATAAGCCGGTCGGCACGGGATCCCGGAGTACGTAAAAATACCTGAATAAGGTATTCATTATTAGTTTCATATTTATTCCCTTCTATGGACGCCGGCAAGGGAACTTTCTCCTTATCAGTCTTTACCACATATTGGTAATTGTAACTTCCTTGTTTCAGTGGTATGGAGGCATGATAAAGACCGTCGTTCCAATCATATCTCATAAGATTAGATTCTGTGTAAGTATGGTTGGTGAAGTCTCCGTCAAGATAAATTTCCCCATATTGACGTTCACCCGGGTCGAGGGAGAAATGCACCAATACGTAGTCTGCTCCTAAATCGGGATCAGTGGAATTATAATCGTCTATCTTAAATCTGCCGTGTTGTGTATTGTCATATACGTATTGACGATGTTTTCTTGAGGAATCCTGTTGCAACCATGCATTCCACATCCCATTCTGAAAATCTACCTTATCTATGTGCATCCCTGGATAATCTGTCCTTACAGTCTCAAAGCGTCTGTATTCGTTACCAGCCTCAAAAATTAATTCGGGTGAGTGTTCAAATACAGCTTTTTTATCAGTCACCCTCATCGGATGTTTCAATACTCTGACTGTTTCAGGTCTATTGTTTTGGGTTATGGTAATAATCAGGTCCTGATAAGGATTGACATTTGGCAGGGCACTTAAATCTGCGTTAAAGAATAGTTGCTGGAATTCTGAATTGAATCCTTTATCAGTCCGAGTAGTCAATCCGGCGTTTACCGGAGTGATACCTTCAGAAACTGCGAAACGTGCCTGTAGAATTATTTCATCGGGGTCATGTTCAGGGTAAACTTGGAGAAGGTAATTGCCTGACCTAAGAATCGGCAGTTGAGGGGAGGGGATTTCAATATTATAATTTACATAATGCACATAGGTATTGTTGGAATAGGCATAGTCATCTATTGTGGCATCATTGAAATTTCCAAGGTATTCATTCTCCATTAAGCGGGATGGTTGCCAGTCTGAGTTACAATGAATCAATCTGAAGCGAAGATATTCGGAATCTTCTCCAATAATATCGAAGTTGATATTTAGTTTTTCATTTGACCCTAATCTTATTACAGGAGGCCCCATGAAGTTATTAGGGTTGCTCACTTGCAAAGAACGAACCGTACTCCTAAAAACATTTTGCCCGGTATCCATACCAAACAAGGCAGGAATACCGAGCAATGTAAATATTATGAAAGTTAATTTTTTCAACGTACAATCTTAAGAGATTTACCTGCAGCGGAAACAATATAGATACCTTTTGGTAAATCCTGTATATTTAAGTAATCATCAGTTGTAGATGAAACTATGCTACCGGCCATGTTTATCACACGGATGCCCCTGGAACCTTCACAGGTTATGATATGACCGTTATATTTTATTTCACCGGTTTCTACGGTTATGGAGCCTACTCCAAGGTTTGAATCAAATGTTTCTGTAGAAACACATTTGAATTCTTTTGGAGAGCCTTTGGGAACTATAATATAAGCAGTGTTAGCCGGTATGGTTGAAATATCAGATGTCACGAAACCAAAAGATCCGTCACTGCAAATTCCCGGTATACGCATGGTTTCCGGATCATATAGCAACTGATTGAAGACTTGAGTCTTGTCATCCTGATAATTAAAATAAACTCCTTTTAGAGAGTTTCCCTTTAATTCTGAATTTTCAGTTACAATTTTTAATTTATTATCAGCAGCATTTTCTCCTGCACATTTAATTATAACAGGGCTACCGCCGGGTACTATTCCTGAGTGTTCTATCATCTCGGCCATTCCGTTGGCAATTCTTCCGATATAATAGGTCTTGACGCCGTTAGAGTAGGGTTGGTAGGCAAAGGATGTGTAAAGGGTTGAATAAAGGTTCCCAGAGGCCTCTATCGTAGGTTTTGCCCCAAAGAAATTAGCACTGTTCTCATTCACCGGTAGAAAGTACCACTGTGAAAATTTCACGTTTACCGGAGGTGTAATGGTGGCATAACCAAATTGACGAGACTTGATGGTCTGTCCGTCAGCTATATTTTTCTTTGCATCATTCTTTTTACCCCAGAGCCAATAAAGGGATTCATTATTAGAATCAACTTCGTCACTCCCGATATAAAGCACATTTTTCACCATCTTCTGAAGGCTGATTCCTTGTGCGCTGATGTCATATTCATTTCCGTTGATGTGTTTGATATAGATGATAGAAGCAGGGTCGGAAAGGATATATTCTGTGTCGTTGTTCAATTCCAATGCATGAAGATCGGCCGAACCGGCTATTACATCTACATCTCCATCATTATCTACCAGGCTGGTCCATCTTAAAGAACCATAATTTTGAACTCTATAATAACCGTTTCCTGTGATTGTTGCAAAAGTTGTGAAGAATACTAAACTGAAAAGAAGTGATATAATTGTCTTTTTCATTCCATCAATAATTACTCATTTAGAACGCAAAATTACAGATTTTTATTATTTGTGACAAAATCGTAAAAGTTGACAAAAGATAAACCCTTAAATAAATAAAGAAGGCCCCTTGATAGGAGCCTTCTCAAAATTATAGAATCTAAAATTATTGCATTATAAATAGAGTCGGGAGGAATGAAGTTTCACTTCCACTATCATAAGCTGCAAAATTGTTATATCTGCTTGAATAATAAATGGTATTAGGATATTGATAATTCGTTATAGTCCAGGTACCATCGCTATTCTTTTCAGCAGTCCATAAGAAACCATCCATTCCACTACCGTTATAATCAGGCTCATTCCAATAGTTGAAACTATTATACCCTCTAAGATAGAGGTAATAACCGTTGATATCCTGGATCAAGAAAGTACCCTCCGGAGTCTCTCCTTCAGCTCCATTCAATACGTATTGATTTGTAAAGAGGAAGGCATTCTCATCATTAGGCATAACAACCTCTTCATCATCCACTTCAATAGGAGTAACCTGGATATAACCATAAGGATTGGTGCTTGTAGGATCAATGTCATAAGCTACCGCTGCTACATTAGCATAAGCAAACATATAGCTCTTGTTGAGTTCAATTTCATCTTCCTTGTACAGAGTATAAATAGTTTCACCCAAATATTTTAAGAAGGTCCAATCATCATTTTGACCCTTCACATAAGATGCTACCATCTGACGGAAACCATCGTTGTTCATTGACCAACTGCTGCCATCGTAAATCATCATAGCGGCCATACAACCATAGTCTTCAATATTGTATGCTACATATTCAATATCTCCTTTCAAAGCATAAGGATAATTGCTCTTCATATAAAGCGGGAGATACTGGGCTGCATCTTCAAGTTGGTTGATTTCAGCTCCCATTGCTGCATAATCAGATGGCTGAAGCACTGTAGCGTTTTCCGGAGATACCCATTCGCCTTCGCTGTAGATAAAGATAGCATTAGTGAGTTTATCGGCTGACACTTCAGGTATGATTTCTTCTGCATCTGTCAGGATAATGTAGAAAAATGGAGACTTGAATGAAGAGAAGTAACCGGTTAATTTGTAATTCTTATTGTCCTTAAGTTGTTCCTTCAATTCGTTTGTCACATAGTAAACGCTACCTTGCACATCTGTGCCGGCAAAAATCACATTTACGTAATTTCCACTAAATACTACTTTACCTTCCACTGTACAATAGATGGCTGTCATATCTTCCGTACCAGTTAAGGCTTCAGTAATCATTTCACTTGAATAGGGAATAGGAGTGGGATAAGTATAAGACTCAGCACCGGCAACTTCTATAGTAGCCTTATTGGTAAGCTGGAAACCATTATTATAAGCTGAAACCTCTCCGGCTACATTCACTATTGTTCCGATAGGATAATCTGAATAAGCAAAATTATTGCCATAGTAATAGAAGATTGATCCGGCATTATCAGTAAGCACCATACCATTGGTAGTTTGTGCTGTTACAATAGCAGTGGCTGTAAGGTTATCACCTTTAGTCAAGTCCTTGATATTGGAAGTAAGCCCCTCGACTTCGCTTGAAACCGGCACAGCAGATGTAATCACCATATTCATAAATTTCCCGGAACTTATTGAGACATAATAACCATAGAAAGTATATGGCATTCCGTCTTCAAGCGATTCAATTTGTTTATCTGTCAGATAATAACAGCTTCCCTGGCAGGTTGCTCCGTCAACAATTATATTATAATTGGTATAATTATTACTAACAGAAACGGAGAAAGTTCCCTGGAGGGAAATAAATGTAGCAAGCATATCTCCAGAGCCGGCACAAGCTTCGTCAACCATAACACCGGTATAAGGTGTTGCAGCCGGATAACTGAACTCTGTATTGCCTACTACTGTGATTTCTGCTTTGTTATCAAATTCAAGGGCACGGCCGTAAGCAGTCAGAGTACCTGAAATTTCCACTATAGTACCTATAGGATAGGTTGAGAGATCAACATTGGTGTTGTAATACAGAATTGAGCCGGCATTATCAGTGAGGATTAAACCACGAGAACATTGGGCAGTAACTATAGCAGTAGCTGATACTACATCACCTTTTGCGAGAGAGCTTACTATATTAGATGTAAGTTCTACATCGGCACGAGTTCTGAATTGTTTTTTTAACTCAGGCTTAGCCACAGTCTTTACTGAGGTTGGAGCCGGAGTTGAGGCTGTTTCAGTAAGGTAAGACACTACAGCATATTCACCTTCTTGTGCATTTGGATATTCAGATTTCAAAATTCCGGGTAGATCCTCAGCTGAAGTAGGATCTGTGATTGTCAACACATGTGCAGATGAAATCTGTCCTACTACAGGATCGGTTCCTTCTGCCTGATTCAAGGTTATATTAGCAGTTGATCCGGTAGGATAAAGATAAAAGTCAGTTGAAGTCTGGTTCAACAAATAAGGGACAGCTATCTGAGCAGGATATGGACTGGATTGGTCGAAATATTGATTGCTCTTGATGGCTGCAGCCGCAGCTTTTTCTTCTGTTGTCTCTGCTATAGCAGTAAGGGCTTTGCTGATGGCATCATAATCTTGAGGGGTAAGAGTATAATCTACAGTAACTTTATTTACTGTGAATCCACTCTCAAAGCCATCCAAATGATCATTCCAGGCATTTTCACTACAGCCGGTAAAGACTACAGCCGATGCCAGCAGAGCCATTGAAGGTAATATATATTTTTTCATTTTTATCATGATTAAATGAGAGAAGGCTTAGAAATTAATTTTAAGACGCACAGAGAATGTACGGCCGAAAGAATAAAATACTTTATAGGCGTTCTCCCAGGTACCTTTGGTGGAATAATTTGTTGTGGCGTCTTTTACGAAATTATAGTTGAATAAGTTATACACGTTACCATAAATTGTGGCGTCGAGACCTGCTACTTTGAAACGATAGCTTGCATTGAGGTCGAATTCATTTCCCCATGGAATGTTCCAAGGTTCTTTCACTTTAAGTGTAGCACCTGAAGTAAGAGAAGATCCGCTCACTGCATAGTCTGAATATGTGCGAGCATTAATAGTCCAGTCACAACCGATTCGGAAACCTTTGAAAGGACGGAACTGTGCTCCTACAGCTGCTGTGGTTTGAGCAGAACCTCCAATATGTACACCTTTCTGTTCTACTTTTGCCCAAGCATGGTCGGCTGCCTTTATACCACTTGCGATTGTTCCCTTGTTCGGGTCGGCCAAAGGTTGTCCCTGGCTGCTGTAATAGTATCCGATAGGATTATTATTCCAAATCCAGTCGCCCCAAGAGAACATACCATTAAGTTCTAACCAAGTAAGTGGGAGATAGGTACAATTGAATTCGACACCCCAGTGTTGGGCTTCTACATTTTCAAGATTCAATGAGAATCTTTCTCCATAATTAGGAGCATTTTGATCGGATACTGTACCTGTTCTTACAGTTTCTGCGTCGGTCTTATCCAGCCATCTTGTGAAATAACCGTTCAAGGTCATAGTAAACTTGGGAGAATGGAAAGAATAACCGGCTTCAACAGATCCAATCTTTTCATTTTTCATATTGGGATTGATATCATTGCTGGTAGCGGAAGAGAGGAATACACCATATGAGAAGAAGGGAGCTTTAGATATGAAACCGCCATTAACAAATACATTGTTGTATCGGTCTATATTCCAGTTGAGACCACCCTTGATTGTTCCACCTATTGATGTTCTTTTTTCTGACCAAGCGTGTGCTTCATCGTAATAGAACATATCTTTACGTTGTTGTGTGGTGGCATTGAGAGAACCGGCGATAATAGTGGTGATCTTGCCATCAAGATATTTACCCTCAGCCTGTCCGTAGATACCTTCCTGGTTTACATAACCGTTGTAATTCCGATAAACAATATCACCAACACCTAATTTCTGATTAACCCAAGCCGGATCAGCAGCACGGTAATTATTTGCAACCTTTACATCGCCTCTGCTGGAATCGTCGATATAATAATCTCCACTGTAGAGGTCGATAATCTTGTTGTTGTGATGACCTACATAATAGCGAAGGTCGATACCGGCTGTAATAGTAAGGCGATTGGGAAGTATTTCATTTTTATATGTGGAAACCAAGCCGTACCATTCGTGGTCGTTGTTGGAAGAAGACATTACCATATTACTACCGGTTGTGGAAGCAGCATTCATATCCTGTATTGCACCATAATCAAATGTACCGTCAGGTCTACGAATTCTCATGCCGGTATTGGTATCCCAATTCAAGACACCATTGGTGGCTCCATACCATGCATAACGCCAGTCGCTTGTTCTACCTTGGCCTGCATATCCACCACCTTTAGAGAGAGATACATAAAGGGCAGAGGATAATGAAGAATATTCATTAATCTGCCAGATATGGTTGAGAGAAATAATAGGTTTGTGATAGAAGTTCTTGTTGGCGGTGCGTTGCTGGCCCTCATTATCAAAACCGTAAGTGGGGTTGTAACGGTAAGGAGATTCACCGTTCATGTATTGTTTCACTTGCTGCCAGCCCATCACTGTAAGACCATTACCGCTATTACGCTGATTGTGCCACTGCGGAGCACCGAATGCTGTAAGTGAAATTTGGTTTTTGTCACCAATCTTTTTTGATACATTTACGAAATAGTTCCATGCAGAATACTGAGTGCCCTGGATATAACCATTGGCCCATTTATGGCTGCCTAAAACTGTGATAGCCCAACCATTTTTCATAAGGCCGGTAGAAAGATTGATACCTATATCGTTAAGACCGTCGTTGCCAGTGCCATACCAGAAGGTACCACCTTTGTGAGAATCAAGACCGCGGGTGGTGATAGCTATTGTACCTCCAATTGATGGAGTAGAAATAATGGCTGCACCAAGACCGCGTTGAGTCTGCATGTTTGAGGTCACATTTGAAAGACCGGCAAAATTTGACCAATAGATACCGCCCCATTCCATATCATTCATGGGGATACCATTGATGAGTACAGCAACGTTTGGAGCTTTGAAACCACGCATGTTGATTTTAGCATCTCCATAACCACCGCCGTCAGGAGTCGCCCAAACACCGGGAGTACCTTTCAATACTTCGGGAAATTCCTTGTTACCTAATTTTGTTTCAATTTCAGCAGCAGTGATCTCTGAAATAGCAATAGGAGTCTCTCTCGTCTTGGCTATTGAAGAAGTTACAACCACGTCTTGAAGCATCTTGGAGTCGGGAGTAATTTTTATTTCACCCATTTCCGGTTCAGCTTTCAGAGTCAAGGTTTTGTAGCCTACATAGCTAATTTGGAGTTCTTTAGTGTTAGATGGCACTTTAATTGAAAATTTTCCGTCGATATCCGTGGGAACACCGGTGGAAGTGCCTTTAGCCTGAACCGTGGCACCCACTACGGGTTCTCCCAGTTCATCAATCACAATACCCCGGCATGTCATGGTGCGCGGCTGGGCAAAAGCCAAGCCTACCATGCTGAATATCACCAGGGTGGCGAGAAACAGTCTCTTCATAGTCTGGTTTTTTAGTTGAGAATGTATATGGAATTAATTAGTATTGGCTTATTTAAGGCCATGTGTCTTTCTATGGATAAAGTCATTTTATACCTTTGCAAAGTTAATTTTTTTTTAGAATTTGGCAAACCCACAATGAATTTTAACAAATAATAGTTAAGAAATGCAAACACGTTATTTTCACACCATCTATTCCCTCTCTCTTCTCCTTTTGAGATCTTCTATTTTGAGGGATAGGAAATAATGATTAATTTTGCAAAAGAGTCAAATACTAAGACTTTTTCTTATATACGTCTCCATAGTTCAATGGATAGAATATCGGATTCCGGTTCCGACGATTACGGTTCGACTCCGTATGGAGATACCTCCAAAAATCCTCAATTTAATGATAGTCATTAAGTTGGGGATTTCTCTTTTAATTTTATGTTCATATTACGTGCAAATACTCTTTCTTAATCTTTTAAGACAATCACATATATTTAAAAGATTCTTTATTTTTGTAGAAATTTTAGGCTACCATTACGTAGTCGTCATATAGAATTAAGAAGCGTCATGCTCAATCTTTTAAGTGAAAACGTAGGAAATTTTAAACTGAGCAAAGATGGCATAGTGGTTCTCAAGCAAAGCGATAGTGGCTATTGTTGCATCTGCTCAAATGGTTTCCAATGGCCTTCACTTAAGATGTGATATAGTTGGCTCACGTTTTTTTATTGTATATGATAAAAGAATTTAATACATATATAGAGGGCATTCCTCTTGAATTTTGGAGGGATTTGTGTCGGGAAGAAGGCGTCAGGAAAAGGTTCAAAAAGGGTGACTCTTTTCTTTTACAAGGTGACGTATGCAAATATTTAGGTTATATAGAATCCGGATCTTTTAAATATGTAGCTTTCACTGGGGAGGGTGACGAGAGAATCGTTGGACTGGAAACAGAAGGAGGTTTTGTGGCCAACTGGCCTTATTGTCTGGAAAAGCTTCCATCAAAGTTAGAAATAACAGCCAATTCGGATTCTGAAATCTCATCTCTTCCGGTTTCCAAAATAATAAAAAGGATGAAAGAAGACAGTAGTTTCGAGAAATTGGTTAATGAGGCTACAAAAGAGATGTTTTACACTATTTATGACCGGATGATAGACTTATATACTAAAACTCCTAAAGAGAGATATGATAACTTGTTAAAGAAATGCCCGAAGATTTTTGAAATTTTTGATTTAAAAGATATAGCCTCATTCCTTAACATAACTCCCGTACATCTTAGCAGGTTAAGAAAAAAATAATCATAAAAGAATTATAATTTTGCTTTCCACTAAACATTTGTTAAGTGGAAAGTTTTTTTATTACCATAAATTTGCTCCACTGGTCAAAATAAAATTGATTTTGGTATGCAAAGTCTAAATAAAATTTTTCTTTCATTTCTATTTATAGTAAATAGTTTATTTTCTTATGGCCAATATCAAGTCACAGCCACATTGATTGATTCTGAGGGTAATCCAGAGGAGTATGCCACATATAGGATTTTTGAGATACCGGACACAACAAACCTTATTATTAGTAATGTGACAGATTCGGATGGCCTTATTAATGTAGATTTATCCAAATCCGGAGATTATAGGATCATAATTTCAGCTATGATGAAATTACCGCTTACCATAGATTTCACGTTAAACAGTGAGCAACCATGGGTAGATCTTGGAATAATCAACACAGAATTAGAGGGGGAGACTCTTAATGAGGTGACCGTTATAGCTCAGCGGCCATTGGTTACTAAGACCATTGACCGTATTGGTTACGATGTTCAGGCTGATGGCGATGCTTCTACCTCCAATCTGCGTGATATATTAAAGAAGGTGCCTCTTGTATCCGTTGATGCTGACGGTAATATCAAGGTCAACGGGTCGGATAATTTCAAAATCTACCGCAACGGTAGGCCTAACAATGGATACACTAAAAATGCCAAGGACATCTTTGCAGCCATACCTGCTTCAACAATCAAAAAAATTGAAGTAATAACTGATCCCGGTGCAAGAGAAGATGCGGATTCAGGGGGACTGATTCTTAATATAGTCACCAACACTACTGTGTCGGTGGAGGGTGTGACTGGAAGTATTGGGATACGATATCCTACAAAGTTCGGTCCTCAGGGAAATGCTTTTATAATGACACAATGGAAGAAACTTACCTTATCGGCTTCAGGTGGAATGTTTACCTTTCTTTGGAGAAATAATTTCTGTGAAGAAACTTCAAATATCAAGTATGAAGAAACAGGTGATGAGAGCGAATCCTATTCAAAATATGGTATTGGCAATCGAGGCGGATGGTTTAATTTGGAAGGTTCGTTAGAACTTGACACTCTTAACCTGATTACTTCATCTGTGAATGGTAATATCAACACCAACCAATGCAATATATATTCTAATTACACATTGTTGAATTCTCAAGGGTTATTGGATTATTCATACGATTCCGAAGCACGGTATAGAAAATATGGGTATACGGACATAGATTTCAACTTAGACTATCAAAGACTCACACGCTTAAAGGGTGAGGCTATTACTTTGAGTTATAGACTCAGTCATACCCGACAAGATCAAGATCAGACCACGGATTATACTATCACCTCCGGATATCCTTTCGCTTACACTTCTAATATTTCTGATTTCGATTTGAAATTTTTTGAACATACATTCCAACTTGACTGGACACGTCCGTTGGGCAAGATTTTCACCCTTGACACGGGTGCGAAATATATCCTTCGTACTTCTCATTCGACGAATCACCAGAATTTGACTGAAGTCGCACAGACATACGATGACTTTAAGCATACATATAATATTTTTGGATTGTATGCAGATGCAATTGCAACCTTCGGAAAATTTTTAGCACGTGCCGGTGTGAGATATGAATACTCACGACTTCAAGCTGATTTTTTGACAGGAGAACAGGATGACTTTCATGCAAATCTGAATGATGTGGTGCCAAATGTATCGGTAGCGTGGAAAGCAAGCGATGCCTCGATGTGGAAGTTGTCTTACAACCGGAAGATAGAACGCCCTGGAATATCTTATCTCAATCCGGCAATTACTGTTTATCCAAATGCCATAACTTTTGGCAATCCTAACTTGAAGAGTTCAACAAATGACTATATTACATTCAACTATAGTTTTTCAAAACCAAAGTTTTATCTTGATTTAAGTCTAACTTATACTTTATCTAATGATGGAATCGGGTCATTTAAATGGATAGACGATGAGAATATCACCTACTCGACATACGATAACTTTACCCATTATCGACAAGCCACATTAGCTTTATTCTTTCAATGGCAGATTACCGATAAAACCTCGTGGATGGTCAATGCAAATATGAATTATAAGAAATACAGCATCTTAATGGATAATAGCGTCACCAAATTGTCGAGACCGAACGGGTTTTATTACACACGTTTACAGCAAAAGCTACCATGGGATTTAACTCTTTCATTATCATCTCAATATTTTTCGGGGAGCTGCAACAGTATATATGCTTATTCAACAAGGGAGGCATCAGCTATAGGATACTCAATCTCTATACAACGTAGTTTCCTAAAGAAAAAGACATTAGACATAAATATTTCCTTAGACAATTTGGGAATTAAAGATTATAAGGCTATAACGCATTACATCAATGGCGGGAGTTATGGCACAGAAATAAGAACAGATCATTGCAATCAAGGAATAACAGTCGGTATGAATTGGCGTTTCGGAAATCTACGCGCACAGGTGAAGAAAACTGGGAAAACCATTGACAATGACGACCTTCAAGGACGTAAAAACAATTAAATACAATCCTCATATAGAATATGAAAACAAAACTTCATATAATTATCTCCACACTATTTTTATTGTTCCTTGCGGGATGTGCCTCCAAACGACAACTCTCATTTTCAGGGAAAGACTGGTTCCTTTCAAATCATTATGCTGAAATTATAGACACTGATTCTCTATATCGATTTACATTAAATAAAGAACTTGTAGATTCTGAGACTCCGTTGATTGGAAAGTCAGATTCTGAATATCTTACTCCTGCAATGATTGAATATTTGAAAGAAATATTGAAACTGTCACGAGTTGAAAATGGGGAAATAATGTTTTTTGCTCCAAAATATGGTGTTCTATTTGTGACATTAGATAAAAATGAACCTCCTATAAGACCTCTTTCGCTAAGCTGTCAGCTAAACGACTCTCTTCCCTATACTTTTTGGGTTCGTCCCTGGGAAGAGGAAAAATGGAAACGACAGGAGGATCAGATGTATACCAATATTTATAAGGATCAAGGAAAGAAGCGCATCATAGTTGTTGACCGCTTTATGTATGGTGACATCCCAATTGCGAGAATTACAATAATACAATCTGTAACCAATAAATTAAAGAAGAAATTCCCAAATAATGAAATCGGAATGAGCTGGATGGATATCAATAAACCGGAGTCATTGGATGCCGTTTCATATTGGATTAATGGACACCGTGAGGCATCTTTTGAAAATTTCAAATTAGGAAGAAGAAAGAATTAGAGGGAGTCAAATGTTAAAAACCTCCGGACTTGTTATTGTAAACTGCGGTTTTCATTTCCATTTGGTTCACTATTTCCTGTAGTTTCTTTTCAGCCTGTTATTGGCTGACCTCTATGGAAATTTAATTTTTAAAATCCAGTTTATCTTCTATCGCCATAGTTAACTAAAATTTTCTTTATTACTCTCTTTTATGGGCAATACTTCTACAATATGGCTCCATGTTAATTGTGTAGCCAGTGGTGACACAATTTGTGGATCAGGAAATAAATTAGCGAATTACATCATTCTACGAAGATTTCTTTCATTGTATTCATTCCTACCATATTCATGTCGTAATTGTGTCGACAGCGTCAACACAATTCGTTTGCCATATTCAGCACGCTTATTTCTGCCGATTTTGAAAAAAGGCTTTGTAATGTTTTATCGGTACCGGAATTATCGAATTCACCCATCTATTTTTCTATTGTGGCTAAATCAGAATGTCCCAAAATATCTTTTATGGCAAAAGATTCGATTCCTGGATTCTGTGATATATGAGCAAATGAATGTCTGCTTATGTGCATAGACAGTGGTTTTGAAATATCAGGTATTTCTGCAATCTTTTTCAAGTAATTATTTATCAAAGCATTTTTGGCTGAGATGTCAGACAGCATCTTTTTCTTTAGCTGCGGTTTCATTCTATCTTTATCCGCTTGACTGTTATATACGGAATATTCAGCTTCGTTTGACAAAGGGGGAAAGATATAATCTGAGATAAGGTAATAAATAAGGCAGTTTATTCTAATTATCTCTTCGAAATAGTAGGAGAGAGGAATACTCGTGAATACTTAGAATTCTTTTATTTTCTAAATTATTTGGCTATTATTGTTTATCTAATTTAAAGACAATCCTCTGAACACCATCCTGATAACGGGAACTCGTGATTCGGAATGTACCTATTTCGGAAGTTGACTTTACATGAGTTCCTGCACATAAACATTCGTCATAATTTCCAACTTTAATTATTCTTACAGTATTAGAAGCATTTTCAGGGAGCCTACTTATATCTAACCGCTGCATAGCATCTTCTTGTGTAAGAAATTCTTCTGTCACTTTTACGTCTTCGTTAACTATCGTGTTAATATAATCTTCCAAACTTTTTATCTCTTCCGGAGTTAGGGCTTTTGGCAAATGATAATCCAATTTTGATTTCTTCCTCTCAATATGGGCACTGAATGCTCTCCCGCAATTATACCTTCTTGCAATTTCTCCGTTAAGTAAATGTTCCGCGGTATGCATAGGAGGAAATTCCTCCTTGTTATGTTGGTTTATTTCCGGTAGTTTATTTTCATCCATTGATTTCAAATATGTTTCCTGGCTTTTGTTAATTCTATAGCTTCTTTTCCTGTGATTGATTCTATGTTCATTTTTAATATTAAGACGCGGTCGATTCCTTTTTCTATTTCAGGTTCACAATCTATACCGGGTGAATATTTACCGGAAAGGAGTCGAAGGGCCTCAATCATTGTTTGGGGTTCTTTTAATATTTCTATGTTACCTTCAACTATTACGCTTTTAAAATAAGTTGTGAACTCTTCCGGATGTATTTCATCCCTGTCGATAATAGTGAAACATGCCTTTGGATTTTGATTTATGCAATCTATCTTCCTTCCGGATAAAGCGCAATGAAAATATATAGATGACTCGCCATCAAAAATAAAACTCATTGGCACACCATAAGGGATGCCTTCACCGTCCACAAGACAAAGAACTCCATTTGTAGCCTCATGAAGGATTTGTCTTGCTTCATCTTGAGGAAGTTGTTGTCGGAATCTTCGCATTTTCATTCTATCCCTTTATCTCACTTACATAAACTTAAATGCAAATTTAAGCACTTAACATACGAATGTCAATGGTACTTATACAGAATTTTTTGTTTAGTATGATTCATGTATAAATTTTTTTGCATGCTTTTGTTGGTATCCATAGAGATATCTTTTACAAAAACTTTCCCAAATAAAAATTTTCCAGTGTAATGAGAATTTTTTTAAGGTGACTAATAACTAATAATCAAAGAAATTGTATTAAATTTAGGGTTTAAAGATTATTATCATGGCAACTATCGACCGGATTAAGAGTGTGGTCCAAGATTATTTTGAAACTCAACCTGTGAAAAAGGCATGGGTTTTTGGTTCTTATGCCAGAGGGGAAGAAACACCGGAGTCCGATATCGACATTCTTGTAGATTACGGGGAAGGTAGAAAACCCAGTCTTTTTACAATAGCCGGAATTAAGAGTGAATTAGAGGAACGATTTAAAACAAAAGTAGATTTGGTTCCCGAAGATTGTTTATATGACTACATACGACCTTATGTGGATAGAGATAAAATCTTGATTTATGAGAGAAGTTGAAAAAGACCCGATTAGGTTGCAACACATACTTGAATCCATAGACGGTCTACTCGAATCATATTCACAATTAGATTTTGAAAATCTAAATAATAAAGATATCCGTTATTTCGGAATAGTAAAACTATTAGAAATAATAGGGGAGGCTTCCTATATGCTAACAAAAGAATTTAAAGATAAACATCCGGAAACTCCTTGGAAACAGATAATTGATATGCGTCATATATTGGTGCATGGATATTATAAGATGGATAAAAATTATATCCAGTCAACTATTGAAGAAGATTTAGGACCTTTGCGTTTGCAAATATTATCTTACATAAAAGAATTCGAAAATTAATATTTCAGCTATACTCGGGTAAAGAAATGAAAATTCCTCCTGAAACGCTTTCCTATTTCCAGAGGAATTGCCGAAAAGAATATAGGAGCCACTGGCTATGCTAAATCTACTGATTCTGTAGAAGGCTCCAAGAAGAGGTTATTTTGTAAAAAAATAAAAGGAACTGATTGACTTTCAGCTCCTTTTGGTGTGATTCCTACAGGATTCAAACCTGTAACCTTCTGATCCGTAGTCAGATGCTCTATTCAGTTGAGCTAAGGAACCATTTTTTGGAAAGATCCTTGTTTCTTCCCGGTTTGCGAGTGCAAAGTTAATGAGTTTTTCTCACTCTGCAAACTTTTATCTCAAATTTTTTCAAAAATTTAATTTCACTGAAGCACTTCCAAGCATACCCGGAATAGGGGGACGTACTTTCTCTATTCTTATCCATCCTTTTTCAAATACCGGAAATTCTTCGCGGATCTTTTTCCCTATATCCAAGGCTATTGTTTCCAATAAGTTTCTTGGTGTATTCATCGCTTTTTCCACTATTTGATAAAGCCTTTCGTAAGAAACTGTTTTTTCTAACAAATCATTTTCCATTTCCGGCAGATAGGGAAGTACCACGGATAAATCAACTCTGAATTCCGTACCATTCTTACGTTCCTCTTCCAATACACCATGATAGGCATAAAAGATGAGGTTGTTAAGTGAAATTTCGAATTCCATATAGAGTGATACTATTCAGTTTTAAGTAGAGGGGTATTTATCCTAAGAAATATTGCAACAGTTAAATCAAAGATTTGTCGTTATAGATTTCTCCTTCTACTGAAATATTGTTAGGAATTTTATTTACCCTTCTTTGATGTCTGCCGCCTTCAAATTTTGCATTAAGGAAAGCATCTAAAATTGCTACAGCTTCTTCTTTAGAAATAAAACGAGCGGGAAGCACCAGGAAGTTAGCATCGTTATGCTCACGAGCTAATGAAGCCAACTCTGGCAACCAACATAAAGCCGCCCTAATGCCTTGATGTTTGTTGAGAGTCATTTGCATGCCGTTACCCGAGCCACAGATTCCTATCCCGAAATCACATATACCGGTTTCCACTGCATTGGCTGCCGGATGGGCGAAGTCAGGATAATCGCAAGACTCATCTGAATTGGTTCCAAAGTCATTCAATTCATATCCCTTCTCACTTAACAAAGGTTTTAAGAACTCTTTGAGTTCAAACCCGGCATGATCGGAAGCGAGCGCTATTTTTGGCATAATTGTTGATTTATTGATTCAATATAATCCAAAAGATCTTCTTTGCCTCTTCTATCTTCTGAAGAAGTAATAAAGACGGGAGGAAGTTCCTCCCAGTCTTTCAACAGAAATTTTTTATATTCTTCTACTTTATTCTGAGCTGCCACGGGTCCTACCTTATCAGCTTTAGTAAATACAATGGCGAAAGGCACATTGTTTTCACCAAGCCATTTAAGAAATTCTACGTCTATTTTCTGTGGTTTGTGCCTGATATCAATAAGCACAAAGAGAAGAGTCATCTGTTGACGATTAAGGATATAATCCTTAATCATTGTGGAAAATTCCTCTCTTTGTTCCTTGCCTCGTGAAGCATAACCATAGCCCGGAAGGTCAACGATATAAAATTCTCCATCGTTGATTTCAAAATGGTTAATGAGCATGGTTTTACCAGGCCTTTGTGAAGTCTTCGCCAAACCTTTCCTTGTGAGGAGATTGATCAAAGAAGACTTCCCCACATTTGAACGTCCTATAAATGCATATTCAGGTACGCTGGTATCCGGACATAGACGTGCAGAAGGACTACTGATTTTATATGTGGCGTTTCTTATCTGCATTATTTATTAACTTGGTATTTATTCCAGCCGTTAGTGAGATAAGCGATAGCTTGTTCAGCAGCGGCAACTCCGGCATTGAAATTAGCTTCAGCAGTCTGAGCCCCCATTTTCTTGGGAGTAAAGAATACTCTGTCTGCGAATCTCTTTTCAAATTCTTCAGCTTTTGCAGGTTTAATATCTGATACATAGCGGAGATCGGGACGCTCTTCAAGGGCTTTTAGCAGACCATCCTCATCTATAACTTCCTTACGTGCAGTGTTTACCAGGACACCATTCTTAGGCATGCTTACCACAAGGTCATACCCGATAGAGTTTTTTGTTTCCGGTGTAGCCGGTATATGCAGGGAAACAAAATCATTCTCCGAAAACAATTGATTTACATCATGTACGGGAACAACTCCTTGCTGAATCATTACTTCATCAGGCACAAAAACGTCTAAAGCCTTTATATCCATCCCAAAACCTGCGGCTATACGGGCAACGTTACGTCCTACCTGGCCGAATGCATATATACCAAGTGATTTTCCTTTAAGTTCACTACCGGATGTGCCGTTATATTTATTCCTGCACATCATCACAATCATGCCAAACACTAACTCAGCTACAGCATTAGAGTTCTGTCCCGGAGTATTCATCACGCAGATACCATGCTCTGTTGCAGCCTTAAGATCTATATTATCGTATCCGGCTCCTGCTCTTACTATCACTTGCAGTTGCTTTGCCGCATCAATCACTTCCTTATCTACAATGTCACTTCTTACGATCAGGGCATCTGCATCTTTTACTGCCTCAAGAAGGTCGGAACGCGTGCCTCTTTCAACCAGGCACATATCCTGACCGGCCGCATTTATTACATTAGCAATAGCCTTTACAGCTGCCGGTGCAAATGGTTTTTCTGTGAAAACTAAAATTTTCATAGTCATTTAATGTTTTGCTTCAAATTCCTTCATCACATCTACAAGAGCCTTCACGCTTTCCATAGGAAGTGCATTATATAGGGATGCACGGAATCCTCCTACATCTCTATGCCCTTTGATACCCATCATTCCCTTTTCGGTAGCAAAGTCTATAAAATCTTTCTCAAGATCTTTGTATTCCGGTTTCATCACAAAGCATACATTCATGATAGAACGGTCTTCATGGTTAGGCACTGTAGCGACAAACATTTTACTTGAATCTATTGCATTATAAAGCACCTCAGCTTTATCCATGTCCATCTTTTCAAGCACTTTTACACCACCCAGTTGTTTGTAATATTTCAGGGTCTGAAGTGCAGAGAAAATCGGGAGCACAGGAGGAGTATTAAACATTGATCCTTTCTTAACGTGTGTCTCGTAATTGAGCATGGTAGGAATCACACGATCAGCCTTTCCTAAAGCGTCATCCTTTACAATAACAAATGTTACGCCTGCGGGAGCAAGGTTTTTCTGTGCACCACCATATATGATATCGTATTTCGATACATCAACCGGACGACTGAAGATATCAGAACTCATATCTGCTATCATTCTTACGCCCACTTCAGGGTCTTTCCGTATTTCAGTACCATATATGGTGTTGTTGGAAGTATAGTGGAAATAGTCAACATCTTCCGGCACTTTATAGTCACGCGGGATGTAATTATAGTTACGGTCTTTAGAAGAAGCCACCACATCAACCTCACCAAATAATTTGGCTTCTTTTATAGCCTTACTTGCCCATACACCTGTGTCGAGATATGCTGCCTTATGAATCAACATATTCATAGGCACCATTGCAAACTGCAGACTTGCTCCTCCTCCCAGAAACAATACGCTATATCCTTCTGGGATTTCCAAGAGTTCCTTGAAAAGCGCAACGGTTTCATCCATTACAGCCTGAAACTGTTTGCTTCTGTGTGAGATTTCCAGTATTGAAAGCCCCATGTCGGCAAAATTATTCACTGCCTTTGCCGTCTCGTCAATTGTAAATTGACTCATAATGCTCGGCCCGGCATAAAAATTGTGCTTTTTCATAATTATCTTATTGAAGTATTGTTTAATGCAAAAATAATTTTATTCTTTAATTCACAAAAGTATTATTCGGTCTTGCGTATATTATCTTTTGATTTTAATTCATTCTTTTCCGTGTTTGTTTTATGAACTGAATCGAGTGCTTGTATCGGATTTACTATATTTACCACTGCAGGAGTTACCGGATTGCTCACCGGAGTCTCAATTACACGGTTGTAAGATAATTGGAAAAAGATTAATACTCCGGCACCCAGAAGCAGTTGTGCAATCAAACCCCATGCAAATTTGTAAAGATGTTGTTTAAAAGCAAACCAAAGTCTTACAAAAGATATAATGCATATCAGGAAAAAAAGAAGCCATGCTATCCATAATGTAAAAAGATGGCAAGCAGTGCAGATATCTATAAGCAGAGGGATTGTAAGTATGGCCGAAACGGCATACCATATTTTATAATGTTTGAAAACAGGCTTATTGTTTTTAGTCTCTGTTACTTCTGTCTGTAGCAATCCTTGCATATACCTGTGATTACATAATTTACGCTATGGAATTCATATCCTTCCGGGAGTGCAACAAGTGGCACTGGGATCTGGGTTATGCATTTCGTTTCTCCGCAAACTTCACATCTGAAATGCACGTGAGTGTCATTTTCCTTTTGATGGTCGTGCGAATGGCATAATTCATATTTTAGAGAGCCTGACCCGTCATAGAAATGATGGAGCAAATTGTGCCTTCTGAATGTAGAAAGAGTTCTTGAAATTGTGGATTTATCTACCGATTCAAGTTTCTCTTCGATTCCTGCCATCGACAAAGGGCCTTCAGCTTCTTCCAGACATTTCCACACAAGAATCCTCACCGGAGTAGGAGAAACTCCTGCTTCTGTAAGAACTTGTTCGACTGACCGGCTTGTCTTATCCATTTTTTTGATTTAAGGCACCCTTATGATTACGGTTATTTTTTATCGGGCACTCTCTTAGTGCGTGCAAAAAGCAGTGCATTGCCATTGGAAGCATCAGTCAGTTGGAAGGATGAAACAAAAGGATCATCTGCAGAGTCTGAACGCAGCATTAAAGTTTCCATACCATAGCATGCTTCATGAAGGAAAGATAATTCAATTCTTTTCACTCCTGCTTCGTCATGCTCTTTAAGGGAGAACTGATTAAGGAGCATTGTCACATACCTCACTGTATTGACATGCCGGTAAAAATCCAGGTCACAATATTTAAACTTATACCGGAATGGCGGATGAGTGGCTTTTATAGATTTCCCGACAGCTTCTTCATCCATTCCTACAATCGGGAAATGTTTTTCCTGAGTAGGAATAGGTGCTTTTTCTCCGAGGATAAGATCTTCCGGCATCTTAATATGAGATAAACCAAGATTCTTATGCGTTGAAGCATCTATAATTAGCCAGATAGTGCGGCAATATCCATAGATTTTACCTTCCGGCGATGCAATGCTGAAACATCTGGCAGAAAAATGACGGTTGAAATCCTCAATCCAGGTTTTGAGCACATATTCACTGTTTACTGCGGGGATTTCATTTAGGTCGATAGTGATTCTTGATAAAATCCAACCGGCATTCATGTCGGTCATCGAAGGGTTGCCGATTCCAAGTGAATTGGCATGCTCGGTGGCGATGTCAATTATATTTGAAGTGAGTGAAGAGAAGGAAAGCACTCCTTCTGCATTGGCATCGCTGGCTGAAAGAAAGTATCTCTTTTCTATGAATGGTTCCATGGTGTAAAGTTAGTGAAAATTTTCTAATTTTGCTTTCCGTAAGAGTCTCCCTAAGAGATCTCTTTTATCCTGTTGAAAATCCGGCTTATACATATTCTCATCCCGGTGATAATAATGTTGTTGCTTCCCGGCTGCAGCAGTACCCGTCATGTGCCACCTGACAATTATCTATTGGATAAGGTGAATATTCTGGTAAATGATTCCACACATAGTGTAGCAGCATCAGAACTCAGCACCTACATCCGGCAGATGCCTAACCATAAGATGCTTTGGAGTATCAAACTCCGTCTCGGCGTCTATAATATGAGTGGCAGCGATTCAACAAAATGGTGGAATAAATGGGTGAGGAAACTCGGTGAGCCTCCGGTGGTATATGATTCCACATTGATGGAGGCCAGTGTGGAACAATTGGAAAAGGCTTTGATAAACCAGGGATACCTTTATGCTAAAGCCAGTGCAGATACTGTCAAACTCGAGCAAAAACGGAAAATAAAAGTCAATTATAATGTAACCCCGGGTACCAGATATATGGTAAGAAATGTAGATTTTGTTTTCCCGGACACTACCTTCCGTGACCTTGTAATGGCTGATTCAAACCATTTCATTGTGCGTCCTGATATTCCATTAGACCGTAACCTGCTTGAAACTCAGAGAGACTATATTGCCAATCTGCTGAAAAATCATGGTTATTACGGGTTCAGTAAAGAATTTATAACCTTCAATGCTGATACTACCAGTGGAAGTAATATGGTGGATCTTACTCTTAAAATCAATCCTCCTTATGAACGGCAGACCGGTCCGTTACAAACTCATGAAAAATATTTTATTAAGGATATAAGGTTTATCACTGACTATGATCCGGCTTTAGGATTATCCGCCGATGAAATTATTAAGACTGCTGTTGAAACTGATTATAAGGATATAGAAATATATACAAACGGTAAACCCTACCTTCGGCCAAGTGTGCTTTTTGAGAATTGCTATATGCGAGCCGGCCAGCCTTATAGCCAGAATAGTGTGGATCGTACCTACAGCGCTTTATCCCGATTAGGAATATTGAAATTTATTAATATTATATTTATTCCCTCAGACAATAACGAAAATGATAATTTGCTTGACGCATATATACTTCTTACGCCGGCCAAGAGTCAATCTGTGTCTTTTGAAGTAGAGGGAACCAATTCTGAAGGAGACCTGGGGGTGGCAGCGGGTGTGACCTATGTACACCGGAATATCGGCAAAGGTTCTGAAACTCTCACTGCAAAACTAAGAGGAGCATATGAATCATTGAGTGGAAATCTTGAAGGTCTTATTCACGACCGTTATATGGAATACTCCCTCGACATGGGTCTGGCATTTCCTAAATTCAAGGCTCCGTTTCTAAAAGAGAGTTTCAAACGAAAAGTCAATGCTTCGTCAGAGTTGAACTTTGCTATTTCATATCAGGAACGACCTGAGTATACCAGAATCATATCTACAGCCGGATGGTCTTATCGTTGGGTGCATAGAGCCAATAAGAACGTGTATCTCTTCACTCCAATTGATATTAACTATGTTTATCTGCCCGAAAGTACTATAGATTTCATCAATAATATAGCGCCTGACAATCCATTGCTCAAATATAGCTATGAAGACCATTTCATTATGAGGATGGGCTTTACTTTCTATCATACAAACAAGCGTGACATTCATCCGTGGGATATCTCACTACAGAAAAATATTTATACCGTAAGGGCAAACTTTGAGGCGGCCGGGAATCTGCTTTATCTTCTCAACATGATATTCCGACCAAGGAGCCATGTGAGCAGTGACCCATACAAACTGTTTGGAATCTATTATTCCCAATATCTGAAATTCAATGGTGACTATGCATTCCTCCATATTTTCGACAATAGAAATTCCCTGGCTCTGCATGGAGGTTTCGGTATTGGATTTCCATACGGTAATTCCACCATACTTCCATTTGAAAAAAGATTTTATGGAGGAGGTGCAAATGGCGTAAGAGGCTGGGATGTGAGAACACTTGGACCGGGCAATTTCCCCGGAACAAATTCTGTGAGCGACTTTATTAATCAATGTGGAGACATACGCCTCATCCTGAGTGCTGAAATGCGAACAAAACTGTTCTGGGTAGTAGAACTGGCAGCCTTTATTGATGCCGGTAATATATGGACTATACGGAATTACCCCAATCAGCCGGGAGGTTTGTTTAAGTTTAATGAATTCTACAAACAACTTGCTGCTTCTTACGGACTTGGCATACGCCTTGATTTTTCATATTTCCTTTTAAGATTTGATATGGGAATGAAGGCTCATAATCCCGCATTAGGAGAAGTGGCATGGCCACTGATTCATCCACGGTGGCACAGGGATTCATCCTTCCATTTCTCTATTGGTTATCCTTTCTAATGCATATTTAAATTCAGGTATGAAAAAATTAGTGATTTTTGATTTAGACGGTACTTTACTTAATACTATCACCGATTTGGGGAAAGCATGCAACTATGCTCTTGAAAAAATGGGATTTGCCACTCATCCCATACAGGCTTATGCTTATATGGTAGGAAATGGTGTAAGAAATTTAATGAAGAAAGCTCAGCAAGATGCCGATGAGGAGACCATTGACCAACTTCTTGAGCATTTCAAAGCATATTATAATGAGCATTGTCTCGATACCACCAAACCTTACCCCGGAATCAATGAATTATTAGAAAATCTAAGTCAAAGGGGAGTAGCGGTTGCAGTTGCTTCAAACAAATATCAAGAGGCTACAGAGAAGATAATAGCCGGTTGTTTCCCTGATATAAATTTTGTGGCTGTGGAAGGCCAAAGGGAGGGGAGGAACCGGAAACCTGATCCTTCTGTAATATTCAGCATTCTTGAACAATTCCCTGTTGCCAAGAAAGATGTAATATACGTGGGAGATTCAGGTGTAGATATAGAATGTGCACAAAGGGCTTGTGTAGAATCAATAGGTGTGTCCTGGGGTTTCCGTTCTCCGGCTGAACTCAGAAGAGCCAATGCCGATTATGTCATATCAAATCCGGCAGAAATTATCGACCGGCTCAATGATGAGTTTTAGAGTTCTTAGTCTACGATTCTAAATTTACTTGAGTAAGACCTTCTTCCGAAATTTCTTCATTGCCTGTTTTCTTACCAAAAGAGGCATTCACTTTTATCAGGGTACAAGATAAGAAGGTCAGGAGTGAACAAAGCATCACAACCCAGAAGAAATTTATATAGCCTTGATTGAAACCTTCGGCAAAAATTTCATATTTGCCTAAGAATTCATGCAGCCAACCTGCAAACATTCCGGGCACCATCATTCCTACAGCCATGAATGCTGTGCAGAATGCATAGTGAGAAGTGGCATTGTTTCCCTGGCTGAAATATATCAGATAAAGCATATAAGCTGAAAAGCCGAATCCATATCCAAACTGCTCCAGAGCTATTGCACCTGAAATCATATAGAAGGAGGTGGGTTGAAACATGGCAAGAAGGCAATAAAAAATACAAGGCAATGACAGAGAAGCAGCCATAGGGAAAAGAAGTTTCTTTAGTCCTCCTCTTGAAATTGCCATACCTCCTACGATACCCCCAAGAAGCAGTCCTATCACCCCAATAGTGCCGTTGATAAATCCGGCTTCTGCAGTTGACAGACCTAAGCCTCCCGTTTCTCTGCTTCCTAAGAGGAACGGTTGTACAAGTTTAATGCAAAGTGCTTCCGGAAAGCGGTAAAGAAGCATAAAAACCAAGGCTACACCGATCTGTTTCTTTTTAAAAAAAGAGGCGAAAGTCTTAAAAAAATCTTTGAGAGCTGCTTTTTTATTCTTTGCAGGGATAGAATTATCCGTACCTACTTTTGGTAATGCAAAAGCATGATAAACTGAGCAAACGAGGAAAAATATTGATAGGATACCAAATACATAAGCCCAGGCCAAAGGAATATCGCTCAGGGTATTTTCAAGATAACCGGCAAGAAGTACAAGTCCACCTTGTCCGGCGATACTGGAGATTCGGTAAAATGTAGACCTTACACCTACAAATTTAGCCTGGTCATGGGAGTCTAATGCTAGAATATAAAGACCGTCAGCCGAGATATCATGGGTGGCAGAAAAAAATGCAATGAGCCAAAAGAATGCTAACGTCATTGAGAAAAAGAAACTTCCGGGCAGAAACAAAGCCACCCCTGCGAGTCCTAAAGCCATGGCAAGTTGCATCACAACAATCCACCATCTCTTTGTCTTGAATAAATCGACTACCGGACTCCAAAATGGTTTTATCACCCACGGAAGATAGAGCCAGCCGGTAAAAAATGCCATGTCGGTAAGACTTACCCCCATGTTGGTATACATGATGACAGTAAGTGTGTTTACAGCAAAATAAGGCAATCCTTCAGCTATATAAAGCGAAGGTATCCATCTCCAGGGACTCATTCGTTGCATCCTACCTCTTGATATATATCTTTTATTTCCTCTTCAGTGATTATATTGAAATCTTCTTCTATGGGCACTACTATAACACCGGTCATATCTATGGCACCGGGGCTAATTGCTCTTCTTAAAGGTGGTTGCATGAAATATCTTTCCGGCCGGTGTTTTGTTCGTGGAATTGCCAACATTCGTATTTCATTATCTTCGTTTCTCCAGAAAAAAGCGTTGACCGGAACATTCAAGTTCCTTATCTCATTTTCGTCGGTTAATATTTTGAAAGGCAAATTTAGATACTCTCTCTTCTCCCAATTAGAATCTAAAAGATTCACTAACGGCAAGGTGCCAAAAGGCACAGCCTGAAAGTGCAGATGATCAGGTGCAGAAGCACCGGCTCCGTCCCCGTTGAAAAATACTATGTATTCCTCCATTATATTTGCAAGTACCTTTCCCGTGTCTATATCCAATTCTTGGGGTATATGAGTATCTTTTATAATCGTGAAATGCTCATTTAAAATAGGGAAGGGGTTAACATGAAGTTCCCAGCCCGGCAGAATTTTTATTCCGGATTGAGGATCAGGACGATTGTGGCTGCATAAGAAACAAGGACGTTTTTTCACAGATTCCGGATCGAGTTTGGCAAGTGAGGAAACGGATCTGCCTTTATTAAATTGAAAATAACCTTCAAGATCATATGTTTTAAAAGGCCTTTTCTTCACTTTTTCAAGGTCCCGGTAGTTTTTAGCTGCCAATGGCCAGGATTTCAATTGATTGTAGAAAAACTCTTTTATTTCTTTTCGGTTCATTAATATTCTTTCCGTTATTCTACATATTAGCTCTGATACGGGCAATAAGTTCTACCGACCGAAGGAAGTCTTTATATTCGTTGTGACGGTTTGTTTTCTCTATCGAAAGGTCGGCATCACTATTTCCGCTCCATCTTCGACAATAATAAATGGGTTCATAGATACGCCCTACGGTGTATTCACGGCTAATGCGCAGAGCCATGGCATAATCTTCCCCATAACTTGTATTGGGGAACAGCACATTTCTTACTAATGGGGTATAATAAGCTCTTGGTGCTCCAAATCCGTTTATCCTTAAAGCATTGTTAGCGCCATTAAGCATTGTCCATTCCTTATGGTCAATTACTCCCGGTGGAATCGGATTGAGGTCGAAATCGGTAAGCATATATGAACCTACCACCATTCCACATTTTTCGGTATAAAATTTGTTTACTACCTTATGCAGGGTATAATTGTCGGAATAAATATCATCAGAATCAAGCTGCACAGCATATTTCCCGCAGTATTCCGAAAGAATAGCCTTGTTCCAGCATCCCCCGATACCCAGGTTTTCTTCATGTCCGACTTTTATAAGTTTAAGTTTTGGATCCGTTATCTCCTCTAATAATTCCCGGGTACCATCAGTACTGTCATTGTCTACAACAATAACATTGAAATTAAAATCCGTTACCTGGCTCAAGGCAGAATTTACAGCATCTTTGATTGTATTAACTCTGTTTTTAACCGGTATGACTATAGATGCCTCTACCGGGAATTGTTCATCACTATTTCTTGTTTCAATTATATGAGGACTTACCAATCCACCGCATGCTATCAGGAAATCTGTGAATACCCTTTCCATGTAAGTCTGATATAAGACATTCCGGGGATCTACATAATCATGTTGCTTGGCTCCGCTTTTCCTGAAGTCGGTTTTCTCTACAGTATAAAGATATTCCGGAACGGCTGCAATCGTCCTTCCCACCGACATTCGTAGACGTAGTTCATACCAACCTCCGTCGATCATTTTATCGGTAGTCTGCGTCATTTGTTCTGTGGCAGCCAGTGCATCGGCTACATTGAGCATTACAAGAGGTCCGAAATCAAAATCATCCCTCACTGAACCAAACTGGTAGTCAATCACAGGATGAAGCGTAACTTCACCGTTATGTCTTTCCCTATAATGGCAATAAGTGATGGTGGAATCTGCATCGGATGCTATTTCCTCCATCCGATGGAAATAATTGTCATCTAAGGTGAAATCCCGGTTATCCAGATTTATAACTACGAATTGTTCAAGACCTCCTCCCAAAATTTCATCACGCAGGGAGTGCACATTTGTAAAAGGTATGATTTTCATTTTGCTGATTATTGTAAATTGGAGAGGAAATCTTTCATTACCCTGTCACGTATTTCAGGTTGCATTGCCTCAAAAGGAATAGCACTTACAATCACATTGCTTTTTCCTTTTTCTGTCAATACCACAGCCGGCAACCCGGTGTCGCTATATTTATATATTACTTCGGAATTTCTTCCCGGAGCAAGCACATCAGGATTTTCTACAATATACATTTCTTCGTTCAAAGTGTGAGAATAAGATATATTCTTCACTCCGAAATTACGGTTGGAAGAGATTAATTGTCCTGAGGTGGAATTTGGACCGTCACTTCTTTCAATTCCCAGCACTTCCGTTGCAAAATCATCACTGCCATAGTTATTTCGGGAATCATAGAGGTCGCTTCCTACATAGGCTCCGCTCACAAGAAGGTCACCTCCGTTTTTCACAAATTGTTTTAGTTTTTCCTGCAACGGAAGAGGGAAGGCTGAATATTTCAAACCTGAGCTTCCAAATCCGGTGACAGATGTTTTCTGTTTACCGAGAATAAGGTCGATCGTGGTATAATCTTTCAAATTTACTTCACCTTTTTCCACTGCACCTACACTGGCTGATACAAATCCTTTTCCTGCCGCTGCTATTGACTTTCCATGCAAATAAGGATAATCAAAAGTATTGCCGGCTATCACTTTAGATGCATAATCTCCATTGCTTTTCCCGAATGCCTCTCCGGCGCTTCGGTGAAATTCAGTCTGATAACCGATGAAAGATATGTCACGGATATGGGGTACGCCGAAATCAGTCATTGCCATAAATCCGGCCTCATCACCCGCACTATAACTTGCCGGTGCTCCTACTCTGGTAAATCCGTTTATTATTAAGACCGGTTTATCCCCGCCTTCCTTAATTGCAAGTGTTTCAGAAGGGAAAGAATTTCCACCATCATTTGCTGCCAATATCCTGAAAGAGTGGATTTCACTGTCATTAACCTTAACAGTGTAATGCTTTTGAGAAGTTTCTCCTATCTTATGAAAACCCAGAACATCTCCGGTTCTCTCAAGGATGATATATTTCTTTGGCGAAGCTGAAGGTTCAAGTTTATCTTCGGTAGCCTCCCATTCAAGTTTAAAGGTGCCTTTTTTCACTCTTGTGATGAAAAAATCCTTTACAGGTAAAGGTTGTACTACAAATTTCCTACCCTTTCTTTCTGCCATGAACTTACCTAATGCCTTATAAATTGAACGGCTCACAGTGAATCTGAAGGCGGGATCAAGGGCATATTTCATGTCGGCGAAATTCTGATGACTCATAAATTCCACCAGAGAGGTCGGTACTTCCGGGACCCTGGCTTCCACATAACTTTTATCCCACATGGCTCTTCTTGTCCAATTTGGTTCCCAAGTTTGCCTGATATCCATTGTAATCTGTCGTAACAACAGATCGGTAAGAGCACGTGAATTTGTTCTTGGTGTACCGTCATTATAGTATTTGCCGTTGTCAGTGAAATAAATACCTAAAGTACCCACGAATGAGTCATCGGCTCTTTTACCGGCATCAGAATGGAGAGCCATTGCCACATCCACCGGAATATTAAGACCATCCCTACCCGGTAATACTCTTGATCCTCCGGCCAAGTAATTCACCCACAGACCTCTTGAAGTATAATCATCTTTATAATCATCAGTGCCATGATATGGCGAATATATTTCTTCCGGGAATCCGGCCCAATGGAGCCAATATCGGGCTCCTTCAAGATATCTGGGCAGTCCTGAAGTAGAGAAAATCGGCTGGTATCCATTGTTGGCAGCGGTTTTTGCCGCTTCAGTTTTCATAGCGAAGTCTATAAGTTCCTCTTCAGCTTCAAAGCTCCCGTCAACGTTGAGTCCCGACAGGTATTCTATATCTAATTCTTCCGGAGTGGATGGGTCGAGCATTATATCTGTGCGACTGTTGCTTCTGGCGATATTTCCCATCCCTCCGCCAATTTTTACCGCATCAGCTGTGACTATTTTTCCTTCCTTGGTTGAAAGATTGCTAAGTACCACTACCGGTTCGGTATCGGAATAACCCTCTTCAAGTGGGAAGGTTCCAAGGTATACCCATGTACCACCACCCATAGTCTGGTTGACAATATATTCTTTATAACCACCGGAATAATTTACCAGATATCGGGCATCTTCAGTGGAATTCGGAAGAGTTTTATAACTTACATATATAGCATATTCTCCATCTTCGGGAATGTCTGCATACCAGGCCGCTAAAGATTCTTTCCCGTTGGTTATAGTTTTTGTCTGTCGGTAAGTGCCGTTCTCAAAAGGATTCTCTGTATCGCGGAAATCGGGTAAATCATAAATAAACCCTTCTCCATCACCGGTTTCCCATTTTTCTTTGCCGGTTTTTTCCGTGTAATATGGTTGGGAGAAGATCTGTCCTTCGTCGTTAGTATCATTATCCACAATCACCTCATTGCGGTTAATGTTACGTTCTCTTGGCAAAAGAACATATCCCCCTGCGTTTTCAATCATTGGCACCACATAGGGTAGGATATAACTCATCGTGTGAGTATCTTCCGTCACCTGAAACAACTGAGGCCGTTGCCAGTACCATGCACCGGAACCGGGTTTGAAGTATCTTCCGTGACTTGCCCAAAGTGCCACTATATCACCTGCCATACCATCTTTAGGGTTTGTGAAAGGTAATGCTTCTGTTACAAAAGATGGAGATTTCCGTGCTTCATCGGGAAGACGGTCGATAGTGGTGATAAAATAAGAAAGAGGTTTATCTACCACTTTAAGGTTAATCTTGTATCCTTGGAGAGAATCGGGCATGATTCTTTCCACCTCTTTGGTTATGTCGTTTATAAGGTCTTTGGTCACCGGCAGATACGTGAAGTTTTCATTAAGGAAAATATTTGCCGAATGAGTTTTGGAATCAGGTTTTACGACATTAACACGCAGACCTCCGGGATTAAGGTTTTCCGGAATCCAACGAAGCAATTCTTCATTCACATAAAGAGTGAGTGAATCATTTTGCGGTATTTCTTCCGGTTTCTTTGGTTGTACTTTTGGTGCAGCTTTCTTTTGTGTAGTCCTCTTTTTGGTAGTACTCTTTGTATTTTTCTTACGCTTGGCCGTTGTGTTGGTTGCCTTTTTTTTAGTTGTGGAGGATTTTTTTGCAGCTGTACTTTTCTTTTTAGTTGTAGCAGTAGTTTTTGCCTTGGTTTTCTTTGTCACAGCATAAGTTTCGGCAAATCCGAAGGTCATTAATGCTGCTATTAAAGTTATGATTATCCAGTAAAATCTATATTTTTTATTCATTTTTTGTCATCTAATTAACAACAAAATTACCTTTTTTCAACCTATTGGATTGTATTAAATGTGTTTTTTTGAACTTTTTAACGCTCTGTTTATTTGAGTGAATTGTTATAATTATAAAGTAAATTATAAAAATAAATTAGTTATGACACCGTCAGAATTTTCAAAAGCAATCAAAGAACCGGATATTTTCCTTTTAGATGTACGCCCTTTAGCCGACTATGAAAAGGCTCATATCGAAGGTGCCCATCATTTGGATGTAGCGAGTCCGGATTTTAAGGAGGAAGCAATTCGTACCCTTCCTAAGAATGAAACTATTGCAGTTTACTGCAATACAGGGAAACGTTCTGCACTGGCACAGCAACAATTAGAAGAACTTGGATATAAGGTGATTAACCTGGATCAGGGTATTACTTCATGGATTGCTGCCGGTCTGCCTACTGTGGCTTCCTGAAGCGTGAAAAATCTTTTTTAAATCAAACTTGCCATAATAGGATCGCTAATAAGAAATCCTTTATCGGTAAATTTTAAAAAACCATCCACCTCTTTCAGTTCACCACTATTCAAAAATGGTAGTGATGATTGGAAGAGGTTATTTGTTGCCTCTTCTCCGAATTTCTGCGCAAATTCATCCAGATTTACACCCTGTGTTGTACGTAATCTGGTTATTATAAATTCTTCTCTTAACTCCTTCTCGTTAAGAATCTCTTCAAGGAAAAATTTTTTCTCATTATTCTTTTCCTTTCTTTCACTGAAAAATTTTACATATCCTTTCAGATCATTAGGATTGGCTCTTCTTGTATTCTTGCCATCGTATGAGTGTGCACCTGGACCAAGACCCAGATAAGGTTGACCTTGCCAGTAAGAATAATTATGAATAGACTTACATCCCGGTAAAGCATAATTAGAAATCTCATACCTTTCAAATCCGAGGCTTTTAAGAAAATCATTTGAAAGTTGAAACATCTTTAACCATTCACTTTCCGGAGGCAAATCTACTTTTCTGTTATTCACAAGATGTGTCATTGCAGTGCCTTCTTCCAGCATCAGAGAATATAAAGACACATGTTGTGGCTTTATTTTGTTTAGATACTCAAGTGTGTTTCGGTAGCTTTCAATTGTTTGTCCCGGGAGTCCGAACATCAGATCTATGGACAGGTTATGAAAGTTTTTGGCAAGTAAAGCCATAGCTTCCAGTGCTTCCCTCGCACTATGTTTGCGACCAATTACCTTCAGTTCTTTATCATTGAATGATTGCACTCCTACACTTACTCGATTCACTCCCAAGTCCTTCCAGATGGATATTTTTTCAGGAGTTACATCTTCAGGGTTTACTTCTATTGTAAATTCATCCCATTCCTTTTTCCCGGTAATACTTTGTATATCCTTTATAAGATCTGTAAAATTTTCTGAAGGTATCAAGGAAGGTGTTCCACCTCCGATATATAATGTGGAAACTTCTTCATTTAATTCATTTCTTCTGGTATGAAGTTCATTTTTAATTGCTGTAACATATTTTTGCCAATCAGCAATCCTTGATCCTCCGGTATAAAAATCACAATAGAGACATTTGTTCCTACAAAACGGAACATGGATATATAACCCTGCGCTCATTGATGAGAATCTTCCACTTTTTTTATAGCATCTTCATGCCCTGCAAGTGCTGCAAAAGGAGCAAATTGGGCTGCACGGTTCTCTATCGGCATAGGAATCCTGTTAGGATTCTTTTGGTAAGGTAAATCTATAATTTCATCATATTTCCCCATTTCCTAATCTTTTTAGTTTTATATCTTTATGCTTTATGTCCACCAATCTGACTGTTTCTCGACCTCTGAGTGGCTCCTTCTGAAAAATTAAGTCCCCTTAAGATTATATTTTTACCATATTTCTTTCGCAGTTCCAGCATTGCCAGTTGCTGTCGGTGTTCCCTTTCACGCACCTCTTCCTCGACTTTGTGTTTTTTGATTGTTTCTTCAAAATCAGAAAAGAGGTCAAGTTGAATAGGTTTCACTGATTGTTTCGCTTTGTTTTCCGTAAGCAAATGGTTGATTGAAAGGGTAAGTCGCCTCACAAGAAGGTCAGGATTAATAATCCGGTCGAAAAGTTCTGCTGTCTTATCTACTAAGACAGTGGCTGAAGATGTCGGAATTTCGATATTTATTGTGCCGTGTGCGTGTTCCGGTACTTTTCTTCCATAAAAATCAGTCTTGATCCTTCCCTTATAAAGATTTTTTATTTCGGGCCTAATAAGAGACTCTACATCATATCCCACTGTCAATACCAATTGGTCTGTTACCAGACCCTTCTCTACGAGTTCGTAAGCCACGGCATCTGCCATTTCGAGCACCACATTTCTTGCAAGGGATGCTGTATATGGTTCCTGTAACACCTGGCCACTGCTTATGGATTTTGTTTCCGGACGGTAATCCTTCACTTGTTTTATTGTCACCGGCTCCCAACCCCAGGCATGATCGATCAGAAGTTCTGCGTTCACACCGAAAAGGTTGTAAAACAAGGCATCATTTTTCATTGATTGCAGGGCGATATCACCCATTGTATAGATACCGTATAACGCCAGTTTATTGGCAATGCCATGACCAACTCTCCAGAAATCTGTAAGTGGTCTATGATCCCAAAGTTCGTGTCGGTAACTTTTTTCATCCAATTCAGCGATTCTTACCCCATCGGCATCTGCCGGCATCTTTTTGGCCACTATATCCATTGCCACTTTGCTCAGATAAAGGTTTGTGCCTATTCCCGCAGTAGCAGTAATCCCGGTTTCTGAAAGTACGGTTTTGATAATCTTGATAGCCAGTTGATGTGCTGAAAGATTATAGAAGTTCAAATAATCGGTAACGTCAATAAATACTTCGTCAATTGAATATACATGAATATCCTCTGAAGATACAAAGCGTAAATAAATATCAAAAATCCTGCTGCTATAATCTATATAATGAGCCATGCGGGGAGGAGCAATCAGGAAGTCAACCTGGTAATCATCTCTTTCTTTCAATACTTTTGCAGAGAAAGATTTTCCCTTCCGACCACGACCGGAATTTACTTTATTTACTTTTTGCACCACTTCAAAAAGTCGGGGTCTGCCACCTGTTCCAAAAGATTTCAGGGCAGGAGAGACCGCCAGACAAATTGTCTTCTGTGTTCGTGACTCGTCGGCTACCACAAGACATGTGTCAAGAGGGTCAAGCCCTCTTTCCACACATTCCACGGAAGCATAAAAAGATTTTAAATCTATTGCTATATACTTTCTCTCTTTTGTCACTCAATCACTTTATCACGATTTTCTTGGCTTTTTCTTTCCCTTTCAGAATATATACACCGGGTCGTAGATTTGTGACATAATTGTAACCTACATTTAGTTTCATTAGTCTGCCGGTTATATCATATATATCAAAAGAAGAAGATTCGCTATCCTTTTCTACATCCAATATCATAGAATAATCATCGTCGGGTTCACCAACTTTTGTAAGGTTCCATTGTGAAGCCTTGGCTGTAGTGTACCATTGCACCACATTATTTGAAGCATCTATATGGAAAGCGAAATTTGAATTGCCGTCCGGCGCGAATGAATAAATTCCATTTTCTATTTTAACCAAAGTATAAGACTGAGGATCAGTACTCATTGGCACGGTGTTGCTCATCTTTTTAGAGGTGGAAAGATAAAGGTCGGTGGCCTTATTCCTCAAATAATATGCGTTCATTCCTTGAGTTTTTTCCATTACCCATTTTTGTGCTTCAGGCACTTCTTCGAGAGAAGCATCCAAGGTCTTTGACAATGCTTTTTCCAAACCTCCCTCAAGTACTTTACCTTGATAATGTGCATTGACGAATTGATAGGATGCTCCATCTTCAATCCCTATCCTTGCCTCTTCATCATTCAATAAAGCCTGATAAGCCAGAGCAAGTGCCATGTAACCTTCCGTAAGTATCTCGGAATCATTTTCTTCAGCATTCTCCCAAAGTAGATATTTGTCGTCTCTTTCTTCCTTAAGTATTTCACATGATGAAGGTAAGAGCCATCCCACCTTACATTCGGTTGCATCTATTTCAGCCAGCAAAGAGTCACATTTATCTATCAGTTCTTTTAACAAAGCCTTCTTTGTTTCCAGATTTCCGTTTCTTACCGGGTCCACCACCTCAACGGTTTCATTATCAGCCCCGATTGCCATCAGTGTGGCAGTTCCGTTCATTAATTTTTCGGCTGCTTCCGGAGAAAGTGTAAAGTTATAGGAATTTGAAAAACCGATCAGATTTCCCTCTTCATCTGTCACCAGGAAACCCACTCCCGGATTTCCTTCTCCCTTTACTGTTACATTATTGCCATCTACAATAAATGTGAGGTCTCCTTCAGCCTTTCGGCAGTTACGGAAATCATTTAACCCTCCCAGATCACCACAAAGCGACTGATTATAACCGAATCCGATGGGTAATTCGGAATCTACTCTGTCATCTATCAGAATTATAGCTCTGTTTTCAGGAAATCCGAAAGCCTTGATTTCAGCTTTTACCTCATCGATATCTTCTTGTGTGAGAATGCAGTCATATACGTCATAATCATCGATATGATAGTTGTCTTGAGGTACGAAGAATCCCCATGCGGTGAAAAAGTCAGTCAGGTCTTCCTGAGCAGCCACGCAACACATCTTGGCAAAATGCAAGAGGTCGGTCTTTGGATTAAGTTTACCGGGGATCGATGTCAGATCTCGGTGCAGAGGATAGTTTCTGAGAAGTTCATAGAGTCGGGGGTAGAATTTTGTGTTATGGCCTGTGGCATGATAGTAACACCAAAGTTGCCAGAACATTCTCGTTGTGCCCCATGTACCATGTTCCAGATATGTTTTTCCCTGATTGAAAATGTTAAGTTGGGAGGATGGGTAATCGCAGCGAGAAGTAGTTCGGCATACATAATAGTTTGCCACGTTTGAAAAGACATTGTTTGATTCTTCAGTTGTACCGGCAATTCTCATTGGCGTCTGATTGATATGGCCGTATTCATGGGCAGGCCCCCAGATACCGGCCTGCGGGAATTGCGAAAGTATCACACTAATAGTGCCGGGAGCATAAGCTGTGCGCCATGCTGTAGCGTTCATATACAGACCCTTGTCCTGCAAAGTAATTCCCATCATCCGGTTGTTGAAATAATCACTGTAGGGTTCCTGAAGGTTGATTTTATACTCGCCTCCTACCAAGACATCATTAAGAATTGAAGTATACTTTCCTTCATTGAAAGGGTTGTTGATGTCTTCGTCACTTTGTATGCCCATCAGGATTCTTTCGGCAAAGCACATATCATCCCATGCTTTCATTGTGATTACCGGATCGTAATGCTTGCCTTCTCCGGTGTTTATTGCAGGGTCGAATGAACTCCTCACACCCATCTGCTTGGTTGTTTCAGTAGGCACGTTTGGTGTATCTTCTTTAAAGAAATGAAGTATTACATATCTACCAAGCAGATCATACATTGGATGTACAGCTCTTTCTACAGTATACCTGTAGTCTGCCTCAGTGTCCGGCTCATATAATTCATCTCCTATATAATTGAAGAACCCGTTTAACTGACCACCTTCTATGTGTATTTTTATCGGTTCAAAGGATGACAATTTACGTACCCTTTCCTTCCCATTGACTGTGTTTACAGTATAATAAATGAAATAATGGGTGTTGTCGTCATTACAGAAAATCATATTAAGGCCTTGGTGCAGCTTAGTGCCTGATGTTGTACTGTTGTACATTTTGCAGTCCGGCACACCTCCTATATAGAGAGTAGACCCGTCTGCTGGCTCTTTGTCCACCATTATGTAAAGAATATCGCCTGCATTACCCACTATACCGGTAGGATTATTCATATTGGTGTAGGCCTGGATGCCCGCTAAAGATGCTGCTGCAGCGCCTTCAGAATATGGTTCGTAAAGTTGTATCCTATATTTATTGGCATGAGTTGAGTCCCAGTCACCTTTCTCTTCGCTCCAATCTCCGCTGTATGTCTTATCCACCATCAATTGCAATGGTAAAGGTAATGCCTTATAATTTTCATTTTCCTTAAGATTTTCGGTTGTTTTAAGTTGTGTACAGGCTTTATTTGTGAAAAGTTGTGCTAAATGATTGCCATACACTTCTGCTTTTGCCAATTCGTCAGCTGTATTTTCAAAATTTTTAAGGATTGATTCGATCTCTTCGTCCGTATAGGGCACTTCTTCAAAGTTCCACTGTGTTGCGGCACTTGAGGCAAGCCATCCTACTATGTTATTGCCGGCGTCGTTATGTGCATAGGCATAGTTATTGTTGTGGGAGAGTGGCCGTATCACTTTGTGTCCATCCTGATCCAGGATACACATAAGCATAGTATCGTCTTGAGGTGTATTTGTGTAAATAATGCTCCATGGAGTGTATAAGGCTCTTGGACTGGAAAGATAACCTCCGGAATAAACATTTCTGAAATAGAAACCCTTGTCCTGTGGATCGCTAAAGAGATACCATTGTTGCTTAAGGTCGTTGGCATCCGAAACTGCTCCTATGGCTGTGGGAGAAGAGGAGGATATAGACATAGAATTGTTGGTCTTATCTACATTTTTGATTTTATACACCTTTCCTGATTCAATCTCTTGAGCAGAAAGGGAAGCACAACTACTGAAGATGAGGAAGAGGATTAGGGTTTTATAAAAATTCATATTTGGTTATATATTTTTTAAGGTTAGTTCTGCAAAATTAGTATAAAAATTCCTTTCTATGACCATTAATTCCCGCTTAAAGGGCCGCATATCATGTAGGGGGTCTTTAAGGAATAGAGAGAGCATCCTGTTAGAAGGGATACAGGTTTATGAAGGATCTGAAGGAATTGGCAATAATTGAGCCAATGGAGATTCAAGCGGCATGAAAATATGAAGTTCACTTTTGGCTCTGGTGAAGCCAACATAATATCTATTGAGAGAATCGGTTATAACTTGATCGATATATTCCCGATATAGATATTCATAATGAGATCCAATGAGGGTAGAGGTGGTTTGAACGGGAAGTGGAAGGGGAGTAAGTGAAGAATTAACCCATCTCCATTCCTGTTTTGGTGATTTCGGAAGAAGGGTGCCGGATAGGAAAGGGATAATCACGACAGGAAATTCAAGTCCCTTTGATTTGTGAATGGTCATAAGCCGTATTGCATCCACATTATCGGGAGACGTAATGGCCAGATCTTTACCTCTTTTATTCCACCATTCCAGGAAAGCAGCAGGATGATCCAGGTGATTTGCCGTATATTCGAGCACTGTATCCTGGAAAGCAGCCAGAAATGGAGCTTGTGATTCCCGGAGATTTTCCGGAAGAGAAGAAATAAACGTCTCCACTATTTCTACAAGTGAGGAGGGAAGTGGCTCACTTTCTTCGCTTTCGGAAGAATTCGGATCTTTTTGATTATTCTCCTGTGGTTTTAAGCCAAAATCATTCATAGGAGAAGAACCTATGGCAGCGATCGAGGCGAGGATAGAAGCAACTGCAGGTGAAGATGAGATAAGGAGAGATTCGTCCGATATCACCGGTAATTCTTTATAATCCCCTAAGATTGAAAGGATCTGGTTGGCATCCAAGTTTTTGGATACTAAGATTGCGATGTCTCGAAGACTATATCCCTTTTCCAGGATTGATTTAAGAAGATCAGGAAGTGTTACGGAATCATCTGACTCTTTTACCTTCTCAGATTCTGAAAGAGGAGGATAGAGATGGATGGAGCCGAGTCCATTTCTTTTTGTCGGATATTGCACCACATTGGAATAAAGGACCGTGAAATCTGTTGAGGATCCTTTTTCGGCCGAAAGTGCAGTGGCATATTCCGCAAAGGCTGAAAATGCCTCATTGTTGAAACGTACGATATTCTCATCGGAGCGCCAGTTTGAATTCTCTTCCTGAGAATATCCGGCTTCAAGATGGGTGGGGAAATCTGTCGGTACTACAGTTGTAATAAGGGACTGGTCGGCATTCCGGAACCTGTAGATGCTCTGTTTGGGATCACCGATTATAAGAGAATCTTTACCTTTTGCGAGACCTTCGGCAAGTAATGGACGTATTATCTGCCACTGCATGCGTGAGGTATCTTGAAATTCGTCGAGGAGATAATGATCGAAACGGTTACCCATTCGTTCGTAAACGAAAGGAGAATCCTCATCTCCTATGATTTTAGATAAAATGAATGAGGTATCGGAAAGTCGTATAAGGTTGTTGCTTTGTAGAATATCCGATATGAAAGAACGTATTTCGAGGATTAGCCCGTAAAGAGGAAGAAGAGGTGAGAATACCTGCCAGTTTTTATATGCGGAATCGGCCGAGGGATTGTTCCACTCCGGAATGAGGGAATATAATTTACGCACGGCTTCATTTACAGGGTGTTCCGGATAATTATATTTCGCCAGAAGCACTCCTTTCTCGATGTAGGAGTCATATTTCCATGTAAATAAATCGTGGATTGAAAGGGAAGGAAAACGATTGAGCTGCTTCAGGAAATTAGAGTGTATCTGGGATTCAGAAGCCGATGACGCTATTACATTCCTGACATTATCCGCAGCTCTTTTAATCTCTTCCAGTTGGGATTGGCGCTCTGCCAATGCAGATTGTCTTAACGAAAGGTAAAGGGATTTAAGGTCGTCTGTGACCTTCGGAGTGTTAGAAAGCAGTTGTTTGAAAGGTTCTGTGTCTAATTGGAATATTGCAGAACGGATTCGCTGATAAAGAGAATATGGCGAAGATGACGGGATGAAGGGATTCCATCGCTGTGAAATTTTTGCTTCCTCGCGCATCAGGATATTAAGCCAGAAAGAGGCGTTACCCATTGTGGCAGGCCGGGTGTCAAGTTGATGAAAAGCTTCATCCAGAGCCGCGTCTGCAATGAATGAAGAATCTATTTCCAGTTTATAATTTTCAGTTATATTTGCTTCGTAAGAGAATGTGCGTAGTATCTCCTGAAAAAAGGAATCTATAGTTGAGATTTTAAAAGACGAGTAGTTATTAAGGATTATCCTTAACGCTGTGGAAGCAGCCTCTTGGATAGAAGAGATAGTAGAATTCTCAGTTACATCTGAGATTTTTTTGACCTTACCTTTCGATTGGTTTTTGTCTTTAGGCTGGGTTTCCTCTTTTTGATTATGGTCAAGAATGGAGAGATAAAAAGGGATAAGAGGAGACTGAGGATCTTCAGCAAGTGATCTAAGGTTACTGAGGATACGTTCTTTCATCTCCGCTGTGGCCTTGTTGGTGAAAGTTATGGCAAGGATATGAGTAAGAGCGTCCTCGATTTGTCGGGCATTTCGAAGAGTATAAGTTCCGTCGTCACGGCGAAAAGTGAGGAGGTGAAGAATGAAATCTCGGGCTAAGGTATATGTCTTTCCACTGCCAGCAGAAGCCCGTTGGATTTTTAACATCAGCGAACTTTAAAATTAAGTGATTTCAGGAAATCGGTTACTGCTGCTCTGTGATCGCCTTGGATCAGTATTTCCCCTTCTCGCGTAGAACCGCCCACTCCCAGCTTTTGTTTCAGGCGTCTTGCGATATCATCTAATTCCGACTGTGGAATTGTAAAACCTTCTACGATTGTGGCTGTTTTACCTCCACGATGTTTCTTGGAAAGAATTACATGAAGAATTGAGGATTGTTTATCAGAAGGTTCGGAAGGAGAGGGTTCTTCAATGTCTTTTGGATTAGCGCTATTTTCGTTTTCCTCCGGTAATGAAGAGGCGAGGGAGGCGAGGGCTGATTTCCAGTCTTCCATAATTGTATTTTAAGGCTTAGAGGTAAAAAGATTAGAAGAGAACCATCAGACGTAGTTGAAATGCATTTTGGGTTATTGGATCAAACCCTGCTCGGTCCCATGCGTGAGTATAGGAATAATTGAGACGCGCAGTGATATATTGGTTGAAATAGTAATTGAGCGTTGCGTTGAAGGAATTGGCACGTCCCCCGTATATTCCGGCGTGTGAATCTGAGAGAGATGCATAGTTATAATCAAGAACAAGTTCAAGCGCATTTTTCTTGGGATTTACCAACTGGGCATTGGCTTCATCATATGTGTAGTCGGAACCGATCAAGATGCCTCTGAGGGTTACGTAAGCACCTTGAGAATTGAAGCATGGAAGACCCTTACGCCGTGCAATTGTCTGGAAGAAATATTGGGATTCAAGTCCGATTCTGCCGTAAGCCAGAGCAAGCTCAGGTGTGAGTTTGAACCTATTTTTTGCATTAGCTACCGTGGCCGAGATAGCAGTGACATTTGATACTTTTGTGGGGAAATTAGCAGAATTTGTAAATCCGTCATGTATGTCTTCATCATTCACCAGATGTCTGTCGGGTGAGGAGAACCCGAGACTGATGCCGGCATTGATGATAGGTGCTCCCGATTGAAGCGCATTGCGGTTACGCCATACAAAACGTGTGAGCAATGAATATCCTTGCTGGGTAAACTGAGGATAGTTCATCACATTGGTAAGGGCAGATGACTCCATGTGTACGGCCGTGGCGGAATAGAATGACTGATTGCGGAATGTATACATCAGCCCCAACTGCAATCCGGGAGTGTAAAGAGCACTTACGAGAGGTTGCTCAAAGGTGGGTTTATTATTGGCAGTCAACGGAGACTGATATCCGAATGGCATAAGAAAATTACCCACTCTTATAGAATTATGTGAATTGAAATCGTATTGTATCCACATATTTCTAAGTCCGATTTTGCCGTAAGCAAAACCTACATCAATCCAGGAAGACCATTTGCCATACCCCATCTTCACCCCCACGCGGGCTTCAGAGATAGCCATTCCGTCGGAAAACATATATTTCTGGGGTGAGGCATATAAGGCTCCGTCAATTAAAAGGCGTCCGTTGGGAGTGACGGAAAATTTTGGGTTATTTACCGTCTGATTCGCCCCTGTGGAGAGGGAAGAGGCGGATGTATCTTTATCATTGTTGGCGCTGATGCCTAAAGGAAAAAGAACCAGGAGAAGGGGAAGAAGGAAATGGCGCATGGTTCAAAGAGAATTTGATAGTTCGTCTAAAGAAAGGGGGCGTAGGATGAGTTCTCCTTTAGCGTCATAAATGAAATAGGCTGGCAAGGAATATACATTGTAATTTCTTGCGTCTACAGAATTTCCTTCTCCGGGAGAATATACTGTTATCCAGGGGAGATTTTTAGCCGCATCGCGCCAGGCATATTGGTCGGCATCAAGGGAGACGTTATAGAATTCCACGTTGCCTTTGTGTGAATTGTAAATAGATGCTAAGGCAATATTGAGTTCAGGTGATTCAGGCTGATTCAGTAATGAGAAGATCACCACTACAGGTTTTCCTTTGCCGGCTACGTCTGAAAGAGCTACATATTCTCCTTTTTCATTCTGGAGATTCATGTCGATCAATGTAAGTTCCTCAGCCTCGATAGTTCGGAAGGAACCATTCTCGTTATTTCGTTTCTTGAGGGCATTTATTACAGTTTGTTCAAGAAGTGTTGTATGAGGATCGTCGGGACGGACAGATTTGAAACCTGTTGCAACGGCTCCGAAATATTTACGGTCTTCAGGATCGGTTGGATTATAGAGAGGCTTACCATCCACTATCTTTGTAAGTATATAGAAAGAAACGATCGAGCCGGGGGCATCTTTCATATAGCGTGAATATACCTCGCGTTTGAAAGCCGGGATAGAGTCAGATGGTTTTGAAATGGCTGCGTGTAGATCTTTTTCAAATTTCTCCATCTGTTCTGCGTTGTGAGACCCGAGAAGAGTAAACTCACGGCCGAATTTTTCCAGAGAGGTGTTTACTGTAATAGTTTCAGTGGAATCAACCGGTATGTAAATATATCTGTCGTCAAGGGCCAGACGATAAATTTCTGGTGAAGGAGGAGCAGGGAAGGAGATTGAGAAACCTCCGTTACGGTTTATTCTTACAGAGTCAATTGGTAACCACTGCCCTTGAAAATCTGATTTTTCAAGTACCAGTGATGTATCTTCTGCTCCATAGATTTCTCCTTTTATGCGAAATTTATGATTGGAGCAAGAAGTGAGTGCACCGGCAATAATGGCGATAAGGGTAATTGTTTTGACAAGAATTTTAACTTTATGTTTCATGATTGTAGTCTTTATCTTTTTTATGGTTTTGAAAGGGCTAAGTTAACTATTAGTTTGAAGGTTTGCAATCTGAAAGGGCCACAGTAGAATCACAAGTGCATTTTAAATCCTTATTATTCAGAATTTTAGATTAGTATTTCTATTTGAAATAATGATTAATCATGAATAATAACCCAACTGGCTTTTGTAGGGACGCACGGCTCGTGCGTCCTCTGATAATCAATGAATTAACCTTCTTTTATTTCGGATGCACGAGACGTGCGTCCCTACGTTTGAGGGCAATTTATCAATGGGGATATTTATGAGGATAATCGAAAAAAATTAAATAGTATGTATGATCCCGACCTAACAAAAAGAGATTTTTCTACAAATTTTTAGACTAAATGTTAATTTACATGTTAAAAATGTATAATAAAATACTGAAAATGCGTTGTATTTTAAAAATTTGTTATATTTTTGCTGAAGTGATCTCCTAATTAAGGAAACTGGCTATAAAATAATCCATAAGTTTGGCCTTATAAATCCATACCAAAGTTTTAGGAAAGACACGGAAACAGATTAAGATTTTATTTGGTCTATTCTTTTTACGGTCAGATTGAACAACGTCCTTATCTAATCAAAAGAAACGGCGGTTCTAAAGAGAGTGTACCAAATAGAAACGATTAAAGAAACATAACTAATCTCACTGAATTTCAAGTGAAGAAACGACTAATTCAACTGGTGTTGGTACTCATGGCCTCCATGGGCACCCTTTCTGCGCAAAGTGTCGGAATCAAGACCAATCTGCTTTCAGATGCTACTTTGTCGCCCAACTTAGGTATTGAGGTTGGAGTTGCCCCGAAATGGACTCTCAACATGGTAGGACAGATAAACTTCTGGCCAATCAACGGTCATACATGGAAACATTGGCTGTTCCAACCCGAAGCACGGTATTGGTTTTGCGATCGTTTCGCAGGTAATTTCATAGGTCTGCATGCTATCGGAGGTCAATATAATTTCGGCCACATCAAAAATGGTATCAATTTCCTCGGTAGCAAATTCTCAAACCTTAGCGATTACCGTTACCAAGGCTGGGCTGCCGGAGCCGGATTTGCTTACGGATATTCATGGATATTAGGTAAGCATTGGAACCTGGAGGCAGAAATAGGAGTTGGATGGATCTATACCAGGTATGACAAGTTCCGTTGTTCAGACTGCGGAAAACGCCTTGAAAGCAACAAGGTGCACAATTATGTAGGTCCTACCAAAATTGATATCAACATCGAGTATATCTTCTAATCAGCAGGCAAATGAAAACATTATATAAGTTGCTAATATCTACTGCCTTGGCTCTGTTTCCTGTAATAGGTTTTGCAGCTGCCTCCGAGGTGAGTCCAATTGAGGTTACGAATGCCAGGCTCGTTCGCAATGGTAGCCTTATGACGGTAGATATGGATGTAGATCTAAGCAGTCTGAAACTAAAAAGCAATTCAGCAGTGGTGATGGTGCCGATGCTTGTAAATGGCCCCGATACATTGGTGCTTGATGGTATTGGAGTGTATGGTCGCACAAGATGGTATCAGTTTGAACGCTCAGGGAAAAAACCTGTTTCAGGCAAAGGAGAGATTTCCCTAAGATATAACAAGAACTTAGGGATGGTGCATCTTAATCAGAATGTGAACTATGCTCCCTGGATGAACGGTGCTACTCTTGAGATGAGCAGCACTTATTATGGTTGTGCTGGTTGCAGCGAACAAGGATCCATGATGGATCATCTGGCAGTGTATAAAGTGGAAAGGGAGCAATTCCGTCCGGTTTTCATTTTCGAAGATGCTGTGGCCGAAACCGTAAAGACACGCGAACTGAGTGGAAAGGCTTATATAGACTTCCCGGTAAATCAGACTGTGATTTATCCTGATTACAGAAGAAATACAGTAGAGCTTCATAAGATTATCGCTACTATAGATTCAGTGAAAAACGACCCTGATATAAAGGTTACTGCCTTGTCTATAAAAGGTTTCGCTTCGCCGGAAGGTTCTTATGAAAACAATGTACGTCTTGCCCGGGGTAGGACAGAGGCCCTGATGAATTATGTGCAACAACTTTACATGTTCCCATGGGGATTCATTCATACCAGTTATGAACCCGAAGACTGGGAAGGCCTCCGTGAATGGGTACAGAATTCAAATATTGAGGATAAATTGGGTATACTTTCGATCATCGACAGCAATCTGGCACCGGATCCCAAGAATACTATGATCCAGACTACTTATCCGCAACAGTATGCGTTCCTCTTGGCAAATGTTTATCCGGCTCTGCGTCATTCAGACTATAAGATAGAGTATGAGATACGTGGTTTTACTGAACTCTCGGAGATAACACAGTTAATAAAGACCTCACCTCAGAAACTATCGCTCAACGAGATATACCGTTATGCCGCCACTCTGGATCAGAACGGAGAGGAATACCGTGATGTGATGGAAACAGCAGCCAGGCTTTATCCTACTGATGAGAAGGCTAATATCAATGCTGCTAATGCCGCCATGATGGAAGGTGACTATGTAGCAGCAGAAAGATATCTGGCTAAAGCCGGTGATGGAGCCAATTCAACCTATGCAAAAGGTGTATTGGCCGCCCTTCAGGAAAACTATGACGAGGCACTTCGCCTGGTAGAACAAGCGGTCTCCCTCGGTTTCGAAGACAAAGCCGGTGTTCTCCGCAACCTCCGCAATATTGTGAACTATGAGAATTAAGTAATAAACATTGAACAATAAACAATAAGTGAGTTACTGATTTAAGTATTAAACATTGAACAATGAACAATAAGTGAGGTGCTGTTTTAAACAATAAACATTGAACAATAAACAATAAGTGAGAATAGTAAGTGTTTATTGAAGCCAAAAGATGATTATTAACTCAAGGCTTATAACTCCGTAAAAAAGACAACATATTAAGAACTAAACTTGATAACATATAAAAGTCTAAACTTGAAAAATAAATCAACATCCAAATATATATGAAAAAAATTTATTTATTTCCCGCATTGGCTTTGTTGCTGACAGCATGTGCCAACGACAATCTGAATGTAGCACCTGAAGAGGGTTCTCACGGTGAAATGACCACCGGAGAAGCTTCGGGCTATCTGAGAGTGAAAATCGTGTCGCCTTCCTCTGCAATTTCAAGGGCTAGTTATGAGCAAAACAACGGCACTTATGAAGATGGAGTAGCTTCCGAAAATCAGGTGAACCTTGTAAGATTTTATTTTTTCGGTGAAGGAGGAGCAGCTGCCCAGGTGAGAAAGAATCCTCATGCCGGTGATGAAACATCTTATTATTCCTTCATCGACTGGACCCCGTCGCCTGTTGATACAGAAACCGGAGGCGCCGACCAACCGTCAACTGTAGAAAAGACGCTCACCACCACTCTGGTGTTGTCACGTCCGGCCAGCGGTGTAGAGCCTACAAAGATACTCGCAGTGGTGAATCCCACGAATGCAATTCTGCAAAACACAAATAATCTCAACTTGGAAAATGTTCAGGCTCTGTATCAAAATTATCTGACTGATGCAACCGGGAACTCTCTTACAAGTTCCAACTTTGTAATGAGTAATTCCGTGTATGCGAAATCTCTTGAGGCCGGGGCAGCCATGTCAGGTGTGTATGCCACTGAGATCTCCGCCGACCAGATCACTGATGATCCCGAAGAGGCAAGTGAAGACCCCGTGGAGATTTTCGTGGAAAGAGTTGTGGCTAAAGTGGCTTTCAGCATCGACAAGACAGCTGTAAACGCAGAAAATAATATTTATCCGATTACCCCGACAAATGCCGATGGATTTACATTCAATCCCACAAATGTGCCGGGCACCACTACCCAGACTGCACAGCAGATAAATGTGCAGATCTTAGGATGGGCTTTGTGCTCCTTCCCGAATATGTCGAGACTGCTGAAAGATATAGTTCCTTCTTGGAAAGCCGATCTGTTCAACGTAACAGGCCAACCCTGGAACTCTACTGATTATTTCCGTTCATTCTGGGCACTGAATCTGCCGGAAACTACTGAAGGATACAACTATACCTGGTATACCTTCAATCAGATAGGCAATAAGAACGCATCTTCCACACTTCCGGGAAATCCATTGAGCGTTCCTTATGTCTACACTCAGGAAAATGCTAATCCTGTAGCAGCCGATGTACCGCAATTGGAAGGTGTACCTTTTAATGTTGTAGACGGTTACGCTCCTTTGAAACCTACCCAGGTGATTTTCGTAGGCCAATTGGTGGATGAATCAAACAATCCCATCACAGTATGTTCATTCCAGGGTAAGCAATTCACCGAAGAGGGCCTCCTGACTTATGTTGCCAGCCTTCTTGACATGTGGACACCGGCAAGCACTACTGACCCTTCGGCCGGATATAACAGAATCAGCAAAGATGATCTCAAGCTTATCACACAGTCGGCTTGGCTCGGCGGTGCTGTAAATCTCGAAACTCCGGGCAGATATTATTCTTACTTCACCTTAAGCACCACCGGAACTGCCAAAACATGGTATTCACAGGCCACACCGGGTAACTATGCAGAGATACCGGCAAATAACATCAACACCTATATCGACCAATCCCTGGGTTATTCACACGCTAAGGTATGGGAAAACGGTATGACATATTACTTCTTCGATATCAAACACATACCCGGTGCTCTTGATCCGGAAGTTACATCACCGGCTTATTACGGCATAGTAAGAAATCACATATATCAGACATCAGTGACCAATATCGGTGGTCTTGGCACACCGGTGCTTGATCCTAATGAAGTGATCTATCCGGAATATCCGGAACCGGATGCCAACAATCTCCAGACAGTGATCAAGATCTTAAGCTGGCGTCTTGTGAATTCTTCTTATGAAGTGAACTGGTAAATCAGTAATTGAAAAAAACAAAAAGGAAAATTATCTCTTAGGATAATAAACACTGCATGCGATTAACAAGCAAAATAATAACCGGAGTTATGGCACTCGCGCTCTGCGGATGCCATAACCCCGTGTTTGATTACGAAGGGGACTGCGAAAACAAATATTTTTTAAATTTTGTTTACGACATGAACCTGAAATGGGCAGATGCGTTCCCGTCGGAGGTGCACTCTGTGAACCTTTATGTATTCGACAGCCAAGGGCTCTTTGTAAAGGACTACCTTGTCAACGGCCTTGAGATAGATAAAGCCGGGTATAACCTGGAGCTTGATCTTGAGCCGGGCAGCTATCAGCTGGTGGCTTGGTGCGGTTTGAACAACGAGGGCACCGACTCTCAAGATTTCACCGTGCCCTCTCCGGTGGCCGGTGTCACGGATATCAAGGAGCTCACCTGCACTCTCAACACCGAGGTGATCGCCGGCAACGAATACTCTTCCGACAAGATGCTGAAATTCCTCTATCATGGAAACATGACGGTGGAATTGCCCGACACACGCGATGGTAGCGACTACTACTATACGATGAAGCTCACCAAAGACACCAACCATATACGGGTGATACTTCAGCAGCTGTCGGCCAAACCGATGGAGAAGGGCGATTACAGCTTCAGAATAACAGATGCAGACGGAATGTTGGCATACGACAATTCCATTGTGGAATATCCGGAGATCACTTATCTTCCCTGGAACACCGACGAGGTGATAGCCGGTGTAGGCACAGAGAACGGAAATTCCTTGAACAGCCAGGGAGTGCTGGCCGACCTGTCTGTGAGCCGTATGATGGCTACCCATGCCAAGGAGTTTTATCTCACAATCACCGATAACACCCACAACAAGGATATCATCTCGAATATTCCGGTGATACAATACGCTTTGCTCTCGAAGGATTATTATGAGATGGCTTACGGTCACAGCATGACCGACCAGGAATTCTTAGATCGGGAAGACGAATATGTATTGACCTTTTTCCTTGACGAGAACTACAACTGGATGACAGCCTATATCCTGATAAACTCGTGGAGAGTGGTGTTGAGCGAGTATGAAGTATAGGTTTCGTAAATAAAGAAAGAAAACTGATGTCGGATCTTCGAGCCATAACGTTTAAATTCATATTACTCCTTGCTTTATCAGCGGGCCTCACTTCCTGTGTCTACCACGATGCAGTGGAAGGGCCGGAAGCCGAGAACCGCCCGGGAGGGAATAAGGGTGACTCAGATGAAGATATGGCCAATGTGGCTTTCGTGATAAAACCTATTGCACGTGCTTCAAACAGCGAGGGCCCGTGGGAGAAGATAAAATATCTGCGCATAGTTATGCTCGACAAGAACAATAAAATAGAATATAACCGGCTGATATCTTTCCCGACCCCTCAAGGGAGCCTTGACCAGGAATTCAATCCCACGGAAAGTTCAGACTTTTCAGGAGTGACAGCGGATTCCAACTTCGAATACACTTACACCACCCCGGCGAAAGTGGGGCAGAAAAGTTTCTATATCATTGCCAATGAGCAATCTGTGAGGAATATAAAATTTCAATGGCCCGAGGGATACACACCTCCGCAAGGACTAAAAAATCTTATAGCGGAAAAGCCGGATGGTTTGTCGCTTTCCGATGTTCTCACATATTATGCCGGCGGTTTTGAAGCAAACTTCCCCGACAGAAAGGATGAATTCAACACGGTGATGAATTCGATCTGGTTTGAACCCGATTATAGTATAGACACTGAGGGGAACATATATCTTCCCTATTCATCATTTTATACCGGAGCGGATTTCGTGGTGCAGAAACTCAAGGATGATAACTCAAATCTGTTTCAGGAATTCAGAGACATGTATCTAGTGCCGGCGGCGACTAAATTCACATTTAGTTTCGTAAACAAGCGACCCACTTCGGTTTATGTAAAGTCTATCAGCATATCTTCGGAGATGCCGGAAAACTACGACGGCAGTGAACAACTTCCCTATTCCATATCCGACTCGGAATACCTGTTCGGACAGGTAGAAACCCCGGAAAAGGATGGAAAATACTGGGTGGATTGGTTACAGAAAGTGGCTCAAGACTCATGGAATCCGGGCTCGGGCTCCACAAATTCCTCAGTGAATGCGCTGTATGGTTGGATTCAGGATTATTCACTGCCGGAGAATGCAGAGAATAAAGAAGTGATATGGGCGCCCGAGTCATCTTCGGGTGAATGGGTTGTGCCCCCGGGATCATTAAACACCGATGGTTCCGTGGCTTCAACAGGATTATTGCCGTTAGGCCCGTTTTATGAGCCGGAGTCGAAAAACGAAATCACACGGGAATTTTATGTCACAGACAGCAACGGCAACCCTGTTTACGATGACAATGGCGAGATAAAGACTGAAGCCAAGGAGATGCAGGCCTACTTTCTCACTCTTGACCTTTTAGATCCCTCAGAAACTGATCCCAAATTTCAGAAACCGGAATTTGTGGCAGTTGAGATTGCCGAGCTCCAGTCGCTGTTCAGAGCCACTCATGTGCATATTGAAATAGTGATGGGCAAAAACGACTATGGTATATATGCTGAAATAAGGGAATGGTCGGAGAAGACCGCCCATGGATATGTTGAGGAGAAAACTCCGGAAAACATTGACCAAAACGATTGAAAGAATGAAATATAATATATTGTCTTTACTTTTGGCCGGTTTGTTTTGGTCGTGTGCCGATCGAAACGAAGTGCCTGTCGACACACTGCCGGAAGATGACAAAATATCCGTGATAGATGTCTATACCGTGTCGCGTGCCGGTGAAGACCCTACAGACACCGAAGAGGGTGACACTGACGGTGAACCCACTGAAGAGGATTTGATAACCTCACAGATAAAAAGCGTAGACTTCAAGGAGGGCGCCGTGTTGTATGTGTCGCAGATGGGAAAGACGTTGAACCCCTATTTCCCCGATGGATACACAGCAACTGAAGGAAGCGGAACTACTCCGGATTCCGGCGGAGACACCGGAGATGAAGGAGGCAGCGGCGGCAGCGGTAGTGACGGGGATATCGAGGATGTGGAGACTAATACTCTTTACACCTATCTTTATAAAGAGAATCGTAACGCCGACTGGGATAATTTCTTTAATTTTTATCCTATTGAGGGCACTGAATATCTGGAATGGTCGGCCATCCGGCAAAGAGGAGCCGTGGGTAACGGTTATTCCTTGTTCGCATTTTATTTTCCACAAGACAATCAGATACATTTCGGAGTGGAACAAGATCAGTCGGATCCGATAAATCTGTTGAAATCTAACGTATTGGGTGCCTATCACTCTTCGTCGACACTGTTCTCTCGCCTTAGATTCCGGTTGTTTCATCTGATGATCTATCTGAAGGTGACCCTTTATGTGCCCATATACGATGCGGATGATAATTCAGGATATCTTATCGACGGATTTCAAGATGCTCTGGTATTGAATCCGATGACGGATTACAGCATCTCCTGGCGTGTGATCAGAAGTTCGGATATAGATCCTCCGTTCGTGCAGCCCGACCCGAAGTCCCATGTGGAAAGTATAATACCTTATTCTCCGACAGTGGTGCCGGAAAGCACCACAATAGAGACCGGAACTTATAAACCGGGAGAAACTATTGAGACTGACAATGTGTATAAATACACGTTTCATGTGATACTGCCCCCGCAGGGTACAAATTTCAGCAACGGAGTGGATTTCCTTCAATTCCGGTTGAAAACCCCGGGCGGAACTGAAAAATATTATTATTTCAACGACAGTCAGTTTGCAGGGCTTGCCGAAGATGAATTCACTTTCAATCAAGGCACTTATCAGAACCTTGAACTTTACCTGCCCAGGAAAGGGAACGAAACGATCCTGGTGAAGGCAAAAGTGAATGACTGGAACCAGGTGACGAGCCAGATGCCTGTGTTTGATTCCGACCCCCCATCCAACAATTAAAATGGTAAAGACAGACTTTAAATATATATTATCTCTTTTGGTGCCGGTGTTGACACTGGCGTCAGGCGGCTGTAGCTCCGAGACATCCGAATTATCGGTCGTCACCAAAGAACGTTCGATAATGATAGCCGCAAAAGTAAAGGGTGAGGTGTATTCACGAGCCAATACCTATATAGCCTCCGGCGAAGTGACGACCGGCACATATTACCTTACCTTCCCTCAAAATCCGAGCGGCTTCTCCGTGGGTACGGTGAATTTTGACCTCGAGGGGGCGCAAGGCACCGGTATAGTGCTTACCGAACAATACGGTGAATTGTCATGGCTGGATGTAGGGACTGTGACCCAAAACAATCAGCAGAGGGCAAGTTTCTATCTTGACAACGTGGCTCTTTCAGCGGGCCAGGACTTAAGCAGCAGTCTTACCTTAAACAGCACTGAATTCCGGGATAGATACAAAGCCGGAGTATTCGATATGACGAACGGAAGCAACGACCTGCTGAGCGGCTCATTGGCAGACGTGGTTTCCGGAACAAAATTCCTGGAATTCACGTTAAACCACAGGCTTTCTCGTCTGAAGTTCGTTTTCAACGTTTACAATAACGAAGCCCCCGAGAGCAATAACTATGTGGATCTGTCAGAGTCAACCGTAAGCCTTTCTTCTATGAAATGCTATTTGGCTTCGTATGTTCGAAACACCGGTGTGGTAACAACCGACAACAGTACATCCGACCTCATGTTGAGAGGAGGAGAAAACGGTAACAAAATTGACTGGTTTTCCATAGAAGGAAGCGGTGACAGTGAAGAACCCGGGGAACCGGGAACGAACGGAGATGATACAACGGGAGGGGCTGACTTTGAAGAGGAAGACCTGACGGTATACACCACACAAGACTTTGTTTTGCCTCCCCAGGGATATAAATCGGGAGACAATCGTCCTATATTGACCGTGACAGCCAAGGTTGGCGGACAAAATCATACTTTCTGGGGATATTTGCCAACATCCATGGTGATCCAACCCTCTGAAGGCTCTTCCAACTCTTATGCCACTGATTTTGAATTTTTGGAAGGCTTTGCCATGACAATCACTGTGAATATCACCGCGGATAAGATGTATCTTGATTTCCAGCCTGTGATAGTGGAAGACTGGCAGACTGTTTATACCGGAACGTTCCAGGCAAAGGAGGGTAACAATGAAGCCGGGGAGATTAATGATTAAAAAACTTAGAATGAAGATATTTCGAAAGATACTGCTGATGACACTGCCCATCCTGGTTGCGGAGCTTTTCACGGCTTGTGAAAATCAAGAGCCTAAAGAGTTCGCGCGCACTCAAGACGGACTGAAGGTGTATCTGACCTTTGCCGACGGGCATGAGGTTAGCGCATCCCGGGCCACTACCAACCCTCAGGATCAATGGGGAGTTTTGGATTTTTCAGTCGGTGATGAATTAGGATTTTATTCCATCCGGGGAAATGCCGACGCACCGGGAGGAAACGGGCCATTCTATAACGTTTCAATGAGTTATCAGGGGAAAAGCGGAAACAGTTATGTATTCAACACCGATAATTTGAATCTGACGATGACTAACCTCACAGCTTCCGGAATGTATATGTATTATCCATATTATGGAGGGATGGGTGTGGAGCTGCCCTCCGGAGACATGGACCCTGAAGATGCCACCGGACTGCTCTTGAGGAAGGAAGTGGAAGTGGAAACTTCCACCGGAGAAACAGTTACGCAGAAGAGATGTATTGATTTTATGGGAGTTGCCGTGAGTGCCACCGATCTGACAAACGGCTATATCACCGGCTCTATTTCTCATGAATTTTTCCAAATTGTGATTTTAAGAGGCCAAGGATTTGAAAATCCTACGGCACCCGTAGGAGAAGATCCCGATGAAATAATTGTGGTGCTCGACCAGCCTTATTCCCATATAAAGGTGCAGCAGAAGTCTAACAATACCTTTGTACCGGAATTGGTGTATTCCGGGGGTGAATTTCCCCAAGAGATAATGGCGTATAGGGAATGGAATGCATGGAGAGGAGCTGATTATCCTAATGCTGAAACGGGGGAGCCGGCTTCGTATGTGTTTCTGCCGGTGACTGCAAATCAAGTCCCCTCAATCAGTTATATAAAAATAAGAGACAACAACGGGATAATGCAGACCGTTTCTTCATTCAATGTAAGCAACGGCAACAAGAACCTGGTGAGGGGAAGCATTCTGCCTCTTACCGTGAAGATGGACGGCCTTGTTCCAACGGTGTATCCGGCCACCATCACTTCCTGGAACGGAGATGTGAACCTCACTAACGAAAGAGAGAAGGGCATCAGGAATTACACGGACCTGGAACAATGGCTGAAAACCTACAATCTTTATAAAAGTGACCCATCCGACAGTCATAGGGAAGATTTGTATAATTACGGAGATTATACAGAGGGAACAGGAGGTGAAAACGGAATATGGCATTTTTATCTGATGGGCGACTTTGATTTGTCGCAATTACCCGAAGCTTTCTATATTCCGGAATTCTCGGATATTCTTGACGGGCAGAGCACGGAACTTGAAGCATCGCATTTCCAGAACCATACACTCAGCAATTTCCGGTCGGCGCAGGCAATGTTCGGAACCCTTTCAGGAACCTTGATGAATATAGATTTCAATGATTTGGAAGTTACTTCGGATATCGGTTCAGATGGTCCGGTGGGTATAATAGCCAATAATTTTACAAACGGCCTCATAACTAATTGTAATCTAACCGATGGATATATCATGCATAGCGCCACAGTGGGTGTGATAGCAGGAAAATGTGATGGAGGCTCTGTCTCGGACAGCTCTTTCTCCGCATTCTTAATCGGAGGAAACACAGGGACTCCATTCTTAAATTATTTATTCGGAGAAGTAGAGAACGAGCCTCAGATTTCGGAAACAGATTACTACGATATAATTTTCACTCCCTATAGTTTGCCTTAGAAAGAATTATAGGGAGAGGGAAGAGTGGTTGGGGATTGGAAACACTTACAGGATTAAATAAAGGATAGATGTTAAAATCCATATTAAAATATTTATTTTTAGTTTCAGCAGTGTTTTTTACGGGTTGTTCGATGGACGATCTGATGTTGCCTGATGGCAATACGGGAAACGGAGATGATTTGCAGCTGAACATAAGCATAGATAATTTCTATGGCAACACCCGGGCTTCCGGTGTGCCGGGCGCTAAAATATCTTTTACACCGGGGGATGTGATCCATATCACAGCTGTGTATAACACAGCCACGCAGGAGAACGCATCCACACAATACGGAGCATACGAAATGGGGGCCGACGGCAAGTGGACACAGATAGGGAATTACCTGATGTGGCCCAATGAGGCTGTGAGCGCTTCTTTTTCGGCTTACTATATCCCCGGGCTTACAGATGTGATAACAGACGGAGCCACAACAGAAGCTAAACTGCTTTCCGACATCACCACCTACGATCCGGAAACTCTTTCCTATAGCACTGACGATCCCTTAGTGGCTCACTCCACAGGAACTGTGAAATATGGACATTCCATAAATCTGCGGTTCTCACATTTGTGCACTTATCTCACCATTACTGATCTGGAGGCCGGAATATCCCGGGAATTTTTCCTCAGCGTTCCCGATAGGGGTTATTCAGCTTACGATTCAGAACAGACTGACTTCACCAATGCCTATCAGATAAGCCGAGAGGGCAACGAATTAAAATTTGAGTTTGTGGCTTTAGAATCACAAGAATTCAACAACAACGTATTTGTGAGTGCTTATACAAGAGAAACCAATTCATCGGGGGCTGATTCCGGAAGCGGAGATTCCGGATTGTCGAAATTAAATCTTATCGCCGGTTTCTTTCTTCCCCCCGGTATATATCACGACTTCCTGATTTCCTATCCGGGTGTGGCTCCAAGAATCTATCCTTATATAGAATATAATTATATTGGGTCCGACTATTCAATAGATGAGGATTACCCGGAGACGTATCCGGCATTGAAGGCCAATTATTCCTATTCTTTGGATATCACCAAATCACAGGGAATTACTATCACTCCTCCCTCAACAGACGAGGATTGGGATAATTCTCCGGGAATTGGGGTGAATGTCCCGGATTTCATGGATGCGGTGCTCAGCAATTCTGAATACTGGTGGCCATCGGCAGATGATCCCGACGCGAAAAAGATTCTCGAACCATTGGAGAATGGAACGGGTGTGAGGCTGCTTGAAAATGTTGATTTCGAGTTTAAAAATGATGAGCGCAATCCTTACGGGATAGATTTTTCAGTGGGAACCTTTGAAGGTGGGCATCATCAGATTCAGAATTTATCCGCTCCTTTGTTTCGTCAGAATAATGGCAACATAAGAAACCTATGGTTGAACACTGCAAGGTACAAAATTACTGCCTCTCAAAGCGCTGTTGATACTGAAGATCACAGTCGTTTGGGTTTGATATGCGGCTTCAATAGGAGCGACGGTGATATTGTGAACGTGAGAGTACAGGATGTGGACCTTACTTACGTTGTAAACACTTTGTCGGCAGAGAATCAAGAACGTAATTTTGCATTTAATCTTGGAATATTGGTAGGATCAAATGCCGGAGACCTTGATGATGTAGAATTAATGGGCTCCTATACATTGACCATTGAGGATGATCCGGCCAATCTGAGTCAAAATACAGTGGATGCAAGTGTCTTAAGCATTGGCGGCCTGGTGGGACAGATGGCTTCGGGAAGTTTAACAAATGTGAGCCCCGCCTCAGAATTTTCAATGAATATTGTAAATAACTGTAAAGGAAGCGGCGACTTGAATAATAAGCGGCGCTACAATGTCGGGGGTGCGTTGGGGGTATGCGGTTATAATATCGAAAATATAGTGTTGCCCAATGTTAATATTGATTGCACCAATAGTATCAGCCTTGTATCGGCTATTGGAGGGATATCGGGCACTCTGGATGTTTCAGCCGACAATCCCACAGCCTCCGGTCTGTCGATTAAGGGGTGTATAGTTAGTGGCTCCTTGAAAGCCGGTGAGATAATTGCCAATGATATCGCTTCACAATCGTATATAGGTGGTTTGGTAGGATATGTAAACACTTTTAATGTGTTTGAATGTAGATCCACTTGCAATGTTCAAGGCACAATGAAGGTGGTGCAACCCTATATAGTGGATGGAGGATATGAACCCATCACTTATGGCACGGGCGGAGCATTCGGAAGAATAAGCAATACGTCATCCATATTAGAAGATATTGTGGCCTACGGCACCTCGCTTGAAGGAGCAGTAACAGATAATCCTCCGACGGGTTTCGAATCATATATCGGGAATTTCATAGGGATAGCTCCCGCCGGTGTAAGTTGGGATACAGATTACAGCTCAAAAGCGACCGTGAGAAATTTTGGATATAATATGCTCAATATTCCATAATAAAAGTTTAGAAAAATCAAAAGGATGTCTTATAAATCAACACATAATAAATATATATTAAGTGTAGCGGCCGCCGGAGTAATCTGTGGTTTGATGGCATGCCGGAGTGAGGGGGAACCGACTTTAGGAAACGGACAGGAGACCTTAACTTTCGAGGGATATGTGCATTCGGAAGCAGCGTTGACCACCAGGGCCACATCAGAGATAAGTGCCGACGATTATGGCAAACCTTTCTATATAGCCATGGATTATTTGGATAGCCAAAATGATTCTCAGACTAAAATCGGCACGTATAAGGTGCCTACCGGAATGAGGGGTCAGTTTTCGCCTATAGAAAGCTCTTCGGCTATAAATTGGTATAACAGAACCGGAGACCACACCTTTCATGCCTGGGATTTTCCTCAGACTGTCTCTGGAACTCCTTACACTCCTTCTACCAAGCCGCAAACAATTTATTTCGATAATAGATTCGGAGGCACCAATAATAATGAATTGGAAAAATTTATAGGAGCCGTATCAGGGCCTTACAATTATGAATCGCAAGGCCAATATGTGCCCTTGCATTTCTATCATCTTGTGTCTAAAATCAATTTTGTCAGGTTCCGGGCCTTCAATTACGACCCTTCCAAACCGTTTGGATATTACACTAATCCGCAAGTAAGGATAACACTTTACGGCTTGCCGAAAGAGGCTGTCTTCTATCCGGATCCGGCGAATGACACTGAAGGAAATCTTGTGATGCCATACGTGGCCGGAGAAACGCAACCTGACAATGTAGAGGATACGGCTGATGCATGGCAAATAGTATTCACCACTCCCGGAGGCACCTCGAATTTTCCTGCATATATCTGTCCGGATTATGATTTTAGAAAAATAAGATTTAAAGTGGAAATTACGGCCCCTAATTGGGATGTGACCCCGACAGGTCCGTTTTATGGAAGTTTCGGAGATCTGGAGTTCACGGGCCGTACGGATAAAAACGATAAAGATCCTATCTTGAGAGCCGGAGAGGTCTTGAATATATCCATCAACCTTTATCCGGAAGGAGGCACAGGAGGCGGCATAACAATTACAAAATGGGAGACTATGGATGAACAAGACGGTATGTCATATCCAAGAACGGGAATTTATGAAGGCAACGAATTGCAAGGTATTCTTGGTGGCTCTTCTGTTGACTGGGATGAAATGTTTGGTCTTTTAGGAGTGCAGGAAAATGGAGAAAATGTCTTTAATATTTATAATAATGTCACCGTCGATGATAATAACTTCATGATAGAAGATGGTTATATCCTGGATGGTCTGGGGCATCTTGTAACAATTCCGGAAGACTCTGAAGAAGTAAACCTAAAGAATGTCAGAGACATTTATATCAGTAACGGTGAAAACACTATTTGGGTAGATGAAAATGGCACCATTTGGGTTCAACAAGAGGATGGCCAGTTCTCTCAGACAACCGCTAATATTAATACTTCCGATAATCCATTTTCCTTGAATCCTGACGCTTACCAAATGGTTTCCGATTCGGAAGAGAATCCTTCCAACCCAGACAATCCCGGTGGAGAGGATAATGAAGGAGAGGAAGATAACGGTGGTCCCACTAATCCGGACGAAGAAAATTCGAATGGATGACGCAATATTGAAAATAAGTGAAGACCCTGTGGTGGGCGGGGTGAGGGAGGTGGCTGAGGAGGAGGCTCCTGAAGCGAAGAGGTGTCTGAACTGTGGGGGAAATGTGGAAGGGATGAAATTTTGTCCTGATTGCGGTCAGCCTACCGATACCCGAAGATTCACTACAAAGAATATCACTTTGGTGATCCTGTCGAGTTTCACTCGAATAAACAAGGGCTTCCTGTACACCTGCAGTTCCTTGCTCTTGCGTCCCGCTGCGGTGATGAGGGAGTATATTGCCGGGAAAAGAGTGAGGTACATGGCTCCGGTGCAACTCTTTATCGTGCTTCTTTTCGTGGTTGTAATGCTCCAGAGTATATTCGGAGTGATTCACAATGATAAAACGAAGGTTGAGGCTACAAAATTTGAGAATTCTCAGCCCATAAAGGATAGCGAAGCTAATACCCCTGTCATCGAAGGAAACAATACTGAGGCAGAAGCCGAAAAAAAAACCTTCTCACTGCAGGAATTCAGGATCTTTGAGGATGAGTCGGCAATCGGTCATAGAATCGCCAATCATACAGTGAATTATATCTTCAATTCACGTGGCACCATGCTGGTTTTAATAATCCTTCCGGTTGTACCGGTATTGATCCTGGTGCACAGGTGGGCCGGTCAACGTAAATTTAATTTGGCAGAATATATAATCGGCACTTTCTATTTCCTGGATTTCAGTCTCCTGGTTTTGATAGGTCTTACAATAGCCGGTTCGATATTCAACTTCGGCACCAACAACAGACTTGTAGCCCTTGTGTGGGGCCTGATTGTGCTTTGCATGGGAGTGTCTACCGTGTATGCCTCCTTGGCTTCAACCGGTAAGGGCCCATTCATAAAAACGGCCTACGTAAGTGCATTGATTTTCCTTACATTAATGGCCTACCTTGTTCTTCTTATCCTGCTGGCTGTCTTTGCACAATAATTAAGCCTAATTCCGCGGTGTAATCCTGCGCTCGGCATTACGACTGATGATCAAAGGCACGTTCTCTACCGTCACATTACTGGTGTCAAGTCCTAATGCCTTCTCGGTGGTGATTCCTATGCGGCATACATAACCATAAAGCTGCATTACCAATTTTTCAAAAGGAAGGCAATTGCTTGAGGGTGAGAAATGCCGGTGAATGATTATAAAACGGAAATCCCCCGGTATCCCTCGTTTCTTCAACGCCGGATAATTACTAGTAAGATTGAATTTCCCCTTTTCCACCATATCTTCGATAATCTGACGAAGGTATACGCTTACCTTAGGTTCTATCCGGTACCCCAAAAACAGGTCGATACTATAAAGAGTGTCAGGTATCAGCACTTCATACTTATATTCCAACGTATCAGGAGCATCATCATAATTCACACGAATTATGAAATAATGGTCGGCCCGCTTGGGATGCTTGTTGATAATCGAATAAATCACCTTACTCTCTATCTCATCGGGATTCTCCGATTTGCTGATATACACCAGATTGGAGGCATGTAGTGGTATCTCCTTGTCTTTACTAATGTCGGAGATGATGTCAAGATGCCTGTCGAACTTATGATAATCGATAAATTTATTACGGATCTTTGTGGCTTTCTGCCATACAAACATAATGGCGAAGATCACGGCCGCCAGAAGAATGGTGTACCAGCCTCCCCTCATAAACTTGAAGGCATTTGACACGAAGAATAAACCCTCTATCAGCAGGAAAAGAGACATGAATGAAATACTAATCCACGTTTTCACACCCTTATAACGCATCCAGAATCCAAGCAGAAGGGTAGTGGTGAGCATTGTGAGAGTGATGGCGAGACCATAGGCCGCTTCCATATTGGAAGAGGTTTTAAACAGGAACACGGTAACTATACAGCCGATATAAAGGAAAAGGTTCACCAAGGGTATGTAAAGCTGCCCCTTGTGAGAGCCCGGATATTTGATTTTTATACGGGGCCAGAAGTTAAGGTTGATCGCCTCGCTGAAGATAGTGAACGACCCGCTCAGTAAAGCCTGGCTGGCGATAATGGCCGCACCTGTAGACATGAATATACCGAACACCAGAAACCAGTCCGGCATAATGGCGTAAAAAGGATTCACCCCTTTAACGTAATGTCCCTCGACATTCAGTAACCATGCTCCCTGCCCCAGGTAATTGAGTATCAGCATCACCTTTACAAATCCCCAGGCATAAGTGATGTTTCTCTTTCCGCAATGTCCCAGGTCTGAATATAGAGCTTCGGCACCGGTGGTGCAGAGGAATACTGCTCCCAAAATCAGGAACCAAGCCGGATGGTTCAGAAGAAGGTTGAAAGCGTAATAGGGATTAAAAGCCTTGAAAATTATGGGACTGTCGGCCACATGAAAAATTCCCAACACACCCAGCATCATAAACCATGCAAGCATGAAGGGACCAAAAAACTTCCCGATAGAGCCAGTGCCGAATGGTTGGATGATGAAAATCAGGGTGATTATAATCATTACAATTGGCAATACCGGTATTTCGGCATTCAGAGTTTCAAGTCCTTCAATTGCCGAGGTCACAGTCACCGCAGGAGTTATCACACCGTCGGCTATAAGAGTGCTCGCGCCTATTATTGCCGGTACAAAGAGCCATTTGTATCTGATCTTTTTCAAAAGTGAATAAAGGGCCAGAATTCCCCCTTCACCTTTATTGTCGGCCTGCAATGCCACGATCACATATTTGAAGGTAGTCTGCAGGGTAAGAGTCCATATTATGCAACTGATTGCTCCGATTATATAATTGTTGTCATAACCGGGATTAACTCCTGTTATGGCTTTCATCACATAAAGTGGTGATGTGCCTATGTCGCCGAATACAATCCCCACGGTGACAAGGAGAGCCAGGAGACTTAATCGGTTGCTATTGCTATGAGGAGATGTCATTGTAAATGTCAGAGATTCGATAATATTAAATTTTTGGGCCTTAAGAGGCGTAGTGTTTTTGTTTCAACTTTTAAGATGCAAATTTGTTAATAATTTATATAATATTAAAACAAAAAGATTATGATTAACATTAATATTTTCAGTGATTTTGCTTGTCCGTGGTGCTATATAGGTGAAAAAAGACTTGAAAAAGCGATATCAAGATTAGGTCTCGCAGGAGATGTCAATATCTGTTACAGAGCTTTCGAACTTGATCCAAATGCACCTAAGGAGGCTAAACTGACTTCGGCAGAAAGGATTGCCGCCAAATACAATCTTCCCTTGGAAAAGGCTCAGAAGAAAGTGGCTCAGATTGATAATGTGGCCCGCGAAGATGGATTGGATTTCAACTATTCAGGTGCGAAGCCTTGTAATACGTTTGATGCTCACCGTCTCGTGAAACTGGCGGAACATTCTTACGACAATGCTACGGTTAATAAAGTGGTTCAGGCTTTGTTTGACGCTTATTTTACCCGTAATCTGGTGATTTCCGATCCTAAGGTGCTCGAAGAAGTGGGAACTTCAGCCGGAATTGATCTTTCAGATATCAAAGATATGCTTGAAAGCGATCAATATAATGAGGATGTGATCAACGACGAGAATGAAGCCCGCAATTTAGGTGTCACCGGAGTGCCTTTCATAATCCTCGATGGTAAAATGGCTATCCCCGGTGCTGTTTCTACAGAAGATTTCATGGATGCCCTCTCACATATCAATGAATCTGTGAAACTTAATGAAAAGGGAGACACCTGCGCTGCAGGTTGTGATGAAGGCGGCTGCAGAATTTAGCAGACCTTGACTCTTTCCAATAAAAATCTTATATTTGCAGAAGGGTAGAAGCATTGATGCTCCTATCCTTCTTTATTATCGACTAATTATCAAAAAGAAAATAAAATGAAAAAAGAATTGAAATCCACCAAGGCTCCGGGTGCAATCGGTCCGTACAGTCAGGCAGTGAAAGCCGGAAATTTCATTTATGTTTCAGGTCAGTTGCCAATCGATGCTTCCACCGGTGAAATGCCGGCCGAAATCAAGGATCAGACCGCTCAGTGTCTTGAAAATATCAGCGCTATACTTGCAGAAGCGGGTGCTTCTCTCGACCATGTGGTAAAAACCACAGTTTATTTAGCTGATATGAGCCTGTTTGGTCCGATGAACGAAGTGTACGCCAAATATTTCGAAGGAGGCATATTCCCGGCTCGTGCAGCGTTTGCCGTTAAGGAACTCCCGAAGCAGGCTCTCGTAGAAATAGAAGTTGTAGCCTTCCACTGCGAAGGGTAAGGAAACGTTATTCGTTTTTCGTGATTCGTTAATCGCAGGATAATACTTTTTAGCGTTAATCGTTAATCGTAATTCGTTATTCGCAGGAAGATAGTATCTTACTTATTGTTTATTGTTCAGTGTTTAATGTTTAACGAGTAGCGATTATCGAAAATCGCTACTCGTTAGAAACACATCGGTAAACTCTACTGCTTTCTCAAAAGCAGTGGTCTGATGTCCGTCAGTTATAAAACCGTGGAGTGCCATCGTAAATTCGATGTACTTCACGTTTTTATTTCTTGCCAATTCTTTCTCTTTATCGATCACAATATCGCGTCCGGCAGAAATCAGAAGGGTAGGAGGAAGGTCGGTGATATTAAGTTCTGAATTATCCTGATAGGCATCCACAAATGCTTCCCACACCCTGGAATCAAAAGCATATCCGCGACCATATTTACGTTTCAGAGTGTATTCGAGTTCTCCGTTGGTCTGCAGAAGGGGATAATAAAGCACAAGAGATTTTACTCTCACTTTCTTTTTCAGACTTTTATAAGTAGCCACTGCAATGTTGCCGCCGGCTCCGTCTCCACCCATGCTTACGAGCGAGGCATCAGACCCCCAATCCTTCGCCTTGGAAGAAATATATTCCATAGCGGCCTTGCAATAAGTCACCGCTGCCGGTGCAGGGTACTCCGGTGCCAATGGATAGGCCACCGAAACTACGATTACATTCCCTTCATCGGCCAGGGCTCTGCAGAATTTATCAGAAGTGTCAAGCGACCCCATGCTCCATCCACCACCATGAAAATACACAAGCAGTGGCATTGCTTTGTCAGATGCCGGTTTCTGTGCCTTGTACACCCTCATAGGCATATTGCCGTTGAGGCCTCCCTGAAAGTCTTTTACGTCAACCTTATAACCGGTAGCCGGCGATTTGTCCTTATAATTTCTGAAATAATCTATTTCAGAATTCATGCCTTGTATAGCGTGGTTCACTGCATCCGACAGACGGTCTTGCAAACCGTCGGGCATATCATCGATCCAGTCTTCCGCCTCATCACGCATTTTGGTCTGCTCTTCCGCAGATATTCTATAAGATGATGCAAAGCAGCCGAATGACATTAAAGCCGCTACAAATGTTATAAAAATTCGTATCCCCATTATTATTGTTATCAGTTATAAATCTCGAAAATGAATCACCCTCTCATTATTACCTCTTACTTTTATGATTACCTCTTAAATGTAATAATCCACACAGGCGCGGTCTTCTTTATAAGGAGCGATTATAGCCACTGCTGCCTGATGTGCAGGATGAGCTGAATAGATGGCTACATCTTCCAGGCTGTCGGCTGTGGCTGCAAGTACAAGGTGCCATTTCTCTGCAGGGTTGATATTGATCCCTACCTCTATACTTTTCAATTGAGGTATGTCATCAGGAAGCTGAACCAATGCTTTGGTAAATTTATCCGCTACTTCTTTCACTTCTTCAGCAGTTCCCTTAAATCTAAACATTACTACATGCTTCACCATAATCTTTTATCTTTAATCCAGTTCTCCAACTTAATATTTTATCATTATCCCGAATAGTATCCCAATCGGCTTTTGTAGGGACGCACGGCTCGTGCGTCCTCTGATAATCAATGAATTAATGTTCTTTTAAATCGGACGCACGAGCCGTGCGTCCCTACATTTGAGGGTAATTTATTACATATCCATTTCTCCGTAGCCCGAACCATCCATAGGTTCTCCTTCATTGCGGTTGTTTTTCTGTGCACCCATATTTCCGAATGAATACTTGATGGTAAACCTCACTGTGCGACCACCACGCCATCTCTCTGTGTATTGCGAATATCCCGGGCCATAAGTTGTGCTCTTAAATTTCCGTGAATCAAACAAGTCACGGCAATTCACTGAGAACGACCAGTTGCCTAAATTCTTGCGCAGACCTATATCAACGCTCCAGCCACCCTGACGCGACCCTTGCGCTGTGAGTTGCGAAGAATTGTAACCTCCGTTTGCCTGAAATGAAAGCGACCATGGCAATTTCACACCTGCCATTGCACGCACGCTCCAGGCAAAACTGTCTTGCGCGTCTCCTGAAAGGGTTATTTCCTTATTGGGATTGTTTATGGGCCTTATGTGATAGGTCCATGCACTGATATGGTTGTTGTAGAGATTGAAGGTAGTGGTGAGGTCAAGCACTTTAAAGAAATTGTCTTTAAACACTATCTCCATACCCGAATTGGTCTGATCGGCCACGTTTGCCCATGTAGAATACATCACATCCCCGTCAAGATAACTTATACGGTTGGTCATATTGGAAGTGGTACGAAGATAAGCTGAAAGACTGATCATGTGCCATGTCCAGCTTTTCAGATAGTTAAGTTCAAATGAATTCGAATACTGAGGCTGGAGTTCCGGGTTACCGTAAGAGATATTGGTAGGGTCTGATATATCCTGGAAAGAATTTAACTGACCGCCCCAGGGACGCTGCAAACGTCTGGTATAATTCAGTTGCACCTCATTGTCATAGGGAAGTGAAAGCGAGAGGAAAACAGAGGGGAACAGCGCGAAATTATTTTTCTTATACCAGGCTTTTGAATTTTCAGTCTCCTGAAACGCCAGGGATTTGGTGTGCACCATCCATTGTTCTGCCCTCAGGCCGGCTGAATAACTGAAACTCTTTACAGTTCCACCCAGAGTGGCATACAGAGCGTTGACGTCGTTGCGGTAGATAAAACGGTTGTAGAGCGAAGGATCTTGCTTGATATCCGAAGCGTTTGTGCCGCTGTAAGTATCGGTAGGAGTATTCTCCTTATCGAATTCTCCGTTGTATCCGGCTTCAAGTTTTATCCAGTCGGTAAACCGTTTCTCATAATCCACCTTTACCTCCCAGCCTTTGTTGCTGAAATTCATAGTCTGGTACTGGTAAAGGTCATCATAATAGATTCCCGTCTCCGGATCATACCAGGTATAACTTCCCGGAAGGAAATTATACTCCATGTCCTGTTCGTAGGTGTTTTTATTGTTTCCCGCCCAGTAATTGAACGACCCGTTAATGTCTATCTTATGATTGTCGCTCCAGGTATGGGTATATCCCAGTTCCACATGTGTGCCCTTCATGTCGGTCTCACTACGGTTATTGTTGATGTTGCTGAACCAGTTGTTAGGCATATTGGATGAATAAGTGGTATAGCTGCGGCTGTTTCTGTGACCGAACATCCCGAATCCGTTGAGATAGATATCGTCTTTATCAGTGAAATGATAAGTTGCTCCCAGTCTGAAGAATACATTGTTACCACGGGTAGGACTCTCACCGTTTGATTTCAGGTAGGTTTCATCCTCATATTCGCGGTCCATCAGAGAGCCTCCCTTGTTTCTTCTCATACGGAAACCTACACCTGCGTAAGCGTCAACCTTGCTATGGTTGTAATTGAAATTCACACCTGCATTACCGCCTCCACGGGTATCAACGCTGAGTTCCGCACTTCCGAAATAACCTGCCCTGCGGTCTTTCTTAAGCACTATATTGATGATACCGGCCGTGCCCTCCGGACTATATTTCGCTGAGGGATTGGTGATTACTTCCACTCTGTCGATCGTTTCGGCCGGAATCTGTTCCAGTATCTGAGCCCGGTTGTCGGCTGTAAGTCCCGATTCCTTGCCATTTATCCATATTGTGACTGATGAATTTCCTCTGAGCGACACTTCACCATCCTGGTCAACCTCCACCGAGGGGATCGATTCAAGCAGTTCGGAGGCAGAAGTACCGGCCACAGTCACATTGGCATCTACGGAGAAAACCTTCTTATCGAGTTCAAACCTCATCTGGCTTTTCACACCTTCCACCACCACTTCCTGCAGCACTTTAGCGTCGTCTGCAAGTCGAATGTCATCAAGCACGATATCTGATCCGGCAACTTTTACCGGTCGTTCCTGCTCCACGCTTCCGATATTGGTCACTTTCACAATATAGCTTCCGTCAGCCACATTGGGGAGCACAAAATTACCGTCGAGGTCGGAAGAGGTACCGATTGCCAGTGGTTTGCCTTTACTGTCTAATAGTTGTATCGTAACAAAATCCATCGGTTCACCGGTGGATTTGTTCAATATCTTTCCGCTTATGTTTCCTTTAGCGGATAGGAGGGCCGGACTGAATAAAATCACTCCGGCTAACAATAACTTAAAATTCATGAAATTATATGTCCTGTTGAAATAGTGACCGCTCTACCTCAAAAAGGTTTATACCTTTTAATATAAATTAACATTTTAATATAAATAAATGATTATTCTCATAAAACCCCCTTAATAAATTACCCTCAAATGTAGGGACGCACGGCTCGTGCGTCCTAATTAAAAGAAGGTTAATTCATTGATTATCAGAGGACGTACGAGCCGTACGTCCCTACATATGTCGTTTGGTATATTATTCGGGATAATCATCTAAATTAACATTGCGGGCGGCAAAGTTAGCCTATGAAATTGATTCAATAGGTGCCGTAACGCAGTTTGCGGTAGAAATTCTGGGTGGCTGCCACCATGTAGGGCTCGAGGAATATAAATCCGATACCGCAGGTAAGGATAGCCAGTAAAATCCAGCCGATAAAACGGAACCAGAGACAGAAAAGATTCCATTTCTGACCCCTCATCATGTTCCAGCTCTGCTGCAAGGCGTCGATACCGCTGATGTTAGGATCATCCACCATTATGAAGAATGTCATGGCGAGTCCGCAGCTCACGATGATACCCGGCACTATCAGGAGGATCATCCCGATACCGATGGCCAGAGACATGAGCAGTCCTGCCACAAGTGTATCGGCAAATCTCTCAAAGCCTTTGAATAGAAGGTTCAGGTTATTCTCGCCCCGGTCGATATTGCATGCAAGATAGAGATAATACCCGAAGGTGAGAGGACCGTATACTATCAGTTCCAATAGGGAAGTAGATCCGGCCACACCGATTATTACCAGGTAAATGAGCGACCCTATCGCCACATTCACCCATTTATTTGCGAGTTGGGCCTTGGCCCTCCTCATCATCATTAGATTCTCGTTCATACCTTATTTACTTTAAGTACACAGTGCATAGAGCACGGTGCATAGTTTCTATTTTTTAAGTGCACAGAGCATAGAACACAGTGCATAGTTTTTTTTCTGTGCACCGTGCACTATGCACCATGCACTAATTATTTTCCGTGCACCGTGCACTATGCACTCTATTCTCACACTTTTGCCCGGCGGGAATCCCACACGAAATATGCTATCAGAAGCACATAGGCCGCGCATCCCAAGATTTGCGTTACCTCAAGACTGCCGGGAGTTTCATACTCAAAACCACAGAATCTGGTGATGGCCGCAAACACTCCGAATAATGCACCTCCCGCTATAAGTCCGGAGGCTATCAGGGTACCTCTGTCACGTCGTGCATCATTCACCTTGGCATCTTTCGACGAATTGCTTACAAAGTAGGCTATTGCTCCACCCACCAGCATAGGACTGTTGAGCGACAAGGGTATGAACATACCCAGACAGAAAGCAAGTGCCGGTACGCCAAGCCAATTGAGTATACAAGCCAGGATGGCTCCGATCATATAGAGAATCCATGGAGTGTCGCCGCCCATCATCAGCGGTTCGATCACTTTCGCCATCGCATTGGCCTGAGGAGCCACCAATGCATCATCACCGGTGAAACCGTATACCTGGTTGAGCACCATTATCACACCGCCCACTGTGGCTGCTGATACAAGAGTGCCTAAGAATTTCCAGCTTTCCTGTTTCTTGGGTGTAGAGCCGAGCCAGTAACCGATCTTCAGGTCGGTCACAAAACCTCCGGCCATTGACAGCGCGGTACAAACCACACCACCGATCACCATGGATGCCACGATACCGGAAGTGCCGCTAAGTCCGATTGCCACGAAGATTGCAGAGGCGATGATAAGGGTCATCAGCGTCATTCCCGACACCGGGTTTGACCCCACTATCGCTATGGCATTTGCCGCTACCGTGGTAAAGAGGAATGCGATTATAGTCACCACACCCCATGCCACGGCTGCCTGCCAGAAAGTATGGATCACTCCAAACCAGAAGAAGAGCATCACTGCTATCAAGGCCAGCACAATGAAGAATACTATATGCTTCATCGAGATATCCATCTGCCAGCGCTGCTCCTTTATTCCGGAAGTCTTGCCTTTCAGTTCCCTGCCGGCAAGACCCACGGCCTGCGCTATTATCGGCCATGACTTTATGATACCTATCACGCCGGCCATGGCAATACCGCCGATACCTATGAGTCGGGCATAGTTGCGGAAAAGATCGTCGGGATCCATCATTGCAAATTCCGCGCTACCATAAGTGCCCATCAGGGGAATGATAATCCACCATACAAAAATGGAACCGGCGAATATCACGAAGGCATATTTCAAGCCCACGATATATCCGAGACCGAGCAAGGCGGCGCCCGTGTTGCAACTGAGCACCAGTTTGGCTTTCTCAGCCATTACCTGACCCCATGTGGCGGCTGTGGACTCTATAGTTTCGGCCCACCATCCGAAGGTGGCCACGATATAGTCATACACACCTCCTATTAGCGAGGCTATGATAAGTGTCTTGGCCTGACCTCCCTTTTCCTGACCGGTGCCTTCACCGGAGATAAGCACCTGGGTAGTGGCTGTGGCTTCCGGGAAAGGGTATTTGCCGTGCATATCCTTCACGAAATATTTACGGAAGGGAATGAAGAAGAGGATTCCCAGGATACCTCCGAGCAGAGATGAAAGGAATATCTGGTAGAATTCCACCGCTATGTCGGGGTAGGTGGCCTGTAAGATAAACAAAGCCGGAAGTGTGAAAATGGCACCTGCCACTATCACACCCGAACAAGCACCGATACTCTGGATGATAACATTCTGACCCAAGGCATTCTTCTTGCCCAGGGCATTGCTCAGGCCCACTGCTATGATGGCTATCGGTATGGCTGCTTCAAACACCTGACCTACCTTCAGACCCAGGTAGGCTGCTGCAGCCGAAAACACTATGGCCATCACCAATCCGGTGAACACGGAATAAACCGTCACTTCCTTCTGGTCGTGTGCCGGATGCATCACGGGATTATACTGCTCATCGGCAGCCAGTTCCCTGAACGCATTCTCAGGTAAACCGGTCCCGGTAGTTATGTTATCTTCCATGAATATTTATTATCCTTTCTTCAGTCTTTCATCATTCTTAAGAAGCCAGAGCGCTATCTGCACTGCGTTCAGTGCCGCTCCCTTCTTGATTTGGTCGCCTACCACCCAGAAACTCAATCCGTTGGGGTCGGCTATGTCTTTTCTCAGACGCCCTACATACACCGGGTCTTTATCCGAGATATCCAGAGGCATCGGATATTCCTTTACATCCGGATTATCCTTCACCACCACTCCCTCGGCATTTTCAAGGGCCTTACGCACTGTGTCAAGGTCGAGCGGCTTTTCTGTTTCGAGCCAGATAGCCTCGCTGTGGGCACGCATCACCGGCACCCTCACGCAGGTGGCGCTCACCTTGATATCGTCGGAATGCATGATTTTCCGGGTCTCGTTATACATCTTCATTTCCTCCTTGGTGTATCCGTTGTCCATGAATACGTCTACCTGAGGGATGATGTTGTATGCAAGTTGGAACGGAAATTTCTCGATTGTCGGCTCCTTCCCTTCGGAAAGTTCGGCAAACTGCTTTTCCAGTTCCTTCATTGCCACCGCACCTGCTCCGCTTGCAGCCTGATAAGTGGAAACATGCACCTTTTTAATAGGTGAGAGGTCGTTGATCGGTTTCAGCGCCACCACCATCTGTATCGTTGTGCAGTTAGGATTACCTATTATATTTCGGGGTCTGTCGAGCGCATCCTCCGGGTTTACCTCCGGCACTACCAAGGGCACGTCGGGATCCATACGGAAAGCGCTGCTGTTGTCGATCATCACACTGCCATGCTTTGTGATTACGTCGGCATATTCCTTTGAAGTGCCTGCTCCGGCCGATGTGAAGGCGATGTCAACTCCGCTGAAATCGGAATCCTTGTCGAGGAGTTCCACTTTCACCTTCTTGCCACGGAATTCAAATTCCTTTCCGGCACTTCTCGGTGAACCGAAGAGACGTAGTGAAGTTACCGGAAACTGCTGCTGGTCAAGCACTTTAAGAAGTTCCTGACCCACGGCTCCGCTGGCGCCTACTATTGCTATGTTCATAAGGAAAATTTCTCTTATTGTTTACCGCTGGTGGCTACACTTCTGTCAATCTTGTTCACTAAACCCTGAAGCACCTTGCCCGGACCAAGTTCAATGAATTCTGTAGCGCCGTCGGCTATCATTGCCTGTATGTCCTGTGTCCATCTCACGGGTGCTGTAAGCTGTTTCACCAGGTTGTCTTTGATTTCTTTAGGATCAGTATGAGGTTTGCCGTCTACATTCTGATAAACCGGGCAAACCGGAGTCTTGATTTCTGCAGCCTCTATAGCCTCGGCAAGTTCCTCCTCGGCAGGAGCCATCAGCGGACTATGGAATGCGCCGCCCACTTTAAGTTTCATGGCCCTCTTGGCACCGGCAGCAAGAAGTTTCTCGCAAGCGGCATCGATACCTTCGTGTGTACCGCTTATCACCAGCTGTCCCGGACAGTTATAGTTGGCCGGAGCCACCACATGGTCGATAGAAGCGCATATCTCCTCCACCTTCTCATCGGGTAGTGCAAGCACGGCTGCCATTGTAGACGGAGCAGCCTCACAAGCCTTCTGCATGGCCTGTGCTCTCTTGGCCACCAGCTTTAGTCCCTCTTCAAAAGAGAGAGCACCTGCTGCCACCAGCGCGGAAAACTCTCCGAGGCTATGGCCGGCCACCATGTCAGGTTGGAATTCATCGCCAAGACTCTTGGCCAATATCACGCTATGTAGGAAAATTGCCGGTTGGGTCACCTTGGTCTGCTTGAGGTCTTCTTCCGTACCGTTAAACATCAGATCGGTGATTCTGAAACCGAGAATGTCATTTGCTTTTTCAAAAAGGGCCTTTGCTTCCTCGTTGTTGTCATAGAGGTCTTTGCCCATGCCTACGAACTGGGCGCCTTGTCCCGGAAAAACGTATGCTTTCATTGTTTGTTGGGTTAGTTAGTGTTTATTTGTGGTCTAAGCCGCTTGCAAAATTATAGAATTTCAAGCACATAAAAAAACCTTACAAATATGGCAAACATTTCCTACATCACATTCCTTGAAGAGCGGATTAATCTGCTGGAAAAAGGAGGACGCCACGGCACGGCCCTCACTTACCGCAAGGCTAAATCTTCCCTCTCAGCTTTCCTCAAGAATAGAGACCTTAAGTTCAGCCGTTTTGATGCCGCATTGGTCGAAGACTACAATTTCTGGCTGCTTTGCCGTGGAGTGAAAAGAAACACGATATCTTTCTACAACCGGATACTGCGCGCAGTATATAATAAAGGAGTGAAACGGGGTTTTGCGGTGCAATGCTTCCCCTTCCGCGATGCCTACACCGGTGTAGACCGCACTCGCAAACGTTGTGTGGGATGTGATATCCTCCGGGAATTGAAGGCACTTTCGTTGAACGGAGACAAGGCCTTGATACTTGCCAGGGATATCTTCCTCTTCGGCATATATGCCCGGGGTATGGCGTTTGTGGATATGGCCTTCCTACGTAAATGCAACGTGAAGGGAGGAGTGCTTAAATATATAAGGAGAAAGACAGGTCAGGAAATGACTGTAAGGATCGAATCCCCGATGACCGAGATCCTGAAGCGGTATGCCGGTGAAGGGGAGTACCTTTTCCCGGTGATGACCCCCGAATCGCCATTTTTAAAACAAAGATGTCCGGCGGAAGATGAGCACCTCCGGTATTCGCGTATACTGAGTGCATACAACTATAGGTTGCGACGACTCTCAGAGATGCTGGATGTGGATTGCCGGCTCACTTCTTATACCGGACGGCACACATGGGCCAGTCTTGCCCGGAAGATGAAAGTGCCTCTGTCAGTTATTAGCGAGGGGATGGGTCATACTTCCGAACGCACTACGGAAATTTATCTGGCGAGTCTTGATATGGCGGAAATCGACCGAGCCAACCGTAAAATCCTCGCTTCGATATAATCATGTATGATTATTCCGAATAAAATCCCGATCGGCATATGTAGGGACGTACGGTTCGTACGTCCTCTGATTATCAAATACTTAACCCTCTTTTATTTCGGACGCACGAGCCGTGCGTCCCTACATTCGAGGGGATAATCCCTAAAAACACTTTTGGGTACTTTCGGGAATAAGCACAAAAAACTGATTATCCCGAATAATATTCCCAATCGGCATATGTAGGGACGCAAGGTCATTGCGTCCTCTGATAATCAATGAATTTACCCTCTGCAATAGCCTGATTTAGGTTGACTTGTTTACCCTCTTTTAATTCGGACATACGAGCCGTATGTCCCTACATTTGATGGGGATAATCCATAAAAAAACACTTTGGATACTTTGGGGATAAGCATAAAAAAATCGCGTCTCTTTATAAGAGACGTGATTGTGCTCCTAATTTCTTGACTGGCAAATTCCTGCTAAAAAATTAAATCGGTTAGTGTCTAATTTTTTTGAATCTATGAGGTTAAATTTTATTTAAGATTTATTTGGTTTTTTACAACTTCTGTTATATCTTTGCCAAAAATCACGTCTCTTATAAAGAGATTTTAACGAAAAACTCAACAAAAAGATCCCTAAAGAATAGCCTTAAAATACTGATACAATGCAGTTAAAAAGGTTCTTTGTTATAGCTTGGCTCCTATTGACCGGCATCGCAGGATTATCCGCACAGAAGTTCGGAATCAAGTCCAACCTAATATCCGATGCCGTCACCACTCCTAACCTCGGAATTGAGTTTCGGATGGCACCGAAATGGACCATGGACATAAGTGGGCAGTTAAATGCCTGGAACATCCACGAACGCCGCTGGCGCCACTGGATGGTGCAGCCGGAGGCACGCCTGTGGCTGTGCTCTGCGTTCCAGGGCTCCTTCTTCGGACTCCACGCCATCGGGGGACAGTTCAACATCGGCAACATCGACAACAACATAAACTTCCTGGGCAGCGATTTCTCCAAACTCAAGGACCACCGTTACCAGGGATGGGGCGCCGGGGCAGGTATAGCCTACGGCTACGCCTTCGTGCTCGGTACCCACTGGAACCTCGAACTCGAGCTCGGCGTTGGCTGGATCTACACCCGCTACGACATTTACCCGTGTGCGGTGTGCGGCACAGTGCTCGCCAAGGACAGGCACCACAACTATTTCGGACCCACCAAACTGGCTCTGAATATTGAGTACTTATTTTAAAGTGCATATAGCATAGAGCACAGTGCACAGCGGAGGGAAGAGCAAAGGGCAAAGAGCACAGAAAGATAATGACGAGATGAGTCTATTGAATGATATAAAATATATGCTGAAAGGAAGAGGATGCTCAGCAAACACGATGAGAAAGGCAGTGCGCCGGGCACTGTGCGCCTCGATGCTTCTGGGCATGGCCGCGGTAAGTGTGCCGTGCACCTCAGCCGCCGTACTTCCGGCCGGTACCAAGAGCAACTCCGAGATCGGCATCGACGTCAAGGCCATCTACATCGAGGGCAGCAACATCCATGTAGACCTTCAGCTCGACCTCTCAAGGGTGAAGATGAACTCGAGCAGGGAGACCATCTACACCCCGATGTTCGTTAACGGCACCGACACAGTGCGGATGCCGGCTTTCTCGGTTACGGGACGCGGCCGCATGTACTGGGACAGACGCAACGACCAGCTTCTGCCGGTCACCTTCTATAAGAAGGAACTTTTGGGTGGCACACCCGGCATACCTGCTGGCAGCATCTCGGGTTATACGGTTCAGAGCACCGGCAACGGCAGCCGTTACGGAGCCCGCGACACCTACGACCTCAACCTCTTCACGATGTACCGCGAATGGATGGAGGACGCCACCTTCGCCATCGACACCGAGACGCTGGGTTGCGCCGACTGCCTCAAGCAGCGTGACAACTATTCCCTGGCCCATACCGACTTCGTGCCCCGCACGTTCGCTCCGGAGTTTGTGTACGCCACACCCGTGGCAGAGGCCATCAAGATGAGGGAGATATCCGCAAGGGCATATATAGATTTCCCGGTGAACCAGGTGGAAATATATCCTGACTACAGGCGTAATCCCGCTGAACTTGCCAAGATCCGGGCCACGATAGATTCAGTCCGCAACGACAAGGATATCAACATCACCAGTCTTCATATAAGCGGAACCGCCTCACCTGAAGGCTCATACCAGAATAATGTAAGACTGGCTTCCGGACGTACCGAAGCATTGAAGAATTATGTGCAGGGACTCTACCGATTCCCCGAAGGACTGATCACCACAAGTTTTGAACCTGTAGACTGGCAGGGCCTGGTGGAATTCCTTTCCACGGTGGTTTACAGCGGATCAGTCTCGGTGAACGACTCCATACGTTTCGACCAGTTCCGGAATATCCCCGGTGACATTGACCTGTGGAAAGAGGTTCTTCCCTCAGCACAGACCATCCTTTCGATAGTCAATTCCGATCTGGAACCGGTAGCCCGGAACAATAAGATCAGGAACACCTACCCGAAGGAATATGCATGGCTGTTAGAGAACGTCTATCCGGCTCTGCGTCATTCCGACTACAGGATACAGTTTGAGATCAAGACCTACACCGAGGTCAGCGAGATACTGGAGGTTATGGCCACGAAGCCGCAGAACCTGAGTCTGGCCGAGCTGTTTGTAGCGGCCAACAGTCAGGAGGAGGGCAGCGAGCTCTACAACCGTGCCATCGAACTGGCCGTAGGGATGTATCCCGATGACCAGACAGCCAACCTGAACGCAGCGGTTGCCGCGATGCAGAGAGGCGACATGATCAATGCCGAACGTTATCTGGCCAAGGTGACGGAGGAGACCCCCGAGAGCGACTATGCCAGGGCGATGATGCTGCAGTTGCAGGGCAACCAGGACGAGGCCTTGCCTTTGTTCCGGAGTCTGTCGGCCTCGCTGAATCCGGTGGTAGCCGAGAAAGCCACCCGGGCAGTCGAAGGCATCGAAGCCATCATCCGCGCCAACAACCGCACGTTCGTGCTCCTCGAGTGAACTCGAAGGAGAGTGCACAGAGCACAGTGCACGGTGCACAGAGTAAGGGAGTGCACAGAGCACAGTGCACGGTGCACAGAGAAGATGACAAAAGAGAAAGATTAAAAATGAATATAAAACAACATAGAAGCGACCGAGAAAGAAACTAACAACTATGCACCGTGCACTATGCACCATGCACTTGAAAAGACTAGCCATGCACCGTGCACTATGCACCATGCACTTGAAATAGAAATAGGAATAAACAATTAACCCAATTAACTAACCAAAATCTAATTTTTTATGAAACTTTTAAAGTATGGATTGCCGTTAGCAGCCCTCGCCCTGATGGCCAGTTGCTCCAACGACAACATCGACGCCCCGCAAACCGGCGCCGACCCCGCTCCCGAAACATTAGGAAACGTATTCATGAATCTAACATTATCTATGCCTTCAGATAAGGGTCCTGGTACGAAAGCTGAATCCTTTGATGATGGTTCAGAGTATGATGTGGAAGATGCAAAACTATTTATTTTCAATGAAGACGGAAATAAAGCCGGTACTTGCGTAGCTGCGTTGACACTTTCTTTTGACGATCCCGGTATTACAGGAGGTGGCACAACTAATGTAACCGGTACTTTAGATGTGAATAAAATCCAGATGCCTAAGGAAGTAGAAAAGAAATCAGGCACTAATTATTATGCATTAGTAATTCTGAATACTAAATATATCAATTGTCCGGTTGTTGGAACATCAACTTGGGATTCATGGAGTACTTCTGCACAAGATAAAAGCGTATCCCCAATGATGGATAGCAACAAAAAGTATTTCACAATGACAAATGCACTTGGTCTTACCGGTGAAATTACTGAAAATTCTGTACCAACTCAACTTGTGAAATTTGGTGATTCTAACCTTTATTACGAAACTGATACACCAAAACCATCTGCTCTTGCAATATATGTACAAAGAGTTGTTGCAAAAGTAACATTAGGAACAGAAGGTAATATTAAAGTTGGTGATGATTTCTCTAGCCTAAATGGTAATAGTGGCGCCGCAACCACAGATAAAGTTAAACTTACCAACTGGTATCTTGATGTAGAAAATGGATCAACCTATCCAGTGCAATTAATGGAAAATACAACTACGAAGTGGAATAATTCTTTAATAGCTGACTGGAGTACATTAACAGAACAAACTAAGAGATTTTTAGGATCACAGGACGATTTCAATCGTGTTTACTGGGCAATTGACCCTAATTACGATGCAGATCAAGGTACAGCACCTAAAACCAATACTGAATCTTCAAACGATAAAGATGCTAAATTCTATCCATTTGAAAATACATTCAGCATTGCTAACATGGTTCAGAGCCAATCTACCCGTATTGTTTTCGAAGGAGTCTATGCCGTAGGAGGTAAAACAACAGATGTTCCTTCATTCGTTGGTTATAATGGTTTGTACAAAGCAGTAGAAAATTTAAACACTGAAGCCAATAAATCAGGGAAGAATAAAAAGCTTGCAGATATTGTTAATGATGATGCAGAACTTAAATCACTTGCATCTTATTTCAATGTTGCAACCGATGCAGAAGTAATAGATTTCTACTTTGAGGGAAAAGTATATTATACTGCTATCATTCGTCATTTCGAAGATGACGACTTAGGTATTAAGGGCAACCTTTCACCCTGGGAACTTAAATATGAAAATTACACTAAGATACCTGAATCAGAAACTGTAAAAGGTGATAACTATCTCCTTGGCCGTTATGGTGTGGTTCGTAACAACTGGTATATAATCAACATTAATAAGGTAACAGGTCCGGGTGAACCTGTAGTTCCAACTCCAGATCCTAACACTCCAGATGACAAGCCTGCTAAATTCTATCTTGATGCTGACATCAATATCTTGTCATGGGCTAAGAGAAGCCACGGTTATGATCTTTAATCAAAATTAAGATATGAAATAAAGGTGTGAGGGTCTTGCGACCCTTGCACTTACAAAACTTAAGAAATAAATGTCAAAAGTCAGCGTCTATAAGAATTCACAAAACCAAGAAATCAGGATATTGGTTGAGAATCCGGGCCAGGGAAGAAGTAGCTTTATGTTGGTCGTCCCTGCTGATCTCGACAATAATCCTGTGGAGATTCGTCCCATTGATGTTCAAGGAAAAGAATGGGTGAGAATGCAACGTTGGCAACCTGAATTCTGGGATGCTGTGATGGAGGGTTATGATATCGCGATGAAATCCGACATTGAAGTTTTGTATAAATCCATTTTAACAGAATTCATCGGTTTTCATAACCTACAGAAAATCGATACAGATGAGGGTCAACCATATTATTATGGAAAAGAGTCGGAAACAGAAGAGTATCTCCATAATCCGGACTTGTTTCCTATCCTTTATTCCCATAAAGACTATCCTGACATCTACAAATTAACTTTCCGAGATATTGAAGGAAACGAAAGGGAATTTGCGGAATTCGAGATAATGGATGGTGTTTCATTGCCGATTTTCCTTCCGTTTTGGGAAAGAAGAATCACCTATCATGATGGCATCGATTTTCATAGATGGGAAGACATCAAAGTAATGGATGAGGATGACAGGAATGCAATCAAAGCCTTCATACAAATGATGGATCCATTCAATCAAAAGGACTTGCCCGGATATGGAAATATGGTGAAAATATTAAACAGAGAGTTTTTGTAATTAATTTAATGATATATATAAATAACATACCAAATTCTATAAACCCCTTGAGGGGGTTGGGGGGCTTGTTGCCTCTATTCCTTATCCTAATGACATCTTGCGGGATGGTGAACGAGGACCTGGAGCCTTGTGCGCCAAAGGCTAATGTATTTACAACTATTAAGTATTCCTACGACTATAACATGCTAAACACTGACTTGGTCAATGAGCATGTAGGAACCATACATCTGTATGTTTTTGACAAGAACGAGACTTTTGTTTTTGACAGCGTGGCTACAAGAACCATGATGACCGGAAGAGATGTGGATTTCACCATGACTTTCGATACCACTCGTTTCAAGTCGGGAGAAAAATACTATGTATTGGCGATGGCACAAGGTAACCATGCAGGATACGAGGCTTCATTGGAGACTCCCGGTTTCCAGATTCCGGTTGAACATGAGATGGAACCCGGAGTATCAAAAATATCTGACTACCGTATCAAACTTGACCGCGATGATGATTCATATGCTGATTTCGGAATCATAAATTATAAGGATGCATACGGTAACAACCGAGAGATGATGGACACCCTCTTCTGCACAAAACCTGATTTTGTCCAAGAAATTAATGTGCCTACTATAGAATATATTCCCAACGCCAAAAAACTGCCCGATGTATATGGCGAGCCTGTTACCTTACCTTTAATGCGAATCACTAATGCACTTACAGTAAATGTAGTACATGATTCTTTCAATGCGGATACTGACAAAGACTATTTCAATATAGTTGTAGAATTTCCCTATGGCAACGGTACCATTGACTTCACCGGTACAGTTTATCCTCAGCAGAAATTATATTACAGATCATTGCGTAAGGAGATGGTGCAATATCAGCAAAAGCAGAACGGTGCCCAATATGATGCTGAATCACCCGGGTCATCATCTACAGAGCCTCAAGCATATAACAATACCCGTGCAGCACAATACGCAATTAAAGCGACCTTTGGTTTATCCAGGCTCCAACCTGCTGACGGTAGCAGTCTTCAGATAAGAAATTCTCAGACCAATGAAATCATAGCCCAAATAGGAGACATAAACGGTGTAAGCTTTTCACAATGGCTTGCAGATTATTTCAAGACTTATTATGACGATCAGCAATTCCTGGACCGAGAGTATGACTTCACCGTAGATATACATCTTGATGAGAACAGTATTCCCACATGGATTCAGGTAGGATGTTCCATATTGGGATGGGGAAAGAGAATACATTTTTACGATTTATAAACGAAAAAAACAGATAGGCCGTTGAACCTTGCGGTTCTCCGGTCAACAAAAAGAAAACCAATATCATGAAATTGATAACTCAAATAAAAGAAACTTTGAAGCCATCGAGGGTATGGATTTTTATGGTGCCTATGGCTTTAGCCGGTTTTACATCCTGTGTCAATGATGGACCGGCAGATTGTCCACAAGAGGAAACAGTGGTTAAACAAGAAACAGAACGGTTTTTCATCAGGCTAAAGACACAGATGAGAGATGGCACAAGAAGTGGCACTACATCTGAGGGAGAATCAGAACATGGACGGCTTGATGCTGAAGTTACAGAAAGTAGCATCGTTTCCCTGAATACGATTTTTTGTGAAGTAAAAGATGAAGATGACCCCTCGCAAGATAAATATCTCACACATCTTTTCGGTTATCCTGAACTATCGGCTGGAGACAATTCAAGTGTAAATGTGACCTTGGAAGTAACCGATCCGAATATTTTCTTTGGACGACTTTCCAATAGGAAACTGCGACTTTATCTTGTGGCAAATTATAATATTCCTTCAGAAGGTATAAGCCCGGCTTCTTCGAAAATAAGTTTCTCCGGGTATAATGACAAGAATCCGTTAGGAACTTTTGAAAGAGGAGGAAGAGTATTGCCATTGGTTAATTCATGCGAGAGCGGCATCTTGAATTTTGAAAGAAAATCAAGTGACGAGATAAAAGAACTATTCTATGCATCAGTCGATAATTCACTCAATATCTCAAAAGAAAATGAAGGGATTGGAAGTGTAGGAACTATTTCATTGGAAAGAGTGGTGGCAAGAATAGATTATAAGGGACAACCTGAAGATGAAATACCACAACCGGGAATACCAGATGAAAATAGTCTTGATGACGAAGAAGAAGTAGATGGCCAGTCGAATATCTATTCCCTTTTTGGAACAACTAATGAAGTATATCTTCAGATAGATTATATGCAGCTTTTCAATGTTAGTGAAGAAGAATATCTTTTCAGACATTCAATCAGAGGAAATAGAAGTTCCGCTGGGTATACAGATACAGATTTAGTTTCACTGTTTGGGAAAGAGAATGATTCGAATGATGAGGATATTTATTCTTGGATTGTAGATACCGACTGGCAACAGGGAGACCTGAAAGGCTCATCTGCATTTATACCCTATACAGAGGAATACATCTCAAATTCCACCAGACTGTTTGTTAAAGATGTTTTGGCAACAGGTGCTAACGCCACTCATATAGGTTCAGCCTATGGAACTGATACAAGAAGCATGTATCATCCTTGCTGGTATGTAAGTGAAAATACAATTCCTTCTGTAGCCCTAATGGAGAAGACAGATGGTAATGGCGAGATAATAGCAGCAAAATATGCCACCGGAATCAAATTCTTGGTAAAAGTACTTAACAAATACGGAAAACCTTTAGTTAAGAATGACCCGGATAAGGCACCCCAGATCGTATTTGGTACTTCAGAGGATGGTAAAAGTTATATTACCATCACAATGCCTAACGGATACTACCAGGACATACCATGGGATGAAACTTTGGGTGGTTATTATCTAACGTATTATGCATTGATTAATCACAATGTTCCGGAAAACTGGACAGAAGCACAGGGTTTGAATCCTATGCATGTGGGAGTGGTAAGAAATAATGTATATCAACTTACTGTAAAATCCATTAGGAATCTGCCGAATCCGGAAGAGCCTAAATCAATGGATTTGGAAATCAGGGTGCTTCCGTGGAATTACAAATCTTCTGAAGTAGAGTGGTAAAAGATAAATAGTTGGAAGATGACTTGCGTCATTTCCAACTCCAAAATCAACTTTTTAACAAACCTGACAAGTGAAACACTTGTCCTAAAATCTAATTTTATAATGAAAAAATCTAAAACATTGAAAGGACTTGGTTGCCTTGCAACCATGTCAATGCTGGCCCTCTCAATGGCCTCCTGCTCCAACGAAGCAGAAGAACCGATTGTAAAGCCCGAAGTAAACGGTGACCCGGTTCTGACTCTTTTCGTTCCTGACTTCGATGCTATGAACTCACGTGCCTCTTTTGAAGCGTCTCAGTCTGAAGCCGGTATCCAAAATCTTTGGTTCTTTGCATTTAATGCAAGTGGAGCAGAAACCCAAACTCCTGCTTTTGCTAAAGACATCAAGGATAGAAAAGATGATACAAATAAGGATTATACCGGTTATAATGATTTTGCAAAATATGAGATAACAGAACTTATTCCTGGTACTTATCATATTTATGTAGTGGCGAATTTGGATGCTTCCGGACATAATTATTTGTCAAGCAATGGAACTGTAGCAGATACATGGACGGAAAAACAAGTAAAAGAAATTATTTTGAATTTCTCTTCTACTAATCTTCCTACAGCAGGCTATCTCCCGATGGGATGCTACAATACAGAAGTAAGGTCTGGAGCTACAAATGAAACTGCTACCACTGAAATTGCAGGTAATGGAAATTTTGAATTTAACGAAAATAGCAAAGCCTTGTGGATTGACTTGACTGTTCTTTGTGCTAAAGTTCGTTACACAATCCTTTTTGATAATACTGGTTTTTCCGAAAAATTCGGAACAAGCAAAGTAGATTTCGAAACAGGTACTGCAGCTAATAATACCAATGTTTCTAACTTGAAAAGTCAAGTAGCTTGGAAGGATGGTGCAGCTAATTCAGAAGTAGTTTTTAATGCTACAAATCTTCCACTTAATGCAGTGGCTTATCCTGAGACCAACAGCAAATACTTTGATATAGAGAGTCTGAATACTGTACCTAATGTAACATTAGCTGATCTTTCAACAGAAAATGTATGGGGTGAGACTTCAGGTAAAAGAGCTTGGCAAGGTATAGTATACCTTCCTGAGGGAACTACAGCCTCGTCTATCTTGAAGTTTAAAGAAAAAACTAGTTATATCGATCCTTCTAAACCTACCCAAACTCAACTTTTCTGGGGAAGTAAGGGACTTGAAAGAGGTAATTTCTATGATCTCGTATTCAAAGTGAAATCTCCAGATGACATTGAGTTTGCTGTACATGTAAAAGTTAATGCTTGGAAATACGAAGGTCATAATGTTGAATGGTAATTCTTTAGGAGATTGAATTAAATAGGCTAAGGGGGCCTTGCGGCCTCTTTAGCTCCCAAAACTTAACCTAACATGATGAAACTCTATAATCAGAATACTTTGGAACAACTCAGTTCCTTAGTTAAAAGAAGAAGAAGGTGGAATCCTTTCCTATTGCTGTTGTCAGCCATACTCCTCACGGGTTGTGCGGACGACCTGACGTTGAGAACCAATGACAACGAAAACATACCCGGTCGTCTTACCATCTGTATCCCTAATGTGGATGCGGCCGCTCAGTTTGGCGCTTCCAGAGCAGATGAGTATCGCAATACTCGTGCAGGTGAAGAGGCCGAAGAGGGTACAATCAATGATCTCTGGTTTTTCGCTTTCCCGGCTGAAGGTACCCCAGCAGCCAATAAAGTGATAGAAAAGCTAACCGAAAATGATATCCTCAAGGTAAGTGATGCGTCTGATGCTTACACCGCATATACAGTAGATGGTTTTAAGGAGGGTAAGTACAGTATCTACGTTCTTGCCAATCTTGAAAGTTACCTCACGAACGGCACTTTAAACAAAGACATGGAGGAAACCGATGTTCGCGAACTTGTACTGAATTTCGGTTCAAACAATCTGGTGAGAGACAATCTTCCGATGGCTTGCCTTAATACCGAGGTGAAAGCATCTCCTACAGGCAACAAACCGACTGACGGAGTTTTCGATGTAGGCGCCAATAAGACTGTTTATGTCGATCTCACTTTCCTCTGCACAAAAGTAAGATACACCATCCTGTTTAACCAGGACTCTTTCTCAAAAAAGTTCCAGAAAGCTGACATTGATTTCAAGAATGTATCTATCAGTAATATCAGTAATGCTACTTCTATCTTACCTGTGACAGAAACTGCCAACCATTCTTCTGCACAGAACAATGTTGAAGTTCCAAAGTTTGAATACAAGGATGCAGAAGTAAGTCCATTTCTTTCATTGACAAGCAATCCTACTTCTGTGCCAGCCAATTTCACTACTCCAAAAACAACTTCCTGGGCTAATACTGATAAGCAAAGAGCTTGGCAACAAGTAATTTACCTACCTGAGAATAAGACCGCAACTCAAAATAACAAAACCACACTAACATTTGATGTTGAAGGTTCCGACCTCAAGAATGAATATAAATATGCTTTGGTTGATAATTCCGGTATCGAACGCGGTCATTTCTACGATATAGTAGCAAAGGTGCAAGAACCTGCTATGGAGGAACTGGAGCTGACAGTAAGTGTAAACGACTGGTCAACCCAGTCTCTTTCCTACGACCTCCACGGCCCGTATAAGCTCGAGGTAGAAAAGACTAATATAGATATTCCTGCCGGTGGTAAATGGTCAGATCCTATCTGGTATCGTTCAGATGTGGCTCCTAACAATATCCATTTTAATTTCCCTAAACTGGGTGAAACAGATTTTTATATTGCACAGGTAATTCCGGCGAGGTATGCCGAAGATAAAACTCTTGAAGATTTTGTCAAAGGTACTAAAAACGGTTATTGTGTAAATAAAGAAGGAGACTATCTTATCCGTATACGTGTAAATCCTGCTATTACATATAATCAGATTCAAAGTATCTCCAATATAGATCCATATAAATACTTCGAAGTAGTAGCCGGTGCTCTTAACAAGAAGATTGAGGTTAACCCGTCTCTTGGTGGTTTCCTTACTGTTACTCCAACCGAAATTCTTGTGGATGTAAGAGAATACGTATCCTCAGGTATTGATTCAGGCGAGGTAGAAATAGAAATATCTACTAACATCAGTAATTCAGTTACACTGACTTCAACAAGTGCGAATATCTTTACTATATCTACGGATAACCCATTCGGAATTTCATCCGGAGAAGGTGTTACTTCTATTACAGGGAGCGGAACTTCAAGAACTGTAAATATAACACAGGGTAATGGCAAACTGATACTGAACATCGAAAAACTCTTTGAGGGAATCGCTTATTGGCAAAGTGAGCATGAATACACCCTTACCTTCTCAGTAGGTTCTGGTACAAATGCCATGACAGAGACCGTGAAGATTAAGGTTAAGCCGTATACAACCGACTATGTCATCCATTTTAGATGCAAAGATTCCTCAAAAAATTGGAATTCTCCACATATTTACGTTTATCAAGCTTTGTCATTACCGGTAGATATATCAAAGTATGCTGGAAGGACAGTGGGTTATAAAGAAGGAAACAGTTGGTATACTGCACTTGAATATGCTTTTACTAATGATTTAGCCTTTAGAGGATGGAAAGGATATGGAGGTCCTTCTAATTCTACTTATGATCCCAATCAAGGAGCTTATGATTCAGGAACTGAAGGATTTGTCGTCTTTAATTATGATAATGGATGGGATTATTGTCCCAAAAGCCGTCATGATAACCGAGGTTCTCGTGAATGTGTATATGATTTTGATATGAATTTTAATATATATCATACAAACCGATCAGCATGCCCCACCTGTGAAGCTGGTTATCTGATGTATAATTATTCCGAAAATTATGGTACCCCAGCAGAGCAGGCTGATGCACAATGGAAAAAGGATAATACAAGGATGTGGCCAGGTATAGTAATGGAGAAGGAAACAGGAGAAAATGCCGGATGGTGGAAGTATACACTTTCAGGAGTAGCAACACCTGGAAAAGCCATGATAATGTTTGCCAACGGACATGTTGCAGAAGGTAAAGGATCGGGTCTTCGTTATCCTGGTGATGATAAAGTTGGTATACCTTTGTTTGACTTCCCTGATAATGAAGGTTGGTTTGAATATGATGGTTCTGCTACTGAACCAGGTTTATTCTTTTCTGATGACAAACCATCTTCTACCGGAGGCGGCACACCTTCTACAAGCTATACTTACCGCTTCTATTGGCCCACGTCTACCAATGCCACTCAATTGTACTTTAAATCATATAATGGTGATACAGAAAATAAATTCTTAGATTGGGGCACAGATAATGATGGATCAACTAATGGATATTATTATATCGAATTTACCACGACTTCATTAATTACAAGAATTGAATATAAGTTATCTCAAGGAATGTCAAGTGATGTTAGCATAAATAATGGATTCTCAGATGTTTCCCCAGACAGTAATGGTATATATCATTTCTACATAGAAAGAGCAGGAGCTAACTCTATTAAATCTGGAATACCAAAAAACTATATAGACTTATATTTACGAGGGACCTGGGATGGTTATCAAGCTACCGATAAATATCGATTCTATGAAACTGGAACAACGGGTGAATATGAAACAGATATAATAACACTGAATAATGGAGATAAGTTCCATGTCGCAACTAACAACTGGGATGATGGTGAATGGGAACCATATAGTGACGTAACATGGAATTTCACTAATGGATATGGCCTAAGAAATCATAAGGCTACCTGTAATAACAATAATTGGCATGGAGATGGGTATAATTTCACCATAAGTGGAACATTTACAGGAAAGGCTAAGGTGAAATATACGGCAAAAAGTAGTTGTGAACTCTTTTTAATAAGTCAATAATATATGAGTTATCGGAGGCTTGCGTCTCCGATGACTACTAACAATTAACCTAATATGATGAAAACTGTAAATAGAATAAAAAGAGTGCAGGATGCATGGAGCATGATGCACAGGTTAAAAAAGACTTTAAATTTAGGAGCTTGTCTCCTCATTTTGGGAGCTCTCGCTTCTTGTTCCGACGATTTGGAAGTGAGAAATGCAATCTCAGATTTTGATGAGGGAAACATTCATCTTTCCATCTCTATACCGGATGCGGAAGTGGTGCATACTCGTGCCCAAACCAATGATGAAAAGACTATAAATAATACCAGTTGTTCTCACTATGCATTGGTGTATACCACTGCAACCGGTGACAAACCGGGCACATTGGTTCATCGTCAAAAACTTACCAATCTGGCAGAAAATGTTGTACAGACGATCGAACTGCCGAAATCTTCCGCTACTAATGTGAAGATTGTGGTTGTGGCAAATCTACCGAGTGCACAAGCTTCACAGGTAGAGGCTCTGAGTATAGATTCTAATTATGCCAGTCTTTTAAATATCCTGACTACTGCACTGTCAAGTGAGCCTACAGCTCCTTTCGTGATGTCGGGTGTGGCATCCTATTCTGAGCCTAATAAATATTCAGCAGAATTGCATAGATCGGTAGCCAAGATATCAATAGAAGCAAGTTCCTCAGTTAGCAATTTCACCCTTACCGGATATGAAATGTATAATGCTCCATCACAGGGATACATTGCTGCTCATGCAGCTTCTGTTACCGGGAATACAGATAAAATGTATCAAACAGGAACCAATAAATATACAGTAACAACACAAACAGACAGTAGATTCCAAAATTATACATATCCTGTAGGATCAGCCGGAAAAACAGTTGATAATCCTACCGGAGCTTACTTCATCGTAAAGGGTGAATATAATGGTGAAGAGTGTTATTACCGTGTTGATTTGAGGAAGGAAGATAAGTCAGATTATTATTCGATTGAACCCAACCATTGGTATCAGGTTGAAATCTTAAGTGTGAGTCAAAAAGGATATCCTTCTGCTGCTGAAGCTGCCAAAAGATATATGGGGCAGGAAGATATGGGTGGTATAATTGAAATAGCGATTCATGATCATATAGCAGAAGTGCTTTCAATGGTTACAGATGGAAAAAGAGAACTGGGAGTGACGGACCGTATAGAAATGGAGACTGGAAAAACCAAGACATTGACCATCAAAACTTATGGCGGTTCTACTTCTAACCCCACTATCAAATTTAAGACTGGTCAAAGTGATTGGTTGGAATTTGGTGAAGTTAAAGAAAGTGATTATTCCGAAACCAGTGGTACCGATGACGGTGACCCGGATTCTACCGGTAAACTCTTTGAATCTATTTTGATGTTTAAACCCGGAACTTTCTATTCCGATAAGGAAAGCATTTTAGTAGTTTCATGGGATGGCCTCGAAATTGAAGTAAAGGTGTTTTATAATGCAGTTTTCCAACCAGAAAAAGCTTGTAAAGTAACATTGAAAATTTTAGAGAATGGTACATCCAATTTTGGAGTTCAAACTTATTGTTATTGGGATTTCTTAGCGGGTATCGGCTCTTCTACGAATAAAAATAGTACAGAATACTCTGTTACTCAAACCCCAGGAGCCACAGGAGTCTCACGCTTGCTTGGTGTAAGTCCGGATGATTTGGCAGATGGAAAAATTAGGAATGAGGGTTTCCATTTTCCAATGCCTTACGGATACACTTCTACTACTCCTTGGGAATATGAATATACTATAAATTTTAATCCCTTAACAAGTAATTCAGTTGACATTGAAAATATAACAGCTACTTTCAGTGGTGATGATTTCATCAATTCCGGAAATTTCCAATTTACTTTTGATTATTCAAAAGGTGGAGTCCTTAAGATGATTGATAATAAAACTTCTTATACCTATGCTACCGGAAAAGTGGAATTCAAAATAACATTTAAAGAAATTAGTGGAGTGAGACCTGATCCGATTTCTATTGAAATGGATATTTATCACACAGGATTCTTCCATTTTGATGATTCATCATCTACTACTGCAGATAAAGGTTATTATTATTATGAGGTAGTACCTTTAGGTGATTATCATTGGCTTGACAGAAACATAGGTGCAAAATCAAACAAAATGTATGTAGATAATGGAGGTACAGATAATTATGTAGGGGAACTTAATGCTAAGGGGAGGTTTTACACTGTTGCCACTCCAGGATCGAATTATGGGAACCCTACTATGAAAGATGGATCTTCCAATAATACAATATGTCCTCCTGGTTACCATGTGCCGAATCAGACTGAATGGGATAATTTAAGGCTTTCACCTAATTTTAAATCTGAAAATATTACTGAAGGATCAGAAAATTACATTAGTAATTTTTATGAAAGTTCAAATTTAAAGGTAGGTAAAATATATTTCCAAAAATCCAGATATTATAATCAAGATAATTCTTATGCTACAACATATGTAACCAATAATCCTAATGTTGGAGATAACGGGGCCGGATATTATTGGAGTAGGAATGTTTCTTCTGGACTCGAAAAGAAAGAAATAGGCCAATGGTTAAAAGCATTATATATAAATGGTAATTCAAATACCTTTATTAATGGTAGTATAAAGAATAATAAAATGAATTTGCGTTGTTCAGCTGGTGTAAATCCTCCGGCTGAAAGCAAGAATTCCATTGATTTTAATGTTAAAGGTGCTACGCATGTATTCCTATACTATGTAGAAAATGGAGTTAAAAGTGGTATTTTCTCTTTCCCTGGCAAATCAATCGGAAATCAATCTACAGTTGATAAGTTAATTTATTCTACTTCTGATTCCGGTTATAATTCAAGTTATCTGCATTTTTCCACTACAAGCGCATATTCAGAAGATGATTTATATGTTTTCTTTGCATATGTAACAGATGCCGGAAAAATCACTATAATAAGTAAAAATAATGCTACTACTCTTAAGGATGCATTAGGATGGCCGGTAAAAGTGGGATATAATTACTTCTTTAATAAAAATAATAGTTTTGCTCCTGTTCCAGGTGGGTCTAACAATGAATTCCCCTGGCAAGATGGTAATGCAGTAGGAGGTGGGAATGATGATTCAAATAATAACTATTTCCTCAGTACTGACGGATGGACAGTAACTGTTCAATGGCCTCAATTCTGGAATAAAACCAATGTATATCAAATACATTGTTGGCATAAGAATGGAGAACCGATTCTTGGTGATTTCCCGGGAGGAAAGAATGATACCCATAGTTTCAACAATGGAGGAGAATATACCAAGACCTTTACACTAAAACAAGATTGTAATAGTTTCGGGGTTAAATTTAGTAATATAGAAAAAGATCCCTGGGTAGAAACAAGTGATTTTGAGATAAAGAGTACGGGAAATGCCTCCGGTATTACTGTTACCAAAGATGATGCAAAAAAGAATTATTATGTCACTATCAAATGGTAATATTTAAATGTAATACCTTATGATAATATCATAATAATATAGATAACAACTCTTTGGGGAGGGGCAGAGGTAGAAGCCGAGCCCTTTCCTGAAGAGTTTTCTTTCTAAATAAACATAACTAATTAATAACCAGACTGATAGAAATATCAGTCAGCACCCTCTTTGTACTTTTCCTAAAGGTTGGCAATGCGAAACCGTGAGGGGGGAGTGGAGAAAGATCAATAACTGCCGATGGCTCTGAGTCCGGGGATATATGACGAGGCTTTGAATCTTTTCAGGAATACCGACCTGAAACGAGTGGATATCTGCCGGCAGCTGAATATCGATTATGATGCTTTCACTTATTTCCTGAAGTCGAGGCACCCGGAACTTATCAAGAAGCAGAATCCCAGGAAGAATTCGGATTATGCCCGCAATGCCCGGAAAGTTACGGAGAGAACTTACCGCAAGGCGGTGAAGATGGCGGAGGAGACCGACCTTACGTATAAGGAGATAGCGGAAAAAACCGATGTGAGTCTTTCAGGTCTCAAGACGTTCATTCGTAAGCACCGGCGTGACCTGCTGATGCGCCGACAGGGCGTAGACCTAACGGGAAGAGTCACAAACCATGTGCGTCTGCGTAAACAGGAAACCGGCCAGACTATCATGGGCCATGAGAAATATAAGGAGGCGGTGGAGGCTTGTGACAATGAGGAGTATATAGAGTTGACGGTGACGGAGATCGCGAAGAAGTTTGGAGTACCGGCCACAGGTCTCTTGGCTCAGTTGCGCGACCATTTCCCGGAAATTTCGGAAAGACGTCAACGTGAACGCGAAAGGCGAGGACTGGCCGACAACCGTTCACGAGGGCCGAGACAGAAGTCGGTGGAGAAGTATGCCGCGGCGGTGGAGATGCTGCGTGATACGGATATGACTATCGAGGAGGTAGCGAATGAGTGCGACGTGCCTTTCCCGGGCTTCCGCAATTTTATCCTGTCATACCATAAGGATATCGTGGCCCTACGCCGTGCCCGTAAAACCAATCTCCCTTAAGAAATCATTGGTGATATATAAGTCCCCACGGAGGTAGAGACCCGACTTACGGTCGTGAAATTCCCGGCAGGTTTCACTCCTGTAAAATCTTTTCAGCGCCTCAAGAGGCGTAATCCCGAGGCGTTCGGCTATCTTACACGATATCATCCCGATCCGTGCGCTCCTTATTATCCTTTTCCCTTGCTCTACCTTTGCATCCATCCTCAGTCCAATTCCAAATAACCGTTAAACTCCAGGAAATCGTCAAGTATTTCTTGCTTATTGATGCAGATTTGATTGTTGGGCTTCAGGTAAATCAATCTTTTTAATGCAGTTTCTTTGTCAAGAAATCCGGCTATATAAAGGTCGATGGTATCAATTATTCTGTCGTCGGCTACTCCACCTTCTATATAATCCCATTGTTCCCATTTCCTTCCTGAACTGCGGTTGTCGGTGATAAAATCAAGCCATTCTTCGCTATAGGTATCAAAAATCTTAATATTGATACCCTCCGTATTGAATAAATCCTTCTGCCTTAGAAGGTATTTATTGATTATCCCTTTGTTCTGACGTTTTTCAGCTCTTTTGAGACCCCAGTTCTCTGCTTGTTCGAAAATATTGGTAAGGTAAAACCCGGGACCAAAATCAAGATCCGGACGACTGAATTTGATTTCGGGATGTCGGATTATTTCGGTGCCGGCATGGTAGATTTCTATGATATCCATGGTGATTGGTGTAAACGTTGGTGAAGCAATTCGATAAGGTCTTCTACTATGGCTTTGCGACTTTCGGCATGAAGTGTTGCGTAATGTCGCACTATATAATCGTCTATCAGATGAGTTTGTTCCATTTGCTCAAAGACTTCCAGGTAATCCAGATCTAATTTTGCTGCCACTTCTTCTACGCAAGTAGCAACAAACCCCATCACAATTTCTTCTTTGCTCAAATGAATCATCCGGTTCATAGACTCCGTTTTTACAAATGCTTAATAATGGTAAAATTACCAATACTTGTGAATAAACTTATTGATTATCCTCATAAATACCTCCATTAATAAATTGCCTTCAAATGTAGGGACGTACGGCTCGTGCGTCCGAAATAAAAGAGGGATAATTCATTGATTATCAGCGGACGCAATGACCTTGCGTCCCTACATATGTCGTTTGGTATATTATTCGGGATAATCATTAATCTGAATATGAATTTTTGATTATGTATATATAAAACGATTTATAATGGTCTAATATGATTATTCGTAAAAGTATTTATAGGAAAAATACGCGCGGCTCGTGCGCTTCCTATGATGAGAATTTGTCAGTGATAAAAACAGTCTTGTTCCCATTCCCCAATATTATTTCGGATGTATTCACCTATTTTGTTAAAATCGTTGATTCCTCTTATTATATGGTCATGATAGCGTGGTTGCCAACAGAAAGGAATATTATTTCTTCTACCAAATAATGTTACCGCTCTTTTTATCCCCCCTATAACCACAGACAAGGCAGTCCTTTCTGTAGGGACGTACGGCTCGTGCGTCCTCGGTTCCTGCGTACTATCCTCCGGAAATATTTCAATCATAAAATGAATATGATTCGGCATAACAACATATTCAAATATTTCAGCATAAGGGTAATGGGTAGAGACATTTTGCAGTTGTTGAAGAGTAAATTCCCCAATTTTAGATAATACCATATTCCCGTTTACTATTTCCCCAAAATAATGAGCCTTTGCTTTTGTACAGATAGTAATGAAAAACCACCCATGGGAATAATCATGAAATGATGCCCGCGGAGATTTACGGTGGTAAGGATTTTTCATAGATGACAAACTATGGAACTGATTATTATTGAGATAGCACGGGTTACTGAGGACGCACGAGCCGTGCGTCCCTACATTTTAGGGGTTAATCCATAAAACAACACTTTTGGGTATTTTTGCGGATAATCATTAGAAAAAACGTCTTTTACAAATTTAGATCAAAATAAAGAATATCCAAAATTAATTCCGGATATAGAAAATCCCGGGGGAATTTGTCACCCCGGGATGTTTACTTAACGTTTTTCGTTATTCGTAAGCCGTTATTCGCTTAAGTAACTCACTTATTGTTATCTTAACGTTTTTCGTTTATCGAATTTCGTCAATCGCAGGATAATAGTAACTTACTTAATGTTTAATGTTCAATGTTTAATGTTTCTGCGAAGCAGCTTGCGAAGCAGCGCTTAAGATTCGGCTTTAGCCTGTGCTCCTCTTGCAGCCCTTGTGAGCTGAACGGCGCAAACTACTGCGTTCTTGGCGTTCATCAGTTCGAGACCATCGAAGTGGAGATCGCCAACGGCAATACTCTTACCGAGACCAAGGTTGTCTACATTAACCACCAGTCTCTCAGGTATCTGATCGTAGATAGCTTTAACTTTCAGTTTTCTCATGGAGAGCTGAAGTTTACCACCGGCTTTAACACCTTCTGCGTGACCCTCAATCTTAACGGGCACTTCCATTACAATCGGTTTTTCAGGACCCACTTCGAGGAAATCGATGTGGAGCACTGTGTCTTTCACCGGCTGGAACTGAAGGTCTTTCATCACGGCCTTACGTTTTTCACCATTGAGTTCGATATCGATCTCGAAAATGTCGGGGGTATAGATAAGTTTCCTTACATCCTCTTCCTTTACTGAGATATCAGTGGAGATGATGCCACGGTTGTTTTTCTCCTTGTCGATCACTACGAGTCTTTCACCCGGCTTGAGTGTGCCGCTGAAAGGAAGGTCTACAATCTTGCCACCGTTGAGCACTGCAGGTATCTTACCTTCAGCACGGAGAGCCTTGAGAGATTTTTTGCCCACTTCGGGACGAGCCTCTGCTTTTAATTCAAATTTTTTCATTGTTTTGTGTTACTCAAAATAAGTGTTTTACAAATTTCCCATCACACGTTTTATGAACCTACGCACCTATTCACCACGCAGGCTCCGTATATTTTTTGCAAAATTACTGAAAATCCGCCTCTTTTCTATTATTTACTCCCAAAAAATCAGGAACCGAAACAATTCTGTTTCCGGTCTATTATTCATCCTTTGACCTTCCCCTACAATTTAAGAAAGTGGGGTAGGAATCAGTTGAGAATATAATAGGAAAATTTCAGGCCCTCGGTAGTGGAATAAACTCTGGCAAACTGCCTTATGAAACTGATGGAGGTAGCCCTGGGTTCTTTGGCTGACTTTTCAGACTCTCCAAAGGTATACTTAGCGGAATCGTTTCTCATAGGCTACATGATAAAAGGTTGGTGCGTTTAAATCATATCTCATAGATATAAAATAAACGCACCAACCTATGCCTTTATTATAAGAGCCTGTTCCCCGTTTATGTTAAAATTTAGGCGTAACGCCTGTGTGCCGGGTTATTTCAGGCTGTGAGCACTATCTCCTTTTCGCTGGCGATACGACGAAGATTGAGGATTGCGTAGCGCATTCTTCCGAGTGCGGTATTGATGCTTACACCGGTCATTTCAGCAATCTCCTTGAAAGAGAGGTTCTGATAATAACGCATGTTGAGCACTTCTCTCTGAAGCGGTGGCAATTCCTGGATAAGATGTTTCACATCTTCTCTGATCTGATCAGATACCAGAGTATCTTCGATGGTAGCCTCACAAAGTTCCTTGCGGTTAAGCACGTCTACATCCTCGAGATCGGCACTCTGATGGTTTTCCGATTTCTCCTGACGGAAATAGTCGATAATCAGATTGTGAGCTATTCTGGAAATCCAAGCGGGGAATTTACCGTTTTCTGTGTAACGTCCCTGTTTGATAGTAAGTATAGCCTTTACAAAAGTCTCCTGGAAGATATCGTTAGCTATATCCTCATTTTTGATGATACGGAGAATATAGTTGAATATTCTCTCCTGGTGTCTTTTAAGTAAAATGTCGAATGCCTCGTTGTTCCCCTCTGCGTATGCTTTGACCAATTCTTCATCGGTCATTTTGGTCTTTTTTGCCATCCTTAGTTAATCTTGATTGTTGCGTAAAGTTTTTTCGATAGGCAGTTCGTGTAGTATTATGATTATTATTAATTAGATTTCGATGCAAAATTATTCAAAAATCGTTCCAAATGCAATATTTTGTGGTTTAAAAAACGTTAAACACACAATAAATCATAAAACCCGGTGTTGGAACCCGGGCTTAAGCTCTCAAGAAGAGAGGTTTGGTTGGAGGAAAACCTCCGATTTCTTTTTATGTTCTTTGCAAAGATAATGAAATTTCTCTGAAATAACAAAAACCCGGTGTTGGAACCCGGGCTTAAGCTCTCAAGAAGAGAAGTAGGAGGTGTTTTATTCCACCATATCGATTTACTCTACAAAGTTAATGAATTCTCTGAAACTACAAAAACCCGGTGTTGGAACCCGGGCTTAAGCTCTCAAAAAAGAGAAGTTTGGTTGGAGGAAAACTCCTTGAAAATTTATCGTGTCAGTGCAAAGATAATGAAATTTCATTAAAACTACTCCTAAAATTAGGACTGTTTAACTAAAAAGGAAGATGTTTCCAACTAACATCTTCCCGGTCTGCCTGCTAAACTTTAGGCTCTACAGGAATCCACATCTGAAAAGTTTGGTCTTTGTCAGACTCGGTCTTCTTTCCATTGACGCTGATTATCCTACAGTTAACCAGTCTATAAAGCTGACCATTTTTGAATCGAAAAATATGCACTTGTATTCCTCCTTTCTCCGAGCATTACCCTCGGTCAACATAAAGAATCATCAATATGATGAAACCAAAAACCCGGTGTTGGAACCCGGGCTTAAGCTCTCAAGAAGAGAGGTTTGGTTGGAGGAATACTCGTTGGAGGAATACTCCTTGCAATTTTTCGATCAGTGCAAAGATAATGAAATTTCTCTGAAATTAAAAAAATGGTGGGAGAACATGAGGCTTAAGCTCTCAAGATCTTATTCTTACCGTATGAAAACCATTGTAAGCCAATTGTTTTCACTGCTCTCCTTGAGCAGAGTGAGTCCTAATCGTTGGGCTTCATTCATTATCGCTTCGCGATCAGTGGTGAGAAACCCGCTCAAGTAAATTCTGCCTCCCTGTCTGACCTTCGACACATATTTCTCAAGATTGGAGGTGATGACATTAAGATTGATATTGGCAAGGAATATGTCAGCCCCTTCCAATTCGGATAAAGCCTTGTCGTCTCCTACCAACCATTCTACCTCTACATCATTGAGTTGACCGTTTTCCCGGGCGTTCTCTATGGCAAATTCATCGATGTCGATACCCACAGTTTTACCGGCTCCAAGTTTCTTTGCCAGAATTGACAGTATACCGGTGCCCGTGCCCATATCGATTACACTTTTCCCGGACAAGTCTTCTTCAAGAAGCATCCTCGACATACCGGCGGTAGTGGCATGATGACCTGTGCCGAATGCCATCTTCGGGTCAATGATTATCTGGAGAGGCGCCTCGGGAAATTCATTGTGAAATGAACTCCTTATCACCACCTTGTCGTCAATTAGAATAGGACGGAAATAATTCTGCTCCCATTCTTTATTCCAGTCTTCACCCTCTATCTCCTCAGATTTCATCGATAAGGCCACATCCATCGGGAAATTTTCCAATATCTCTTTCACGGCCTCTTCATCATATCTGTCTTTACGCACATATGCTGTGAGTCCGTTATCGTTGGGTTCAAACGTTTCAAACTCCACATCTGCCAGGAATGCAGCCAGAAGATCGGTCACAGTTTCATTACAGGGCGTGGCCTCTATTCTAAGGGATATGTAATCGTACATATAATATAATATTTGCCGTGAAGACTTTTATTTCATCCGTTTGAGGATATTGTAAGAGGGTATTACCCCCAGTTCACCCGCTTTTGAAAGGTCGGAAAAAGCCTGGTTTTTGTTGCCGGAATTCAGATAGGCGAGACCTCGGTTGAAATAGGCTTCTCCAAATTCAGGGTCAATCCTTATTGCTTCTGAATAAGCCTGCATGGCCGAGGTAAAATCACCGGCCTCATAATATATGTTGCCTTTGTTGAACCATGCAAAAACTACCCTGGGATTGAGCGACAAAACTTTGTCGAAATCCGACATGGCATCCTGCAGGAGCGAGGTATAGGCAGTGCGGTCGAGAAAAGCATCCTCTTCATTGTTGGAAAGATTCCGCTGTTCATTCACAGTCGGGAAATATCTTGCATTGGCATATCGTGCATATCCGCGGGCCATATAAGCCACGGTAAACTGCGGGTTTGCAGCGATGGCCTTATCGAGATTGCTTATGGCAAGGGGATAGTTTTTGAGCATCGTTTCCACCACACCCAGCAACAGATAGTCGGCAGGTCGCAGACCGGTCTCAGAAGCCTGTTCCAGACGCGATGAGATTTCGAAAAGTTCGTTCATCATATTGCCGTAGTCTGATGAATTCAGACCGGCACTCAGATATAGCGGATAATTCAGTATCCTCATCCTGTTGAGGTCATCCAGGTCGCGGAAATAATTCGAGAGTGATTTAAGTGATTCTCCCGGTGCCACGAGCGTAAGTGCGTAGGAGGGCTCCATTTCCACATTCACGTTGCGGTCTTGTACCCGACCCTTGATTTTCTCATTGTATGTGAGATTCTGGTCTACAGCCTGAGAGATGGTGACAAGATGATTGAATCTTTCCATCACTTCGGTTTCACTTTCCTCCTCCATGCGGCCGTCAGCTTTCACGGAATGAGTTTCGGAAGCCGCGATTGCGGGACGATCAAGCGGATTCTTTTCAGGATCATGCACGTAGTTGGCAACCAGTTCCTCACCCTTGCGGATATTGGCTGCAGCCTGCCGGAAATTACCTAAATTCCTTTCCGCTTCGGCTATGGCATAGTAGATAGGGTAAAATCTCGGATGCTTGCTCTCTATAGTCCGGAAATCGGCTATCGCTTCCTGGTTTTTGCCCTCTTCGAGCCGAATCAATCCGCGGTTGAAACGGGCATGCACATTATCCGGATTAAGGCGGAGCACCTGGGTCATGTCGTCATCCGCTTTGGAAAGGTCTTTCACTTCATATCTCAAAAGACCACGGTTGAAGTAAGCCGCACTATTGTTGGGATCAAGTTCGATGGCATAATTGTAATCGCTCATGGCTCCGAAGAAGTCGTCGGAATTATATCGGACGAAAGCCCGGTTTATATAAAGGTCGGGCACCTCGGGACGCAATCTGATGGCTGCATCGATTGCTGAGGCTGCATTGGGCCAGTCTTTACGTTTCCAGAATATTTCAGCCTTCATCAGATAGGGATTGATCTGGGCTTTAGATATGGAAAGTGCCTTTTCTATATCATCGAGGGCAGCCACAGTGTCATTTCTTTCGAGCCGGAGACGTGCCCGTGCCGTGTAACCGTCGTCGTATCGAGGGTATTGCCTGAGAAGAGTGTTGAGGGTGGAATCTGCGCCTTCATATTCTTTGAGTTCAGTCTGAGCCACGGCTTTATAGAACAGGAAATTCTTGTCGATAGGATTGTAGGTGAGACCTATGTTGTAATCCTCGATGGCAAGTGAATCCTTTCCTTGCAATTGCCTGGCAAATCCCCGAAGTTTGTAAGCTTCGGTCTTAAACTTATTGTTTTCTATGGCGATGGTACAGTCTGCTTCGGCACCCGCATAGTCGTCAAGATTAAGTTTTGCGAGAGCACGGAAAAAATAAGGGTCGGCAAGATATGGTTTCGCTTTTATGGCCTGATTGAAATATTGAATAGCAAGCATGTAATCATCCATAGAAAGCACATTGCGGCCTATAGTGAGCACTTGCTCGGCATTTATCTGTGCTTGAAGTGAGGCCGGAGAAATGAGACTGAAGACTCCTAAGGAAAAGTATGTGATTATTCTGAAAATTTTCCGGATTGTATTTCCCATAATGCAAAATTACAACCTTTTTCCCAATTAGACCATGAAGGATAAGCATTGTAAAAAGTAGAAATAAAAAAATATGATTAAAAATGAAAAGGGTATGCCTGAAAATTTCGGCACACCCATTTCTTTAGGAAGTTATTCTATTGGAAAGTTTTATTTCTTCACCTGGTCAACGATAGCCTTGAAAGCAGTGGGATTGTTCATGGCGAGGTCGGCGAGCACCTTGCGGTTGATTTCAATGCCGGCCTTGTGAATGAGACCCATGAGCTGAGAATATGAAAGGCCTTCCATGCGTGCTGCAGCGTTGATACGCTGGATCCAGAGAGCGCGGAAATTGCGTTTCTTTTGCTTACGGTCGCGGTATGCATAGGTGAGACCTTTTTCCCAAGTATTCTTGGCAACTGTCCACACGTTTTTACGGCTGCCATAATAGCCGCGAGTGAGTTTCAATATTTTCTTTCTCTTTGCCCTTGAGGCAACGTGATTTACTGATCTTGGCATTTCTTTAATTTTTTTGGATTACAGCGGCGTTTAACAATGCTCTTTTCGGCTGTAAATCCGGTTAATGATTAAGTTTATGCGATTAAAAATCGCGAAATCAGAGGAAAATTGTTATCACCTGAGATTAAGAAGGTCGCGTACCTGCTTTGAGTTTGCCCCGGCCACGAGTGTGGTGTGGTCAAGGTTTCTTTTACGTTTTTTCGACTTCTTAGTGAGGATGTGGCTATGATAAGCGTGTTTCCTTTTGATTTTCCCTGTGCCGGTGAGCGCGAAGCGCTTCTTAGACGCGGCATTGGTCTTTACCTTTGGCATTTTGTTGAAAAAATTTAGTTGTTTAATATTCACCTCGGCACAGAGTGCCTACGGTCTACTTGATTTTTTATCAGTCTTCGTCGTTTTCCTCCGGATCTACATCCGCTATTTCCACCTGAGGAGCAGCCGGACGCGGTGCCGGGCCTTCTTTCGGTTTCTTATCGGCTTTCGGAGTTTCCTTTTTCTGCGTGGCCTTAATCGGAGAGATCATGATTGTCATTCTCTTTCCTTCGAGCACCGGCATCATTTCCACTTTTCCATACTCTTCGAGGTCGTTGGCAAAGCGAAGCAGAAGCACTTCTCCCTGTTCCTTGAATAGGATTGAACGGCCACGGAAGAATACGTAAGCTTTCACTTTCGAGCCCTCTTTGAGGAAGCCGATAGCGTGCTTGAGCTTGAAGTTATAGTCGTGGTCATCGGTCTGCGGTCCGAACCGTATTTCCTTCACCACAACCTTAGCAGCCTTCTGCTTCTGTTCTTTCTGACGCTTTCTCTGCTGATACAGGAATTTCTGGTAATCGAGCACACGGCACACCGGAGGTGCGGCATTCGGAGAAATCTCGATAAGGTCTAATTCTTGGTCTCTTGCAATTCTAAGGGCTTTGTCGATTGGATACACACCCTGCTCCACGTTATCGCCGACTAATCGCACTTCACGTGCCGTAATCCATTCATTTACGCGGTAAGCGTCTTTGCCATTCCGGTCGTTGCCTCGCTTCTGACGGTCGCCGGCTTCAGGTGCTCCGGGGCGGTTGTTATATGGTGGGGTGGGTCGTTTGGGACCCGAAAATTGTGGTTTTTTTTCCATTAAGTCCTTGTTCTTGCGTATATTTTTTTAGAGTTAACCAATCATTTCTTTAATTTCTGCATTCAATTGTTCGGCAAAGTTAATGATTTTCATCGTACCTTTATCGCCTTCGCCCTGTTTTCTTACAGAAACTTCATCATTTTGTGCCTCTTTTTCACCCACAATGAGCAAATATGGCACTTTTTTAAGTTCATTATCGCGAATTTTCTTACCGATCTTCTCATTTCTGTCGTCAACGAAAGCTCGGATTCCCTGTTCATCCAGTTCGGCCACCACTTTATTTGCATACTCGTTGAATTTCTCTGAAATGGGGAGCACTGCCACCTGCTCCGGAATCAGCCAGAGTGGTAATTTGCCGGCGGTGTGTTCCAGAAGAACGGCCACGAAGCGTTCCATGGATCCGAACGGAGCCCTGTGTATCATTACTGGACGATGCTTCTGGTTATCGTTGCCGGTGAATTCAAGGTCGAATCTTTCAGGCAGGTTATAGTCTACCTGTATCGTGCCTAACTGCCATCGGCGTCCGATCGCATCCTTCACCATGAAATCAAGTTTCGGACCATAGAAGGCTGCTTCTCCTTCCACCTGTTTTGCCTTCAGTCCCTTTTCTTCGCAAGCCTCGATGATGGCTTTCTGAGCCTTTTCCCAGTTTTCATCGCTACCTATATATTTTTCACGGTTATTGGGATCACGCAGAGAAATCTGAGCCTCGAAGTCTTTGAAATCCAGAGCCTTGAAGATATAAAGGATGATATCCATCACCTTGAGGAATTCACCTTTGATCTGGTCGGGAGTGCAGAAGATATGGGCATCATCCTGAGTGAAGCCTCTTACACGGGTAAGACCGTGGAGTTCACCGCTCTGTTCATATCTGTAGACAGTACCGAATTCAGCAAGACGCAGCGGAAGGTCGCGGTAACTTCTTGGACTTGACTTATAAATCTCACAGTGGTGAGGGCAGTTCATCGGCTTGAGCATATACTCTTCTCCCTCTTCCGGCGTCTTGATAGGCTGGAAGGAGTCTTTGCCATATTTAGCCCAGTGACCTGAAGTGACGTATAAGTTTTTATTACCGATATGCGGGGTGATTACCTGAAGGTAACCGGCTTTTTTCTGGATTTTACGGAGGAATTGTTCGAGTCTGTCACGCAATGCGGCACCTTTGGGAAGCCATAGAGGAAGACCCTGGCCCACAGTCTGTGAGAATGTGAAGAGTTCCATCTCTTTGCCAAGTTTGCGGTGGTCGCGCTTCTTGGCCTCTTCGAGCAGGGCAAGGTATTCATCAAGCATTTTCTTCTTTGGGAAGGTGATGCCGTATACACGAGTGAGCTGGTCTCTCTTATCATCACCTCTCCAGTAAGCTCCTGCCAGTGACATTACTTTCACGGCTTTAATGGGCGCCATGTTCGGAAGGTGAGGACCGCGGCACAGGTCGGTGAAACCACCCTGGGAATAAGTAGTGATGGTGCCGTCGGCCAGTTCGCTGATAAGTTCGCATTTGTATTTCTCGCCCCTGTCGCCAAACATCTTCAGGGCATCTTGCTTGGAGATATCGCTACGCACTATATCCTGCTTACGCGACACGATTTCCATCATTTTCTTTTCGATCTTATCGAAATCATCGGATGTGATTTTATTATCACCCGGATCGATGTCGTAATAGAAACCGTTTTCCACAGCCGGACCGATACCGAATTTCACGCCCGGGTAAAGTTCCTGAAGTGCTTCTGCGAGCAGGTGGGCTGAAGAATGCCAGAAAGCGTGTTTTCCTTCTTCATCTTCCCATTTGAAAAGCTGTATGGAGGCGTCTTCATTGATAGGACGGGAGGTATCCCATTCCTGACCGTTGACTTTCGCTGCCAGTACATCGGCCGCGAAACGAGGACTTATGCTTTCCGCCACTTGCAGCGGGGTAACTCCATTTTCATATTCCCGAATACTGCCGTCGGGAAAAGTGATTTTTATCATTGAACCTTTAATTTATTTCTTTGAGATAAACAACTTGCAAAGTTACGGAATTTTACTCTTTTATCAAACGGCAAAAGTTGAGCCAAAAAGTGCCAAAAAAGATGAGCCAAAAAAGATGAGCCAAAAAAGATGAGCCAAAAAAAAGAGGGAGCCGGAAAAATTCCAACTCCCTCTGGCATGAAGAATCAGGACCATCTGTCCTTAGTGATACGAATGTATCTTTTCAGATTAACATCCGCTTTTAGTTATGGATCAAAAATTCTCTGTGTGAGAAATTTATTTTACTTTGATAAGCATGATCTTGGAGTCTTTCTTAGCCTCTACGCTGTGAGCTACATCAGCTCCCATCAAAAGAAATTCTCCGGCCTTAATTGTATGAGCCTTATCGATCATGGTGAATTCTATCTCTCCTTCGCAAACGGTCACCATTACTTCAAAAGGAGCAGTGTGAGTGTCGAGTTTCTGACCCTCTTTCATGGCCAAAACACATACTCCGCCACATTCTGTCTCAAAAATCTGAAGAAAGTCTACCTTCTCAGAATTATACTTCACAATGTCGCATGCATTATGAACTTCGCCGAATTTAAAATTAGTTTTCATAATTATTGTTTTTTAGTTGTTTTCCCTTTTCTATATAACATTTCAGGGTATGAATGGTTGGTAAGGAACCGCACAAAAAATAAGAAGCATATCAGAAAAATATGCTTCTCATTTTATTATCGCAAATATCTATTATTCCCACTCGATGGTGGCAGGTGGTTTTGAAGAAATATCGTAAACGACCCTGTTAACTCCATGCACTTTGTTGATAATCTCATTGCTTGTTTCAGCCAGGAAATCATAGGGGAGATGTACCCAGTCAGCAGTCATTCCGTCGGTGGAAATCACAGCCCTGAGAGCAACGCAATTTTCGTAAGTACGTTCATCGCCCATCACACCTACGCTCTGCACCGGCAGAAGCATGACTCCGGCCTGCCATACCTGGTCGTATAGCCCGGCTTTACGCAGGTTCGAAATGAAGATATTATCAGCCTCCTGGAGCACCCTTACCTTTTCGGGGGTGACTTCTCCAAGTATGCGAATTCCAAGCCCGGGACCGGGGAAAGGATGGCGTCCCAAAAGTTTCGGATCCATATCCATGGCTTTACCTACACGGCGCACCTCATCTTTGAATAACAGGCGTAGAGGCTCAACTATGCTAAGATGCATCTCCTTCGGCAAGCCTCCTACATTGTGGTGACTCTTGATGGTAGCGGAGGGACCTTTTACAGAACAACTTTCAATCACATCGGGATAGATGGTGCCTTGTGCCAGCCATTTTGCATCTTTTATTTTCTTGGCCTCGGCATTGAATACCTCTACGAAGTCCCGGCCAATAATCTTTCTTTTTTGTTCAGGATCGGTGACTCCTTTAAGATCGTTGTAGAACTTTTCAGAAGCGTCAACGCCAATCACATTCAGTCCCATACCTTTATAAGAGTCAAGCACGTCGTTAAACTCATTTTTGCGAAGCAGTCCGTTGTTCACAAAAATACAGGTAAGCTGGTTGCCGATAGCCTTATTAAGAAGCATGGCTGCGACTGAAGAATCCACACCTCCCGACAGACCGAGGATAACACGGTCATTGCCGATTTTTTCCTTGAGTTCCTTTACGGTTGTCTCGATAAATGAATCGGGACTCCAGGTTCCGGAGCATCCGCATATGCCATATACGAAATTAGCGAGCAAATCTTTACCGGCAACAGAATGATAAACTTCAGGGTGGAACTGGATCCCCCAGGTTTTTTCATTTTTTATATGATATGCTGCAGCCTTTACATTTTCGGTAGACCCTATTATCTTATAACTCTCAGGTAGACTTGTGATTGTATCTCCATGCGACATCCATACCTGAGTGGGGGAAGGGATGTTGATCATGAGAGGATCTTCGGGAGCCACCACTGTGAGCATGGCTCGTCCATACTCTCTGGAAGGGGCGCTCTCTACTTCTCCACCACCAAGCACAGCCAGCAACTGGGCACCGTAGCAGACACCTAACAAAGGCATTTTCCCTTTTATTTGAGAGAGGTCCGGCATCGGGGCATCTACATCCCTTACCGATGCAGGTGAACCTGAAAGAATCACACCCTTTATATCGGCATCAAGTGCCGGAATCTTATTGAAAGGATGTATCTCGCAATATACATTAAGTTCCCTTACTCTTCTGGCAATCAGTTGAGTGTATTGTGAACCGAAATCTAAAATAAGAATCTTTTCCATATCAGTCACCTCTTGAGTAATTTGGTGCCTCCTTGGTGATGGTGACATCGTGAGGGTGATTTTCAATTACTCCGGCAGATGTAATCCTCACAAACTTAGCATCGTGCAGAGCATTGATATCCTTGGCACCACAGTATCCCATACCGGATCTCAATCCACCAAGAAGTTGATAAATAGTTTCTGAAAGAGTACCCTTATACGGTACACGGGCCACTATACCTTCGGGTACGAATTTGCTTGAGTCGTTGGTCCCGCTTTGGAAGTAACGGTCTTTTGAACCGGCTTCCATAGCCTCGATGGAGCCCATGCCACGGTAGGCTTTGAATTTACGTCCGTTGTAGATGATGGTTTCTCCGGGTGATTCCTCGGTACCGGCGAGCATGGATCCCATCATGACACAATCTGCTCCTGCGGCGATGGCTTTAACCACGTCGCCTGAATATCTGAGACCGCCGTCACCTATCACCGGTATGCCATGAGTCTTGGCCACTTTAGCACAGTTGAAGATAGCGGTAAGTTGCGGTACACCTACACCTGCCACTATACGGGTAGTACATATAGAGCCCGGGCCGATACCTACTTTTATGCCATCGGCTCCATTAGCAATCAGATAATCTGCTGCCTCTGATGTGGCGATATTTCCCACAAGCACATCAATATCTTTAAAATTTGCTTTTACTGCCCGCAAGGTGTTCACCACATTTGCAGAATGGCCATGTGCGGTGTCTATCACCACAGCATCCACACCGGCTTTTACGAGGGCTTCAACACGATTCAGAGTATCTGCTGTAACCCCGACACCGCCGGCAACTCTGAGTCGGCCTTTGGAATCCTTACATGCCTGAGGATAATCTTTAATCTTGGTGATATCGCGGTATGTAATAAGGCCCACGAGTTTGTTGTCTTTGTCAACAACAGGCAATTTTTCAATCTTGTGTTTTAGGAGAATTTCAGATGCTTCCGAGAGATTGGGATTTGTAGTAGTGACAATATTATCTTTAGTCATTACCTCTGAAATAGGTAGACTTTCATTGGTCTGAAACCGAAGGTCGCGGTTTGTCACAATGCCTACAAGACGTTTTGAATCATCCACTACCGGTATGCCACCGATATGATTTTCCTGCATCATCCGCAGAGCGTCACCCACTGTCTGAGACGGGGTGATTACCACGGGGTCGAAAATCATTCCGCTTTCAGCACGTTTCACCTTCCTTACCTGGAGTGCCTGGTTTTCGATAGACATGTTCTTATGAATCACGCCAATACCACCCTGACGAGCGATGGCTATTGCCATCGAAGCTTCGGTGACGGTGTCCATGGCTGCTGAAACGATCGGAATATTCAAGGTGATATTTTTTGAAAACCTTGTCTTGATGTCTACCATATTAGGCGTTACATCCGAGTAAGCCGGCACCAGCAGGACATCGTCGAAGGTCATTCCTTCTTCGTTTATTTTTTCTGATAGGAAACTCATAATTTTATTTTTTGAGGTTGGAGGTCAGAATTCTTTGAGTCTGTCGGCAATCAGTATTGTCTGTGAACGGTCGGGTCCCACAGAAATAACACCTACCGGCACACCGGTGATCTCTTCAATTTTCTTTACATAATTCTTGGCATTTTCCGGCAAATCATCCCAGGTTTTCATCCCGGAGATATCCTCATGCCAGCCGGGGAGTTCCAGGTACACGGGTTTACATCTGGAAAGGCGCGAGATAGTGGATGGGGGAGTGTCTATAATTTTACCATCCAGCTCATAATGAGTGCAAATCTTCACCGTATCCATTCCGGAGAGCACATCGAAAAGCATAAGTGCCCAGTGAGAAATGCCGGCCAACTGGCTTGTGTATCTTGCTACCACTCCGTCAAACCAGCCAATACGGCGCGGACGGCCGGTGACAGTGCCGTATTCATGTCCTCTTTCTCGGATTTCGTGGGCCAGGTCTCCGTGTAATTCAGTAGGGAAGGGACCTTCACCAACTCTGGTGCAATAAGCCTTTGCCACACCCAGAACTTCGTCGATCCATTGAGGAGCAATCCCGGCTCCCACAGGTACACTCGCCGCCGAAGGGGTAGAGGAAGTGACAAAAGGATATGTGCCATGATCGATGCACAGCATCATGCCTTGGGCACCTTCGAAAAGAATTTTCTTGTCTTCTTCTCTCAAAGCCTTATTGATGATAGCTGAAGTATCCACAATTCTGGGGCCAAGAATGTTGGCTAATTCCATGAACCGGTCGTAAACTTTTCTGAAATCATAAACCGGCAGACCCAGCATTTCAAGTTCTTTATTCTTGATAACCAGAGCATCATTAAGGCGCTCGGCAAAATAGTCCGGTTCCAGCAAGTCGCCCATTCTGAGACCGGAGCGGCTGTATTTGTCACAATAAGCCGGTCCGATACCTTTCTGTGTAGTGCCGATCAGTTTTTTTCCTTTACCGGCTTCGTAGGCGCCATCGAGATCAGCATGCCATGGCATCACCATGGCCGCACGGTCGGAAATATAAAGTTGGAAATTGGTAATTCCCTGGTCGCGCAATTTTTGAAGTTCCAGCACCACAGATTCAGGATTTACCACCATGCCGTTGCCCATGATGTTTACGGTATCAGGATTGAATATGCCTGATGGAATGCTCTGCAGAGAATACTTTTTCCCGTTGAACATCACACTGTGGCCGGCATTGTTACCTCCCTGATAACGTACTACCATATCGGCTCGACATGCGAAATAATCAGTGATTTTTCCCTTGCCTTCGTCACCCCATTGGGAACCAATCACAACTATTCTTTGAGACATTATTATTCTAAATTATTGCGTTTATAAATATGGTCGATATTTTTGAAATAGTAATCAAGGGTGAAACATGCGTCAAGTTCCTCATCTGTCAGATTTTCCTTAATCACATTGTCTTGTTTCAGAAGTTCCTGGTAAGGCTTCCCTTCCTGCATGGCCCGCATGGCGATAGGCTGAACAGTATCGTATGCTTTTTCACGTGCAAAACCTTTGTCAATCAGAGCATTCATTACCCGTTGAGCAAAAATCACTCCGTTGGTGCGATATATATTGGCCAGCATCTGGTCTTCAAACACTACGATATTCTCAAGAATACCCTTCATTCTATTGAGCATATAGTCAAGCAGGATAGTAGCGTCAGGCATTATGATGCGTTCGGTGGCAGAATGAGAGATATCTCTTTCATGCCATAGAGCCACATTTTCATAGGCTGTAGCCATATATCCACGAAGCACTCTTGCACAACCACATATATTTTCACTGCTCACCGGGTTACGCTTGTGAGGCATGGCGGAGGATCCTTTCTGACCTTTGCCAAAAGATTCTTCCACCTCATGCACCTCTGTGCGTTGAAGATTTCTCACTTCCAGAGCCATTTGTTCGAGCGATGCACCTATAAGAGCAAGGGTAGCCATATAATAGGCATGTCTGTCTCTTTGGATCACCTGGGTACTTATGTCGGCTGAAGAAATACCAAGCTTTTCACACACAAAATCCTGAACAAAGGGAGGTATATTAGCAAAATTACCAACCGCACCACTGATTTTCCCAACTTCAACTCCTTTGGCTGCCTCGTTAAAACGATGGAGATTACGTTTCATCTCTGCGAGCCAAAGCACCCATTTCAGCCCGAAAGAGGTAATATCGGCATGAATACCATGAGTGCGGCCTATACATGGTAATTTTTTAAACCTTTTAGCTTGTGAGGCCAGCATGTCGATGAATTCTTCGATATCTTTCCTGAGAATTTCATCAGCCTGTTTGAAGAGGTATCCATTGGCTGTATCTACTACATCGGTAGAGGTCAAACCATAATGCACCCACTTCCTTTCTTCGCCCAAAGATTCCGATACTGTCCTGGTGAAAGCCACAATATCGTGGCGTGTCTGTTGTTCGATTTCTTTTATCCTGTCGATGTCGAATTTAGCATTAGCCTTAAGTTTCTCAATATCCTGCGGAGGAACAACTCCAAGTTCCATCCATGCTTCGGCAGCTAAAATCTCAACTTTCAGATAGGCCTTGAATTTATTTTCCTCTGTCCAAACCTGACGCATCACATCGCGTCCATATCTTTCTATCATAGGGGAACGGCTCTTAATTATTATTTTTTTTCATTTTGTTTAAGAAACACTCAAGTGTGTTTTCCATAAGGCAGGCTCTTGTCATCGGACCCACTCCTCCGGGAACAGGAGTAATGACAGATGCTTTTGATTCACAGTTGGCGAAATCAACATCTCCGCAAAGTTTCCCGGTTTCGGGTTCACGGTTTACACCGACATCAATAACTGCAGCTCCCGGTTTCACCATATCTTCTGTCACAAATTTCGGTTTTCCTATGGCTACGACCAGTATATCGGCCTCTGCAGCTGTCTTTGCCAAGCCTTTTGTACGTGAGTGGGCTATGGTGACAGTTGCATTTCTGTCAAGCAACATTTTAGCAGCAGGTAGTCCCACAATATTGCTACGTCCGAGCACCACAGCTTTTTTTCCTTCTATCTGCACACCGGCCTTATCAAGCAACTTGATGATTCCTTTAGGGGTGCAAGGATAGGTACAAGGTCTTTTTTGCCATAGAGCGGCCACATTGGCGGGATGAAAACCATCTACATCCTTCGATTGAAGGATAGTTTCAATTACTTTGTCTTCATCAATATGAGCCGGAAGAGGCAATTGAACCAGGATACCGTCTACTTCATCATCTCTGTTGAGGTTTTCGATTATTTCAAGCAGTTCCTCTTCAGATATGGTGTCAGGTTTTCGGATGGTAGTACTTTTGAATCCTACCTCTTCGGCATCTTTTCCTTTACCTTTCACGTATGACTGGCTTGCAGGGTCTTCACCTACAAGAATCACCACAAGGTGAGGGGGGCGGCCGTAAGTCTTTACTGCCTCCGCTACCTGAGTCTTCACATTTTCTTTTATCTCTTTAGCTAATTGTGTGCCGCTTATAATCATGGAGGGTGTTATTCGTTAATCGTTATTCGTAATTCGTTATTCGTTAATCGGGGGGCTATTTTAATACCGCTTTGCCGATATCGGTGCGATGGAAAAGGTCAGGACATTCAATCCATTCTATATCTTTTCGCACATTTGCATTAGCATCGGGTAGGTCTTCACCGTGTGCAGTAACCATGAGCACTCGGCCGCCGGCTACATGGAATTTACCTTCTTTTGAAAAGGTACCCATATGGAAGACTTCACCATTCACTTTATCCAGCCCTTTTATCTCCGCACCTTTCGCATATTGGCCGGGATATCCTTTGGAAGCCAGTACAACCCCTATCACAGCATCATGACTCCATTGCGGTATGAAGTCTTTTCCATCTATCACTGCATTAAAGAAATCAAAAATGTCAGATTCCAGACGGGGTAAAACTACTTCGGTCTCCGGGTCTCCGAAACGTGCATTAAATTCAATCACTTTTGGACCTTCATCAGTAAGGATAAGGCCTCCATAAAGCACGCCTGTGAAAGGAACTCCTTCCTTCACCAGTGCTTTCGCTGTAGGAATCATAATTTCGTTAAGGGCCTTTTCACGCATTTCAGGTGATACAAAAGGTACGGGGGAATAGGCACCCATGCCTCCGGTATTCGGTCCCTGGTCGCCATCGTAGGCACGTTTATGATCCTGCGCAAGTTCCAGTGGATAAACTTTATCTCCCGAAACCATGCACATAAAGGAGAATTCAGGACCCTGGAGGAATTCCTCTATTATCACTTTCCCGGTGCCGAATTTGTGATGGAGCAGCATATCTTTAAGCGCGGCGTCAGCCTCTTCTAAATCCTGTGCTATCACCACACCTTTGCCTGCAGCCAGACCATCGTATTTAATTACGTATGGAGCTTTAAGAGTCTGAACATACTTATAAGCCTTATCGTAATCATTGAACGATTCGTATTTTGCCGTGGGAATATTATATTTCACCATTAGTTGCTTGGCAAATTCCTTGCTGCTTTCTATTGAGGCAGCGTCTTTAGTGGGTCCGAACACTTTGCACCCCACGGCATTCATCGCATCTGCAAGTCCTGCCACAAGTGCTGCTTCGGGTCCTATTACAGTGAGATCGATGTTATGACGTTGTGCGAAATTCACAATCCCTTCTACATCATCCACCTTCAGATTTACACATTCAGCATCCAATGCAATCCCGGCATTGCCCGGTGCGCAATATATTTTCTCAACTTTTGGTGATTTGGCAAGCGATTTCACTATGGCATGTTCGCGACCGCCACTCCCAATTACCAGTACCTTCTTTCCTGCCTCCATGGTCTTTGCTTAATGTTTGAAATGGCGCATTCCTGTGAAAAGCATGGCTATGCCTTTTTCATCGGCTACCTTGATCGATTCTTCGTCACGGATACTTCCGCCGGGTTGTACAATAGCCACAACTCCATATTTAGCAGCCAATTCCACTGTGTCACCGAAAGGAAGGAAACCATCTGAGGCCAGAACCAAACCATCAGTAATTCCTAATGCTTTTGCTTCATTCAGGGCAATCTCGGCAGAACCTACACGATTCATCTGACCGGCACCCACACCGGCTGTGGCACCATCCTTTACTACCACGATGGCATTGCTTTTTACATGCTTCACAATCTTCCATCCGAAATTGAGTTCTTCAAGTTCCTTTTCTGTCGGTTTTCTTTTAGTTACGCACATCTCTTGAGTGAGTTCCAGACAGTCTAAGTCGGCATCTTGCACCAGCATGCCACCGTTGATGCCTACATATGCTTTACATGCAGTCTTCTCACGCGACATATTTACTTCAAGCACCCTGAGATTTTTCTTTGAGGCCAAAACTTCTAAAGCTTCCGGTTCATAAGAGGGTGCCATTACAATTTCAAGGAAAATAGGTTTCATCAGCAAGGCTACTTCCTTGGTAAGAGGGCGGTTGATGGCTACTATACCACCATATATACTCACCTTATCTGCTTCATAAGCTTTTGTCCAAGCTTCAAGTAAGTTTTTGCCCACTCCGGCTCCACAAGGATTCATGTGTTTCAAAGCCACACAGAAAGGTTCTTCAAATTCCCTTACAATACTTAAGGCAGCATTTGCATCCTGAATGTTGTTGTAACTTAACTCCTTGCCTTGAAGTTGTTTTGAGAATGCCACTGAAAAAGGAGTTTCCTTGGCATCACGGTAGAAGGCTGCCTTCTGGTGAGGATTCTCTCCATACCTGAGGGTTTGAACTTCATCAAAGGATAGGAAAAGTTTTTCCGGCAAACCGGCAGCCTTACGCATAAACTCAGCAATCTTGGAATCGTAAAGTGCGGTATGAGTGTAAGCCTTTGCCGATAAGCGAAGCCGAGTATCATATTGAGTATTTCCATTGAGAGAAATCTCTTCTATCACAGTGGGATAATCATCAGGATCACAAACCACTGTCACATCCCGGAAGTTCTTGGCAGCACTGCGAAGCATCGAGGGTCCACCTATATCTATATTCTCTATGGCATCTTCCATAGTCACGTCAGGTTTGGCGATTGTGGCCTCAAAAGGATAAAGGTTGACACATACCATGTCAATAGGTATGATATCATTTTCTGCTATCTCAGCCATATGTTCTTCACTGTCACGGCGAGCCAAAAGTCCTCCGTGCACTTTTGGATGCAATGTCTTTACACGACCTTCACAGATTTCAGGAAAACCGGTGACATCTTGAATATCCATCACTTCGATTCCTGCATTTCGGAGTGTCTTTAAAGTTCCTCCGGTGGCTATGAGTGTCCAACCGAAATTTTTTAATGCTGAAGCAAAATCCACAATTCCGGATTTATCGCTTACACTTATTAAGGCACGCATTATCTTATGTTTTAGAAATTAATATCAGAATAATAAGCAATTCTAACCCAAAAGGGATTTCAGGGTGGATACATACAAAACATGTTCCCTCGGGTGAATCATTGCTTCTAATTCCTCTCTATCGTTGCCATCATAGGGTATGGCCGCCTGAGATATGATTTTCCCACCATCGAGAGTCTGGTCTACATAATGCACGGTGATTCCAAAAACCTTCACACCGTAATTAAGAGCTTGGCCTATAGCATCAACACCCGGGAATGAAGGGAGTAGGGAAGGGTGAATGTTTATTATTTTCCCTTCATATTCATTGAGAAGAGTTTCTCCGACTATCCTCATATACCCGGCCAGACATATGAATTCCACTCCCAATTTTTTCAGTTCCCTTAATATCACTCCTTCATATTCAGCTTTAGAGGAGTAACTTTTAGGAACTAATTCCAGGACAGAAATATTCAGTCTTTTCGCTCTTTGTGTGACTCCGGCCCCCGGATGATCGCAAACGCACAAGACTACTTCTGCATTTATTCTATCTTTTAAACAGGCTTTTGCTATTGCTTCAAAGTTAGAACCGCTGCCGCTTGCGAAAACTGCAATTTTCTTTTTCACTCCTTCACGATTTTAACGTTTTCTCCCGGAATAACCTTGCCGATCACAGAGGCTTTCTCACCCCATTCGGTAAGAATCTTTAAAATGGTGGAAACATCATCGGCATCAACTGCAAGTACCATACCAATGCCCATATTGAAAATATTGAACATCTCACGGTGAGGAACTTTGCCATATTTCTCAAGTAACTTGAAAATTCCGGGTATTTCCCAACTTCCTTCCCTTACTTCAACGCCACAGCCTTCCGGTAAGATTCGAGGAATGTTTTCATCAAAACCACCCCCTGTGATATGTGCAATGCCGTGGACATCGGCATTCTTAAGAATTTCAAGCACCGGTTTTACATATATTTTAGTCGGAGTAAGCAATACTTCACCTAAGGTCTTGTCTCCGGTCTCTTCATATTTCTCTTTCAGGTCAAGGTGATTGTCATAAATTATTTTTCTCACCAGGCTGAACCCGTTGGAATGAACACCTGAAGAAGCTATTCCTATCAGCACGTCTCCGGGAGCAACTTTAGAACAATCAATCAATTTATCTTTTTCAACGGCACCTACAGTAAAGCCGGCGATATCATAGTCATCTTCGGTATACATGCCCGGCATCTCTGCGGTTTCGCCACCTACCAAAGCGCATCCGGCTTGCCTGCAACCTTCAGCCACACCGGAAACTATGGCTTCCACTACCGCCGGTTTATTCTTTCCTACTGCCACATAATCCAAGAAAATGAGTGGTTCAGCACCCTGGGCCAATACATCATTCACACACATAGCCACGGCATCTATACCGATGGTGTCGTGTTTGCCCATGGCAAAAGCTATCTTTAGTTTAGTGCCCACTCCGTCGGTGCCACTTACCAATACAGGATGTTTATAATTAAGGGAACCGAGATCAAACATTCCACCGAATGCACCGATATTTCCCATACAACCTCTGCGGGCCGTGGAGGCTACATGTTTTTTTATTCTGCTCACCACCTCGTAACCTGCTTCGAGGTTCACTCCTGAGGCTTCATAACTTTTTGCCATATTGCGTTAAAGTTGATTATTATCTTTTTTATTATTTTTTCTAAAATAAGCCACGGCATTCGCAAAGAGATTTTGCGATTTATTTCCATGAATATTCTTCATGAGACCTTCGTCGTAACGTTCTGAGTGAGCCATCTTTCCGAGTATAAGACCATCAGGAGAAATGATTCCTTCTATAGCCTCATAAGAACCGTTGGGATTGTAAGGTGACTGCATTGTGGCGTTTCCTTCTTCATCCACATATTGGAATGCAATCTGGCCATTTCTCCGGAGATTATCAAGCAATTCTTTATTAGCTACAAATTTTCCTTCTCCATGAGATGCTGCTACTGAATGAAGTTCACCTTCCTCGAAACCGGCAAGCCATGGAGATTGTGAAGAAGCCACGCGTGTAGAGACAATCTGTGAGATATGTCGGTTGATATCATTGTGGAAAAGGGTAGGTGAATCTCCATCAAGTTCCCCTATCTTTCCATAGGGTAATAATCCGGATTTTACCAGAGCCTGGAAACCGTTGCATATACCCAGCACCAGACCTTTTCTTTCCAGTAGACGGTTGATAGCATCTTTCACGGTGTCATTCATTATTACGTTCGCAATGAATTTACCGCTTCCGTCGGGTTCATCTCCCTCAGAGAAACCACCGGAGAATGCCAATATATCAGCTTTATCTATATTGTCTGCGATTTCCTTGATAGATTCATCAATATCTTCCGGTGTATGGTTGCGGAATATAGAAGTAATTATTTCAGCTCCCTCTTTACGGAAAGATGCTGCCATATCATAGTCGCAGTTTGTTCCAGGGAATACAGGTAGATATACTACCGGATTTTGTTTTGCTTCCCCGGGATATTCTGCTACATGTTTATGCCCGTCAGCATTTACTATATTACCACAAATGTCGGTCTTGTCAGGGTATATTTCCGTAAATTTCTTACGGTTGGCTTGGAATGCTTCTTCTATGCCTATCTTAGTGCCATTTATTTCCAAAATATCTTCAGAAATTGTCTCTCCCAGGAGTTCAAAGTTTGGAAGGAAAAGCACTTCATTGCTCTCTACAATTACATTTCCATAGCCATAGTCAAAAAGATCTGCTTCTTTTACGGTGACATTGACACCGACTCTATTGCCAAAACTCATTTTCGCAAGAGCTTCAGCTATACCCCCGAATGTAGTATAATATGCTGCTACAATAGTTTTCTCTTTAATAAGACGATGGATTGTTTTGAAATTATCCATCAATTGCTCTGAATCGGGCATCAGAGAGGGTAATGGATTATGTCGCACCAGATATAGAAGGTTGCCGGAAGCTTTCAATTCCGGACTTATTACTTCTGAAGCTTTCACAGGAGCTATTCCGAAAGCGATAAGTGTGGGTGGAACAGAAATATTGGCAAATGTGCCGCTCATAGAATCCTTACCTCCGATTGAAGGAAGCTTGAATTCAAGTTGCATCCTCAAGGCTCCGAGCAATGCTGCCAATGGTTTACCCCATGAGAGGGGAGAATGAAGACGTTCGAAATATTCCTGGAAAGAAAATCTCATTTTGGTATAATCAGCACCTGCGGCCACTGCCTTTCCCACAGCCTCAATGAAGGCATAGGAGGCACCGTGATAAGGACTCCATTCCGTGATGAAGGGATTGAATCCGAAGGCCATCATACTGGCTGAGTCAGTATGTTTCGGTGCAACCGGGAATTTCTGTACTGATACCTGTACTTCAGTTCGCTGGGTTTTACCTCCGAAAGGCATCAAAACTGTAGATTTACCGATTGAAGAGTCGAATCTTTCTATTAACCCTTTCTGTGAGGTGACATTATCATCTGCCAGAAGATTCAAGAATTTTTCTTTAATGTCAGAGCCCTTTATTTCTCTCTCAAAAGGATTCACTGCTTCTACCGGTCCAATTTCTGCCTCTGCAAAATGAGGTGCCCCGGCTGAATCTATAAAGTCTCTTCTTAAATCGGCATATAGTTTCCCCTGATAAAACATTCTCATTCTGCCGGTGTCAGTTACATCTGCCACATGTGTCACTTCCAGGTTTTCTTCACGGCAGTAATCCATGAATTTATCTTTATCCTTCGGATCTACTACCACCGACATTCTTTCCTGACTTTCGCTGATAGCAATTTCAGTAGGATTAAGACCCGAGTATTTCACCGGCACCCGGTCAAGATAGATATCAAGTCCATCGGTCAGCTCCCCGATAGCCACACTCACTCCTCCAGCTCCGAAATCGTTTGATTTCTTTATCAGTTTTGTAACCTCAGGACGTTTGAAGAGACGTTCTATTTTTCTTTCCTCAGGAGCGTTACCTTTCTGAACCTCGCTTCCACATTCTTCTAAGGAAGAAGTGGTATGTTCTTTCGATGAACCTGTAGCACCGCCGATGCCGTCACGTCCGGTTCTTCCACCAAACATCAGTACTACATCTCCAGGAGCTGGACTTTCTCTTCTTACCTGGTCGGCCTTTACAGCTCCCACCACTGCACCCACCTCGAGTCGCTTGGCTAAATATCCCGGATGGTATAATTCTCTTACATGTGTAGTAGCCAGTCCTATCTGGTTTCCATAAGAGGAATAACCTTCAGCGGCTTTTACAGAGATAACCCTCTGAGGCAATTTTCCCTTGATTGTTTCTGCTACGGGTTTATATATATCTGCTGCTCCGGTGACACGCATAGCCTGATATACATAACTGCGACCACTCAGAGGGTCACGGATGGCACCTCCGAGACAGGTAGAGGCTCCTCCGAATGGTTCTATTTCTGTGGGATGATTATGGGTTTCATTTTTAAATTGCAGAAGCCATCTTTCTGTCTTCCCATCCACATCTATATCCACAAATATACTGCAGGCATTATTTTCTTCGCTCTGTTCCAGATCTTCAAGATATCCCTCTTTTTTGAGGTATCTGGCACCTATAGTGGCGAGATCCATCAAACATAGCGGCTTATTCTCCCTGTGGAGTATTTGCCTGATCTTTTTCCATTCCGCAATACTCTCTTCCAGATCGGCGGAAATAAATGAATCATCTACTTTTATATCAGTCAATACGGTAGTAAAAGTAGTGTGCCGGCAATGGTCGCTCCAATAAGTGTCAAGGATGCGGAGTTCAGTTTCAAAAGGATCTCGACCCTCTGATTTGAAATAATTAACCACCTCCATAAGGTCATCGGCATTCATTGCCAATCCTTTTTCCTTACAGTAAGTTGCAGCATCGGGTTTGGTAATCTCTGTGAACCCTTGAAGTATCTCTACAGGCTTTGCAACCGCATAACCGGGAGCCTCAAGTTTTGACATATCTTTTTTGCGAGACTCAACTGCATTTATTACATAGGAAGCGATTTTGTCTATGTCTTCTTTAGATGTATCTTTATCAAAGATTATGAGATTGCCACTTCTAATGTTGATATCGGCATCCGGCTGGAGAAGTTTCACACACTCTTCTGCAGCTGCGGCTCTCTGATCAAACTGACCCGGCAAAGCTTCCACAGCCAGATGAGGAACATTGTCGAGATCTATTGTCTCAGTTACTATATCTGTTGCCGGTTCCCCAAACACTCGGTAGGAAGTCTTGTCTTTCAATTGAGGTGTGAAACCGAAGAGATCATAAACACTGATTAGCCTTAGTTGTGAAATATTAAGGCCTAAATTAGAATTTAAATCTTCACGGAGGCTCTCGGCTTCTACACGGAAGGGTTCTTTTTTCTCAACAAAAAGTCTATATGGTTGCATAGTTTATTTGAGCGAGAATTATTATCAATCAAGTTTTGAAGAAAGCACCTTTTCTGCCTGAACAGCACGGAAAGAATCCATTTTGTTCTTCAAATTTTCATCTGTAATTGCCATAAATTCGATGGCTAAAAGAGCTGCATTTTTTGCACCGTTCACAGCCACTACTGCAACCGGAATCCCGGAAGGCATCTGCACCATCGAGAGTAAGGAATCCAATCCTTCGAAAGCATTGCCCTTAACCGGAACACCTATTACCGGAAGGGTAGTAAAGGCTGCTACCACTCCGGCCAGATGGGCTGCCCCTCCTGCACCGGCAATAACGGCCGCAAAACCTCTTTGCCTTAAATCTTTCACCCATTCTTCTAACTGATGGGGTGTGCGGTGGGCACTTAATACTTTCACTTCGTGTTCCACACCAAAAGAATCGAGGATTTCGACTGCTCCTTTCATTACTCCCCAGTCGCTTACAGACCCCATCACGATGCCTATTTTCATATCGCAGATTTAAGATTTCAGATTATTTTTTATAGTGGCAGGTAGCAACAAAACAAAAGACGCCTATGATTGCTCAAGACGTCTTTGATAAATTGGATGTTTTTGCTCCCTTCATGATGCAAAATTACTGAAAAAAATCGTATAATCTTCCATCATCAGGAAAAACTTATGTTGAGGAATTATGTTTTATCAAATGGATTTAATGATATCCCACATAAAGGCTCTTAACCCCAGCTTCGGCTTGGATTCATCGAGTCTTTTTAATTTCGACAATACCTCGTCTGCTTTATCTTCTTCAACTATAGTGAGGATAGCTCCTCCCAAAGATGGCCATGCATGAGATCCGTAGTGAGGATCTCCTGTATGAGTACCTCTGCCTTGAGTCTCTCCGAAAGAGGTGAACCCTCTGCATGAACTCTTTGTAAGTAATTCAATTATAGCATCATAATGTGCCTGATCGAATGATATAAATATTGCTTTCATTAATTCTCGAGAGTTACTTTTTTATAATTACGGCGCAATTTCCTTCTACTATTTTTCACTCCATTACCGGCAAACACACAATAGAGCACCGGTACAAACAGAAGCGTAAGAATAGTGGAGAATGTTAGACCACCGATTACGGCAGTACCCATCGGGCGCCACATTTCTGCGCCTTGCCCACTTCCGACCGCCATAGGTACCATACCCAGAATGGTGGTAAGTGTAGTCATTATTACAGGACGCAGACGCGATTTGCCACCGGATATCACGGCACTTCGGATTCCCATTCCACGTTCTCGGTTAAGCGAAATGTAATCTATCAGGACTATACCATTTTTTACAACGATTCCAATCAGCATGATAGCTCCGATCATACTCATCACATTGAGAGTGTGGCCACTTATCCATAGAATTATAAATACCCCGGAGAAAGCAAACATAAGGGAGGTCATGATAATTCCCGGGTACGTGAAACTTTCAAACTGGGCAGCCATAACAATATATACAAGTATAATTATCAGGATACCAAGTAAAAGCAGATCCGAGAAAGAGTCTTGTTGGTCTTCATAAGAGCCGGACAGTGAGATGAGTATGCCCGGAGGCAGATGGAGTTCATCTATTTCTGTCTCTGCAGCTTCCACCACCTGGCTCATTGGAACTCCATCTACAACCGCTGAAACCGTGATAACTCTTTCACGGTCTTTACGTTCAATAGTAGGAGGGGTGAATCGTTCTACTACCTTACCAAGTTCTTTTATTTTCACACCTGCACCGCTTGGCGTATAAACAACAATATTCTCAATGTCCTCAAGGGATGTACGATATTGCTTATCATACATTACTTTGATGTCGTATTCTTCTCCATCCTCACGGTATTGAGAGGCGGTGGAACCGTTGATTCTATTTCGGAGATAATAAGCAGCAGTTTGAAGGTTCAACCCATATAATGCAAGTTTTTCCCTGTCAAAATCTACTTGATATTCCGGTTGATAGTCTGAACGTGATATTGTTATGTCAGCTGTTCCCTGAATTCCTGTGAGTATTTGTTTCAACACTCTTGCAATCGAGTCAGTCTCATTAAAATCATAACCATAGATCTCAAAATCTACTGTGCTCTGGCCTCCCATTCCCATTCCACGGCCACCACCTACATTTACCTGGGCTTTTGCAAATTCAGGGAAACCGGTCTCTATATCTTTTCGCATGCCGTCGGCTATCTCTTTTATTCCTCTTTCACGGTCGCCCGGATCCAAAAGACGTATATTCATGGAGGCTATATGTGAACCGTTATCGGAAAGCGAGGCATAAGTGTTGTCAGAGCTTGCCGGACCCACAGTATAACTTGAAACCATTATTTCAGGATATTTCTCTCTCCATAAAGAATCCAATCTTTGTAAGGCATCCTGAGTTATTTCTACGCGGGTACCGATAGGGGTTTCCAATGAGACACCGATACGTCCGTTATCTTGTGTAGGGAAAAATTCAGTGCCCACATGTTTCATCAGGAATATTGACCCGACGAAGGTTCCGATACATAAAATTATTGTAATGGTACGATTGTTTACAACTTTCTTCAATAACCATTCATATCCATTGTCAAATTTATCTAAAGAATGTTCTAAGGGAGCATAAAACCTTTGATAAAACTTCGATTTATTGCTCTGCAGTCTCAGCCATTGTGAGCAAAGCATCGGTGTGAGAGACAAGGCGCAGAGAGTGGATATGATCATCATGATGGTCACCATCCAGCCTAATTGACGGAACAATACTCCTGTCATACCGGTTACCAAAGTCAATGGGAAGAATACGGCAATAAGGGTAAGGGTAGAGGCAATTACGGATACAGCTACTTCATTGGTTCCATGTATTGCCGCTTGTTTAGGATCAGATCCTCTTTCTATATGAGTAGTTACATTCTCAAGTACCACTATAGCATCATCCACCACCATACCTATTGATATCGAGAGCGCGGACAACGACACAATGTTTAAGGTATTGCCGGTGGCAAAAAGATAAATAAAGGATGCAATGAGGGATATAGGAATAGTGATAACAATAATCATGGTGGCACGCCATCTTCCTAAGAAGAAAAAAACCACAATCATAACGAAAAGCAATGCATAGAGCACTGTTTCTTCCAAAGAAGCTATCGTATTTTTGATATTGTCGGAGGTGTCTACCACAATACCTATTTTCACATCCGAGGGAAGACTCCTCTGAAGTTTCGGCAGCATCTCTCTTACCTTATCCGAAATGGCTACAGAGTTTGCTCCGGACTGTTTTTGAATCACAATCGTGGCCCCCTCCTTACCTCCTATATAAGTCTGTTGAGTTCTTTCCTCAAGTGAATCTTCTACCCTTGCTACATCCTTCAGATATATAATTTTCCCCTGAAATGCACCTATAGGAATATTCTCCATCTGTTTTGAGTCTTTGAATTCACCCTGCACTCTAAGAGCATAAGTGTTTGAACCGATATCAAAAGCACCTCCCGGTATATTACGGTTTTCGGCTCCGATTATTGAGGAAATAGTTTCTACTGAAAGATTATAGGCTTCCAGTCTGTGTGGATCTACATATATATGAATTTCTCTTTTAGGGGCTCCCGATATTGACACAGATCCGACTCCGTCTACACGGGCCAATGGATTAGCTATGTTGTCGTCAAGGATTTTATAAAGTCCTGCCATACTTTCGTTGGCTTCCACTGATAGGATGAGAATAGGTATCATATCTGTGGAAAATTTAAATATGATAGGATTTTCTGAATCGTCAGGCAAAGCCGATTCCACCATATCCAGCTTATCCCTTACATCATTGGTGAGTACGTCTATATCATAACCATATTCAAACTCAAGGGTTATAACAGAAGTATTTTCTCTTGACTGCGAGGTAATATGCTTTAAATGCTCCACAGCATTAAGAGTGTTCTCAAGAGGCTTGGTTACATTTTGCTCTATATCCTCTGCACTCGCTCCCGGATACATAGTAATCACCATGATGGTATTTGTATCGATGTCAGGATAAAGGTCTACCGGAAGTTTTGCCAGCGAAAAGAGACCCAGAATTATCACCGTGACAAAACACAGTGTTGTCATAATGGGCCGTCTCACGGCTGATGCATATATTGATGCCATTTATAATTTTTTTGAAAGTAGTCGGAAAAAGATAAGATTATTCAGAGATGTTTACCGCCATACCGTTGGCAAGTTTATTCTGTCCGGTGATTACAACTGAATCGCCATCCTCTACACCTGACAAAAGTTCATAAGTGTTGCCCAAACGTTGACCTAAATCAACTTTGCTGTAGTTGACTTTCCCATTTTTATAGACATATACATATTGATTGGCGGATCCGGGTTGTTTTACAATAGCGCGGTCAGGAACTACCACATGGTTTGCATGTCCAAGATCAAGTTTTACCCTGCCAAACATTCCCGGAAGGATTCTTCCGTTAGAATTTGTTAAACCAATTTCAACACCGAAAGTGCGGGTGTTGGTATCAACTGTAGGAGATACCATTGTGACATGACCTGTAAAACTTTCATCACCATAGGTGTCGAATGTAATTGTAGCAGGCATACCTTTGGAAATTTTGGAGAGTTCTGTCTCCGGTACATTTATAATAATCTTCAGTGGATTCACTTGAGCCACAGTAATTATTGGCAACGCCCCTGTCATATCTCCCGGGTCATAATTTCTTGCGGTCACCACTCCGCTAATCGGGGAGACTAAAATAGTGTTCTCCTTTACATTTTTTAGTGTACGTTCTGCTGCTGCCAACGAATTTTGAGCATTAGTTAGTTGCAACTTCATCTGGTCGACATTCTGTTGTGTGCCTCCACCTATTTCAAGAAGTTTTACCGCACGGTCATAATTTTGCTGCACATTATCCAAGTTGGCCTTTGCATTTGCCAACTGTATTTCATAAGAAGTAATGTTTACATCATCAAGGATTGCTACTATTTCTCCTTTTGACACATTAAATCCTTCATCCACCTTTATCTCCTTTATTCTATTAGGAGTAGAGGAGGAGATATTATTGATTTGTTCCGGTTCCACAGTTGCTGTATAAGTTCCAACCTGTACTACATCCCGGTTAAATACTTTCTCAACTTTTACTGTCGGTTTGTTTTCTTCTTCCACCGGTCCGGTTTTCTTTTCACTACAAGATGAAGCAAAAAGGGTGATAGTTAAAAGGGAAGCAAGTTGTATTTTTGTCTTCATTGGAAGTAAAATTTTTAATTAGAGTATTTCTTTGCCCAGAAGGAGGTCAAGTTCAGATGAAGAAACGAGATAATTATAAATAGCTTGCAGATATACCAACTGGGCTGAAGTATTTGCCAGTTCAGCATCGCGGAGTTCAAGATATGAAGCTGCTCCAATTTCAAAACTTTTCTGCATTATTTCATAAGCTTTTTTAGCCTGTGCCATACCTTCCTTGCTTGTTGAAATCTGAGCCGCTTCTCTGTTCATGTTATCTATTGCAAGATCCACCTGCATATTGAGAGAATTGATTAAATAATCTTTCTGGAGCTCAATTTCTTTGAGTTGCACCTGAGCCTGGCGTAATCCGTAAAGTTTGGATCCTCCGGAAAATATTGGCACAGACAAAGCCACACCTACGTAACTGTATGGATTGAAATTCTGATTCTTGAAGGGCGAACCATTACTCAATGCTGTCCATGACAAGTTATAGGAAGCACCTAAGCTTGGTATCCATGCAAATTTTTTAAGGGTAACATTTTTACTTAAAAGTGTACGTTGGATATCCAGAGACCGAAGGGTGGTGTTGTCTTGTAGGGAGGTGTCACCATTTGCAGGATAAGCCCACATCTCTTCCGATAAATCATTTAGAGCTATATCAGGAATAATATCTATATCGGCTGAAATCCCCATAAGAACCTTGAGTTGCAATTGGCATTGTTTTAAAGCAATATCTGCTTGTAATAATTCAGGCTCAATATTTTTTACTTGTACCGACGATCTTAAAACATCATATTCTGAAGCTGTGCCGTTTTCAAATTGTTTTTGATATATATCAGCATTGAATTTAGCGACATCATAATTTGCAAGAATCACATTTTTTGAAGCCACTGCCAACATCAGGGCATAATATGCTTTGTTTACTTGATTTATAAGATCAAGACGAGATGCCCGAGCGTCTTCCAGACTTGCAAGTATCTGTGTGTCTGAAATATCGATAGCTTTCCATAGTGTCGGTGCAATTATCGGGAGTGATGCAGCGAATCCTAAATTCCAAGTGTTGTCAGATCCCATTTTTATACTTTGGCTCTGACCTCCCATATCCATTCTTATTGTCTGTAACTCAATGCTTCTTTGGTAGGCACCTGTAAAATCAATTGTGGGGAAAACATTGGCTAATGTTTCCTTTTTAGCATAGTCAACTTTCTTAACTTCCAGGTCAGCAATTTTCACTGTAGGATTATCCTGAAGAGCTATTTCGAGACATTTTTGTCTCGACATTATGATATTCTCTGCATGAAGTGCCGAGGCAGATATATAAAATGTTATAAAGAAAATGGTTATAAGATGTTTCATGTCAATTTTCAAGATTATGGGATAGGGATGAAACAGAGGGGAGAAGGTGATCTAATTCCTTGAGTCCTTTTTCAGAACTTATTGCCCTTAAAAAACCTATAATAACATTATCATAAACCTCAAGAAGTGAAATATCTGAGGGAAAAAGTTCTTCGGTACGTTTTAGAGCCTCCATTTGGAGTGCTAACATTCTACATTGTACCTTAAGATTTACATCTTGCCGAAAATAACCTTCTGTTACACCTTTTTGCAGTATCTCATAGAAGTTCTGGTGTATTCTTTGATTGTGAGAATCCGGCAGAAGATGTTGTTTATTTGCATATTCTTCAATGTCTCTGATGAATTCAGGATTAAGTTTGCTCATTACATCTCTATTATAGAGAAAACATTGGATAATGGCTTCCATCACATTTTGAGACTGAGAAAAGATAATGGAAAGCCTTTCTCTCATTTTCTTATGGAAAAAGATGGTAGCTTCTAAAAAAAGATCTTCTTTATTGCCAAAAATCTCATAAAGGGTTCTTTTTGACATCTGAAGGTTAGCAGCAACTGAATCCATAGTAGTGGCCTTTAGTCCGTTTTTCATCAAGGCCGTCATGAAACATTCCAGAATTTTTTGGTACAATTCAGGAGAAATATCTTCTTTTTTCATATTATATGGAAAATCGACGGCAAAATTAAATAAAAAACCGAAAACTTGTTTAAAGTTTCCGGTTTTATTAAGTGGCTTTAACAAAAATTATATCATATAGCCGGAGTTTCTATCTCATTGGCTAATTTTACTTTAAGGTGTGCAAGCATGTCTTTGGTCATGAAATCAAGATCGTATTTTGCTTTCCATCCCCATTCCTCCCGAGCACAGGAATCATCAAGACTGTCAGGCCAAGAATCGGCGATTGCCTGCCGTAAGGGATCCACCTTATATTCCATCTCAAACTCCGGTACGAATTTTTTTATAATGGAATATATCATTTCCGGATCAAAACTCATTGCCGAAATATTAAAGGAATTTCGATGTACCAGCTTTGAGGGATCCGCTTCCATTATTTCTATTGATGCCCGGAGAGCATCAGGCATATACATCATATCCATGAAAGTGCCTGCCTTTATGGGACAATAGAATTTTTCTCCTTTTACAGCCGAATAATAAATATCGACTGCATAATCAGTGGTACCTCCTCCTGGTGGTGCTACATAAGAAATAATTCCCGGGAATCTTACAGAGCGAGTATCTACACCAAATCTTTTAGCATAATAATCAGAAAGAAGTTCTCCAGTCACTTTTGTGACACCATACATAGTTGTGGGTCGTTGCACAGTATCTTGAGGTGTATTTAAATGTGGTGTACTGGGTCCAAAAGAACCTATGGAACTCGGTGTAAACACCGCACATTTTTTCTCTCTGGCAATTTCCAGAACATTATATAAACCACCCACACCTATGTGCCATGCAAGTTGGGGTTTCGTTTCGGCTACTGCACTCAATAATGCTGCCAGATTGTAGATAGTATCTATATTATATTTTTCTACTGCTTGTACTATCTGGAAGGTATTAGTGATATCTACCTCTTCTGAGGGTCCAGATTCAAGAAGTTCACCTTTGGGCTCCGCACCTTTAATATATCCGGCTACAACGTCACCTTGGGTATATTCTTTCCTTAACTTCATAGTGAGTTCCGAGCCTATTTGTCCGGTGGCCCCAATGATAAGGATGTTTTTCATAGATATTAGGTATTAACTCCCTTTTAAGGAGATTTTATATTATATTGCAAAGTTAATGTGAATTCACTGAAATTTTTTATATAAATTTGGATTAATTATACTACTAACACTTAAATCTATGTATGGAAAACTAAAGGAGCACCTTGAAAAGGAGCTCACGGGAATCAAAGAAGCCGGACTTTATAAAAATGAAAGGGTAATACAAAGCCCGCAGGGTGCTGAAATAAGTGTGGAAAACACACCCGGTGAAGTTTTAAATTTTTGTGCAAACAACTATCTGGGACTCGCTGATGATTCACGACTTATAGAAGCTGCCAAGAAAGCTATGGATACCAGAGGATACGGAATGGCTTCGGTACGTTTTATCTGCGGAACACAAGATCTTCATAAAGAATTGGAAGCGGCAATAAGTGAATATTTCAAAACTGAAGATACTATACTTTATGCCGCATGTTTTGATGCCAATGGGGGTTTATTTGAACCTTTATTCTCTGAAGAGGACGCCATAATCAGCGATTCTTTAAATCACGCCTCGATTATTGATGGGGTTAGATTGAGTAAGGCAAAACGATTTAGATATAAAAATGCCGACATGGCTGATCTTGAAAGATGCCTGAAGGAAGCAAAAGACTGCAGATTTAAGATAATTGCCACTGACGGTGTATTCTCTATGGATGGAAATGTAGCTCCAATCGATAAAATTTGTGAACTGGCTGAAAAATACGATGCTTTGGTAATGGTGGATGAGAGTCATTCAGCCGGGGTAGTAGGAGAAACCGGTCATGGCGTGGCTGAAAGATATAACTGTTATGGAAAAATTGATATTTTCACCGGGACTTTAGGTAAGGCTTTCGGTGGTGCAATGGGTGGATTCACTACCGGTAGAAAAGAAATTATAGATTTATTGCGTCAAAGGTCTCGTCCATATCTATTTTCCAACTCAGTTACTCCCGCAATTGTAGGTGCCAGTCTTGAAATGATGAATATCCTTAAAGAAAGCAACCAATTGCACGATCGCTTGGTGGAGAATGTAAAAAGATTCAAAGATAAGATGGAAGATGCCGGTTTCGACATCAAACCTACGGAAAGTGCTATTTGTGCTGTGATGCTTTATGATGCAAAACTATCTCAAGATTTTGCAGCCGAAATGCAGAAAGAGGGTATTTATGTCACTGGTTTTTACTATCCGGTAGTTCCTAAAGGTGAAGCCAGAATCAGAGTACAACTGTCGGCTGCTCATACTCCCGAACAGATAGATAAGGCTGTAGATGCCTTTATAAGGGTAGGAAAGAAACTGAATGTAATTAAATAATTTAAAATATTATATAATAAGTGAAGGCATCAATCAAAGATGCCTTCACTTATTTCTTCTATACCGTCTTCTTCTACCGGTCCGTAAACTTCACCGCTGCAGGGATTAAAACCTGCCGGGAAATCAAATCTTGTTTCTTGAGAATAGGGGAGTTTAGGGTCATTGTAGACACTTTGCATATAATATCCATAAATAGGTAAAGCGGCTCTTGCACCTTGTCCTAAGGCCATTGTGTTGAAATGGATATAGCGTTCCTCTCCACCTACCCAGACACCGGTGACAAGTTCAGGTGTAAATCCCATAAACCAGGAGTCTGAATTGGAATTGGTTGTTCCCGTTTTTCCACCCATTTGGGCTGTGATACCATACCTGCTTCTAAGGCTGGCAGCAGTTCCACCATCCACTACATTTAAGAGAATAGAGAGAATCTTGTAATAAGCATCTTCTCCTGTTACTTCTGTTCGATGAGGATTGGCCGAATATATTATATTACCTTGATTATCCTCTATTCTGGTTACAAACACCGGATCTACCCTTAATCCTTTATTTGCAAATGCAGTGTAACCCCCTACCATTTCTTTCACCGGTACATCCACAGTACCTAAAGCAAGCGGTAGTGTTTCATCAATGTGACCGGTAACTCCGAACATTCTCATTTTATTGGCAAGAGCTTTGGCACCTAACTCGTAAACCAATCTGGCTGAAATCCAATTGTTGGAATTTGTAAGTGCCCAACGCAGATCTACCATCTCTCCAATTCTGGAACTTCCCGAGTTTCTTGGAGACCAATTACCAAAAGTGGGCTGTGAATTCAGAAATTGAGAACAAGGTGTGAAATCCTGTTCCATAGCCAGGGTGTAAAGAAATGGTTTGGCTGTAGAACCAATCTGCCTTCTTCCTCTTGACACCATGTCATATTGAAAATATGAATAGTCTGGTCCTCCTACATATGCTTTGACATTACCGGTGACAGGGTCCATGCTCATCATTCCGGTCCGTAATATCGACTTCATATAGAGCAGGGAATCGTAGGGGGTCATGGTCACGGTTTTACTCCCCGGCTTGAATTTTCCATTTTCCTCTTCATATGCAAAGATATCCATATTATAAGGTTGCTGGAATGATTCTTTGATTTCTTCCTCAGAATATCCTGCTTTTTTCATTACACGCCATCTTTCTGTTTGTTTCATGGCGTTTTCTATAAGATTCATTACACCGGACCTTGACAGTTCGGCTCCATTGGTGGTGTAGGGACCGGTGGTTTGTCCGGATTTTTCTTTAAAGAATGCCGGCTGAAGAGTACCGCCTAAATGTTTGTATACCGCCTCTTCTGCATATTGTTGCATTACAGGATCGATGGTGGTATAAATCTTTAAACCATCGGAGTATATGTCATAATAAGATCCATCCGGTTTTGGATTCTTCAGAATCCATCCATATAGAGGGTTGTCAGCCCATTGTATGGAGTCTGTATTATATTGGCCTAATGCCAGGGTATATCCAAGTTTGCTTTTATATTTGGAAGGATCAGGCTTGACTGGTTGCTGGGCTGCAAAGATCATTCTTAGTTCCTCCCTTAAATAGGGGGCGATGCCTTGTTTATGATCCACTCTATGGTAGTCAAGTCCCAAAGGAAGTAATTTAAGGGAATCTGTTTCTTGCCGGGTAAGTTTTCCGGCTTTGTACATTTGTTCCAACACTACATTTCTTCGTTCCTGTGTACGTTCCGGGAAACGAAGGGGATTATAAAGACTTGGATTTTTTAGCATCCCAACCAGCATGGCTGCTTCTTCCACCTTAAGGTCTATCGGTTCTTTGTTGAAATAGACATTGGCTGCAGTTTTAATTCCTACGGCATTGTTAAGGAAATCAAAACGGTTCAGATACATGCTTATGATCTCTTCCTTAGTATAGAACCTTTCAAGTTTAATAGATATCATCCATTCTATCGGTTTTTGAAGGGCTCTCTTTAAGAGATTGGAAGAGGGTTGGGAGTATAATTGCTTTGCAAGCTGTTGTGTAATGGTTGAACCACCTCCGGAAGATTTATCTCCCAGAAGAAGCGTTTTAACACCTGTTCTTCCTAATGCTATAAAATCAATGCCGGAATGATCTCTGAATCTTTCATCTTCTGTGGAAATAAGGGCATCAACCATGTAAGGAGAAACCTGGTCATAACTTGAATTGACTCTATTGCCGGATCCCGAAAAATATCTTCCCATTTCTGTAGTGCCATCAGATGCAATAAGTACAGAAGCCAGTTTGTCATGGGGGTCTTCCAATTCTTCAATAGGAGGCATATATCCTATCACACCATTATATATTAAAAGCAATACAATGGTGGCAATGCAACAAAGGGATATGAATGCTCCCCATATCCAAATTACTATGGTTTTGTTACGTTTGGATTTTTTTTCTTGAAAATCAGGGCCCTTAGGTCTTTTTTGTATGAATTTAAAAGTCATTCTACATAACTTGAGAAAGTGTAAAATTACTTAATTTACCACAATTTCTCACTTTGACTCCTAATTAATATTATAGTTTAATTTCACTTAAATCTACTATTTTATTTACAATTGCGTAAATAGTAAGACCGGTGGCTGAATGTATCTGTAATTTTCGAGCGATATTTCGCCTGTGAGTCATGACAGTATGTACGGAAATAAACAGTGTATCCGCTATTTCTTGATTGGTATGACCCTTTACTACAAAGGATATAATCTCTTTTTCTCTTACTGAAAGATTCTCTTTTTCTTCTACTTCTTTTGATTGGGGATTAATAGCTCCAATCACTTTATTTTTTATTTCGGCGATATCATCAGTGACATGTAAATGGTCATCATAAAGGGAGAGTGTGGCTTGGTTCACTTTACTAATCTCTATAGCAAAGATTCTTATCTCTTTATTCAGACTGACTTTTCTTATATCTTCAGGAGGAAGAAGCCCTCCGAAGGTGGGATTTATAATGAGAAGGTCAATAGAGTTTGTAGCCAAAGATGTAAATAGGGATTCTTTTGTGTCAACTCCAATAATTGCGGCATTTATATTTTTGATGGATTTGAGAGACTCCATGAAACCAACCCTAATTATAGGGGCCGCATCAGCAATCATTATTTTACAAGAATGGATGGAAGACATACAACTCATTTTTTCAAGTTGTTAATATGATGTTTAATAGCAGGTAAAAGGAGTAGGTCTTCAATCCTACAATGGCTTTCTAATTCCTCTTCACATCTGAAAATATCATAGAGAGCATCATTTAATAAATTGGCATTAGAGTCTGCCGGACAATATTTTATTATAATATTTTTTACTTCCCTTAATTTCGAAGCCACTTCTTCATGATGTTGACTATAAACAGGCAATCTCTTTTCATTATTTGATGTGCCGGTAATGGCATCTTCCACAGTCTTAAATAGATGATGTTCCTCTTCCTCCATGTGGGCTCTTATTTCTTCCACATATTCATCAAATAATTTAAGAATCAGGAAGGATACATCTGAAGCCTTTAAAGTGATACTGTCAAGTAATTTCCTTCTTATTGAAGGAAGATAGAAGTTGAGAAAATAAATATGGCTTTGTTTTAGATAATGTAATAAGGATTCTAACGAGAGGAAGGAAATATCAGGTGTCTTATCAGAACTGTCATTGAGAAAATTCACTATTGCAAGGAAAGTATTGCAATCAACCTTGGCATCCTTACATACTTCTTTGATTGTTTTATCATTGAAACCTAAGGGTATTCCGAATCTGCTTAATACATGGATCAGATTATATTGGTTAGTGATGATTGTTATCATCTTGTCATCCTGATTATATGAGCTCATCTTTACCATAGATTTCTTTTTAAGGTTAAGCACCATTATTGATGGAGAATGGAATGTGGATCAGTATTTAACGGATCACACATTCAATTCCCACCCATAAATAACTAAAAATTTTTAAACTAAACGAGATATAGATTTCTTATGATAATCAAAATTACTTTGCAAAATTATTAATTCCCACGGAGCAGAACAATCCCTAATTTCAGGTAATTTTGATAAATCTTTTACCTGAAATCAGGGATTCTCATTGGTTAATCTTAATTTTTTTTCACTGAATAGCCAAATCTTCCTATTAATTCTCCCAATTTGTAATAATGGCCATGAACATATGCTATTAATCCGGCATCTTCTAAATTGAACTTGCCGGTTGAATCCATGTATTTAGAATCCACTCTTACATTAAGCACCTCAGATATGAACATATCATGTGTGCCGAGCTTTATAATCTCCTTCACTCTACATTCTATACTTAGAGGCGATTCAAGAATAGTAGGAGATTTTACCATTTCACCCGGTAATGGAGTGAGACCGGTCTTTTCCCATTTATTATAATCTTTACCTGACCTTACTCCAACCCAATCAGTAGCATATGCCATCTGTTCGGTCGTCAGATTTATGGTAAACTCCATATTATCTACAATAAGAGGATAAGATGCCCTCTCCGGTCTGACAGATATAAAACACATAGCTGGATCGGAACAGATAGTTCCGGTCCAGCTGATAGTTATCATATTCCAGTTTTCAGGTTTATCACCGCATGTTACAATCACTGCGGGTAGAGGATAAATCTGAGTTCCCGCTCTCCAAGAAATTTTTGACATTTTTCAGAGTCAGAGATTATACTCCAAGATCCTTTAAAACCTGTTTGATTTTTTCTTCGGCATTACTTACCGTCTCTTCATATTTTTCTTTGGAATCAAGGTCATGCCTTACTTCCACGTAGAATTTTATTTTTGGTTCTGTACCTGAAGGACGTACCGATACTTTATCTCCGGCTTCTGTGAAGAATTGGAGCACATTTGAAGTGGTGGGGAAGTTCATTTTAGACACTTCACCTGTTTTGAGATTTTTGCAATTAAGATCTGCATAATCCTTTACCAGTACAAGTGGACTGCCGGCCAAAGACTTCGGAGGATTCTCACGGAAAGATTTCATCATTGCCACAATTTCATCGGCTCCTGATTTTCCGGGTCTTACCACGCTCACACCTTTCTCGCGTGAGAAACCATATTGAAGATAAATATCAATGAGAAGGTCATAGAGGGTCTGATTGCGGTCAGCTGCCCAAGCTGCGATTTCACACATCAGTGTAATAGAAGATACAGCATCCTTGTCTCTTACAAAAGTTTCTGGTAAGAAACCATAGCTTTCTTCACCACCTCCAAGGTAACGTCCTTCTTCTTCCATGTTTCTCATCACATCGGCTATCCATTTGAACCCGGTGTAGCAATCGAAACATTTCACCTGATTAGCTTCAGCAATTCTCTTTATAGTTTCTGTTGTCACTATAGTTTTTACGCAATATTCTCTGCCGGTAAGTTTTCCAAGCTCTCTATTACGTGTGATAAGATAGTAAAGGAAAATCATTACAATCTGATTACCATTTACAAGCTGGTAATTGCCTTGGCTGTCTCTTACTACCAAGCCTATACGGTCTGAGTCAGGATCTGATGCCAAAACAAGGCTTGCACCGGTTTCCATGGCTTTGGCTATACCCATGGCCATAGCCTCTGAATTTTCCGGATTGGGTGAATCTACGGTGGGGAAGTCACCACTCTGAACATCCTGTTCGGGAACATGAATCACATTATCAAATCCCCATTTCTTTAATGAGTCAAACACAAGCATTGAACCGGTACCATGAATAGGAGTGTACACTATTTTCATATCATGGTGGCGTTTGATAGATTCAGGTGAAAGACTCAAAGTCTTTATATCATCCAGATATTGTTCATCAATATCCTTACCGATAATCTCTATCAAATCCTTGTTTGGGGTAAATTTGATCTGATCTACAGATGTAATGGCATTTACATAGGCAATAGTCTCTACATCATGAGGAGCAATCATCTGAGCTCCGTCGCTCCAATAGGCCTTGTAACCGTTATATTCTTTTGGATTATGGCTTGCAGTTACCATAACACCACTGTTGCATCCTAATTTACGGATAGTGTATGAAATTTCCGGAACAGGACGGCAAGCGTCAAAAAGATATACCTTAATGCCGTTTGCAGAGAAAATATCAGCGGCCAATTCTGCAAATTTGCGTGAATTGTTTCTTACATCATGGCCAACTACTACCGAAATTTGGTCCTCATCTTTGAAGCAATCATTGAGGTAATTGGCCAATCCCTGTGTGGCTGCACCTACTGTATAAATATTCATACGGTTGCTTCCGGCTCCCATGATGCCGCGAAGGCCTCCGGTTCCAAATTCAAGGTCTTTATAGAAAGCATCTATCAATGCAGTAGGATCTGTATCATCAAGAAGAGCCTGTACTGCCTTACGTGTCTCTTCATCATATTGAGGTGAAAGCCATTTTTCAGCCTTTGCCTTCACTTCTTTCAAAAGTTCCTGGTTGTCCATATCTTTTTTTTATTTTAAGGTATTGTAATGTCTGAAATAATGCTCAATAGAGTCTTTATTAGTGCAACAACGTTCTTATTATAAAGGTTCTAATGATTTTAATTCAGCAGGGGAATTTTTAATTCCGGATACTAAAGGTGCTATAAATAAATTGATAGTTTTATTGCCACATCATTGAAACCAACTGTTAAGAACAAAGGGGAAGGGAATCTAAATTCCCTTTACCTGACAGGCAAAACTAATCAAAAAAAACGATTTTAACAATTATTTAATGGTCTTTGTTAAAAGTCTTATATATAATTTTATTTGATTTATGATATTATTCCAACTCACTCATTTTCATTAAATTACTCAATATTAGAATACCGGTTAACTTATCTGTCTTATATTAGAAACCTTTTGAAGCAGATAAAAAATTTCAAAGAATATGGAAATTGTCAAAAAAAGTTTTAACTTCGCATTAGATTTAATAAGGAGTGATGCTCGAGTGGCTGAAGAGGCACGCCTGGAAAGCGTGTAATCACCAAAAGTGGTTCCCGAGTTCGAATCTCGGTCACTCCGCAAAAAAAAAGATTGATTACCAATCATTTAATGTAACCACACCCAATTTACTTCCTGTAATAGGAATAAAGTTGGGTGCTTTTTTATAATGGCTTTGCCAAATTTTATTTGAAAGAAAGGGATCAGGGGTTTTCCCGGTAGATAAAGAGCCTTTTTAGGTTCTTAGTTTTTCCAAATTATTTATGACTCTTCGGTAGGGATGTCTTGAAATTTTTAAGGAATAGAGGGAGTAAAATCTGATATAAAAGCTAATTTTTGTCAGACCTTCTCACCTTGATTTTTATTAAGGGAAGAAAGAAGTGAAGAACACCCTTCCTCCAGTAAATCTAAAACGATTTCAAAGCCTTCCGCGCCTTCATAATAAGGATCAGGTACACTATGAAATTGTGGGAAATTTTTCACATAATCAATCATCCTAACCACCTTCTCTTCATCTTCAACAGTTGGAGCCAATGATTTCAATCGAGAATAATTGCTATCATCCATGGCTACTATCAGATTGAACTCATTGAAATCGGATTCCGTTACAGGTCTGCTCCGATGTTCAAGTACATAACCCCGTTGCCGAGCATGAACTCTCATTCGTTTATCAGGAAGTTCCCCTGCATGTCCACCATAAAGGCCGGCTGAATCTATTTCAAACTTATTTTGAAGGCCCCTTTCATCTATATATTTCTGCATAATAGCTTGCGCTGCCGGTGATCTGCATATATTTCCAAGGCATACAAATAGTATTTTGTACTTGTCATTCAATGAGTTAGCCATAAAATTTACATTTTTTATCAAAAATAGTGAAAATTTCTTTTGTAATCTGAGTTTTAATTTTAAATTTGCACTGTTTTTGTGTTATACAACATAATTTATTAACAGTCCCTATGGGCTAAAATGTTTAAAATTATGAAGCGAATGTTATCAAAATTAATTGAATGGTACTGCACTTCTGCAGCAAAAGTTTATGATCATGAGAAATAAGAGTCATGTATCACCCGCAAAAGAATTTTCTCGTAGCGGTTTCTTATGAGAGAAGTTAACAGTATTAATCAGAGGGTAAACACCGAAAAGTGCTTACCCTCAAATTTTATATAGAAGTATCTATAACATAAATATTATAGGCCAGAATTACTGGTGAGCATCACGAAGCAGGTCGTTAACTGTTTTCACCGGATTAAAGGTTGACAAAGGAACCTCTACTAACAAGGTATTCCAGTCGCTCATAGCACCGTTCCAGAGGCCTGGAAGTTCAAGAGCTTTTATTTCTACTCCCTCGCGGCTCTTTATTGAAATGAAGCCCGTGGCTTTGTCTACATATTCCGGCAAATTAAACTTTTTGCCATCCCAAGATTTCGTACTTACTACCAAATCCACAGGATTGAAGTGGGTAGCTTCTTTCATCATTTTCTGAGCCTCTTTGTTGTGAGGATCTATTTGGGTAGATTCCAGAATCTGAGGAGATACTGTACCATCCGGATTGTATGCCAGGAACGGACCACCCCCGGGTTCTCCCTCATTACGTACCATACCACATACTCGGAAAGGACGGTTGAGTTTTTCATAGATGAATTTAGCTTTTTCATCCGCTGTCATTTCCTGTGTATTGTCATGAGAAATGCAAAGCACTTTATGAATGAAATCTAACATCTCGGATAATTTTGCATCCTCAGGAGTGCCCTTTGAAAGTTCTTTACAATATCCGTCTGCTTTTTGTTTTACTCCGGCCAGAATACCACCGATAATTTTCTTATATTTTATAGTATCCTCTCTCTTGGAATCGGGTACAACATTATCGATATTCTTTATGAAAATTACATCGGCATTCAAATCATTGAGATTTTCTATCAGCGCTCCATGTCCACCAGGGCGGAAAAAGAGAGCCTCTTTTTCACGGTAGGGTGAGCCGTCCATGTTTGCTGCAACTGTATCAGTGGAAGGTTTCTGAATACTTGTGGAGAGATCGTATTTTACATCCAACTCATGTTCCAGTTTCCCTTTTGCTTCTTCAAATTTCAGGTTTACTAAAGGAATATGATCATCGCTAACTGTAAAATGCACATTTACTTTACCATCCTTACCGGTGGCATACTGAGCACCTTCTGACAGATGTTCCTCTATAGCTGTTCTTGAAGTGCCGGGATATTTATGGAATCTCAAGAGTGCTTTAGGAAGCTGTCCATAATTCATTCCCTGCTTTTCAATAAGAGCTTTTACGATATCTTTGTAGCGATTTTCTTTAACAAGTGAATCGATACTTTTACCATAAAGAGCTACACATGTTTCATTTAATTTATCGAAAAAAGCAAATTTTTCAATTTCATCGAAAAATTTCTTCATGAAAGCATTTGAAGGCTTTTCATCCTTGCCGTTGACAAAAGAGAAAAGGTCTTTAAACATCCTTGAGGCAGCTCCGCTTGCGGGGACCATTTTCATCACCTTGGCTCCGGATGCCAGAAATTCATTCCATATATCCACTGCCTGTTTTTCCATTTTTTCATCCAGAACAAAAATACCATGTCCCGGAGTGGCTGCGCGCTCTATCTTCAAATAGGGAAATCCCTCTTTGAGCATTCTTAGTTCTTCAGTGAGTTGTTCCTGAGTCTTGCCTTTCAATTTCAGGCTCTCAATGTCTTTTACTGTCAATTCCATGGAAATATATTTTAAGAATATTATTTTTGTTTAAGATTTTCAGGCTCCATTTCTTTATTGGCATCCATCATACGTCGAAAAGTGTCGATCTTTCGAGAGCATATCCATAGTTCCTTCTGTAAGGTTCTTGCTTCCATTTGACTATTAAATAGATTCCAAGTTGAAGAAATCATATCTTTCTCATTTCCCGGGATAATGAAATTCTGTTTCACCTTTCCTTCAAGAAATTTTAATGTAATCTTTTCGGTCTTATGTTCTGCTATAAATTGGGCTATAGTGTCTGCTTTCCCTCCGGAAAAATACACAGTGTTATATCTTTCATGTCTGAAATTGAAAGCCTGATCATGAGGCACCTTCTCTGAATAGACTTCCGAGACTCCATCTCCCACGGCTATCTGATTGAATGTAGAACCTTGTAGAGTGGCTATCAATTCAATTTTTTCATTTTCGTTTATTCTGGCATAAATGGACGTAGTTGTAAATGGAACCTTGGAACTCCAACCTTTCAATAAATAATATCCGCTCACTTCTCGAGCCTTCTTTATCATCTCAAAATTTTCTAACTGATTGGATATTTTTGAGTTTATTTCCTGCAGGTTTTCTTCTATTCTTTGTGTCTGTTGTTTATAATAATCTATTGAATCAGAGAATCCTGCAATCCATTTTTCTCTCTCTATTTTTGCTTCCGGTGTTTTTATCTTAGAACAGCCTAAGAAAAGCAATATAAAAGTTAATCCGGATAGAATATAATTTTTCTTCATTCTCATACTCTCTGTATCTCTTTAACACCTTTTACGGTAGAAAGTTTCTTAATCAATGAATGTAATTTTTTTGAGTCTGTTACTGCCACTACCAAAATACCCTGAAACATCCCGTCGTTACTGTCAACTGAAATATTTCTGAGATTTATACCTGTTTCTTTAGAAATCACAGAAGTAATATTAGCTACAATCCCAATATCGTCTTTTCCGGTGATTTTCAGAGTAGCCGGCAATAAACCACCTTCATTGCCGCTCCAGGTCGCAGCTATGATTCTATAAGGATATCTTTCCCGAATATGGGTTGCATTCGGACAACTTTTTCTGTGAATCTTAACTGATCCGTCTGAAGAAACAAACCCGAACACATCATCACCATAGATAGGATTGCAGCACCTTGCAAATTTATAGCTTAAGCCGCTTATATTTTTTTCTCCTATTTTTAATATGTCTCCTTCAGAATCTTGAGGAACATTTTCCTGAAGTTGAAATTCCCCGGCCGATACCTTTGCATTCTCGTTCTTTGGCCTGGTATCTTCAAGAAAATTTGCAAGAAATTTAAGAGGGTCGATTTTCCCATCTGCCATTTCTGCAAAAAAATCATTGGCATGTTTAAATCCTGACTTGGTAATATATTTCATTAGAGAGGCTTCGTCAATCTCTACCTTTCTATTTTTTGCTCTTCGAGAGAATAATTCTTTACCAAGGTCTGCTTTTCTTATTAATTCCTCATTGAGCGTCTGCTTAATTTTATTCCTGGCTTTTGAAGACACTACAATATTCAGCCAATCTTTCTTGGGCGATTGATTGGATGATGTAAGAATCTCTACTGTATCTCCATTGGCTATCTTATGAGTGATTTTACGATGCTGACCGTTTACTACCGCACCGGTACAATGAGCTCCTACGTTTGAATGAATTAAGAAAGCGAAATCAAGTACTGTAGCTCCGGCCTGCAGACGAAATAGGTCACCTTTAGGAGTAAAGGCAAAAACTTCTTTCCCATATACGTCCCTTTTCATATCCTTCATCAGCTGCATAGGACCTGATTCAGCTGTTTCCAGGATATCACGTATATTATTCATCCATTGATCGGCAGAATCACCTTTCACTCCTTTATACCTCCAATGAGCGGCAAGTCCTTTTTCGGCAACCAGATCCATTCTTTTTGTTCGGAACTGTACCTCCACCCATTTAGAATCGGGCCCCATCACTGTGGCATGCAGGCTCTCATACCCATTGCTTTTAGGTATAGTGATCCAATCTCGCATACGCGCCGGATTGGCAGTATACATGTCAGCTAAAATAGAGTAGGCCAGCCAGCAATCGCTTTTCTCTTTTTCTAAAGGAGTGTCGATTATAACTCGAATGGCAAAAAGGTCGTAAATGCCGGGAAGGTCTACCTTCTGTTTCTTCATTTTATTCCATATGGAAGAAATAGACTTTGTTCTTCCCTTGATATCAAAAGAAAGTCCGGCCTTTTCCAGTTTTTGTTTTACCGGGTCGATAAATGATTTTATATATGCATCACGTTCACGCTTTGTAGCGTTAAGCTTCTTTGCTATCTGAGTATAGATTTCTCGGTTGGTATACTTTAAAGATAGATCTTCAAGTTCACTCTTGATTTTATATAGACCAAGTCTGTGGGCTAACTGTGCATAAAGATAGTTAGCCTCAAAAGCCACGTCTCTTACCCATTCTTCATCCGGATGATTATTGATCATTCTCATCAAGGCTAAGTTCCGGACTATCATGATGATAATAACCCTTATATCATCAGCCAGGGCGAGAAGTAATCCTCTGAAATTATCCTGATTTACTACATGGTTTTTATTGGAAAACTTATCTACTGCTTCCAGACCGGTCAATAGACCGGCCACATCTTCACCCCATTCTTTTTTGACAGTCAAAATATCTATCAAGCCCTCTTTGAGAAATGGATAAAGACCTATTGCCAGCATTATGTTTTTATCCGATTCAACTGCTTCAGCAAATAGGAGAGCGGTATTTAAAGTGAGGAGTGCCTCCGGAATATTTTTTTCATTGTGGGCCAGACGAGATTTGGAAAGTTCTTTTCTTGCAAAGGTTTTGAATCTTAAAGCCTCATCTGGAGGAAATTTCCCTTTTAAAAAAACACCAAGTTTTTCAGCAATCTGGAAATATTCTCTTTTCTCCCGTGTACTTAGTTTGTCGATTAATCCTTCACTCATAGAAATTCAAAAAGGGTGAATAAAGAATAATTGGGTAGGAATATAAATTCAAATATGAGAAAAGTTAAAATTGTCGAATAAAAGAGAAGATGGAGTCATAAGCAACATCTCTTACTTCTTTCCGGCTCAGTATCAGGTCATGAAGTCCGCTGTCTATTGCACATACAATTCTTTCATTCCCGAGTTTCACTCCTCTTTCTTGTAGCATAAATGGATCAAGCACTGCATCTCCGGTCTGAAATTCAGGAGTATAATTACAACCATCTATTTTACGGCTGCTATGCATCACAAGTATAGGCACCATAATATTCTCCCTGTTTTTCATAACTTTTTTCTGAGCTGACTGTATGGCATTTATCCAGGAAGTAGTGACGGGAGGAGAATAAATCATTTTCCAATCCGTGTTATATTCCCATTCTCCATAATATTCTTTTAAAAGGCTATACGCATAACCATCACACTTGCTTTGTTTTATCTTATTGTTTTTAAATATTTTACCCCAACAACTCACTACCGGAATTGCTATATTCCGCATGAAAGAATTGAAATTCCATGCCAGAAAAGGACTGTCAGTTACGATTCTGTCTACAGGCGTGTCAAGTCCTTTAACAGCACCATAGAGAGCTACTGTCAATCCACCGGTGGAATGACCGGAAAGTGTGATATCTATATTACCGTCTCTTATTATCTGACTCAGAGCAGAGTCAATATCGTTGAAATATTCCTCTTGATTCCTGATATTGAAGGGATATTGCCAAGGTTCACGACTCCTTCCATATCTTCTGAGGTCTACCGCATAAAAATTAAAACCTGAGTCCACAAATCGTTCCCCCATCTCCGATTGGAAAAAATAATCATTAAATCCATGAATATAAAGATACGCTTTTCGAGAACCGGACGGATTAAGTTTTCTAATGATGGTAGACCTACAAGGGCCATCAAAAGCCTCACCTTGATTTACATATCGAGCTTCGTATCCCTCCAGGATATCAGGATGCCAGGTGGTGTCGGTTGTTGGAGTTTTAGGCCCATTATATTTTTCATTTACATTCCATGCCTTACAAAATGCACAGGCTATAATCAATAAAAATATAATGGGTAATTTTTTCATAATAAAAGAAATCAGATTATAAAGGCAATTACATTACAAATATAAGCCAAAAATTTTAAAATGAAATATATAATCTGACTTAGAATGGTCTCATTCCGGGAGAACGACCACCGGGACCTTGACCTCCTCCTCTGGTGGAGGGGTTGTCCATTCCTTGTCCTGGAGGTGGCCCCATCGGCCTTCCTTCTCCGGGAGGTGGACCTAAATATAGATCTTCTTCACCATCCGGTCCTTTGGTTTTCTTACTTAAGGAATTAAAATTCCAGGTAAGGCTGAAAAGGAAATATCGTGTTAGATCATTATATTCCGTATCTATAATGGTATTTGCGGATACCGAGCGCGAGATATTCTTCTTTTGATGAAGTATATCATAAGCTTTTACTGATAAAGTAAGAGACTTGTCTCTAAGGAAGGAATAGGAGAGTTGGGCATTCCAAAGCCATTGATTAATATTATACCCCGATGTATAACCGGAATTTGCTGCGAAATTCAAGTCAGTGTTTAGTTCCAATCCAAAAGGAAGAAATAATGAGGCATCTGCATTAAAACCGTATGATTGGGTTTGACGGTTTTTCTGATCAGGAAGTGAATTGTGGATTGAACTTAATGAGTAATTTGGGTTAATCGATGCCTGGAAGATATCTGATGAGAAAGTAATTCCGGCTGATGGAGAAAGAGATATATTATCTGATCTATTGAAATCTCCATTGATATAACCGGGTGAGGAGGCATATCGGGAATTAAGCCTCAAATTGAATCGCCACTTACGGTTGGAGAAGGGACCGGTGTACATTCCCATTACCATTAAGTTGGTGTTGCCGTTCACATTGGAATAGGTGGTAGTTCTCCCTCCGGTTTCAGCATTTGAATAAGTACGTGATACAATAGAATTAAGCGCAAATGAAACATTGGCCATTACCATAAAAGAGCGTTGCTTTTCAGCATTGAAATTGCTGAAATTGATTCCTATATTTTGAGTGAAAGTAGGTTTCAAAGATGGGTTACCGATCTTGATATTAAGAGGATCGGTCACATCGGGTACTGGCTGAAGTTGTGCCATGGTTGGTTGGGAGGTTCTTGCTCTGTAGTTAGCTCTCATTGAACTTGCAGAGTTAAACTTTACCCTGATATTAGCAAATGGAGCCACATTCCATACCCATCTTGTGGGAATATCACGTGCATTATTAATAAGGTCATGGCTTGAAGAACTTGAAGGGGAGAATAAAAGGCCGGCTTCCAGGTTAAGAGTTTTGCTTACTTTTTTATATCCAACCTGAAGTTCCTGCGTAAAAAATTTATTCCTGAAACTGTTGCTCAGGTCCGCATCAAAGACAGCGCCTTCGGGAACAGAATTAAATACAGGGTCTAATAAATATGGATCATAATCCGGTACCGGTAGGTTATATGTATATAAATCCGCATTATTCCATTGGTATCTGGTACGGTAGGAGAGAGTTAAGAAATTTCCTTTCTGAGTATCACCTAATGGTTCTGTCCAGGTTAACCTTCCTTCCACAGAGTTAGAATAATTTTTATTGTCGAGATATCTGTAGAGTTCTTCATCTTGATTTTCCAGCAAATAATAAATTATATCGCTCCAGGAAAGGGATTTTTGTAAAGTGCTTGAAAAACTATATTGAGCATTTACGCTGAAAGCTCTGCCAGGCTTAGATGGGAATTTATGATTGAAAATAAGATTACCGGTGGTTTGAAAACTTTTACCATCGTTGTTTTGAAAATTAAAGTTCTTGTTCACCCGTGTCAAAAATTCATCACCTGCTTGAATCAATGAAGAGTCGGTTTTTTCAGAATCCCTGAAGTTCATTGAAAATCTTGGCCGGAAGTCGAGTGTATTGTTTTCATTTATATTCCATTGTAGACGCAGATCTACATTTAAGTTATGGCCTTTATCATTGCTGATGGATCCGGCATTCTTATAGCTCACAGAATCCGGAAACAAATATTGAGTGCTTGATTTTTGGGTCGCTTTACGGTCAGAATGAGAATATAGAATATTTCCACCCACTCGAAATATTTCTTCGTTGCCTACATTGAAGTTCATTCCAATTCGCTGCGATGTAGTTATACCTCCCGAACCGCCAAAATCTCTGAACCTTCCCCGACCTCTGTCGGTAAAACCATTTTCATTTATATTGTTAAGACCTCCAAGTATGGTCACCTGGTTACCATTATGAAAATTATTTATCACAAAACTTCCGTTGTATTTGTCTTCGATTCCATATCCGGCCGATACATTACCAAACCACCCGTTATTCATGTCTTTTTTCACCCTCAGATTGATCACAGTTTCCTCCTCGCCGTCATCAATACCGGTAAGTTGAGAAAAGTCGCTTTTCCTGTCAATTACTTGAACCTTATCCACTATATTGGAGGGCAGATTTTTGGTTGCCATTTGAGGGTCGTCGGCAAAAAATTCTTTGCCATCAACAAGAATTTTAGAAATTGTTTTTCCATTTGAAGTAATAGTGCCATCCGAGGAAACTTCTACTCCCGGCAATTTTTTCAATAACTGATCCACTGTTGCATTAGGGGAGGTATGGAAAGAATCAGCATTAAATTCAATAGTGTCTTGTTTGGCTACCACCGCAGGCCGTACACCTGTCACAATCGTTTCTTTTAGAAGAATAGCATTTTCTTTTAGTATAATTCTTCCTAAGTTTATATTCGCAGTTGTATCTTTTACGGCAATATCTTTCTGAAAAGTATCCATTCCAATCATAGAGATAGAAATGAGAAAATTTCCCGGTTTTATTTTTTCAAAAGTAAATTCTCCGTCAATATTTGTAGTTTGAAGAGCTACATTGAGAGAGTCGGGTAATGTTTTTAAGGAAACAGAAGCTCCGGGTAATGGAATTTTGTCAAAATCTGTCACAATTCCTGTAATATCCGTTGCAGCTCCGGTAAAGAAAGAAATCAAACTTAACAGGAAAAAAATAAATCTCTTCAAAAACATTATTTAGCAATATGGTTTATAATTAGGACATTACCACAAATCAATAGTTTAGAGCCCGTTCCCTAATTTTAACATAAATTTGGGAAAGAGTCCTTTTCATCAACCAGGTTCAAATTATTTTCAAGATTCAATGTAAAAAAATTAGGATTCTCCAAAAAGTGGAAAATCCTATTTTCTGAGGGTGGAAGATGGGGTTCGAACCCACGACCTACGGAACCACAATCCGCCGCTCTAACCAGCTGAGCTACATCCACCATATTACCAATGGGAAGCGGCTTCCCAAAAGCATTGCAAAATTACTCTAAAATTTTGAATGAGCAAAAAATTTCTCTAAAATTAATTCTTTGAATTTATCAAATCTGATAAAATTGTAAAGAACTCGGGTATATGTCCTACAGTGATATTGCTGATTTTTCCTTCCGGATTCACTATAGCCTTGGTGGGGAAACCTTGTACTCCATAATCATTAAGCACATTACTATTGTCATGATTATAGACATTTACCCATGGTAATTGGTATTTTTCTACTCCTGCTTTCCAAGCCTCTTCACTGTCTCTGCAATCAATCCCGATTATTTCAAGTTTACCAGCATATTCTTCATAAGCTTTTTTCAGTTCCGGAAAACCTTTTATACACCATGGGCACCAGGTTCCCCAGAAATCTAATATCACCCATTTCCCTTTAAATTCCGATAGAGATACATCCTTGCCTTCGATATCCTTTAATGTGAAATCCGGAGCATCAACAGAACCCGACTGAAGAGCCTGTTGCTTTTGAGCCATTTCCACATTTTTCTTTTCCTGTTTATATTGAAGTTCAGCCAAAGGATACACAATTGTTGTAGTAAATGAATCAGGCATATTGTCGTAAAGATTGATGTAATCTTCGCCATCCAGATTCAGGAGAGCAAGGGCCGCTGCCGGGCTCTCCGGGTTTTCCTGAATAAATTTTATCTGAGCATTGTTATATTCGTCAATCAGAGCTTGCATTGCTTCGTCATCATTGTTGCCTGATTGTTGAAGTTGATTCACTTTTTCTACTATAGGTGCTTCAATTAAGACTAATTGGTTCATTCCATCTACCAATTCAGTACCACTCATTTTATATACGAATGGATTTAGGGAGGTAACATCTACCACAATTTCTTCTCCGGGTTGAGCATACAATCGAATATTATTTTTATTGACATCAAAACCGAACATATAACTATCCGCTTGTGTCGGAATATTGATAATAGCTTTATTATCTGTGACATTCAATTCTTCCGCTACCATTCCGCGTTCCGCTCTTGTTTTTGCAGACACGTATTGTTTGATCGGTGCATAGTAATAATTTATGGTTTCAATATCACTGTTAGCCGGTAAATTAATTACGATATCGGCTAAGGCGGTTCCAGAAATTGCTGATATAGCAAGTAAGCTTAAGAGAAATTTTCCTTTCATAGTCAATTAATAAGTTTTGCTAATTTATTCATAAATTCATAATTCTTCAAACCCCATGATGGAGAAACAACCATTTCCGGAGGAGATTGTGAGAGAAATCTTTCAATTACGATATTATCAGGCACAATTTTAATTATTCTCGCACAGAGAGAAAGGTATTCTTCAAGTGAAAAATCAGGTATTGATATTTCACATTTAAGAAGTTTTTCATGTAAAAGAGTACCCTTCAATACTTGTAGATGATGAAGTTTTATCGTATCAATTGGAAGAGATATAGCTTTTTCAATAGTCTCTATAATTTTTTCTTCATTTTCTCCCGGAAGCCCGGCAATAAGATGAATGCCACATCTGATTCCATAAGAAGAGATTCTTTTCACAGCCTCTTCCACTTGTTCCCAAGTGTGGTTTCGGTTAATAAGTCTGAGAGTGTTGTCGTGTGAGGTTTCTGCACCTAATTCTATTATTACCGGTTTTCTTTCGTTTATTTCAGCTAATACCTTCAATACTTTTTCATCGATACAGTCAGGACGCGTTGCAATCACTAATCCCACAATATCCTGATGTTGTATTGCTTCTTTATAAAGAGAAGATATAATTTCAATATTCTTATTATAAGTACCTGTATAACTTTGAAAGTAAGCAAGGTATTTCATATCAGGATATTTCCTTGCAAAAAATTTCCTGCCTTTTGCCAGCTGGGTGCTTATACTGTCGGAAGGATTGCAATAAGATGGAGAGAAAGAATCATTTCTGCAATATATGCATCCTCCATAAGAAAGAGAACCATCTCTGTTAGGGCATGTAAAGCCTGCATCTATAGAGATTTTCTGTACTTTCATTCCGGGGAAAATTCCGGAAAGATAGTCGCTGTATGTTTTCATACCAAAAAATCTGCAATCACTAATGCAGCCAAAGCCTTCACTACCGGAACAGCTCTCACGGCAACGCATGGATCGTGGCGTCCTTTCATTGTGAGGGTAGTTCTTCCATTATTCTTATTCAATGTTTCTACCTCTCGCATTATAGTAGGTGTAGGCTTTAGGGCTACGTTAAAGAATATAGGCATACCGTTGGATATACCTCCCTGAATTCCACCGCTGTAATTAGTTTCAGTATAAATACCTTTAATTTCATCATACCTGAAGGTATCAAGTACTTCCGAACCTTTTACTGTGGATGCTTTTATTCCTAAACCGTACTCAAAACCTTTAGCTGCGTTGATACTCATCATGGCTTGAGCCAGTCTTGAATGAAGTTTATCAAAAACCGGGTCTCCGATACCGGGCTTAACTCCGGTTATCAAACAAGTGATGGAACCACCTAAACTGTCTCCCTGATTTTTTGCGTTGAGAATTTCATTTTCTATCTCATCCTTTATTTTATCAGGTATTTTCACGTCGGAAATTGAAAAGGGTTTTTCGCTTAATTCCTGTAAGAGAACAGATGAATAAGAAACTTTTCCCGCTCCGGATAAAATTGAAGAAATTTCAACTCCTTTTTCTTTGAGCCATTGTTGCGCCAATGCTCCGGCTACAACCCAATTAGCTGTTTCACGGGCGCTGGAACGACCACCCCCTTTAGGATCACGAATTCCATATTTCGCTTCATAGGTATAATCCGCATGGTTAGACCTGAACTTTTCTGCCAATTCAGAGTAATCTTTCCCCCGGTTATCGGTATTTCTAATTATAAAACCGATGGGTGTGCCTAAGGTGATCCCTTCTTCATTTATACCCGATAAAAATTCCGGAATATCGGGTTCCTTTCTCTGGGTTACTAACAAAGAAGAACCGGGGCTACGTTTTGCCACTTCTTGAAGCAAGGAATCAAAATCAATTTTAAAACCTGAAGGAAATCCATCTATCACACCTCCGATAGCCGGCCCATGGCTCTCGCCAAATGTTGTGACTCTTAATTTGGTTCCTAAAGTATTCATTTCAGTTATTATTATTGATTAAATCTCCTACAGTGGCAGATGTAACTTTGACGTAATCCTCCGGAGATAGTTTAATTTGTAGCCCTCTTTTTCCCGCACTTATGAAAATGTAATCTTGAGACAATGCATGTTCATCCAAAAATACAGGAAAACTTTTCTTCATACCTATGGCAGTACATCCACCTCTTACATAACCGGTAAGAGGGAGGAGTTCCTTCATTGGAATCATTGCAGCCTTTTTATTGCCGGAAATTTTTGCTGCTTTCTTGAGGTCTATTTCTTTGTCACCTTGTATAACTCCTACAAAATAGCCTGTCTTGTCTCCGACTAAAACAAGAGTCTTATATACAGTTGCAATATCTTGACCGAGTTGTTCAGCTACATGTATGGCATCAAGATGCTCGGCATCAACCTTATATTCCTGCAAAGAAAAAGGGATGCCGAGCTTTTCTATTATTCGAGTGGCGTTTGTTTTCTCCACTACACTTTTATTTATCCATTGTTACCAAGAGTTCCTCGTTATTGCGAGTGATCTCCATACGTTTTTTAATGAATTCCATTGCCTCAAGAGAATTCATATCACCAAGGTAATTCCTGAGAATCCACATACGGTTAAGATGTTCCTGAGGTAAGAGAAGATCGTCACGTCTGGTAGATGATGCAATAATATCCACCGCCGGGAAGATTCGTTTATTTGAAAGTTTGCGGTCAAGTTGCAGTTCCATATTACCCGTACCCTTGAATTCTTCAAAGATCACTTCATCCATTTTTGAAGAAGTCTCTGTAAGAGCGGTGGCAATGATTGTGAGAGATCCTCCGTTTTCGATATTTCTTGCTGCGCCGAAGAAACGCTTTGGTTTTTGCAGTGCATTTGCGTCTACACCACCTGAAAGTATTTTTCCGGAAGCCGGCGAAACAGTATTGAACGCCCTTGCCAATCTTGTGATAGAGTCAAGCATAATGACTACATCATGTCCACTCTCCACAAGTCTTTTTGCTTTTTCAAGTACAATATTTGCAATTTTTACATGACGGTCGGCCGGTTCGTCGAAAGTAGAGGCAATTACCTCTGCATTAACACTACGCGCCATGTCAGTCACCTCTTCGGGACGCTCATCAATTAGAAGCATTATTATATGAGTCTCAGGATGATTTTCTGCAATGGCATTTGCGATATCTTTAAGGAGAATAGTCTTTCCTGTCTTTGGAGGAGCCACAATAAGTGCTCTTTGACCCTTTCCGATAGGAGCGAACATATCCACTACACGAGTGGAAATATTACAAGTTTGTCCTTTGGTAAGATTGAACTTCTCCTCCGGGAAAAGAGGAGTAAGATGTTCGAAAGCCACACGGTCTCTTATTAACTCCGGATTAAGCCCGTTGATAGAAATTACCTTTGTCATCGGGAAATATTTGTCTCCTTCGAGAGGTGGTCTTATAGAAGCTTCCACCACATCTCCCGTCTTTAGTCCATACTCCTTTATTTGATTTTGTGAAACGTACACATCATCAGGACTTGGGAGGTAGTTATAGTCTCCTGATCTAAGGAATCCGTATCCTTCCGGCATTATTTCAAGTACACCATGAGTGGTGAGAATGCCATCAAGATTGTATTCCGGAGTGGCAGGAATACCTTGTTGTCTCTGATTCCTGAATTGTTTTTTCTGTTGTTTTGTCAGTGGTTGTTGCGATGTAGCTCCCGGCTCTCTCATCTGTATTGGCCTGGGTTGAGGCACAGGAAGCTTTTCATCTGTATTGGGAGCAGGAGGTAACTGATTTGCCTGATGCGGTTTCTGGTGATCTTTCTGTTCCCGAGGAGTGAATGACTTATTTTTATTATTGGAAGGGGTGAAGAGAGAGTAAAAAGACTCTTGGCTTTCTTTGTCGCTTTTTTGATTTCTTGGGGTGAACACTTTCATCCTGGGAATTGTAATTTCCTCTTCTGTTTTAATTTCACCCTCACTAATTGGTTCACCTTCGCTTTCAGACACCGGATTCTTTAAAGGTAATATCTCTTCAGGAATTTCGGTCCCTGACTGAGAGATGCCATGATCAGCGATCTTTATCAGATCATTTGAGGCCTCATTGTTGGCTGATGCCATTGCTTCTTTTTCTGCCTTTGATTTCCGACCCCTTTTCTTTGCTCCCGGTTTTTCAGTTTCTTCCGGGGTATCCTTTTTCTCTTCTGATTCAGGAAGAATACCGGTGATCTCTTTTTCAGATTCACCCGAGTTTATATCCTGTCTTTTTTTCCTTCCTTTCTTTTCACCGGAAGATGGACGCCCGGGTTTTCTTTTCTCATTATTTTTTGTTACTATATCTTTGGCATTAGATTCAGCCTGCAAATTTAAAATTGCTTCATTGAGTTGAGCCCTCGACATTGAGGAAGTCTTTTTTATACCCATGGATTCCGCCGTTTGTTTCAGCGTATTTTCATCCATGGCATCAAGATCTTCGATATGAAAATTTTGCATGAATTTAATATTAATTACCCCGTGAAATAGACTTATTAAAACCTAAAAACGCCTGTTGCGGGGGATTATGTAAAATTGGAATTAAAAAATGAAAAGTGGAATTGAAAATGATTATGGTATCATCCATGATTCAGATGATTGAATCCATATTTCCAACGCAAAATTAAAGTTTTTTATTTAAATTTGCAAATATGTGCATGGCAGTTTGCAGATAAACTGATTCTTTATATAAAAGTACTTAAAAATCAAACCGAAACTCAAAATAAATATGGCAACAAAACCATTCCATTATCAAGAACCCTTCCCTTTGGGACCGGACAAAACAGAGTATAAACTTATTACCTCAGACTATGTAAAGACTGAAAACTGGAACGGCCATGAAATGTTGGTTGTCGATCCTGAAGCCCTAACTCTCATTGCTAATGTGGCAAGCCATGATTGCTCTTTCATGTTGAGAAGGGAGCATAATGAAATGGTGGCGAAGATACTGAATGATCCCGAGGCTTCCGAAAACGATAAATTCGTGGCCCTTACTATGCTTCGTAACGCAGAAGTGGCGGCCAAAGGAGTTTTACCTTTCTGCCAAGACACCGGCACCTCTATATGTTCTGCTTACAAAGGCCAACATGTATGGACCGGTTGCAACGATGAAGAAAAAATTGCATTAGGTGTTTACAAAACATATACTGAAAATAATCTGCGTTATTCTCAGAATGCTCCACTCTCAATGTATGAAGAGGTGAATACCGGATGCAATCTTCCGGCACAAATTGAAATTCATGCCACTGAAGGAAATGAATATAAATTTCTATTTATTGCCAAAGGGGGAGGCTCAGCAAATAAGACATATCTATATCAGGAAACCAAAGCGCTTCTCAACAAGGAGAAACTTGTGCCCTTCCTGATTGAAAAGATGAAAACTTTAGGCACAGCCGCTTGTCCTCCGTATCATATCGCTTTTGTTATAGGTGGTACGTCTGCCGAAGTGAATCTGGCAACTGTTAAAAAAGCATCTGCTAAATATTACGATGAGCTTCCTACAAAGGGAAATGAATACGGCCAGGCCTTCAGGGACATTGAACTTGAAAAGGAATTGCTTGAAGCAGCCCAAAATATCGGATTAGGAGCACAATTCGGCGGTAAATATTTTGCACATGATATCCGAGTGATACGTCTGCCAAGGCATGGAGCTTCTTTACCCGTAGGTATGGGTGTTAGTTGTTCAGCCGATAGAAATGTAAAAGCCAAAATTAACAAAGAGGGACTTTGGGTAGAGAAATTGGATGAATTCCCCGGAGAATTGATTCCGGTTGAACTTCGTGAACAAGGTGAGGGTGAGGTGATAAAAATAGACCTTAACCGTCCAATGGAAGAGGTTCTTGCAGAATTGAACAAATATCCTGTATCCACCAGATTGTCGCTCAACGGTACAATCGTAGTGGGACGCGATATCGCTCATGCTAAAATAAAAGAAAGACTTGATGCCGGAGAGCCTATGCCTCAATATCTCAAAGATCATCCTATTTATTATGCCGGACCCGCTAAAAAACCTGAAGGTATGCCATCAGGTTCATTTGGACCAACTACAGCGGGAAGAATGGACTCTTATGTAGATCAATTCCAGGCTGCCGGAGGTTCCATGATAATGATAGCAAAAGGTAACCGTAGTCAGCAAGTTACAGATGCTTGTAAGAAACATGGAGGTTTCTATCTCGGGTCAATAGGTGGTCCGGCCGCGATTTTAGCCAAGGATTCCATAAAGAACGTGGAATTGCTTGAATATCCGGAACTGGGTATGGAAGCCATCTGGAAAATTGATGTTGAGAATTTCCCGGCTTTCATCTTAGTTGACAATAAAGGCAATGATTTTTTCAAACAGATCAAGCCACGTTGCCCGATGGATATTTGCAAATAAGACATCAAAAATGAAGTTATTTAAAGTTAATAATATTTTGAGAGCGCTAACTTTATTTGGCGCTCTCTGTGTTTTAAACTCCTTCTCGCTGAATGCCTTTGAACCCCAAGAAAGAAAAAAGAATGAAAATTTTAAAATAGGAGAGGGCAGTTTCCTTCTGAATGGAGAGGAATTTATTGTAAAGGCAGCGGAATTACATTATCCTCGAATTCCTAAACCTTATTGGAGCCAAAGAATTCAAATGTGTAAGGCATTAGGGATGAATACGGTATGTCTTTACACTTTCTGGAATGTGCATGAAACGGAAGAAGGAGTTTTTGATTTCTCCGGTCAGAATGATATTGCCGAATTTATTCAACTTTGTCAGGACAATGGTTTATACGTGATTCTACGCCCCGGTCCCTATGTTTGTGCAGAATGGGAAATGGGTGGTCTTCCCTGGTGGCTCCTAAAGAAAAAAGATATCCGTCTCAGAGATAATGACGAATACTTTATGAAAAGAGTAAAGATCTTTGAAGAAGCCTTGGCACAAGAAGTCAACCAACTTACCATAAATAATGGTGGACCTATTATTATGATTCAAGTTGAGAATGAATACGGTGCATATGGAGAAAACAAAGAATATGTATCAGGGATCAGGGACCTACTTAGATCTCTTTATGGAGAAGAGATAGTTATGTTTCAATGCGACTGGTCTTCGAATTTTACTCTCAATGGATTAGATGATCTTGTGTGGACTATGAATTTCGGTACGGGAACAGATATCGATAGTCAGTTCACTCAACTTAAACAGTTGCGCCCTGATACCCCCTTGATGTGTTCTGAATTTTGGAGTGGATGGTTTGATAAATGGGGCGCAGCTCATGAAACTCGCCCTGCACAGGCTATGATAGAAGGAATAGATGAAATGCTTGGCAAGGGGATCTCTTTTAGTCTTTATATGACTCATGGTGGTACTAATTGGGGGCATTGGGCAGGAGCCAATTCACCCGGCTATGCACCGGACGTAACTTCTTACGATTATGATGCCCCAATTGATGAAAGCGGTAATCCCACAGAGAAATATTGGTTGTTAAGAAATGTGATGCAAAAATATAACGGCAGAGATTCTTTACCGGAATTGCCTCCTATGATTACTCCAATTACAGTGGATACTTTTGCTTTTAAAGAACTTGCTCCTTTATGGGATAATCTACCGGTACCTGTAGAGTCGGATTATATCAAGACAATGGAAGAATATAATCAGGGCTATGGTTCAATCATGTACACTACTGAGATGCCTGAGATTCCGGAGGGGGCAATGCTACATGTAATGGAACCCCATGATTATGCTCAGGTATTCATAAATGGTAATTACATCGGAAAATTGGATCGACGACTGGGGGAGACTGAACTAAAACTTCCGAAATGTAAAAAGGGTGATCTCCTGGAAATTTTAGTAGAAGCAATGGGTAGGATCAATTTTGGTGTAGCCATAAAAGATTTTAAAGGTATTACCGAGAATGTATATTTTACTCTTACTGTAGATAGTGTAAATCTTACAGAAGGTTTTGATTACTGGTATGTATATCTATTGCCGGATAAACTGGATTTCTATCAGGGAATGAAATTCTTTCCGATTGAAGAATTTGAAAGAGGAGAGAACGGTAGATATCCCCGCGGAGTCTATAAAGGAACTTTCTATGTGGAAAAACCCTCTGATACTTTCCTTAATTTTGAAAGTTGGGGCAAAGGGTTGGTTTATGTCAATGGTTACCCCTTAGGAAGAATATGGAATATTGGTCCGCAACAGACATTATATACTCCGGGATGCTGGTTAAGAGAGGGAGAAAATGATATCCTTATATTTGATATAGAGGGACCATATAATTATCTTAGTGAAGGATTAAAAACACCTATTATCGACAAATTACAAGGTGATGCACTAAATAAACACCGAATAGAAGGAGAAGATCTTTATGTCGGAAATCTTTCTCCTGTATTCGGAGGAGCCTTCCCTCAGGGAAGTGGTTGGAAAACACAAACCTTTGAAAAACCAGAAAAAGGAAAATTTCTTATTATTGAAGCATTGAATGCTGAAAATCCTGAAGATGATTTTGCAGCCATTTCAGAATTTTATGCGTTAGATGAAAAAGGTCATAGACTTAGCAGGGAGTCTTGGAAAATTGACTATGCCGACAGTGAAAATTTAGTTTCGGGTAATAATTCTGCAGATAAGATATTTGACTTGCAAGAGTCAACTTATTGGCAATCTGAATCAGGCTGGCCACAACGTATTGTAATAAACATGGGTCAGGAAGAGACAGTGGGAGGTATTGAATACTTACCGAGATTGGAAGCAAATAATCCCGGAGCTATAAGAGAATATAGAATCTATATAACGAATCAAATAACCAAATAATCAAGAAAAAAGGAGCCCGGCTAATAAACCGGGCTCTATTATAGAAGTTTCTTTCAAAAATAGAATTTTCTATTTAAGGAGAGAAATTGATCGTTTTATAAATTCATTCAGATATTCACCAGATAGGAGATGAGATTGCAGAAGAGCCAAATCAATTATCTGGCGAATTTCCGGAAGTGTCTTGGCATAATTACTTATAACCGAAGTTTCTTTGTCTCTAAGTTCACTCACCTTTTTCTCCTTCTCTGAAAAATCAGGTGTGGCTTCTTTCTTTTCTGTGGCTTCCTTACGTGCCTCCGATATTTCATTGTTAAGGGAATCAATCTCAGTTCGAATAGGATTCACTTCATTTTCCAATGATTTAGTGGCCTCCTCAATGATTTTCTTTACTGATGCCTGTTGAGTATTGACAATTATTTCGTAACTATCAGGCAATTCTCCGTAAAATCCTGCTCCGGGTTGCATAGCAGCCATCTCTTTCATGCGCCGCATGAATTCATTCTGAGTTACAGTAGCCGGTGCATCATTCTCTCCAAGAGAAGCAAAAGTTACAATGAAATTTGTTTTCTCTATTGCAGGAATCTGACTCTTGAACAAAGTACTCATGATATCTGTCTGCAAAGGTGAAAGTCCGGCCTCTTTGGCATCATTCTTAACAATCAATCTTTCAGGAATATCTGAGTCAACACGAACGAAACGGATCTTATCAAGTTTTTGTTCCAGCATCCCTACAATATGGTTATCGAGCTGGCCATCCATTACCAGTACATTATAACCCTTTTCTTCAGCAGCCTTTACATAAGTAAACTGAGCAGTCGGATCAGTAGTGTAAAGATAGATTATGGTATTATCCTTATCTGTTTGATTAGATTCTACTAAAGTCTTGTATTCATCGAGAGTGAAGTATTTTCCTTCCACATCTTTAAGAAGGAAGAATTTTTTAGCCTGCTCATAGAATTTTTCATCTGTGAGCATACCATATTCAATAAAGACTTTAATATCGTCCCATTTTTCTTCAAAGCTCTTCCTGTCGTCTTTGAACATCTTTTCAAGCCTTTCTCCTAATTTCTTAGTGATATAAGAAGAGATTTTTTTAACCTGGGAATCAGCCTGTAGGTAAGAACGGCTCACATTAAGTGGAATATCCGGAGAATCAATTACACCCTGCATCAGTGTCATGAACTCCGGCACAACGCCTTCTACCTGATCGGTGACGAATACCTGATTACAATATAATTGTATTCTATTTTTCTGAATGTCGAAATTGGTTTTGATTTTCGGGAAATACAGTATTCCGGTAAGAGTGAAAGGATAGTCTACATTCAAGTGAATCCAGAACATCGGATCCTCACTTCCCGGCATTAGTTCATGATAAAAAGTGAGATAATCTGCATCTGTCAGCTCTGCTGGTTTTTTTGTCCACAGAGGTTCAGTTGCATTGACAATTTTGTCTTTATCAGTATCAACATATTTACCATCTTTCCATTCTTGTTCTTTGCCTGAAATTACAGGAACCGGAAGGAATCGGCAATATTTCTTCAATAAAGTGTCTATTCTTATCTGATCAAGAAACTCTTTGTCATCATCATCTATATAAAGGATCACATCTGTTCCGCGATCTTTTTTATCGGTTTCTTCCATGGTGTATTCCGGACTTCCATCGCAAGTCCATTTTACAGCCTTGGCACCCTCTTTATATGAAAGAGATCTGATTTCAACTTTTTTTGAAACCATGAAAGCAGAATAGAAACCGAGTCCGAAATGACCTATTATTGAGTTGGCAGTATCTTTATATTTAGCCAGGAACTCTTCTGCACCGGAAAAAGCAATCTGATTGATATATTTATCGATGTCTTCAGCGTCCATGCCGATGCCATGGTCTGAAACAGTCAAAGTGCCTGCTTCTTTGTCAATAGTGACTTTAACATTCATTTCGCCGAGTTCTCCTTTATAATCTCCGAATGAATATAAAGTCCTTAGTTTCTGTGTTGCGTCCACAGCATTTGCAACCAATTCTCTGAGAAAAATTTCATGGTCGCTATAAAGAAATTTCTTGATAACCGGGAAAATGTTTTCGGTAGTTACCCCTATTTTACCTGTTGCCATATTTTTAATAATTTTTTTAACAGTTTATACAAATAATGTACCAAAAATAAAACAATAGGGGAGTTAAAGAGGTTCAGAAAAATCTCAGGGCTCGTTCCCCAACTTGTATTTAAAATTGTTGGAGATTGTTATTCTGTTGCCAGCATAGATTCAGCTGGAGAAATTTTCCCTACAAAACGAGAAGGAAGTACGAGTACAAGGTAGGTCACAAGAAGTACCCCTGCATTTAAGGCTATAACTATCCATCCGGGAAGGTATACAGGAACAAAATCAATATAATAGGAATCAGCATCTAAATGTAAGATATGATAATTTTGTTGTATAAAAAGAAAGACGAGGATTATAAAATCTCCGATTGTAATTCCTATAAAAGCAATCCTTAATGACATGTAAATAAAAACATCTCTGATTTTATTTGTATTGGCCCCAAGAGCTCTCATCAAACCGATGAATTTTTTGCGTTCAAGGATTATTATCAACATACCGGATACCAAAGTGACGCAGCCTACCACCATCATCAGAATTATTATCACCAATACATTGGTATCCAGGAGACTTAGCCAGCTAAAAAAACCACGGCCTTGATTAAGGACGTTGTCGGTACGATAAAAATTTGATGACTCTCCATAGGCAGCAGCTTTTGAAAAGACTTCCTGTAACGTGAGATTATATTCCAGGATTTTATCAAAATCATCAGTATGCAAAACTATATATGTACCGGTGTTTTCAGGCAAATTTCCTAATTGTGCCACAAGTGGCATTGCGCCAAATATAATTACATCGTCGTATTGATCGAAATGAGTGTTGTAAATTCCTGCTATTTCTAATTTCCTGGCACGAATTTCATCAGAAATAAAATAAGTATCGATTCGATCACCTACATTGAGTTTCAGTTGATTTGCTGCAATCCTGCTTACAAGTATACGGTTTTTCTGCTCTGAATCCGAATAGTCCGGTATCTCGCCTTCTTCAAGATTGCTTAATAAATAACTTGCGGAATGTTCTCCCTGAAGTCCTCTGAGATAAACTCCTTTAAAATCTTCATTAGTCTTCAATATTGCCGGTATAGAGGCTGTGACTTCATATTCCGTAATAAACTTTAAATCTTTAAATGTTTTTTCAAGGAAGTCATCAATAGTGATTAGATTATCATCATCTTCAGAAAGGGGCGTTTTCATCACAGAGATGTGACCGTTGAATCCTACCACTTTATTTCTAATCTCATTTTTAAAACCTAACACTATTGCAATTGAAGCTATCATTATGGCCACAGAAATCGCTATGGCTACAATAGCCACTGTCACGGCCGGAGAGACGCGGTGGCCATTGCTCCCAAAAGAAAGTCTTCTCGCAATATAAAAGGGGTAATTCACAAATGCAAAATTAAAAAATAAGAGGTAAATTTGCAGAAAATATAGAAAGTCAAGATGGAAGAAAAAACTGTTAATGGAGAAAACGAGATAGTAGGAGGCTTAAATTTCGTAGAGCAAGAAATTGTAAAGGACCTTGCAGAGGGTAAAAATGGAGGGCGACTCAACACCCGTTTCCCGCCTGAACCCAATGGATACCTGCATATCGGTCATGCCAAGGCCATAATAATGGACTTTGGAAGCGCCGAGAAATTCGGGGGTACTTGCAATCTTCGTTTTGATGATACCAATCCTCAAAAAGAAGACACAGAATACGTGGAATCCATTATGAGAGATATCCATTGGTTGGGATATGATTGGGAAGACCGACTTTATTATGCCAGTGATTATTTTCCACAGTTATATGATTTTGCAATCAGGCTTATTAAAGAGGGGAAAGCCTATGTGGATGAGCAGACAAGCGAGCAAATAGCTGCACAAAAGGGTACTCCTACAGAACCGGGTACAAATTCTCCTTTCCGTGACCGTCCCATCGAAGAGAATCTTGACTTATTCGAAAGAATGAATAAGGGAGAATTTGAAGAAGGCAGTATGGTGCTGAGAGCTAAAATAGACATGGCTAACAGCAATATGCATTTCCGTGACCCCATTATTTACAGAATCATTAAGACTCCGCATTGGAGAACCGGAGATCAGTGGAAAGTCTATCCGATGTATGATTTTGCACATGGTCAAAGTGACTTCTTTGAAGGTGTGACCCATTCTATATGTACCCTTGAATTCGTTCCTCACCGTCCTTTGTACGAATACTTCGTTAAAGAACTGGCTGATGAAAGTTATTGTCCCAGACAGATTGAGTTCAATCGTTTGAACCTCACCTACACAGTGATGAGTAAAAGGAAACTTTTGCAGCTGGTAAAGGAGGGACTCGTGTCAGGTTGGGACGACCCGCGTATGCCCACTCTATGCGGTCTTAGAAGAAGAGGTTATACACCTGAATCGATAAAAGACTTTGTAAACAGGATCGGGTATACTAAATATGAAGCGCTTAATCATATAGAACTTCTGGAACATTCCGTAAGAGAAGATCTTAATAAGACTGCAACCCGTGTGAGTGCTGTTATTAATCCGGTGAAACTTATCATCACTAATTATCCGGAAGATAAATCGGAAACCATAATGATGGATAATAATCCCGAGAAACCGGAAGATGGCAAGCATCCAATGCCTTTCACACGTGAATTGTGGATTGAAAGAGAAGATTTTATGGAAAATCCTCCTAAGAAATACTTCCGTCTTTCTCCGGATAAAGAAGTGAGACTTAAAGGTGCTTATATAATAAAATGCACAGGTGTAAAGAAAAATTCTGAAGGTGATATTGAAGAAATCTATGCAGAATATGACCCGGAAACTAAAAGCGGCTTGCCGGGTAGTGACAGAAAGGTAAAGGGCACATTACATTGGGTTTCGGTACCAACAGCAGTAGACGTGGAAGTAAGAGATTACGACCGTTTATTCTCGGTAGAGAATCCTTCAGCCGAAGAAGGAGATTTCCGCGATCTTTTAAATCCGGATTCTCTTGTTGTAAGGGAAGGAGTGAAATTGGAACCTTGGGCAGCGCAACATGCTAAACCGGGCGACCACTTCCAGTTTACCAGACTCGGTTATTATACAGTAGATCCTGATTCTACAGAAAATCACTTGGTATTCAACAAGACTATAGGACTCAAAGATACATGGGCTAAAGAAATGAAAAAGTCATAAGAACAAGAAATTTTTAACAATTTTAAATTCTTGTAAGATTTTTTTGGTTGTTAAGTATTTATATTTACATTTGCACAATTAATAAATAAGCAAGTATTACCGGGGGTGACTGGCTTTGACAGCACGTAGAAACGGTAAGTAAGCATGCAGAGCCTTGATGTGTAAGCTCTATAATACCGACACATCGACCTATAATTGGCGAAAATAACAGATACGCTCTCGCTGCCTAACCGAAGAATAGTAAGTTAGCTTTATCGGCTCCAAAGTGGAGCTGACGAGACATCACTCCATTGCCCCGTTCCGAGACGTTTGGATAAAGTGGTGCTAAGAAAATCGGAAATAGGAGAAAGCTTTCCTCGAGCTTGATCTGAGATTTAGAGGATAAGAGATTGATTGGTTGCCGCGAGCCTGTCAATCTTCGAAAACCAATTCGATGGCTAAGCATGTAGAAAGCTTATTGGGTCCGTGTTTGGACGAGGGTTCAAACCCCTCCACCTCCACTAAATTAAAAATGAAACTATTAACCGTCCAATACCACCAGGGCGGTTTTGTAATTTGAAAACAACAACAAAACTATATCAGTAATGAAGAAAGCAATTAGTATTGGATTGTTACTCGGGACTCTTATAGTCGGCAATTCTTGCGTAGACGACAAATATGATCTCGATAACCTTGATGCGACTACTGCAGTTAAGCTGGAGAACCTTACGGTGCCTGTGCGTCTGGAGACAATAACTCTGGATGATGTGCTTGATATTAGCGATGAAAGTATTATCAAGAAGAAGACTGGAAAGAATGGGATGTTTTATGCCATTGAAACCGGTGGTAGTTTTCAAGCACAACCAATAAATGTTAAGGAAGTAGAAGTGCTGGATTATGCTACTATCAGTAATCTACCTCTGGTGGTAAACAACGGTGAAATCACTCCCGGAGAGGTGGAGTTCTCTTATCTTTTAGGTTCAGGGCAAGTGGACGATGCAATCATAAGAGTTACTAAACTTTGGGTAAGTGATTCCAAACCTCTTGAACTGGGATTGACTATTTCTTCTCCAATGGGTACATCGATACCGCAAATTACAAATTTTGTAATATCTATCCCTGAAACTTTTGCGGCTACCTATAAAGGGCAGACTGTAATAAATGGAGAGGTCAATGTGGATATAGTTAACGGACGTATCGATTCTCCAATCATGATTCAAGTTCTTGATTTTGGTGACGGTGTGTACAGAGAAAACGGCAACCTCGACTTTACTGGAATGATCGGTGTGAAATCCGGAACAGTAGCTGCTCAGAATACAACTCTGGAAGCAACATTCACCATGAGTCCGTTTAACGCCAATAAGATTTCAGGAGAAATTGAATATGATGTTGAATCTCCCGATTTTTCACCGGTAGAACTCAACGATATCCCTGATTTCCTAATGGATGGAGACAGTAAACTTATAATCTCCAATCCACAAGTATATATTAATTTGGAAAATCCTGTTGATGCTCCTTTCACAGGAACATTAAAGATCCTTCCTTATGGAAATAATGGAGCAGATGTGATAATTCCACTCGATCCTTTTGTATTTAACACCGTGATAGCTGCAGACATTGATAATCTATTCTTTACAATGCCTCAAGGTGCAACCATCCAACAGGCTACCGACTTGCAAAATGTGCTTTATGGGGAAGGAATACCTCAGAGCCTTGATATTGATCTTGCAAATCCGGTTGTTAAGGGTGATATAAATGAAGTGGAACTTGGCTCCGACCTTATGGTGAGTGGCGATTATACATTCTTCGCTCCTTTGGCCTTTGAGAGTCAGTCTCAGATACTATATCAGAAAAAAGAAACAGACTTCTTTGATGGTGCCAATGATGTAAATATTACTAAGCTTGTGTTATCGGCATATCCTACTTCAAAAATACCATTTAATGTGAACCTCACAGTATATCCCTTAGACAAGGAAGGAAACAGAATAAAGGGTGCCAGAGGTAATGAAATCAGCGCTTCCGGTATGGTTAAAGCCTATGCAAATGGCAGTGAGCAACTTGTGTTGTCGTTTGATCAACCTTTCACCGGTCTTGACGGAGTAGAGTATATAGTAACTGTTAACAACATGGACGGAACAGCACTTAGTCCGGACCAAACCCTCACACTGGATAAAATCCGTGCTACTATCACAGGTTCATATATCATTGTAGATGATAAATACGAAGAAGACTATAAGTAAAAAAGCACAGTATCATGATAAAGAAATATATATACACAGCGATTTTAGTTTGTGGAGCAACTGCAGCCAGTGCCCAGATTAATACAGAATCGGGTTACTTCCTTGATAATTTCCTTTATCGCTATCAGATGAATCCGGCAATGGGTAATACAGAAAACTTTGTAGGTTTCCCAGGTCTTGGAAATACATCTTTTGGAACCCAAGGAACTTTACACATGTCGAAACTTATCTACCCGTTGAACGGAAAGACTGTGCTCTTCACAAACCCTGACCTTCCCGACAATCAGGTGAAGAAATTCGGTAATTCCAATAAACTTGGAGCCAATCTCAGAGAAAATATCATTACTGTGGGATTCAAGGCTTTGGGAGGATATAACACAGTAAGCATTAGTGCTGTTGCAAATTCCCAGGTTGGAGCTCCAGGTTCTCTTTTCAATATGCTCAGAGATGGAGTAAAGAATGATACCTACGACATCCGGAATCTGATGGTTTATGCTAATTCTTACGCAGAAATAGCCCTTAACCATTCAAGAGATATTAAGCAAGTTCCCGGTCTTCGTGTGGGTGCTACATTCAAATTCCTTGTTGGTATGGCCAGTGCTTACGGTAAGTTCAAGAAGGCAGAAATGACTTTAGGACAAGATTCATGGGATATCGTCAGTGAAGGTGATATTTATCTATCAGGAAAAGGATTGGACTGGGAAACCGATTACAACGATGAAGCCCACAGACATTATGTATCAGGTATAAAATCTGATGGATTCAGTGTGCCCAATGGTTATGGCGCCGCTTTTGACCTTGGTGCAACTTATGACTGGAGAGATTTCAGATTTTCTCTTGCTATAATAGACCTTGGTGGTATCGCCTGGACTAAAACTAAAAAGGCATCCACAAATGGAGAACAGAACTTCCAGACAAGTGATTACATATTCGAAGTGAACGGCGACAATGATACATGGGATGACATGAAGAACAAGATAAGCGCTTTGTATCAACTTCAGCCACAGGATGGAAACTTCAAACGTTCTACCATGCAGGGAACTACTATGAACATCGGTGTAGAATATATCTTACCTTATTACAGAGCTCTCACTTTCGGTCTTTTAAACTCCACTCGTATGTGTGGGGGATATACCAGTACCGAATTCCGGCTTTCTGCTAACGTTCAACCGGTGAAATATGTATCTGCAAGTGCCAATCTTGTGATGGGTACTTATGGAGTAGGATTTGGCTGGCTTTTGAATGTAACAAGCGGTAAGGGATTCAACCTATTCCTTGGTATGGACAGAGTGCCGGGTAAACTTTCAAAACAGTATATTCCACTTAACTCCAATGTTAACGTGAACTTAGGTATCAACTTCCCATTTTGAAAATAATCAAAGAAAAACCTATAGATCCTCTCTTTGCTTGATTTCTTGAGGATTTGATCGAGAGGGATCCCTAAAATATCCGGAATGTGAAAATTAAGATTCACATTCCGGTTTTTTATGCTTAGAACTAATTACCTGTTATATCCTGTTCGGAGTAAACTTTTTCTTTCTTCATTAAACTAATTGCTATTAGAGAATGTTGAAATTATAAAGTCTGAAATATATTTTTACTATTTAGAAATTGAAAAATATAGAATTTATCTACAAACTGTAATTTCTGTTGTTAAACATTATTAGTTATATTTTCAGTAATATAGTAATATTCTTCTAACAAATTGAAATTAATTACAAGTGAAATGGAAAGAATAGAAGTAAAATAATGCAGGAAATTGAAAAAAATGTTATGATAAAAATTCCCTGTAAATTGTTTTATGTATATATTTGTACAAATAATAGCAAATTTCCATCAGAGTTTGATGGGAATACTTGTTGGGTTTAAAGATAAATAGCAAAACCACATAAATATTTAAAATTATGCATTTTACCCCAAAAGAACAAGACAAGCTAACTCTGCTCACCATCGGGCTGATTGCAGAGCGCAGACTTAACAAGGGTCTGAAGCTGAACTATCCGGAGGCAGTGGCATACATTACCAGTGCTGCACTCGAGATGGCCAGAGAAGGAAAAACTGTGGAAGAGACAATGCATCAGGCTGCCAATGTACTCACCAAGGAACAGGTGATGGAAGGTGTGGCAGATATGATCACTCTTCTTCAGGTAGAAGCTGTATTTACTGACGGTAGCCGTCTTGTAAGTATACACCACCCGATTAAATAATTCGGTATTTCTATTTTTTCATTAAAAAGTAAATTAATTATGGCTCAAAATAATACAGAGGAAACTTATGCCGGTATTCAAGGCATATTCCCGGGTCAGCCCCCAATTGCCTATCCGAATACTCCGGGTTTCACTCCCGCTGAATATGTACCGGTAGGTGGTGTTATCCTTAAGGATGAAGACGTAACTTACAATGCTTACCGTCGCACTGTAAAAGTTACAGTTCATAATACAGGAGACCGTCCTGTACAGGTGGGTTCTCATTTCCATTTCTTTGAGGTGAACAGGTATATGGAGTTTGACCGTGCAAAAGCATTCGGTTATCACCTCAATATCCCGGCTACCACAGCTATCCGTTTCGAACCGGGTGAAGAAAAAGAAGTTGAACTTGTTCAATTCGGAGGTAAGACCAGAGTAATCGGTTTCAATGACCTCGTTAATGGTTATGCCGGTCTCGAAGATAAACCTACATTCTATCCGAAGAATATTGAGGCTCTCCGTAGAGTTAAAGAATATGGCTTCAAGAGCGTAAGCGAAGATGAAGCTGAAGCAGGTTACACTGAAACAGAAAAATAATATCACTCACAGTTATGGCAACAATTTCAAGAAAAGAATATAATAATCTTTTCGGCCCAACCGTGGGCGATAAGATTAGGCTCGGCAATACCGACCTTTATGTAGAAATCGAAAAAGACCTCCGTTATTTTGGTGATGAAGTGGTTTATGGCGGTGGAAAGACTCTTCGCGATGGAATGGGTCTCGCTAATGAATGTACTTCTGATGCCGGTAGCGTAGACCTCGTAATTACCAACGTCACCATCCTTGATCCACTTTTGGGTGTAGTAAAGGCTGACGTAGGTATTAAAGATGGTAAGATTTCAGGTATCGGTAAAGCAGGTAACCCCAATGTTATGGACAAGGTTACTCCTACCATCGTAACAGGTCCTTCTACCGATGCAATCTCAGGAGAACACCTTATCCTTACTGCAGCAGGTATAGATGGTCACGTTCACTTTGTTTCTCCTCAACAGGCTTACAACTGTCTCTCTAATGGTATAACCACTCTTATAGGTGGTGGTATCGGTCCCGTTGACGGTACAAATGGTACTACAATCACTTCCGGCAGATGGAATCTGCACCAAATGCTGAAAGCATGTGAAGGCATGCCTATCAATATCGGTCTGCTTGGTAAAGGTAACTGCTCAGTAGCTCAGAATATCAATGATCAGCTGGAGAATGGCGCTTGTGGCCTTAAGATACATGAAGACTGGGGTACAACACCGGCTGCTATCCGTACAGCTATGTCATGTGCCGACAGGTATGATATTCAGGTAGCAATCCACACTGACACACTTAATGAAAGTGGTTATGTAGAAGATTCTATTGCTGCAATCGATGGACGTACCATACATACTTATCATACTGAAGGTGCCGGTGGTGGCCATGCTCCTGACCTTATAAAGGTAGCTTCATTACCAAATGTTTTGCCGTCTTCAACCAACCCGACTCTCCCGTTCGGTATCAATTCACAGGCTGAGCTCTTCGATATGATTATGGTTTGTCACAACCTTAATCCGACAATTCCTTCTGACGTAGCATTTGCCGAAAGTCGTGTTCGTCCGGAAACTCAGGCTGCTGAAAATGTATTCCATGACCTGGGTATCATCTCAATGGTTTCATCCGACTCACAGGCTATGGGTCGTGTAGGTGAATCCTTCATGCGTACATTCCAGATGGCTTCTTATATGAAACAAGTACGTGGTAAATTGCCTGAAGATTCTGATAGCAATGACAACTTCCGTGTGCTTCGTTATCTTGCTCAGATTACACTTAACCCGGCTATCACTTATGGTATCAGCGAAGTTATCGGTTCTATCGCTGTGGGTAAAATGGCTGACCTTGTTCTTTGGGAACCTGCATTCTTCGGCACTAAACCTAAGATGGTGCTCAAAGGCGGCTTAGTAAACTGGGCTAATATGGGTGATCCTAACTCTTCACTTCCCACACCGCAGCCTAAGATGATGCGTCCTATGTTCGGTCAATACGGCAAAGAAATCGCAGCCACTCGTTTGCAATTCGTTTCACGTGCATCTTACGATCTCGGTATTAAGGAAAAACTGGGTCTCGAATCCATCGTTTATCCTGTACACGGTACTCGTCAGATCACCAAGGAAGATATGGTTCGCAACACTGCTATGCCATTCATCGAGGTTAATCCTGAAACATTTGCTGTTACTGTGGATGGTATTCATGCTTACGTTCCGCCAGCCAAGGAACTTCCTCTTGCTCAACTTTACTGGTTCAGTTAATGATTTTTTATCAAAAGTAATAATTTCAAGACAGGGGGAACTTTCTTTTCCCTCTGTCTTATTTATTTTTGTTTCTTATGAAAGTTTATAGTGAAGTGATTGGTAATTTAAATCTTTCCCCGGAATGGAAAGAAAAATTAGCCAATGCAGATATAGATTATGTCTTCCTGGATCAGTGGACTGCTCAAAAATCAAGATTTCTGGGTAAAGGATTAAGTGGTAAAGAATATCCCATTGCTCTTGCTCGTCATACTCAGATAGTAGACGGTGACATTGTGGAATATGATCCGGAGACTAATAAAGCGATAGTATTAAAAATTGAACTCAGTCCGGTACTTGTAGTCGATCTTTCGGGATTAGCTACTACCAAACCGGAAGAAATTATAAGAATAAGCGTTGAGTTAGGTCATGCCATTGGAAACCAACATTGGCCGGCTGTAGTTAAGGGTACTAAAGTCTATGTGCCTCTTACCGTAGATAAGAAGGTGATGATGTCGGTAATGGAAACTCATCATATTGAAGGTATTACTTATGATTTTCAGAAAGGTGTAGAAGTGATTCCTTACCTCGCACCTCATGAAATAAGAAGACTGTTTGGTGGTGCCGGCCATGAAAGTCATTCTCATGAGCATGATCATGGACATATAGTTTATGCACACGAACATTCCCATGAACATGAACATACTCATGGCGATATGACTCACAGTCATTCTCATAACCACACTCATCAACATTCTCATGGAAATGAGGATCACTGTCATGACCATGTGCATGGCAATGATGAAGAACACGATCACTCACACACTCATTGATTAAAAAATGTCACAACCTAATGACATGATAAAGGTGATGCGCTTGTTGCAATTCACCGACTCACAATTTCCGGTAGGTACTTTCTCTTTTTCCAATGGATTGGAAACAGCCTCTTTTGAGAAAATAGTGACTAATGCCGAAACTCTTGAAGAATTTGTAAGGTCGCAAAGCCATCAGGCTGCTTTTAGCGACGGTGTGGCTTGCCTTCATGCTTACAGAGCTTATAAGGCCGGAGATTATGAGAAATGTAAGGAGATAGACCATTACCTTTACGGATTTAAGATGAACGATGAGGCAAGGCAAATGGGTACCCGTATGGGGAAGAAGCTTGCCGAATTGGGTGTAAAACTTTATTCAGACCCTTTTGTAAAGGAGTGGCTCGATGCAATTTCTAAGGGAGAGACTCCGGGAATGTATCCGGTGGCTCAAGGTATCATGTTCGCTTTAGCCGGAGTCTCGGAGAAAGACCTCTTCTGCAGCCATCAATATGGAGTTATCAATATGGTACTTGGTGCAGCTCTTCGCTGTGTGAAAGTATCTCATTATGATACTCAACTCATCCTGGAAAAACTTTCGGATGACATTGAAAGGCTTTACAATGAGGCTGCAGTGATGGATTTGAATGATATGAATGCTTTTTATCCCGAACTGGATATCTTAGCCTCTCTCCATGAAAAAGGGAATATGAGAATGTTTATGAACTAAACAAAAATTATTAATTATGTCAACATGTAGAATCGGGGTTGGTGGTCCGGTTGGATCCGGAAAAACAGCCCTTATAGAAGCGATAACACCAAAACTTTTGCAATTAGGACAAAAAGTACTGATTATCACAAATGATATCGTAACTACTGAGGATGCTAAACACGTGCGTAAAACCTTGAAAGGTATCCTCGTGGAAGATAAGATCATCGGAGTGGAAACAGGTGCTTGCCCCCATACAGCAGTAAGAGAAGACCCCTCTATGAATATCGCCGCTGTAGAAGAAATGGAGGCTAAATTTCCCGATACAGATATCGTACTGATTGAGAGTGGCGGTGACAACCTTACACTCACATTCTCACCGGCTCTTGTGGATTTCTTCATTTATGTAATAGACGTGGCAGCCGGTGATAAGATACCAAGAAAGGATGGTCCCGGCATTTCTCAGAGCGATATCCTGGTGATTAATAAGACAGATCTTGCGCCCTATGTACATGCTTCGCTGGAAGTGATGGATCATGATGCTAAACTGATGCGTCCCGGTAAACCATTTGTTTTCACCAATTGCATGACAGGAGAGGGTATAGATGAACTTGTAGATTTAATCTTTAAGATGGCCCTTTTCGATAAAGCACAAATCACAGAAATCGATGCTTAATAAGAAAGAGAAATTACCTACACCTGAAGTCAATTTCGATTCGGCCCGGGAGATGAGCCGATATCTTAATGAACCGGAAGCCATGTATGTAGGGGCTCCCGGGAAACATGGGTATCTGCGTATGGGTTTCGAACTGGACAAAGAGGGCAAAAGTATAATGCGTGACCTTGAAAGGCGTGCACCGCTTATTGTTCAGCAAGAATTGTATTTCGATGAGAAAATGCCCGAAATGCCTTGTGTCTATATTCTTTCCTCAGGAGGACCAAATATAGATGGAGATAGGTATAGACAAGACATTACTGTGAAAAAAGATGCGTTTGCCTGGATATCCACCGGAGCGGCCACAAAACTGGCTGAAATGAAGTATAATTATTCGGGCCTTATTCAGAATATTGTTCTTGAAGATAACGCATACCTCGAATTTATGCCTGAGCCCGTAATTCCTTGCAGGCATACCCGTTTTATTTCAGATACAAGACTTTCTGTGGCAGAAACTGCAACTGTGTTTTATTCTGAAATATATATGGGAGGAAGAAAATACTATAAGGAAGGAGAATTATTTGAATATGATGTCCTTTCAGTTTGCAGTCATGGGGAAAGACCTGATGGGAAACAACTTTTCAGAGAAAAATTTGTAATTGACCCCAACGTGGAACATCCTCGAAATTTGGGAGTGATGGGCAAATTTGATGTCTTTGCTAATGTCATAGTAATGACTCCTCCGGATAAAGCATCTGAAATATACGAGAAGACTCAGGTGTTTATAGACAAGAAGAACAAATTGGCAGCAGGAATCACAAGATTGCCAAACAATGCAGGTCTTCTTTATAAAGTATTAGGCATGGAGCCTGCTCCTGTTAAAAAGATGGTGAGAGATTTCTGTAGCCTGGTACGTTTAGCTGTAAAAGGAAAGGAAGTTCCGGCGGAATTTCCTTGGCGTTAAAATAAGAGCCCGTTCCTATATTTTAACATTAATTGAGGAACGGGCTCTTTGATGATATTGCCATAAAATTTTTTCTTTGTAAAGGAATTCTATAACTTTGCAGAAGAAATTAAATATCATAAAAAATATGAGTGCACAAGGAATGGAAAATAGGAAAGGATGCAACAAGCGAGTAATATGGTTTTTCATATTTGCAATAGCTTGTGTTGTGGCTTTCCTTATAGTGGGACTCGTGAAGACTTGCAATGCAGAGCACGAAGAAAAAGAATATGAAGAGATTCAGCAAGAGCAAGAGGCTCCTCTTCCACAGAGTGCTCCCGTGCAGACAATTGAATAAGCAGTAACACTATAAAGTAAGAAAAGCGTGTCAGATTATGATACGCTTTTTTCTTGGATTGTAGCCTTACTTTTTTTGTAAACAACTAATTGTTTTCAGAGGACGTACGAGCCGTACATTCCTACTTCTTACCCTTGGGTATTATTCCGGATAATCATATAATAAATTAATCCCCGATGGTTTTGGCCACCGGGGATTAACTGTAACTTCAAATATATTTTATTCTTCCGGAATCAGATCATCGGCACCCGGGCCTACTCCCGGAGTTCCAGGCATTCCCATTGGAGGAACCGGATTGTACATTGCATTTGGTTCAGCAAGGCCAAGGCCTGTCCAGTCACCTACAATCTGACGAAGAGCGTTGTCGCCTATAGTGCGGAGATCAGTAAGATTTACGTTGTTGCTGATATTCAGGTAAGTCAACATCGGGTCGAAACTTACGTCAAGAGTCTGCAATTGGTTGTAGCTTACATTAACTCTCTGGAGGAAATTCTGGTTTGTAAGATATACGTTTGAAAGATCATTCCATTCAAGATTCACAAAGGCCAGAGTAGGCACATTTGAAACTGTAAATGAAGTAAGATCATTGTAAGGTGCATATATATCAGTCAAGGCATTGCAATTTGAAACTGAGAGACCTGTCATATGATTGTCGTTACAAGCCATAGTAGTCAGAGAGGGAAGGTCTTGTATATAAAGATTCTGAATCTTATTTCCCTGTACGTTCAAGTTTTCCAATTTTACGAGGCCTGCCAAAGTAATTGTTGACAAATCATTGTAACCGGCATAGAGAGTCTTCAGAGCTGTACAGTTTGCTACAGTAAGTTCTTCAAGATTATTGCTAATTACATTTAAGTAAGTAAGGTTTGCTGAATTGCTTACATCAAGGCTCTCAAGGTGATTGGATGAAAGATTAAGTTTCTTGATAAGCGGAACAGCGCTGATGTTGATTTCTGAGATACGATTCTTGTTTAGTTCCAGTACCTGAAGTTGTTCAACTCCTTGAAGAGTTACTTCTGAGATACGGTTTTTGGAAGCGTTAAGTTCAACTAATGCAGGAGCATTATTAATTACGAGTTGGGAAATCTTGTTATTGCTGACATCAACTGAAGTCAGTGCCGGGAAATTAGAAAGATCGAGAACACCGCCCAAATCTTTTTTATCCCATTTGATGGCAGTTACATGTCCGTTTGCCACGGTTACACCGGGAAGATTGGCTACATTATTGCCACTGAAACCAAGGGCCTCTGCATTAGTACCTCCCTTAGCAGATGTCTGGGTAACAAAAGCTTGCAGAGCTTTTGTCTCCGGTTTTGATAAATTCTGGCTCCATGCACATGATACTAATGCCAGCGAAGCCAATAAAAGAGCAGTCCTTTTCATAACACTTTAAATGTTTTTGTAATTAATGTTTAAGTTCTTATACCAATTTAACACCTAATCATATTAATTAGTTTGGAAAAGAATAACGAAAATAAAAAAATTTTTTTTGATTTTCAACTTTTATCCTATTTAGAATGTTAGAAAATCAAAAGAAAAGATAAACTATGAGTCTTGTCACCCAAATAGTGATTTTGCTTATTATCCTCACCTGTATGGTTATAATCCTTTTAGGGATAAGGCAGTTATCTCATTTTGAGGGGTTTGAGGATAGTAATGAGACCGTTCATCTCAAAGAAGATATTGAAGAGAGAGGAAATATTCTATCGCGGAACAATATCTTCAGTAATCTTGTGGAAACAGACATTGAAGATCAGGAAGAGAATAAATTTTATAAGCCAAAGTCTAAATCTAATTCTAAGGAACCTCTATCACGCAGAGAATGAATTTTTTCCCACTGGGATTCATTTATAAGGTTGAGTAATTCAACCTTTTTCTTTTCTCCCACAGAAGAATGTAAAATGACTTTACTGTAATCAGATGTGTCAATAAGTGAGGCAACCTGAGTGATATTGGCCTTTGGACCCACTATTAGGAAAGAGTGGGCCGCTTCAGAATTTTTATTAAGCTTTGAAAGAGAATCCGGGTGAACAACATTATCTATTGCAATTATTTCCACGTCGCGTAATAATGTTTTAGATATATTGTCTCTTGGAAAGGAGATCTTGGTTGAGACGTTCCCTGAAGTATGTTGAATATTTAGATTCGAGAAACTATAAAGGAATTTGATCGAGTTCTTATCTTGAGGATTGTAAGTAATTATCGAAACAAAAGAAAGTAGAGTAAGCCCTATACCTGAGAAAGTAAGAATTCTTTTCCTTATCAATTTAGTGCTATAAAAAGCCACAGAAAAAAATATCAGTGCACCCAACCACAGAGTCACAGTTCCGGAATTTATCTTTATGTCAATTACAGAGTTACCTGAATACGAAAATAAATCACTCGCATACAGGAAAAATTCATATATTTTATCTAAGGTAAAAGAAATAAAACTTAAGTCTAAACTGAATAAAAGCAAGCACACATAGATAAGGCTGATAATTATGAATAGCGGAATGAATGGCAGGAGAATTAAATTAGCCGGTAAAAACATCAAGGGGATATAACCAAAATAATAAGCAACCAAAGTCCACGTAGCAAAAGTCGCAACTAAAGTAACTATTAATGCATTAATTATGTTGAATGTATTAGGATGCTTATGACGTTCTATGGGATTAAGCCTGGATACAAACAATATTATTGACGCCACACATACGAAACTCAATTGCAAGCCTATGTCCCATATAGAATAAGGATCAATCAGAATGATGATAAAAACAGATACAAAGAGAGCATTAATCGCTGAGTTTTTTCTTTGAAGGAGGAAAGATATCAGAAGAAAGGTTGCCATGATAGCTGCCCTTACTGTTGATGGAGCTCCTCCTGTGAGAAGGACATAGGCCCAAATCAATATAATTACTAATATGCGTCTTGTTTTATGCCACCCTGCCAAAGAAAGGGGGAAGAGAACTGTCAATAATATGGAGGCCATGATGGCTACATGCATTCCGCTCAGAGCCAATATATGCGCCAGTCCTGCCGCAGTAAGTGTTTCTCTCGTGTTTGAGGAAAGATAGGTTTTATCTCCAAGGAGTAGGGATATTAGAAATTCTGAAGTTGGATAATTTAAAGTTGATTTCTCTATCTTTATAATGATATGAGTTCTAAACTTATCAAAAATATTAGAGAGGGATAATGATGATCCTGTTTTTCTAATTTTATCCACTTTGCAGTTAGCAATCCCTACTACTCCTTGATGATGCATTCTTTCGGCATATTGAGAAGAAGAGAATTCCCGGACTTTGCCTTCAAATTCTATTATATCTCCCTTTGATGCAGAGAACCCATTGGTGTTTAAAATTATATTTAAATGTGAAAAAGGGATGTTATTATTGGAGGAATCACGAATGGAAAGAATTTTTATTTTAAACCGGTCTCCTTCAGCCAAATATTTTATATCTTCTATTTTCCCGGAATAAAATAAATTTTCCTCTTTTATCCTGGAAGAGTAAGATGGGAGAGAGGTGAACTGGAAAAGAAAACTCCCGGCTCCTGCGAATAAAAGAGTAATCCATACTACATGATATGGGTTAAGTTTTTTGGAAAGGACAGGATTTTTGGAAAGAAGAAAAATTATTAGCCATATTATAAGAGAAAAACCTGTGAATAAGGCTCCGACAATTAAACCTGAGGATAAAAAGTCAGCAAGAAGGATACCACTTACTAACCCTAAAAGAAGACAAAGGAATCTGAGGTTCATTTTGTCCAAATGTCCCAGGCGGCTATAGCCTGACCTTCGAGCATCTCAAGTCCGTTTTTCACTTTTGCTCCATATTCCTTGGCTTTTTTCATGAAAGCAGTAGTTTCAGGATTGTACACTAAATCATAGCATAAATGCTTAGGGGTGAGATTGTGATAGGGAATAGGAGGAAATCCTTCTGTATCCGGAAACATTCCCAAAGGGGTGGTATTTACTATAAGCAAATTATCTTTTATAATTTCCGGACTTAGATCTTGATAAGACAATTGATTCTCTTGCGGAGACCGGGAAACTAAAGTAACCTTAAGACCTAACTTATTTAAAACAAATACGACAGCTTGAGAGGCTCCACCGGTTCCTAATACTAATGCCTTTGTGATGTCTGACCGTAATAATGGTAAAAGAGAATTTTCAAATCCTTTAATATCTGAATTATGTCCGACAAGAAATCTTTTCCCATTCTTTTCTTCAAACTTTATGACATTTACAGCACCTATTTCCCGAGCTTCGTCAGAGAGCGCATCCAGATATCTGATTATTTCTTTTTTATATGGAATCGTGACATTAAGACCTTGTAAATCTTTGTGGGAATCGAGAAGCGAAGGGAAATCCTCAATCTTGTCGATAGGCAAAAGATGATAGGAATTGTCTATACCTTCCCTTTCAAACTTAGTATTAAAAAAGTCAGCAGAGAAGGAATGTCCTAATTTTTTGCCAATTAACCCGTACATAGATATAATCAGTTTTTAAATTGAAAATTGATAAAACAGAAGCTATTTTGATTTTATGATTATCCCGAATAATATCCCAAACGACATATGTAGGGACGCACGGCTCGTGCGTCCTCTGATAATCAATGAATTATCCCTCTTTTATTTCGGACGCACGAGCCGTGCGTCCCTACATTTGAGGGCAATTTATTAATGGAGGTATTTATGAGAATAATCAATTTTGATTTTATAATTTGCAACAATTCAATATTACTTTATCACCAAATCAAGACCCGCTCGTTCTTTGGCCTAAACATCCTATCTCCTCCTACAATTTCAAAAGTTTCTTCAAAAGCATCAATATTCTTAAGAGTTACATTCACCCTATTTTTTGCAAGGGAATGGGGATCTGTTTTCGTTCTCACGAGTTTTTCTTCTTCACGTATGCTGCCTGCCCACACATTAGCATAAGAAAGGAAAAATCTTTGCAGGGGAGAGAAGCCCTCAATGTCCGTTTCCTTGGGATCGGTATTTGCATATGCCGTAAGAGCAATACTCAATCCTCCCTGGTCGGCTATATTTTCTCCCAAAGTGTATCTTCCGTTGGCAAATACCCCGGGGGCTATTTCTACCTTGTCGAATTGCTCTACAAGAACATCGGCCAACTTATTGAATTTTTCTGCATCTTCAGCCGTCCACCAGTCTGTTAAATTACCTTCTTTATCAAATTGACGTCCCTGGTCGTCAAAACCATGAGTCATCTCATGGCCTATTACTACACCTATAGCTCCATAATTGATGGAATCATCAGCGTTGATATCAAAAAAGGGAGGCTGAAGTATACCGGCCGGAAAACATATTTCATTCACTATTGGACTGTAATATGCGTTCACTGTCTGAGGAGTCATATGCCATTCACTTTTGTCAACCGGTTTATTAAACTTAGAGTAATTATCCTTTGTGAACCATATAGAAGCTTCTCTGACGTTCTCAAGGTATGTTTTTCCGGGATCTATTTCTATTTCTGAATAATCTTTCCATTTATCAGGATAACCGATCTTCACGCCCATTGATTTGAGTTTCTCCCTGGCTTTAGTCTTGGTTTCATCTCCCATCCATGGGAGATTGGATATATGCTGATCGAGAGAATTCCTGAGATTTTCCACTAAGGAAATCATATAATCCTTATTTTCTTTAGGAAAATATTTGTCTACGTATAATTCTCCCACAGCTTCTCCAAACATGGAATCAGGAATAGCCATTGCTCTTTTCCATCTTGGCTTTTTCTCTTTCTGGCCACTCATTACCTTTCCGTACATTTCAAAATTGGCATCGATGAAATCATCACTCATCAATCCGGTGGAATTTGAAATTAAACTATACATTAGATAGTCCTCAAGTTCTTTGGGTGTTAGTTGAGCCACTAAAGAGGGAAGGGCATTCATAAACTGAACAGAAGTCACATTGACTGATTCCATTCCCTCTACACCGAGAAGATGAAAATATTTATTCCAGTCAATAAAATCGAAATCCTTCTGCAGTTGAATCACAGAATATATATTATGCCGCAAAGCAGGGTTCCTTCTCTGTTCCCGCGTCATCTTGATTTCAGCTATTTTCTTTTCCAATTTGATAACTGAATCCCATACATTTTGAGCCTCTTCTTGAGAATAACCGGTTAAAGTCATCAGTTTCTTTACGTATATTTCATAGGCCTCAAGAATCTTGCGGTTTGTCTCATTATCTTCCAGATAATAATCACGGTCACCCAGTCCAAGACCTGTTTCCCCGATATGCATTATATTCATATTGGAATCAGCCGGGTCGGGTCCTACACCTGAAGTAAATATTGCACCATCCAATCCCATGTGAAGCCAAGCTAAAAGCGTGGTGAGATCATCCTCCTTGAGACGCCGTTTCAATTCTTCAAGAAGAGGTTTTATAGGTTCTGAACCCTCGGAATTGAGTTTCTTCTCATCCATCCCCATATTATAGAGATCACTTATTTTCTGAGCGATTGTACCCTTCTCTTTTGAAGCAGGTTCGGAACCTAAGTTTATTATAAGGTCTTGCACTTGTTTGCGAGCCTTCTCCCTTAAGACGTCAAATTGTCCATAAGAAGAAAATTCATCCGGCATCGGATTATTTTTTATCCAGCCACCACAAGCATACTCATAAAAATCTTGCTTAGGATCTACATTAGTATTCAGGTTATCTTTATTTATTCCAAGTTTTTCAGATGACATCGGTATATTCCTTTTTTAAATTATCAAGTTCAGTCTGGGCTTCTTCCCAAGTATCAGTCAGCAATTCGAGTTGTTTCTTTTTAAGGTCGTATTGATTTAGAATTTCCTCACCAATTTCACCTTTAGCTATTCTCTCTTCTAATTCCACAATCTCATTTTCCAATGTTTCGATTGCATTTTCAGTCTCGTTAAGCTTTTTTTCAGCTTTTCTTAGATTCCGGTCAAATTCTTTCTTTTGTTGATAGGAGAGGGCATTACGGGATTCCTTTACGACTTTTGTATCATCTTCATGTTGTGAAGGTGAAAGATTGGTTGGTGCTATTGAATCTCTTTTCTTAAGATAATCGTATATACCTCCCAGATGTTCTCTAACTTTGCCTTCTTTGAATTCAAAAACTTTGTCGACAAGCCCGTCAAGGAAATCTCTGTCGTGACTTACTATAATCACTGTACCGTTATAGTCTTTAAGCGCATTCTTTAATATTTCCTTGGTGCGCATATCAAGATGGTTGGTGGGCTCGTCGAGAATAAGAAAATTCACTTGTTCCAAAAGTAATTTTGCCATTGCCAACCTTGTCTTCTCTCCTCCTGAAAGTACGGAAACTTTCTTCTCAATCTCTTCTCCTCGGAAAAGAAATGCAGCCAACAAGTCCTTTAGGCGTGTTCTTATGTCACCAGTGGCAACATCATCCAGAGTTTCGAAAACAGTACGTGTAGTATCTAATTTTTGAGCCTGATTCTGAGCAAAATACCCTATTTTTACATTATGTCCGATTTTCAGGTGTCCGAGATAAGGGAATTCATTCATTACACATTTAACGAATGTAGATTTTCCTTCACCATTGCTTCCTACAAGAGCTATCTTTTCTCCCCGCCGCATAGTAAAGTCCACATTTGAAAAAACAGTATGGGATCCAAATGACTTCTCCAGACCCTCTACAATCAATGGGAAATCCCCGCTTCTTTCTGCTGCCGGAAATTTAAAATTTACACTGTCAGTATCCTCGGCATCTATTTCTATCGGAATGATTTTCTCCAGTTGTTTTATCCTGCTTTGTACCTGCACAGCTTTAGTGGCTTTGTAGCGGAACCGTTCAATGAACTCTTTTGTATCAGCAATTAATTTTTGTTGGTTTTCAAAAGCCTTTAACTGTTGCTCTATTCTCTCTTTACGCAATGCCACAAAAGGTGAATATGACACCTTGTAATCATAAATTTTTCCGCAAGAAATCTCTACGGTTCTTTTTGTGACATTATCTAAAAAAGCTTTATCATGACTTACAAGTACTAAGGCTCCGGTTCTATTTATCAGAAATTGTTCAAGCCACTGAATAGAATTTATGTCGAGATGGTTTGTCGGTTCATCCAGCAGAAGTAAATCCGGCTTTTGTAAAAGTATCTTTGCCAATTCAATTCTCATTCTCCATCCCCCGGAGAATTCAGAAGTAGGACGATGGAAATCGGAGGTTTTAAATCCGAGACCAATAAGTGTCCTTTCTATTTCTGCATCCATATTTTCAGGGAATCTAACCTGAATGGAATGTCGTAATTCGTCGGAGTCGGAAATCAGTTTCAGATATTCTTCCGAATCATAGTCAGTGCGCTGAGTGAGCTGATGATTTAAGGAATCCAGTCTGGCTTCCAGTAAGATTCTTTCTTTGAAGGCTTTTCTGGTCTCTTCAAAAAGAGAGGTATCGTCCACAGTTTTCATTTCCTGGGGAAGATACCCTATCTTCATATTGTTGGGGATTGACAACGAACCGGAGGTAGGTTGCTGATACCCTGCGATAATTTTTAGTAAAGTAGATTTACCGGCACCGTTTTTCCCTACTAAGGCGAGCCTGTCGTTGTCGTTTATGGAAAATGAGATGTCGTTGAAAAGTGGCTTTGCCGAGAAATCAACAGTAAGATTGTTAATCCCGATCATTTGGGTTCAGGACCATATTGGTTTTCTCCCGGTTGAGAGGCCTGGCACCAATATACAATCAGAATGATGGTTCCAATTAAAGGAAGAAGACCCCAAAGAATATTCCATCCCGAACGACTGGTGTCATGTAGGCGCCTGATGGCTGCACATATTACAGAGACTCCGCAAATGGCGCTTAATATTTCAAATATAACTCCCAGCCATACTTGTTCGATACCGTAACCCTGGCTGAATCCTCCTATTACACCTAAAACACCGGTGATGATGAACATGCATAGATAATACCACCAGAATTCACTGCGAGATGCACGTCCATAGGGATAGAAAAACTTGTTGAATCCTACTTTAATTGCCTCTGAAAAGCTCATAATTTCGTGTTTTATATAGAGAATTTAAAATACAAATATACCTTATGCAAATTTAAGGTTTTATTTTACAATAACAATGAATTAAGATGTTTTGATTAAAAAAAATCACTAAATTTGGGATATTAATCTTTTTAAGGAAAATATCATTAACATACTAATAAAATGAGAAAGAATTTCGGCTCGAAACCATGGTGTTATCCTCAGCCGGTTTTTATCCTGGCTGCTTATGATAAAGATGGAGAACCCAATGCAATGAATGTTGCCTGGGGTGGGATATTTTACGACGACCAGATAGCAATGTGTATAAGCGCAAATCATAAAACTACCGCAAATATTCTTGAGTCCAAGGCCTTCACAGTGAGTATGGCGGATAAAGCACATTTGGTTGGCTGTGATTATGTGGGGATAGTATCAGGTAATAAAGTGAAAGATAAGTTTAAGAAAGCCGGATTCACTCATGTAAAGTCTGAATTTGTAAATGCTCCCATAATCAATGAACTTCCAATGACACTTGAGTGTAAACTTGTGTCGTACGATCCGGAAAAATGCACTTTGATAGGTGAGATTGTAAACGTTTCTTCTGATGAAAGTATCCTTGATGAAAATGGCAAGATAGATCCGGCAAAGTTACAGCCTATTACTTTCGATCCTGTGCATAACACTTATCTGGCAATAGGCGAGAAGGTAGGAAAGGCTTTTGGCGATGGTCTTAAATTGCGATAGAAAAACAAAATAGGATGTTTTTCTTTGAAGATATTAGAAGGGGATGAAGGATTTTCTTATAAAAATGGGGTTTCCAATAAAACCAAACCTGAAAATAGACAGCCGTGTTAGTATGCTTAATGCGGTGGATCAGATAAAAATCCTTCCTTTCTTTCCTAATAACATCAAAAATCTTTCCATAAGTGAATTATGTGCTCCCGGAATGCTTTTCGGAGGTAACTATGATGAAGGATGCTGGGAATGGAAAGGGCCTGTAATCAGACAAAAAACAGCTGCCTATGGAAAATTTTTTAGAAGAAAAGCCGGTTTTGTTTCTTTAGAATTATTGGCTGATTTTCTAAATTATCGACGCTATTCATATCCAATAAAAGCAGGGAGCACAGATGAGATGCTTCTTGAAATTATAAAGGAAAATGATTCCCTGACTTCAACGGAATTAAAAAAATTAGTTTTCGGTAATAGAAAACGAACCCGATGGGATGAACTGCCGGAATCTAATTTGATGATCCCGGCCAACTCTAAATCTAAGAGCCTTGAAAGTCCGTTGCAACGCCTTCAGATGGGAGGGTGGATTTTAATCAGTGACTTCGAGTATAAGAAAACAAGGTCGGGAGAAAGATACGGTTGGGGAGTGGCAAGATATTCTACGCCCGAGGTGCATTTTGGAGACTCCTTGCTAATGCCTTCAGACAGAAATCCCTTGGAATCTCTTCAAAATATAATAGACAAGATGAAAAAAATATGGCCCAATGTCTCTCAAAAGAATTGGGAAAAATTATTGAAATAAATACCTTAAATAAAACCATGGAAATACCATTTGCAGAATCATGGAAAATAAAGATGGTGGAACCCATCACAAAAAGTACCCGTCAGCAACGTGAGGAATGGATAAAAGAGGCGGGTTATAATGTTTTCGGATTACGTTCAGAACAAGTTTACATCGACTGTCTTACAGATTCAGGTACGGGTGCCATGAGCGACCGGCAGTGGGCAGCTATGATGACCGGTGATGAGTCTTATGCCGGAGCCCGGTCTTTTTTTGAATTAAAAGAAGCCATAGAAAAAATTACGGGATTCGAATATGTAATACCCACTCATCAGGGTAGAGCGGCTGAGAATGTTCTGTTCTCCGCTTTAGTGCATGAGGGAGACTACGTACCTGGCAATTCTCACTTTGATACTACCAAAGGCCATATAGAATTTCGTAAGGCACATGCTGTAGACTGTACTATAGATGAAGCTAAAGACACTCAGAAAGAAGTGCCGTTTAAAGGTAATGTAGATCCGGCAAAATTGGAGAAAGTCTTGAAAGAACACGGTGATAAAGTGCCTTTCATTATTATGACCATTACAAATAATACAGCCGGTGGTGAACCTGTTTCAATGCAGAATTTGAAAGAAGTCAGAAATCTGGCTGACAAATACGGAAAGAAAGTTATTTTCGATAGTGCACGCTTTGCTGAGAACGCTTACTTTATCAAGACCCGTGAGAAAGGATTTGAAAACAAAACCATTAAGGAAATATGTAAAGAAATGTTTGCCTTGGCCGATGGTATGACAATGTCGGCAAAAAAAGATGGTCTTGTTAATATGGGAGGTTTTATAGCTACTCGCATAAAAGAGTGGTATGAGGCAGCCAAAGCTTATGTCATTCCATTTGAAGGCTACCTTACTTATGGAGGAATGAATGGAAGGGATATGGCCGCATTAGCTGTGGGACTTAATGAAAATACGGAATATGAAAATCTTCATACCCGGATTCATCAGTTGAAACTTCTGGCATCTTTATTAGATGAATATGGTGTTCCTTATCAAAGACCCGTAGGGGGCCATGCAATATTTATCGATGCACTTAAAGTTCTCCCTCAAATACCCAAAGAGGAATTCCCTGCACAGACTTTGACCATAGAACTTTATAAAGAAGCAGGCGTGAGAGGATGTGAAATCGGTTACATTCTTGCAGACCGAGATCCCATAACACGGGAGAACCGTTTTGACGGAAATGATTTTGTGCGTTTATGTATACCCCGACGTGTCTATACCGATAACCATATCAGGGTTATAGCGGCCGCTCTAAAAAATGTCTACGACAGAAGGGATGAAATAAAGCATGGAGTAAAGATAGTGTGGGAAGCTGAGTTGATGCGCCATTTCACTGTAAAACTACAACCGGTGGAAGCTTAATCTAAAGCCTCTTTGTCCTCATTTATAGTTTCTTTATTTTTATCATATAAAGACCAACCACCACCGAGCGCCTTGTATAGTTGAACTAATGCAAGGTGCTCGTCTCGTATAGCATTCATCCTGGCGATTCTTGCTTCCAGGTACCTTCTTTGAGCATCCAGTACGTCTATATAGTTGATAGTACCACCGCGGTATTGTTTCCAAGTGAGATCCTGGTATTTGAATGCTGCCTCAAGGAGCTCTGAATCTCTGGTCACGGCAAGTCGGGCAGTCTGATATCGTGTGAGGGCATTGTCTACTTCTCCAAACGCTTGAAGCACCTTTTCTTCATATGAAAGCCTGGCCTGATTATAAGCAGAAATGGCAGCTTTATAAGTATTCTTACGTTTGCCGAAATCTACCAGAGGTGCCACAAAATTTTCAGCCACATAGCTGAACGGTGACCGGAACAGATTCTTGAAGTCATTATCCTCCACACCCCCTATTAAGGAGATATTTAAAGAGGGGAATCTTTTGGCATAAGTATATCCAACATTTGCCACTGCCACACGAAGTTTATTTTCCATCGACCTGATATCCGGACGTCTGTCGAGAAGCTGAGAGGGGAGTCCCAAAGGAATACGGTCATTAAGGGTATTATCTTTAAGAGATGATGAGCGCTCTACCTTTTCATCCGGAAGGGAGCCCATTAAAAGTAAGAGTTGATTCTCAGCAACCTTAATATTATACTCAAGATTTGGCACCATAGCTGCTGCAGTAGCATATTGAACCAATGCCTGCTGATATACCGTTTCAGATGTAAGGCCCCCATCAAAACGTAATTTTGCAAGCCTCACACCTTCTTCACGTGTCTCCATTGAAGACCTTACAATTTCGAGTTCATTGTCAAGTGCCACAAGACGAAAATATGCTGAAGCAGTCTGGGCTACCAAAGACATTCTCATAGCTCTTTCATCTTCAAGGGTAGCCTCATATTGTGCCATTGCCTTCTTTTTGTTCCATTGTAATGCACCAAAAAGATCCACTTCCCAGCTTATATTCGCTTTAACACCTATTTCCGGGTCGATAAGGTCGAGTTCTTTATAGTAACTGTTGGTCTCATGGTTCCATGGAAGGGTGAATGAAAGTTCAGGAAGCAGTTTTGAGCGTTCCACTTTATAAAGGTATTGAGCTTGTTCTATTCTTTCTGCGGCTATATGAAGTTGTTTATTCTCACTCAGCACCTTTTCAATTATGTCTCTCAGGTATTCATCACCATAAAATTCCCACCATCCAAGGTCGGCAATTGTGAGTGAATCCATTTGTTCTTGACCTCCGAGTGTCAGAGGCAGTTGTATATCCGGCTTAGTTAGATTCTTGACACCGGAGCATGAAGAAAGAATTATGATGATAATTAAAGGAAGTATCTTTTTCATTTTCTTCTTCGGTTTTTTATAAAATATTGGATTCTATAAATCCAGACAAAAGAGAATGGTACAAAAATTATACCCGCAGTAATTACAGTTACCATTCCAAAAAATACTCCGGTACCGATTCCCTGACGGCTGATTGAGCCGGGTCCTGAGGCAATGACAAGAGGTATAAGTCCGAGAATGAAGGCCAGTGAGGTCATCACTATGGGTCGGAACCTTAAATGAGCAGCTGTGAGAGCGGAAGCAACCACATCCTTCCCTTTGTCTATCTCCTCTTTGGCAAATTCTACAATAAGGATAGCATTTCTTGCTGCTAAACCTATTAACATTACCAGACCTATTTGGAAATAAATATTGTTTTCCAATCCTAATAGCCAGATTCCAAAATAGGCTCCTACACAGGCTATAGGTAAGGTCAGAAGAACTGCTATAGGTATTGTCCAGCTTTCATATTGGGCTGCCAAAAAAAGGAAAACGAAAATGAAAGCCAACCCTAAAACCAAACCGGTCTTTCCGCTTGCATGTTTTTCCTGATAAGAAAGTCCACTCCATTCTATCCGGATATTTTCCGGGAGATGCTTGTCGGCTATATCTTCAATTGCAGCCATAGCCTGTCCGGAACTGTATCCATGAGCAGCTTCACCGGTAAAAGGTGCAGAGGTGAACATATTAAATCTCTTGATAGTACCCGGACCGGCTGTATAATTAGTGTTACCTAAAGAGGAAATTGGAATCATGTGTCCCCCGGTGCCTTTTACATAAAAGAGCCCTATGTTGTCTCTTCTCGCTCTATAAGGAGCTTCTGCCTGAATATAAACTCTGTATATACGATTGAATAAATTGAAGTCATTTACATAAACGGAACCTGTAAAAGTCTTCATAGTGGTGAAGATATCTGACATCTGCACACCTTGCAGTCTTGCTTTATCACGATCCACATCAAAATATAATTGAGGTATTTCATTTTGCATAGCAGATGCCATACTTGAAAGTTCAGGTCTCATAGAGGCATAATAGAGAAGAGAATCTGCTGCTTTCTGTACATCATAATAAGTAGATTCACCTCGCCCTTCAAGTGCGAAAGAGAACCCTCCTGATTCTCCGAGACCGGGGATGACAGGTGGCTGGGAAAGATATACTTTGCTTTCAGGATATTTATTAAATTCCTTCTTTACTCTTTCCATTATATCTTCCATCTTACTCTTTCTCTCTTCCCAGGGCTTGAGTATGACTGTAAGTTGGCTCCTTGCTTGTGATGTGCCTAATCTGGGACTTGAACCGGTGACATTAAGCACATATTCAATGTCCGGATCAGAAATCAGGAAGTCCATTGCACGGTCAGTTACTTTTCTGGTTCGTTCTATGGTAGCATCTTCCGGCAATTCCAGTTCTACTGTAAAGTACCCTTGATCTTCCTGGGGAATAAAACTTTGAGGCAGAAATCTATTGAACAACCAAATTGCAACAAGTATTATTCCGAAAGCTGCAATTACCCTTTTTGAGCGGGTGAGTGCTTTAACTATCAGACTGGCATATATTCTGTTCCCTTTTGCCAGCCATATATTGATTCTTTTAAAAATTCTCTTTTTCTTTTTTGTCTGAGGCCTAAGCATCAGCACACACATTACCGGACTTAAGGTCAAGGCTACAATGGTAGAGATAATCACAGATACCACTATAGTAATAGTGAACTGACGATAAAGCATACCCGTGATGCCTGACAGGAAACTTACCGGCACGAAAACCGCACAGAGCACAAGTGACATTGCCACCAAGGCACCCCCAAGGTTGTTCATGGCTTTTTTTGTGGCTTCGTATGAAGACAATTTCTCTTGTCTCATCACCCGGTCTACATTCTCTACAACTACGATTGCATCATCCACCACTATACCTATTGCAAGGATCAATCCCAGAAGTGTAAGCATATTGAGCGAAAAACCGAAAAGCAACATTATCCCAAAGGTTCCGATCAAGGATATAGGCACCGCAACCATAGGTATGACCGTTGCCCTCCAGCTTTGCAGAGAGAAAAAGACAACTATAATTACAAGAACTAAAGCCTCAAGAAGAGTGCGATAAACATGATAAATAGATTCAGAAATATAAGTAGTGACATCAAAGGGTATATTATAAGTTATGCCTTCCGGAAAATTCTTACTTATATTCTTCATTTCCTCTTTCACCCTTTTTGCCACATCAATGGCATTGGCTCCCGGCAACATATTGATATTCATCACAGCTGCATTTTCACCATTGATACCACTTTCGGTATTATAAGACTGAGCTTCAAGTGAAATTCTCGCTACATCTTTAAGTCGTATTATAGACCCATCAGGATTAGCCCTCACTACAATTTGTTCAAACTGGTCAACAGACGATAATCTTCCTTGTGCTGTAATCGGAATAGTTACATCAACACCTTCCATTGGTGCTTGTCCGAAAACACCGGCTGCCGATTCCCGATTTTGATCAAGTAATGCATTCTGAAGGTCTTTAATGGTGATACCCATGTCGGCCAGTTTGTCCGGTTGTACCCATATCTGCATTGCATAGTAACGGCTTCCTACATTAGATACACTTCCCACCCCCGGGATCCTTCTGAGCATATCAAGCACATTAAGGGTGGAATAATTGGAAAGATATATTTCATCGAATTTAGGGTCGCTTGAAAGGAGAGTGATTGTCATCAATCGGCTGGCCGCTTGCTTTTCAACTGAAATGCCGTTTTTAACAACCTCTGCCGGTAGACGTGCCTCTGCTTTTTTAATACGGTTTTGTATGTCAACTGCAGCAATGTCCGGATCAGTGCCAATATCAAATGTAACTGTAGCATTATATCCACCGGAGTTGGAACTTGTGGATTCCATATACAACATTCCCGGTGTTCCATTCAGTTCCTGTTCAATAGGTGTAGCCACAGCCTGGGTCACCGTTTGAGCATCGGCACCCGGATACGAAGCACTAATTTTGATAGATGGAGGCACAATGTCAGGATATTGATCCACAGGCAAAAGAGTCAGTCCTATAACTCCAATAATCAGAATGACTATTGAAATTACAATGGAAAAAACCGGCCTGTCTATGAAAAATTGTGACTTCATTCCTTGGATTCTATTTCGGCTTTTGTTATAGTGACGGGTGCCACTTTCATCCCGGGGTTAAGTTTATGAAATCCTTCCACCACTATGTTTTCACCTTCCACGAGTCCCCTTTCAATCACAGTGTTATTTTCGATTTCCGGTCCTATCTCCACATATCTTCTCTCTACCACACTATCAGAGCGTACTACCCAAATAAAAGCACCTCCCTTTTCAATTTCCAAGGCTCGTGAAGGAGCAACAACTGCATTTTCTCTTACATCAAGAAGCATTTTGACTCTTGTGAACTGTCCCGGTAAAAGTTCCCGGTTATTATTGGGCATCTCGGCTCTTACAGAGAATGTACCTGTCTGGGGATCGACTTGAGGTTCTGCAAAATCTACTATACCTTTATTTGGGTACTCTCTTCCATCGGCTAGAGTCACTGTCACATATGAGTCCCAATTTCTGGTGGAATCTTTTCTACCTATATTCACATTTCTTTCTTTTGAACGAAGATAATCCAGTGCCGTCATACTGAAGTCTATTCTCACAGTATCAGTTTTAACCACTGTGGCAAGTAAAGACTTTCCTCCCGGACCTACCAATGTACCTATATCTACGTTTCTTTCAGATATATATCCGGAAATGGGAGACTTCACAGATGTATATCCCAGCACCATTTCAGCTTGAGTCAGGTCAGCTTCTCCAATCACAACATCGGCATGCGAGGTTTCATAGGCTGCCACTGCATTATCCAAGTCTAACTGACTCGCTGCATTTTCTTCATAAAGGGGTTTGATACGGTTAAGATCTCGTTCCGCTTTTAAAGCCTGTGCTTTGGCCTTGTTAAGTCTGGCTCGGGCACTTTCCACATTTGCCTTATAAAGCAAAGGGTCGATAATAAACAGTGTCTGGCCTTTTTCAACATAAGTGCCTTCATCAAAAAGCATCTTTTCGAGGTATCCCTCCACTCGTGCCCTGACTTCTACAAACTGATGAGCGTTCACCCTACCCACATATTCCCCATATATATTTACATTGTCAGTCTTTACCTTTTCCACTTCTACTACAGGATATTCCACTTCTACTGGTCGTGGCAAACTAATCCATACAATACCCCCTGCAATTATTATAAATCCAATAACGATTAGTAGCCAATGCCACCATTTAAGGTGTATATGCTTAAGGTTGTCAGACATCGTTTTGATGTCGCTTAGTTTGAGGTCTTTAATCTTATGAAAATTATAGACGGGATTCTTATGTTTTGACATCTTATAAGATATATAGGGCGATTTGGTAGTTCAAAATTAATAAAAACTCTTAAAACTATGATAATAAGAAAGATGGCATTTTTGTGTGAAATATAGATAATGGGTAACTTTGCTTGAGTAAATATGAGGGAATGATCAATAATTCAAATAAGGAAATTCTTACAATTAATTCAGGCACTCTGTTTTATACAAGTAATCAACGTCTCACAGTTGAGCCCGGGCTTAAAATTTATCCGGGTATAACCGCCCTTTCAGGTAAAAATGGAAGTGGGAAAACCACTTTTGCTCAGATTTTACTTAAGGGGAAAAATTTCCGGACCAACAGCATCACTGCCTGTGGAACTTACCCGACTATAAAATATATAGAATTCAACGATATTCACTCGTGGACCGGTTTTTCTGTGGAATACTACCAACAAAGGTATGAAAGCATGATGAACCAGGAAGTGCCTTCTGTAAAGGATATTTTAAAAAGTAAGACACAAGATCCGGAATTTGAACATTTGTGTTCTGAGTTTGAATTAAAAAATATAAGCGAGAGAAAAATCAATTACCTTTCAAGCGGGGAATTGAGGAAATTGCTTATTATAAATGCTTTATTGGAAGATCCGGATTTATTGATTTTAGATAATCCTTATATAGGTCTTGATAAGAATTCCAGAGAAAAACTGGATAATTCTTTAAGAAGATTGAAGGCTTCAGGCAAATCAGTGATGCTATTGATATCTGATGAAATGGATGTTCCGGATTTTATTGATAATCAAATTTTTGCATATGATTTAGAAATATCATCTCATAACCTCCGGGAAGAAAAAAGATCTGACGAAGTAAATAAGACATTCCCATTTGCTTTAGGGAGTAAAGATTCTAAGTCTGATTCGATTGTGCAAATAGCACAATGTAGCATCAGATATGGCGACAGGGTAATATTAAAAGATATCAATTGGACAATCAAAGAAGGAGAGAGGTGGAGGCTTACGGGTGCTAATGGCAGCGGGAAATCTACTCTTTTGAGTATTCTGAATGCCGATAACCCCCGAGGATATTCCAGTGATTTAACTTTATTTGGAAGAAAAAGAGGATCCGGAGAAAGTATCTGGGAAATTAAGAAACAAATAGGATACGTTTCTCCGGAAATGCAATTGCATTTTCATGGAAGTGGCACACTGCTACAGATCGTAGCCAATGGGCTTAATGATACAGTTGGTCTGTATGTAAAGCCAAATGACTTTCAGTTGGCTCAGGGTATGAAATGGCTGAAACATTTCCTTATAGATCACCTTGCAGACAGATTATATCATACATTATCTTCCGGGGAAAGACAACTTGCGCTTGTAGCTCGTGCTATGATAAAGGAGCCAAAACTATTGATCCTGGATGAACCCATGCATGCCCTTGACAGTAAAAATAAAACCCTCGTAAGGAATACAATAAACGACTTCCTGGAATATCATCCGGAATCAGCATTTGTAATGGTCACTCATGACCCTCTTGAATTTCCTGACCTCAAGGTCTGGTCTGACCTTCACCTGTAAGAATATATTTATAAGTGGTAATCTCGTTGAGACCCATAGGACCTCTGGGTCCAAGTTTCTGTGTGGATATACCTATCTCCGCTCCTAATCCGAATTGACCGCCATCAGTAAAGGAAGTAGGCAGATTTACATAAACACAAGAGGCATCAACCTGATTTAAGAATTTTTTGGCTGTATCTTCCTTTTCCGTTATAATGCTTTCGCTATGTCCGGAACCATGTAGCGCTATATGCCTGATTGCATCTTCTACAGAATCCATAGTATAAACACCCATCTTTAGATCCATCCATTCTTTATCCCGATCCTCATTTGTGGCTTTATGAAGTAATTCTTCAGGATAATCTTTTGATAAGATATCAAAACTGCGGTCGTCGGCAAATATTTCCACTCCCTTTGAGGAAAGCGGCAAAAGTAGAGAACATAGATCTTTCAATCGATCTTTATGCACAAGCAAAGAATCCAGAGCATTGCATACGCTGACTCTTCTTGTCTTTCCATTTTCCACAACCTTTCTGCCGATTTCCAGATTCCCATCTCTGTCAAAATATGTATGCACTACTCCGGCTCCGGTTTCAATAACCGGAATTTTTGCAGTATTTCTTACAAAATCTATAAGCCTTCGGCCACCTCTTGGGATGCATATATCCACATAGCCTACTGCATTAAGCAGAGCGGTGGTAGATTCCCGTGAAGAAGGCATGAGGATGCAGGAATCTATGGGTAGATTATTTATTTCAAGAGCTTTTTTGATAAGTGATATGGCAGCTTCATTAGAATTCTCTGCATCACTCCCTCCCTTTAATAATGCTACATTTGCACATTTAATACAGAGTGCGAAAACATCAAAAGTTACATTCGGCCTTGCCTCATATACTATTCCAACTACTCCAAATGGGACTCTTACTTTTTTAAGGTCAATGCCATTCGGAAGGACGCGGTGCTCTAACACTTCACCTATCGGAGACGGCAATGCTGCCACAGCACGCAGGTCAGAGGAAATAGCATCCAATCTGCTATCGGTTAATTGTAATCTGTCATATAACGGATTATTTATATCCATTTTATCGAGATCCCTGCGGTTGGCCTCAAGTAGAAAGTTATGAGATTCATCTACCAGTTGTGCTAATGTGAGGATGGCACTTTCTCGCTGAGAATCGGAAGTAAGAGAAAGTTTCCTTGATGCTTCTTTAGCGTTTTCAAAAATTTTATTATAATCTATCATCGCTTTCTATATAAAGATAATCATAATGAACCACCGGTTTTTTACCATGTTTCCCTAAAAATTCTTTAGCAGTAATGCTGTCAGCAGAAGCTTTGCCTACTCCTATATATTGGTCGGATGGTCCATAAATTCTAACAATATCTCCTTCGGCCCAATCCCCTTCGATTCGAGTAATCCCTATAGGAAGAAGACTTACGGCACTCTCTGATAAAAGAGCTTCCTTTGCCCTTTGATTTATATAAATTCTGCCTTTAGCAAAGGAACTGCTATGGGCAATCCATCTTTTCACGGTACTTAATCCTTCTTTTGAGGGAACAAAGTTGGTATGAGGCACTTGGCCGGGATTTTCAATCAAATCTACCAACACATCGGGCCTGTCGCCTCTTGCTATCTTTACCCCTATTCCTTCAGAGGCCACTTTAGATGCTATTTTATACTTTGTACCCATTCCACCTCTTCCGAAACCGCTTTTAGTGGCTTGTATATATTCGCTTACATCCTTACCGGGCTTTATCTCAGAGATAAGTTTTGATTCAGGGTCGGCCGGGTTACCGGTAAATATACCATCCACATTAGAAAGTATAATGAGATAGTCAGCATCTATCATTGTAGCGATTAACCCGGAAAGTTCATCATTGTCAGTAAACATCAGTTCGGTGAGTGAAACAGTATCATTTTCGTTTATCACTGGAAGGACACCATTTTCCATCATCGTTATCATGCAAGCACGCTGATTAAGATATGCAGTGCGTGATGAGAAATTCTCTTTCTGAGTAAGAATCTGACCTATAGTGATGCCATAGGCGCCAAACAATTGATTGTAAAGGTTGATAAGGCGAATCTGACCAATAGAAGAAAATAATTGCCGTGCCTCAACACTGTCCAATTCCTTTTTAGGTACTATTGCACCGCGTCCGCATGCTACTGCGCCGCTTGAAACCAATACTACTTCATGAGATTTCTTTATGAGTCTGGCAATTTGATCCACCAATGAAGACATATTGGTAAAATTTGGCATCCCATCTTTTCTGGTAAGGATGTTGCTGCCAACTTTTATTACTATCCGGCTCATTTCACACTTGCCTTTAAACCTTCAATCACTGAAGTGGTGAAACCATATTTCTCCATAGTGTTCAGACCTTTAATGGTCAATCCTCCAGGAGTTGTGACTTTGTCAATCTCAGATTCGGGATGAGAATCAGGGAAATTCAAAAGGGCAGTGGCCCCTTCAATAGTTTGAACAATTATTTCTTTTGCTTCTGAAGCACGGAATCCAAGTTCAACTCCACCTTCAGTGGCTGCCCTAACATATCTCATGGCATAGGCGATACCACACGAGGCCAAGGCTGTCGCAGCCGGAAGAAGCCTTTCCTCTATTATTTTTACTTTACCCAAGTTTTCAAAAATGGTTTCGGCCAATATAGGCTTCCCGTTAAGAGGTGTAATGAAAGTCATGGAAGCACCCGCAGACATAGCTGTGTTGGGCATTGAGATAGAGATATTATTGGGAATATGATCTTCAAACATTAATAAGATATCTTTTCCCGGGATTCCGGCTACTATTAATGAAATTTCTGTTTTCTCTTCATCAATTTGCAGTAGGATTTCCTTAATCACTTCATTTACTTTCCAAGGTTTTACTGCAATAATAATTATCTCAGCTCCACTGCAAGCTTCAATATTTGATTTTGTAATATTTACTCCTTTGCTTTTAAGATCATCTAATTTTTCAGTGTGAGGATTCGCAACAGTTAACATCGAAGGGTTGATTTTTCCATATTCAAGTAAACCGCGTGCCAACGCACCACCCATTGCTCCACCACCTATTATGGCTATCTTCTTGCCATCAAGACTTTTACCATCAATCTTTTTTACCTGGTTCATAAAACTTCTCTTTATGCAAAATTATATAAAAACGACAATAATAATGAACACGACCTTCCTTTTTACTTTCATTCAATGGAAAGTCAGTAATCTTCTTGATTTAAAAGGACATTAAAGATTGAGATTTTATTAAGAGGATATTATAATGTAAATTTGCAGTCAGAATACAGGTAAGAAGAATTAAAGATTAGCAACATCCTATTGGCGTAGAAAGAATATGCGACAATATGATGAAATGATATTACTTTAATTAGTTAAGGTCAATAAAGATGTCGGTAGAAATTTCTGAAATATTTAAGGCAAGAGAAGTTCTCAAGAATGTAGCGGTTAGAACACCGATTATGGGTCCTACTCAGCTTTCAGATTACTGTGAAGTTTATCTAAAAGCGGAGAACCTCCAGAATACAGGGTCGTTCAAACTGCGTGGAGCCTATTATAAAATATCTCAACTCAGTGAGGAAGAGAAATCAAAGGGAGTTATAGCATGTTCAGCCGGTAATCATGCCCAGGGAGTGGCTCTGGCTGCAACAGGTAACGGCATTAAATCGCTTATTTGTCTGCCTTCTACTGCTCCATTATCTAAAATAGAGGCTACTAAAAAATTAGGAGCAGATATCTGTCTTGCAGGAAGCGTTTATGATGATGCTTATCAGAAGGCAGTGGAATTGAAAGATAAATTAGGATATACTTTTGTGCATCCATTCGATGATCCCTTGCTGATAGCTGGTCAAGGTACCATCGGACTTGAAATAATAGAACAGCTGCCGGAGGCAAATGCTGTAGTTGTACCTGTAGGGGGAGGGGGTCTAATTTCCGGTATTGCCATTGCTATCAAAACCCTCAGACCGGATATTAAAGTCTATGGGGTACAGGCGGAAGGTGCTCCCTCAATGAAAATTTCTATTGATTCGGGAAAAAGAAAAACACTTGACCAGGTTTCCACTATAGCCGATGGTATTAAAGTAAAACAACCGGGGGAACACACTTTTGAGATTTGCCAAAAATATGTAGATGAAATTGTAACAGTTAATGATGATGAGATTGCTGCTGCGATCCTGATGCTGATGGAGAAGCAAAAGGTAGTGACTGAAGGTGCAGGAGCTTCATCTCTTGCTGCTGTTATTTTTCACAAACTTCCTGTAGAAGGAGAAAAGGTAGTATGCATTGTCTCCGGTGGTAATATAGACGTAAATATACTCAATCGGGTTATAACTCATGGTTTGGTAAAAAGCGGAAGGATGGTGGCCCTCACTATAGATATGCCGGATAGGCCAGGTGCACTTGCTGATGTTTCAAAAGCAATAGCTGATTTAGGTGGGAATGTAATTTCTGTAATTCACGAAAGAGTTTCCCGTTCTGCCCATATCAACAGTTGCTTGCTTCATATTGAAATGGAAACCAGAAATAACGAACATATTTCTGAAATTAAGGAAAAACTCAAAGAGATTGGATATAAGATTGTAAGATCTTCCTAATAATCTTAGAGCCCGATGCCCGATTTTAAAATAAATTGGGAATTTGTATAATTGTAAATGGAAGAATATCAGAGTGATATATCCCGGTAAGGCAATTTATAATTATTTATAAAGATTATGAATGCCAAACTGAAAGGGAATATATTGATGACAGTAGCAAAGACATTCTCGGGTCTTAACCAGAATGCCTTGCGCTACCTTCTTCCCACCTGGATGAGTGCACAGACGGGAGTAGTATTCCGTCTCGGCTTCGGCACATTATTTTTCATTATATATGAATTATTCGTTTGGAAAAAATTCCAATTGCCTAAATGGAAGGATATTTTTATTCTTGTAGGCTCAGGATTGATTTTTGTATTCGGATATATGTGGGCCCTTCTGGAGGGTCTCAGTTTCACCACACCCATATCATCTTCAATTTTCATAAGCCTACAACCGGTTTTCGTTTTTATTATCTGTCTGATAATTAAAACTGAAAAGGCCAATGTGAAAAAAGTATCAGGAATGTTAATTGGTTTTGGAGGTGCCTTACTTTGTGTACTTACTCAACATTCCAGCGTGATAGCCACTGATCCGATGAAAGGAAACCTGTTCTGTCTGCTTGGTGCTTTTTTATATTCTTGTTATCTGGTGATAGAGAAAAAATATATTCCAACGCTGGGTAGTCCTTTGGTTTCGGCTCTGACTTTCGGGGGAGGAGCAATTGGTTCTCTGATTCTGATTTGTTTTTCCGGGTGGAACGCTCCTGTATTACATCAATCAATTTTCAGCACACCTATGCTGGTATTACTTTTTGTTTTGATTTTTCCCACCTCTATAAGTTACCTTCTGCAAGATTTTTCATTGAAACTACTTTCAGCCACAGTAGTTGCCTTATACAGCGATCTTATATTAATTGTTTCAGCCATTGCCAGCTATATCATCGGTCAGGATAAGTTTTCATGGTGGCAGATATTGGCTATTGCATTAATGTTACTTTCAGTTTATTTAGTGGAAAGTTCGGAAAAAACTAGTAGGGACGAATTGGCAAATAAAACCTTGAAAACAGTGAATAAATAAAGGGGATACCGATTATTTTCGATATCCCCAACCTTAAACATTATCGATAATTGCTCTCTTGGCTTTTATCCAATCATTGTTTTAATATCTTCTTCAACAGAGGATATAGTTCCAATATGGAATTTCTCTTTCAGAACCTTTAGTATTTCCGGAGTAAAGAAAGCGGGTAGAGTTGGTCCGGTGTGAATATTCTGAACTCCAAGTGCAAGAAGAGCCAATAAAACTATCACTGCTTTTTGTTCATACCATGCGATATTGTATGCAACCGGCAAATCGTTGATGCTCTTCAATCCAAGGGCATCTTTTAGTGCCATTGCAATTCTTACAATAGAGTAGGAGTCGTTGCATTGTCCGCAATCGATTACTCTTGGTACTCCTTCTATATCTCCTAATTTCAATTTATTGTAACGATATTTCGCACAACCGGCTGTCAGAATCACACAATCTTCCGGCAAAGCCTGTGCAAACTTTGTATAGTAGTCACGAATCGGGAAGCGGCCGTCGCATCCTGCCATTACCACAAACTTACGGATTTTACCTCTCTTGATAAGATCAAGTATCTTAGGTGCAAGTTCCACTACCTGATGGTGAGCAAAACCTCCCGGTATAGTTCCTTCTTCAATGGCAGTAGGTGGAGGGCATTTTTTTGCTCTTTCTATAATCTCGGAGAAATCTTTCGGTTTACCATCCTTGCCTTCCGGAATATAATGTGTGCCCGGCAATCCTACTACTCCTGTAGTATATACCCTGTCAAGATAATCGCAATCCTTTCTCGGGGGTACTATACAATTGGAGGTGAAAAGGAACATTCCGTTGAATGTCTTGAATTCATCCACCTGCTTCCACCAGGCATTACCGTAATTGCCTTTGAGGTGTGGATATTTCTTGAATACAGGATAAGAACATCCCGGAAGCATTTCAGAGTGTGTGTAAATATCTACACCTGTGTCTTTGGTTTGTTCCAAAAGCATATATAGGTCGTGCAGATCATGGCCACTAATTAGAATGCCGGGTTTGTCTCCAACGCCAATATTTACTTCTGTAGCCTCCGGATTTCCATAAGTGCCGGTATTTGCACGGTCTAATAAATCCATCACCTTTACACCACCGTCGCCGACCATCAAAACTAAAGATAGTGCCTCTTCTACTGAAAGATCGGGACGTGAGACTTGTGCCATTGCGTTTTCGATAATAGCATACACATCCTCGTCTTCATATCCTAAATTTGCTGCATGGCGGGCATATGCCGACATTCCCTTACACCCATAGATAGCAAGTTGTTTCAATCCTCTTAAATCAGCATTTTCTTCGGCAAGCACAGTTGTGATAGGATAATCTTTCTCATAATCATCCGGATGGGCGTAGAAATTCACTTCAGGAAGATCTGGAAGTTCGATACCTTGTTTCTTTGCTTTACCTTGAAGTAAATTTTTGATTTCGAAACCTCTTCTGATGTAATCATCTAAAGAAGGGTTATCAAAATTGGCATTTGTAATAGTTGCAAAGAGCGCATCAATAACAAAATGGCTGGCTTCTCTGGAAGGTTCGCCCTTCTCACGAAGCACTTGATTAATTATAGATACTCCTTTTACTGCATATATCAAAAGGTCCATTCTTGCAGAAGTTTCTGCTTTTTTACCGCATACTCCTACTAAAGTACAACCGGTACCTTTTGCTGTCTCTTGACATTGGTAACAAAACATTTCCATAGTGTAATTTTAAGATATATACACTAAACACTTTCATTTTGCTATTTGTTCATAATAAAAAACACATTTTTATGCAGAAAATCCAGATAAAAAGAGCTTATGAGCCCCAAAATGCTGACGATGGGTTCAGAATCTATATTGACAGGTTATGGCCCCGTGGCCTATCCCATGAAAATTTTCATTATGATTTGTGGGATAAGGATATAGCACCTTCCACTGAATTGAGGGAATGGTTTCATCAGGATCCGGCTGACAGATGGACGGAATTTGAAAAGAAATATAAATCAGAACTTCTTGCCAACCCGGCATTTGCCAAATTAAAAGAGTATATAAGTACCAAGCCGAAAGTGACCTTACTTTATTCCTCACACGATACCGATCATAATAATGCTGTAGTAGTACTTGACGCTTTGAAAAAATAAGCCTCTTGACCGGGATGATTAAAAAAATTTAAAAAATTATCCTTAAGCGAGATGTAAATGTTAGTTATATATCAAGTTAATAATATTTTATCGATATGTTAGGAAATTTTATTTATTACAATCCGACAAAATTGTACTTTGGGACCGAGGTACAGAAGAATTTGGTAGAAGCTTTGGGAAATTTCGGCAAGAAAGTTCTTTTAATTTATGGAGGTGGTTCTATTAAAACCAACGGTATATATGATACAGTAACTTCTGCTTTGAAAGAAACCGGCAAGGAAGTGACTGAATTGCCCGGAGTTATGCCTAATCCTACCTTAGAGAAACTTTTAGAGGGTATAAAAGTAGCAAGAGATTGTGACGCAGACTTAATCCTTGCAGTGGGTGGAGGATCCACTATCGATTATGCAAAGGGAGTAGCCGCATCAGCTTGGTTTGAAGGCAATGCTTGGGAAAACTTTTGGCTGAAGCAAAAGGAACCCGCACCCGACCAGAAAGTTATACCTGTAGGTTCTGTCCTTACTCTTGCAGGCACAGGTTCGGAAATGAATGGTGGCTCAGTGATAACTGATGAGGCTAATAAATTTAAGGTGGGAAAAGTATTCGGTGACAGATTGATACCAAAGTTTTCTATTCTGAATCCGGAATATACCTTCAGTCTTCCCAAGAACCAGATGGTGGCAGGTATCTTTGATATTATGAGCCATATAATGGAACAGTATTTTTCAGGTGATGATGATTCCACCTCCGATTATCTTGCCGAGGGTTTGATGAGATCGCTCATTGCTTCAAGTAAAGTGGCTGTGAATGATCCCACCAATTATGAAGCAAGAAGCAATATAATGTGGATTGCCACATGGGCTTTGAATACTCTTATTGGTAAGGGAAAGACGCAAGACTGGGAAGTGCATATGATAGCCCATGCAATAGGCGCTTATACACATGCAACTCACGGTCATGCTTTGGCAGCAATTTCACCGGCCTATTATAAATTTATTATGTCGTTCGGTCTTCATCGATTTGTGAGATTTGCCAAAGTGGTATGGGAAATACCCTCCGAAGGTAAAACCGATGAGGAAGTTGCTACTGCCGGTATAAATGCATTGGCAGATTGGATCAAGGAGATAGGTGCAGCATCTGATGTGGAAACCTTAGGAGTAACAGAAGATATGCTGGATGGCATCGCAAGTGCTACTATTCTTGGGGGAGGATATAAGAAGTTAACCCGAGAAGATGTAATCCGAATTCTCAAAGATAGTTTTAAGAAATAATCAATAATCCGGTTTAAACGGATAAAACAATTAAAAAATAAAAATTATGAATTACGAAGAAGCAATCAACAGCAGTAAACTCGTTTTGATAGAGTTTTTTGCAACATGGTGTCCTCATTGCCAAAGAATGATGCCGGTGGTAGAGGCAGTAAAGGAAAAATTAGGCAATAAAGCCAAAGTTATTCAAATTGACATCGATAAATATCCTACACTTACCGAAGAACAGGGAGTGGAAGGAACTCCTACTTTCATTCTTTATAAGGATGGAAAAGAAGTTTGGCGTCAGGCAGGTGAAATGCCGGGTGAAGAACTTTATGAAACAGTAGTTGGATTTGAATAACCGATAGTTTTATAAATATTTTCCTTACTCTTGTAGAGTATAAATTTTAATTATCTTGCTGAGGGTGCATCTACGCACCCTCATTTTTTAGTTCGTTACCCAATTTTTGTTATTCCTATGTTTTTTAATGAAAATAGAATAATTTTGCACCCGGAAAAAGAATTTTGGAAATCTTTTTATAATGGAGAAGAATAGAATTTATAAAGGGCTGACTGAGAGTCAGATTTATGAAAGTAGAAAGATTCATGGTATAAATATCCTAACCCCGGCTAAAAAGCAAAATCTGTTTTCAAAATTTCTTGAAAAATTTAAAGATCCACTAATCATTATTTTACTAATCGCCGGTCTTTTTTCAATTGGTATTTCCATTTATGAAATAACAGTTTTAAAAGAAGATTTCAAAGTTTTTTTTGAACCTATCGGCATTTTCATAGCCATTTTCCTTGCAACAGGGATGGGTTTTCTTTTTGAATTTAAAGCCGATAAAGAATTTGCATTATTAAATCAAGTTCAGGACAATGAACCTGTGATGGTGATTAGAAATCACAATCATATACAGGTGCCCAGAAAAGATATAGTAGTAGGAGATATTGTGATTCTTTCCACCGGAGAAGAAATACCGGCAGACGGAGAATTGCTTGAAGCCATAAGTCTCAACGTAGATGAGTCCACTCTAACCGGTGAACCGATGGCCCATAAAACTATTCATCCGGATGATTTTGATCCCGAGGCTACTTTCCCTTCAAATAAAGTACTGAGAGGTACAAAGATAATGGAGGGTCATGGAATAATGAGAGTTACTGCCGTGGGAGATAAAACTGAAGCCGGAAAAGTTTATGAAGCGGTTCAGATCGACGACAGTGTCAAGACACCTCTCACAGAACAGTTGGAAGGACTCGGTGGGTTGATTTCAAAAATCTCATATATTATTGCAGGAACGGTAATTGTGGGGAGAATCTGGATGTATTTTGTAGGTGAGCCTATTTTTGACTGGATTCCATTTATTGCCTATCTTCTTCAAAGTTTCATGATAGCAGTGACTCTTGTAGTAGTGGCGGTACCGGAGGGGTTGCCAATGGCAGTGACTTTGGCACTTGCATTTTCAATGCGAAGGATGCTCAAGACCCATAACCTGGTAAGAAAGATGCATGCCTGCGAAACTATGGGTGCCACTACTGTAATTTGTACAGACAAGACCGGCACATTGACTCAGAATAAGATGCAAGTTGCTGATGTAAAAGAATTTGCCGGTGACATGGCATTATTGGAAGAAAATATGGCCGTGAATTCAACCGCAGAACTTGATTATTCCGGAAAAACACCGGTTGTGCTTGGTAACCCTACTGAGGGAGCATTGATTCTTTTTTTAAATGACAATGGTATCAATTATCAGATAAAGAGAGCAGAAGTAAAGAAGCTGGATGAATTACCATTCAATACCGAAAGAAAATACATGGCTTCTTTGGTGGTAAACAAAGATGGTAAGACATATCTATTTGTAAAAGGAGCTCCGGAGATAGTTTATAATCTCAGTAAGGAAAAGCCTGGTAATGATGAGATTGATTCCATACTTCTGGAATATCAGAATCAGGGGATGAGGACTTTAGGTTTTGCATATTTAGTGTATAATGAGAATAATACAATAGAGCAAGGGAAATTAAAAGCCTCGGATTTAATTTTCCAAGGCGTAGCGGCGATTTCAGATCCAATCAGGGCTGAAGTGCCAGCAGCGATTAAGGAGGCCTTGAATGCAGGTATAGATGTAAAAATAGTGACGGGCGATACACCGGCAACCGCTAAGGAAATCGGAAGACAAGTAGGAATCTGGAAAGATGATATAAATGGGGAAGATAATATTATAACCGGAACTGAATTTGAGAAACTTTCAGATGCAGAAATAGCAGATAGAGTGAAAGATCTGAAGATTATAGCCCGAGCACGACCCCTTGACAAGAAAAGACTTGTGGAAAGTCTACAGGCAAAGAATGAAATTGTGGCGGTCACAGGAGATGGCACTAATGATGCGCCGGCTTTAAAGGCTGCACATGTTGGTCTTTCAATGGGAGATGGAACCTCTGTGGCTAAAGAGGTTTCCGAAATAACCATATTGGATAATTCTTTTTCTTCTATAGGAAGGGCAGTGATGTGGGGTAGATCATTATATCAAAATATTCAGAGATTCATTCTTTTCCAGCTTACGGTCAATGTGGCTGCCTGCTTGGTAGTACTGGCAGGTGCATTTATGGGAATGGAATCACCCCTTACCGTAACACAGATGCTCTGGGTGAACCTAATTATGGATACTCTTGCTGCGATTGCCTTGTCTACTCTTCCTCCATCAAAGAAAGTAATGAAAGAGAAACCACGTAGCCGGGACGCATTTATTATTTCCCGGTCAATGTGGAAATTCATACTTGGAGTGGGAGGTCTATTTTTCTTCATTCTTATTGGTTTTGTTTATTACTTCGAACACACAAACTTGACAAGCCTTACTCAATTATGGAGTATCCCATTCGGAGAAAATATGGGTCTTTCACCTTACGAATTATCTTTGTTTTTCACCATTTTCGTATTTATGCAATTCTGGAATATGTTTAATGCCCGAGCCTTCATGACCGGACGCTCTGCATTGCATTTTAAGGATTGTGGTTGGTTTGTTTTTATAATGCTTATAATATTTGGTGGACAGATATTAATAGTGGAACTCGGAAGAGAATTCTTCAATGTGGTCCCCTTAAGATTCCTGGACTGGGTCATAATAATAGGTGTCACTTCAATAGTTTTATGGGTGGGAGAATTGATAAGATTATGTGAAAAAATCATGAAGAAAAAATAGTGAACCACTTGAAAGATTGGGTGTTATATTTACAAAAGAACATAAATATAATATCACTATGGAAATTTATGATTTTACTGTAAAAGACACTAAAGGTGCAGATGTAAGTCTTTCCAAATATAAAGGGGAAGTACTTCTTATAGTGAATACCGCCACCGGATGCGGTTTTACACCACAATACGAGGGTTTGGAAAAACTATATAAAAAATACCACAGTCAAGGATTTGAAGTTTTAGATTTTCCTTGCAATCAATTTATGAACCAAGCACCGGGCACGGATGAAGAAATAAGTAATTTCTGTACCTTGAAGTATGATACAACATTTCCTCGTTTCAAAAAAATTGAAGTAAATGGAGATGGAGCAGCCCCTCTTTATAAGTGGCTCAAAAAAGAAAAGGGAGGTTTCCTTGGGAGTGCCATCAAGTGGAATTTTACTAAATTTCTGGTTGACAGAAAAGGTAAAGTCGTTGCTCGTTATGCCCCTACTACTTCACCTGATAAAATTGAAAAGGATATAGTGAAATTACTTGGAAAATAGTATATTTGCACTAATAAGGAAATGCTTGAAACTGATCCCTTCCTTATATGGAGGGGATTTCTATTTGTCAGCATTAACATTGAAAAGATAATCGTATCAAGGAGAACCATTCATTATATGTGGAAAATAATGATTTTTGCCGGTATCGGAGGTTTTGCAGGTACATGTTGCCGTTTTCTGATAAATAAATTATGTGCGTTACTTTTCAATACACCTTTCCCTTTTGCTACTTTTATCATTAACATTACTGGCTGTTTCCTTTTGGGTCTGTTGTCGGGATTTTTTGCTAAGCAAGGAATAGTAAGCCCGCGATTGAATGCTTTTTTGATTGTAGGTTTCTGTGGAGGTTTCACAACATTTTCCACTTTCTCTTTAGAATCACTTAATCTTGGCATAAGCGGTCTTATGTCTGTTTCAATGTTGTATATAGCTGCAAGTATTGTATTAGGGCTTTTGGCAGTTTGGTGTGGGATGATTATTACTAATCATTAATTATGATCACACCTGAAAATATTAAAGAAAATCGTGAAAGATTCCTTCAACTTCTTCGAGATACCAAACGAGAAGGAATTGAGAATGTGATAAAATTTTTAGAAGAGAACGATTTTTTTGAAATGCCGTCCTCCATTAACCGACATCACAATTGGGAGGGTGGTTTGACGCAACATTGTTTAGGTGTTCTTGACAGATTAAATGAAACCGGGCCCGAACTTGAGATGGATAATCGAATTATAACTTCCCTTCTCCATGATGTGTGTAAAACCGGCAAAATCTATAAAGATTCAGATGGTCAGTGGAAAGAAAAGGGTGAAGAGGAATTAGAGATTCCGGGACATGGTGAAAGATCTGTAAAGTTATTAGAAAACTTAGGTCTCCAATTAACTTCACCTGAAAAACAAGCTATCAAATGGCATATGGGAGGATGGAAAATAGGAGAGAAGGCTAAAGAAGATATAAGGGATTTTTACAGTACAAAAAGAATGGATTTATGGAGATTGCTTCATAATGCTGACAGATATGATGCAAGCCATAATGATCCGAGAATTAAAAGAAATGAACAATAAAAAGAATCAATATTGTTACCGTTATCCTCATCCGGCTGTCACTACAGATTGTGTAATTTTTGGAATCAAGGATCGACGTTTATTCGTACTTTTAATAAAAAGAGGTAGGGAACCTTATAAAAATAAGTGGGCCTTCCCGGGGGGATTTCTTAATGAGAATGAAACGGCGGAACAGGGAGCGGCAAGAGAACTTAAAGAAGAAACCGGGATTGAAGTAAATTTCTTAGACCAATTCTACACATTCACCGACCCTCAAAGGGATTCCAGAGAAAGAGTTATATCCATAGGATTTATATCCTTAACCAGAGTAATAAAGGTAAAGGGAGGGGATGATGCAGCCAAAGCCCGGTGGTTTCTTATTGATGCCATACCTCCGTTGGCTTTCGATCATGACAAAATGTTACAATTGGGATTGAAAAGATTACAAAGAAAATTAAAGGAAATAAAAAGAGGGAGGACTGAATAATGATTGCAGTTTATATAGTTATTGGTTTTATAGGTGGAGTATTGACAGGTATCTTAATTTTAAAAGGGCTTGTCAATAAAAATCAACCCTCAATAATTCAACTTTCCCAGGAGAAACAAAGGCTTGAAGATAGTTTAGCACAGTCCCAAATCTCTGTTCAAAATTTAATGGTAGAACAAACAAGATTACAAACTCAGATGGAAATTAAAGAGGCATCTGTAATAGAAATGAAAGAAAATTTCCGGAAAGAGAAGGAGGAACTGGAAAACAGAAGAAAGGAATCAGAATTAGCCGCAGAAAATCTCAGGAAAGAAAATGATAAGACTTGGGCTTTACGATTAGAAAAATTAAAAGAGGAACTACTTAATTTAAATGCCCGAGAGAACGAAGAGAGACAAAGGAAACTCCAGGATAGTAATAGAGAACAAATAGGAGAGATCCTAAAGCCTATAAAAGAACAATTCGAAACTTTTAGAAAAAGTGTAGAAGAAACTAAGACGTCTAACGAAACTGCCAAAAATGAACTGAAAATGTCGTTTGAAGCGACTATGAAACTTTTTGAGCAACAGCAAAATCAAGTTGTGGAAAGTCTTAAACGAGAAACCGCTAAGATTGGTAATGACGCTAATAACCTTACTAATGCATTAAAAAGAGATTCAAAGAAACAAGGTAATTGGGGAGAAATGATACTTGAATCTTTATTAGACAGCAGTGGCCTCGAAAAAGACAGACATTACTTTATTCAAGAAACTGTAAAGGATGAAGATGGTAAATTTCTTAGACCTGATGTTATCGTGAAATTCCCGGAGGGAAAAGCCGTGATTATTGATTCAAAGGTTTCTCTCACAGCTTACACCGAGTCTTTTGAAACAGAAGATAAAGAATTAAAGAAGGCCAGATTAAAGGATCATGCTAAAAGTGTGAAAAAACATGTGGATGAGCTTTCTTCAAAAAAATATGATGATGTCGTAAGTGACACAATTGGGTTTGTATTAATGTTTATACCCAATGATCAATGCTATCTCGCTGCCCTTGAGGAAGAACCGGATCTCTCCAGGTATGCGTATGAGAAGCATATTGTGATAATCTCACCCTCTAATCTAATGATGGCATTACAGCTGGCATATAATCTATGGCAGCAGGATGTGAGGAATAAAAACATCGACAATATTGTAAAGACAGCCAATGACCTTTATGATAAAGTAGCGGTCTTTTCTGAAACTATGCAAAATCTCGAAAATTCCATATACCAACTTAGCACGACTTTCCAAAAGGCTAAGACCCAGATGTATGAAGGAAAAGGTAATATTCTTAGAAGAATGGAAAAATTAAAAGAACTTGGCCTCAACCCTAAAAAACAGATAAAGGGAGTTGGTGATCAATTATAACTTTATATGATTATCCCCAATAATATTCCAAACGACATATGTAGGAACGCACGGCTCGTGCGTCCGCTGAAAATCAATTAATTATCCTTCTATTATTTCGGACGCACGAGCCGTGCGTCCTTATGTTTGAGGGCAATTTATTTAGACGTTTTTATGCAAATTCTAATGTCTGAGGTTTCTCTTCAGAATTTTTATTGCCGAAAAATCTGTCAATGATTAAAGCAATTGCACCATCACCGGTTACATTGCATGCAGTTCCGAAACTATCCATGGCTATATAAAGTGCAATCATTAGAGCACAATTACTATCTGAGAAACCCAAAATAGATGTGAGCAAACCTAAGGCTGCCATTATCGATCCTCCCGGTACTCCCGGAGCGGCTACTAAAGCTACTCCCATCATGACTATGAAATAAGCAAAGGTCCCAAAGTCATAAGTCATACCCTCCATGACCATCAAGGCCAAAGCACATGATACTATCTTTAAAGCACTTCCCGAAAGATTGATTGTGGCGCACAGAGGCACGGTAAATCCTGCAATATCTTCATTCACGCCCATTTTTATTGTCTGCTTTAAAGTGACAGGGATTGTGGCAGCTGAAGAAGAGGTGCCTAGGGCAGTAAAATATGCCGGCAGCATCTTCCAGATCAATTTTAGGGGATTCTTAACTTTACGTGAAAATAAGGCTCCAATGGTATAAAGTATAATAAGCCATGCCAAGTGAAGCACAAATATAACCAGTATAACTTTATAGAAAGTGGAAAGAATAACATTCGCTTCCCCGGTGAATGACATCTTTAAAAACATACCAAAAATGTATAGAGGAAGAAGGGGTACTATAATTTTGGATATAATCCAGGAGATAATTTCCTTAAATTCTATAGCTATTTTTTTAAGCATCCCCTGGGAGGAAGACACTTGTGTAATACCTATACCTAAAATAAATGATAACACAAGAGCCGACATAATATCGATAACAGGAGATATATTGATAGTAAAATACGGATTCAAAGAAGACTTGTCATCACTCAGACCGGAATCAGGAACATAATCTATAAATTGGGTGAAGAATGTATCTCCCACAAAATAACTCAAGAAACCTGCTCCCAGAGTGACTCCATAGGCTAACAATACAGTGACAAGAAGCATTTTCCCCGCTCCTTTGCCAAGATCCGAAATAGCCGGGGTGACGAACCCTATAATAATCAAAGGGATACAGAATCCCAAGAAATTGCTAAAAATTGAATTAAATGTTATAAAGGACCTTGCAATACCTTCATTAACAAAGTTCCCACATAAAACTCCGGAAAGTATAGCCAGAATTATTAATACTAAAAGATTAGGTTTCTTAGAGATTATATTTTTCAAGTTCTTCAGAGAGTTTTTTCAGTGATACAATTCTTATATAAAGAACGTACATTCCATGTTTAGTATTATTTCAATAATAAGGTAGAGTTCTTAAAAATTCTAACTGTTAGATTTTTGAGTGAAAATTGCAGAATAAGAATTCTTATTTTATCTTCGTTTATAAAAGATGTCATAGGGAGGATTTGAGTAAATGATGAATCTTTTCCAAGAAGGTAACACCTAAAATGGGATCTGGTATACATGATATAATCATTTAATGTAATATGAGACTTGTAATTCAAAGAGTAACTGATGCTGAAGTTAAGGTAAATGGAGCAGTTGTCAGTAAAATAAATAAGGGTTTACTCATACTTGTAGGAGTTGAGACAGGTGATGAAGTTAAGGATGTGGAATGGCTGGTGTCTAAGACTGCTTCCATGAGGATCTTCCCAGATGAAAAAGATGTTATGAATCTTTCCGTGATGGATGTAGCCGGAGACATCCTGGCGGTAAGTCAGTTCACCCTCACAGCATCAACAAGAAAGGGTAACCGTCCCAGTTACATAAGAGCCGCAACACCCGATGTGGCTATCCCACTTTATAATTTGTTTTGTGATAGGTTAGGAGAGGTTACCGGCAAGGAAGTGAAAAAAGGCATTTTCGGTGCTGATATGAAAGTTTCTCTTACAAATGATGGCCCTATCACCATTATAATTGATTCAAGATTAAAAGAATAAATTCCGTAAAGAGAAATTAAAATTCAAACTTGAGTCTTTTCCATATTGTCTCTATCGTCTTTAGTGTTTAGAACTTTAGAAAAAGAAGAACCAAGCCGGTAAGAAAAGTGTTTTAATTATAAAAAGGAAGGAATAATTCCTTTAATACTTAATTGCATAACAAAATTAATATGGAAACTTTTGATACAGTTAGGAGAGAAGATCAGGTAAAAGTGAAAATATTCGGTCCCGATGGTTCTCTTCTTTATGAAGGTGAAGGCTCAGGTTATCACACTCTCGAGAATGCTATAGAAGAAATGTTGTCGAGGGCAAATATATCTATTAGTCCGGAAGACTGTGTATTTGAAGTGGCTAATGAAACCACCGGAGTGGATCATAAATATCGGTTTAATGCCCACGGACACCTAAAATTGATTATCTAAACAATAACTATGAGGCTCTTCGAACAGGAGCCTTTATTTTTATAACTTTTTGAAAGGGAAGTGACTGAAAAATTCATTTTACGACAACTAAAAACACCTCTTTGTTGTTGTAAATATGTAATTTATATAGAAAAAACATACTTGACAAAATAAAAACTAAAATATTAAAACAAACAATTATGGAAACAATCGCACCTTTGAAAGGAATTAAAGTGGTAGACTTTACCGAAGTACAGTCAGGACCCTCATGTACACAGATGTTGGCATGGCTTGGAGCAGATGTTATAAAAATTGAAAGACCCGGTGTAGGCGATGCCACCCGTAAGGAACTTCAGTTCAATCCTGATCTCCCAAGTTATTATTACCTCCAATTGAATTCTGATAAGAAATCCTTGACTTTGGATGCAAAGACTCCTGATGGAAAGGAAATCCTGACCAAACTTATCAAAGAAGCTGATATGTTTGTAGAGAATCTTCACCCGGGAGCAATGGATAAATTGGGATTTAGCTGGGAAGTGGTACATGAGCTTAATCCAAGATGTATATATGGTACCATCAAGGGATTCCCTCTTTCATCAAAATATAAAGATCTGAAAGCATACGAACCGATTGCCCAGGTAACCGGCGGAGCCGCATCCACCACAGGATGGTATGAAGGAGAATATAATATCCCGACACAATCTGGTGCAGCCCTTGGTGACTCAAATACAGGTATGCACTTACTTATAGGCCTTCTTGCCGCTCTTCAGCAGAGGAACCAGACTGGAGAAGGTTGTTATGTTTACCAGTCAATGCACAATGCTTGCTTGAATCTTTGCCGTATTAAGACCCGTGACCAGCTTACTCTTGACAAGATCGGTTATCTGACACAATTCCCACAATATCCTAACGGTAAATTCGGCGACTGTGTACCACGTTCAGGAAATACAGAAGGTGGTGGTGTTCTTGGTTGGACTTACAAATGTAAACCTGCAGGTGGATATGATACAGAAGTAGATGCTAACAACTATGTTTACATCATCCTTCAAAGAGGTGAAAAAGATTTTGAATTGGCTTGTAAGGCTCTCGGATTCGAAGATTGGTTAACCAATCCTGATTTCAATACTGCTGATGCACGTGACAAACACAAACAAGAAATCTGGCAACGTATCGGTGAATGGACCGCTGACAAGACCAAATTTGAAGTTACCGAAATCTTAGGTAAAGCCGGAGTTCCTGTAGCACCTGTTCTCTCAACAAAGGAAATTCTTACTGATGATTCCTTGTATGATGGTAATACACTTGTGAAAATAGATCAGGGAGGCGAGATCGGTGAGTTTGTGACTGTAGGATGTCCTTTCACATTATCTTCATATCAGCCTGTTTATGGTCCGGCTCCATCATTGGGTGGAAACAATGAGGAAGTGTTGAGTTCATTAGGTTATACTCCTGACCAGATAGCAGAATTTGCAAAGAATGGTACTACTGAACCGCTTAAAAAATAAATTGTAAAAATAGATTTCAGATAGGGTGAGTTTATCATCCTATCTGAAATATTTAAAACATATCAAAGATGGCAACTATAGATAAAAAATATAATCTGTCTTCTTCTCCCGACCCAAAATTTCCGGACCAGGTAACCGGTATGTATATAATGGCTCAGACTATAAAAAGACTCGGTCTGGATACTGTTTACGGTCTGGTTGGAATTCCAGTTACTGAAGCTGCCTATGCTCTTCAGGACGTAGGAGTAAGATTTGTAAGTTTCAGATTCGAGCAACAGGCCGGTATGGCTGCTGCCACTCATGGTTGGCTGACTCAAAAGCCCGGTGTATTATTAACTGTGTCGTCATTAGGTTTTATGAACGGACTTACCGCTACAGCTAATGCTACGGTAAATTGCTACCCGATGATACAGATTTCCGGAGCTTCAAATCCGGAAATGGTGGATATGAATGTTGGTATGTATGAACAGCTTGATCAGTTCAATACAGCCAAGCCATTAGTAAAAGCCGTGTTCCGTTGTAGCCATGCCACTGATATTCCGTCAGCTTTGGCAAGGGCATATCGAGCTGCTGTCAGCGGAAGACCCGGTGGTGTATATGTCGATATGTCAGAGGTGGCTCTTGCAGAAGTTATTGATGCTTCCGAAGCAGAAAAATTATTCTACACTCCGGTTGATATTTATTCTCCTGTCGCTCCTAATGAAGATTCAGTAAAGAAGGCAGTGGAAACATTGACAAGTGCTAAGCGACCAGCCATTTTGATAGGTAAAGGAGCTGCCTATGCACAGGTTGAGGACAAAATCAAAACATTGGTAGAGACCTATAAGATACCTTATCTTCCCATGTCAATGGCAAAGGGTGTTTTACCGGATAATGGAGATTTGTCTGCCATTTCTTGTCGCTCCGATATTATGGAAAAGGCAGATGTGGTAATGATTTTAGGTGCTCGTTTGAACTGGATGCTGTCGTTTGGTAAAGGTAAATGGAATCCTGAAATGAAGTTTATCCAGCTTGATGTAGAGCCGCAGGAAATAGATGTAAACGTTCCTATTGCTGTTCCGGTAGTGGGAGACCTTAGTCTTTCTTTAGATGCCATTCTCAAAGAAATGCAAGGGAAACAGATGAGCACAGACCCAGCCTGGTTGTCTTCCTTGGCTGAAGAAACCAAAGCCAAGAATGCAAAATTTGCTCAAAGACTTGTAGATAGTGCAAAATTGTCTCCCATGAATCATTGGAGTGCTTTAAGTGTAGTGAAACCTATACTTGAAGCCAATCCGGATGTAATTCTTGTAAATGAAGGGGCCAATACACTTGATGATACCCGTGATGCGGTAGACATGAGTCTTCCTCGTCATAGAATTGATTGTGCCACATGGGCCATCATGGGTATGGGTATGGGATCTGCAATCGGAGCAGCAATTGCAACCGGCAAGAAAGTTGTGGCCATAGAAGGAGACTCGGCGTTCGGTTTCTCAGGAATGGATTTCTCAACTATAACCCGATATGACTTACCTGTAACTGTTGTCATTTTCAATAATGGCGGCATTTATAATCATATAGGTGTTAATCCCAGTACAAATCCGGCAATCGAGAAAGATCCGGCTCCTACCACTCTGGATTATGACCGTTATGATTTACTGGGTGATGTGTTTAAATGTAATCACGCTTATGTTACCACAACTGATGAATTGAAGGCTGCTCTTGAAGCTGCAATTGCTTCCGGTAAACCAAATATCATCAATGTGGAACTTGCTCCCGATGCAGGTAAAGAAAGTGGTCATATCGGATATTTGAATCCTACTCCACTTATAGATTATACTGTATAATCCGCAGGTATAGTAACATCTTTATTATTAAAAAATTAATTTTCTATTTATATTAGCCGTGAATTTGCAAAAATTCACGGTTTTTTTTAGTTTTGCGACATAATACCTTCTTTTTCATTATATACCATATCAATATATCTGATTATAAAAGTAAAATTCCACTAAATTTTCAAACTAACTAAAAAACTACTTTATGGACATTGGTCACGTTATTATCTACGCGATAATCCCTATTCTGGTGATTATGCTATTGGGATATGTGTCTGGGAAGAGAGGAGCTTTTACAGGTGAGGATTCCAAGAAATTCAACAAGGTTGTGCTTGTGTATGCATTGCCCGCTGCTTTGTTTGTGTCAATTGCAAAATCCAATCGGGAAATGCTTGTAGAAGACATAAAACTGTCGATAGTTTCCGTGGTGGGAATTATGGCATGTTTTATGGCGGTGTTTTTCATATTTCTTGCTTTCAGGAATAATAAGCCGAATCCTGAATCATGTGCAGCGGTAAGTGCTTTGATAAGCGGTTCTCCGACAATTGGGTTCCTCGGTTTTGCAGTACTCGAACCTATTTTCGATGCAACAGTAGGTCTGACTAAGGTTGCCCTTGTGGTTGCTATTATTGGTATCGTGGTGAATGCGATCGGTATTCCTGTAGGTCTTTCACTTTTAAATTCAGGATTGGCTAAAGCAAATCCTGACCATAAAGGCCAGGCATGGTGGAAACCTGTGGTTCATGCTTTGGCACAACCTGTGGCTTGGTCGCCGATTTTGGCTACAATTTGGGTAATTATCGGTATACCATGGCCTGATTGGGCAAGCCCCTCATTCGACCTTATCAAGGGTGCAAATGCTTCTATGGCGGTATTCTCAGCAGGTATTACATTGTCGTCATTGAAGATCACTATAAACTGGCAGGCCATCCTGGGTTCTATCTTGAAGATGATAATGATGCCGGCAGTTATTCTGATTCTTTGCCTTCTCTTCAAGATGGACTATTATAATATCCTTATGACTGTAGTGGCTTGTGCTTTGCCACCGGCCTTCTCCGGAATTATTATAGCTGACGAATACGATACTTATACCGCTATCGGTACGAGTTCTCTGACTCTTTCAGTAATCCTCTTCATGGGTTTCTGTCCTCTTTGGATTATAATTTCTCGTGTATGTATGGAGGCTCACCTCTTCGGGTGGCATGGAGTTATACCTATGTAATACAAAATAATAAATATTAGTTTCAAAGGCGGTGAATAGCCGCCTTTCTTTTTAAATAAACACAACATGGCAACTGTAAAAAAGATAGTAGATGGCTGTACCGCCGCAACTTATGTGGCGTATGCCTTTAGTGAAGTGGCTACGATATATCCCATTACTCCTATAGCTTCTATGGGTGAGACTGCTGACAAATGGAATGTGCAAGGCCTTAAAAATCTTTTAGGCAGTGGCATGGAAGTGAAAGAAATGGAATCAGAACTTGGGGCTGCCGGAGCAACCCATGGAGCATTGTCAGCCGGTGCTTTAGCTACTACGTTTACTGCTTCTCAAGGATTAATGCTTATGATTCCCAACATGTATAAAATAGCAGGGGAACTGTTACCCGGAGTGTTTCATGTAGGCTGCAGGTCACTGGCGACTCATGCTTTAAGTATTTTTGGAGACCATCAGGACGTTATGGCTTGCAGAGCTACAGGTTTTGCTTTGCTTGCGTCAGCATCGGTACAAGAGACACATGATCTTGCAATTGTATCTCATCTTTCTGCTATAGAAGGAAGAGTGCCGGTACTACATTTCTTTGACGGTTGGAGAACGTCCAACGAAATGGACACTATCTCCTTAGTGCCATACGAGGATTTAAAGAATCTCTTACCGATAGATAAAATATGTGATTTCAGGGAGAGGGCCATGAATCCTGAACACCCCGATTTAAGAGGATCTGCACAAAATTCAGATGTTTATTTTCAAAATCGGGAAGCTGCCAATAAATTTTATAATGAGTTCCCGGCCATTATACAGGCCAATATGGATAAAATTGCCTCATTAATCGGGAAAAATTACCATTTATTTGATTACTATGGCGATGCAAATGCGGAAAGAGTCATTATCTCCATAGGGTCAAGTTGTGAGGTAATTAAAGAGACGGTAGATTACCTTAATTCACAAGGAGAAAAGGTAGGAGTAGTGATTGTGAGGCTATATCGTCCTTTTTCTACATCTCATTTTCTCGAATCTTTGCCAGCTTCCGTAAAAGCAATCGCAGTGCTTGACCGCACAAAGGAACCGGGAAGTGAAGGTGAACCTTTATATCTGGATGTGGCTGCAGCATTATATAAAGCAAATAGGTTTGTAAAATTGATTGGTGGAAGATATGGTCTGAGCAGTAAGGAATTTGACCCTTCGATGGTGAAAAGAATATTTGATGAACTTAAACAAGATGATCCTAAAAACGGATTTACAATCGGTATAGATGATGATGTGACTCATACTTCGTTAAAAGTGAAGGAACTTATCGATACTATTGACCCCCAAACGAAACAAGCCATATTTTACGGAATCGGTTCTGACGGAACTGTAGGGGCCGCAAAAATGGCTGCACAGATAATCGGTAATGCAGAAAATTTGTATGCACAGGCATATTTTCATTATTCAGCAAAAAAATCCGGAGGGTATACTATCTCGGAACTTAGAATTTCTCCAGATACCATAACTTCGGCATACGGAATAGAGAACGCTGATTTTGTAATGTGCAACAAGGATACATATACCAATAGGTTCGACATAATAAAGAATCTAAAACCCGGTGGTATTCTGGTCTTGAATTCTCATTGGAGTCTTGCAGAAATGGATAAGTTTCTCCCTTCCGGCTTGAAGAAGGGTATTGCAGAAAAGCAACTGAAATTATATAATCTTGATGCTACAAAAATAGCCTCAAAATATAATTTAGGTGTGAGAATCAATACAATCATGCTCACTGCATTCCTTAAATTAATGCCTATCATTCCTTTTGAGGAATCCTATGCCAAACTTAAAGACCTCATTTCAGAGACCTATAAGCATGAAGGAATGGAAGTGGTGAATCAGAACCTCCAGGCTATCCAAGATGCCTTGGAAGCTCTTGAAGTTATAGATTATCCTGCAGAATGGAAACAGGCCGCATCAGAACCCGAAAGTCATACAGATTGGCCTGAATACATAAAAGAGGTAGCTAATCCTTGTATGAAACTTGAGGGTGACGGATTGCCTGTGTCAGCATTCTCTCCGGATGGGGTGATGCCGATGGGAACCACAGCCTATGAGAAGCGGAAAATAGCCATAAATATCCCACATTGGGAAGTGGATAAATGTGTGGAATGTACCTTGTGTTCCTATGTCTGTCCTCATGCCACCATAAGGCCTTACCTGTTGGATGCAGAAGAAAAAAAGAATGCACCGGTAGAAATGGTTACAAAGGATGCACATTATAAGGAACTGGCAGGTTTACAATGGAGAATACAGGTATATCCGGAAGACTGTGTCGGTTGTGGTTCTTGTTCTGTTATCTGTCCGGGAAAGGCACTCACAATGACACCTTTAGAAAATGAACTGGAAACACAGAAAGAATTTCTTTCTTACGCCCAGTCCCATATTACCATAAAAGATAATCTTTTATCACGCAATACCGTTGCAGGATGTCAGATGCATCAACCCTTATTGCAGTTTTCTGGAGCTTGTGCAGGTTGCGGGGAGACACCTTACGTAAAATTATTGACTCAGTTGATGGGTGAGAGACTTCTAATCGCCAATGCAACAGGGTGCAGCTCTATATGGGGTGCAAATTTCCCGAGCAACGCTTATTGTACCGACCGATGGGGAAGAGGTCCGGCTTGGGGAAATTCACTTTTTGAAGATAATGCGGAATATGGATTCGGAATTGCAGTGGCTATTGCACATCGAAGAGAAAGGTTGATTCAACTTGTTTCTCAATGTTCTGAAACCACTGATTGCCCAGAAGATTTGAAAACAGCTTTACAGAACTGGTTGAAGGTTAAAGATGATAAACTGCAATCCGATTCCATCGGAAAGGTTGCTGTAGATACTCTTAAGAAATACCCTTCTGTATCAGGAGTTAAGGAAATTCTTGATGATGCAGACCTATTTGCTAAGAAAAGTGTATGGATAATTGGTGGAGATGGCTGGGCGTATGATATAGGTTTTGCAGGTCTGGACCATGTTTTGGCTCAGAACGTAGATGTAAATATTCTTGTGATGGATACAGAGTGTTATTCCAATACAGGAGGGCAGACCTCAAAAGCAACTCCTTTAGGGTCAACTGCAAAATATTCTTATAATGGCAAACGGACCTTTAAGAAAGATTTAGGTAGGATGATGATGAGTTACGGAGATGTGTACGTTGCATCCATCGCATTAGGAGCCAACTATTTACAATCTTTAGAAGCAATAATGGAAGCCGATGCCTTTACCGGACCATCTTTAGTAATAGCATATTGTCCCTGTATTGCACATGGCATCCGATCCGGAATGTCTCACTCTATTGTTGAGGAAAAATTGGCAGTGAAATCAGGATATTGGCAACTCTACCGTTATAACCCCACGAACAAAGAATCAGGTAAAGAGCCATTAACAATTGATTCTGTGAAACCTGATGATACCTTGATGGCATTTCTTGACGGAGAAGACCGATATGCTGACTTGAAACTCAGAGACCCGGATATGGCAAATGTTCTGAGAAAAGAATTAGAAATTCGGTGTGACAATCTTTATGATATAATGGTTTATGAGTCGAAGGCACCAATCAATTTTAAAGACTAATTTCTTTTTAGAATTTTGATTATCCTCATAAATACCCCCATTAATAAATTGCCCTCAAACGTAGGAATGCACGGCTCGTGCGTCCGAAATAAAAGAGGGATAATTCATTGATTATCAGCGGACTCAATGACCTTGCGTCCCTACATATGTCGTTTGGGATATTATTCGAGATAATCATTTTCACTTTTTTATAAAAGGACACCATACAATTAAACTTTTTAACCTCAAGAAAGTCAAATATATATATAAATATTTATATAGCCTTAAAATTTATGAAAAAGAAAAAATTCCTTGCAGGTGCATTTGGATTATGCGCCTTGCTCCTATGTGGAGAAGCCTATGCGGCTACGGAGATTGAGCATGTTGAGCCACCGAGTTGGTGGGTAGGAATGAAACTCCCACTTCAATTAATGATTAATGGAGAGGATATAAGTTCCTATGATGTTTCCATCAAAGGAGGCAACGGAGTAGAGGTAACAGGCGTACACAAAGCTGAAAGTCCCAATTATCTTTTTGTAGATGTTGCAATTCCTTCCGATGCAAAGCCGGGCACATATGATTTAGTTTTTACTAAAGATGGAAAATCTTTTGAATATCCCTATAAGCTGGAAGCCCGGCGTCCCAACTCAGCCGACAGAGAAAGTTTTACAACTGCCGACCTCATATATCTTATAATGCCTGATAGGTTTGCCAACGGTAATCCTGAGAATGACAGTACTGATGATACTGCGGAAAAGGCAAACAGAGGCTCTTTAGGTGGAAGACATGGAGGAGATTTACAAGGGATAATAGATCATCTGGACTATATTTCCGATTTAGGTGTTACTGCGATCTGGAATACACCATTACTTCTCGATGATGATAAATTTGGCTCATATCATGGATATGCAGCTTCAGATTATTATAAAATAGATCCAAGGTTTGGCGACAACGAACTTTATAAGGAATTTGTGGGTAAAGCTCATGATAAAAATCTGAAGGTGATTATGGATGTTGTGACCAATCACAGCGGTACTTTTACTCATTGGTGGTCGCAAGATCTTCCATTTCAGGATTGGATCAATCAATTCCCGGAATATACAGGTTCAAATCATGCAAATTCAGCCTTGTTAGATCCCAATGCTTCTGATCTGGATGCGAAGCTGGCTGAAAAAGGATGGTTTACACCGGGAATGGCTGATATGAACCTGGAAAATCCATATTTGCTTCAATATTTTAAGCAATGGGCTTTATGGTGGATAGAGTTTGCCGACCTTGATGGTTACAGAGTAGACACATATTGGTATAATGAAAAAGTACCTATGAGTGAATGGAATCAGGCAATCATAAATGAATATCCAAATTTCAATATAGTAGGAGAGACCTGGATAAGTCAGATTCCCGCTATCGCTTACTGGCAGAAAGACAATAACAATCACGATGGATTTAATTCACATCTTCCTTCAGTAATGGATTTCCCTCTCATGCATGCGGCGAATGCAGCCTTCGGAATCTCTAAAGAGGGTGAAAATTCGTCACCAAATGGCAGGAAGAATAAAGGTGCCCAAGGTCTATATGAAGTGATCTCACAAGATTACATTTATCCAGATATAAATAACTTGTTGGTCTTCACAAGCAATCATGATACTGACCGGGTAGGAGACATAGTAGGGAAGAATCCTGACCGTTTCAAAGCATTTATGACCCTGTTTGCTACCGTAAGAGGTATACCTCAGATTTTCTCCGGGGATGAAATGATGTTTACCTCGGCCGACGCTTCAACCGGTCATCCCGGCTTAAGAGTAGATTTCCCCGGTGGATGGGAAGGAGACACATTTGATTTCTTCACAGAAGAGGGTCGTGCCGCTGCTGATGTTGATTTCAATGGTGAGCCAATAGAGAAGGGAATGAGGCAGGAATTATATGAATTCAGTAAGAATCTCTTCCAATGGAGAAAGAACGCCGATGTAATTCATAATGGTAAGACTAAACATTTCATTCCTGTAAATGAAGGATACGGCTATTTCCGTTACGATGATGATGATGTAGTATTCGTATTCCTCAATACTTCACCTACAGAGACTATCAATGTGCCTTGGACTCACTATTCAGAGATAACCGAAGGATTAGGAGAAGGCAGAAATGTAATTACAGGTGAAAATGTAGTTATTTCTGATGATACCCAGGTTGGACCGATGGGTACTTTAGTAATAGAGTATAAGAAATAAAGAGATTATCCCATAAACTCGGAGCCGATTGAAATCAATTCAATCGGCTCCTGTATTTTTGTCTATTTAATTTTACCTTTCGTTTTTGGGTATCTTAAGTAAATGGTCTACTGAACTTTTATCTTCATATTTACTCACATAAAAAACTTTCAGCATTACAGTATCTTGCATAAAATTAATACCTCCGATTTCTATTTTTATAATATCCAGACCGGTTCTTTTTCTTAGGTCTTCAATAAGTTCTTCCCTTTGAGAAGGGTGGATATTATCTACCCTGTCGTATAAAATCAGCTTAGTAGAGACATGTTTTACTCCTCTGAAACTTTCTACCACCCATACCGACAAGACATAGATAAGGTTAGTGGCAAATATTTCTGAATAGCTAAGATTTAAAGCAATGGCATTTATTACTGATAAAGAAATAATTACGAAGAGATATGTCATTTCCCTTACCGGCACCGTTTCAGTACGGTATCGAATGATACCAAAAATAGCAAACAGTCCCAAGGCCATCCCCACTTTGATTTTCACGCTTCCTAAGAGGTAAATCAAAAAAAAGATGCTAATACTAATCAGAATAAAAGTGAAATAGTAATCCAGCCTTCTACTCTTTCGGTAATAAAAAAAGTGGATTAGAACAAAAACGAATAAAGTATTGAGGATGAACCGGAAAATCATGAGACTCATGCTCGGTACATCTACGAGAGGAGTATCCAAAAAAACTAAATCGTCCATTATCCTATTAATTTCTCTAATTGATGCAGACGTGGCTTTAACCTGTTTTGTGGCAAAGATGGGTCAGTTAATGCAGTGCCAATCACGTACTTACTGAATCCTGATTCTTTAATGCGTAGCTGTTGCAATATGGGTTTTAAACGAGATTTTGCCGATAAACCATCTCTTTTCCATTCGATGATTACCAATTCAGGAATTGAGATTTTACGTCCGCTTACAAAATTATAGAATTTTACTGAAGTGTCGATAGTAATTCTTTCAGATAATTCATTGTTGACTAAAGTAATCCTATTAAAGTAATTTTCAATTCGTTCAAATAAATTTTCTGCGTTGAATTCTGAATGTTGACCGATAAACTCTTTATAATCCAAGATATCCTTAGATTCGTTCATGATCACTCTTTTCTTTTTGGTCCTTCCTTTATTGTTTTTGTCTTTTATTTCAAGGAAGGGATTTACTCCCGAATTTAAATATTCTCTTATTCTAATTTTCCTTCTCGATTTCTTTCCCCTCTGATGGTCATAAAACATAAGTGCTTCCGGGGTATCATAATATCGGGTATAATAAGGGGAATTCCTTAAGTTATTGGTTTCCTGCACCATGAATTTATCGTTTGCCAATTCAAGAAGATTGAAAAGAACCGGAAGAGTTGTCAAGAATTTGGTATCGATCCGGTTCATAAGTTTAACTCCCGACATTTCTTCAAGAGTGATAGATTTCATTCTTTGAAGTAATTCCTCCATAGCATTTTATTTAGGATGGGGCAAACGGATTAATTTATAAAAGAAGGTGTGCCATAACCAATAACGGCACACCTTTTTCATTTATATTGATTTATTGAAATTATTTCTTTTTATCTTTCTTAACTACAAGGCCATAAGTCTTATCGAAAGTAAGTTTCTGACCATCGGAAAGTTTTACCTTATATTGGTCTTTCTGGAATTTAATTGATTTTACAGTTGCTCCAGGATATTTGTCGGTAATGGTTTTACGAGCATCGTTGGGGAGAAGGTCAATGGTAATAGGAGTGTTAGATTTCTTAGCATTTACCTGATACCAGTTACCTGTAAGATCAAACCAAAGTTTTGTGCCGTCAGAAAGGTTAACCCTGTACCACATAGGTTCGGTAGTGGGACGCATCATTTTTGCCCATGAATTCTGTACAGCTACTCCGGGATAATAGTCATTTAAAAATGTCTGAACCTGAGCCGGCATTTTGTCAACTGACATTTCTACTCTTTCAGCTTTAACTGAAGTTGTTCCCAACACCACAGCAACTGCAATTGCCAATACGGTAAATAATTTTTTCATAGTTGTTTACTTTTTTAATAATGAAATATTTTGTTATTAAACTCTTATGACAATATAACTACCCTATGTGACAAAAAGTTTAAGCATATTTAAAATTTTTTCTTGCTTAAAGCAAAATTTATAGCATTTTTACAGAACCAAAGAGGTTCTCAAACTAAATGACAATTTTAGGAAAAGGTATATTCAATTGATTATGGGGAGTTTAGAAAAATCTTATGAAATTGTCTTTGTAAGCAACCATCGAATGATTTAATTTGTTTATATAATTAAAAATCAGCAGATAACATTATTAATAAAAAGAATTAAAATGGACAATTCATTTATTTCGATAGAACCAAAAGAGATTAAGGAGAATCCCATAAAACTTTTCGGAGATGACTGGGCAGTAGTGGCCGCAGGAAATCCTGAAGATTTCAATGAACTTACCGTTTCCTGGGGAGCATTGGGAGATGCTTGGTGGGATAATATGCCGATAGCTATTATTTTTGTGAGTGCAACGCGCTATACTCAGAAATATCTGGAAGCCAATGACACTTTTTCAATTAATGTTTTCCCAAGAGAATATAAGAAAGCTGTAGCTTATATAGGTTCTCACTCAGGTAGAAATGAAGATAAAATTGCTGCAACCGGATTGAAAGTAATGTTCACCGAACACAATACACCTGTATTTCCTGAGGCTCGTTTGGTGATAGAATGTAGAAAAGTTTATTCTCATGACCTGGATAAAAACAGATTTTCTGAATCCCTCAAAGGCAATTATGCTCAGAAGAAGTTTCAGGGAGTGGTTCCACATACTGTATATTTTGGAGAAATATTGAACTGTTGGGTTAAACATTAACACAACTATATGGAAAGGTTTAAGAATAAAGTAGCAGTTATTACAGGAGGTGCCAAAGGTATTGGTAGCAGAATTGCACAAAGATTCCAATCCGAGGGAGCAATTGTAGAGATTATAGATAAGGAAGCGGGACCATGGTATGTAGGAGATATTGGTAAAAAGGAGGTTCTTGAAGAATTTGCCAGCTATATAATAAAGAGACATGGGAAGGTAAACATACTTGTAAATAATGCACCCCCATTGATGAAGGGAATTAATGATTGCAGCTGGGATGAATTTTTATATTCTATGAAAGTTGGAGTTGCAGCTCCCTTTTATCTATCGAAACTTTTTCAAGAATACTTTCCGAATGGTTCATCTATAGTCAATATTTCATCCTCAAGAGACAGGATGAGTGAACCACAGACCGAAAGTTATTCGGCTGCTAAAGGTGGCATTAGTGCATTGACACATTCTTTGGCAATGACTTTGGCACCAAAAGTGAGAGTGAATTCCATTTCTCCCGGTTGGATAGAAACCCTGGGGATTGAAGCCTCGAAAGAAGATAATTTACAACATCCTGTAGGAAGAATAGGACAACCCGATGATATAGCATCAATGGTATTATATCTTTGTTCAGATGAGGCAGGATTCATTACCGGAGAAAATATAGCCATCGATGGAGGTATGACCCATCAGATGATTTATCATGGAGATAACGGCTGGTATCTGAAAAGATAATTTTTTCAAGACTTATTTGATATTTTTTTTATTAATTTTGTACGGACTCAAACTTTTTGAGTAACCGGCAGAATTGTTGAGATGGTATATTTCCCCCCTTATACCATCTATATTTTTATATTTTTGAAATAGCTTTGATTAAAAATATAAGTGTATTAGTTATAAGTTTGTTGGCTATCCTTGCACTTCAGGCAAAGGAGATGACGGATTCAATTGAATTCCATGAGCTTGAAGAAGTGGTTATAACAGACCAGTCGGCAAGAAACAGGATTCAGGCATTGCCGGGTAGTGAAAGTCTTGAACTTGTGAAACTATCCTTGACACCACAGCTTTTTGGCGAATCGGATATAATAAAATCTATTACTCTTTTACCGGGAGTGCATGCTGAAGCGGAAGGAGCGGGAGGTTTTGAAGTCCGAGGAGGAAATGCTTATCAGAATCTGGTTCTCATGGATGGGATGACATTATACAATCCTTCTCACATGATGGGTATTTTCTCTACCTTCAATGATGATGCATTGAGTCATGCTACTTTACATAAAGGTCCGATTCCTTCTTCTTTTGGAAGTGCCTCTTCTTCTGTTCTGGAAACACAGATGAAACCGGGAGATATGAGAAAATATAATTTTTCCGGAACTATTGGCATACTAAACGCTAAAATTGCCGCTGAAGGACCGATAGTTAAGGATAAACTATCTTTTGCAGTCTCTGCAAGGAGATCATATGTAGATCTCTTTCTAAATCTGATTCCCAAATATAAAGGGACTGTAATGAATTTTTATGATGTGAATGCAAAGGTAAGATACAATGTCAATAAAAATAATTTGATTGATTTTTCTTTTTTTACCTCACGTGACAATTTAGCCGTAAAGGATGTAATGGAACTTCATTGGGGAAATTTATCAGGAAGTGTCAACTGGAGGTCGGAACAAGGTAACTGGACATTTTTTACCACAGGATCGGCTACTGAATTTACCAACAATATGGGATCAAGTATAATGGACTCCCATAATACTTTGAAGGAATATATCAAATCCTTTGCTTTGAATGAAAGAATAACTTATGAAATATCTGAAAATAATAAATTGGAATTCGGAGTAAGGACAGAATTATTAAATGTGAAATCAGGCGAGGTGAGTTCCGGAAATACACACCAGAAAGAAATAAGATCAGGATGGTTGAATGCTCTTTGGTGTGCCTATGAAGGAGCTTTCATCAATCGAATAAGAATCAATGTGGGATTAAGAGGAAGCATTTTTTCATCCCTATCATCGCCATTCTTCCATTCTTTTGAAGCATTCAATGAAATGCCTCCCGATTTTTCTTCAAAAACCTATTTCAACATAGAACCCAGAGTAGGCCTTCGTATCCTCTTGAATGAATATAATAATATAAATGGTGGTGTGTCGGTAACAACTCAGGATATACATGGTATCCGGGCTACAATGACCACTTTCCCATTTGACCGCTATGCTCTTTCATCAAAGAATGTAAAACCGGAACTTTCCCGACAATTTTCTTTGGGTTATTCAGGAATGACCTCTCAGGGTTCCTGGGATTGGAGCGTAGAAGCTTATTATAAGTTTATTAATAATGTCTATGATTACAAAGACGGAGTGGGGATGTTTTCAAGAATCAACCTTGAAAATCTGATTCTTGGAGGGAAAGGAAGAAGTTATGGTGTAGAATTCATGGTAAGAAAGAATTTAGGAAAGTTGACAGGATGGATTTCCTATACTCTTTCTAAAACAGAAACGAAGATAGAGGGGATAAATAACGGGAGATGGTACAAGGCTTCTAATGACCGTAGAAATGATGTCTCTATTGTAGGATTATATCAGTTTAACGACCGCTGGACAGCGTCCGCATCATGGACTTTCTCCTCCGGTAAACCACTTACAGCACCGGATGAAAAATATTCCATCGATGGTGTGACGTGCTATTATTATAGTGAGAGAAATTCTTATATGACACCACCATCACATCGGCTTGATCTTTCCGCCACTTATACGAGAATTGGGAAGAAGGTTACATCCATTCTATCTTTTGGAGTCTTTAATGCCTATGCACATTATAGTCCTTTTATCATCTATTTTGAAGATGATCCTTCTAAACCTTCCGGAACGAGGGCAGTGCAACAGTCTCTTTTCGGAATAGTACCTTCTATATCATATACTATCAAATTCTAAGGATGAGCAAATTTATTTTCTATCCAATTTTAAGGATGAGCAAATATATTGGAATAAGTATCCTTTTCATCCTTTTGACTTCATGTGAGAAAGAATTAGACTTTAAATATCATGATGTAGAATCGCAATTTGTGATAGAAGGTATTCTTACCGATCAAGGTTCGGAAGTAAGTCTGGCTTATACTATTCCTATGAATGAACCGTTAAATCAGGTTCCAATTAAGGATGCAGTTGTTTCTCTAACTGATCTTACCGAGTCCAAAACTTATAATCTTTCATTTGAAGAAGGCAAATACCGGAATCCCGTTGGAGGCGTTCCCAGTCATAATTATGAGTTAGAAGTAATCCATGAGGGGAAAAGTTACAAATCAGCCAATGTGATGAGAAAAGGAGTGGAAATACTTGAATTAAAACTGCAATGGATTAAAATGCCTTATGATCATGTTGCAATTTTAGAAATAGTCTCTACCACTTCCGAAATAAATGGAACTTGCTACTGGACGCGAATTTATAAAAACGGTGAACCTTATAAATGGCTAATTAGCCACGGTAGCGGGGCTGTTGATGGCATTTTGAGTCAGACAACTTTCACAACCCGAATGAATCCTACAGACCCTGATGATAAAGACAATCTGAAGGAAGGTGATGTTTTATCGGTAACCGTTTGGCCCATTTCACTTGAGATGTATGATTACCTGGTTGGAATTACTTCCGATAGCAACGGACCTCAAATGTTTACAGGGGATTTTTGTTTAGGTTACTTCATGGCTGCCGAAGGATCTTTATCCAGCATTAGATTCGATCCTGATCAAATACCATTCCCTAAATAAGGAGTATGGTGGCAAATCCCTTTTGTCGCTTGTAATGGCAATATTATGTTAAAAATGTATAAATGGAGGTGGAAACAGAGCATTGTTACATCAAATGTATTAAATTTGGAATGAAACTAATGGATTTTCGATAAAATTCTTTAAAAAAATAAAGAACCTTGAATCTAAAAGATAAATAAAAACTTTTAAAATAAGACTAAATGAAAAGACATATTACCTTAGGTCTTATCTCCTTATGGGGGGCTTTAATGTTTGCACAGACCGCAACAGAACCTGTTGTGATTTATGATGCCACAGCCCGTAAAATTTCCTCAGATGGTAAATGGGTAGCTTGTTATGGTAGTTCCATAGTGGGATATAATGTACAAACCAAACAATCATACTCCTATCCGGGTTGTTCAATTGGTATTGGTAATTCGGTAGCTTTGGATGGTACAATTGTAGGGGACCTGGAGGATGAGGCAGTTTTTATGAAAGAGGGTAGCATCACCTCACCTGCAATCTTTTCATCATATCAGGGAACCGGATTAAATGGTATTACCCCAAATAGTACAAGAATTGTCGGAATCTTAAGAAATCCCGTATTATATGATTATGATGGTGATCCTTACGACGATGGAATCATTGTGTCTGTTCCGTTTTATGCAGATATGTCAAATGGAAATGTAGAAAAAATCAATATTCTTCCTTATCCGGAAAAAGATTTCCTTGGCTTTGTCCCTCAGAATGTTACAGCTGAATGGATCTCTTCAGATGGCAAGACTATATTGGGTAAAATAACAGATTCTTACGGAAGATTTGAAGACCCTATAGTATATCATGAAAACAGTAACGGTGAATGGAACTATATAACTCCAACTAAAGAATTTGTTAATCCGAATAAAATAGTTCTGCCGGAAAATCCTTGGGCGATGGCTCCTCCTGAACCCAAACCAAGGAATTATATGTCTAATATTCGTTATCAGCAATATCTGGCAGCTATTGAAAATGCTCTTCTGGGAGGAGGTACGGAGCCCAATCCTCTTGATTATATGACACCTGAGAATGCCGAAAAGTATCTGCAAGATTGTATAGACTATGATAACTATTTTTTAGAACATAAAAGTGAGCTGGATGCCTATGATGCTGCATACACACAGATTCTGAAGACTTCCACATTCTTTCACGAATATGCACTTAATCCGAATGGAAAAACTTTTGTAACTGTTGGTTTATTGTATGATGAGGAAGATACCGACTCGCCTTCAAAGGTTTATATTTTTAATACTGAGACAGGCACATATCAAAAAATAGAATCGCAGTATTCCGGTCTTAAAATTTATCAAGTTCTTTCAAACGGCACAGTATTAGCTTATACCGGTTTATTTACCTATGATATCCTCATGGGATATATCCTTTTACCGGGAGCTTCAGATTTTATTCCCTTTGCAGATTACCTGGCCCAGACTAATCCGGAAGATGCATTATGGCTTGATAAAACTTTCCCAAATGGTGAAGGCATTATATCTGCCAGTGATGACCTCACTGTAGTGGCAGGAGGAGTGGATGTGCTTCATGCTCCCGACCCGGGCATGTTCCCCGATTCAACAATTCTTAGCTATATTCTTCCAAAATTAAAACCGGCCGGAATAGAATCGATAGAGATAGAAGAGGCTGAAGGAGTTTACAAAGTGTACAATCTCATGGGTGTAAAGGTGCTCCAAACTAAAGATAAAGCAGAATTAAAGAATCTTGATAAAGGAATCTATATTATCAACGGTAAAAAGATTGCTTTATAAGCTAATTAAATTCTAATAAATTGATTTTAAGAGGAAGCTCAATTAATTTTGGGCTTCCTTTTTTATAGCCTGATATAGAATCGAAAACCAATTGACTTAAAAGTTGTTATAATTTTAAAACAGAACATCATTTTAATCATTATTTATTATGGACTATAAAGAAATCATCAACAGCTCGGAAGTGGTAATGGTAGAATTTTTTGCGTCTTGGTGTCCTCACTGCCAAAGAATGATGCCGATAGTAGAACAAATAAAGGAATTGCTTCAAGGTAAGGTGAATATTTATCAGTTCGACATAGATGAATACACTGAACTGGCACAGTCAAATGGTGCTGACTCCGTTCCAACATTTATAATATATAAGGACGGTGAAGAGCAATGGAGAGAAAGTGGTGAGCTAGAGGGTCAGATTTTGCTGTCAAAAATAGAGTCTTATCTTAATTAAGAACAATGCATCCTGCAGATCATACTCTTATCACCGATTTATTATCGGTTTTAAAAGTACCATATACCAAGCAATATACCAAACAACGTTTTGAAACAATGCCTTTCAAAACGTTGTTTGGGGTATCTCAGCTCCTCAAAGAATATGGAGTAGAAAGTAAGGGATATCAATTCGAAGATAAAACAAAACTCCTCAATTTAACCACACCTTTTGTTGCACAGACAGAAGGTGGTTTGATCATTGTCACTAAAATTGATAAGGATAATATCAGTTATCTGACACAGGGAATTTTAGAAACTCTCCCTGTCAATGAATTTGAGAATACATCAACAGGGGTAGTATTATTGCCGGTTGTAAATAAAGGAGCAGAAGAGCCGGAATATGGAAAACATCTTGTAAGTGCCATTATCGGAACTGCAAAAAAAGTCCTATTAATTGTCCTTGCAGGACTTCTCTCGGCTTATCTTATCGTTGTCCATAATCTTTGGCCTTATTGGTCTTTCTGGTGTCTGTTAGCAGTTGATTGTTTTGGAATATGGCTCACTTATATGCTTGTGCAAAAATCATTGAGCATTAAAAGTCATGTGGCCGATAAAGTATGTGGAGTATTGCAAGAAGGGGGCTGTGATGAAATTCTTAAAACAAAAGCTTCTTCATTCTTCGGTATCTTTAGCTGGAGTGAAGTAGGGTTCACATACTTTGGAGTAAGTCTGTTGGCGATGTTGATTTCTCCGGCTACCATTCATTGGCTGTCATTAATAAATATCTGTTGCCTTCCATTTACCATCTGGAGTATAAGCTATCAGAAGTTTGTGGCAAAACATTGGTGTACTTTATGTGTCTGTGTCCAAGGTTCTTTATGGCTACAATTCATTTTTTATCTTTTAGGTGGATGGATGAAACCGGTTTTCCCTTTAGATTTAGGTTTCTTTGCTTTAGGCGCTACGTTTATTATGGTATTATTGGCATTGAATCAAGTTTTGCCTAATTTTACAAAAAAGGAGAATTAAAAATGGAATTAGATTTAAGTTCAGCCAAGGAATTGTCTGCAATGGATCTGAATAATATAAAACTGGATGTAAAACATACAGTTTTAACTCCTCAATATTTAGAAGATCTTATTCAGAAACAAAAGTAAGTCAGTGAAACTGACTTACTTTCTTTAAACAATAAACATTAAACAATGAACAATAAGTGGATTAGTGTAATCCTGCGGTAAACGATAAACGAAAAACGAATAACGATTAAAGGTACGCTAAATATTTAATAACACGCGATAAGAATGGAATCAGAAGATATTTGGAGCAAAATGATGAGTGGAGAAGAGTATGATGCAACTCATCCCGGATTAAGAGCCAAACTTCAAGATACCAGAATGAAATTATGGGAATTTAATAATCTGCGACCTGATAAAATCGATGAGATTCAAAAGATTTTAAAAAAATTGTTTGGATCTATTGGTCAGAGATTCATTATAAACCAGCCTTTTAAATGTGACTACGGATGTAATATTTTCCTGGGAGAAGACTGCTTTATCAATTTCAACTGTACAATCCTTGATGAAGCCAAGGTAACAATAGGAGACAACGCTTTTATAGGACCAAATGTAAGTATTTATACTGCATGCCATCCACTTGATGCAAATAAAAGGAATAAATTTATTGAATGGGCTGAACCGGTCACCATTGGCAACAATGTTTGGATTGGTGGGAATGTTACAATTCTTCCCGGTGTAGAAATAGGTGACAATGTTGTGATCGGAGGTGGTGCCGTAGTAACAAGAAGTTTCCCTTCAAATATAGTTATTGGTGGGAATCCGGCCAGAATAATAAAGAAATTGCCTTAAAAAACTACTACCTTTATTAATATCTAACGAACTTAATTATATGAAAGATTTACTTTTTATTTTTTCATTTTGTGTGTTTATCACATTATCTTCCTGTGGGAATAGTTCTGTAAAAATAGATCCAAATCTAAGTGCAGAAGAAGCAAAGGCAGTTGTATTAACTGAAAAGTCTTTGCCTGGAGGGTCAAAGATAGAGTCTTACCAGGTAGTAGTATCAACTTTGCCATTGGCCCTTTTGGATAATGAATATAAAAATCTAAGGGATGAAGCAAATAAGGCACGATTGGATTATCGGACAAATATGACCCGAGGTCTTCCTCAAATTGCGCAAAAGAACCTTGAAACTTTGCAAAACATTCAAAATACTATTGTAGAGAAGTCTAAAAATTTGGAAAAATCTTCTCCGGAATATATATTCGTATTGGCTGATGTAAAGGAGAAAAATCGCAGAGACAACAATCTGACCGGGTTTATAGCCGTTTATGATCCCAAAAGTTTAGAGCAGGTTGATCTTTTACAAGTCACAACTCCTCTCTATAATAATGCAGTGATGGTAACAGAGGCTCTTGAAGGGAATCTTTCCAATCCGGAAAAGGGAAATGAAATCATTACTTCCAATAACCCGATTGTTGATTTTATACTTAAATCAAATCCTAAATAAAAACTTATTTTTCACATTTCATTTTAAAATTATCTTACGATAATTCTTGAAAAATTGAAAAAAATATAATTGATTTTCCCATTAATAAATTGCCCTCAACTGTAGGGACGCACGGCTCGTGCGTCCGAAATAAAAGAGGGTTAACTTATTGATTATCAGAGGACGCACGAGCCGTGCGTCCCTACATTTGTCGTTTGGGATATTATACGGGATAATCATCAAATAAAAAAATAAAGATAATAACTAAAGTTTTTAAAATGAAAGTATTATTAATTCAAGGTAGCCCTCATGCAAAAGGATGTGTCTGGAGGGCTTTAACGGAAGTGGAAAAAATCCTGAATGAGGCCGGGATAGAAACAGAATGGATTAATGTGGGCACAAAAGACATTCGCGGTTGTATAGCATGTCATTACTGCATGACTCATGGAAAATGCGTCTTTGATGATATTGTAAATGAAACGGCTCCAAAATTTAAAGAAGCGGATGGAATGATAGTGGGAACTCCTACATATTATGCAGGGCCTAACGGACAGTTACATTCTTTTCTTGACAGGCTCTTCTTCAGTACTATGTTGACTGTGGATAAAACTATGAAAGTGGGAGCCACCGTAGTTTCTTCACGCAGAGCAGGCTCTACAAGTGCTTTTGATGATATTAACAAATATTTCACTATTAGCTCCATGCCGATTGCATCAAGTACTTATTGGAATGAAGTTCACGGATACACCCCTGAAGATGTAGAAATGGATAAGGAAGGTATGCAGGTAATGAGAAACTTAGGCAAAAATATGGCCTTCCTTTTAAAAGCAGTCAATTCACAAAAAGAAAAAGAAGGAATCCCCGTTCAAGAAAGAACAGAAAGGACTAATTTTATGGGTACACAGTCAGGTAGAAGTGAATAAATTATCTTTTGATTCCAAAAGATGTTTCTGAAAAAGACATCAATCTATTTAACTATGTGGATTTAACTAAGTATTAAAGAAGGATTTTAGTAAAGAATCAAGGATGTTCCTGTTTAAGATAGAACGGGAACATCTTGTTTAGAATTATTTTAAAAGAACTAACTCTATGTGATTATAAATATCTAATAATTATATTTGTAATTAAAAATAGAATAAAGTCTTTTCAAAGATATTTAAGGAAAAGATTCAAAATTTTCTCAGGTATTTTTGAAATATACTTTTCTTGCCTTTAACTTTGTGTTAAAGTTTTATGATTATCCTCATAAATACCCCCATTAATAAATTGCCATCAAAAGTAGGGATGCACGGCTCGTGCGTCCGAAATAAAAGAGGGTTAATTCCTTGATTATCAACGGATGCAATGACCTTGCGTCCTTGCATTAGTCGTTGGGATATTATTCGGGTTAATCATATGAAGTTTTATAAATTTAGTATCGATATTAGATTATGAACCCAGATATTGCTAATAAAGAAAATAAAAAAGAGACTCTCATAAATCTAAAAAAATATTTAGCCCTCTGTGAAGAAGGTAAAAGCTTTAAAATTCCCGATTATCAACGAGGTTATATCTGGGGGAAAAAGCCGGAAAAACAAGAAAAATATGAAACGGATGCCGTAACAAAAATGTGTGATACATTATTGGAGGCATATTTTCATATGAAAGAAAAGGGAAATTCTGATATAAATAGTGAAATTTTTCTTCAAGGGATTACTTATTATATAGATAAAGAAAATAATGTGGTCTTAGTTGACGGTCAACAGCGCACCACATTCTTTTATATTTTATTAAAGTTTTTGGAATATCAAAACCACTTTAAGATAAAATATGATATAAGAGAAGATTCTGATACCTTTTTACCTCAAATTAGAATTGAGGATAAAGAGGATGGGAAAGAGGAAGCACAGGACATTTTTTTCTTCAAAAGAACAATGAGAATAATTGGAGAAAAATTGAACGGAATAAACAAAAAAGAATTCTTAGAATTTATACTTGAAAATGTTCAATTTCTTTCTGTAAAGGTAGAACCTAAAGACTCTACATTGGTATTCACGATGATGAATGGCAATAGAGCAAAGATGAAAGATTCAGAACTAATTAAATCAGAATTGTTAAGATCATCCTCCATAACTAAAGAAGGGAATTTGATTACTGAATCAGAAAATCAAGAAATAAGAAGCAGACTGGCAAGAGAATGGGATAAATGGTTAAGATGGTGGAATAGGGAAGACGTTAAAATTTTCTTTAATACAAAGGAACAATTGGGTTGGTTGCTGCCATTATGGCTTGAGTCGGAAAAGATTTCTTTTGAGAAGTTTAAGGAACTTCATAAAATAGATACAGTAAAAGACTCTAAACTGGCATTTTTAAATCTCCGTTTGCTACAAAAACGTTTGGAAGATGCTTTTTATGATCCTCAAGTCTATAATCTGATTGGTTTTATCCTTCTAAAAAGTAATGAAAAGTTTGAATTTCTTAAATGGTATTTTGAAACATTAAAAGACTTGGAAATTGATAGCCGTTTAAAATATCTTAGAGTGTATTTTGATGCTGTTTTAATTGGAATGTCTCATTCTGATATTATAGATGAAATAAAATTTGAGCATCAGGAGGGTTTATTTTCTGATAAATGGAAAGAAAAAGCCTTAGAATTTTTAGAGTCATTGAGCTCTGAAACAGCTTATAACACGAATAATCAAAGAAATATTGAATTTTGGCTTCTTAGAAGAAATATACTTGAAGATAATACCCAAGGAGAGCAAAAATTGGGAAGAAAATTTGATTTTGACATATGGAGAAAGATTTCTCTTGAACATATAATGCCAAAATCATGGTTTGTACCGGCTAATAGTTTAGTAAAGAAAGAAAACCAATATTTTAATTCTGAAATACCAGCTGTCAGTATACCTTTATATGGGTGGATCAAAAAACCGACTGAACATTCGATTGGTAATTTGGTGCTAATTTATATGAATGAAAATTCCTCTTTTGGAGCAAATGATTTTGAAGAAAAGAAGAAAATATTTTTTTCTAACACTAAAGATGGATTCAAAAGTAGACATTTATTGCACAGTGTAATGGCTTTCGCTAATTCCGAATGGAATTTAATAAAGATTGCCCAACAATATATGGAGGAAATAAACTTATTTTCTCAACAATTCGGATTAGGTAATTCAATTGCCAAAATAGATTTATAAAAGGGTGCAGATGAAAAAAAGCGAATTTAAAACCGGGAACAAATATAAGATCAGTCAATTTTTTTCAGGAGAAAATGACAAAATCAATATTCCGGATCTTCAGCGAGATTATTGTTGGGGAGAAAATGAAAATTTAATTAGAGATTTCCTTGATAATATCATATTATTGTATGGCCCTGATAATACCAAATATTCATCACATAAACCCGCAATGGGTCTTATATACGGATATTTTCAAGAGAATTTTGATTCATTCCTACAGTTATGTGACGGCCAACAAAGACTAACAACAATTTTCCTAATTTTAGGAATGTTACAAAGAATGAGTGGCAGAAACATTGAAGGAAACAATCTGATGTCAGAATTTGAATACAAAGATGATGATCATGAACCTTACTTAAGATATGGTATAAGAGAAAGCAGTCTATATTTTTTATCCGATCTGACTTATTATTATTTTCTTAGTGATACAGGGGAAGGATATGACATTCAAATTCCAAGCCTTTTTATCAAGAATCAACCCTGGTATCTGCATGAATATTCATCCGATCCTACTATTTCCAATATACTTCGCACTATAGACATTATTACAGATGTACTAAAGGAAAAAAATTTTACTTCAGAAGAACTTATTAAATTCTCAGAAGAAATTGGTAATATAGAATTTCTATATTATGACATGGAATCAAGGGTTAATGGAGAAAAGACTTTTGTTATAATAAATACAACAGGAGAACCATTATCACCCACACAAAACCTCAAACCTTTAATCATGAATGAAGGTACAGATTTATTTTCTGAAAGTGAATCTGATGTTGAAAGACGCAAAGAGATATCTCTAAGATGGGAACAGATGGAAACATGGTTCTGGAGAAACAGAAATGAAAATGAAGAAACTGCAGATCCCGGCTTCAATGCTTTCCTAAATGCCGTTGCAATTTTATTCTCAGCAGATGAAAAAGATGCATTTTCCTTAATTAATAACTTGGAATATAAATTCCCTTATAAACAAATTAAATTTGAAGATATCTTTTCAACTTTTAAAAATTTCATTAAAATTATACCAAAATTTAATAATATAAAAGAACTAAGAAGGGAAGGAGCAGTTCATTCAGCCCGACAGTTATATATCCTTTTGCCTCTCTTAAAATATTTACACAGATTCCCTAAAGCTCCAGATGAAGAATTAGAAAGAGAATTTCAACTCTTTTTAAACATGAGCCGATATAGAACAATTGATAGAGATGCTCGAACCGGTTATGTTCCGGCTTATAGAATGTTAAATATAGTAGATAAGGAATCGCAACCCGCTATGGATGTTTTTTCTTTAATCCAAAATGGATTCCGTGAAGACTTGGAATACTCTATAGAGGAAAGGACTAAACTTATATTTGTCCAAAATTTAGTAGAAAAAGAAGAAGATATTTCTCATAATAAAGAAAATGAAAGATCTCGTGAAAATATTGAACAGCTGATTTGGCATACTCAGGCTTTACCACTCTTTAATGGTAAAATAGAGAAGTTGGTAAATTGGTCAAATAATAATTTTAATAAATTTAAAATCACTTCTAAGAAAATAGAAGATCTTATAGTGATTCCGGTCAATCAGGAATATAAAAGGGATTTATTACGTCGTTTCCTCTTAATAAACCAACTACCAGAACGAAATACAATCTGGTATTCCTGGTCAGAGCTGAGAGAACTGACTGAAAATTCTGAGTTTTTAAATTTTATTGAATCCATAGATGTCGATACTTGGTTAGAGAATATCAAAGAAGAATTGCAGAATTTTAGTGATATCACCAATCCTTTTTATTTGATTATTAAAGATGACAATCTAATTTCTAAAATATATAATCGTCAGTTCATTTTATTTGCTTCATCTTTACTTGGGATAAGAATGGGGAGAAATAATGATAGATGGATGTGGATATACAAAAATGAGAGTCTTTTAAAAAATAATAATTATAAAAATATATCCTATATAAATGCTACTTCAGATGGTAATTTTCTTTTCGCTGATTTAAAAGATTGGAATCTTAGACTCAAACTAAATATAATAGACAGAAAAATAGAGATAACTCCTATTGATGCTAATCTCCAGTTAAATCTTTCGGAATTGTTGATTGAAAAAATCAACAACGCCAATCAACAGATTCAGGAACATGAAACAACTGAAGGATTTTTATCGAATTATAAAAATCTTTTAGACGAATTAGACAATTTATATACTATTCCAGAGAATACAAAAAGTTAAATTTAGAGATAGTATAAAATAAAAATGACAGAAGGAGATATAGAGTCGGATACCCGACTCTATATCTATTTTTAGAAACCGACTCTTTGCGTTTTGGATACAATGCGTTCTTTCAGACACATTTCTGAGATTTTGGTAAGATCTATTGATTCGTCTCCGGAAAGAATCGCATTAACTGTATGTTTACGGGCGATATTTTCTATTTCTCCTCCCGACATATCAAATTTTCCAGCTAAGATTTGAGCCGATTCTTCTGAAATAGCGGGTAACATTATCTCCCAGATTTTCTTACGGGCTTCGACGGTAGGCTTTTCATAACGCACCTTATAAAGGAACCTCCTTTCAAATGCTTTGTCAAGATTATTAGTAAGATTTGTAGTGGCGATCATGATCCCTTCCAGACTTTCCATTTCTTGAAGTATGATATTCTGGATTGAATTTTCCATCTTATCAACCGCTCTGGCAGCCCCTTCCATTCTTACCCCAAGAACTGCATCGGCTTCATTGAAAAGTAAGATAGGAACTAAATCAGAATTCTGACAAATATTGCGGTATCTATCGAATATAGCCTTGATATTTTTTTCGCTTTCTCCCACCCAACAACTCTTTACTTTGTCCACGTCAACTTTCATGATATTCCTGCCGGTTTTGCGAGCAATCTGATAGACTGTTTCAGTCTTACCGGTACCCGGCGCACCATAAAACAGACAACAGAAACCTTTTCTCATACCTGCTTTTTGAAGCCTTTCCTGGACTCCCTGAAATCTTCCTTGTGTCAAAATAGAAGTCAATTCTTCGATGTTTGACTTTTCATTGGAATTATATATCAATTCTTTGGCGGTTAATGAATCATATTTGATAAGTCCTTTTTGAGATTTCCCTATATTTTTGCTTTGAATTTCAGGAAGCATTGTCTCCTTGGCATGGTCAGTAAGTTTGAAACTGTCGGTCCTCGCCATACCATCCTCATTGACAAATTCTATGAGTTTGTAATAGAATAACTCTGAGTCACCTTTTCTAAGCTCTCTCTTACACCATGTGGGAATATCGCAGTTGTCATATAAATTATCTATGTCATGAAATCCGATGCAGTTGTCATCATTTTCCACGTATAGATAAGCCATGAAAATGAAAAGAATACGTTCATCTCCACATAAATCATACTTTCTCAGTTCTTTAGCAAAAGTGGAATCCCTGATGGCTTCAAGCATTTCCTCGGTATGTTCCATTATCTTATCGTAAGTAATTTCATCATCCTCTTTTTCTTTCATTAATTTAGCAAATTCATCAAAGAATGAGGCTGTATCCGAGATTTCCCCTTTAATCGGAATGAAAGGAGAATCATTCTTTAATGCTTCTATAACCTCCCAAGGCATACGGTATGATACATTCCTTTGGGATTTTGAAACTTTCAGATACTTTAGTTCCACTAAAGCATCCACATCTTTTGAAAGACGGAGAATCCGGGTTGTGCTACAACCTATATACTCTGCAATCTCTGAAATTAGAATCCGGCTGCTTTCGCTTTTATCTACAAACAGAGCCAGCAATATAGTCTGTTGTTCGGAAATACCCAATTTTTCAGAAGCATATGATATTTGAGGAGCGGCTTTCTTTAAGAAATTGGAGTCAAGATTTGAATCCTCAGCAAGTTCCACAATTCTCTCAAAAGCTTCCAAAATTGAGGTAGGAGGGGAAACCGTAATTCTGGTTTTGCGTGGTTTAGTTTCCTTCTTTAAGCGGGAGTTTTTCAATTCTCTCATAGGGATCTCTTTATCTGATTACACCGCAAAATTATAGGCATGGTGTATCATTCTCCGATACAGATATAAAAAAATTAAGAATGAAATCACGATTATATTATGAGAAGAAACGATCATATTTTTTCATCGTAATTTGCAGATGAAAGATTTTCATCGTAAATTTGCGATAAAATTAAACTTAAATAAATTGGACTTAGAAAATAAAGATAAGTTATTGGCAAAACAATTAAAGGCCTTGTCACATCCTATAAGGTTGTCTATACTAAGGACATTAATGGAACAAAGCAAATGTCCTCATGGCAGTCATCCCTGCAGTTGTGGGGTAAGTTGTGAAGGGGAAAATTGTAAGTGTGGATGTAAATGCGGGACTTTTGTTGAAATGTTTGATTTATCCCAGTCTACTATATCTCAACATATAAAAGAGTTAAAATCTGCAGGACTTATTGAAATTAAATCAAGAAAAGGGGAGTACAGGGTTAATCATTCTAAATTAAAGGAGACATTTGAAATGCTACGGAATATTTTCCATCTTCCTTTAGATGATTATTACGAGAAGGATAATTGCAGTTGTTGCCAGTGATTCTATAAAAAAATAGTTTAAAATTTTCAATATGGAATATCAACATATTTTTCATTCTTTCTTACACATCCTTAATGAGATGTCTCCCTACGTCTTATTAGGTTTTTTAATAGCCGGAATTTTACATGTATTTGTAAATGAGGCTACTTTGACTCGACATCTCTCAGGTAACGGATGGAAATCTGTAGTTAAGGCAGCCGCAATAGGAATACCACTTCCACTTTGTTCTTGTGGAGTTTTACCCACAGCTGTTTCTTTAAGACGCCAGGGCGCTTCAAAGGCAGCCACAACTTCTTTCCTCATAGCCACACCTCAGACCGGAGTTGATTCCATAGCTGCTACCTATTCATTGCTGGGGTTGCCTTTTGCATTGATCAGACCCATCGCTGCCTTAACCGGGGCTTTATTTGGTGGCTTGGCAGTTGGCAAACTCGATCCTGATCGAAGAGAAGATAAAACCTCTACTAATGTTTCTAAGGAAGAGAGATTACAACAATCTTTCGGTAAGAAATTTAAAGATTCTGTGAAGTATGGTTTTTTCGACATGGTAGATTCAATGGGACAATGGTTGGTGATAGGATTAGTAATTGCAACACTAATCACCATTTTTGTGCCTGACTCCTTCTTTGTGGGATTACGCCAATATCCTTTGATAGCAATGATCGCAGTGGTATTGATTGCTATACCGATGTATATATGTGCCACGGGTTCAATCCCTATTGCAATGTCTTTAATGCTTAAAGGCTTATCTCCGGGAGTTGCATTTGTAATGCTTATGGCAGGTCCGGCAGCTAATTTCGCCTCAATCCTCATATTAGATAAAACTCAAGGCAGGAAGGCTACGGCAATTTATGTCACCTCAGTAGTTATTACAGCCATTGCATTCGGATTATTAATAGATTTTCTATTACCCTCTGCATGGTTCACAATCAGTGCTGTTACAGATGGTCACAACGCCCACATGCATATGGGATGGTTTGAAACAGCATGTTCAGTGACTTTGGTATTATTACTTCTTTTCTCTTTCTTCAAAAAATTTATTTCCGCCATAAAGTTCAAAAATATAACACAAACCGACATGACAAAAACTTATAAAATTGAGGGAATGAATTGTTCCCATTGCAAAGCTTCAGTAGAAAAGGCTATAACCGGACTTCAAGGAGTTGATACAGTTGAAGTGGATCTATCAAGTGGACTGGCTAAAGTATCCGGTGATGTAGAAGATACTAAAATTACGGAGGCCGTGAGAATGGCCGGCTTTGATATCTCTGCAGTATGAAATCAGAGATGGAAAGGATTTAAACATTAAAATGCAATGATAAAATGGTGAGGATCAATGAGGTCCTCACTATTTTTTTATATATATCATTAAGTTAGTACTAATCCCCAATTATAAAACTATGTTTTCACATTTGCTTAAACCTTCAAAAGATGTCTTTCTGATACTATAATTTGAGGGTGTATTTAGCATGGGTAAGGATTGCAAAAAAGTAATTCTTAATTGGCAAAATTCTATTAAAAAGTTGAAGTGACTTTCATAAAGTCTAATTAAGAAATCAAATGTTAATTTAACAAAAAGACACATTATGGAACAATACTCCGAACTTTTTTAACAAAACTTCATTGAACTATTTGAAAAAATTGATGTTATAATAACATATTGATACAATAAAATACCAATAATAAAGAATTGACAACAAATTAATTTATAAAAAAATGGCACAAGCACTTCATCCCGTTATGCAGAAGTTCGTAGAACTTCTCAACCAAAACAATTGGCGCCCTCTTTTTGAAGAGGCCCTAAAAAATGCTCAGCAATATAAGATAATCGGTATGGAAGACATCAAGACTGTTGATGACTATATCGATTGGTGCAATGCGCAGTTAAGCTGGGTACCGGTAGAAAATCGTTACGGTACCGAAGTTTACAAGCATGTATGTAAATTCTATTTCTTACTTGACCAACCCCCTGTAAAGGCACTTCAGAATGCCGTGGTACCTCACGACAAGATGCAGCCTCTTACTCCGTTGAGCCAATGGATGAAAGACTGGGTTAACGCTCTTGGCGAATGGATGGATAATCCTATGACAATTACTCCCGAATCTCTCCAGACATTCGAGAATGCTCCTCGCTACAACATGAATGAGTACATTTGTCCTCGTGGCGGTTGGAAGACATTCAACCAGATGTTTGCCCGTCGTACAAAACCCGGTTATCGTCCTATAGCAGCAATCGGTGACCCATGTGTGATCACTTCTCCGGCAGATTCTACCTTCGATGGACAATGGGAAGTAAATTCAAACTCTCATGTTAATATCAAAGGTCTTGACTGGAAGATTGAAGAACTTTTGGAAGGTAGTCCATTTGCTGACGCATTCGGCGGTGGTATCTGGACACACTCTTTCCTTAACACTACCGACTATCACCGTCAGCATGCGCCAGTGATGGGTAAGGTGGTTGAAGCAAGAGTAATTCAAGGTACTGTTTATCTTCAAGTGATAGCTCAACCTGTTCCGGGTGATACAGAAGGACGTCACGATGTAGTAATGCACCGTACATTCGATGCTCCTGATGATGCAGGCTATGAATTCATGCAGACCCGTGGTCTTGTGGTTATCGATAGCCCGATCGGTCTTGTAGCAGTTCTCCCGATGGGTATGGCTCAGGTTTCGTCAATTGTTCTTACAGCTGAAGAAGGACGCACATTACACAAAGGTGAAGAAATCTCTTACTTCCAGTTTGGTGGCTCAGATATCGTAACTGTATATCAAGAAGCTTCCAATGTAAGCATCACAGCTCAACCTGGTGTACACTACAAAGTAGGTACCCGTGTAGCTCAAGCTTACCCTGTGATTCCTAACCTTCGTTGCTGCTAATTTCTTTAATGAAATTTATAAATAAATAATCCAAAACAGGTATCCGGAAGGCAATTTCGGATATCTGCTTTGGAATTTTTTTACCCTCTAACCTCATTTTTAAATTATAAAACCAAAGAAATATGGCTACAAAATACCAACCCATAGTGCAGGAACTCGTAGAGATGATGAAAGAGTATGGCTGGGTAGACAAGTTCAAAGAGGCTATTGCCAAGACTGCATCTTATAACATCGTAGGAATGGAAGATGTGAAAGATCTTGACAGCTGGCTCAATTGGATCAATATGTTTGTAACGTGGGTCCCAAGAGAGAACCGTTGGGGCAACTTATGTTTGGAATATCTTTGCAAATTCTATTTTGTATTCGACCAGAGCCCTGTAAAGGAACTTCAGAATGCAGTCGTGCCTCATAATGTAGAGCAGCCTTTGACTCCATTGAGCGCGTGGCTAAAGAGATACATGAATGCACAGGGTGAATTCCTCGACACACCGGAATCTCTCACACCGGAAACCTTGAAGACTTTCTATGAAGCTCCCGACTACAACATGGGTGAATACATTTGTCCAAGAGGAGGATGGAAAAGTTTCAACGAATTCTTTGCACGTCTTACCAAACCGGGGTATCGACCGATTGCAGGCCTTGATGATGACAGAGTCATCGTGGCAGCAGCTGAGGCTCATTTCGACGGTCAGTGGGAAGTAAACAGCGGTACAAAAGTGAATTGCAAGGGCCTGTATTGGAGTATCGATGAACTTCTTGAAGGAAGTAAATACAAAGATTGCTTCAAGGGAGGACAATGGACACATTCATTCCTTAACACAAACGACTACCACCGTCAGCATGCTCCGGTGGCCGGTAGAGTAGTAGAGGCTAATGTAATTCAAGGCACCACTTATGTAAACATCACTGCTGAACCTGTGCCCGGACAACCCGGAAAAAATCAGATTAAGCATGAGCAGATCACTGCTCCTGACCAGGCCGGTTATGAATTCATGCAGACTCGTGGTTGTATTATACTTGACAGTCCGATAGGACTTGTAGCCGTATTGCCAATCGGTATGAGTAATGTTTCAAGTGTGATCATCACTGCTGAAGTGGGTCGTACACTCCATAAAGGAGAAGAAATTTCTTACTTCCAGTTCGGTGGGTCAGACTATTGCATGGTATTCCAAGAACACGCCAATGTATCATTCACAGCTCAACCCGGTGTGCATTACAAAGTAGGTACAAGAATCGCTGTGGCTGAACCGGTGATTGGCTGTCAACGTCCCAAAATTATCTGTTGACAGTATACATTAATGTAAAAAGTTGGTTATAATATTCTTAAATATATAACACTATTTATTAACCTTTATCAAAACAAATTATGGCACAAACACTTCATCCCGTGGTGCAAAAGTTGGTAGACTTGATACGCACCAACAACTGGCAGAGCTTATTTGAAGAAGCTCTCAAAAAATGTGATTCAGAAAACGTAGAAGGATTTGAAGACATCAAGACTCTTGATGACTACTTCAAATGGTGTGACGCTCAGCTTAGCTGGATTCCTGTAGAAAACAATTATGGTACTCTTGTTTATGACCATATCGCTAAGTTCTACTTCCTCTTAGACCAAGAACCGGTTAAGAGCCTTCAGAATCAGGTAGTTCCTCATGACACTATGCCTCCTCTTACTCCGTTGAGTGCTTGGATGCGTGAATACGTTGATGCACTTGGTGCATGGATGGACGAACCAGGTTCAATTTCCGCTCACTCTGTTGAAACCTTCCAGAATGCTCCTCGTTATAACATGAATGAGTATGTTTGCCCCCGTGGAGGTTGGAAGACATTCAATCAGATGTTTGCACGTCATACCAAACCGGGATACCGACCAATCGCAGCTATCGATGATCCTTGCGTTCTAACTTCTCCTGCTGATTCAACCTTCGACGGACAATGGGAAGTTAACACTAACTCTCATGTAAACATTAAGGGCCTTGACTGGAGAATTGAAGAACTCCTTGAAGGTAGCCCCTACAAAGATGAATTCATGGGAGGTATCTGGACTCACTCTTTCCTTAACACTACCGATTATCACCGTCAACACACGCCGGTGATGGGTAAAGTGCTTGAATCTCGCGAAATTCAAGGTTGTGTTTATCTTCAGGTAAGTGCAGAACCAATACCGGGCGACCCGAATGGCAAGAAGAGAGTTGTGATGAAGAGACAGTTTGATATTCCTGACACTCCGGGATATCAGTTCATGCAGACAAGAGGTCTTGTAGTGCTTGATTCTCCGATTGGTCTTGTTGCAGTTCTCCCGATGGGTATGGCTCAGGTTTCTTCAATCATTATGACTGCAGAAGTAGGACGCACACTGCACAAAGGTGAAGAAATTTCATACTTCCAGTTTGGTGGTTCCGATATCGTTACCGTATATCAGCAACAATCCAATGTAAGTCTCACCGCATGCCCGGGCGTTCACTATAAAGTGGGAACTCGTATCGGTATGGCTTACCCGGTGATCCCTCCACGTAAATATTAAAAAACATTTTGATTTCTTAGATTAGGGGAAGAGTGATCTTCCCTTAATGCCTAAAAATTTATCTAACTTAATCTTCTGAGTATTCCTTTTCTAATGGAAATTTGGAAAATGAATATTCAATATATAACATATCTAATTGCTATAATTTTGTAAATTTATCTAACTACATCATAGAAAAACTTGGTGAAATTGATAAAAAATTACAATCTTTGCATATAATACGTAACCTGATCAAACAAAAAGATAAGTATGTCAAAGACCCATTCGTCAACTCAATCCTCAAAAACGGCACCGGCAAAGAAAGCCAGTCTCTCCATGTGGGGTATGGCTATTCTTACCATCACCACTGTGCTGAGTCTTAGAGGACTTCCTTCTCAAGCCGAATTTGGATATACCTCAATTTTCTGGTATGTCTTGGCTGCAATTCTATTTTTAGTTCCTTTTTCACTGGTGTGTGCAGAGCTTGCATCAACTTATACCCATAGTGGTGGTCTATTCCGTTGGTGCGCCGAAGCTTATGGACCTCGCTGGGGGTGGGCAGCCATGTACATGGAGTGGATCATGGTATTGATATGGTTCCCGGCAGTATTGATGTTTGCAGCAGTAGCCTTGGCTTATATTTTCTGGCCCGAAAGTTTTGATGAACGACTGGCTGCAAATAAAATTTACACTATATGTATAGTTTTGGGCGTATTCTGGCTTGCCACCTTTAATACTTTCCGAGGAATTAAATCTTCTAATACCTTATCGAAATTAGGTGGTGTATTCGGAACCATTATTCCCGGTGCCATCCTTATTATTCTGGGTATAATCTATATATGTTCACATGGCCATAACAATATTGATGCCAGCCAACCTTTCTGGCCTGATTTCAAACAATATGAGACCATAGTGCTTGCCGCTTCTATCTTCCTTTTCTATGGAGGTATGGAAATGCAGGCCGTGCATGTCAACAACATGCCAAACCCATCAAAGACTTTCCCCCAGTCTGTATTCTTTGCTGTGATAATCATCTTGATAATTTTCATAGCAGGTACTTTGGCAATCGGATTTGTAGAACCGGCAAAAGATATTAATCTATTGGCCTCCTTGCTTATTGCATATAATGATTTATGGGCCCATCTGCATTGTGAATGGCTTGGAAATGTAATGGCTGTATTCATAACCTTTGGTGTATTGGGTCAGGTGAGTGTAATTATTGCCGGACCTTCAACAGGTGTGCTTGCGGTAGGCAAATCAGGTTATTTACCTAAATCTCTTCAAAAAGTAAATAAACATGGTATCCAGGTACCTTTACTTTGGATCCAAGGTATATGGGTATCTATTCTGTCGCTGGTACTTGTAATTCTCCCATCGGTGGAATCTGCTTATCAGATATTAAGTCAGTTGGCCACTATTCTGTATTTGATAATGTGTGTGATCATTTACGGTTCATTTGTGAGATTAAGAAGAACCGAACCTAATGTAAAGAGAGGATTTAAAGTGCCTGGAGGCAATTTTGTAAAATGGCTTATAGGTGTAGTGGGAATTGTAGGTGCAATTGCTGCAGCTATTATCAGTTTCTTCCCGCCGTCACAGATCAATACTGGTAGCCCTGCTGTATATATTATCATTCTTGTGGCTTGTACTATAGTATTCGTGGCCATTCCATTCCTTGTATATGATTTCAGGAAACCGGACTGGAGAGATAAGAATACTGATTTTTATCCCTTCAACTGGGAAATAGAGGGTAGAAGCCCGGATCGCGTTTCAAAATGGCCGGTGGGATATGTACCATCCCAACAAGAATTAATGAGAGCAATGGAATGGCAGGATGGTGATTTCGGTCCTGTTTCCATGAAGACCATCGGAGATATTACCAACCTTGCTTTGCGACCCGATCTTGCAAATAACATACCTAACATTAATGATCCAAAAGTTCAGGCTGAAGTTGCCGATAAGATTCATGCTGCTACATCTATGGAAGCGGCTGTAGAGGCAAAATTACTGGCAGACAAGGCTCAGGAATTGGCAGACACTGCAGTGAAAGAAGCAGACCAACTGAGAAAGATAGCAGAAGGTTTAATGTCATTGGAAAATGCTCAAATCATAGCCAAAGCTTCTAAAGATAAAGCCGAAGCAGCTCATGAGAAAGCTTTGCATGAAGCACTCGAACCAAATGAACCTTTCACTCCTCAAGACATTGAGGTTCATTCAGATGATGCTCCTACGGATGAATCAGCTAAATCGGATTCAAAGCCGGAATCTCAAGAAAATTAAAATATAATCTCAGATAATACAATCATCCCGGGTGAAATACCAGTTATTCATCTGTATTTCATCCGGGCTTTAAAATAATTTATATGAAGAAAATTTTACTATGGATGTTTGCAGCCGTAAGTTTCACGGCTATGGCTCAACACTCTCATCCCAATCATAGGCATGAGCCTATCAGTGTTCTTATGGGTGAAGTGGAGGATTCTTTGCATCTTATGCAAGCTTTCATTGAAAACTCACCGGCTGACTATAGAGTGCCTGATGCTCCCAGATTCGCTATAGTGGGTAAAAATGAGAAATTCTACCTCGGTTTTGGTGGTTATGTAAAAGGCACAATGAGTTTCGACTGGGGGTCACCTATCAATAACTATAATGAATTTATAGTTTCTCAAATTCCTATGCCCGGCAGTTCGGCTTATCCATTCAAACCGGGTAATAAAGGTCAATTTGGACTGAGTGCACAGCAATCAGACCTTTATTTAAATTTGGTTGCACTACCAAAAGATAAGAATAGAGTAGGATTCTATCTGAATTTCATATTCTTAGGGAATGGTTATACTCCCCAGGTACGTCAGGCATATGTGAGCTGGAGAGGTATTGAAATGGGATATGGTTTCTCTCTTTTCACTGACCTTGCTGCTGACCCATCCACAATCGACTATGAAGGACCGAACTCTTTCACTGTTGTGATAAACGCAAAATTTGATTATCGTCACACCTTTGGCAAGTATTTTGGTATCGGTATAGGAGCTGAACTTCCTATGGCAAGCTATACCAATGGGTTAGGCCAAGTGCTCCAGGGAGGTGCATACAAGACAGTGGGTACAGCAGTTGTAGATCAAAGGATTCCTGATATTCCTATGTATGTGCAATGGGACTGGGGTAACAACAACAGAATCCGTCTTTCCGGTCTTATAAGAAATATGCAATATCGTGCAGATATGGTTGGCACGGGTTCAAGCGCTTCTTCCTTGGCTGGAGGCAAAACTAAAAATCTTGTGGGAGGAGGTATACAGCTTTCCGGTAATTTCAATATCTGCAACAAATTGATAGGATATTATCAGGGTACTGTAGGAAAAGGCATGACCAGCTACTTTGAAGATGTGACAGGAATGGGTTACGACATGGCTCCTGATCCCAACGACCCCGGCAAACTTAATACAGTTAAGGCTTGGGGTGGTTATCTCGGACTTCAATACAACTGGAGTGATAAGGTATATTCTAATCTCATCTATAGCCACCTTAGGTTATATACTCCATATTACACGGATGGGCAGGCTTCATGGCAGACTTCTTATAAATTTGGACAATATGCCGTAGCAAATGTGTTTTATAATATCACATCCATGTTCAGCTGGGGCCTTGAATATATCTATGGTAGGAGAATGGACTTCAATCATGTTCAGGCACATGACAACAGAATCCAGACAATGTTGCAGGTTACTTTCTAACCCTTTTGAAAACCTAAATCATCAATATCTGATAAATATTTTGAACCCCGAAAGTTTTTCTTAACCTTCGGGGTTCATTACTTTTTATTTTTCAATAATCCTTAGAAGGTTATTTCATTATTTCTTCCGAAGATATGCAAGAAATGCCCATGTTCTTCATATCATAAATATTGGCGTTAGCTACTTCATCTGACATGGCTGAACAACAGTCTGTGACGACGATAGTGTTATAATCAAGACTCATTGAATCGACGGCTGTGGCCCTTACACAATTTGGATATTGGGTTCCTGCTATATAGACATTCTTTGTTCCCAGCCCTCTCAAAATTAAATCAAGCTCAGTAGCAAAGAATGCACTGAATCTCTGTTTTGTCACTTTAATATCACCAGGTTGAGGGGCGATTTCATCAGGTATGTCAGCACTCCAGGTACCGGCTATACAGAAGGGTTGACCCTCCTCAAAGAAGTGTCTTCTATAATTTTCTGCATCAATTCCTGAAATCAGGTGGATCCGGTAAAGATATATAACGGCCCAATCATTTGCTCTTCCGAATTCAAGAAATTTTTTAATTGCAGGTAAAGTTGCAAGAGCACCTTTGATACACTGAGGAGATTTAGGAGAAACCCAGGCATTCTCCATATCCACTACTAATATAGCATTTTCGGCACTGGTTAACATGCCGTCAATTTTTTTGGCTTTTTCCATAATATATTATTTAAGTTATAAAGGTTATTATCTGAATAACAAATAGATAGCCATCAAAGTTGAATTTGAAAACTTAAATAATATGAAATATGGTTATAAGGAGAGAGAAGGTCGGACGCTTTATGGAATAATTCGGCCTTTTAAACTTCAGAGATATTTTTGTTTCTGGTATTATACCACCATTTCTTTAGCCGTTTTATACCCTCAACTCCTAATATGGCCAAACCGGCATACTGGAATGTTTTTGCAAGACCAAAAAAGATAACCCAAAGCACTCCTTTCAGTGAATAACTAATGTCAAGAGCCATTTGAGCGAATGAGAGGATATAAAATGGGATACAAAGTGATAAAATAATGACTCCGGTCTTAAAAGAGAATCTTTTAAGAAATATATTTATCCTCTCAGTCAATTTTTTAAAAGAACCTTTCATAATACAAAATTAAAGTAAATCAGCAATCTAATAAATACCTATCAATGATTATTTTATTTGATTATCCTCATAAATAACCTCATCAATAAATTGCCCTCAAACATAAAGACCCACAGCTTGTGCGTCCGGAGTAAAAGAGGGATAATTCTTTGATTATCAGGGGGCGCAATGACCTTGAAGCCCTAAATATGTCGTTTGGGATATTATTAGGGATAATCAATCAATAATAATAATCCTAAAAGCTTCAGATTTCTCTTTTACACGGATTAACGATATTTATGCAGATTGGGAACGTCGAAAGCATATTCGATTCTATTAGTCTCAGGGTTCATAAAAATGATAAAGCCTTTCTTAATTTGGGGTAGTTCCGGAGATTCGTTTTCTACTATAAAACATTTGTGATTTTCCGGATTGATTTTTTTCCCATTTACATCGAGAAAAGAATTTTTTGATAATGAAAATGAGTTGACAAATTTATTTAGTGGTTTTCCGTTTTTAAGGTCATATAATTCAATTTCATATAATCCTATTGCCAGATGATATTTCTTCCTGTTTTTTCTGGTTATTGACCATCCGATGGTTATAATAAGCCCATATAGAACTGCGAATGTGGCTCCAATGGTCAATAAAAGGATAGGGGAGATATTCATAATGGAATGGACTTAAAAGTATTGTTAGAGACAGGAATCATAGTCGCTTCCAATCTTGGAGGGATTCTGCCGTCCATGTATTTTTGCCATCCTGCTGTGAAAATCACGGCAAGAATTAGATACCAGGAGGGGAAAATCAAGAAAAGGATCGCCCAACCAACATTTACAAAGAAATTAAGCCATACATATTTCCATAAAGCGGCTTTCTTAAAATTAATAAAATATTGAGTCTGGCTGGTGGCAACTCTCCAGGTTCCGAGGCCGCTCTCACATAGATAGGCGGAATAGGCCACAAGAGTGGAAAAAAGTAAAGCTTCCTTATGTTCAAACCAAGGACTAACATGAAAGAACCCCGCTAAACTTAGAGCGGCAATCCATAAGAAGGCATGATCTATAGCGATAATATACTTATGTATAAAAAGATTTTGACTCAAACTATTTTCAGAATTCTGCGTCATTTTTAAAATTTTTCGCAAAAATACTAAAATAAAGAAAAACCTATATAGAAAAAGGGATACACAGTTTTATCTGTGTACCCCTAAATTTTTCTAATACTTTTTTATTGTAAGGGAAGGTAAATTACCATCTTCCTTTCAAAAGTATTCTGAAAGCCTATTTAACAGGCTTTATGGTCATTTTAATCCCAAGGTCTTGCATACTGGAAAGGTGGAGTCAGGACGGGTGAAGAACTTACTCCACCTGAATTCAAACCTCCGTTGCCCCAGGACAAACCGTTAGTATTTTCATCATCCGGATCATACCAATTGTAAAGCATATCCGTATTATTAGAGAATACTAATCTTATATCCCAAGGGGTACTATATCCTTCATAAAACTCTCCATTCTGGGGATCTGAAATTCTAAAGAAACTTGTCCACCAATTGTTGAATGCGGACTTATTCTGTAAATAATTCTCTCTGTATTCTGCCCCTGGAGTACTGGCTATAATTATTTCACCCCAATTTACATTTTTAGCTGTGTGACTAATTGACTTGAGATGATTTTCCCAGTTGTCGGCGAGTCCTATGGCAGTGATGACGGCAGTCTCATTACTTTTCATGGGTGGGCGCAACCACACATAATTATTATTTAGTGCACCTCCTACGATACCTTCATTAGCATGGTCGCCTCTTTGCTGATAATATTCCATGGACTCACCATTATCATCCTTTTTACCTTTCCCGAATTGGTCGGTCTTACCAAACCTTATATCAATAATTCCGGGAACTTCAGAAGCATATCCATAGGCACAATACCAATAATGTGGTCTATTGCTGGTACCTACCACGTATTCATCCTGATTTGTATCCAAAGCATGACCTAACTGCTCTACCGGTGTAGGACCATTGTAATTCACATATAGAGGAAGATAAAGAAGGTCGGCATTTGCATAATCTGAATGGAGGGCCAACACTTTGGGTTCTCCGGGTGCGTGATAATTACCATACTCATCTTTATTTCCAGCCTTCATCATGAAATCTGTCAGAATCAATTTATCCTCATAAAATACCGGAGCACGCTCATCAATATAATTATCAATGAATTTCTTGAGCGTATTGTATCTCTCAGAGTTTTTATCTTTCACCAGGTCATAAAGAGGAATAAGATTAGAAGTATCTTCATTACGTACTCCATTTGCATAATATTTATCAAAACGAGTACATACAACGTCGCCGGCATCGCAACCTTCCTTCCATTCTACCAAATCCATGGAGCCGTCGTGACCAACTGCGCTCATCTGAAGAGAACCCTTTACAGCAGAATCATAAGTATCGGAATACCAGGATTCGTCAATATCGCCTTGAATATAAGAACTATTGAGCATCTGACCCAAAGCCTGCCACCATTTCTCTATGGCTTCTTCGGGTTTGTTTTCTTTCCTGAATTTCCTTTTTATCGATGCACTGATATCTTCTCCGATACTCTTTTCATGCATGTTTTCCTGACGCGAATAAACAATCGTATAAAGACCTCCGAAGGTTGCTTTGGTCAGAAGATGGGTACCATAATTTTGCACGAGTTTCAACATGCCCTCATCAGTGTTAGGATAAGCGGCATATCCTTTCGAGGTGTTATCGTTCAATACTTCATTAAAGTATTTATCCATGTGGGCATAAAGAAGATCGGGATCATCCAGAATTCTTGAATGAATAGATACATCATTTCTTTCCTGACGAAGGGCACAAATATAATATTCATAGTTTGCCATCATCGTTTCACTGCCACCTTGATTTACATTCAGACTTCCCTTAAGAACTCCGTTCTTTTTTGCTAACTGGCCCTTGAATCCAAGACTCCATGAATATTCATAATGTGTCTGAGTGAAACGTTCTCCACCCCATTCCCAACATTTTCCTTCTTTTATGGTATTTTCTATCAGGTCAACCAGGTTATCGTCATGTTTATTCGTAAAAGTTTTATAGGTAAGTACCGGCTGCTGAATTGCACTGGGACCAAATTCACTGGTAACATCAACTCCTCTTCCGATGGTCTCGCGCGCATAAGAATACAGCACATTAGCATCCTCTTCATCAGGACTCATATCTTCTGTACTGCTTCTCAATATCAATGTCATATCCTTATACTCATCGCCTGCCGTGAGATTTACATGATAAATCAAAGGCAAATGATCCATTATGGCATCAAAATCTATACCGTCTGCTACCAGATGTTTAATTCCTTTCTCATCAGATTCCACACGAAGATTAAGAGGATTCAATCCCTCTTTGCCTCCTTCCAATGAGAATTTTACATTCTTTTTGGTTGCCAATTGGAACCGGAAGCCATCTGATAATTCATCATCATTCTCGATAATCACAACTGATCTGCCATGAGTCAAATCTGTGGCACCTTCTACCAAAGAAGGCAAATCCGGATCTTCAATCTCAAGATCATTATCGCGATCAGAGCAGGCAACCAAAGAGAGACAGCCTGCCACTGCCACATTCATTATTAAAAACTTAGTTAAACGCTTCATTTGTTATTTGTTAGTAAGTTTAAATTGTCTTGTGAATAAATTTCTTTTCCCTTTAAAATATGGAATATAAATTAAAATTAATGAAAAACCTGCAAATAATCTATATTTCTATAAAAAACGAGAACTAAATCTTCTTATTTCATTAGAAAAGGCAATATCACCATTTTTAGTCCACCACAGTTCGGATAGGAGAGTTATCGAAGCAAATTCACCTGTTTTATAAAGATAAAATGCCAAAGAAAATCATCATTCAAAAGCAAATATCTTTAATATTTGATAATTTTATGGCATATTTTGAAAAATTTGTTAATTTTGCAGCATTATTTTATCTATATACTTTTTGTATAGAAGATAAGACTACGATGATTAGACCATTCTTTAGAAGATTTATAAGTTAAGGTAAAAAATTTTTAGGTATGGATTACAGAATCCTTTATCTGTAATCTTTTTAATTAATTCATTATGAAAACATTACAATTGCATGGTAATCCCGTGAAATGGGGTTGGCTCTTGGTTCTCCTTGTGTTGGTTCTCTTTAGTGTAGTTGGCCTCAACAGTAATGGGTACCAAAATTTGTTCACCCTTGAGGGATCTCATTTATGGGCCAATGTTGCATGGCTTATTACAGCAACAATTTTTGTTCTTATGATGACACCGGGTCTTTCTTTCTTCTATGGTGGTATGGTAAATCGTAAGAATGTAATCTCTACCATGCTTCAGAGTTTCATAGTAATGGGATTTGTAAGCGTATTATGGGTACTTTTTGGATTTAGTCTTGCCTTTGGGAACGATATAGGACATATTATAGGCAATCCTTTAGATTTCTTTATGTTTAAGAATGTCGGAGATATTAATGTTACCTCTCCGGAATTGGAATTTTCACAAATAGGGTTGGCTGTCACCACCATTCCATTAGCTCTATTTGCTTTATTTCAAATGAAATTTGCAATCATAACTCCTTCATTAATCACGGGAGCTTTTGCTGAGAGAATACACTTTACCGGATATCTATTATTTATGTTTTTATGGACAATTTTTGTTTATTGTCCATTGGCACACTGTACCTGGCACCCTGAAGGTCTTTTCAATTTGCTTCACGTTCATGATTATGCGGGAGGTATTGTGGTACATGCTGCATCTGGTATAGCAGCCTTGGCAGGAGCCATTTATTTGGGGAAACGTACTGAAGGAGAAAGAAAACCGGCTAATGTTCCTTTTGTACTTTTAGGAGCTGCACTTTTATGGTTGGGGTGGTTCGGTTTTAATGGAGGAAGTTCATTGGCAGCGGATGGAATTGCTATATCAGCGTTCTTAAACACTAATACAGCAGCAGCCACTGCGATGATAACCTGGTGTGCGCTTGATGCAGTCAGGGGTCACAAACCGTCGGCTATGGGAGCTGCTATTGGAGCTGTAGTTGGATTAGTTGCAATTACTCCTATGGCAGGGTGGGTCACTGTAGGACAAAGCATCTTTATATCATTTTTAATAACTTTATGTTGCAATGCGGCAGTGGCCTGGAAAGGTTATTCCCGAATGCTCGATGATGCGTTGGATGTCTTTCCTACTCATGGATTAGGTGGAATTCTTGGCACTCTTTTAACCGGAATTTTTGCTTATGATTTCTTTGCCGGTTTAGAAGAAGGAGAAATGATTTCAAGATCTGAGTTCTTCTTGAACCACGTATTAGTTATGGCGGGAGTATTTGCTTATACTTTCCTTATGAGTTATGGACTTTATTGGCTCACGGACAAAATAATTCCCATGAGAGTTTCTAAATGGAATGAAAAGATGGGTCTTGACGCTTCTCAACATGGAGAAGAATATGATCATGCATCTACGGATCACCTTCCCACTGCTTCAGACTGGTTAAATCCTGCCATTGAAAATTAAGGTACGAATTTAATTGAGAGTCTATTAAGGGATATGGTATTGTAGGTACGGTGCCATATTCTTTTTAGTAGGATTATTAGGTTAGGGTATTTTAGATATAAAAAGAAGGAAACCCGTGGCACATGCACTTCTCCCTTTTGCATTTGACCCCATTCGTCAATACGAGTTCCCTTCCTTTTATCTATAATTATTACTAATCACTAAGCAATAAATATTTTCAAGGCTTATTTCGAGGCAAAATTAACTAAATTAGTGGAAAACAAGAAAAATATCTATAAAAAAGTGTAAACAATTCCACACTTTTTTGTTAATTTTGTATCATGAAGAAAGATTTGGACCCGATTCAATTAGATATACAGACGCTCGGATATTATTTAGACCGGGCTTTATGTGTAATGATTAAAAGGCTAAACAAGGAATTAAAAGAGGAAAACCTTAAATTCCAACATTCTGACTTCACAGTATTAAAAGTCTTAAGCGAAACAGATGGTTTAAATCAGTCCCATCTGGCAAGGATTCTTGGAAAAGAAAAATCAGGAATAGGGAAAACTCTTAAGTCTCTTGAAAAAGAGGGCTACATACAAAGAAGTGCTCTTAACGGGTGTACTAATACCGTTAGATTGACCGAGAAGGGAAAAGAAGTATTACCCCTGTTAAATAAAATAGCTGATCGTGTAACTGATATAGCTTTCGCGGGTTTCTCACCCAAAAAGAGAATAGAAGTAATGAATTACTTGACTCTTATTTATAGGAATGCTTTATGAAACCTTATAAGACCGAATAAACATCGCCAACTGACCGAATGAAACAGCGCCAACTGACCGAATGAAATAGCGCCAAATGACCGAATGAAATAGCGCCAAACGACCGAATGAAATAGCGCCAAACGACCGATTTTATAATTTATTTCTTTGGTATTAAGGAAGTTATAGGCAATATCGAAAATTGCCACTTCGAAACAAAAAGGTCCGTCATTTAAAATGGTATTGATAGGAGTAGGCCAATATGCTTATACAAGACCGGATGGTATACTTGTCGTTCCGATCGGTTGCCTTAAAAATTAACTGTCAATATATACCAATAAGTACTAACAATCATAAAATGAGTACCGGTAAATTTATATAGGGAGGAAAATCCTCCCTGTTTTTTGTAGAGCTGTCGGGGAATTCATCAGTAGAGTATTTTCTCTATTTTTATGGAAGATTAAATTTATTTGCTTACTGAAGAGATATTTTATTATATTTGCCTTAACAATTTTGTTAGGCAGTTTTGTTGTATCAGCAATATGAATCAAAATAACACTTCAGAGTCTCTAAATACGGAACAAAAAATCATTGAGGCAGCCGAACAGGAGTTCTTGATAAAAGGATTTGACGGTGCCAGAACCACTTCGATTGCCGCTAAAGCCGGGGTGACGCATGCAATGTTTCACTATTATTTCAGAACTAAAGAAAAAATTTTTGAGAAAATCATTTCTCAAAAACTGTCATTGTTGACTCAACTAATTATAGAGTCCATTTCTTTGGAAAACCTAAGTCTTGAAGAAAAACTGAGAAGAATTATTAACAGTCATATTGATTTCGTTTCTGAGAATCCTGAATTACCCGGATTCCTCGTCAGAGAAATTTTCAATAATCCTGATCGATTTGAAATCCTGAAATCAAAATTTGAAACAGTCGCTCCTATACTTATCCAAAACCTTCAAAAAGACTTAGATAAAGGTCATGAGGAAGGAAAATATAAAATTACAGATGCTCGACTCCTGCTTATAGATATAATTTCACTTAATATTTTCCCTTTTATGGCTGCTCCTTTGATCAATGCAATACTTAAAGGATATATGACTGACAAAGAAAACTTCAAGGAATTGAGGAAGAAAGAAAACTTCGAAACTATAATGAGAAAAATTAAGGTATAAAATGAAAAAAGTTTTCTTGACACTAATCATATTATTTCTTTCAATTCTCCATGTCAAATCTGAATTGACATTGGAACATTGTCAGGAACTGGCCAGGGAAAATTATCCTGCCCTAAAGAAATACGGTCTGTTAGAAAAATCATTGGATATAGATCTCAGTGACATCAACAAATCGTGGCTGCCCTCCATTTCCTTTTATGGACAGGGAACTATCCAGAATGTCACTCCAAGTTTTCCGCAAGTTCTTGAAAATATTTTGACTCAAATGGGTCAGGAAATAAAAGGACTTGGCAACTTGCAATATAAAATTGGTGTTGACGTATCCCAACCTATTTGGGACGGAGGTGTATCAAAAGCCAAAAGAGAACTGATAAGATCACAAGATGAAATGCAAAAAGCAAGTCTGGAGGTGGAATTATATGCTCTTAGACAAAAGGTTGAAAATATCTATTTTGCCATATTGCTCACAAGGGAACAGATAAATCAGAGCCGGTTGACACTTGAATTACTTAATGCAAATCTGTCACTGCTGGAATCAATGTATAAGAACGGAACAGCCATGAAGAGTGATTTAGATATGGTAAAAGCTCAGGCTTTGACTTTGAAACAGACAATAACTCAGGCTGAAAGCAGTGAAATTTCCTACAAGAAACTATTAGGAATCTATATAGGAGAAGATGTTACAAATGAAATGTTGGTGACGCCAAATGCAACAATGCCTAATTCTCTTAATTCCAATAGACCTGAACTTCAGCTATTCGATTCAAGATTACTAACCTCCGAATCCTCAAGAAATCTCATTAATGCTTCCTTGATGCCCAAGATAGGGCTGTTTGCTCAAGCTTATTACGGCTATCCCGGTTTCGATTATTTTAAAAGTATGATGAGTCGTGATTTGTCTTTTAATATTTTGGCCGGTGTAAAAGCTTCATGGAGTATAGATGCTTTCTATAACAAAAAGAATAGACTTAACAAGATAGAACTTGATTTGAATAATATAGAAATCGAAAGAGAAATTTTCCTTTTCAATTCTAATCTTCAAACAGAAAAAGATTTGGAAGCAATCAAGGGTCTTAAAAAAGTCATGGAAGATGACTCTCAAATTATAGAATTGAGACAAAACGTAAGAAAGGCTGCGGAATCCCAACTGAGAAACGGGATAATAGATGCAACGGCATTACTCTCTAAAATCACCGATGAGAACATAGCAAGACTGACAGCAAAACTTCATGAGATTCAATATATCCAACAAATACATAACCTTAAGAACACTCTCAACCAATGAAAAAGATAATATATATCCTCCCGATTCTTCTAACTTTATTTTCCTGTCATAAGAAAGAGAGCTATGATGCCACAGGTATTTTTGAGGCCACTTCGGTTATAATTTCTGCAGAAACCACAGGGAAAATTGAGTCAATGCCTGTGGTTGAAGGAGACTCCGTAACAAAAGGGGAAGTGATAGCACAAGTTGACACCACAATGTTTTCAATTCAGTTAAAACAGCTCATGAGTCAACGCAAATCCACAGAGAGTAGTATACCCGATATTTCTGCACAAGCTGCATCATTAAGATCACAGATTGATCACCAAAAGCAGGAGTGTGAACGATTCGGAAGACTCCTTGAAGATGGAGCTACAACTCAAAAGACCTATGATGATGCCACAGCTTACTTGAAAACTCTCCAAGGGCAACTTGAAGCTTTATTATCATCTCTTAATAAAAGCAAGACGTCCATCAATGATAATTCCGAGGCTATATATTTCCAGACAGAACAAATAAGGGAACAGATAGAGAAATGTATAATAAAATCTCCATTATCCGGTACTGTTTTGATAAAATATGCTGAACCGGGAGAATACGCCACTCCAGGAAAACCGCTTTATAAGATAGCAGACATGGCGAATATCTATCTCCGGAGTTATTTCACCTGTGATCAACTTGCTAATCTGAAACTGGGTCAAAATGTCACTGTCATAGCGGATTTCGGAGGGGATGAACAGTTCGAATATCCCGGTACCATAACCTGGATTTCAGATGAAAGTGAATTTACACCCAAATCTATTCAGACCAAGGATTCAAGAGCCAATCTGGTTTATGCAGTAAAGATTGCAGTAAAGAATGACGGAAGACTGAAATTAGGACAATACGGAGAAGTCCGCTTATGAATGAAGGAATCGTCATATCGGATATTACCAAAAGCTACGGCAAGACAAAAGCCCTTGACGGAGTGAGTTTCTCTGTGAACGAAGGGGAATTATTCGGTCTTATCGGACCTGACGGTGCAGGTAAATCAACTCTCTTTAAAATTCTTGCCACACTTCTCCTTCCTGATGCGGGAAGAGCATTCATGACGGGTCTGAATGTAGTGGACGATTACAGAAAACTTCGTACCGAAATCGGTTATATGCCTGAAAAATTTTCTCTTTATCAGGACCTTACTGTCAAAGAAAATCTTGAATTCTTTGCTTCTTTGTTTGGAGTAAGTGTAAGTGAAAACTTTGATCTCATCGCACCGATATATAAACAACTTGAACAGTTCCCCAACAGACTGGCCGGAAACCTATCCGGTGGGATGAAACAAAAACTGGCATTAAGCTGTGCATTAATCCACAGACCTAAAGTGCTTCTTCTTGATGAACCCACCACCGGAGTTGATGCAGTTTCAAGAAGTGAATTCTGGGATATGCTTTCTGATCTTAGAAAACATGGAATTACGATCCTTGTCTCTACATCTTATATGGATGAGGCAAAATTGTGTGAAAGGATAGCCATGATTAATAATGGTCATATTTTGGCGGTAAATACTCCTGAAAAATTAGCCGAATCAATAGGAGAGACCCTCTATAATGCTTCAGCAGACGACATGTTCCGACTCTTGACAGAATTAAGAGGAATACCGGGAGTGCAGGAATGTTACACATTTGGAGCGACCTTACATATTGTGGCTAAAAAAGATTTTTCACCCGGTTCTACAATTGAGATACTCCGAAATAAAGGTTTGAAAAATGTGAAGATCTACCCGGCTCAAGCCACTATAGAAGATCTTTTTATAAAATTGATGCAGAATGATCAGCAGTGAAGTAGTAATATCAGTAAAGGATCTTACAAAGAAATTCGGCAATTTTACTGCTGTGGATCATATTTCCTTTGATGTCAGGAAAGGAGAGATTTTCGGTTTCTTGGGAGCCAATGGAGCGGGCAAAACGACCGCTATGAGGATGTTGTGCGGCCTCAGTTTTCCCACTTCAGGGGATGGTAGGGTAGATGGTTACGATATTATTACACAATCGGAGGAGGTGAAGAAACATATAGGATATATGAGTCAAAAATTTTCGCTTTATGAGAATCTGACTGTGGCTGAGAATATCCGTCTTTTTTGTACCATTTATGGAATGTCAAATAAAGAAATTAAAGAACAGTCTACTCGGCTCTATTCCTATCTCGATATGGAAGGAATGGAGAAAAAATTAGTAAAGGACATACCTGTGGGTTGGAAACAAAAACTGGCATTTTCAGTCGCTACCATGCATAATCCGGCAGTGGTATTTCTTGATGAGCCAACCGGAGGTGTGGATCCTATTACAAGGCGGAAATTCTGGGAACTAATATATGAAGTTTCCTCAAAAGGAGTGACTGTATTTGTTACGACCCATTATCTTGATGAGGCTGAATATTGCGACAGGATTTCTATAATGGTTGACGGACAAATCGCGGCCCTTAATTCTCCGGAAGGCTTGAAACAGGAATTTCATGCAGAAACTATGGATGAAGTTTTCCGCAAGGTAGCATCACAGGCTAAGAGAACTGAATAGGATGGCTATATTAACATCTCTCATAAAGAAAGAGACACTCCATGTGTTGCGTGACACCAGAACGGTTGTCATAACGCTTGTCATGCCATTAGCTCTGCTTCTGCTGTTTGGATTTGCTATATCCACTGAAGTGAATAAAGTGAAGGTAGTAGCTGTAACAGAAAATTTTACTGATGAAGTCAGGAATATCCTTCAAGAATTTCAAATAAATGAATATTTTGATTTCATTGGTATTGTAGGGTCATATGAGGTAGAGGAGATGCTAAGAGCAGGAAAGACAGATGCTGCAGTTTATTTGAAAACAGATAAAGGGTCTCTTGACTCACAAATTATGGTGGATGCCTCAAATACAACGACTGCTCAGACTGCAACTGTTTACATACAAAATATCTTGGCTCGGCAACAGGTTTCTTCCAATGTCTTGATAAGAACCTTATATAATCCTCAATTAAAGAGTTCCTATAATTTCGTTCCCGGTATTCTCGGTATGATTTTTATACTGATTTGTGCCATTATGACATCAGTATCTATTGTAGGCGAAAAGGAGAACGGTACTATGAGTCTGTTGTTGGTTTCTCCTATAAAACCAAGGACAATCATTTTCGGAAAGTTGGTTCCTTATTTTCTTCTTTCTTGCATTATACTGGGAATAATGCTGGCTATTTCATACACAGTCTTAGGTATCCCTTTTTCAAGCAGTGTACTTAATGTGATATGGGTTTCATTACTTTATGTGATATTATCTCTTTCTATAGGGCTGCTTGTTTCTACCATTGTGAATACTCAACTCACAGCCCTGATAGTTTCTGCCGTGGCATTCATGTTACCGGTGATAATGCTTTCAGGCATGATTTTCCCTATTGACAATATGCCGGCCATCCTTCAGTGGATTTCATGTATAATTCCGGCTCGTTGGTATATTGATGCAATGCGACGACTGATGATCCAGCAATTGGAACTTTGGATGATTTGGGAAGACCTGGTGATCCTGGCAGGGATGACAATTCTCATCATGGTAATAGCGGCAAAAAATTTCAATAAAAGGAAGTGAGTCATGCAGATTAGAATTTTAGCCGCATTATTGAGGAAAGAGGTTCTGTTGATGAAACGGAATCCCATAATCCCTAAGATAGTTATCATGATGCCATTAATGGTGATGCTGGTATTGCCATTGATAGCAAACCTTGACGTGAAAAATGTGAATATAGTGATTGTAGATAATGACCGTTCACAGCTTTCAAGAAGGATTATCAGCGATATAAGCCATAATGGGTATCTAAGAGTGGAGGCAATTGAAGGCAATCATACAGAGGCCTTGAAAATAATAGAGGATGGGAAAGCGGATGTTATTTTAACAATCCCGTATGATTATTCTAAAAATGTAACATCCCAGTCAAGTCATTTAGATATAGAAGCCAATGGCGTGAATGCCACGAAAGGAATGCTGGGTGCTCAATACGTGACTCAATCGGTAGTAGGAACTTTGACTCAATGGAGAGAGCTACAAGACCCGAATATTGTTGTTCCGGAAATTAGTGTTATCAATCGATATAATCCCACACTCAATTTCAAGAATTACATGATACCGGCTTTAATGGTTGTCCTGTTAATTATCATCTGTGGATTTTTACCCACTCTGAATCTTGTAAGTGAGAAAGAGACCGGAACCATTGAGGCGATGAATGTCACACCTGTGGGTAAACTTACTTTTGTTCTCTCAAAACTTATTCCTTTCTGGGTTATAGGTCTTTTGGTAATAACTGTAGGTATTTTGGTAGGAGGCTTCGTTTATGGTCTATGGCCTGTCGGTAATGTATTGGCAGTTTATTTGGCAACAATTCTTTTTACTTTATTGATGTCAGGACTTGGAGTAGTGATTGCCAACGGTTCTTCGACTATGCTTCAGAGTATTTTTGTAATGTTTGCCTTCATAATTGTATTCCAATTAATGGGAGGCTTATTTACTCCTATTGCCTCGATGCCGGAATGGGCTCAGATTATAACGTACGGAGTACCCCCGAGGTATTTCATAGAAATAATGAGGTCAGTATATTTGAAAGGAACATCTGTATCAGAATTATGGGTTCAATATATCGCTTTGTTCGGTTATGCTTTAGTTCTTTGTGTTTTAGCAGCCCTGACCTATAAAAAACAATCCTGATAGCGTACACCTCTAATTTATTCTCCGTTTCACCGGAATTTACACGGAATCTCTTTACCTAATTTTTTGTTCAGGCATAGGAATGCATGCCTCCTAAAAAGAAATTGACACCGAAATAAGTTATAACTACTGAAAGAAATGCAAAGATCATATAAGAATGGAAGAAAAATGGTTTTCTAAACCTTGACAGGGATGTGGAATGAAGAGGTAGAGCATAGATTAGAAATGTTATCAAGGCCCAGACTTCTTTAGGATCCCAACCCCAATATCTTCCCCAGGACACGTTAGCCCACACCGCTCCGATAAAAATTCCGATAACCAATAAGAAAACAGCCGGGTATAACATCAAATGACTTATGTTCTGAAGAAAAACTGTTTTTTCAATACTTCTATTAGATAGTCCTATCAAAAGTCCTGTAAAGCTATTCAACATTATCAGAAATAAAAGAGTATAAGCCAACATTATCACCATTACATGAATGCTTAGCAGTGGAGACTGCAAAACCGGCATAAGATTAGTGATTTGTGGCGATGATTCTCCCATCATGGCCACAAGCAAGGTAAAGCCACAAATTAGGTAGCCAAAAGGAAGAGACAATCGAAAATAAGGGAAAATGAATAAAACAGCAATAAGGGTTACCCAAGCCATGAACTGCATTGTTTCAAATCCATTAGACAAAGGCAGGTGACCACTAATAAACCATCTTATTCCTAACCGGAAACTTAGATAAATAAAAAGCAATATTAAGATTATAAGACTGCCATAAAGAATTCTTTTAGAGAGATATTTCCCGGAAATAAAACATGATAAGAAAATAAGAAATAAAACTAACCCTAAGGTTAGAAAAATCATAGCCAAAGGTTTGTCATAATTGAATCGATTGAAGTATATCTCTGTCTTGATTTTATTTTGGGATGGGAGAAGTTCAGTTCCCTCCTCCATTTGGTATTTTTTAATCTTCCTCAGAAGTTGTGATACACTATTCCAGTCTTTCAAGGCAATTTTTTCAGCCACAAGATCCATACTACTTCGGATAAAGAGCCATTGGTCAAACGGCATTTCCTCAGTGGGTTTATCTTTAACAGCAAACCATTTCAAAGAACCCGTCTCATTATCCTTGAAGGGATAAATTTGAAGAACTGAACCTGTAACAAGAGTGCTGATTAGATTAAATTTCTCGTTGGCAGTCAAAATATCTTTAGATTCAAAATCGGATCCTTTTAACAGTTTGTCCAGTTTAAATCCTTCCGGTCCAACGAAATCAGTTAGTCTGGCATAAGACTCCTCCAGTCCTAAAGCATCTTTTACTTTTTCACCTTTTATTTTTATAAAGGGTTCATTTTTCCATTCATCATAAAAGAAGAACCAACCTGCAATTATTTGTTCAGATGAGAGTCCCTGATAATTTTCTTTCCCATAAATCTTTATTGCAAAATCATGAGCGAAAGTATTAATCGGTGCGATTCTGCCATTATAATAAATATAAAGAGTCCCAAATTCTTCTGCAACCTCTTTGGGAAAAGAGGACGGAGAGGCAAAAGAGGATAAAGAACCAAGGAAAATGAATAAAATCGCCAATCCGGGTTTAGACCTAAGTTGTTTTAATATATTCCTTAAAATAGTTTTCTTCTGAAAGAAAAATAGGGAGATCGATAATAAAAGCCAGATATAACCGGTGTAAGCCACTGCAATTCCATATGGATCAAAAGATACAGAAAGGAAACTTCCTCTGCTGTCATCCTCATAACCGGACTGATAAAACCTATAATTCCGGTATGAAAAAATTTTATTCATAGAAACAGAACCGGAAATTTCCGCATCTCCATCCTTTATTAAAATCTCACTGATGAAATCGGAAGGTGAAAATGTACCGGGATAATATTCAAAATTGAATTTTTCAAGTGATAATTCAAAAGGTAATTGGAATGAATTACCATCTGTGGCAAAAAATTCTTTGGTGGGTTCATCACCGATTCGTAAATGAATCTTTCCTTGTTTTCCTGATAGATGAGTGATAAGAGCCCCGATAAGAATTACTATGAGACTTAAATGCAATGAGAACGTTGCAATCTTGCGATAGAGTTTCATTCGAAGCAGATACCATACTGCGGACATAGAAGCCACTCCCCATAGGATTATCATTGTCAGAGAAGTATAAATATGCTCCCGGGCAAATTCGGTACCATAAATCTTTTCAAGCACGGTTGCGACCGCCATCACCGGAATGATGAGACAGACGCAACCGAAAGATAAGTATTTCAAAAGGTTGTTATATCGCATCGATGAATTTCACAAGAGCTTCACGTTCCTCTTTTGAAAGGTTTCTGAATTTTTCAACTGAATATAGTGCATCGCTCTCACTTGAACCATGCCACATTATTGCCTCTACCACATTTCTTGCCCGGCAGTCGTGAAGACGGTCGGCATACATGGAGCCTGTCACTTTCTGATGCAGTCCTCTTCCCCACAGTGGAGTGGTGCGGCACCAACCGGTGCGAATGTCATTCATCATATTCAGTTTATGCTGCACCATATCAGTATATGGCCAAATAGTCTGATGAGGATATCTTGGCAATTCATCTCCCTTGAAGAAACGGGCGGGGTCTTTTATAACGTCGTCTCCGGTGGTCCATGAGGGCCTATGGCAATAGTCACATCCGATTTCTTCGAATATCTCTTTTCCTTTTGCCACAGCGGGATCCTGAATATTTCTGACAGCCGGTACCGCTAATCCTCTATGCCAAACCATAAGATCGGTAAACTCTTCGTCAGAAACTTCAATAGGAAGATTTTTTGACGTGAGGTAATTATAAATCCGTTCTTCAAGAGAGCCTTCCCAAAATTCCGGATATTCATGTTTTGGGTCGAGGTCTGCTATATAAGTTTCAAATCCTGCCTGTACCTCCGGATCTTTGGAAGAGTATTTAGCGTAAGTGCCTGCAGCATCAAGATAATGGAACCTTCTGTCGCTTCTGGTCACATTGGTTATATTCCAGAAAGCATTAGCACCGGCAGCATCCTGAAGAGGCCCGCGACTCATGGCGTAGGTATATCTGCGTATATATGGGGTTCCATCTCCACCCTGGGCAGTATTGGTATAAAAGTTTTTCCACTGACCGCTTTCAAAATAATTTGTGTTCAGGCCATTTCTCATGTAGCCATCTTTTTCCTGTTTTGTCCATTCCGCCACGATATCCTCATCGGTGATTGCATCAAGGAGTCCGGTCCCATAAATGCCAATTGTGGATTCAAGTTTCACTCCGTAATTTCCGAGATTGTCATATCCCTGGTTATAGACATATACGGCATCGGCAGGCATATTGACTTCCGGATATATCAGGTCATACATTTCTCCGTCAGGAAACCGGTTTTCCCATTCATCTGTGTAATGAACCCAATTTATCGTGATTTTACTTTCATCAACAGGAGCTTTAAAGGGAGCCACAGCATGACTTTGAGGCATACCGGCAAGCCAAGGAACGTATGCCTCGGTATCTTTATCATAGACTACTAACAAATATCCATTACCGATTTCATTTGAATTGAAAGAGCCGTCTTCCTGTCTTTTTCCATGCCCATATCCCGGATGACAATGAATACAAGAACTTCTCACATAGGCAGGACCTAATCCATGTCTCACTCCTGTGTTATTGGAATTGAAAGATTTCTCAAACAATGCCTCTCCATTCTTGAATGACTGATACATGCCCTCAGTCTGAATTACTTTGGTCGGTTGCTCAAAGGCATTCGATGTTGAAAGGAATGTAGTCCCTAACTCACCCCCGGAATAATACCATTGGGGAAGATTTCCGTTAATACCCTCTTCAGAATTATCGGGATTATTATTTATATCCTCATCAGAACATGAAAGAAGGACAAATACTATTACTAATGGAAGAATATATCTCAAAGTCATAAATCAATGTTTTGAAAGTTCAGTCATTACTTCTTCAAGTACATCAACAAGATCTGTGCCTACTATCGTCACTGCTTCACCTGCCTCAGTCCCTTTTGCGGTCTTTGCAAATGGCTCAGGAATGGTTTGAATTGCTTTAATTGACAATTCAATTTGGCTTTTTAGTCTGTTGTCAAGGTCAGGATTAACGCTCTTGATATAATCACTCACAGAGGCATCCCCTTTATTGCTTCCACAATAAGCATTTCTGATGCTCATTATATTTCCGGTGAAATCTGCAATGGAATTGAGACTATAGGGAGATTCTATATAATTTCTGTCTTCATCTGACGAACCGAGATGAGGTCTGCCGATTTTTGTATTTCCCACCTCATCGGCTATGTCTATACATCCCTGTATAAGTTCTTCGGCAGCTTCTTGAAAAGTTTTGTAAGTGCTTCCCGCTTTGCCGGCATTAATCATCATCCAGCCGTAATTTCTTGAAGGTTCAAGTTCAGTTTCTTCCAATATCTCCTGTTTCTCTTTAGATATGTTTCCCATTCCTGCCCAGGATGCTTCAAGATAGACACATTGATTCCTTAAATCTTCAGCCACACCACATAAATAAATCAATTCTTCATGAGAATAGTCAAGGTTATGTGACAAGGAAGTGGTACCATCTTCAGAAAGTTCATATAGCAAATATTCCACTGCATGGAATCCAAGTAACCCGTAGCCTAAATTCTCCACGTTCCAGGAATTCCCTTTGCGGAGTTGCACCAAGAGTTGATCCATAGCATTCTTGTCAAGAGGCCAGGAATCGATATGAGGATCAATGTTATAATCAGCGGCTGCTCCGAAAAGGAAAGCCTCGCTTTTCTCCCAATAATCCCGGCTCTGGTTCCAGTAATTACCGGCTTTCTTTACCATCTCTGAAGTAAGATTTCCGGTGTCAAAAGCTTCGAGCATTTCATTACAAGCTTCTGACATAAGTATAGCATTATCTGCCATACCCTGATAAGTGGGTATCACGGTATTGTTTATGTAAGGAATCATGGCAGCCTGCAATGCTTGTTCTTTTACCGAATTGTTGTCTTCTGATTTGGGTTCGTCGCTATCGCTGCAAGAAAGCAAAGTAGAACTCATGGTCAATATGATCAGCGACTTCAAAAAAATACATTTTGTGTTCATATCAATATTTAAATTTTTACAGTTTGAAAAGTCCTGAATAAGCCACCCCAAGAGAAATGGCCGGTTCATCGTTATATCTCTTATCCAAAATACCTATGTGGAAATCGGCTTTGATAACTATGTCGCGAATTGGATAGTAATTAATCCCGGCTGCTATATGTTGACGTGCTGTCCATTTGTAGTCCTGAACCGAGCCCTGAGTCTTGAACATCGAATCATAATATTCATAGCGGGCAAATAGCCACAACTGTTGCTTCTTTATTTTAGGATTTGTAGATAGTCCAAAGAAATCATACCCAGCCTCCATGCCTGCTGCAATAGCATCTGAAGCAACAGCTTGTTTTGGCGAAGGAGAATCTTTCCGCATAGTCATGTTATATTTGGTTATTGCCTCGGAATCGGAAAGATGACCGTAATCAAAATTACCTCTAAGTATAGTGTTATGTCCGTAATAGTAAAAATCGAAAGCTCCTATAGATACTATACCTCTCACACCCTTAAATTTTTCACTATCGGTGGCACTTAGGGTATTCCGGAAAGAATTGCCGACATAACCGCTAAGAGAGAGTCGTAAGCCGGGAACAGAGAAGTTGTCGATTCGGAAAGCTCCGGCATAATGGTTTGCTATCTTAAATTCGTAAGGGCTTCCGGCACCATCATGAATCCAGCCTTGCCGACCGAAACGATCAGAATCCAATCCCGGGATAAAGCATACCTCATATCTCCAATATTTTGTTTTTCCCCAGATTGAAATTCCTGTTTCGTGCCAAGTAGAAGGAAGAATAGTATGTTCACCTAAAGGACGGTAATTGGTGAAAAACTGGGTAGGGAGATGATACATATTCACACTCCCGACAGGCACTATAATATGTCCCGCTTTTATATTCAGAACGCCTTTGAGAAATTCTTTATTAAGCCAGAATTGTTCCAAGGCTACTTCTCCTCCTCGTTCCACTTCTGTTTCATACTCTCCGGCTTCCTCCTCTTCAATCTCCACTGCCGCCTCTACGCCACCATGTTCAAATTCTATCTCCGTCCCTAAACTCCATCCTTTCCCAAAATCATAACCTAACCAAATCACTACATGAGGAAGGTCAAATCGTCCATGGCTCCTATCGTTTTTATAACTTTCAGCATCTGTGTATCTTAGATATTTATCGCTGTAAAAATTTCTGGTAAATACTGCCTCTCCATATCCTCCAATGCTGAAACGTTTGGGTTTCTCTGTTTTTGTGGATATTATAGTTGATAATGAATCGATCTGATTTTGGAGAACATTAATCTTTTCAGAAATAAGAGAGTATTCTACAGGGTTTTCATTGACCTCTAAGGCCTCTTCTATTTCAACTTCTAAATCTTGTGCATTTGATTCGAAAGAATAAAGAGAAAACAGGAGAGATAGGATAGTTATAATATGTTTCATGGAGGAAGTTGGTTTTTTTTGCCATTTAAAAAATTCAGTGCAAAATTACTCTCCTTGAAAATCCTTTGAAATACCTAAAAAATGGCATTTTTAAAGGCTTTCAGAATACTACCTTAATGATAAATAGGTATTCTGAATAATTATGAAAAAGAAACTTTTAATTTTAATTGGTTGTTTTATAGAAAGAATTAAATCACTACTACTATGAAAAAATTTTCCTTGGTAAGTCTGATGATATGTCTGTTGGCTTTCTCCAATAGTTGTTCTTCAAAAAAAACACATGATTCCGACAAAGATGACACCAAGCAAGAAATGCCAAAAGGAGGGGGTCCTAAAATCGGTCAACGGATGATGGGTGGAATGGAGAGACCTAAACCAAGTCCGGAACTTCAGGCACTGATAGACGAGACAGTACCAAAATTCACACAAGGTTTCTTTATAAGAGAAAAGGGTGATACTTTGCAATATAATCTGTTTGTACCGGATAGTTTAGTGTCAGGACAAAAATATCCTTTAGTTCTTTTCATGGCAGATGCGAGCACACCGGGTCCCGATCCATTGATTCCCTTAACCCAAGGTTATGGAGGATTAGTATGGGCAGCTCCGGAATTTCAGAAGGAGCATCCATGTTTTGTTTTGGTTCCTCAATATTCTTATATCACAGTGGATAACAACTGGCAAACGATGCCGGAAGTAGATCAGACTATAGAACTTCTAAACAATGTAGTGATATCTTATCCTGTGGATGCGAACCGACTTTATACTACAGGACAATCTATGGGATGTATGATGTCTTTATATTTCAACATAAAATATCCTGATCTTTTTGCTGCTTCTTTATTTGTAAGCGGACAATGGGATGTTTCCAAAATGAAAGACTTCAAGGATAAGAAATTTATTTATATAACAGCTCAGGGAGATGAGACATCAACGGGAGGTGCGGACCAATTGAAAGCTCTTTTAAAAAAGGAAAATTCCACATTTGACGAGTCGATGTGGAGTGCCAGGTTGCCCGAAGAAAAACAAGACTCCTTAGCATCAGCTTTATTATCAAAAGGTGATGAACGAAACTTTATAACTTTTGCAGGAAATACGGTTTTGCCGGAAAATATAACTGATCCTCACGGAGCGATGGTTCACATGGCATCATTCAATTTTGCGTATAAATTGAAACCAGTTACCGAATGGCTATTGAAACAAACCAAGTCCCCTAAGATAGAGAACAAGCATTGACAGAAAGATCTTTCAATAAAAAATATTTATAGATTTTACTTTTTTATCTGTTCTATCTGATTAATTATTTAATACCATTTTTAGGATAGATGGATTAATTTCTCTGCATTAATGTGGGCAAATTTTTCTTTATCATCTTCTGAAAGAGGGGCATTCACCACAAAATCCCTTGCACCTTTTAGTGGGACATATGGAAAATCGGTTGCAAAAAGGAGATGGTCTATTCCCATTTTCTTTATACAATATTCCATATCATCATAATCATATATTCCTCCGGGAGTGACCCAAACATTCCGTTTATAATAATACGAAAATTTTTCCGGTAATCCCGTAAGTTCCGGAGGAAACATCATGTCGAGTCGTGGAAGATAGAAGGGAACCATTTCACCCCAATGACCGGAAATTACTTTCAATGTGGGGAACTTTTCAAAAACACCTGCAAGGATCATTCGGATTACCTGAATGCCGGCTTCAAAATGCCACCCATATCCCATAGTGCTGAATATGGCGTTTATCTCTGGACTAAGATTAGAGTAATAGGCTTTACAAGCATCAGCAGAGGTAAAATGCGGATGTATGTAGATAGGCAGGTCATATTTGGTCAAAATTTCCCAGATAGGATAATAGATCTTATCATCTGCATAAATATTACCTGTCTGTGGTCGACCTGACAACAAAGTGCCGACAAATCCCAGTTCCTCGATGGTTCGTTTCAATTCATCTGCAGCTATTTTTGGATCATACCATGGCAAAGTTGCAAATCCTCTGAAACGATCCGGAAATGCTTTTACATTTGAAGCTATATAGTCATTCGCTTCTTTCGATAGTTTAAGAGCATCAGGTCCGGTCAACCATTGTGTTACATTTGTATAAGAAATTATCTCCATGTCGATTCCGGCTTCATCAAGATCCTTGATTCTTCTTTCTCCAAGCACATACAAGTCTTTAAACGAAAGTCCGAAAGCAGCTGCAGCGTCCGGGTTTTGAAATGCTTTGTAAAATGGGAAAGTGGAATTTATGATGTTATTATTTGCACTTTCAATTTCACGACTCACAATATGTTCTTCAAGACCGATGATTTTCATACTTAAATGAATTACAATTAGATATGTTTTTGTATAATAAACAATCTCAAAAATGTAAATGTTTTAAATTTTTAATTTTTGAAATTGAGGTTATTTTTGCAAAAAAAATTGAGATTGATGAAAAAATTTTTAAGTATTGCTTTTTCCTATATTGTATTCTCTTCTTTAGCGAATGGTCAGACTTTGGAGAAAATGAACTGGTTTAATGAACCGGAAAATTGGAATATTGAGAATGGGTCTCTTACAATGGATGTGACTCCAAAGAGTGATTACTGGAGGATTTCCCATTATGGATTTACGGTTGATGATGCTCCTTTCTATTTTGCAGAATATGGAGGAGAATTTGAAGCCAAAGTCAAGATCATGGGTGATTATAAAGTAAGATTTGATCAAGCCGGAATGATGATCAGGATTGACCATGAAAACTATATCAAGACAGGAATAGAATTTGTGGATGGCAAGTATAATCTTAGTACCGTTGTGACTCATCATACCTCTGACTGGAGTGTGATAGCTCTTGAACAACCAATCGAGGAACTTTGGATAAAGGCTGTGAGAAGACTTGATGCCATTGAGATTTTCTATTCTTTCGATGACAAGGAATATAAAATGATGAGAAACGCCTGGATGGAACAGAACAGACCAGTTAAAATCGGAATGTTCGCAGCATGTCCTGATGGCGACGGCTTCAAGGTTACTTTCTCCGATTTCAAAGTAAATCATCTCCCCGATAAGGTCAGAACAGATTGGTTAGAGAAAAATAACTGATAAATTTATAATTATTATAAAATATTTATCATGACTGAATGGGATAAAATGCAGGCTCATCAAATATATGATGATTTTGATGCCGATTTATTTGACAAAAGAGTAGAGGCAAAGAAACTTTTTAAGGAGTTTAATCAAACTACTGACGATGAAGCAGAAAAACGTCAGGAAATCATGAAAAAACTATTTAAAAAAGTAGGAGAGAGGGTTTACCTGGAACCTAATTTCACCTGTGAATTTGGCAAGAACATCACCCTTGGGAATGATCTTTATATAAATTTTGGGTGCACATTGCTGGACTGCGGTCAAATTACCATCGGAAACAATACTTTGATCGGACCAAATGTGAGTATGTATTCAGCCAATCATTCCCTTGATTCTGAAGAAAGGATAAATGGTGCGCTTATCCCTGAACCTATTACCATCGGTAACAGAGTCTGGATTGGGGGAGGCTCAACGATTTTAAGTGGAGTAACAATCGGTGATGACACGGTGATCGGTGCCGGCAGTGTCGTAACAAAGGATATACCGGCCGGAGTAGTGGCAGCCGGAAACCCGTGTAAAGTGATAAGAAAGATTACAGATAAGGATAAAGTAGGTTTTATCAAATAAATTTAGCGTTTCTCAATAGAGAAACGCTTTTTATCAATAGAAGCATCCTGGATCATTTATGGTATAAAATAATGTACCAGAATCATTTATTTCTTTAAGTTTATTGTAATCTTTCCGCTTATAATAAGAGTTTTAGTGCAAAGCACCCTCTATTTCTTCTGGCTATAGATTAAGAGATACAAAGAGACACAAACCGATCCTAAAAACATAGGTAAGTCCAGGTTATCAAAAAATAACGCTTGAATAAGCCAATAAAAAGCTACCAATATTGATAATATCCCGGCTATTAAACAAATGTTTTTCCCTGTAATTATAATTTTATTATCCTTTCTTATTTCCATAACTGTGTTATTTTACTACTGGCCCAAATTTCTCATCCTCCTTAACAGCCTGGCTGAAATTACGGTATCCTCCCAAGAAAAATATAAAAAGAAACGCTGATACAATATATATCCACCATTTGACCTGGAGATCAAAATGATTTTTAAACATCACGATACCAAGGTAAGCCAATACTTCAAGTATAAGTAACCCTAAAAATAAGTTTCTTTTGCCTTTGTTGCCCATTGTAAATTGAAATAAATATGGTGCAAATGTAGTTAAAATAAGAATTTCATAGGGAATATAGAACATGAAAAAAGCAAAAAGAACTCTTTTTGTGAGCAAGAACCCCATTTCTATAACCACTAATTTATCAATTTGCCATGAAATTTAGGTGACTTTTGAATTCTTATGATAAACTAAGAGGCTGATCGAGTGTTTATTTTCTTACCATTTTTATCCCAGGTGTAAATCCAACTTCCATTTTTTGAAGTGAAAGTATCTCCTGCCACTCCTATGACTTCTCCAACTGTACTTTTGGAAAGAGTCTTATATTTCTTTCCTTCTGAATCCCAAAGGTAGATCCAGCTTCCATTCTGACTCACAAAGAATGAAGAGCTGTAACCCAAAATAGTGCCGACTGTGGAAACTGAGAGCGTTTTATATTTTTTGCCCTGGGAATTATATAGATAAACCCAACTTCCTGAGGTTTCTACACTGGATATTTGTTCAGCTTTTGAAGTCATTCCAAACATAACAAATAGAAAGATTAATAAAAGTTTTTTCATGATAAATATTTTATAATTGGGTCTCCACAGAAATCTCTGCGACCACATTTTTTACAATGTTCTCCTCGCCATACGCTATCGAATTGTTCCATGGCTGATTCAACCAATGACCGTTCATCGGTTAATATGCCGGCTTCGAAGTTTCTTCTGTTACTACTTTTCATACCCATTCCTGCACCAGTCAGATTGGCAGAACCGATATAGGCATATTGACCATCGATAATAATAATCTTGAAATGAACCCGTGGACAAAGTACTCGTTCAAGCATTTTCTTCAACACTGGATTTTTATCGAAATCTTCTCTGAATGCCTGACCCGGTTCTTTAGCATGAATAAGCCGGACTTCGACGCCTTTCTTTATAAGATTTGCTATTACTCCTAAAAACGGCTCAGTATTCAATCCTGATTTGACATAAAGATCCTTTATATCAGCAGTGCCAATCCACAAAAGAGACTTTGCGCTTCTTACTTTCTCAAGCACTACTTTATAATGGTCTATGTCGGCAATAAATTGAACCATGAACAAAGTTACTTATTTTTGGTAAGATAGAGGTAATATCCATAATATGGAGATAGGGCTATATCGTGTATCAGATCTGGTGACAGGATAGAAAATTTTAATCCTCTTTTTGTTTTTTGATTCCAAGCATTTTATCTATCCATTTAAAGAATTCATTAAACGCAGATATCAAATACTCTCCTAAAATTATTGCCGCTAATGTAAATCCAATGAATATTTTGATAAATATATTACGGTCTGGCCCTATATAACTACCAGCTAATCCGAAAACAAACAATACAAAAATATTAATTGATACACTCTTAATGAAATGTTTAGAAGGTTTCATTATTTTATATGTAGGTTCATCTTTGTTATACTGTATTCTTTACAGAATGTTTTCATTTCTTGCAAAGTCATTACCTCTCCTGCAAGAACTTTCATACATCTGGTAAAATCATTAAAATAACAATCAAACGACTGAGCCCATAGATAATCCTTAATTCTTCCGTTATTCTTTAAACTCTTGACCTTTAAATTGAATTCATTTATTCTTTTAGGATGAATAACACAACAAAAATACTGTGTCTTTTTTAATATTAGCAGCAAATAATGAAGAATTTTGCCTTTCCCTTTTAGAGGTATCATTGGGTTATCGCTTCTTACCTGAATATTAAGTTTTGACGGAAAGTGTATGTTTATCTGACTCATCATTTCAATAAATGGTTTTCCATGGGGATTTTGGTCATCCATTTTATTTTGTGTGAGATATTGATGAATCATTTCATGGACTATAAGGCTATCGAGATAAACTTTATCGAAAACCTCAACTTTATTATAGATAATTATTTTATCTTCAATGGTTCTGTTCGATTTATTAAATTTTCGCTGAAATAAAGCATTATAATCTTTATGATTTTTACGAATGATTAATTTTACCGGTTTAAATTTATCAGCATTCCAAATATTGTTTTTGCCTATTTGTTCCTTCCAAAACTCATACCTCTTTTGTAAATATTCAGGAGTTAGTTTAATAAGATTAGATTGCATTGAAGAGGATTTTTACGCATTTATTAAGTATTGAAAATGAAGAATGATGTCTTGAAACTCTTTCGGTAATCTTTCCCAGCATTGATCTTCTATTTGGGTTGGAATTGAATACATTTGAGAAGCAATAGAACCTGCGATACAAGCCATTGTATCAGAGTCCCCTCCTAAAGAGACAGCTTTTCTAATTACTTCTTCAAAACTATCCCCCTCTAAAAAAGCAATTATTGATTCAGGCACTGATCCTTGACAAGAAATGTCCCATTTATAAGTCATTCTGATTTTGTTAATTTCTCTATAAAGATCATAGCCAAAAAATCCGGAAATAATATCACGAATCATCTCTTTTGTATAACCTCCTCTAGCAAGATAAATAGCAGCTGCAACTGCCTTCGCGCCTTTTATTCCTTCCGGATGATTGTGGGAAACCGAAGCAGTCAGTTCAGCCAGCTCCAAAACTGTATCCAAAGATTGACCATAGTATGCCACAGGACTTACTCTCATTGCTGCTCCATTTCCGAAACTATTATATGGTTTAGGATTTGGACTGACAATCCATTTTGCAAAACATTCTCCATATTGTCTATCGGGATATCTTCTTCCAAAATTCTGCATTATTTTTATAAGTTCATCAGCCGATAAGCTCTTGCAATCAATAAGCCATTTAGCCACAGCCATTGTCATTACCGTATCATCAGTAAAATGACTGTCTTCCCAAAATAGAGGGAAATTATAATCTTTAGTCGGGTTAAATTCCCAATGAGAACCTATAATGTCTCCAACCACTGCTCCAAACATTTTTATATATCTAAAAATTTATCAGGATTTTGTATTAACTCCTTTATAAAGCACTTATATTTATCAAGCATATTTATAGCGTCCTGCAGATCCTGTTTGGTTATCCAAGGTTCATGCAACTCATTGGAATCTTGCATAGTTTCTCTCAATTCAATTTCAGTTTCCATAATGTCTGTCATAACTTTGATCTCAGATTCTATTTTTTTGAAATTATCTTGAGATTTAACCAGAGAAGGGAGTTCTTCCAGAAATTCTTTAAAATGGTATTTATTGAAAATACCCTCCATACACTTATTAAATCGTGAAATATAAGTCCATATTGAAGTCGAAGAATATTTTCTACCTGTAAGATATTTTGCAAATTCTTTTTTGAACGGGAATTTAAATGAGGGAGAATAAGGTGGACAAGAGTCTCCTAAAACCTCATGTCTAAAATTTATAAACTTGAATTCCAGAAATAGCATATAGGTTCTAAGAGCCTGGACCCAGTTTTGAACAACTGCTATTTTCCATTCTTCTGTTTTTTCATTAAAAATAAGGATCCCGTTATTTAGGCTGACTAAATCTTTTATATATGCATCTAAATATTCCAATGCATATTCAATATCCCATGTAGCAATTATTTTTTGGAAAAGGTTTTCAGTAGGTTGTATTATAGGTTGGAAAGATGTTTCTAAAACTCTAAACAAATCTTTATAAGTATAGCAAAAATTATCATATGCAGTTCTTATGTTTGAAAGATAAATATTGACTGATTCTTTGGAAAGGCCATGTCTTTCAATGCACCAAGCCTTAAATTCCTCTTCAAAAGGAGGGATTATTTTTTTGTTTAATTTCTTTTCCATAAGAGTATAAAATTTGGTATATGCAAAGATACATATACCAAAAAGCTTTTTAAATTAATTCCTTGACGAAATGAAACTTCTTATAATTTTCTAATTTATAGCATATTATAAGTATAATTTATTCAATATGAATAAAGTTCTCTAATAAAATCTCTTACTGGATACCACAATCTTACAGTATATTCTTCATCTTCTTCGAAAACTTTGGCAAGATTATGTAAACCAAAATTTTTCATCTGGTTATAGTTTCTATCAAAAATATTAGATTCTTCCTGATTTTTAAAGAAATAAAATAACCTTAATAACCTATCATTAATATCCCTTTTAAAGGAATCATATTCCTAACACGAGACTTATATAAGGTATCTATATAATTTCTTACGTTTACGTAGTCTTTCTTTTCCGGTTGATTACTGATTTGATAGATTTTTTTAACTGCTATTACCAAGTATTCAATATCAGATATAGCACAAGCTTCAAAAAGATCCTTTAAAAATTGATTATTAGCCCATCCTCTGCCCGCTTCAACTTCGATTATAGTCTTGGTCGTATCATTATATGCATCCACATCAAATTTTTGGTCAGTCCCAGGCACGGTAAAGGTTATTTTATGCTGTTGAGATTTCCCTTTTTCTACTTTATAACCAATACTTTCCAAGTCATTTGAAAGAATTTTTAAAACGTCATTACTTTTTAAATTTTTATTCTTTCCTATGTGGGTTTCAGAAGAAATATCTGAATTATGTTTTTTAAAAATTTCAATTACTTCATTTAGAAAAATTTCCCCAGAAGGGAAACATTCATATATAATGTCAGAAAGTCTAGAATTTTTTTTGCTCATTTTGAATTTTATTTAGTCTTAAGAAATTAATATAAAATATTACTTATTATAAAAGTTTCAGAGCAATAGCTGCACAAGCTTCTGCGTCTGCCAATGCATGGTGATGATTTTCCAAGTCATAACCACAAGCGGCTGCCACTGTGTGAAGCTGATGATTGGGGAGTTTGAGACATCTACGGGAAGCGGCAAGAGTGCAATGGAATTCATAACCCGGATATTCCATTCCATATTCCATAAATACTGCCTTCAGACAACTTTCATCAAAAGGTTTGTTGTGGGCGATTAAAGGCAATCCTTCAAGTCGATTACAGACTCTTGCCCAGACTTCGGGAAAATTATCTTCATAATCTGTGTCAAAATGATCCAGCCCATGAATTGCTGTGGTCCACTCAGTATAATAATTGGGTCGCGGACGAATAAGACTGTAAAAACGGTCAACTATCTCTCCATTTCTTACTATCACAATGCCGACACTGCAAACGCTGGAGCGGCGTCCATTGGCTGTCTCAAAATCTATTGCTGCAAAATCTTTCATATTCTATATTTTTAGAGGAGAAATCTTTCTGTTTCCTGAAACAGTAGGAGAGGGTACTTTCCATATTCCAATTGCTTATAGGGGTGTCGAGAGATATTGGCTCCTTTTAATCATTTTTATATAGTTCAACCATTTCAGAAATCCAACCTTTCATTGTTTTACGAAGTGAATCCGGTGAAATCACTTCAATCATACTGCCGAACTGAAGCAACTTCATTACAAAATCGTATGTTGGAGCTAATACTAATTCAAAATCTGCATATTCGCCACAATCTTCAATCATTTTCTGGCTGTCATGAAGTGGCAATGTATTCATATAATACTTATGATTTTCGTTGGCTCTCAAAACTATTCTCTGGGGCTTGATGTCATATCCTGTGGCAACACCATAATAGGAGGCGAAGAATTCAGATGCACTGAATCCTTTTGGAAGGGTAAAGTTTTTATCCAGGATGTTAGCTTCTTCGATTCGGTCTAAACCATATAATCTTATTTCATCCCGGTTGTTTTTGCCAAGCACATACCAACGGTTCTCATGAAGTTTGATGCAATAAGGCTCGATGGGGAAGGTATATCCGTGTGAATGTTTGAAAGGTTTGTATATTATCTCAACCACTTTGTAATCCCTCATGGCATCAAGGATTGTTTTAAGATGGTCACTACCGGATGGAATCTTGTTAACAAGAATCCGGTCTTTCAAAGAAAGATTCTCTCCGATAAGATTGCCCACCGCAAAAGAATCAAGCATCCATTTCTTCAACCTGTCTTCATCGATATCTTCAGGATTCTCTATGTAATAAAGGTATCCTCCAACTTTCTGACATTCAATTATGATGCCGAATTGACTGAAAATAGCGTCACGCCATCGATTGAAAGTAGCACGATGAAGTGGTTTGCAGTCACTCAGATCTTTGGCTCTTTCCCATCTATCCGAGAGGTCTTTGTGAGAGATTTTACCGGCTCTGCGTATAGTCTCTATAAGCCATGTGTATTTCTGCAGTTGAGTCACAAGAAAAAATTCTATTAATTAATATAGATTAATGCAAAGTTAACGAAAAGGTGTATCATTTTATGCGTCAACTTTCGGAATAATCATGTATTGCAGTTAAGATTTCTTCCTCATCAGCTCCTTTCAAAGTGAAAATATTCATAATAGAATTGGCACAACAATCGTCTTGCCAAGAAATTATTTCACTGACTGTTAGATGTCCCTTCCCATCCTGTATTACGTAATATGTTTCATACTCCCCATAATCCAGCCACATATCAATTGAGATAAAATTTTTATGTAGTGTGAGTACATCTCCCATTAAAGAAAACCATTCATCCTTATCCTTAGCAAAGTCCTCCAATGAAGTATATTGTTTAGACATTTCATGAAGTAATTTATGACGTTCCTTCATTAAAGCGAAACGTTCATTATTTGACATATCTATTAGTTCCATATAATACCAACATAACCTTTTATTTCATTCTCTCTATTCCTTCTCATAAGCTCCTCTTCTTCTGGAGTCGGTGGGGGAAGTTCAACAAAGAAGACATTGTTTTTTGGAAGAGGGTTCCAGCTTTATGATTAAACCAAAGATCCTTCTATTGTTTTCATTTCTATAGATTTTTTTATTCTGTAGCAAAATTATATTGGAACTACGCAATCATTTTACGTGTTTATTATTTTTTATCTTTACCATATTCTTCCGCCCACTTAAAAAGTTCTTTCAAAGCATTAATGAAACCCTTCCCAGATAACAAACAACCTAAAGTTATCCCAATTGCGAGTTTTATCCAATTATTTCGGTCTGGCCCCAAAAATGAAGCCAAAGTTCCCATCATTCCAATAAATAAACCATAATGGAATAATCTTAGCTTCCAATAAATTTTTAATAAATCTATCATCTTATTCTTCTGGATTTATTGCAAAACTAAAATTGAACTGTATCATTTTAGGTGTCATCTTAAATACTAAAAATCTTTGAATGTTAATTATTCTTAACAAGAATTAGATAAGATTATTTATTAAGTATTTAGTAATTAACGATTTACTTCAAGAAATAAGATCGAATAATTTAACATATATTCACTAAAATTGTTCTCAGTAAAATTTCGAGTTCGTATTAATAAGTATGGACTTTCTAAAAAAGATTCTATGAAATATAAATTAGGAATAGTGGGAACAAGGAATCCGGGTATTTCTTATGAGGAGTGGGAGGTTATCATAACTTCCTTTATAAAATTAGATGAAATATCTGAAATTATTTCCGGAGGAACTAAAGGTATTGACTCCTATGGAAAAATGTTAGCAATAAAAAATCAGATTACTTTTAAAGAATATATTCCGGAATATAGTAAGTATGGAAGAAATGCCACTTTGATACGTAATCGTCTGATAGTAGAAAATTCAGACAAGATAATAGCTTTCCCAATTCAAAAGTCTAAAGGGACCAAACACACGATCTCTGTTGCAAAGGAATTAAATAAACCGGTGATAATTCAAAATATTTAAGATTAAATTGTATAAATCATATGGTTATATTCTTTTTAAAATTCAAACATATTTTAACTTATATCATCCGAAGGAATAGGATGTAGCCGGGTTTACAAAGATTTGACCATTATTTAGAATTATGTCCCGAATTACATAGGAGATTTTCTAAGTTTGGAATCGGAATATTCCAATGGGATATGGTTGGAGAAATAAGTATCGATAAACCCGATGATGTCAGTCGGGTAAGAATGATATTATAGACTCTGTATTCTTCTCCAGCATTTGAATTCTTTGATCAAAGTTTCCAGTATATGCAAGATTCTCAAATAAAGAAATTTAAAATGATAATGTAGTAGCTTATTAAAACAAAAGTATGACCAAGATATCAAACTTTTTTATGTTAGAAATCCAGGGAGAAGAGGGGATTATAAGTATTGACGAAAAAGATTTTATCCGCTTTTCAAATAAAGCTAAAATAATGACTTTTGAACTAAATAGTAAAACCAAGGAGTGGTTGAATGTGAAAACATTAAAAGTTAAGCTACTTATTATCTGTATTTTTTTCCCTGAAAGAGATATACCGCGTTTTTCGATTAATTCGATTTCAAATTTATTGACTATATTTGCATCTGTTGAGAAACCCATTTTTGGTATTTATAAAAAAAATAAACAAAAAAGAATAAAAGTAACCTTAATATTTGAATAACTATGGCTCTTTACCTTGTAGAATATGCTACTCTTATGAGATCTGGAGGTAGTAATTATTATACAAAGTTATTGGAACTAACTTCAGGCTCTGAGAGTGAAGCTTTAGCAAAACTGAGGCAGGAAATGCTTCCGGTACATAAAAATCAAGACAAATATATAGACGACCTTTTCATTGTGAAAATAAAGAAACCATAATTATAATTCGTTTAGTTTTTACCAATGTCAAATGACATAAAAGTGAAGAAAGATAATCAGGAGTATTTAATTGATAAAACAAGCAAAGAAAAAAAGGTCATGAAAAAGGAAAATGTAAATGAACTCAAACCCCTTCCACAAAATTATACAAAAAGAGGATTCTTTTCAAAAGACTTTTGGAATGATAGAAATGTGGGATTATTGACTGAATTAAAAACAGGAAAAGAAGAGTATAAAGACCTGGATGTTAGATTACGTGGCAATGAAATTCATGTTTATTATAATGGTGGGAAAATTTTAGGGATAAAGAAAAATGCCATAGAATTTGATGACAAATACCTTAGACATAAGGAGAGTCATCCAAATATAAACATAGAAAATATCAAAAACAAATGGTTTTATGTAAATAATAATGGCAATCTAAAAATTAAACCTGTTTCTAATTTAACTGATTTCCCATCTTTTATCAATGACCTTAAATCGGTAATGGATGCTTGGTTTAAGGAAAATCCTCATGATGAAAGAATGCATCAACAGTTTATTTCTTTGAAGGAACATGATAACCTTTATATAATTGATATAGAATTTGCAGTTTCTTTCAACTCAAAATGTTATAATAAAGAATATAAGGATACCAAAAAACGATTAAAAGAAAAAGAAAATTATAAACCGTTTGAACGCTACCCAAATCCAAGATTTGATTTGATAGGAATTGATAATTCTGGTCAAATACACGTATTTGAATTAAAGACCGGATTAAATTCTACAAAGAATATGACTGAACATATTGAAGATTTTGTAAATATGATAGGTTCAGCAGATACAAATTTTCAAGTTATCAGATTTGAAGAATTTAATAACGAAATGGCTTTAATATTAGATACTTATAATTCCAATAATACATTAAAGAATAAAATTCCAGTTAAAATTGATATAAAGAAAAGGCCGATATTTCACTTTATTTTTACTGAAAAAGGAGATGAGAGTAATTTTGATGAATTTAGTAAGTTAGTAAAAGATATCTACAAAAAATTGGATATAATTCCGGAGTATCATCAACTAATAGAGAAACATATTTTAGATACTGAGGCAATTAAGGTTTCCAAAGATTTTAAAATTAAAATATGAAAATTACAATTCATAGAGGGAGCGATCAAATTGGTGGATGCATCACTGAGTATGAGATAAATGGATGGAAACTGTTTGTGGACTATGGCGAACAGTTGCCCGGGAATGAACAAAAGAAACTTGAAATAGAGGGGTTAAACAAGGGAGACCTCTCTAAAAGTGCTTTGTTCATTACTCACTATCATAGTGATCATGTAGGCAATATATACGAACTTCCGGACAAACTTCCTATTTATATGGGAGAACTCACAAAGGAAATTCTATCAGAACTTTCCGGTCATTTATCATCAGTGAGTGAGAAGGAAGCTCGAAAGGCAAAAAAGTTGGAATCAGTCAAAACGTTCAAGGCTGGAGAAGTTATTAAAATTGGAGATTTTTTTATCACTCCTTTCACTCTTGATCATTCTGCATTTGATTCTTACGCGTTCAAGATTGAAGCCGAAGAACTGAAAGTTTTTCATACCGGTGATTTCAGATCTCATGGCTTCAGAAGTGGAAAACTTTTCAAGTTGCTTGATAAATATGTTGGCAGGGTCGATTATGTAGTATGCGAGGGAACAAACGTATCACGACCCGATGTGTCGAATAAGTCGGAACATGAACTTCAGAAGGAATATGAAGAGGACTTCAGAAATAATAAAGGTAACATTGTATATGTTTCCACAACCAATATTGACAGGCTGTTTTCACTATACCATGCCGCTCTCAGAGCCGGTAGACCCTTCTATGTTGACCCATTCCAAAAAAAGATAATGGATTTAATTACTCAAAGGGACAATCTATGGGGAAATTCAAGGCTTTATAAATATGGTAAATTTGAACCTATTGCCTTAAAATACGACTCCAATGAATATCTCTTTACAAATGAGTTTAAAGATTTTCTGGAGGAAAAGGGTTATGTGTTAATTCCAAGAGCTACGGATAGATTTGATAATTTGATTGAGAAACTGTCCGGTGATAAGAAAAAGTATCTATCGATGTGGAATGGATACATAAATCCTGAATACACAGCCTTCAATCCGAGATTGGCAAAATCCCTTGGTAAGGAGGCTGTATATCTTCATACAAGCGGCCATACCGATATGGAAAGTCTGTTTAAGTTCTTTGATGCATTAAATCCGAAAGCAATTATTCCAATACATACAGATTATCCGAATGATTTTGCTGATCTATTTTCAAATAGATGGCCGATACTATTATTGAAAGATGGTGAATATTTCAACCCGATAAAAGATCCGGGCTATGATAATACCACTTCTTCGATTCTTGCTGTAAAGAATTTGGATGAAGAAATTCGCGTAATTTCAGTTGAAGATGATGAAAAGTGTTATTCGCTTGATGAAAAGACAATCGGTGAATTTCGAAGAGAGGAAGATGCGTTATTTGTTCTTAAGGCAATTCAATATGCACCTCAACAATTAATCGGTTATAGTTATGAAGAGGTGGAAGATATGGAGCCGTGGTTTACAAGAACCTATATGTCAAATCTTTCTATTAATGCCGAATATGAATATGGAATTCATTCTCCGGAGGGTTCAGAATTTCAAACTCCGACCCGTTTCCAGACTGGGGATAAAGTATTATGCGTTCTTTATCAGGGTTTAAATATCGTTTTTCCCGCTATCTATGAAGGGCCGATAACAATAGACTATCTAAGAGAAATCTATGAGAGTGATGAAATGCTAAAAATCCACTATGACAGTTTCGATGATTATATAAAAGAAGGATTGTGGGATTGTGACTGGGATTCAGTTATTGTTCGACCTTTGGTGAAGATAGATAATGAAGAATGGCATGAAAGAATGTTAGTGCGTCGTCCATTCGTTTTTCCATATAAAAAATTCGATATTTGAAGATTCTGCATATTTCTGACACCCATGGGGCTCATCGCAGGATGGGTGAACTTCCGGAAGTAGATGTGTTGATTCATTCCGGTGACTTCACAATGACAGGATCCGAAGCAGAAGCTATTGACTTCCTGAACTGGTTTTGTGATTTGCCTCACAAAAATAAAATCTTTATCTGCGGTAACCATGATGAATGTCTCTATGGAGCCAATATTGACGGGCTTGATAATAATGTTCATTATCTAAATAATTCTGGGATTGAAATAGATGGAATTAAATTTTATGGAATTCCACTATTTATGGGAGATTCTATGTTTGGAAAACAAAATCTCTTTTATGAAAAAATACCCGGAGACACCAATGTATTAATAACTCATTGTCCTCCATACGGAATTCTTGATTTTGATGATGGTCGTAATTGGGGATCAGAAGAATTGTTAACTGCAGTTTCAAATCTGTCACCACAAGCTCATCTTTTCGGTCACATACATAAAAGCCATGGAATTGAAAGAAATGGCTCAACTCTCTATTCCAATGCTGCCATAATGAACGAAGATTACACAACCCTTCAATCCCCAAACCTCATAGAAATATAGTTTAAGACATGGAATAGATTAGATATAGGAAATTCTTTGGTAATCGATTAAGTTGTTCTATTGCCATTAGCGTAAATTAAATTTAATTGATAAGGGCCCAATCATTAGGGAACCTCTGTTATGAAAAAGAAAAAGTGAAAGGTTGGAATGGTTAGGGTTATCAATATAGGATGTGAGGATTATAGGTATGGATTGGTTTGTGGATAATCTTAAAGATTGGGATTAAAATTTAGTTTATGAAGAAGATAATATTATTAATGGCCTTGATTTGCTATTTTTCTTTGATGAAGGCTCAGAAGGTTTATGATACTCATAATGAGTCAAGGGCTGATGTTAAGGTTTTTGTGACTGATAAAGATTATCGGGCTGACCTGATTGTCTATACCACTAATACTGCACATAGAGCAAAAGGGAATAAAGGTATCTGGTTCATTGAGCATAATGAATCGAGGGCAGATAAGAAAATCTGTTTCGTCAATAATGAGTCAAGGGCTGATCTAAAGGTCTATTTTACCAACACTGAAAGTAGGGCAGGTTGGAAGAATCAAGGTAAGAAGGCATTGATGGAATAAATTATAAGTAATTAAGAAATTCATGACAGGAATGGAAAGTAAGCAATTGAATGAAAAATATACTCCAGACTTTATTTCGGAGTTGGGAGCAAATGATATATTCGTTTTCGGAAGTAATCTTGCCGGTGCTCATGCCGGAGGAGCAGCACGTTTGGCAAATCAAAAGTTTGGTGCTATTTGGGGACAAGGTGTGGGATTACAAGGCAATTCCTACGCAATACCTACAATGCAAGGAGGGATTGAAACTATCAAACCATATGTTGATGAGTTTATAGAGTTTGCAAAATCTCATCCTGAATTGACTTTCTATGTAACCAAAATAGGATGCGGAATAGCCGGTTTTAAAGAAGAAGAAATTGCTCCCTTGTTTAGTGATGCAATGATGATATCCAATATAAGATTGCCGGAAAGCTTTGTAGATATTTTAAAATCTTATCAATAATTACCTTGATTGCTTTGATGATTATTGTAAAGCATTATGAATATATCAGAAGAAATAATAAGAGAAATGGAATCCCTTTATGATAAGCAACAATCGGCTCATCATGCCAGATTCTTCAAAACTGGGAAAGGAGAATATGGAGAGGGAGACAAATTTCTTGGCATAAAAGTACCAGTGACGCGAGCTATAGTAAAGAAATATCGAAATGAGATTACTCTTACAGATATAGATAAACTACTGGAATCAGAATGGCATGAGATCAGGCTTGCAGGTTTTCTCCTTTTGCTGGAACTCTATAAACGAAGTCTTAAGGAGAAGGACCCTGAATTAGCCCAGGTTATGATTAAATTCTATTTAGATAATATCGAAAAGGGGAATAATTGGGATCTGGTGGATTTAGTATCGTGTTATATTCTGGGAGATTGGATTCTTAGGCATCCGGGAAATGAGAAAATATTAATTGAATTATCAGAGATGGGAGGCTATCTATGGCATCAAAGAGTGGCCATAGTATCTACCTTTGCGCTTATCCGAGCGGGAAAATTTGATTTGACCTTTAAAATAGCAGAAAAATATTTATCTCATTCTCATGATCTGATACATAAAGCAACAGGATGGATGCTTCGTGAAGTAGGTAAAAGAGGAGGAAAAAATGAGTTGGTAAGATTTCTTGAGAAACACAAATCCATTATGCCCCGTACAATGCTCCGGTATGCCATAGAAAAATTTCCGGAGGAAGAAAGAAAATATTTCATGAGTAAATGAATCGGGATAATGACTGAAGAAATAATAAGGAAAGGCATTGAGGAAGATACTCCATTTATAGATAAGACTAAAAGCGAGACTGCGGGCCTAATTACCGGGTTTAATAATCCCAAAGTTCAATAAAAAATTTAACGCATTAGTCTTCAAAGAAGATAGTGTACATAACTTTTGTGAAGGACCAATGATTCTGTAGACATCTAAAAAATGAAAGATGTGATAAAGATTCGAAGAAGTACTATAGAAGATATAGATAACATAATCTCTATTTTTGATTCCGCAAAAAAATATATGAGAGCAAATAATAATTTTTCTCAATGGTCGGATGGATATCCGGATAAGGAAATTATTAGAATGGATATCGAAAATGGGAATAGTTTTGTAGGAGAAAATTGTAGTGGAGAATTAGTATTTACCTTTGCATTTATTAAGGGAGAAGATCCAACATATAATAGAATAAAAGGGGAGTGGATAAATGATAATCCCTATGGTACTATTCATAGAATTGCATCTAATGGCAAAGCAAGAGGTGTCTTAAAAAGATCTTGTGAATTCTGTTTCAGTCAGATAGAAAACATCAGAATTGATACCCACCAAGACAATGGGCCGATGTTAAAAGCGTTGAGTAATTTAGGTTTTCAGAAATGTGGTGAAATAATTTGTAGAGACGGTACTCCAAGAATTGCTTTTCAAAAATTGAAAATTTGATAAAATTATTTGAGTAATAGATTAATATGTGTGGGATATAGTAATTAGTGTTCTTAATCTTAACTATTTTAATAGTTAATAAATATTAAAAAATAATTCTTTCTGATTTAAACTATAAGAATAGTTATTATATTTGCAGTCACAACGACTAAAATAGTTATGAGAAAGAGAGACAATAATCAGTTGACACCAAAAGAGGAGGAATTGATGCAACTTCTTTGGGAACATGAACCAATATTGATAAGTAAACTCATTGAATTTTATCCGGAACCAAAACCTCATTTCAACACTGTTTCTACCGTCATGAAAAGACTGGAAGCAAAAGGTTTTGTAGGTCATAATGAAGTAGGAGGATCTTTCCAATTCTTTTCCAAGGTTCCAAAAGATAATTTCAGAAAGAAGAGTTTCGGAGACTTCATCAAGAACTATTTCGGAGGCAGTTATTATGGTGCCGTTTCTGCCCTTGTCGAGGAAGATAAAATTTCTGCTAAGGAATTAAAAGAGTTGCTTGAACTCATAGAAAAGAAAGGAAAACAGAATGGGTAAATTTCTTGCATACTTAATTATAAGTGGCATAATCATGATTGCCATGTATCTTGCATATAAGCTTTTTATAGCCAGTGATAATCAGCATGGTTTTAATCGTGGCGTCCTGTTGGTGATTTATTTAGTTTCTTTTAGTTCTTATCCTCTTTATAATTTCTTTAATAACCTTGCAATTAAGACTCCCATAGAACGAACAAACGATAACACTGGTATTATAGACCTAACAATAGAACCACTCGTCCCACCATTATGGGGAACAATTCTTATTTGGATATTTCTTATAGGAGCTTTTATTGTAACTATAAAAACTATTATTACATGGATAAGAATTGTCCGGGTTATTAATTCAGGAGAAAAGATAAGGAAGGACAATTTTACCTTAATCGTTATAAATGACTATACCATAGCACCCTTTAGTTGGCTACATTACATTATACTCAATCGTAATGATTTCAATAATAATGATAATGCTATAATTACCCACGAACTGAAACATGTCCGTGCATACCATTGGATCGATTTATTAATCGCTCAGATTGTATGTATATTAAACTGGTTCAATCCTGTGGCGTGGCTAATGCGTGAGGAATTGATGCTGGTTCATGAATATCAGGCAGACATGGCAGTCATTGACAATGGCCATGATCAGCAAGAATATCAGAAGTTGTTAATAAAAAAAGCTGTTGGCTCCAGATTCCCGTCCTTAGCCAACAGCATAAATCATAGTAAACTTAAAAAACGTATCACCATGATGTACAAATCAAAAAGTGGTGCAGGGAGTAAGTTAAAAGCCCTTGCACTTGTGCCGATGGTTGCATTGGCACTCGGAGTGGTCACTGTGCCATCCATCAAAGCTGCTGTATCTGCAATCAGCGACAGCGAATTATCACTTGACAAAGGTAGTGAAAATTCTGCAGTTACAGGAAAATTCAGGATAGCCTCTTTGAATAATAGTGGGATAGAGACTATAGTTGTTGTAACAGGAGAAAATTTGGGAAACAATTTATCAGTTTCCGGAGGTACTTTTACCAATAATGGACAGAATTATTCTGCAAAATCATTAAATACGACTATGACAAACGGAGCAGCCACAATTACAGCTGTTTTCCCCGTATCAGAGAGTTATGAGAATGCAAGCATCGTTTTTAAAATCAATGGACAGGACATAAAACTAAATTTAGATGAGTTTCGCAAAAATTCCCAAACCAGTTCTATATCAATATCTCCTTCCAATGGCATAGTGATTTCTAATGGGAATGCAACTTTGTCTACTGTAGGAAATATGGAAATTTATCTTGACGGGAAGAAGATAAGCGAAAAAGAAATGAAAGCATTGGATCCGGAAACTATAAGCTCGATGTCTATTGATAAACAAAAGAATACGATTTACATAACAAGCAAATAAACAGTTTCTCTTATTTTATTAATTAAATAGGGATGGGTAAATTTAAAATCCATTCCTATTGTTATGATTACGATTTAGTAAACGCTCTGATATCAGATGAGGATCTGTCTCTTTCATATAATTTTAATTCTGATTTTCACAAGTTAAGGGATGAAGATATATGGGCATAAAAAAGACATGCTTTCTTATCTAAATGATAGAAAATGAATAATTTTAAGTAGCTATACAATTAATTTCTCAGGCCATGTCGATATAAAAATTACAAGCCAGGATTCAACCCGGAGACACGCTCGTGATACCGAAACTTTCCAATGCCTTGAAGTCGGCGAGACAGCTGGTATTCTTTCTGGAATTTTGCAGGATCCAGAATGTGAGACTTGTTTCAATTCATGACAAGATAGATTCTGGAGATGAACTCTTCCCGGAAACAAAGACTTCCGATGTCTTGACAGCGATTGCCTTGTTACCCAAGGAAGCCAATGCCGTGAGGGTTCCTTCCAAACCATTCCAAAGGATGAGGAGGAAGATAAAAGCTGTGTCAAAGAAACAGCTTGGCAGAGCCGAGAGAAACCGCAGGATAATCAACATGTACCGGTAAGGATTCAGCATTGATGATATAATAGACCAAAGCGGATTCAAGAGCAGAAGTTCCGTGTTCAGGATTCTCAACGATGCCGGTGTGGATCTGAACAGAGGTCGTACAAAGGGACCGCTTGGCCCAAGAAAGAAAAAAGATACCCAAGAGGAAGATTAAGATGTGGAATTAGAAATAGATAGTGTTAAAACCCAGGGAAAGAGGATGAGGTCGTCTCAATCTCGGAACATGGCAAGGGAGATGCAAAAATTAAGGAATAGGTTAATCATTTTACCCATTCCTTAATTTTTAGATTAAGTTTTATTTAGATACTTTCAACTTACATAAGTTGGAAGTTGTTTAATAGAGGTATATTCTTCCAGTCTATCCTTCCATTGTCTTTCACATATTTTTCATCACAATGCACAGCTTCTATTGAAGCATAGAAGATTACATGGTCACTTCCATTTGGTTGTTCTGACGAAAGCACCTTACATTCAAGAGCAATAGCACAATCAGTAAGAATAGGAGCATTCACCACATCGCCATCTTTCCATTTTATATCCATTGCCTCAAATTTATCCATGTCTTTTCCGGATTTGGTTCCAAGGAAAAGATATTCCTTCATATAATCCTCTGTGGGGAAGTTGACAACGAATTCTCCGGACTCTTCAATGAGTTTATAGGAATAATGTGAGGGTACAATCCCTATCATTATGATTTGGGGATTTATAGAAACGTTTGACGCAAAACCGACAGCAAGGGCGTTGTTTTTACCTTCTTTGCTCCGACATGAAACTAACAGGGCCGGTGATGGTGCAATAGTTCCCGTATTTATTTTGAGTGACTTCATATCCTGAAAATTTTTAGATAATGTTTTATTATATAACAAGATAGAAAGAAAGAAGTTTAAAATTGTCTTGATATCCAAATGATACCTACCAAACTTTCCCCAGTAAAACTCATTTTATCCCTTAATAAAAACCCTTAAAGACAGTGACAGATAAAATATAAATCCTTTATTGAATGGGACCCTATATGGTTTTAGAAACGCTAACAGAATCTATCCTTTTTATTTTTGAAGTCGCTGAGATTCAAAAAAGTAGAGAAATTTTTATTTTGAAATAATTTTTAATTCCGAGTCCCGTCTTATCTATAGAAGTTTTTTTAATTTTTTATTGATAAATACTAATTAAATGACAGTGTTCTTCATAATGTTCATAGGATTAGGTTTGTTACTTTTATTACCTGATGCCTATATCATATTCGGGGTATTGGGAAATGCCTCTTGGTGGTGGAAAGTTGTCTTCTTTCTTCCAACACTGGCATTATATTTTGTAATCATCAAAATATTTGTCCTTGGAGATATGAGACAAGGAGCAATGAACTGGTTATTCTGGTTATCATTGCTTGTATTTCTGCCGGTGTTTATATTCGCCATTATTTCTCTTATTGGTAAAGGAATAGTTCTTTTCTGGAGTCAGGGATCCATGGTTTTCAATTGGATTGCGTTAGGAATAACATGTTTATGGCTGATAATTGCTATTTATGGTATAACAGTAGGATGGAAGAAGATTACAGTGGAAAAAGTAACAATAGCTTCTTCTAAAATCCCGGAATCCTTCAATGATTACAAAATAGTTCAGCTTTCAGATTTTCATATCGGAACATACGCTTCTTCTCCTAAAACTGTAGAAAAAATTGTCAGAAAGGTGAATTCACTGAATCCTGATCTAATCGTATTCACCGGAGATTTAGTCAATACGTCATCATCAGAGATAAATCAGTTTGAAGATGTCCTGTCTCAATTAAAAGCAAAGGATGGGGTGTTGTCGGTGTTGGGTAATCATGATTATTGTCTTTACAAGAGTTATGTTGCTCCCGATTCCCCTGAAAAAGAACTTTCAAAAGTGGTGGCAACTGAGAAGAAGGTCGGCTGGCAATTACTACGGAACGACCAATTACAGATAAAAAGAGGTAACGATAGCATAGCTATAATAGGCGTTGAGAATGCCGGAGGTGAGTCTTTTACTGACAGGGCTGATTTGAAGAAAGCTTTGTCGGGTGTTCCCGAGAACGAATTTAAAATACTATTGTCTCATGATCCTTCACACTGGAGACGGGAAGTGCTGCCAAAATCTGATATTGATTTGATGCTCGCCGGTCACACCCATGCAATGCAATTTAAAATTGGCAACTGGTCTCCTTCAAAATATTCTTATCCGGAATGGGGAGGCCTTTATAAGGAAGGCAATCAACAATTATATGTAAGCACAGGAATTGGAGAGAATGTAGCCTTCAGATTTGGTGCTTATCCTCAGATAGTATTAATTGATTTGAAGAGAGAATGAAAACGGGGCTTGTTTTGAACTTATTAATTATAAGATCGTTACTAATTTAGGCAGGCAATAATACTTGTTATGATTATTATATGGAAAAGATTAAGTTGAACAATGGAGTCGAAATGCCATTGATTGGCTACGGAGTTTATTTAGTTACTCCGGAAGAATGTGAAAAATGTGTAAGCGATGCCTTGGCCGTTGGCTACCGTTCCATTGATACAGCCCAAGCATATCTTAATGAAGAAGGGGTCGGTAAGGCCTGGAAGAAAAGCGGACTGAAAAGAGAGGATCTGTTTCTAACCACAAAAGTTTGGATTACTAATTCTGGTGATAAAAAAGCAGCAGATTCAATTGATAACTCTTTAAAGAAATTACAAACCGATTATGTAGACCTACTTCTCATTCACCAGCCATTCGGGGATTATTATGGCACTTACAGAGCTATGGAAAGAGCCTTGAAGGACGGTAAGATACGTGCTATCGGTGTGAGCAATTTCTATTATGACCGTTTTGAGGATCTTGCGGATAATATGGAAATTAAACCAGCTGTGAACCAACTTGAGGTCAATGTTTTCTCACAGCAGAAAAGAATGCAGGAAATTTGTTCTGCTTATGGCACCCATCTGATGGCTTGGGGTCCGTTGGTACATGGAGAAAACGGCATTTTCACCAATCCTGTTCTTGAAGGTATCGGAACCAAATACGGAAAGACAGCGGCTCAGGTTGCACTTCGTTTCCTTGTCCAGTCAGGAATTATAATTATTCCGAAATCGGTAAAGATTGAAAGAATGAAAGAGAATTTTGAAATTCTTGATTTCACATTATCGAATGAGGAGATGGAAAAAATATCCAAACTTGACACAGGTCATGGAATAGCTGCCGATTTCACAGACATAGAACAGCTTTTGGGTTTATATCATATATTGAAAAGCATGAAAGGCTGAGAGATATAGCAGATTTCTACTTAAAAATTTAGTTGATTTAATCAAACTTTGTTACACTGTGAAGTGGATCAGATTTGATTTTTACGCGAGGAAATAATCCTTCTGAAAGAATGTTTGTAAAAATCCGTTGAAACGATTCAACGGATTTTTTTAATGGGTTGTAGAGAATTGAAAAACAGGTATATTTTAAAATCATATTTAATAAAATCGTTTTATCACTCATAAAAGAAATTGATGATAGAAATTATTATAAAAGGCATCCCCAGCGTCAGCTGCGTCGCGGCAAAAGCAAAATGAGGTTGCACCGAATGGCAGCTATTTTACTGGGTATCAGTAAAACAAAGAAATTTTATTATATCTATTGAAATTATTCTTTACAAAACTTTTAAAACTTAAGAATTACCTAAGTTGTTTAAAAGTTAGAATTATCTAATAGAAACATTATGAAGGATAGGAAAATAAATGTGTTGTCTCTATTTTTATTAATCTCTATTTTGAGTAGTTTAAATATGAAAGCACAGGAGATTCACCAGTTATGGCTTGAAGGTTCAAAAGGTAAATTGTATGCCTTGCTTCAATATCCTGATGAAGTGAAGAAGGATGTGAAATATCCTTTAGTGATAATCTGCCACGGATTCAGTGGAAATTGTGAATCGGAGATGCAGAAGGATCTTGCCGATGATATTGTAAGGAATGGAATGGCAGCTCTTCGTTTTGACTTCAACGGTCATGGTAAGAGCGAGGGTTTGTTTCAAGATATGACGGTGCCGAATGAGATTGAAGATTTGAAGGACGTTATCAAATGGGCCCGGAAGCAACCATGGGTAGAATTTATAGGGCTTGTAGGACACTCGCAGGGAGGTGTCGTTGTAAGTATGGTTTCAGGTGAACTTGGAAACAAAATCATTAAGGCAGAGGCATTGATGGCTCCAGCTGCTGTCCTGCGAGATGATGCCTTAAGAGGAAGCACTATGGGAGCTTATTATGACCCATATAATATTCAGGGAGATTATGTGGAACTTCCCGGATCTCCGGAAGCCGGTTCTATGAAACTTGGTAAGGCTTACATTGAAACAGCCATGACCCTCCCGATATATGAAACCGCAAGGAAATATACCGGTCCGACATTGATATTGCAGGGAACCCATGACAGGATCGTCCCTTACACTTATGCCGAAAGATATCATGAAGAGATAAAGGGAAGCCAGATGAAACTTATTGAAGGAGACAATCATATGTTCTCTAATTCCCTTAAGCAAAGTTGTCAATTTGTTGCCAACTGGATGAAGACAAAGTTAGAAGGATGGAAAGTGGTGAAGATTGGTTCATAAGGTTATTATTACAAATCCTATTTAGATGATTTACTCAAGTAAACCTGTTTATTTTTTAAGTGTTGAAGGAATAAGATAACACTCTCACGCTAAGACTAAAACGCTATAAATATGGAAGAAAAGAAAATCAAAGTATTGTTGGTTAACGGATCTCCGAGGCCTAACCATAATACCGGAAAGGCATTGCAAGCTGCTATGGAAGGTGCAATCGAGGCAGGTGCAGAAGCTGAACTCATCAATCTATATACTATTAAGAATTTGAAGGGTTGTTACAGTTGTTTCCGCTGTCAAAGAAAAGGCTTCTCAAAGGTTGATCCTGTTTGTTGTATCAAGGATGGGACTTGGCCATATCTTGATAAGGCAAGAGAGGCTGACGTGGTGATATTCGGAAGTCCGGTTTATTTCAGTTACCCCACAGGCCTTTTAAGAGCATTTATCGAAAGATTTCTATTCCCGAAATATTCATACGATTCAAAGGTGAAGTTGGTGAATCCTAAGAACACCGCCTCTATCTTCACAATGAATTGCCCGAGAGAATTTATGGATCATATCAATTACCCGATTTTGCTCGGCAACACAGCCGATGGCTGTAAACATGTCTATGGATTTGGCGAGGCGCTTTATATCTGTAACACCTATCAGTTTGATGATTATTCCCAGATGCAGTTTGATATGTTCCGCGAAGAAGATAAACGCGCCTATCGCGATGCTCATTTCCAAGAAGACCTGAATCGGGCAAAAGAATTAGGAAGAAGACTTGTTGAGGAAGCTAAAAGTAGATTGAATTTATAACTGACAATTACTTGGGTGGTACTATTCCTGGTTTAGAGATTCCCTGGTAATCCCATTGAAATACACTCCATTCTTACTAAATCTGCTAACAATAAGATAACCTTCTATAAATAAAAACAGAAACTCATTAAGATATTATGATAATCTAAAAAACAAGTACATTTTTTGTATATACAATTTATGTACTTAAATTAGTGGTCTAAATTAAATTTATAATGGACATTCCTTTTGTTTATGGCGTAATAGCTACCGGTGATGATTTCACAGACAGGGAAGAAGCTACAAAACATTTGGTACAGAATTTTAAGGCCTTGACGAATACAATGATTATCTCCCCACGCAGATGGGGTAAAAGTTCATTGGTGCATAAGGCCTCACAGATTGCTGAAAAGGAAGAAACCAATTTAAGGATTTGTCATATCGATCTATTTAATGTGAGGAGTGAAACTCATTTCTATGAACTTTTTGCGGAGAAAATAATTGCCGCTACTTCATCAAAATGGGATGAGGTAATAAGTATGGCAAAAAATTTAATGGGAAGAATAGTGCCTCGTTTAAATGTATCCGATGGAATAGGAGCCGGAATCTCTTTTGATTTTAATTTTAATAAATCTGATTTCAATCCGGACGAGATATTGGATCTTCCTGAAAAAATTGCAGTAACCAAGAATATTAAGTTGATAGTTTGTATTGATGAGTTCCAAAATCTTGCGGAATTAACAGATGGAGATTTTATAATGAGGAGGCTGAGAAGTCATTGGCAACTTCATCAAAATGTAGGTTATTGTTTGTATGGAAGTAAGCGACACATGATGATGGAAATATTTAATAATTCCTCAAAACCTTTTTATAGATTTGGTGATTTAATTTTTCTTAATAAAATCCCAAGAGAATATTGGATTCCTTTCTTTATAAAAAGATTTAAGGAAACCGGGAAAGAAATAGATAATGTATCAGCCAACCTTATAGCAGAATTAGTTGAAGATCATCCATATTATTGTCAGCAATTAGCACAAATCTCTTGGCTACGAACAGAAAAAGAATGTTCAGAAGAGATTATAAGGAAATCACATATTACATTGGCTGAACAATTAAGTCTATTGTTTGAGAATCTGACAGAAGGTTTGAGTCAGCAGCAAATAGCTTATCTCCACGCTATTATTAATGACGAAAAAGCTATCACCTCGTCTGAAGTGATGTCAAAATATGGAATTAGTTCATCCACAGCTGCCGTTCGTTCCAGAGATTCACTTGTCAAATCCGATATCTTAGATAAAATAGGTAAAGAAATTCATTTTCAAGATCCTGTCTATAAATATTGGTTAAAAACAAAATATTTTGAGGAATAGAAGGAAAAGCATTCAAGTACAAAATTTGTAAATACATTTTATGTACTTAATCTTTACTGTTTGAGCTGGATGAGTGTTATATTATTAGAAAAGAATATGATAAATATTATAATTTTTTAAGTTAAGATTGTTTATCTATATCTTATCGGGGTACCTTTTAATAAAAACTCTATCTACATGACAAAAATTAATGCCACCGAAATTAGGCATTCTGAATGGTCTGGTGAGCTCAACAGCAATCAGTTCTTCAGAAACTTCAAACCGCAATATCCTTAAAAATTACTCACCATATTGCCATTACAAAGGCAAATTCCACTCCGGACTCTATCGCCGCCGCTACGTCGAATACCATCTCTTATATAATAAATAACCCGGATAATTAGTAATTTTGCGGTAAAGACTTCAAAGTTGATAAAATGATTAAGGAATTCAATACATATATAGATGGCATTCCTCTTGAATTTTGGAGAGATTTATGTCGGGAAGAAGGAGAACTTAAACAATTTAAAAAGGGAGAATACTTCCTCTCATCTGGAGAAGTATGTAAATATCTAGGATATATTGAGTCGGGTTCATTCAAGTATGTCGCCTATACAAAAAAGGGGGAAGAGAAAATCGTAGGATTGGAAACTGTTGGAGGATTTGTGGCTAACTGGCCATATTGTCTCCAAAAGTTGTCTTCGCCAGTTGCTATAATTGCCAATACAGATTCAGAGATTTCAAGCCTCTCAGTTTCTAAGATAATAAAGAGAATGGATGAAGAGCTTGACTTTGATAAGTTAGTCAATCTTGCTACCAAAGAAATGTTTTATACTATCTATGATAGAATTATTGATTTATACACCAAGACACCAAAAGAAAGATATGAGAAAATGTTGGATAGATGTCCTCGAATGTTTGAAATATTCTCCTTGAAAGACATTGCTTCTTATTTAGACATCACTCCCACACATTTAAGTAGGTTACGTAAGAAATAACAGGATTACTCATAATTATCTTAGGACTCTCAACATTTGTTGAGAGTTTTTTCATTTTATAAGCTAACTTTGCCTTATTAATCGTAAAATCATATATCCTGTGAAAAGGACTGAGGATTTCTTTATACCTGAAAATAAAGTTAAGTTGGAAAAGGAATTGGATTATTCAAGAGTAGATGAATATATCCGTTCCGCTGAGGCTTTTTCTCGTTCCACTTATCAGAGTGTCTATATAATAGACTATTTCAAGCAGAATTTCCTTTATGTATCTCCAAATCCCATGTTCCTGTGCGGTCTCACTCCGGAAGAGATGAAAGAATTGGGATACAGGTTTTATCTTGAATATGTACCGGAAGATGAACAAGAGGTGCTTCTAAGTCTAAATGAAGCTGGGTTCACTTTTTATAACAAGGTACCTTTGAAAGAAAGAGAAATTTGTTCATATCATAATAGTTAATTTATCAATTCAAAAATATATTGAAGGCTCTTAGATTAATCACAATTATTGTTGGCCTAACATTAGTTTTAGGAGTAAAGGCTGATAAAAAGGAATATCTCTCAATAGTGAATGGATATTTTTTTAAGAATGTAAGTCAGATTTTTAATGATCAAGGTTATCCTAAAGATCTACAAATGTTCAGCATTGAAACTCCTGATGGTAACAGAGCTTTCGGATTTTATTCGCCGACCATTAATATTACAAATGAATTGAAATCCCTTAGTATCTCTCCCGATTCAATAGTTGAAGGAGAAGAGTTACTGAGAAGGTTTAATGACTTTATTTCAAGAGAAAAGATAAAAAGAGAAAAAGGAAGTGAAACGACAAAAATAGAAGTCGGGGATTATTTTCCGGATTTTTTAGCCACTGATATTGATGGGAAAATATGGTCAAATAAAGATGTTGAAGGCAAAGTAATGGTAGTGAACCAATGGTTCACCGGTTGCAAACCCTGTCGCCAGGAAATGCCTGAACTTTCTGAATGGAAAGATGAAATGCCTGATGTAATGTTCTTTTCATCCACATATGAAACTCCGGAAGTTGCAAAGCAAGTTTTAGATAAAGTCCGGTTTACCTGGATTCCAATAGTTAACGACACACAATTCTGTGATTGGGTGGGTGACAGGGGTTATCCCATGACTATAATTATAGATAAGGAAGGAAAGATTGCAATGATAGAATTTGGCACTTCTCCCGAAAAAAGAGAAGCCATAAAACAGACTATAAAATCCTTGAGAAAACCATAATTTTTTTCGATATTGAAATTTTCCGGTTAAAAATTGCATCTAACGGGTAAAAAGAAAGAAAATGAAAAGTCCACCGGAAAATGAAATCTTATTCAATTCATTGATTAAGGAAAATTCAAGAATAATAAATTCAGTTTGCTATTTTTATTCTTCAGAAATTATACCATTCGAGGATTTAAGACAGGAAGTTTATATTAATATCTGGAAAGGTATTGACCAATTCAGATCTGAGAGCAAAGTATCTACCTGGATTTACAGAATAGCTATTAATACAGCTTTAATGGCGATCAGAACAGGTAAAAAGAGAATAAATACTGTACCTATTGATTCAATGGTTTTCAATATTTCACAGGAATCAGATAACAGCCAAAAGGATAGACTGGAGGCTCTTGATAGTTTGATAGAAAAACTTGATGAAATAGAAAAGGCTATTATCTTGTTATGGTTAGATGAGTTTTCTTACGAAGAAATTGCTGAAACAATGGGAATGAAGAATAGCAATGTCGCAACTAAAATTTTTAGAATAAAGGAAAAACTTGTAAAATTAAAATGATATGGAACTTAGCGATTTAAAAAAAGATATGAGTATTTTAGAACAAGTATTGGCGAAATCAAATGAAAAATTCGTGATCGATATTTCGGTATCAGAAACAGCGCAAACAAAATTGGCAAAAGTATATAAACAAAATGTAAGGAATTGTTTACTTGTCTCCATAATACCTGTTGTATTGTTAGTGTCAGGTTCAAACACAGAAACTTTCCCCCTATACTTGAAGATTTTTCTTCTTGTCTATCTTCTTCTGGCAGCAAGCTGGTATGTTTTTTTATGGAATAAAACCGAAAAGATTAATATAATATCTTTGACTCCAGTCTCACTGCTTACTGCAACTTCCAAACTGAAACTATACACTTTAGCAGGAGAGATATTCTTTATTGTTGGATTAACTGTCTTTTTCTCTCTTTTCCTAACCAATCTTTGGGATTTCAGCCCATTGAGTTTTGGATTAGTGATTGGCACTCTATTGTTTGGTATCACTTTTACCCTGACCTTCTATGTGCCAAAACTCAGGAAAATCTTCAACGAAATGGAATCACTAAAATAATTCCTAGTGTTTAATGAATTGCAATGTCAGAGGGATACAGATAATTTATATCCGATCCCTCTTATATTTAATAGTTGAAGGTTTTTAGATTTTTCAAGGTATTTTCGTAGTTTGTACACGAAACCATGTAACCTGTTCAGATTATTATAATCATCGTTTTGCCAGATACGGAACATCAGAGTCTTTGCCTCGACAACCTCATTCGGATGACTAAACATTTCATTGAGAATAACCGCTTCGATATGAGAGAGCTCTATTGTGAAATTATCAATCGTGAGTTTTTGGGAGGCGAAATCTAAATTTGCATCTCCGAGATTAATAATTTCATCCTCCGATTTGTTCCCTGTAAATCTTTTCAGTAACGCCTTGATACGAACTACAAGTTCCAGTATTTGAAATGGTTTTCTAATATAATCATTTGCCCCTAACTCAAACCCTTTGACAACATCTTCCAGAGAAGTACGGGCTGTAAGAAAAAGCACCGGAATTGATGGAGCTTTAAGCCTGATCTGACGTACCATTTCAAAACCATCCATTTTAGGCATCATCACATCGGCAATAATTATATCGGGCTGGAATTCCTGAAAGGATCTTAACCCCAAATCCCCGTTCGGAGCTGTCGCAACTTCAAACCCTTCTCTCTTCAAGGCGTCTTGTATGATGAATGAAAGTGTTGAATCATCTTCTACAAGCAAAATCTTATCTTTAGTCATAATTTTTGAAATTAATTGTAAAAGAAGTTCCTTTACCCGGCTGGCTATTTACACTTATTTGCCACCCATGTAATTGTACAATTTGTTTGACATAAAATAACCCCAGACCATATCCTCCAACTTCATATAGGTCTCCGGAAGTAACCCGATAGAATTTATCATAAATATATGGTATATTTTCCTTTTTTATTCCTATTCCATTATCTGAAACAGTGATTGAATTTGAATTTGCTGTCAGAGTAATTTCTACCATTTCTCCTGAATATTTCACTGAATTATCCAGAAGGTTACTTAAAATGTTTGCGAAATGAAGCGTATCAGCTTTGACGGTCAATTTCTCCGGAATATTTAACTTTATGTTTATCAGTTTATCACTTTTCAACTTTATCATATCCGAAATTTCTTCAACCAATGGTTTGAGTTCAAAATTTTCCTGGTTTAACTTGATGGACTTGAAACGTTCCATACTCATGGATAGAATGTTCTCTATCATACCAGACAGATAATTCAATCGCTGGAGAATAATTTTAAGGAACTGTTTGTTTCTCGTTTCATCTGTCGGGTTATAATATCTTAAAAGTGAATCTGCAGCTGAATAAGCGACTGCCACCGGAGTTTTTAGCTCATGGGTCATATTATGTGTGAAATCATCTTTCATCTGCTCCATCGTACGCAGTTTGCCAACCCAATTCAAAAGATACCAGATAAGAAAAATCATGATCAGTAATATTGCCGATGAAGTAATGATAATACCTGACATCTGGTTTAGAATGTGACGGTTTAATGGAGAGATATACACTTTTAAAATTGGTTCTCTCTCTTCTGAAATTGCAAAATCGATTGACCAAAGATTTTTATATCCACTCTCGGAGTAATTCCCAAAAGGTTTTATAGTGGCCACCTCAGGATTTAATCCGATACTACTAAGCTCTTTTCTAAATAAACTGTCAAGCACCATATAACTTCTTGGAGGGAAAAGTGTATCCAATTGCTCTGTCAAATGAAAATATGAACTCATGGTTTGTCCGATATTTTCCATAATATTCGGATAATCATAATTTCCCTCTTCATTTTTTGTACCCTCTACCAAAAGACTCATTCTGATAAAAGAATCATCTTTCCCGTATTTGTCAGAACTGTTCATGCGATTTATTATTTCCAGGATGTCGGCTCTTCTGACACATTCCGAAACTGTCTGTAAAGTCTGCTCTTTTAATGAGTCATATAGTCTGTGTAGATAAAATATATTACCGGTTATCAGGGCTGCAAGACAACCAAGAGAAACAATCATTATTATACGGAATCTTTTCATGTCACAAATTTAAGGATTATCTGATAAAATTATTCCCGAACTAAGACTAACTAAGACTAAAGGAGGTTCAACTAAGACTATTGAAATGAAACACATCTTAAATTTGTGATGTAAACAAAAAATGTAGTTTCATGAATAAAATAAAATTGTTGTACTTATTTTTTATAGCTGTAACTTTCCTTGTCACGGGTTGCACATCTTCAAGAAACTTGATTTTTGCAGACCGTGAATGGCATATAAGCAGTCATTACGGACAGATTATTGACAAAGACACAACTTTCAGATTTACATTCGGTGACGTTCTGATTCCCGATCCATTGGTGATTGTATCATCTAAAGATTCGTTGGCCAAATATCCCGGAATGGATAAATTTCTTGGAGACATACTGACAACAGCAAACATAGACAATTCGGAAATACTGTTTTATGCACCGGAGATGCAATCATTGTTTATAAAGCTAAATTCCGAAATGCCTCCATTAAGACCCTCTTCGATTTCATCTCCTTTAAGTGATGACAAACCTTATACGATGTGGATCTATGATGGAGATATAGAGCGATGGAACCGAAAGCCGGAGGAGATGTACACATATACCTATTTCAACAAAAAGAAAAAGCAGCTTCTGATAGTTGATTGCTACAACTACGGAGATACCCCAATAGCTCAGATTACAATATTTCAGAACCGTAATAAAGTTACTGATACAATGAGTCTTCCCGTCCCGGGAATCCGATCATCATTTAATTTAAGACCGGACTATAGAAAATATATGGAGTATATAGAACCCATTTCCAACAGAATAGAAACAAGGCGAGCTACGGCTTTTGGGAATTATAAAATAGGCCGGGAACAAAAATTAAGATATAAATGAGATCCAGAATATTAGTTCTCAGTTTTATCACATTACATTTCTGGGCATCAAATGCCAAGGAAATTGCGGGTAAAGTTCTTGATAAAGATTCCATTCCTGTAGAATTTGCAAATGTCGTTGGTTTTGCAAATGATTCTGTAGTGGATGCTTCGGCTTCTGATGAAACCGGACATTTCCGACTAAACGTAAAGGATAATTGCAACCGGATTCGCATTTCCTGTATTGGTTATGCAGATACTATAATATCAAAAATAAAACCTGATTTAGGGATTATTATTCTTGATAGAAACTCAACCACATTACAGGAGCTGGTAGTTAAAGCTCCCTTGATAACAAGAGAGGCAGACCGTTTTATATTAAATGTTTCTGCAGATCCACTTTCGGCAAACAAGGATGCTCATGAGTTGTTAAAAACTGCTCCGGGAGTCTGGGTTACTGATGAATCCTTGTCCATTTATGGCCAGGGAGGAACGATTGTTTATTTAGGAGACCGAAAAATTAAACTGGGTGGTAGTCAACTCATCTCATATCTCAAGTCTATCCAGTCTTCCTCAATTTCTACTATAGAAATAATTCCCAAGGCGGGTGCTGAATATAGTGCCGACTCTTCCGGAGGTATTATAAAGATAAATTTGAAACGTAATCGGATTGATGGTTTAAATGGTTCGGCAGGAATAAATGTGACAGCTGGAGAATATAAGCAATGGTTCAATCCCTTTCTAAATCTAAGTCTACATTCAGGGAAATGGACTATTAATCTTAACGGAAATTTCAACGGAAGTCCCGGGGATAAATACACATCATACGAAGAATCACAGATAGAATTGGGAAACCAAGTGTTTAACGGAGTATCACATCATAAGAAGAAATCCTTGCAGGGTAATGTTTCTTTGGGGTTGTTTTATGATGCGAGTGAAAAAGATAAACTGGGCTTTCAATTCGATTTTAATCCCGACAGGACCGACAATATTTCCAATGCTTTAACAGAAAGGCATGGTGACAATTTAACAGGGAAAACTTTTGGAAACTATAACATAAAAGACCGTTTTCACAATCTGAATGCTTCTTTCAACTGGATTCATTCCATGGATGATAAAGGCTCTGAACTGAAACTCATCTCCAACTATAATCATCAGAATTCTTCTGTTAAAGAAAATGATAAAATGAGTTGGTCTTATATTCCTACCGATTCCATATATACAACTGACAATATTAATCTTTATAATGTATTTGTTACAGATTTATCAATTAATAAAGTTTTAAGTTCTAATTGGAACATAAACACTGGAGTTAAGTACACTTTAAATTATATCATCAACAAGTCTTTACATCGATTTTTCAAGGATGATATTTGGAATGTTAATGAAAAATTTGATTTTGATTCTTCTTATGATGAAAATATTTTAGGGATATATGCAGTTGCAACCGGTAAGATCAAAAGATTGAAAATCAAACTTGGACTGAGAGGAGAATATACCCTCACTAAGGGAGAGGTAAAAAGTTATAATCGATTCGATCTTTTCCCTAATGCCAATATAGTTTATAATATCACCGACAAAGGGGATTATACAGTTGCTATTGGGTATAGCCGTTATATCCGACGGCCTTCATTCCAGGCTCTTAACCCTGTGGTAAGACAGATTTCAGATTATACTTATAATGTGGGAAATCCTGACCTTATTCCTGCTTTTACCAATTCTTTTAGTCTTGATTTTTTTCTTGCCGGGAAATTTACAATAGCGGCCGGTTATTCTCAAACGGATAATCCCATAAGGCAAATGTTTATTTCCTTTCCTGAGTTTCCGGAAAGATTATATCTGACATGGGATAATTTAGGAAAAGACAGAAACCTTTTCATACATGGAGATGGATCTATAAAGCTTACAAAATGGTGGCAACTTTACTCAAGTGTAACATATGTGCTTACCTCTCAAAAAATATTTGAAAATGATCCCTTTAAAACTTACGGTTATTTACAGTTGGCTGCCAATGCAATATTCTTTTTACAAAAAGATTTCAGTTTTACAATCAACTGTTTTTATAATACTAAAATGAGAATTGGGAACATAACTGTTTTCCCTATTTTGAATTTGAATCCTACATTCCAGAAAAGAATCGGTAGAAATTGGTCACTTTCCTTAAGCTTTGAAAATATGTTGCAAAGAAGGAACAGAATTAAGGCAGAATCCTCGGGGTATAGTAGGTTTACTTTTTCAAAAAGCTATATGGCTGTAAAAATAGGAGTCATTTACACTTTTAATTCTGGTAAAAGATTCAGGAGTCTAAGAATTGAAAAGAATATGGATAATTCAAGATTCAATAAAGAATGAAAAGGCTTTCAAACAGACAGGAGGAAGTTATGTCTATTATTTGGGAACCTGGACCAATGACTGTGAATAAATTTATTCCTTTAATAGATAATAATCTTCATTATAATACCATATCAAAAGTTGTCAGAGAATTAGAAAGAATCGGGTATCTTTCTCATAAAGATGAATTCAGGTCATACCTATATTATTCAGTTAAATCTAAAGAAGAGTATCTAAAAGAACTCTTTGATTCAATTTTAAAACGTTTTTTAATAATAAAATGGAATGTCTTTCTAAATATATTTCAGACATTTTACTGTTATAAGGTTCTTTTAATAAAAATATGGTAATAAATTAAGGTAAGATTTTCTAATATTCATACTATTGAACTACTCGCTAAAAAGTAATTATAAATTTTAAGAATATAATTTTATAAAATAGGACTCTATTTAAATATTCAAGCAAATTAGAATTTATTAGAAATAAAATTTTACTCACTCTAAATAAAATGATTAAAAGATTCTTGTTGGGTTTGGTGGACGTAGTCGAGGAGAATCATTGGTTAATGCGTTTGCGTTTATATTTGAGGATGATATGTAGATGTGGAGCAGTTGAACGACCGGAGTTGCCTGAAATGACGTTTGGTTAATTGTTGGAAGGACAGTCGGCTCCGAGGCTGCCTTTCTTATTTTATTCCCTTACTTTTCTATAAAATGAAATAAAGAAAGAGCCAGACAATCCAGAGGATATTCATGAAGATAGTCCAAGCAATTAAATTCCAGTTGGTTTTCTGTTTTCTTATTTTGATTCCCAATTTATTTATCCTGTGTTTATAGGAAAGAACACCTATGACTATCCAAACTGTTAAAGCCGGAGTTAAAGGAAAGAGGATAATCATTGCGATTGGATTTGCAATAGCACTAATGAAGTTAGGACTCATCCATGAAGGACATCTGACCCAACTACCGTTATATTCACCGTTTTTATCGTAATGATTATAGATTGGAATTCCCATAAGTTTGAATTTTAATAATCTGAAAAACTAAGTAAGGATAGACCATGTAGATCTATCCTCTTATGGCTTATTCGTTACATTTTTTTGAAAAGAATTCTTGATTCTTCTCCAGTCTCAAGGTTATAAAAATCATAATACATGTGCCCGTTGCTGAAATAAAATTCACCTGAAAAATTCTCTACCTCTTTTGGGTCATCAACTGAATGAGAGGTAATAGTTAAAATATTATCGTTGATTTTATAGGTACCGATTGCTTTTATCTCACCGCTGTCTTCATTCTCATAGGTATCATCTGAGTTAAAAATCCAGAACTCATCAAGATCTCCGAAACCCCAGGTCTTATCTTCATATTCCATTTGAGACTTTTGCCATTTTCCGATGATATTCTTTGGATTGGTATTGGGGTCATCTTCATCCAGTTCATCTTTTTTATCACATGAAATAAACACGAGGGAAAGGATGAGAATCATTAATCCTCCTCTGAAATATATTAAAAAGTTTTTCTTTTCCATATAGATTGAATTAGGTTTGAATGGGACAAAATTATTACAGCAACCAGTCAAAATACGTCGTTTTCAGAAAAATTTCAAGAAAAGTAACTTTTCTTTGAAAACGACTTAGATTGTCGCTTTCTATATATAACTTCGCAACATGAAACAGAATCTAAGCCGTCTTGTAAGATACATGCTTATAATCAATAAACTTTCGGGTCGTCAGAAATATGTTCCGGCCAATGAACTCTTCACCTATATAGATTCTCAAATGATGGCAAGAGGATTTGACTCCGGAATGACAATCAGGACGCTCCAAAGAGATATCAATGATATCGAACAGGTGTTTGGAATTGTAATAAAGAATTACCGTGGATATGGATACTATATTGCCGACAATTATGAAGATACCGAACTCCGTTATAAGGAGCTTCTGATGAACTTTGATCTGCTAACAGCAGTAAGCAGAGACACTAACAGCGAGGGTTACATCATACCGGAACATCACCAGCCAAAAGGAAGCGACCAAATACCGACATTGATAAAGGCTATCAAAGAGAATTCGGTCATTACCTTCACTTACACGCTGTTCAGACAGGATAATAAGGAAATAAACAAAAGAGTTAAGCCATATTTCCTGAAGGAATCACTCGGATTATGGTATCTGATAGCAAAGGATAAGAAAGAACGGATTAAATCATACGGAATTGACCGTATCTCTGATTTAGAAATCACAGACGAGACATTCAAGAAAGATGAGTCGGTAAATCCAAACGAGTTTTATAAATACAGTTATGGAATATGGGATGATCCTGAAACTCTGGTTGAGGAAGTGGAGCTGAAATACGATGCTCTTGATGAGAGCTTCCTGAAATCGAATCCATTACATTGGACCCAGGAAATTCTTGCGGATAATGAAGATGAATTCCGGATAAGACTAAATATTAAAATAACCAATGATTTTGTTATGGCACTTTTGGCAAGAACAAGGTCATTGACAGTAATAAAACCGGAATCCTTAAAAGATCGAATTAAGAATCTTTATATCGAAGCTTTAAACAGATACCAATAAATATTAATTCATAATTAAAATTATATGAGGAAAGCATAGGACACGTTTTATGAAAAAATATTTAGGCAAAATCCTTATAGCTGTCTTCTTTTGTATAATGGCTGTCGTGTATCTTTGTAACAAAGATCAAAAAGAAGAAATAAAAGAGCCCAAAGATACTGACATGCTATTTACATACCGATACAATGTAATTGAGTCGGAACAGGAAATTTATGATTATAGGCTAACCATCACTGATGCAGATGAATTATTGAGAACCTCAAACATCCAACGAGGCTGGAGAGATGAGCCACCATTGAAAATGACTTCTTCTCAAATAAAGGCATTGAATGGCGTGTATGAATGGCAGTCCACTATTGCGTTCAAAACTCAACGAGAAATGTTCGATTATATATGCGAGCATTTCAGTGAGATGCAGAAATTTAAAGTTAGCGCTGCTCCGACTTCACAAAAATCAGTCAATTCATCTAATTATACCAACATTTATGATGAATATCAGAACCGTCTCGATGATTATCTTGACGATCCAGAAGATGAAATAACATTCGATCCGGATATCTTCGACTTCCAAGACGTTTAACCATAAAATTTTTAACAATGAATGACAAAAAACTTGAAAATGACCTTAGATATTTCGATGGTCATGCAATCATTAGAGAGTTGAAAAACAGCTGTAGCGAAATTACGACGGGACCAGGAATATATTTTGTTTTTCGTTCAAATAAAGAAGGTAGACCTGAATTTCTTTCAAAAGGTTCCGGAGGCCGGCATAAAGGAAAGGATCTGAATTATTTTGTTGAAGAATTAGAAGCAAAATGGATTGATAATGAAAATATCTTATATATCGGCAAGACAGATGACAGTCTTCGTAGTAGAATACGTACATATATGAAATTTGGAACAGGAAAAGATGTTCCTCATAGAGGTGGCAGAGCTATCTGGCAATTACCTGATTCTGATGATCTGATTGTCGCGTGGAAAGAGTTGCCAAAGAATGTTTCAGCAAGAGAAATTGAGGCCAAATTGATTCAAGAATTTAAAGATACACATAATGGTAAACATCCTTTTGCCAATTGGGTAGATTGATACACCGATTCCTATTTAGTAGTTACTATTGAAAATGATGATAAAGGAGGAATGTTATCGGATTTTGCTTAACTCCGGGTATTACTGATAACGGCTACATTATATAACCCACAAGTTTTAGCAAACCTTACCAAGACAGAACATCCTGATCATGAGATTTATGGTAATATTAGTGTAAACATAGTATAAACATAATAGAGTATTTGGCTTTAATTCCTTTGCCAAATGAACGAACCTCCTAAGAACAGTTCAGGCTGTAAACCCCTTTTTATCGGGAATTTACAGCCTGAAACCTTATGTTATATTATTCTGAGGTTAGTCCTCTATGGCAGCTTGGGCCGCTGATATTTAAGACTGATATTGAAACCGTTGTAACGTTGGTGTATGCAGGGAATTCCACATATTGAGCCATAATATTTTAATCCTTTTCCTTCAACATTTTTATTAAATAATCTTTATCATTAATAATGTTATCTTTACTCAAAAGAGTAGATTCTAAAAGTTTAACTTGAGATTTTAATGTTTCAATTTGGTCTTTTAGAATTTCCTTATTTTCTGCCATGTCTTCAATTTTTTGCTTTTGCAATTCTAGTTGCGAGGCAATAGCTGTGTCACCTATTATATTTTGTGCATTTCCATCTCCTAAGGCAATGGAAGAAAGATTTGCAGAAACATTAGGCAGATTACAATATAGGGTAAAGAAATTAAAATTAAGAATATGACAAATCTTAACTAGTTTGCCTGTTTCTATAGATTCGTTTTCAAAAATCTTATTGACATGTTGTTGGCGAATTCCAATTTGACGACCAAATTCAGTTTTGGTCATATTGAGGTCTTCTCGACGTTTGTCAATAGCCTTCCCAATGTGAATTTCTTTGAGACCTATATCAAACATTAAACATTAAACAGTTATTAATTCTTAAAAATTATCCCAAATATTGTTTATAATACGCGTTATATTTTTAACTTTGTACAATAATAACAAATATAAGGATATTACAAAATTAAACATTAAACATTAAATAAGCAATTTTTTATAATAAAAGTTTAAGCCATGATTGACAATCAGCAAAAAATCAGACCGATTTTACAGGGTTTAAAAGTTGGGGAAGAAATTTCTTTTCCGATAATAAGGCTAAAGAGCGTAAGGACACAAGCTTCTGAGTTAGGGGCTATTTATAATAAACAGTTCACAACTAAAGTGAATAGGAATAAACAAACAATTGATGTGCGTAGATTAAGTTAAGTTTTTCTTAAACAATGGTTTTACTTCAATTTTTGGATTGTATGATTTCTTATGAAACTTTCCTTAATGACGTTTCAGCTAGAATAGTTAAGCTATTAAAGTCAGATAAAGAGGATCCAGAATATGTAAGTCAAAGAAAAGCCTTTGAAATGTTTGGAAGAAGAAATGTCGAAAGATGGCGAAAACAAGGAAAGGTTATCCCTTGTAAAAGGCCTGGAAAAGTAGAATACAATACTTCGGAACTAAGATTACTTCAGAGAACTATTCAAGATTATTTTGATTAGTATAAAAATTGATGAAAGAAATTAAACCAAGTTGTCATCCGGAAGGTGTATATTCTGGGAAGAGAGCCTGTTATGAACTGGGGATTTGCTATAAGACACTGACGAAATATAAAAACATGGGTCTTATAAAAGCAATAAATCCCGGGAACAGATATAGGTTAAAATATTCCGGTCAAGCTATTATTGACTGCTGGCTATCCTTTTCCAAACTATGATAAGCGAACAGACCATTTCAAAAGTTCGAGACCTCGAAATTCTTGATATAGTCAAACCCTATGTTTCCCTTACAAGGAAAGGGAGCAACTATGTCGGGATATGCCCATTCCATCCCGAGAAGACAGGATCCTTTTCAGTTAATGCTACAAAAAACTTTTATTATTGTTTCAGTTGTCATAGAGGTGGAGATGGCATACATTTTATTAGGGAGAAAGAAAGTCTTGGTTTCTCTGATGCCGTTGAATTCCTTGCAAAAGAGCATAATATACCGGTAGAAAAAATAAATTCTGAAAAAAACGAGGAAGAAAAAAGAGAAATAAAGCATAGGGAATCCTTATTAGTTACCATGGAAATGATCCATGGGTTCTTTTCCGATTGTTTAAATAAAACTTTTGATGAGGAATCTGAACGGGCCAGGAACTATGCTTATAACCGGTGGCCTTCGGATTTTTGTAATATAATAGGTATTGGCTATGCTCCAATAAATTCATCAAGACTCTATGACTACATAAAGCAGAAGTCTTTATCTGAAGAAATATTATTGGAGTTGGGTATATTGAAGAGAGCCGATGATGGGAAAATATATCCGCTTTTCCGTGAAAGAATAATGATTCCCATAAGGGACAAGTGGGGACGCACGATAGGTTTTACAGGAAGATACATTGGGAAAAATAATAATCTTGCCAAATATTTTAATTCAGCAAATTCCAGTATATACCAGAAAAGTAAATCATTATTTGGAATAGAAAAGGCATCCCGTAACAAGAAAACGGATTATGTGATAATCGTTGAAGGGGCACCGGATGTTTTACGGCTCCAATCAATCGGCTTTAATAACGTTGTCGCTTCTTTGGGTACAACTTGGAATGAATCTCAGTTTGAGCAGTTAAAGAAAATTACCAATGACCTATGTTTTATCCCGGATTCTGATTATGTGGAAGGAGAACCTTTTGGGCCAGGATTTAAAGCAGTGATGGATAATGGATCACTGGCCATTAGAA
>JAFLTT010000010.1 GCA_022509165.1 Muribaculaceae bacterium
GGCTCTCCCCACCAGTTGGGGTATCCCAAGAATATCACATCATATTCTTCGATATCTATGTCTCCTTGTATTGCAGGACGGGCGTTTGCCTTCAATTCATCCTTGGCAATCTTGATGCATTCATCATAACTGTCTTTCGGATATGGTTTGAGTGGAGCAATCTCCCAGATATCTGCTCCGGTTGCATCAGAAATCATCTGTGCTATGATATGTGTGTTGCCTTCCTCGATATAACCCACATTATAATTTTCGCCGGTGTGGCTGAAATAAACAACTAACTTCTTTCCTTCTGTATTCATATCATTTGTATCATTTATCCCGTTTTCACTTATGTTTTCTGTCGAATTATCTTCAGCTTGGTTCCTATTGTTCGCAGAGCAGGAGCAAATGCTGACCAAAGAAAACAAGCTCATAAAAACTGTTGAATATAATTTTTTCATTTTAATAAAGCAGTAAACGGATATGGAACATGAAGTTCCATATCCGTATGAGGAATGTATGTTATAAATTAGAATTGGAGGTAACCATCTACTTCAGCAATCGGATGAGGTTGGTAAGGAGCCTCAAGTTTGGCAATCTGTTCGGGAGTTAGAACGATGTCGAGAGCTCTTACAGCTTCTTCAACGTGTTCTACTGCTGTGGTTCCTACGATGGGAGCAGTGATGTAAGGTTTGCTCAACATCCATGCCAATGCGGTCTCAGCCATTGTATAACCCCATTCTGCAGCACATTTCTGCAGATTATCAATGATTGGAATATCAAGTTTTTCAGTCGCTTTCCAAACCATCGGTGAAACACCGTCAATCTTGTTGCGGTCTGTCACTGTTCCCCATGGGTGAGTAAGTCTGCCACCTGCAAGAGGGCTCCAAGGAATGATACCAACACCTGTTGACTGGCAATAAGGAATCATCTCTCTTTCTTCCTCACGGTACATAAGGCTGTATTGATCCTGCATTGTGATGAACTGTGCCCATCCATGTTCCTTGGCAATTGTCTGTAATTTCTGGAACTGCCATGCGAACATTGTAGATGCTCCGATATAACGTGCTTTGCCGCTTTTCACTACATCATTGAGGGCTTCCATTATTTCTTCCCATGGCGTTCCCGGATCGAGACGGTGAATCTGATAGAGGTCTACATAGTCAAGTTGAAGACGTTTGAGGCTCTTGTCAATTTCACTAAGGATTTCTTTGCGTGAGAGACCGCCACCGTTCGGATGACCCGGACGCATTTCCATATCAACCTTAGTTGCAACAACTATATCATCACGGTTAAGGCCAAATTCCTTGATGAGTTTACCGGTAACTTCTTCAGAAGTTCCCATCTGATATACATTGGCTGTATCGAAATAATTGATACCAAGGTCGATTGCTTTCTTGAAGATTGGCTTTGCTTCTTCAAAATCCTTTGCCCAAGGGAAAAGACCATTTTCCGGACCCGGTTGTCCGAAACTCATCATACCGAGACAGATGCGTGATACATCTACGCCTGAATTTCCAAGTTTTACGTATTTCATATCCTTAAATTTTAAGATTTATTATTTGTTGTCAATTGAGTTAAACGAAATCGCAGTGAAAGTTTAGAGAACGTCATACGGCTTTTGCAAAGCGAAGCGACGTAAAAAGCCAGTATGGTGCTTGATGCCTTATGGCAAAACTTTCACTGCAAAATTAATAAGCCTCAAAATAAAAACAGTTTCAAAAAATACGGTAAGTTTGACACATTTTTCCGAAAAATGCAAAATTTACTCAGTTTTCCCTTCAAAAACTTTTGAATAGAACCAGTCTTTGAAATTTTCGTATCCCATTTCAATATACTGGTCATATAGTTTCTGACAAACAGAATCCGTGCAATATCTGACTTGATCTTTTCCATCATTTACAGCTGTCCAAACAACTTCGGCAGCTTCCTCCGGACCAGGGAACTCTTCATTGCCTGCAAGAAGATATTTTCTTTGGTTTTCTGCAGGAGTCTCTAAAACTTTGCCATGCCTCTGATTCAAGGATAATTATTAATTTTACATTATATTTTGAAATAGCAATTTAGGTCTTCAAACTTTTAAGAACACAAATTGTGACCTTAAAACTCAAGCAATAACTCTCCCTCATATAAAGAGAAATGGAAGAACAAAAAGAAACCATAAAAACAACTGGGAATAATATACTTATTTCCACACACATTGAGAATCTAATACATATTATTAGAGGTCAGCAAGTTATGATTGATTCTGATTTGGCAAAGCTTTATGGAGTTGAAACTAAGCGTTTAAAAGAACAAGTAAAACGAAATATAAATCGTTTCCCTTCGGATTTCTTTTTTGAATTAACAAAAGAAGAATTTCAGGGTTTGAGGTCGCAAATTGCGACCTCAAATGAAGTGCCTGTAAGAGGCGGCCGAAGATATCTTCCTTACGCCTTTACCGAAAACGGAGTAGCGATGCTTAGTAGCGTTCTAAAATCTGAAACAGCAATAGAGGTAAATATCCGAATTATGCGAGCCTTCACAGCAATGCGAAGCTTTGTTCTTAATAATCCTCATATCTTTAACAGACTTGAAGCGGTGGAACATCATCAATTGCTTTTGCAAAACGGTCTTGCAGAAACTAAAATAAATAACACCCAACTTTAGCCCGTTTAAGGGGTGTAAAGTGAGGTGTTAAAATAATAAAAGCCTGAGAATCAGGCTTTTGGCGGAGAGAGAGGGATTCGAACCCCCGGAGGTGTGACCCTCAACGGTTTTCAAGACCGCCGCAATCGACCACTCTGCCATCTCTCCAGTGCTCGCGGTTTGTTTGATTTCAAACTTTGGCCGTTTGCAGTGCAAAGTTAGGAATTTTTTACTTTTCTGCAAACCTTAGGGCTATTTTATTTTTTGCAAATTCATTTTTTTGATGTTCCAAGAAAAGACAGATTAGAAAATCTTCTTGAATTCATCTTTAGTTTTGTCATATGCCTTTTCAACCCCGTCTTTGGTAGCGTTAAAGGCTTTCTCTGTGCCGTTGGCAGCCTTATTATATATATTTACAGTGCCATTTGCTACTGTATCAGCCACGTTTGTCACCCCTGTTTTAGTAGCATCAAAAGCATTTGTGGTGCCGGTAGCCACAGTATTGTATGCATTGGTGGTTCCCTCGGCAACTTTATTGTAGGCATTGGTAGTACCTTCTGCAACTGTGTTATATGCGTTTACAGTACCATTGGCAGTCTTATCGTAGGCACCTTCAACTCCGTTGGCTACTTTATTATAGGTGCTGACGGTCCCATCTGCCGCTTGATTGTATGTATTAACTGTACCTTCCTTTACCTTGTCGTAAGTTTGTACTATCAGAGGCTTGCAGGTATCATTGGGACATGTGCCGGGTTCTCCTGCAAAAACAGAAACGTTACCTAAAAATAAACTGGCAATTAATGTTGCGGATAAAAGAATCTTTTTCATAGCTGTAAATATTTAATGTTTAAGTTTTTAGTTATAACATTTGTAAATGAAATGAGTTGAGTAAAAGTCCATAATCTTTACAGTATTGTGGATAAAAAAGGAAATGGGTATTTTTGTTGTGCCTCTTCCCTAAGAACAAAAAGGCAGAAGAAGAGAGAACTTTATGATACCACTCAAAGAGGAATTCAAAAAAATGGTGGAATCCCTTCTTCCGGATGAATCACAAGATTTATTGGAAGCTTTAGATCAACCACCGATTACATCTGTACGTCTTAATAAAAGAAAACCTGTGGATGTATTCCCGGATAGCACTCCTGTGCCTTGGTGTGTCTCCGGACTTTACCTTGCCGAGCGGCCGGAATTTATTTTTGATCCTCTTCTTCACGCCGGAGCCTACTATGTGCAGGATGCATCTTCCATGATTTATGAAACTGTCACAACCATCCTACAGGCTAAATTGACAGAAGAAAATTCCGGCATTACTAATCCATTAAAGGTACTGGATCTTTGTGCTGCACCAGGTGGAAAAACCACAGCCATGATCAATGCTTTATCTGACGACTCAGAGATCACTGCTAACGAATATACCCGGAAACGAGTGAGTGCCTTGCAAGAAAATTTAGACCGGTGGGGATTTCCAAATGTGACTGTCACCAATAAAGATTCTTCATTCTTTACCTCTCAAGGAGAGACCTATGATATAGTAGCCGTGGATGCACCTTGTTCCGGCGAAGGAATGATGCGCAAGGAAGAGATTGCCAGGTCGCAATGGAGCCCGGAACTTGTATCGCAGTGTGCAACTTTGCAAAAAAATATCCTTGAGAACGCTATTAAAACCTTAAAACCCGGTGGTTTTCTTATATATTCCACCTGCACCTTCAATAGAAGCGAAAATGAAGAGAACGCTGAATTTTTAGCAAATGAATGTGGACTTGAGCCCGTGGACCTTAAATTGCCCGAATCCTGGCATATTCCAAAAGGGATTGATACTGATTTACCGGTGTATCGCTTCATGCCACATAAAACTAAAGGTGAAGGTCTTTTTCTTGCAGTGTTCCGAAAAAAGGGTGAATGGTCACCTTCCTATCTTAAGATAGCAAGAGGTCTGAAAGAAGATATTCCTCCTTTAGTGGAAGTGGATAAAGATACCGCATTAGCTTATTTACGCAGAGAAAGCATCGTTCTCTCCCCCGAATCACCTCGTGGCCTTGTCACCATCTCCTACAAAGGACTGCCACTCGGACCAGCTAAAAACATCGGCTCAAGGGCCAACAATCTTTATCCAAAGCATCGACGGATTCTGAAAAGATAGCCACCCGGTAATTTCCTCAGGGTTTCTCAATTTGCAAATTTTGAATTAAATTTGTATTGCTAAATTTCATCCAATGGATTTTAAGACAAATGCTAAAGAAAGTGGCGACGTTGATGCCATCGCAAAAAAATTGCAGGAAAAATTCCCTGACAACAAATTGGATATAGAACTTGAAAACACCTACAAAGTGCTACATGTACATGGATTGCCCGAAGACAATCTTCATGCGGCTCAGGTAGAGAGTGCCATCAAGGAGGCAGGATTTGAAGGTTCATGGCTCACCAGAGGTCTTGAAAACAAATAAGGTTAATTCCCTATATCCCGATTCGTTTTGCTTGAACTGCATAACATCTCGAAAAGTTACGGACCCATCAGGGTATTGAATGATATATCACTCACTTTTCAACGTGGAGAGATAACTTCTATCGTGGGTCCCTCAGGGGCCGGGAAAACCACATTGTTGCAGATAGCGGGCACTCTGGATCGTCCTGATGAAGGTGAAGTCATTTTTCAAAATCAAGACCTCTTGAAATTAAATGACAGAAAACTTTCAAAATTCCGAAATCAGAATTTAGGTTTCATTTTTCAGTTCCACCAATTGCTTCCTGAATTTTCAGCATTAGAGAATGTAGCCTTACCTGCTCTTATCGCAGGCAAAAAAAAGAAACAAGCATTCAGCGATGCCCAAAGATGGCTTACGGAACTTGGGCTTGGCCATAGATTGAGCCATAGACCTTCAGAACTCTCCGGAGGAGAAAAACAAAGAACTGCGATTGCCAGAGCGTTGATCAACACACCCTCTTTAGTACTTGCAGATGAGCCTACAGGAAGCCTTGACTCAAAAAATCGAGATGAAATAAAGAAGATAATTTCAGAACTACGAGAAAAATATCAACAAAGTTTTGTGATTGTGACTCACGACCCTGAGATAGCGGAGATAGCCGACCGTAAGATCCTTATGGAAGACGGGGTGATAATCAAAGAAAAAAGTTGATGAAAATCTTTAAAACTGAAAATTTAACCATTCATATAATACGACTGAATATTTAATTCTAAAATAAAGAAAACTATGGCAAATGATAACACCAACAAGCCGCAATTACAGATACAATTGCGTCCGGAAGTGGCCGATGGCAAATACAGCAATCTCGCAATGATCGGTCACAGCCCGAATGAATTTCTTATCGACTTTATTTACACTGCTCCCGGTATGCCTCAGGCTCCGGTAGTAAGCAGAGTCATTATGTCGCCTGAAAACATGAAGCAGCTGATGTTTGCAATCACCGACAATATCAAAAAATATGAAGCCCAGTTCGGTGAAATCAAACCACGTGGAGGTGGCAATATCTCAGGTTTCGGTAATAATTGAAAATGAATCATAATCTTACTCTTTACAATTCGCTTCAGCGCATCAAGCAACCTTTTGTTCCCATTCATGAGGGGCACGTAGGGATGTATGTGTGCGGGCCAACAGTTTATGGCGACGCACATTTAGGTCATGCCAGAGCTGCCATTACATTCGACACCCTATTCCGATACCTCACTCACTTAGGATATAAAGTGAGATACGTAAGAAATATTACTGATGTAGGGCACCTTGAGCATGATGCTGATGAAGGCGAAGACAAGATTCAAAAGAAAGCCCGGCTCGAACAGCTCGAACCTATGGAAGTGGTGCAAATGTATCTCAACCGCTACCATAAGGATATGGAGAAACTGAATGTACTCCCCCCGAGTATCGAACCTCATGCTTCCGGACATATCATTGAGCAGATTGAATACATCAAGAAGATTCTGGAGGCCGGCTATGCCTATGAAAGTGAGGGTTCTGTATATTTCGATGTGCCGAAATACAATCAAGACCATCCATACGGCAAACTTTCCGGAAGAAATATCGAAGATATGATTTCTACCACCCGTGAACTCGACGGACAGGATGAGAAACATAGCCCTTTAGATTTTGCCCTATGGAAGAAGGCATCTCCGGAACATATAATGCATTGGCCCTCCCCATGGAGTGAAGGCTTTCCGGGCTGGCATCTTGAGTGTTCCACCATGGGGGAGAAATATTTAGGATCTACTTTCGATATCCATGGAGGTGGATTGGATCTTCTTTTCCCTCATCATGAATGTGAGATAGCACAAAGTGTGGCAGCACAGGGTCATGAAGCGGTGAAATATTGGGTTCATAATAATATGATTACTATTGGAGGCAAGAAAATGGGTAAAAGTTATAACAACTTCATTACCCTTGAACAATTCTTCTCCGGGGATCATCCTCTGTTGGAGAAAGCCGTACCTCCGATGGTAATAAGATTTTTTATTCTACAGGCTCATTATCGTTCCACTCTGGATTTTTCCAGCGCAGCCCTCGAAGCATCGGAAAAAGCTTTGCAGAAACTTATCGATACTTACAAGAGGATCGATACTATAACCCCGGCTGAAAAGTCATCGGTTGAAATCCCCGATTTCATTAGTATGGCATATGAAGCGATGGATGATGATCTAAACACTCCCATTGTGATATCTCATCTTTTCGATGCATCAAAAATTATAAACGGAGCATCTTCAGGTGAAATTAAACTAAGCAAAGAAGATCTTGCCAAACTGAAAGAACTGTTTGATGTCTTCCTTATTGGCCTCTTAGGTATGGATTTCGGATCAGAAAGTGGAGGATCTGACTCTTCAAAAGCTTTTGAAGGTGCTGTAGATTTGCTAATGGAAATTAGAGCAGATGCCAAGGCTAAAAAAGACTGGGCCACTTCCGACCTTATCAGAAACAAATTGGGAGAGTTAGGTTTCAATATCAAGGACACAAAAAATGGAGTGGAATGGAGTGTAAAATAGAATTTTAATTCTAAATACCTTCATACATCAAAATTTAATAAAACCTGCCGGAGGTAAACTTCCGACAGGTTTATTTTATTTTAGCCCTAAAAAAATTAAATATACCGTCTGCTATGGTTAATGCTTTCTTTTATCTATAATTCTTATGAATGTCCTCTAAAATCAAACCGGCAATTGTGAGGCCAAAAATTGATGTGACATGCATCAGGCTTCCGTTGATTCTTGCCTTCGATGAACACCATTCATGATTAACCAACGAAGGATCACCCACACCATTTTCAGATTTAGGGCAAACGCATCTGTCAGTGCCGCAAGAAGATTCCTTTCCTTTGTTATCGATAAGTTCATCACTGTAGACACATAGAAATTTTTTTGCCGGATATCTTTTCTGTTTCTTAAATCTTTGACGTAAGGCACGAGCCAAGGGACATCCTCTTACCTTCCAGAATTCTGCCACTTCAATCTTTCTGGGATCAATCTTCAGGGCTGCCCCCATAGAAGAAAAAAACTTACTTTTACTTCGAGTGGCATGAAGAATCAACGATGCCTTATCCTTTAAAGAATCGATAGCATCCACTACATAATCAAAACTATCCAAATCAAATTGATCTGCGGTTTCTTCGGAATAAATGGCTTGAATTGCATTCACCTCTACATCCGGATTTATTTCATGAAGTCTCTCCTTCAAAGCCTCCACCTTCACCATACCTATAGTCTTAGAGGTCGCCATCATTTGTCGGTTTATATTAGTGATGCACACCCTGTCACTGTCTACAATTGTGAGATGACCGATTCCGGATCTCACCAAACCTTCCGCACACCATGATCCCACCCCTCCTACACCGAATATTATAACTCGGGCTTTATCTAAGGAGGTCATCATTTCATCACCCAGTAAAAGACGGGTACGATTGAAAAATGGTTTTTTATTTCCCATAATATGCTAATTGACTCCTATCTAATAACGCAAATAACTGTCTGAAATTTGCAGATTTAAAATAATAGTACTACTTTTGCCAAACAAACAACCATAAAACTTGACAAACGTATGGAATTTACCCATAAATTCAATCACATGTTTTATTGGTGGCATCGCAATTCAAACTTTCGATGCAGTTGAATCACGCTTGTATTTTCAAATATCAAATTTAATAAAATATCAACCATCGAAGTTAGAATTTTATCCGGCTTCGATGGTTTTTTATGAGATATGAAACAATTTGAGACTATTCTACCGGTAGATGATCAAGGATATTATGGAGAGTTCGGAGGTGCTTACATTCCCGAAATTCTATACAGTAATATCAGCAACCTCCGAAAGGCCTTTACAGAGGCTATCCACGACCCGGACTTTACTAAAGAGATCGAGGCCTTGCTCAAAGATTATGTTGGGCGCCCCTCCCCGTTATACAAATCTGATGCCCTTTCTAAAAGATATGGGGCTAAAATTTATCTTAAAAGAGAAGACCTGAATCATACCGGGGCTCATAAAATCAACAATGCCATCGGGAGTGCTCTATTAGCCAAGAGAATGGGGAAAACCCGACTTGTAGCTGAAACCGGAGCCGGACAACATGGAGTGGCCACGGCTACTGTGGCAGCACTCTTAGGGATGCCATGCGTTGTTTATATGGGAGCAACTGATGTGGAAAGACAACAGCCAAATGTGCAACGCATGAAAATGCTTGGTGCAGAAGTACGTCCGGTAAATTCAGGCAACAAAACTCTTAAAGATGCCACCAATGAGGCTATCAGAGACTGGTGTTGCAATCCTTCCGATACATTTTATGTTATCGGCAGCACAGTAGGACCACACCCTTATCCGGAAATGGTGGCTTATTTTCAATCCGTGATAAGCCGTGAAATACGCAAGCAATTAAAAGAAAAGGAAGGCCGGGAAAATCCCGACTATGTAGTAGCATGTATCGGAGGCGGAAGCAACGCAGCCGGAGCATTCTATCATTTCATCAATGAGCCTGAAGTAAAACTCGTGGCTATTGAAGCTGCCGGTCTTGGTGTAAATACTCCACACACCGCTGCATCCATTCTCACCGGGACACCGGGAATTCTGCATGGTTCTAAAACAATGTTGCTTCAGACAGAAGATGGGCAGATAATCGAACCCTATTCGATTTCAGCAGGTCTTGATTATCCCGGAGTCGGGCCATTACATGCACATCTGGCAAAGTCAGGACGGGCTAAAGTACTCGCAGCCACAGATGAAGAAGCACTTCAGGCAGCATATTTCCTTACAAGCAAGGAGGGTATTATACCGGCCCTTGAATCTGCTCATGCCCTCGCCGGCCTTGAGAAACTGAATTTTAAAGAAGATGATATAGTGGTGGTGAATCTTTCCGGACGTGGAGATAAAGATATGGCCACTTACATAAATAGTATGAGGAAATGAAAACAATTACTACCCTTATACCTGCAGACCTGGAAACTCCAGTGGGAATTTATCTTAAAATCAGGGATATTTTCCCTATGTCCGCGCTCCTTGAGAGTTCTGATTATCACACATCTCAAAACTCTATTTCATTAATTGGCATAGATCCGATAGCTTCTTTCAAGGTATTAAATGGTAAGATTGAAAAATCTTACAAAGACAAAGAGACAGTAATCAATGACATCGAATCTACAGATGTAGTTGAAAGCCTTAAAAATTTCACTCAAGAATTTTCATCCCTCTCACTTTCGGATGTCACCAACGGATTACTGGGCTATACCGCATATGATGCTATAAAATATTTTGAACCCACTGTACCGGTTTCTAATCCAAGTGAAGCATTCGCCCATATACCGGATATTTTTTATATACTTTATCGATTCATCATACAGATGAACCATTTCAGGAATGAAATGACCATTATTGAAAATATCCCGAAAGGTGAAGTATCACAGACTCCCCGACTTATCAGCATCCTTAAAAACAATAATGTGCCGCATTATGGTTTTGAGCCTTATGACGATTTGTCTTCTTCTATCACCGATGAAGAATTTAAGCAAATAGTAGCAAAATGTGTGGAACATTGCAAAAGGGGTGATGTGTTTCAGATTGTACCCTCACGCAGATTCTCGCAAGGATTCAGAGGCGATGATTTTAATGTGTACAGGGCTCTACGTTCAATAAATCCTTCACCTTACTTATTCTATTTTGACTTCGGTTCCTTCCGTATTTTTGGGTCTTCACCAGAGACTCACCTGAGAGTGAAAGAAGGATACGCCTATATCGATCCTATAGCGGGAACCTTTAAAAGAACCGGTGACGACGCACGTGACAGTGAACTTGCCGAGGCACTTCTGGAAGATGAAAAGGAGAACGCAGAACATGTAATGCTTGTAGACCTTGCACGTAATGACTTGAGTCGGTCGGGTGGTAAGGTTTCAATTGAATTCATGAAACAGATTCAATTCTATTCCCATGTTATTCACATGGTGTCGAGAGTAAAGGCGAAGTTACCTTCGGATGCCGATATTTTTCAGCTTTTTGCATCCACTTTTCCTGCCGGCACTCTGAGCGGTGCTCCTAAGGTCAGGGCAATGCAACTCATTGATTCCTTGGAACCCCATTCGAGAAAAATTTATGGAGGGTGTCTGGGTTATTTTGGTTTTGACGGCAGTTTGAACCAGGCAATAACCATTCGCACATTCATTAGTACCGGCAATCGTCTTTATTCACAGGCCGGAGCAGGAATTGTGGCTCATTCTTCACCTGAAAGCGAACTTCAGGAAACTAATAATAAACTTGGTGCATTGCGAAGAGCAGTAGACACAGCCTCTCGTTTCAATCCATAATCCCTCTTTTGATGAAAATATTGGTATTTGACAATTACGATTCCTTCACCTATAATATTGTTCACGCTCTTCGTGAACTGGGCGTAAATCCGGATGTAATTCGCAATGACCGGATTAATCTTGATGAAGTAGAGCAATACGACAAAATCGTCATTTCTCCGGGTCCAGGCATACCTGAAGAAGCAGGCCTTCTGATGCCACTCCTTCAGAGGTATGCAGAGACGAAACCAATTTTAGGTGTGTGTCTTGGTCATCAGGCTATTGGCGAAAGATTTGGGGCAAAACTTTACAATCTGCCTGAAGTATATCATGGTATTTCCACTCCTATTAAAGTGGTAAAGGAAGATTATATTTTCAATGATTTACCCCGCGATATACAGGTAGGAAGATACCATTCATGGGTAGTGGATAACGAAGGATTCCCTAATGATTGCCTGGAAGTCACTGCCACGGATGATAAGGGAATGATTATGGCCATGCGTCATAAATTATTTGATATTCACGGTGTACAATTCCACCCGGAGAGTGTGCTCACTCCACAAGGAATAAAAATAATTGAAAACTGGCTCAATCACTGAAAAATCATGAAAGATCTTTTATATAGGATGTTTGAACACGGGAATCTGTCACGAGAAGAAGCCCGTGATATCATGCTCAACATTGCCGACGGCAAATACAACGACAGTGAACTTGCAGCCTTTATGACTGTCTTCCTTATGCGAAGCATAACTACCGACGAACTCTCCGGCTTCCGGGATGCTATCTTGGAGCGACGTCTTCCGATAGATTTCGGCGACATTGAAGCTATCGACATTGTAGGTACAGGTGGCGACGGTAAAAACACTTTTAATATCTCTACTGCATCTTGTTTTGTGGTAGCAGGGGCCGGAAGAAAGGTGGTGAAACATGGAAACTATGGTGCAAGTTCAGTTTCGGGAGCATCCAATGTACTTGAGCACCATGGAGTAAAATTTACTGCAGATACGGATAAGTTAGCAAAGTCACTTGAAGAAAGCGGAGTTTGCTATCTTCATGCCCCCTTCTTCAGTCCTGCGCTCAAAAGTGTGGCACCTGTAAGGAAATCTTTAGGAGTGCGAACTTTTTTCAATATGGTGGGACCTCTTGTAAACCCGGTACGTCCGCGTCATCAATTACTGGGTGTATACAATCTAAAACTTATGAGGTTGTATAGCTATATTGCACAAAATGAAGATATTGCATGCACTGTGGTGCACTCTCTTGACGGATATGACGAAATCTCTCTAACTTCTCCTTTCAAGGTTTCCGGTAAGGATGGTGAAAGAATTTATTCTCCTGAAGATCTTGGATGGCCAACCGTTTCTCAGATTGATCTATGGGGAGGGAATACCATAGCCGAGGCTGCAAAGATTTTTGACAATGTATTGTCAGGTAAAGGCTCTATGGCACAAGAAAACTGCGTAGTGGCCAACAGTGCATTTGCTCTTCTTACTCTCGAACCTGAGTTATCATTCGCTCAGGCACGTAATCTGGCTGAGGAATCTATTCGCTCAGGCGCAGCTATAGATAAATTCAATAAATTTTGTGAAATCAACAGATGAACGACATACTTCAAATCATAGCAGAAAATAAAAGAAGGGAGGTTGAGGCTCTGTTTCCTTCTAATTCGCGCCGACCCTTTTTCTCTCATGAAGGCCTCTGGCTAAAGCCGGTTTTTTCTTTATCGCAACGGCTTAAGGAAATACCCGGAGGGATAATTGCGGAATTCAAGCGTAGATCTCCATCCAAAGGAGATATAGCCCCAATGGCTGATGTGGCCGAAATTGTACCTCAATATCTTCAGGCAGGGGCAGCAGCCTCTTCAATACTGACCGATACACGTTTCTTCGGTGGTTCTCCTGCCGACTTGGCAGTAGCCCGGACCTTGGCTCAAGACATGCCTCTTTTACGCAAAGACTTTATAATCTCAAAAGTACAGATCGCTCAGGCAAGAAGCCTTGGGGCAAGCGCTGTGCTCCTTATTGCAGCTATCTTAAGTAAAAAGGAACTTGAAGAACTTAATGAATATGCTCATTTCCATAATATGGAGGCTCTGGTGGAGATACATGATATAAAGGAACTTGATAAAATCTCTTTTAAGCCTGATATGTTGGGTATTAACAACCGAAATCTATCTTCATTTCATACAAATATCCAACATTCTTTTGAGCTTGTAAACTCTTTACCCAAAGATTGTATCCTGGTGGCGGAAAGCGGTATAAAAACTCCGGAAGATGCAAAAAGGCTGCGTGATGCAGGATTTACCGGATTCCTTATTGGAGAAGCCTTAATGTCCTCGCCTTCTCCCGGGGAGACTTTGAAGAGTTTTATTAATCAAATGATGTGATTCATTCCATGGTTAAGCCTGATAAAAAACCGCTAATCAAGATATGTGGAATGTGCTATCCGGATAATGTAGCACAGATTGCTTCATTAAAACCGGATTTTATGGGCTTTATCTTTTATCCTCTTTCTCCAAGAAACGCTTTATCCACCCCCTCTTCCGTTTTTCTTCAGTTACCACCAGAAATTACACCTGTAGCTGTATTTGTAGACTCTTTATCTGATGAGATAATAGAAATCACATCGTCTCGAAATATTTCTGTGGTTCAACTTCATGGTAATGAATCCCCTGAATTTTGTGCCGGGTTAAAGGGAAAAGGCATCACGGTTATAAAAGCTTTCAAAATCCAAAATGACCCTGATACTTTTTCATTTGACCAACTCTCATCTTACGTGGGCAATGTGGATTATTTTCTTTTTGATACTGCAGGAAAGAATCAAGGAGGCAATGGTATAAAATTCGACTGGAAGATTCTTTCTAATTATCATCTCACCACACCTTTTCTACTTAGCGGAGGAATCGGACCGGATGACAATGATTTGTCGGTAGATGAAATTCATCCTCAATGTATAGGTATTGATATCAATAGCAAATTTGAAATCTCTCCGGGTGTAAAGGATGTGGACAAAGTATCCCAATTCTTAATAACTATAAGAAATGAACAGACTGAATATTCTTCTAAAAAATAAGGGACAAGACTTATTATCTATATTTTTTACTGCCGGGTATCCTCAACTTGAAGACACTGTGCCTATAATCAAGGCTTTAGCTAAAGGAGGGGTGGATTTAGTGGAAATTGGTATACCCTTCTCCGACCCTATAGCTGACGGCCCGGTGATACAGGCAAGTAGTGCAATAGCTCTTAAAAATGGAATAACTCTAAAAAAAATTCTCTCCCAAGTTGCTGAGGCCCGTAAGGAAGTGCCGGATATGCCATTTATATTGATGGGATATCTTAATCCTATAATGAAATATGGGATTCAATCCTTTTTCAAAGATGCTCATGAAGCGGGAGTTGACGCTCTCATCATTCCGGATTTGCCATTCAATGATTATATGCGGGATTTTAAAAGTTACAGTTCACTTTACGATCTTCCCGTTATAATGCTTATAACACCTGAAACTTCGGAAGAAAGAATCCATCTTATCGATGATCACTGCGATGGATTTATATATATGGTGTCGGCGGCTTCCACTACAGGAGCGAAAGACCGTTATACCCCGGAGCAATTGGATTATTTCAGGCGTATAAACTCAATGAATCTGAAGCATCCCCGACTTATCGGGTTTGGTATTTCCAATCCTCTCACCTTATCACAGGCTTGTGATAATGCTGCAGGAGCCATAATTGGGTCCCATTTCATAAAATGTCTTGACAAATCTGAAAACAATCCTGAAAAAGCAGTCAGCATGCTTTTAGATTCGATAGGCCGGACCCACTAATCTCCAGGCTCCCCGCCATCCCTTACGGGTGTATAAATAACTGAATAACAATAATATTTTCTCTTTTATTCCCTTTTCATTCAAAGCTTCTTGCATAAGTAAAGAAGCTGCTTTTTTATTTCCTTCCCTATAATAATGAGCGGCAAGTATTGCACGCCTGTAATCCAAAATCCTCTCTATCCTTTCCTTTCCTTCACTTCTTGAATTTTCTATAGTCTTTTCCATTTCCCTTAAAGTGATCTCCCATTCCCCCTCCTTTTGGGAAAACCCACTTCCTGTGATAGATTCAGGCTGGGCATAAATTTCTGACATCACTTTATCAATCCCTATAATTTTTGGTTGGAGCAAAAGAAGGCGTAGTCCAAGTTCAAAATCATTCCATACTTTTATATCTTTTGTCCAACCTCCGGCCTTAATGAGAAAATCTTTCCTCACCATATATCCCTGGGGCCGCAGAAGAGTATGTATCAAATGACCCTCTATGGCATTATCCGGCATAAAAGGAGGAATGCGTGTGCTGCCGTCCAATTTATGAATTCTGCTTTTCCAACATACGATATCGGTATCTTTATTATTTTTCACGGCTTCTATTGCACTCTCAAGAAGATCAGGATGCATTTCATCGTCTGAATCAAAAAAGATGAGAAAATCCCCCTCTGCATTTTCAAGTCCCTTTTGTCTGGCAGCACATGCACCTCTTTTATTTTCTGTGAGCAATTTCAGATTCACCCCCTTATGGATATACCTTTTCATCCAGCTTTTTACATTCGAATAAGTATTATCGCTTGAAGCATTGTCAACCACAATAATCTCAAAGGGTAAAACAGTCTGACTGATTATACTGTCAAGGCTTCTCTTCACAAGCTCTTCACGGTTATGCACGGGAATTATAACACTCACTTTCTCCTTCATAATGCAAAAATAACACATTAATTAATTTTTCTTTGTAAATTTCGTTTACCTTTTATATACCCCTTCTTTTCATAGTAAAATAAATCCTAACAAGTGAACGACTCCGTGGCTGACGAAATTAAAGAGGCTAAAAATGAGTATTCTTATAGGAATATCATTAAAAGTTCCTCTTTTTTTGGAGGAGTTCAGATATTCAATATCATCATAAGTCTAATCAGGGGCAAATTTGTAGCTATTATATTGGGTCCGGAAGGAATGGGTATCTCAGCTCTCTTCAACAGTGCCTCCTCCACTTTACAACGTTTTTCATCCTTAGGGCTTAATCAATCTATTATACGCGATGTAGCCAATGCATCCTCCACTACAGAGGAAAAAGATTCTACTATCCATACAGCGTTAATTTTATCAAGATTCACGGCTCTTCTTGGTTTTGTGATATGCGCGGCTTTATGTTTCCCTTTAAGTCGCATCACATTCGGCGATACCTCATATTGGTGGCAATTTATCGTGCTTGGAATCGGAGTGGGCTTTGGTATTGCCGGGGGCGCCAAGCTTTCCATTCTACAAGGATTGCATGAAGTGAAAAGGATTTCCCGCTCCTCTATTGTAGGGGGACTCACGGGGCTATTAGTGGGTATACCCCTTTATTATATTTTTGGCAATAAAGGAATTGTATTTGCTATCACGGCAATTTTTATTGCTCTATATATTTTTTATTCCTTATCTCTAAAAAGATCCTTTTCATTTTCTACTCCTACTACAGGATGGAGAAATTATTATCCTATAGCTAAAAGCCTTTTGCTTTTAGGCATAGTTTTAATGTCGGGTGATATGATTACCAATCTTGTCACCTATCTTATAAATATGTTCGTCAGGATGGTGGGAGACTTAGACGATGTCGGCTTGTACCAGGCTGCGTATTCTGTAACATTTCAATTTGCCGGAATGATATTTTCGGCTTTAGCCATGGATTATTTCCCACGACTCTCAAAGGTAGCCGGCGATAACAATCTTATGAATAATGCGGTAAATCGCCAAAGCGATGTAGTGGCCTGGCTTATTACTCCTGCCATGTCGCTGCTTATTCTTTCCACACCCTTAATCATCAGGGTACTCCTATCGGAAAATTTTCATTCCATAATTCCTCTGATGCGTTGGATGGGACTCGGTATTTTGCTGAGAGCTTTTTCTTTTCCCATGGCCTACATTACTTTTGCAAAAGGCAACAAAAAAGTATTTTTCATAATGGAAGGTATAGTAGCCAATTTTATGACATTGGTTTTGAGTTGTCTCTTTTTCTATTGGTTTGGTCTTATAGGATTGGGATATGCTCTCGTAGCCGACAATGCCTTCTGTTTCATTCTATATTTTATTGTAAATAACAGATTATACGGATATAATTTTTCTTCCGAGGCACTCCGCAATTTCTTGATAGGATTTCTCATTACAGGAGGATGTTTTGTTTTCTCTTTTTTCCATTCCCAGGCTTTATCATATTCCTTAATGGGAGTGGCTGCTGCTATTGCTATAACCTGGGGATTTCTTTCCCTAAAGTCTCATTTCCGTAAAGTTGTTTAATAATCCTAAAATCCAAAGATATAATCAATGCTTAAAGAAATCACAACAGAAAGGGCCGTATTTGCCACCAAAATAGGAGCTGTAGCCACCACGGTAGGATCTGCAGTAGGATTGGGTAATATCTGGAGATTTCCCTACGAAGCAGGAGTTCATGGAGGCGGAGCTTTCATGATTTGTTATCTCAGTTTTGTCTTCATCCTGGGTGTGCCGCTTCTAATAGCCGAATTTGTAATGGGACGCGGAACAAGGGCAAATGTTTTCGGTGCTTACAGGAAGTTACGACCTGCTTCTCATTGGAATCTGTTTGGCATTCTTGGCATCATAGCTTCTCTTCTCATAATAAGTTTTTATGCAGTGGTGGCAGGCTGGACAGCCGAGTTCTGTCTGGCCTCCTTATCAGGTCAACTCGAATTTGCTTCAGAAGAGGCACGCCATGAAGGCTTCATGACTTTTACAAGTGGTTCCAATTCTGTGGTATGGACCTTGATATTCCTGGCATTTAACTTTATGATTCTGATAGGAGGAGTAACAAAAGGAATAGAAAGAGCATCCAATATCCTGATGCCCATCTTTTTCCTTTTACTTTTGGCATTTTGCATCAATTCTTTCTTCATGCCCGGTTTTGGCGAGGGTATGAAATATCTTTTTTATCCGGATTTTTCTAAAATTTCACCCTCTGTGATATTGGGAGCACTGGGTCAGGCCTTCTTCTCATTAAGTCTTGGCCTCGGATGCATGATGACCTATGCCTCATATTTCAGTGATAAGAACCGACTTGGAAAGACTGCGGTCACAACAGCCTTTTTAGATACCTTAGTTGCAATATTGGCAGGTATTATAATTTTTCCTGCAGTTTTCTCCTTTAATCTTTCTCCGGAAGCAGGTCCCACTTTAGTATTCGAAGTGTTGCCTCATATTTTCTATCAATTGCCCGGCGGTATGATCTGGTCTACTCTTTTCTTCCTGCTTCTTTTCCTTGCATCGCTCACATCCACAGTTTCAATGAGTGAAATATCTATAAGTTATTTCTCGGAAGAAAAGGGTATGAGCCGCAGCAGAGCTACCGCCCTATCTGCTTTCATTTCACTGGTCGGCGCTTTGCTATGTGCCTTCAGTTTTGGATTTCTGTCTGAGGTTACGTTTTTCGGCAAGAATTTCTTCAATCTTTTTGATTATCTATCATCTAATATAGCGCTTCCATTAGGAGGAATGGGCTGTTCCATCTTTGTAGGTTGGTTTGTGAAAAGAAAATTTATTAAAGACCAACTCACAGACTTCGGAACATTTAAATTCAGACTGCTGAATATTCTGATTTTTTTCCTACGCTGGTTCTGTCCGGCAGCCATTTTCCTCATCTTCCTTAATTCTTTAGGAATCTTGTAAGACTATTATTCTTTTATTGATAATCCTCATAAATACCTCCATTAATAAATTACCCTCAAAAGTTGGGATGCACGGCTCGTGCGTCCGATATAAAAGAGGGATAATTACTTGATTATCAGAGGACGCACGAGCCGTGCGTCCCTACATTTTTCGTTTGGGATATTATTCGGGAGAATCATTTTCTTTATTAATCAATAAGAGCTGACCTTCGGTCAGCTCTCTCTATTTCTTGCTTCATTATATTATCTTTTGCGGCGTCTTACAGACTTTTCTGCCGATGGATTTGCACTTGAAGAAGATCCTCCGGAAGTCTTCACTTTCTTTACCTTCTTAGCCTTTGCCTGAGTCTTTTTATTCGATCTGGAGGATACTCCTTTAGATTCCTGGAGTTCTTCTGTCACTATAGTTTGAGAAGAGTCATCATTAAGGTTCCTTTCCGGCAATTCATCCACTTCTTTTGCATTGCCTTTTTTCTGCCTGGCATCGTTGCCCTTCATGGCAAGATACTCTTCACGAGTAGGTACCCAAAGGTCTTTACCATAATTCTTTAAATGACTGTCGATTGAATCCTGTGCTCGTTTCAAGTCATCTTCATCAGGAAACATCTGTGCCATTGAAAGATTGCGCATGTTGCGTGTCTTATAAATCTCTCCGTCATATAAACCAAGATTGAAGAAGTCATCAAGGGAATATTGAGGAAGGTTATTATCATCGCTTATAAAGACATATTGCTGTGCCAGGTATGGTCTCAAGGAATCGAACTTCACCCAAAACATCGGATACTTGGCCTCGTTTCCATAGTCGCCATATTTATCAAGTACGGGGCAAATAGCGTCGACTACAGTCTTCATGGAATTTGATCTTCGGTCGAATTCCCATTTCTCAATTATGTAATAATTGTTTACTTGACTTGTAGGAACATCGGATTCATCTATCACAAATTTCGGATTTTTCTCGGTAGATCCTTTAGCAGGTTGGGCATATATATCAAAACGGTTAAGAATATCCGCTACATTCATCTTATACTGATCTGTAAAGATTTCTCTTCCGTCAAGAAATTCGTAAGCCGGGATCTGTCCATCCACAACTAATCTCAGGATAATTCTGAAAAGGTTTTCTTGTCCGTCGATCACATCTTCGGGATAATATAAAGCCGCATTAGCCCCTTTTTCCAGATCCAGTTTACGATACACATGTTTCTTGTAGGCCACATCTGCATCGTGGATTTCTTTTGTCTGGAAAAACTCTTGCATCCTGTCTGTGACTCCCGGTGTTCCGGATTCCTTGCTTTCCTTTTCAGCACGTTTTTTAACTCCGCCTGCTGTCTCTACCTGAGCAGAAATACTCAAGGCAGAAATTGATAACATGAGGGAGAGAAATATCCTAACATATTTCATGATATGATGTTTTGTCTTTTAAATCAGTTTAAAGCCACTTCTAAAGGTGATATTATGCGGCTTACTCCATCCGGCCCCTTAGCCTTCACATTCGAAATGAAGAAACGTGAACCCGGTTTCATTCTCCGGAATTGTTCCTTCTGACGGGATGAGAATTTATTACCGTCACTTACTTCCGGGATAGCATTATTCATCGAATCGAAGAATACAGTGGAAAAAGATTCCACAGTATATGTCACATTCAGAAGATCATCGTCAATTGCAGCTCCCAATGATTCCACAGCCATAAGTTGAGCCTTTGATATTTTCTGAGGCACTCCCTTATAGTTCATCGGATTACCCTGAGCATCCTTAAGAGGAATATAAGGTGAGGGATCGGGAAGTCTTCTCACTCTGAAAGTCATACTACCCACCTGCTGTTTGCTACCTTCTATAGATGCAAATACAGCGATTTCAGCATCCGTGCCAATTTTATCGGGCCGGGCTACCCAGGTATCCCCTTTCCTTATCAATTGGCCGTTGGTCATAGTGGCTTCCACTCCATTCATGGCTACTCCCGGCACTGATATGCTGATGGGGTTTTCAATTCCGGCATAAAGCACATTCATAAGTGTGGGTGAAATAGTAGCCATCGGCTCCATTACGGTGTAAGAAGAATTGAAAGGTCTTCTGTCGATAGTCCCGTCGCCTCTTGCCACCTCTATATAACCTGAATACTCATGGTTGCCCACAGATGTTGCAGCAAGTTGAAGAAGACCGTTTTCTATCTTCGATCCGTTTACAAAAACTGCAGGACGTTGAGTGGTATCTATAGCGGCAAGAACAACTTGTGCAGTATATTTTCCCCCTCTCATCACCATATTTGAGTTTGGTATCACATAGGGGTTTAGTTCATTTACGCGAACGTCACCTATGTCTACATTAGTGATAAGATTGGATAATGCCTCGCTTTCTGCTTCTCTGATGTCACTTTGAATCTTTGACAACTGAGTTATAGCTGCTATAGCCGGCATATTGTCAAACATTTGTTCCTCCCATGTTACGGTACTTTCATCACCGTTTCTGGCTGAAGCTTGTGTGGAAAGCATTTCCATCACTGCCTTTCTTTTTACCGAGTCGGTGATAAGAGCGGCGGTATTGTTACGGTAACTTTCTATATGTTCTTTAAGAAGTTTCCCCCTCATGGTAGCGGGGTTCAACAATGTCACTGACGCGGCTTCAAGGTCGTCAAGATTTACCAGGTTAGAAGGGTCACCGTTCTTTCCGTCTGCCTGTTTGGCTATAGCTATTTTAAGTGAATCAATCTCTGCAAGTAAAGTGTTGGAGTAATTCTTTAGTAAGGTACCTTTTTCAAGCCATGGCCCGACTTTAGTGGGATTCTTTTCGTAAAGTTCTTTTAGATAAAGATATTGAATCTCATTCTTAGTGGCCATGTTGTCATTGGTACGTACAAGACCGTCGTGCACCTGATTGAAGCCGTTGAGCACATCGCTCGACACATTCAGGGCCAGCATGGCAGTGAGCACGATATACATAAGGTTTATCATCCTCTGCCTCGGTGACATTCTTGTTACATTATTACCTGATGCCAATTTGGTATTTAGTTAATTGTTGTTGTACTTATTGAGAATAATCAATTAATAAGGTACTTTCAGTTTCCCGTCAAAAAGTAATCTTATTACTTAGAGTCAGTTTTGGGAAAGTACATTAGGAATTAGGTTGATTTATAGTGAGGGCAGCGATCATTTTGGCATATACCTCATTGATACGTTGCATGTTCTTAGTCATCTTCTCACTCTCTTCACAATATCTTTCGGAATCGGCCGCTGACTTTTCATACATGTCACGGATATCCTTAAGGCCCTTGTTAACTCTGTCTATGGCTTCAAGTTGCCCTGCAATACTTTTCAATTGTATTTCATAAATGGTGTTGAGGCCGGCAAGGTTTCTGTTGAGCTCTGTCATCTGTTCTGCATAACCATAAGTACCGGTGGCCATAGATTCCTGCAGGTCGCTCATCTGCTTGGAGATACCCTCTATTGCCTCTGTGAATCTATTGGTTGCTTCTGCAAGTTCACCTACCTGGCTGAGTTCTTCTGTGGCCTTAACCATATCTCCGGTCATGGCATTTATATCGACTACTGTCGCACCCGGAGCAGCTCCTATAGTGCCTCCAACCGGAATTCCGACAGTCTGCCCCATATTTACTTCTACGGGCACACCTATATAACCTGAAGGACCACCCAATTCTTTTTGTTCATAAGGTTGTGAGTCATCTTCTATCTCAAGAGCCTCAACCGGACCTCCCACTCTTCCGCCGGTTAGTGCAGGCACTATTTCATCCCAGTTTGGTTCTTTAGGCGGACGATCAAAGGCAGTGAGCAGGAACATTGCTATCTCAGTGCCCATACCGATACACAAAAGTGTGTTGCCTCCAGGAAGGTGAAGTATTTTGAAGAGAGCTCCCCAGATTACAATCGCTGCACCGACTGAATATGCTATGTTGAAAAATCGCTGCCCGTTGTCACTGTGCAGGAATTCTTCTATGCTGTTTCTATATTTCTGAATCTTTGTCATTTTTATCTCTTTTTCTTTTGGGTGCCTTTGGCAAATCCTATTTGAGTTCTTACATTCCTGAATCCTATGTATGAACGCTGTTCATTCTGGTACTCCCACATTCTGAGGTCGCTTCGGATATTGTTTGCAACATCTTTCCAGCTTCCGCCCCTCACAATTTTTCTCTTCATACGATAAGGGTCCTCTTTAGCTGCGTCATATCTGTATTCTGGATTGATGTCGGCTGTAAGTCTGTCGATACTTTCCGAGTAAGCTGTAGATGTCCATTCCGATACATTTCCTGCCATGTCGTATAATCCAAAATCATTGGCAGCAAAAGTACCCACGGGGGATGTGATCACATGTCCGTCTCTCACGTAGTCGCCATCCATAGGTTTGAAATTGGCATAGAAACATCCTCTTTCATCATAAGGCAAAGTCTCTTCCCAGGGATATGGAGATTCGGAGTTGCCGGCTCGGGCTGCATATTCCCATTCTGCTTCTGTAGGAAGTCTGTAGGGCTCGATGTATACTCCTTCGCGACCCAGTGATCTTTTCAAGAAATCCGTACGCCAATTGGAGAATGCATTGGCCTGCTCCCAGCTTACTCCTACCACAGGATAATTATTGTATCCGGCATGGCTGAAATACATCCTGGTATAAGGCTCGTTATAAGCATTGTCAAAATCATTAATCCAACAGGTAGTGTCAGGATAAATATTGACAATATAGGTGTTTACAAAATCATAATCACCTGTGAGCGGACGTGTGATGGTCTCTCTGATAATATCGCCCTCTTCTGAGAAATAGGCTGTATCTTTAGAAATCATCGGGAGAGTATTGTTCACCGGGATATCGGTATTGTATTCCCTAAGTGTGGGATCTAATCTGTTTTTTCGTCTTGCCGCCTCAGTGTGGTTATAGATTTCATATCTATAATTGAGCTGTGTGGGGTCAAGTTCTCTCTGGCCGGTAATAGGATTAATTCGGTATACACTTTCTATAGCCCTTTGCTCATCTTCATTAGCATTGCGCCATGGTATTTGTTTCGACCAGTTGAGATAAGGCTCTATTGGATTCCCTTCTTTATCCTCCTCTATCTTAAAAGCCTCATTGCCTCCGTAGGCGGGATCAAACAGTCTCTCCCGGATAATAGAGTCTCTCACCCAAAATACAAATTGTTTGTACTTTGAATTAGTAATCTCTGTCTCATCCATCCAAAAAGCATCCACAGACACTCCTCTGGGGTCAGCTTTTCTTCCGTTGATGGAATCATCCTTCGAAGGACCCATGGCTATACTGCCCCGGTCTATCAGCACCATGCCATAAGGCGTGGGTTCAGCCCATGACGAACCGCCCACACCGGTCACTTCACCTCCTGCTGACATACCTTTAGTGCCGAAACATGATGTAAGAAGTGCCACACCTCCGGCACCACACAGCATGTAAAGAGCATGTTTACTGAATCGTTTCAAATTTATTTGGTTTTTTATTTTCATGAATTCAAAGGTTAGTCCTTACATTATCCTTATCGATCGGTGGCTGAAGGTGTTTTTATCGCCCAAATCGAGTTTAAATCTATATCCTATCACCAGTTCATGGTTACCGGTGCTTCCTCTCGGTTTCCGCGAATAATCATATTCCCAGGAATAGCCTATGTAAAAGTCTTTCAGATTGAGCCCGGCAAGTGCGCCGAATGCTCTGTTGTACCGATAATCTATTCCGAATGTCACCTTACCATTATAGGTGGCACGCATTTCCACTAATGCTGTAAAATCACTGAAATCAGTGCCAATCAATAAGGATGGTTGCAATGATATTAACGAGTTTTTTATGGCAATATTGCCACCGGCATCAAAATACATTGTTGTCGGAAGGGTGCTTTGTATATATCTGAGACCTGAGTTTTCCTCTCCATCTTTCGATAGCCTTATTTTAGCATTTGTGAGATGGAGACCTGATATTCCCACATGAAATTTTGGATGGGTGAATCTTATTCCTACTCCTAAATCAAGGGCGCCTCCTGCCACATCTTGTGTAGGCCAATCTAATCGTGAATCGTAATTATCCTCAGGTAATTGTTCCTCTTCTCCCAAATCATCGTTGATTCCTCCTTCCGGGGTATTATTTTCATTACCTCCCGGTGTCAGAGTCAGTTCGCTCCCTTTAAAGGAAGTATGGAAATACCCTATCTGGATACCTACACTAAGAATATTCTTCTTTAAATTAAATTTATAGCTTCCCTGTGCTCCAATACTATAATTGCTGAATAAATCATAGGTAATACTACTGGCAATGATACCGGCTCCTATTCTTTTACCACCAACTTTGAACGGGGAATCTCCGGTTATGAAAAAATTTTTAGGTGAGTCATGGCTTCCCAAATAATCAAGCCTTGCTCCGGCTCTCACCCTTATAAAATCAATATCTCCGGTGGCTGCCGGGTCTAATAAAGTAGGCACGGCCCAATGTTGGGTTAGAAGACCACCTGTCTCTGCGTCAACTGTAACCTGACCGTAAACTTTATTAGAGGCGAAAAGACCGGAAATAAGAGCAAAGACCGTTATTATTATCCTCACTTTCATTTTTACTCAAAATAAAAGTTAATTACCACCATATTGGATTTAACTTTGCTGAGCGACTGTGTGATCTTGTAGGTCTGCATATCGTCGGCTAAATCAGGCCTTTTGTGCTTTAATACATCTGAGAGACCGAAGCAAAATTTCACCTCCGGAATGAATTTGAAGAAAGGCAGATAGAAATCCATTCCAAGGCCCAATGTGAGATAAGCATCACAAGTATTGAATACAAGATAATCCAATCTTTTTTTCGTCACATCGAATGTAGGCATCACTCCCACTGTCACATAAGGCCTTATATTATTAAGTCTGTTGCCTGAGATTTTCAGATCCAGGGGAGTCACAACGTATGCTGTTTTCACATCCTGTCTCATGGTCAATCCTGAACCATATTCTTTCATAACTACCCCTTTACTTCCAAAATAGATACCGGGTGAAAATCTGAGATTAATGTATTGATGCAATCTTAAGTCACCCATTACATTAAGACAGAAACCCGGAGAAAAAGATGGCACCTCCATGCTCCATTTCTCTCCATCAGGGGTAAGGAACCCATTGTGAGTGAAATTAAGGTCTTGTACATGGAATCCTACTGAGAACCCAAGATGCCATAACTTAAGATCGGCATAGGGACGGTTCATCAGTTTATCGGTAGGTTTACCTTCTACCGAAACCGACATTAATGTAATTATTCCGATGAGGAAAACAATCCTACGATGAATTGTTTTCATTTGGAAGTTAGGTCTCATTACACATTTAACGAACTTCACGTTTGCATTATTGCCACAATATTTCCCCCATCATTTTTGTTATCAAAATATGGAATGGCGCCGTTTGATAATTGACCGAAGGTTAGGCCTGGAAGAATTCCATGATGGAAACGCTCAGATAAGAAGTGAATTTCAGCGGGATTACGACCGTATGATTTTTTCTTCTCCTTTCCGCAGGCTTCAGAATAAGACTCAGGTCTTCCCTCTTCCGGGAAGTGTTTTTGTTCACAATCGTCTCACCCATAGCCTTGAGGTTTCAACTGTGGGCCGATCAATCTCACGCGAGGTTATTCTGCGTATGAGAGACAAGGGTCTTGACAACAGTGAGCTTAATCTCATCGAAAACATCCCGGATATTGTAGCCACTGCTTGTCTTTGTCATGATTTGGGTAACCCTCCCTTCGGACATTCAGGTGAGAAAACCATCTCAACATGGTTTAGCGAAGGTCCCGGTGCAATTCTGCGTGGTGAACTGGATTCCCAGCAATGGTCAGATCTTATCAATTTCGAGGGGAATGCCAATTCTTTCCGTCTTCTTACCCATCAGTTTGTGGGACGTAGAAAAGGTGGATTCGCAATGACCTACAGCACTCTCGGTGCTCTTGTAAAATATCCATGGACATCGGAACATGCAGGAAGCAAAGGTAAATTCGGTTTCTTTCAAAGCGAGGAGGAATCTTATAGGAAGGTAGCAGATTGGTTAGGAATACCGGAAACCGCTCCCGGGGTATTTGCCCGTCATCCTCTTGTATATCTTATGGAAGCGGCTGATGATATCTGCTACCAGATCATGGATATAGAAGATGCTCACCGCCTTTCTATCCTTTCTACAGAGGAGGCTTCGGAATACCTTCTCGGTTTCTTTGAAACACCACGACGTGAAAAACTTTTCCGGGGAATGGGATATCTATCTGATCCTAATGAAAAAATAGGGTATCTTCGTTCAAATGTGATTGGCACCTTAGTAGAAAATTCTGCAGAGGCTTTTGTAAATAATATTGAACCTATAATGCGAGGTGAGAAAACAGCACCTTTAGTTCAACTTCTGCCTCAACATCTGAAGAAGGGATATGAATCCTGTTCTGACTTAGCTTTTAATAAAATATATTGTGCACCGCATGTAGTGGATGTGGATCTTGCAGGTTGTAGAATAATTTCATACCTTTTGGATGTCTTGATGGATGCTGTAATGAATCCGGATAAGAATTATAGCCAACTCTTGCTTGCCAGAATGCCGAAACAATATGACTTTAATTCCACCTCAGTTTATGGGAAGATACAGTCGGTTCTTGACCATGTCTCAGGCATGACAGATGTATATGCACTCGATCTTTTCAGAAAACTTAATGGCCATTCTTTACCTGCCGTATGAAAAATTATTACAGGATACTGGTTCTTACCTTCTTCACTCTCTTCATTTCAGTCTTTACATTCGGCCGGGATTATTCCCCGGAGGATATCACAAATCCTAATATCAGGGATCGCAGAGTATATGTGGCCGATCCGGCAAATCTTGTTAGTCCTCAGGCAAAGGCGGAAGCAAATGCTATATTATGGAATCTGAGGCAGAAGACGGGTGCCGAAGTAGTGACTGTGGTTGTACCCAACACCGGTGAATATTCCCGTGAAGAATTTGCAGTGAAACTTTTCGATCAATGGAAGGTAGGAAAGTCGGATAAAGACAATGGTGTGATTATTCTTATAGTCCCTGACCAGAGAGAAGCCTGGATCGCTACCGGATATGGCGTAGAGGGTATAATTCCTGATATTTCTGCTTCACGAATCATCAACCGCTCGGTAGTACCTCATATGAAACAAAATGATCTCGACGGTGCTGTTGTAGCAGTTTCAGCCGATGTGGCAAATGTACTCAGCAATCCGGAGGCTGCTGAGGAATTGAAAAGTCAAGAGAAGGAAGCTTGGGAAAAAGCACCGGAAACCGACTTGACAGAAGAAGATTTCATTGGATTTGTGATTACCATTGTTGTGGTGCTTTTCCTTATTTCTTGTTTCAAATTGGCTTATGATAGCCACCAATACAAACATCTTGACAGATATTCACAGGCTCGCAAATGGTATGAGAGCCGAACTACCTATTTACTACTGGCAGTATTCTCTTTAGGATTAGGTCTTATACCCTACTGGATTTATCGACGGAAATACAATAAGGCCCGCAATAAGCCATTAGTATGCCCTGCATGCAAAGGCAAGATGCATAAACTTAATGAGGAGGAAGACAACAATCTCCTGAGTCCTTCACAGGATTTGGAAGAAAAATTAAATTCTGTCGACTATGATGTCTGGGTCTGTGATGACTGCGGCACCGTAGAAAGATATGCATTCCCAAATAAATTCACTCATTACGAAGAATGTCCGCACTGTCACACAGTTGCCATGAGCATGGTGAAAGACCATGTGGTGCTCCCTCCTACCACAAGACGAACCGGTATCGGAGAAAGAGTGTATGAATGTAAGTATTGTCATAATAACACGGGCAAACGATACACAATCCCCAAACGTTCAGACGGCACAGCGGCAGCTTTAGCAGCCGGAGCCATTTTAGGCAGCGGTGGCCGAGGCGGTGGAGGCGGCGGATTCGGCGGTGGTTTCGGTGGTGGAATGACCGGTGGAGGTGGCGGCGGTGGCCGCTGGTGACACCTTAAAGGCTCGTTACCCTTAAAACGCCACGGCCAGAGAAAAGAGTTTCTGTCTTATGCCCGGGAAGGCATCTGCCAATGCCTTTGCAGCACCTCCCATTGTGGCACCCGTAGTGCAGATATCATCTACCAATAATATTGTCTTCCCGTTAAGATCTATATTCCCCCGGCTCACAAAAAGACCTTCAGCGTTAGCTAAACGTTGCGCTCTGGAAAGAGATGTCTGGGTTTTGCGCTGATGAATCATCTTCAATGCGTTCACTACCGGGATACCGGTGCTATCAGAGATGCCTTGTGCAATTCTCTCGGTCTGGTTATATCCTCGCTTTGCCTGCTTCCAAAAATGCATCGGTACAGGTACAATCAAATCTACATCACTTAGAAATCCGGCCGTATATAATTCCTTACCGGCAATCTCTCCCATTTTATTTCCGATGGATGGAAAATTTCGGTATTTCATATCCTGAATCAATTGAGCCAGTGAGGAATCTTTTGAGTAAAAGAAATGACCGGTAGCATCAACAAAGGGAAAATGCCCGGCAAATTTTTCTTCCATTGGATTTCGGTGATGCCGATGGTAACCGGTACGTGGTAAGGTTTCTATACAAGGGAGACAAATAAACCTTTCATGAGGACCAAGACTATGGCCGCAAAGATGACATTCAGCGGGGAAAAGAAGATTAATCAGATCGTCAATCCATCTCATCTTTCATCTGCTCTTTTTTCATTAATGCCACGGCCTTTGAAGAAGCACCGGACGGGAATCCTCGGGAAATAAGATAAGCATATAGTTTTTGTTGATTTTTATATCCCTCGGTTCCGTTTAATTCCAAGGTCCTTGATTTTGTTCTGGCACATTTCAGAAGACCTTCTTTCCATATATCCGGGTTAACCCCGGCTACAGCATCTCTGATTATAGTACCCGGGATTCTGCGTTTTGCAAGTTCAATTCTTATTTTCACAGGACCCCATACTGAAAACCTCGCCTTATCAGTAGCAAAAGCTTTTGCAAACCTGGATTCATCAAGAAATCTACCCTCCTTCAATCTTTCTGCCACTTCTCTCCTTTCAATATCCCGGAGGCCCCATGCCACCATCTTTTTCATCAAATCGCTTTCACATTGTTCGCTACGGCTGCACAATGCGGCAAGTCTTTCAAAGGCTGAATCTTTTGTCACCGGTTTCTTGGCCATATTTCCCCAATTCCATTTTTAAGAAACACATGAAAGAAATCTGTCCTTACCCGAAGAGTCTTTTAGTATCTCTACATCTTGGAAACCCTTTTTTTCAATCATCTCTTTCAGAGACTGGGCAGTAAGCGGATTGATTTCAAAATAGAGTTTACCTCCTGCAACTAATACCTTCTTGGCTATGTCAGTTATTCTTTTGTAAAACTGCAACGGATTATCATCTCTCACAAAGAGAGCTTCATGTGGTTCATAGTCAAGTACATTTCTTTCCATTTGCAGTGCCTCCTTGTCCATTACATAGGGGGGATTAGCAACAATTATGTCAAACTTGCCTTTTGGTTCCCAGTCAAAGATGTCAGCCTGCTCCACTTCTATCTTAGTTTTCAATTTTGAGGAGTTCAGTCGCGCTGTTTCCACTGCAACGGGAGAGAAATCTATAGCTGTCACCTTGGAGAAAGGAAGTGACCGAGCAAGAGCCAGTGCTATGGCACCGCTGCCGGTGCACAAATCCAGTATCTTTAGATCTTCGCGGTCTTTGTTGGCGTCAACTATTATATCTACCAATTCATCGGTCTCGGGACGAGGTATCAGCACTCCCGGATTCACTTTTAAGTCAAGTCCATGAAATCTTGCCTCACCGGTGATATATTGAATAGGTTCAAATTCTTTAAGACGTTTCAATATATCTTCAATCTCCTCTTTCACAAAATCAGAAAGCTCATCCTGTTGATGGATGAGCATTTCTGTAAGGTTCCAACCTTTCAAGTAATGAAAAATCAGTCTTATTATTGCTTCGGTCTCTCTCCTTCCATACAAGGGAGTAAGAGTCTGACGAAGTTTGTTTAAAGTTGCTTCCAAGCCTATTTCTGGTTTTTGTATTGAGGAAGCAAAGGTACAGGATATTTTTCAAATAACGTCTTCACCGCTTCTGCAATTCCGGAAAGATTTCTGAATTGTGAGTCTCCGTTTTCCAGAATGGTTGCCACCGATGATGAGAACAACGCTTCCTTAGTAGCGATATTAACGATATCCATGGTCAACACTCCCTCTTTATAAATACCCGTTACGACCTGTGCATTCGGATTCCAGTAATAGGCACGTGGATACATAAACCAAGGGGAGAAACCAGGAGGTGGCCCCGGAGGTGGTCCACCGTACGGGAACCAGTTCATGGGTGGAGGTCCAATAGGTCCCGGTGGTGGCATAAGAGAAGCAACCGGTTCGGTATATACTTCATTCTTTACCGTCAATCCGATATTTATCACTACCGGTGAAGCCGGGTCTTCCACATATCCCCGTTCCACCATCTGCTCCCGGATGGCTGCTGCTATATTATAATAAGTCACCATTTCCATCCCCGGAGGCAACTTGCCTTCTCCCGGCGTAATGATTCGGAAAGTATGGAAATCTGCAAGGTTAGCATCGTTATATACCTGAGAATCCACCAGCGAGAACGTGCTGCAGGAGGATAGCGCAGTAGCTAACAATGCTGAAAGTGCTAAAATACTTTTTTTGATTTTCATATTTTCTTGTGGCTTTAAGATTATTCTTTTCTTTAGATGTCATGATATCAAACTGAGAATCAGATATTTTCCGGAATCCCTTTCAGACTCTATGTCCGACATCTTTTCAGTTTGATCGTTGTGGCATCTAATAATTTACGACTTTAAAGTGGAATCATAAACTGTTGTCTTTACAACAAAATATCTAACTTTTTTGTTCACTAAGAGCCCGTTCCCTTTAGACCATATCTTTCAATCTGCTTCTGTTCGGTAAGATAAGTTTTTGGTGTGCTGCAGAAATATAATTTTCTGTTGTATATTTTAATGCTAAAGTGTAAATTTGCAGAACAGTGAGAGGCGTATTCCCGCATTGTAAAGAAGTAAACTTTTCAAATATAAAGAATTATGAAAAGCACCGAGAAACTTTTAGCTGAAAAACTTTTGCAAATAAGCGCAATCAAACTCCAACCTCAAAACCCCTTCATATGGGCCTCAGGCTGGAATTCCCCGATATATAATGACAACCGCCGAATTTTATCTTACCCTGATATCAGGAATTTCGTGAAAGTGGAATTCGCCAGGTCCATTCTTGAAAATTTCCCGGAGGTTGAGGCTATAGCCGGGGTAGCAACCGGAGCTATCGCTATTGGAGCTATCGTGGCCGATACTTTAGGTCTTCCATATGTGTATGTAAGAGACACTCCTAAAGATCATGGCCTTGAGAATAGTATTGAAGGAAACCTCAAGCCTGGAACAAAGGTAGTGGTAATTGAAGACCTCGTTTCTACAGGAGGCAGTTCACTTAAGACAGTGGAATTACTCCAGAATTATGGAACCGACGTAATTGGTATGACTTGTCTTTTCAATTACAAGTTCCCCATGGCGGTGAAACGTTTTCATGAAGCCAATATCACACTTATATCACTTTGTGATTACTCCACCATGATAGAAGTGGCTGAGGCAACTAAATTTATCAGCAAGCAAGAGGCAGAAACACTCAGAGAATGGAGAGAAAATCCGGCTGGATGGATGCCTAATGTAAAAGAATAAAGAGATGGCTATATATAGTTCAGGAGATATAGTTCTCCATGCACCGGTGACAACCGTTTACGACAAATTATCCAACCTGGAGAACTTGAAGAGTATGCTCGACAAAGTTCCGGCTGACCGTATCCCGGAAGATAAGAGGCAGATGTTTGAAAACATAAACATTACGCCTGACACTATAGAAGTGCCGGGAGGACCTATGGGTAATCTTGTGTTTCGTGTCACAGAACGTCAGGCTCCGTCTAAAATCAGACTTAATGGAGAAGGTATACCTATCGAAATGGCTCTGATTCTCAATCTGGAACCTCTATCAGATAATACCTCCAATGCTAAGGTAGATATCGACATCAATATCCCTGCAATGCTTAAACCAATGGTGGGCGGCCAGATTCAAAAAATTGCCGAACAGTTTGGACAGGTGTTGGGGGCAATACCTTTTGCATGAGATTAAAGGACACGGGGATATTCGCGCTGATAATATGCGCAACCATTTCATTATGCGGATGCAAAGGTTTGGATAATGATAGGATCCCCAATATGAAAGTGTATATCTCACTCTCTAATCCCGGTCTCTGGAACACTTATGGTGTGGCAGGATTCGGAGATCATCGCAACTTTATCCATGCACCGGGTATCAGCGTGCCAACAGATTTTTATTATAACTCCGACAGTGCCACCGGCTTTGGAGGAGTGCTTCTGATTGAAGGAATCGACCCAAACAATGCTTTGGGTGCCTATCCTTTGGCCTACGACCTGGCTTGCCCTGTGGAACGACAGGCAGATATTCGCGTGGAGATAGATAAAGAGGTTTACACTGCTGTGTGTCCCGAGTGTAAATCTGTCTATGATGTCACCATGACCGGTGGTTCACCCATTAGCGGTGTGGCTGCCACCGGCAAATACAGATATCCTCTGAAAAATTATCGGGTGATAGCAAGTCCCACCGGAGGATTTTATATCACCAATTGACGTTTCTTTCGGCTCCGGAATAAGATAAATGGGCTTTTTTGAAAGTCTTTTCTACACTATATGGAGAGGTATTGCCATAGGCATCCTCATTTCGGCTCCGATGGGGCCGGTGGGAATTCTATGCATACAAAGGACTCTGAACAAAGGTCGTAAATCCGGCCTTTACACAGGTATAGGAGCCGCTATATCAGATTTGTTCTACTGTATTCTCACCGGTTTCGGTCTTTCCTTCATTGAGGAATTCCTTGAACGGAACCAGAACGTGATACAGCTGGTGGGAAGCGTGGTGCTAATAGCCTTTGCCGTGTATCTCTTCAAGAAAAATCCGGCTTCTTCATTAAAAACACCTCAGGGTGAACTACAACAAGTGTCGCCACACAAGAACATACTCGGCGGTTTCTTATTCACATTCTCTAATCCCCTCATTCTTTTTCTTATAATCGGTCTTTTTGCCCGTTTTAATTTCTCTATTCCGGAAATAAGTTTCTATTACTATATAGCCGGCTATATCGCTATATTCGTAGGTGCTGTGATATGGTGGGAATTTGTGACCTTCTCGGTAAATAAACTCCGGGCCCACTTCAACCTCAGATCGATGTGGCTTATAAATCGTATTATAGGTATCATAATCTTACTCTTCGCTCTGGTGGGTATAATCACAGCAATCACAAATCTTGTGAATCCATGAGTACAAGAAGGAGGATAATAGTTACCCTTTTTATCTTTTCGCTACTGGTTCCTATATACACATTGGCGGACAATCTTCATTGGAATAAGGGCCGGGGTTATCAACCGTTCCCCAACGCAACACCTGATGGTATCCTGATTTCAAATTCCACTGACACTTTGCAATGGAATTATTATTCTTTGCCTAAGGTCGCTGAAGATTTCACTTTACGCTTCCGTAGCAAAAACCTTCACGGCAATCCGGGGAAAAGATACCGATACTTAACATCAGACCTCAAAGAGATGAGGATTAAATTCACGGAATGGGGACTTATTATGGTCACACAGGCTGATACATTAGTGATGAGGGTAAAGACTGGAGAGCAACCTTCTGCCATAGAGTCGGTTCCATCTCTGGAAATTTCACTTTGGAGCAGTTCAGCCGGAGAAATAGAGAAAGTTAATCTGATCAAAAACATAAACCCTTTTGAGGGAGACAATCTTTGGGAATGTAAGTTAGAAAATCAACATCTTAAGATTTCAGCTGGAAATACAGGATTAGAAAAGGTTTTTGAAAAAGCTATAAAAGAAGCTATCACAGGTTTCGGGTTCTTTTGTGGAAGCGGAGGAGAAGTTCTTATCAGCGATATTTCAGCTTATATAAATGATGACGACACCCCCCGGTTTGAAATTGATGAATCTGTAATTCAACAGGCGAGTCTCAGCAATGATCCGTTGGAAGGCATATGGATGATGTTTGACCGGGAACTGGAAGAAAGTCTTCTTAAGACAGGAGGTGACTACAAGCTTCTTTGCCTTAAAGACGACAACAATTATTTATTTCTTTATTTAGACGGAGCCAGAGTGAATGTTGACAATTGGAGCATAGGTGACGTAAAAGCCATCCTTACTCCGACCCCTTTTCATGGCATTTATAATGTAGAATGGAAAGATGCTATGAAAGAGAGTTTTGTAAATGATATCCGGGCACAGAAAGGGGATACTGACATCCTTACTATTATGTTTCCTTACCAGCAATCAAAACTCAGGCTGCGAAAGGTAAATATTTTGTGAATTTACCACTATGGAGTAAATTTGCATTTTATGAATTTGCGGGAAGAATTTTCGAAAATGCATTTAAAACTTTCCCGAAAGAGAGATTGATTATGTATAGAAATGGTTTTAGAGGTTTTATTTCGGCAATACCGCCGGTAACCAAAAACCTTATCCTCATAAATATAATTGTCTGGGCTGTAGAAGCCATTTTCCCTCGTTTTGGACAGAGCATAATCCGTGTTTTGGGCCTTCATCTGTTAGGCGCAAATCAGTTTAATCCGGTACAGATAATCACTTATTTATTTGTACATGACTCCCATAACCCATGGCATTTGCTCTTCAATATGTTCTCTCTATGGATGTTTGGATCCATTTTAGAGAGGGTATGGGGCTCGAAACGATATATGATGTTTTATTTTGTCTGTGGAATTGGAGCGGCTATTGTTCAGGAAATAGTATGGCTCTCTACATGGATGCATGAATATGTAAGTGGAATAGCCCGACTTAACGGTCTCTCCTATGCCCACATGAAAGAAATAGTAGATGCCGCTTTACAAAGTCATGATAGCAGCTTTATGTCGGCAATAGCATCTTTCAAAAATAATTTCGTGACCATAGGTGCTTCGGGCGCAGTGTATGGACTTCTGCTGGGATATGCCTTTGTGTTCCCTAACCAGCCCCTTTACCTCTTTTTCATACCCTATCCCATAAAAGCAAAGTATATGATGATAGGATATGGACTCATAGAATTCTTCCTTGGTTTTAATGCAAATGACTCCGTGGCTCATTTTGCTCACCTGGGAGGAATGTTGTTTGGAATCTTCATATTGTTATACTGGCGTAAAAAAGGAACGTTGAGAGGCAATTCATTCTATTGAAATAGACAATGCTGGCCACCAAAATTCTTAGTCCTTTTCTTTTCCTCGCAATGAGGATTCTATCCATTATTGTGTATCTCGCCACAATATTGGCAGCTTTCGGTGGAAGAATGAATCCTGAGTACCTCACCTTCCCTGCCCTGATGAGCCTGGTATTCCCATTCCTGGCTATCTTTACCATTGTATTGGTACTATTTTGGGGATTGTTTCGGAAAATAATGTTTTGTGGTCTGGGTATAGGAACAATTATAATTTGCCTCACCCCTATGAGCGTGGCTACTCCATGGGGAACGTCGAAAGATGCATCAGAAAATGCCCGGACATTCAAGATTATTTCCTGGAATGTGCTTCATACAGAAGACTTAAGGCAACAGGATTACCCGGGAAACAGGGCAATAGAATACATGATAGAATCCGGTGCTGACATAATAGGTCTCGCTGAAATGTTAAACTTCGATAAGGATGAGATTCATAATTACTCAAAAGCACTGATCGACAGTCTGTTCCACGCTTATCCATACCGTGCCGGTATCAACAACAAGAGCGACATTAAATTGCTTTCTAAGTATCCCGTGGAAAGTGTGGAAAAAACAAGTTTTAATGATCGGGGTAACTGTAGATACGATTTCTTCAAAATCAATTTTCCGGAAGACCGGGAACTCATAGTGGCCATGGTGCATCTCACATCTTATAACTTGTCTGACGAGGAACGGAATGTAGTGACTGAGATTAAGTCTATGGAAAGTGCGAAAACCAGCATGAAGGAATTCAAAGGTAGCATCAGGCAAAAACTCCGTGAAGCTTTCCGAAAACGAGCGGAAGACGCCAAATTTCTGCGTGAGGATTTAGATGATATATCTCCCGATACACCTCTGATAGTTTGCGGTGACTTCAACGATGTGCCAACTTCCTGGACCTATAATATAATCAAAGGTGACGATCTCAGGGATGCTTATGCTGAGACGAACTTCGGACCCGGAATCACTTACAATCTGCATGCATTCTATTTCCATATAGACCAGATGCTTTACCGCGGTCCGCTAAAAGCTCTTGACTTGACAATAGGTAAAATTAATTCTTCCGATCATTATCCCCTTATCGGAGAATTTGAATTCACCAATTCAGAATAAGGACTCCTCCCTTAACATTAACAAAAAATCGGGAATGAGTCCATATTTTTTCTCCATTGGAAAATTTCTATTAATTTTAGCCTAACAAACGCTTATAAAATCACAAGATATGAAATTATTAAAGACAGCATGCGCAGCACTTTGCTGCCTTGCTACCATTTCCACTACAATGGCAGAAGATCATCAGAACCCATTCCTTTCTCCTTATCAGGATAAATATGGAATCCCTCCTTTCGACAAAATTCAGGTGGCTGACTTCATCCCTGCAATAAAGGCAGGTATAGAGCAGCAGAAACAGAATATTTGGGCAATCACTGTAAACCGTGCAGTACCCGATTTCGACAACACCATCCTGCCTCTTGAGAATATATCCCCTATCCTCGACAGAGTGGCACAGGTTTTCTATCATTATGATGGAGCTCTTTCTACCGATGAATTCGCTCAGATGGCAGAAGAAGCTATTCCACTCCTCAATGAAGCATCTAATCAGATAAACCTCGACGAACAGCTTTTCAACCGGATTAAAGCCGTATACGACCGTCGTAATGAAATGGGACTTAACCCGGTACAGATCCGTGTGGTAGAGAAATACTACCGTGAGTTTGCAGAACAAGGTGCAGCTCTACCGGAAGATAAAAAGAAGGAACTTATTAAAGTGAACGACGAGCTTTCAAAGCTTTTCATTCAGTATAACAAGAACCTTCTGAACGCCACCAACAATTTCTTTGTAACTGTGTATGACCCTGCAGACCTTGCCGGCCTTCCGGAATCTTCAGTAGAAATGGCGCAGGAAGAAGCAAAGGCTAAAGGGCTTGACGGGCTTTGGGTCTTTACCCTGCATGCTCCAAGCAGACTTCCGGTGCTCCAGTATGCCCAGAACAGAGGTCTCCGCGAAGCGATATATAAAGGATACACATCACTTGCTTCTTATGGGGATAACAACAATTATCCTGTAATTGAACAGATAGTGAAACTACGCGCTCAGAAAGCCAAAATAATGGGATTTGACAACTTTGCCCAGATGATGACTTCGAGAGTGATGGCCAAGACTCCTGAAGCTGCCACCAATCTGCTGCTTCAGGTATTTGAGCCGGCAGTGAAACGCAGCCATGAAGAAGTGGCCGATATGCAGGCAATTGTGAATGAAGAGGGAGGTAATTTCAAGATCGCTCCTTGGGATTATTATTATTACGCTGAAAAAGTGAAGAAAAAGAAATACGACCTCGATGAAAGCGAAGTTCGCCCTTATTTCTCACTTGAGAATGTGTTAAATGGTCTCTTCACAGCTGCCGAAAAACTTTATGGAATCAAGATGGTAGAAATGCCGGATGCCCCGAAATGGATGGATGAAGTAACTGTGTATGAAGTTGTAGATGCAAATACAGGTGATCATGTGGCTGTATTTATGACCGATTATTTCCCGCGTGCTACTAAACGTCAGGGTGCCTGGATGGAACAGATGCAGAGTTCAGGTCTTTATGAAGATGGAAATCGCAGACCTATCGTCTACAACATCGGTAATTTCACTAAACCCACTGCTACCACTCCGGCGTTACTCACAATTGATGAGGTGGAAACAACTTTCCATGAATTCGGTCATGCACTTCAGGCTATTCTTTCACAAGCACCTTACCGGTCAATCGCCGGCACTAACGTTGACAGGGATTATGTGGAGATGTGTTCCCAAATTAACGAACATTGGGCCTTTGCTCCAGAACTGCTAAAAACCTATGCAAAACATTACAAAACAGGTGAAACAATACCTGATGAACTTATAGAGAAACTTAATAATTCTTCGAAATTTAATCAGGGATTTGTGACCACTGAACTTGCCGGTGCCGCATTGTTAGACCTTGAATGGGGTCAAACCGACGGTGAAGGAGTAAATGTACCTGAGTTTGAAGTGAAAGTGGCTGAAAAAATAGGCATGCCTGAAGAGATTACTTACCGTTACCGTTCACCCTATTTCAAGCATATTTTCGGTGACGACGGCTATGCATCAGGTTATTATACCTATCTGTGGAGCCAGGTACTTGAAGCCGACGCATTCGAACTTTTTGAAGAGAATGGTATCTTTGACCCGGCTACTGCAACCAAATTCAAGACAACCATTCTGGAAACCGGAGATACCGAAGACCCAATGGTACTGTTTGAACGGTTCCGCGGACATAAACCGAATCCTGAAGCCCTCCTGAGACTGCGTGGATTCAAGGATTGACGAAACCTATATGCGGCGCGCCCTTACCCTCGCCCGCAATGGTGAGGGAAGGGTGAGTCCTAATCCAATGGTCGGAGCTGTGATTGTAAACAATGGTCGAATCATTGGAGAGGGATTCCATGCTTTCTTTGGAGGTCCGCATGCCGAAGTCAATGCTATAAAATCAGTAAAGGAAGAAGACCGGCCTCTTCTGAAAGATTCTACAATATATGTCACACTGGAACCCTGTGCCCACCATGGTAAGACTCCTCCCTGCGCAAATCTTATTGTAGAAACAGGGATACCAAAAGTAGTGATAGGCTCACCGGACCCAAATCCCCTTGTATCAGGGAAAGGAGTAAAAATCCTGGAAAACGCAGGGGTTGAAGTGATATCGGGAGTTTTAGAGGAAGAGTGTAATCTTCTTAACCGACGATTTCTGAAAGCCCAGAAATCAGATATGCCTTGGATCACACTTAAATGGGCACAAAGCGAAGATGGATTTATGGCGGCTCAGGATGAGAAGGGAGATTGTAAGCCGGTAAAATTCTCGTCCCCCATGTCTTCAGTATGGATGCACCGTGAAAGAAGCCTTCACGACGCCATAATGGTAGGAGCCAATACAGAAAATATAGACCATCCCTTGCTTAATGTGAGGTACTGGGGAGGCAATAGTCCAAAGAAATATGTGGCTGACAGCAACATTCCATTAGAAAGGATGCTGAAGGATATGAGGAAAGAAGGAGTGACAAGCCTGATGGTGGAAGGTGGGCCCACACTTCTTAATTCCTTTATAACTAAAGGATTATATGATGAGATAAGAATAGAGACTGCCAATTTCATGATGGGGAAAGGTTTAAAAGCTCCGGATGTACCTGATGATGTTTCCGTGGCAGAATCTTACTATTGCAGAGATAATCTCATCGAGATTTTCAGACGTTAAAAAGGCATAAAAAAAATGCCTTTTTTTATTTTGATGAGTTCAAAAACATCTTTTTTAACTAAGAAATACTAAATTTGCAGATTGTAAACGTGTAAACTAACCTTTCACAACCAAAAAGCCTATATGCTTTCAGGTATGTATTCAGCAAACATAAAGAGATTTCTATTCTTCAATATAGTAACAGTGCTCCTGCTTGCCACTGTAGCTTGCAATAAAAAGGCAGAAGAAGATGAAAATGAAATTGCGGTGACTCCGGCAATGGTGGCCGTAAAGAATTTCTACATCCAGCCTAATGACAAGGTTATGGCCCATCTGGATTCAGTCTTTTTCTCCATCGATCTTAAAACCGGTGTTATTTTCAATGCCGACTCTCTGCCCAAAGGGACCGACGTTAAGAAATTGGTACCGTCGATCACTTTTGCAAATACGATGACTAAGGCAGAACTGGTGTTTATAAATGAGGATAATGAAACTGTAACTACAAATTATCTCACTACTCCTACCGACAGTATAGATTTTACACAACCGGTGAAACTTAGTGTCGTAGCCCAGGATGCAGTAAATTCCTTTGAATACTTAATTAAAGTAAATGTACATACTCAGGATCCGGATGAACTTGTGTGGAGTGAATTAGCCACATCCGACCTTCCGGCAAGATATCCTAATCCTGTAGCGCAGAAAACCATAGCAAGAGACAATACCGTTTACTCACTTATAGAGGAATACAACGGTGAATACACACTTGCAATTTCTTCCGATATATATCAGGGTACATGGCAGACATCAATTTTCAATGGAGTAACTAACCCGAAGGTATCCACTCTCACTTCTACTGATGATCAGTTCTATATACTGGATACCGATGGCAATCTCTATATGTCTTCTGATTTTGAATCCTGGAATCCGGCCGGGGTAACCTGGATTAATATCCTGGGACAATATGGCAGTTCCATTTTAGGAATAAAGGAGGAAAACGGGATTTTCCTTCACACCAGATTCCCCCAAACTACAAATACACAAGAAAAAGAGGTATCATCTGACTTCCCTATTTATTACTCCTCTTCTTTGGCACAAATCGACACCGAATGGGCCGATAATCCCATGGCCTTCCTTGCATGTGGCCTGACAGAAAGCGGATATTACAGTTCTGCAATTTGGGGATACGACGGCAATAATTGGGTTACCCTTGATGAAAACACACTTCCCGGTCTTAAGTCGCCTATGCTTGCAAGATATGTGGTATACAGAAATACCAATTATCTTTTCACTGAAAGAGAATTTGATGTGTGGCTGATTTTAGGAGGTGTAAAAGATAATGGAGAAATGAATCGAGATGTATACATTTCCTATAATAATGGTGTCACATGGGTTCTGGCTCCCGAATCAATGCAACTCACAGAGACTGTGCCTTCTCTCGAAGACGCAGACGTAATAGTGGCAGGATACCGTCTTTCAGCAGATCTGGCTGATGCCTGGACTATGATAGAGAATACCAAAACTCGAGCATCCTATACCATAGAGGGAACCACAGTATCATGGATTTGTCCTTACCTCTATATTTTCGGTGGATATGAAAACGAGATGGAAAACCATCTTAATACTTCCATCTATCGAGGTGTGTTGGAAAGACTTAAATTTATACCCAACATTTAAAAATAAGTAGCTTTCTGTTTTGAAAAGATTCACCATCATATCAATAGCCACTATTTATATCCTCTCTGAGGTAATAAGTCTCAGAGCGCAGGAGGATTATCGATTTGAAATCGGAGGTGGCGTGGGTATGACAGGTTATCTGGGAGATGCCAATACTTCTAATCTCTACCAGCATCCATCATGGGATGTGGAACTCTTGTTCAGATATATTGCAACCAACAGATGGAACTTCAAAACCAACTTCTACATAGGAGGTTTGAAGGGAAATTCCGCAGATATGACCAACGTTTTCCCTGATGGACAAACTTACAAATTCTCTACAGTATTCTATGAGTTGTCGGAACTGGCGGAGTTTAATTTTTTCGGATATGGCATTGGAGAAACTTATCTTCACTTGAAACGATGGACTCCTTACCTGGCAGGAGGCTTAGGCATCACTGCATGGAATGTAGGCGGTAAAGCAGGAGCCGCATTCACAATCCCTTTTGGGGTAGGATTCCGTTACAAGCCTTCCAAAAGATGGAATCTCGGACTGGAGTTTCTCATGAAAAAAGTGTTCACCGACAAACTTGACGGCCCTGACCTTCAGGACCCTGTTGGAATAAAAAGTTCATTCATGAAAAACACCGACTGGTATTCCACTCTGACTTTTACAGTGAGTTACGAATTCAGCAAGAGGTGTGCCACCTGCAATTATAAAGACTAAACGCAGATGACAGAACTGGAACTTAAAATATCGCAATTAGACCCGGAAAGAATTCCGGTGCATGTTGCCATGATAATGGATGGCAACGGCCGCTGGGCTAAAAGCCACGGTTATATTCGCTCCGACGGTCATGCCGAGGGAGTCTCTACTGTGCATAGAGTGACCAAACTTTCTTCCGACCTGGGAATAAAATACCTCACCTTGTATGCGTTTTCCACCGAAAACTGGAATCGACCAAAAGATGAAGTAGACACCCTGATGTACCTAATTGGCTGGGCCATAGAAAGAGAATTACCTGAATTGCTGGCCAATAATGTCAGGATTGTGCTACTGGGCGACATAGAGAGAATCCCGGAAGATGCAAGGCAAAGACTTTTCTATGCCAGAAATGCCACTGCCCATTGCACCGGACTTCAATTAAACATGTGCCTGAGTTATTCTTCACGATGGGAAATAACAGAGGCTGTGCGTAAGATTGCTTATCTGGCTGCTGAAGGCAAACTTGACCCTAAGGATATAACAGAAAATACTATATCAGACAATCTGACTACGGCCGGTATACCAGACCCTGATCTTTTGATCAGAACAGGAGGTGAATACCGGATTTCAAATTACCTACTGTGGCAGATTGCATACAGTGAATTATATTTCACACCGGCTTTATGGCCCGAGTTTTCTGACGAAGAATATGTCGAAGCCTTGCTGGATTTCCAGAAACGCGAACGTAGATTCGGAATGACCAGTGATCAAGTGAAACACACCAACTAATCAAGAACTGAATGAATCATATATATAAGATATCGGTTTTATTTATTGCACTTCTATTATCAACTCCGGTCTTCTCCCAAGAGATGGAGGCTCCGGTTGATACTATCTACAACCCCGATATCATATATTCCCCGATACCCAAAGTGTATGAAATAGCGGGCATACGTGTGGAAGGCATTAATCATGCCGACGACTACATAATCATAGCCAATTCCGGCCTCTCGATTGGAGAACGAGTGGAAGTGCCCGGACCTGTACTTACTACTGCCACGAAGCGTCTTTGGCGTCAGGGTCTGTATTCAAGCGTGAAGATTCTTGCAGAAAAAATTGCAGGTAATAAAATTTGGCTTCTCATACAGTTAAAACAACAACCCCGCCTATCTGAAATTAGGTTTGAAGGAGTGAAGGGTGGTGAGAAAAAAGATATTCTTGAAAGGCTGGGCATGATTTCAGGCCAGCAAATCACCCCGAATATTGTAGCAAGGGCCACTCAGATCATTAAAGACTATTATTCTTCAAAGGGCTTTAAAAATGCTATAGTCCATATCAACCAAGTACCCGACATCTCTAAAGACAATCAGGTGTTCCTGGATGTGAACGTGGATAGGAATAGCAAAGTCAAGGTGCATAAGATCTACATCAGTGGAAATGAAGTGCTTTCTGACAGAAAAGTGAAGAATGCAATGAAGAAGACAAATGAGAAAACCGACATTCTCAAGATCTTCAGTCAAAAGAAGTTTGTGGATTCAGACTATAAAGACGACAAAAACCGTATCATAGAAAAATATAACTCTCTCGGCTATCGCGACGCACGTATAGTAAATGACAGTGTCGTGAAATATGATGACAACACGGTAGATGTTTTCATAGATGTAGAAGAAGGCAATAAATACTATATCAGTGATATTAACTGGGTTGGTAACACAGTTTATTCCACCGACATCCTCAATAACATCCTGGGAATTTATCCCGGAGATGTCTATAACCAGCCACTGCTCGAGAAACGCCTCCGCACCGATGATGATGCAGTGAGCAATTATTACCTCGACAACGGTTATCTTTTCTTCGAGCTTGTGCCTATAGAAGAGAACATCAAGGGAGATAGCATTGCTCTGCAGATGAGAGTGATGGAAGGTCCGCAAGCTACTATAAACAAAGTCGTGATCAATGGTAACGACCAATTGTTTGAGAAGGTAGTGAGAAGAGAACTCAGAGTCCGTCCGGGTGAACTTTTCTCAAAGAGCGACCTGATGCGTTCTGCACGTGAAATAGCCACCACGGGTCACTTCAACCCGGAAACAATGGATATAAGGCCCGAACCAAATGAGAATGATGGAACGGTAGACATTATCTTTAACCTGGAATCAAAGGCCAATGACAAAGTGCAGTTATCTTTCGGTTGGGGTCAGACAGGTGTGACAGGTCAGGTATCTTTATCTTTCTCAAACTTCTCAATCAAGAATCTGTTTAATCCGGGCTCTTACCGAGGTATCATACCACGCGGCGACGGACAAACTTTCTCTATCTCGGCACAGACCAATGCCAAATACTATCAGAGTTATTCAATCTCATTCTTCGACCCGTGGTTTGGAGGCAAGAGACCTAATGCCCTCTCCTTCAGTGTGGATTATAGCCGTTCTACCGGTATAAACTCAAGTTACTACAATAATTCCTGGTACAACTCCGGTTATTATAATTCCCTTTATTACGGAGGTTCATATAATTACAATAATACAGGATATTACTATCAAAATGCCTACGACCCCAATAAGGTGCTCCAGATGGCCGGTGTGATGTTGGGATTTGGAACAAGACTCAGCTGGCCTGATGACTATTTCCAGTTCCAGGCATCTCTATCCTACAGATGGTATTATCTCAAAAATTGGGAATACCTGTATTATATGAACAATGGAGTTTCCAACTCCCTTATGTTGGGACTGTCTTTGTCAAGAACCAGTATAGACCAACCTATTTATCCGCGTAGAGGATCTTCTTTCAGTATCGATGTTACGCTCACTCCCCCTGCCTCTCTATTTAGCGGCAAGAAAGACTGGAAATCCCTTTCAGAGATGGCTGCCAGAACAAATACCAACAGCGAACAACGCGAGGCTGCAGCCAAAGAACTGTACAAATGGATAGAATACTGGAAGGTAAAATTCAAGAGCCGTACTTATACCCCTCTCACCGATCCTGATGGCTCCTGGACTCTGGTACTTATGACTCGTGCTGATTTTGGACTCCTTGGTTCATGGAATCAATATTTCAAAACTCCATTCGAGACTTTCTATTTCGGAGGCGACGGTATGTCGGGAAGTTATACATATGCCACAGAAACAATTGCAATGAGAGGTTATGATAACGGACAATTCACTCCTTGGGGATATGAAGGATATGCTTACGGCCGTTTCGGTCTCGAACTCCACTTCCCCTTCATGCTGCAGCCAAGCACAACAATCTACGCTCTGGCTTTTGCGGAAGCCGGTAACTGTTGGACCTCGGTAAAAGACTTCTCTCCATTTAATCTTAAGAGAAGTGCAGGTGTGGGTGTGAGACTCTATCTCTCTATGCTCGGTATGCTTGGTATAGACTGGGGCTATGGTTTCGACAAGGTTTGGGGAACTCGTGGTGGTAGCCAGATTCACTTTGTGCTCGGACAAGAATTCTAAGCGAATATTGGTTAAGAATGTTATTTTATCCCGAGTATAAAATCCCGGAGAGACCTTGTATGAAGAGAGTATCTTAAACCTTATGGATGCAGCAGAGTCTATAAAATAAAAAATTACACAGACTATGAAAAAAACGATATTCACACTCTTAATGGTTTTCTGTGGTATTGCAGCTGCCAACTCACAGAAATTCGCATTAATCGACATGGAGTATATCCTAAAGAATATACCAAGCTATGAAATGGCCAACGAGCAGCTTAATCAGGTGTCACAACGTTGGGAAAAAGAAGTGAATGAACTTTCCAAAGAGGCTGAAACCATGTATAAGAATTACCAGAGTGAAATGGTGTTTCTGACCGACGAAATGAAGAAAAAGCGTGAGGAAGAGATTGTGGCCAAGGAAAAGGAAGTGACCGAAACCCGTTATAAATATTTTGGTCCGGAAGGAGAGCTTTATAAAAAACGTCAGAGCCTGATGAAGCCGATTCAGGAGGATATATACAATGCGGTGAAAGCCGTGGCCGAGGAAAGAGGTTATCAGACTATTTTCGACCGGGCTTCTTCACAAAGTATAGTCTTTGCATCACCTAAGATTGATGTAAGCAACGAAGTGCTGGCAAAATTGGGCTATTCCAAATAATTCAGTAATTTTGCAAACAATTATAAAACCTAATATAATGATCAAGAAAATCTTATTGATTGCAGCCTTGGTGTTACCAATGTGTGCTTTCGCTCAGTCTCTCAAGATTGGTATAGTAAACGTGGATGAAGTGGTGCAAAAAATGCCCGAATATACCGATGCACAAAACAAGTTTGTTGAAACTTCTAAAAGATATGAGGATGAATTGGCAAAACTTCAGGAAGAACTGAAGCGCCGCTACGATGAAATCCAGAATATGCCGGAAAATGAACTTGAAACTATCAAGGAGCGTAAAGTAAAGGATTTCCAGGAATATCAGGTAAAAATTCAACAGTTTACCCAGACTGCTGAACAAGAAATGGGAAAAGTGCAAGCCGAACTCATGGCTCCTATCGAGAAAAAGGTAAATGATGCCATTCGTTCCGTTGGCCAAGAAGGCGGATATTCACTTATAGAGCCCAACGTTAGCTCCTTCATCCTCTATTATGCAGACCCTGTGAAAGACATCACAGACGAAGTGAAGGCTAAGTTAGGCATTCTCTGAAATTGAAAATAGGAGTTTTTGATTCCGGTTACGGTGGCCTTACTATCCTTAAGGAGATAAGGAAACGCCTCCCCCAATACGACTACCTATATCTTGGCGACAACGCGCGTGCTCCTTATGGCACAAGGTCGTTTGAGATAGTTTACGAATTTACCTTACAAGCAGTGAAGGCACTCTTCGAAAGAGGGTGCCGTCTTGTTGTTTTAGCATGTAATACCGCTTCTGCCAAAGCGCTTCGCACTATACAGCAGAATGATTTGCCTTCGATAGATCCTTCTAAAAGAGTGCTGGGAGTGATAAGACCCACCGTAGAAATTCTCTCCGAAATGTCTAAGACCAAGCATGTGGGTATACTCGCTACTCCGGGGACTGTGAAAAGTCACTCATATTCTATAGAACTCGGGAAACTTTCACCGGAAATAATCACCACAGAACATGCTTGTCCTATGTGGGTACCTTTAGTTGAAAATAATGAAATTGATTCTCCGGGAGCGGATTATTTTGTTGAAAAGGAAATAAAGAATATCCTGGCTAAAGATCCCCAAATTGACACTCTTGTATTGGGTTGTACCCATTACCCGTTATTATTGCCCAAGATTAAAGAATATGCTCCTGAAAATGTAAATATTGTTTGTCAGGGCCAAATTGTGGCTGAAAGTCTTGCCGATTACCTGCAGAGACATCATGAAATAGAAAATCGTTTATCAACTACTGCTACGGCAACTTATCTCACTACTGAACACACTGAAAAGTTCGATTCCCTTGCATCCCTTTTTATGGGGAAACCCGTGATGTCTCATACAATTTCTTTTTAATTAGATTTATTCTTTCACATAATTGAAATCTTTGATCTGAATAATCCAAATTAAGTTTCGAAAATGCAGTCTGATTCCCATCCAAATCTTGAAGAAATAAAAAAATTGCCTCCCGAAGAGGCAATCGCACTACTTAATGCTTTATTGGAGAAGGATAAGGAAAACGACTTGTTATTGACTCTGAGAGGTCAGACTTTCTGGAAACTTAACAAAAGGAGGGAGGCTATTAATGATTATCTTTGTGCCATAAAAATAAATCCCGAAAGTCATTCGAAAGTTCTTTTGGAATATGCTCAGACCATACTGGCTTATTACAACAAAGATCTTTTAAATCCGTAAGAGAGAGGATTATGGATTGAGGAGTTGGTAATGAATCTGAGATGAGCACGCGCCGTCCGTCCCTACGTTTGAGGGCAATTTATTCATAGGGATATTTATGAAGATTATCAATATGAATTAAATCGCTTTTGGGAATTAATGAGTTTCCCATGGGAAAAGCATTCTTTCATTACCTATAGTATTTGAAGGCACTTCCAATTTCTGTTGATTACCGAAAGTACTAAATTTGGGAGCATAAAGCATTAAAGGTCTCTCCTCTCCCCATCCTTGATGATAATTACGAATATGTATCATCACTAAACCATGCACATCGCGGATTGCGAGCCTTAATTCGCTGATTAATTGGCTCATATTAGCTATTTTTTCTGAGACATAGTTATATATCGTACGTCCGTTGAGAGTTACCCTGGCAAAAATTTTGTCTCCAAAAGTTATTGTCTTAGTCTTCTTATACATAATCTTTTATTTTTAAGGATTAATATTCTATCATTTTGAATTCCAATGCAAAAATATCCCTATACACTGCCAAGAAGAGGCAGTGTATTGTTAAATAAAAATAAATTCTCCATTGAGCGACTAAATAGAGCCGAAGAGACCTACAAAAGGGGTAAATTTGCACTGTCTAATCACTTCCTTATCTGTAACTCTTCTCAGAGTAAAAGAATAACGATATGAGATGACGCAGGAATGGTGGAATGGTAGACACGAAGGACTTAAAATCCTTTGGCCTTTACCGGCTGTGTGGGTTCGAGTCCCACTTCCTGTACAAATTAAGGCTCTTAATTCCCTGAAATTAAGAGCCTTATTCTTTTATAATAAGCAACTAATAAGCAAACTCCGAAGACCAGTTAAAGAAAGGGTCGCTATGCGACTTAATTGCAACCTAATCTCAGAATCTTAATTTAAATAATATAAGAAAGGGATTCTTTACATTTCTGAGTGATATAATTCCAGTCTTGAGATTCAATTTTGTCTTTCGGGAACAGTTTACTTCCCATGCCCACGGCTGTAACTCCTGCCTTGAACCAGGATTCAAGGTTTTCTTTAGTCGGTTCCACCCCTCCTGTCACCATTAGTTTGCTCCAAGGCATCGGCGCCAGAAGTCCTTTCACGAATTTCGGTCCCAATACATCTCCAGGAAACACCTTGCAAAGATCGCAACCTGCCTCCTGAGCAAATCCAATCTCTGAAACACTTCCGCAACCGGGTACGTATGGAACGAGCCTTCTATTGCAAGTCTTGGCAACTTCTGGATTGAACAAGGGTCCTACAACGAAGCATGCTCCCAGTTGCATATAAAGTGAGGCCGTACCGGGATCTACAACAGAGCCTACTCCAACAGCCATCTCCGGACATTCCTTTGCTGCATATTTCACCAATTCCGAGAATATCTCATGAGCGAAATCCCCGCGATTGGTAAATTCAAATGCTTTCACCCCTCCATAGTAGCAGGCTTTTAATACTGCCTTTGCTATTTCGATATCTTTGTGATAGAAAACAGGCACGATCGGGGCCTTCTCTATCTTATCGATAACTTGAATTTTATTGAATCTTGCCACTGCTTTTAGTTTTTAGTTTATAGTTTGTAGTTGGTGGTTAGCGTTGTACGCGGCCGTTGGCTGAGCCACCGGCAAGCGCTTCAACTTCAGATGTAGTTACCAAATTGAAATCTCCCGGAATGGTCTGCTTGAGTGCTGATGCTGCCACTGCAAATTCCAAAGCCTCGCCCTGGGTCTTGTAAGTCAGCAAGCCATGGATTAAACCTCCCGAGAATGAATCGCCACCACCTACACGGTCGATGATCGGATTGATGTCATATCTCTTGCTTACGTAGAATTCATTGCCGTCGTAAATCATCGCTTTCCAGCCGTTATGGGTGGCGGAATATGATTCCCGAAGAGTGCTGACTACATATTTGAAACCGAATTCCTTCATCATCTGCTCGAAGATGGCCTTGTAGCCTTCGGCATCGGTATTGCCACTTTCAACATCAGCGTCAGGTTTGAACCCAAGACACAATTCAGCGTCCTCTTCGTTGCCGATACATACATCTACATATTTCATCAATGGCTTCATTATGCTCTGAGCCTTCTCTGAAGTCCAGAGTTTCTTACGGAAATTGAGGTCGACCGACACTGTCACACCATGACGTTTCGCAGCCTCACAGGCTAACCTTGTAAGTTCGGCTGCTTTGTCTGAGATGGCCGGTGTGATTCCGCTCCAGTGGAACCAGTCAGCACCCTCCATTATCTTGTCGAAATCGAAATCCTTTGGTTCGGCTTCAGAAATGGCTGAGTGAGCACGGTCATAGATAACCTTTGAAGGACGCATCGAGGCTCCTGTCTCGCAATAGTAAATACCAAGCCGTTCTCCACCTCGTGTTATGTAGTCGGTGCGGACTCCGTATCTTCTCAGGGCATTCACCGCAGCCTGACCGATCTCGTGTGTCGGCAATTTGGAAACGAAATATGCTTCATGTCCGTAGTTGGCGCAACTTACGGCCACGTTTGCTTCACCTCCACCCCAGATTACATTGAATCTGTCAACTTCTATGAATCTGTAGCAGCCTTCCGGAGAAAGACGGAGCATTATCTCTCCTAATGTTATTATCTTAGACATCTTTTTATATTTCTATTTTCTTGTATTTCGGAACCAATACTTTCATTATAACCCACGCTAACAGGTAAGACACTGCACAAACGGAGAACACAATCATATAGCCTGCAGGTTTTCCGCTGAATGTGAAGAAATTGAATTCAGCACCCTTACCGTCAGCAAAATCAAAAAGGAGTCCTGAACCCTTATTGATAAGATAGGAACCGATACCGCCGGCCATCGTGCCGATACCTACGATTGAAGCAACGGTGGATTTCGGGAACATGTCTCCGATTGTACTGTAAAGGTTGGCACTCCAGGCTTGATGGGCCGCCCCGGCAAGACCGATGATTATTGCAGGCCACCAGGCAGAGTATACCCCCAAAGGCTGGGCGGCAAGAGCCAGGATAGGTACAAAGGCAAATATCAGCATCGCCCTCATTCTTCCGGCATATGGATTCATACCTTTCTTTTCAACAAACAATTTGGGAAGATAACCCCCACCAATGGAAAGTACCGTCACTATGAAATAAAGGGAAAAAATCAGAGCCTGACCCTCGGCAGAGAATGAAGTAAAACCGAATTGATCTGAAAAATAAGCAGGCGCCCAGAACAGGAAGAACCACCATACACCGTCGGTCAGTGCCTTGCCTGTAACAAACGCCCAGGTCTGACGGAATTTAAAGCAATGCCAGAATGGTATGGTCTTTGTTTCGTTTTCCTTTATTTCCTGTTTGGATTCTCCTTTCTCGTCCTGCATGATATATGCAAGTTCTGCCTTGTTCACGAATTTAGACTTCTGCGGTGCCTGGTACATCCTGTCCCAGAAAATCATCCATACAAAACCAAGAGCACCGATGATAAGGAATGCCATTTCCCAGCCATATTCCTTAGCCAAAACCGGTATACAAAGAGGTGCCGCAAGAGCGCCTACGGAAGCACCGGCATTAAAGACAGATGTAGCGAAAGCACGGTCCATCTTCGGGAAATACTGTGCAGTCACCTTGATTGCAGCCGGGAAGTTGCCTGACTCCCCTATCGCCAGCAAAGCCCTGCAACCCAAGAACAGCCAGACACTTATTGACGCCACGGAAAAAGCCATTGTGCTGCCGGCTTTGATTTCATAAAGTGCTTCAATCGAGCCTAAACCCGCCAGATGTATTGTAGCCCAGCCACAAAGTGAGTGCAGACAGGCCGCGGCAGACCATACAAAAATGGCTATCAGATATCCTTTCCGGGAACCCATGAAATCTATTATCTTCCCGGCAAAAAGACTTACTCCTGCATAAAAAAGGGAGAAAAAACCGGTGATATCGCCGTAATCGGAATCGGTCCAATGGAACTCCGGGGCAATAAAGTCTTTCCATGTTAGCGACAAAACCTGCCGGTCAAGGTAATTTATCGTCGTGGCAAAAAACAGCAACGAGCATATAACCCATCTCCAGTTGGTGCGTTTCGAGGTATCGACCGCTGTCGCTGTAATTTTCGATGTTAAATCCATGGGGAGTTGTTGGAGTTGTTGGAGTTGTTAGAGTTGTTAGAGTTGTTAGAGTTGTTGGAGTTGTTAGAGTTGTTAGAGTTGTTAGAGTTGTTGGAGTTGTGGGAGTTGTTGGAATTGTTGAGTCTTTAAAAACTTTAACAACTTTAAAAACTAACAACTATAAAAACTAACAACTTTAAAAACTAAAATACTCTTTGGCATTATTGTAGCAAATATCTTCAATCATACTATAGACTCTTTCCTTTTCGTAACCCTCAAATGGGATAAGGCCGTTTTCAATATCGTTTCCTACGATGTTACATAAGTTCCTGCGGAAATACTCATGACGCGGATAAGACAGAAAGGAACGGGAGTCTGTCAGCATTCCCACAAATCGGCTTAGGAGTCCCAACTGAGAAAGTGCATTTATTTGACGCGTCATTCCGTCCAACTGATCATTAAACCACCAGCCGGAACCGAATTGTATTTTACCGGCTACAGGACCTTCCTGAAAATTGCCTATCATTGTTGCCACCATCTCATTGGCTGAAGGGTTCAGATTGTAGATGATGGTTTTGGCAAGTTTATCTTCAGAATTAAGCCTGTCTAAAAATTTAGCACAGGACAGGGCAGTATTCCATTCTCCTATGGAATCAAAACCGGCGTCAGGACCTAATTGCTTAAGCATCTTGGTGTTGGCATTCCGGATAGTGCCGTAATGGAATTGCTGGGTCCACCCTTTCTCATAATCCATTTTCCCGAATTCATGGAGCATCTTGCTCTTAAATTTCCTTATCTCGTTTTCATCAAGATCATCTCCGGAAATTACTTTATTGAAAATTTCAGTAATTTCCTCTTCTGTAAAATCTTCGGCATAAAATTCCGAGAGCCCGTGGTCACTAAGCCGGCAGCCTCTGAGATGAAAGAAATCATGACGGATTTTCAAGGCTTGCAAGAATTCCTGAAAATCAGAAATTTTTATTCCTGATACTCTTTCTAACTTTTCAACGTATTCTTTGAAAGCCACCGGATTCTCCACAGCCATGGCCTTGTCAGGACGCCATGTCGGCAAAACCTTTATTTCAAATCCCTCGTCGGCCAACTGTTTATGATAATCCAATGAATCCACCGGATCATCGGTGGTGCATACCACTTCAACGTTATATTTCTTCATCAAACCACGTGCTGTCATATCAGGATTTTCCCTTAACTGACGGTTACACTCATCAAAAATCTCTTTAGCTGTTTCGGGATTTAGCCTTTTATTGATTCCGAAGGCGGTTTTCAGTTCAAGATGGGTCCAGTGGTAAAGTGGATTCCTATAACAATAAGGTAACGTCTCTGCCCATTTCTCGAATTTCTCCCAATCTGATGCTGCGCCGGTTATGTAATATTCATCAACCCCGTTGCTTCTCATTGCCCTCCATTTGTAATGGTCGCCCCCGAGCCATAGTTCGGTAATGGACTTGAAGCGATGATTGTCTGCTATCATTTTTGGATCAAGATGGCAATGATAGTCGATTATCGGCATCACGGAAGCATGATTATGGTAGAGATCTTTTGCAGTCTCAGTTTCAAGGAGGAAATCTTTATCGAGAAATTGTTTCATTCAACTATACCTTTTCATTAGGATTTTCGGAGAAAATCCTTCCCATTTAAATCCATCTACTTAACGGGAGGGACTTTCTCTGAAAGTCCACTTTCATTAGGATTTTCGGAGAAAATCCTTCCCGTTTAATGTATTACATTGCAAATGAATTGAATCCGCCATCCACCACTGCTACGGTTCCGGTTACAAATTTTGAGGCCTCGCTCATCAAATAATGCACGGTGCCGCAAAGTTCTTCAGGTTGGCCCATCCTCCCGAAAGGAGTCTGACGTATCACATCCTGTCCTCTTTGTGTGAATGTGCCGTCAGGATTGGTCAACAGTGCTCTGTTTTGTTCGGTTATAAAGAATCCGGGCGCTATGGCATTTACTCTGATCCCTTCTCCGAATTTCTTGGCACATTCCGTGGCCATATAAGCAGTGAAGTTTGAGATACCGGCTTTTGCCGCTGCATACCCACATACTCTTGTCATCGGACGGAAGGCTGCCATCGAGGAGAAGTTGATTATACTTCCTTTCCCTTGTGCCGCCATGGGGTGAAGAAACACTTGTGTCGGTATCACTGTGCCGGTGAGATTGAGATTTAATACTTTTTCAAATTGTTCCGGGTCAAGATCAAAGAAGGTCTTGTCAGGAGCGATGGTTGCACCGGGCATATTGCCTCCAGCGGCATTCAGAAGCGTATCAATCCTGCCATATTTGGATATAATGTCGATGCAATTCTTTTCCACTGTTGCTCTTTCAAGCACATCGGTCTTCATGAATTCTATGGAACCTTCCGGTTTTTCGGCTTCGATTTCTTTTACAATCCTGGCTCCGACGTCTTCCTTACGTCCCAGAATTATGACATTTGCTCCGTTGCATGTAAGATATTTGGCAATCGCCCTGCCAAGCACTCCGGTGCCTCCCGTGATTACCGTCACATTCCCTTTTATGTCGAATAAGTCTTTCATGATTTCAACTTTAAACTTTTTCACTTTCAACTTTGAGAAGCCACAGCCGCCATGATTCCTGACACCATGCCTAAAGCCAGCATGCGGCCATGGAAAGAGTAACCCGCATTATATCCCATCTTCTCATCTCCGAGCATCAATGGGGCATGATCTACTCTCATAGGTACTTCAGGATTCTCTTTCTCGAAGGTCTTTACTATATCAACTAATCGTGGATCAAGGTGTGTTGATTCCTTGAAGTCACCGTCAGGCATTACATTGCATATACGGGCGTGAACGAAATGAGTTCTCTTTGCATATTTCTTTGCCAAGGCCGGTACATCGTTATGTGCTCCCGCGCTCAATGAGCCTGCACAGAATGTCAATCCGTTATGCTTGTTTGGTACGGCATCTAAGAAATCCTGAATATCCTGATCACAGGTAACGATTCTGGGAAGTCCCAGGATTGCCATGGGAGGGTCATCAGGGTGAACACACATGTTGATGTCATATTCATCACAAACAGGCATAATGGCATTAAGGAAATAGGCCATGTTATCTTTCAGTTGCTTTTTGTCTATACCCTTGTATAAGCCGAGTAATCCTTTGAATTTCTCTACAGGATTGAGATCGTTTTCAGAGATATTGCCGTTTACAAAGCCCTGGGTTTTTACGATTATATTATCCACAAGACGTTTTTCAGCCTTTACATTCATCTTGGGAGCAACTTCCTCTCTCATTCTTCGGAGAGTTTCTTCGTCATAATCTTTTTCGGCGCCATCTCTCTTGAGAATATTGATATCGAAATAAGCGAATTCGGCACGATTGAAGTAAAGGTTGGAAGTACCGTCAGGATTGGGGTATTCAAGGTCTGTCCTTGCCCAGTCTAACACAGGCATGAAATTGTAGCAGATGGTCTTTACTCCGGCTTTACCGAGATTGGCAAGGCTCTCCTTATATTTCTCTATCAATTCGTCACGGTCTTCCCCTCCGTATTTGACGGATTCACTTACAGGGAGCGATTCCACAACACTCCACACTAATCCGTGGTCTTCAATGAAATCTTTCATCTTGTTGATTTCCTCAAGACTCCACACCTCACCGTTTGGAATGTGATGAAGCGAAGTCACAATACCTTCCACACCGATCTGCTTGAGCATTTCGAGTGTGATGGGATCTTTAGGACCGAACCAGCGCCAAGTCTTTTGCATAGATAAGTTGTTAGAGTTGTTGAAGTTATTGTAGTTGTTGAAGTTATTGTAGTTGTTGTAGTTATTGTAGTTGTTGTAGTTGTTGTAGTTGTTGAAGTTGTTGAGTCTTTAAAAACTTTAACAACTAAAAACTTTAACAACTAAATTACCGGTATAATTAAGGTAGCGGGTTTTACACCTTTGGACTCAGCGGTAAAAGTGATTTCACCCGGCTTTTCATCACTTTGAAGTATGGCAGTGGCGGCTCCCGAGAAGAGGTCCATCACAGGTTCCTGAAAAGATCTTAGACTTGTGGGGTCACCATTGGCCGTGGCCTTAAAAGATCCGGCACCCTTGGTAGTAAATCTTACCTCTCTTTCATCTGTAGGAATTATATTTCCGTCCTTGTCGGCCACTTCCACTTTGACATAGACCAAATCTTCACCATTTGCCAGCAATGATGTGCGATTTGGAGTAAGTACTAAATGATGGGGCTTACCCGCTGTCTTTATCATTTTCCTTCCCGTTTCTTTGTCGTTACTGTCGTAGGTAACGACTAATACCTCTCCGGGTTCATATAAAATATCGTTCCACATAAGGCGATATCTTTCCATATTTGAACCATCGGAGCGTTTTTCTCTGATTCCCCGGCTTTTCCCATTAATGAAAAGTTCCGCTTTGGGAGAATCCGTATAAACGTATATCGGTGTGATTTCTCCTTCCCTACCTTCCCAGTTCCAATGAGGCAGGATATGCAGTGTTTTGTCTTTTTCATTCCACTTCGAACGATAAAGATAATAACGGTCTTTGGGTATGAAGGCCAGGTCGATTATGCCGAAATATGAACTATGGCTTGGCCACGCATCAGTATTGTAGGGAGAGGGTTCACCGAGATAATCAAATCCCGTCCAGACAAATTGACCTATATTATATTTGAGATCATCATCCACTGCAAAATCATCATCGGGAATATTACTCCAACTGCAAGCCTCCACATCATAACTTGAACTATGATTACCTTCTCTTGTAACACCCTTACCTAATTCTACCGGAAAGTAATATTTACCTCGAGAAGAAACAGTGGAAGCAGTCTCTGTTCCTAAAATCAACTTTTGAGGCAACTTTTGATATGCCTCATTATATCGGCCCACTTTATAGTTGAAACTTGGGATATCTAAAGCCGCCGCGAAACCATTGTTCACTACATGATCAAACTGATCCATTCCGGCGGTCACAGGCTTTGTCGGGTCTTCTCGGTGCACTATATCCTGCAGGAAAATTAATTCTGAAATCCCCTCATCGCTCACCTGCGAGTTAACTTCATTACCAATTGACCATATCACCACTGAAGGATTGTTGCGGTAATTTCTTACCATATTTACCACATCTTTCTCCGCCCATTCATTGAAATACTTTCCGTAGCCGTTCTGACTCTTCGGTCGGTAACTCCAGTCATCGAAGGGTTCGACCATAAGCATAAAACCCATTTCATCTGCAAGAGCCACAAGTTCCGGTGCCGGCATATTATGGGAAGTACGAATGGCATTGACACCCATATCTTTCAGAAGTTCCATCTGATATCTGAGTGCAGAAACATTTATAGCCGATCCCAAAGGTCCTAAATCATGATGATTGTTTACACCTTTAAATTTGGTGAGTTCATCATTTAAGAAGAAACCTTCATCAGGTTTGTATTCTATTTTGCGGATTCCGAATCGAGTGTCGTAAGAATCCACTGTCTCACCATTTTTGATTACCTCAGTTGTTGCGGTGTATAGGGCCGGAGACTCGGGACTCCATAATTCAGGTGAGTTAACTTTTAAATTTTGGTAGACCGGGACTCCCGGAAAGAATTTATAAGAATGACAATCGGTTGATATAATTTCACCCTGAGGATTCTTTATTTCAGTTTTCAGAGTAAATTCCTCATGTTTAGAAATGCCCTCAACTTCGGTTTTGAGATTTACGATTGCATACTCCTTGGAGATAAAAGGAGTTGTTATATAGGTTCCCCATACAGGTATATGAATTTCATTGGTTTCAATGAGATGCACATTACGATACAGGCCTGCCCCGGGATACCACCTGGACGACCTATCGGGATTTTCCAGAAATACTTCCAATGTATTTTCACCGGGTTTTACTATGCCTTTCAGATCAACATAGAATGAATTGTACCCGTAAGGCCAATAAGCCACTTCTTTCCCATTTACTTTGACTTTAGCATGGCTCATCGCACCATCAAACAGAAGAGTAGTATTAGTGCCAGTCGTATCTTTTATTTCAAATGTGGTCTTATAAAATCCCTTTCCTATATAAGGCAAACCTCCAGTACGGCCGGCCTTCCAACTTGCCTTGGTTTCACCGTCTTGTTCCACCATCACCTTTTGAAGGTCATTATCCCTGCTGAACGGTCCCAAAATGGCCCAGTCGTGTGGAATCACCACATTTTCCCAATTCAAACTATCTTTGGAGAATTCCCATTTCTTTACCAAGGTATTTTTACGGACAGCATACATTGATGCAAAAGTCAATATGCAAAGAGTAAGTAGTGTTAAGACTTTTTTCATCGTATATTATTGTGAATCAGGAAAGAAAAGAAAAGTCTCGGCAGCAATTATCAATTAACCATTTTACTATCTGCCGAGACTTTCATAAGACAATCTATTTTTTACCTTAAGTTTATAATTAGAACCTTAATCAATTTGGACTTATACACATGGCTGATATGTTACCCTCCACAACTGTAGAACCGACCTCTAAACCTATTACTTTCAATTGTAAAGAGCCATCAGCATTAGGAGCCGCATTTTCAAATGTATAGGATATATCTTCGAAATTAAAAGTAGTCCAGTTGAAATCATTTCTACCTATTCCCTGATATATTTGAGCAGATTCATTACCATTGTCAGAAACAAGTTCAAACTTAGTTTCACGTGCTTCACGAGATCCGTTCCAACGAGCAGACAAAACAGTGACATTATAAGTCTTGGACAAGTCTAATCCATTAATTGTAATCACAGCCTCTTCACTATCAGTTCCAACCGGACCTGAAATCACAAATGAGTCTGCCCAAGATTTCAATGGCCATGTAATTCCACCGGAGATTATATCATTGTCTTCCTTAGGTTCGCTTCCTGCTCCATTGAATGAAGAGGTAAACGGTTTTTCAATTGACAAAGTCACGGAAGTATAATTTCCTTCAGCATCCGTTAGTGGAACTTCTGTGGCATCAATCTCTCCGATAAAATTCCAGGAATTGTCTCCTTTATTACCACCAAAATCTATCAATAGAGATGATGTTAACGGGCCTGAAACATCAGGTTTGGCAAATTCAGTCATCTCCGTGATTTCATAGGGTTTTAAAACTGCAAGGTGTGCCGCATTCTGAGCAATTTCTTTCTGCACAGCATTTACTGTGGAAGGTGCATAAGTATTGCCCACTACGTTTATTCCCGTTAAAGCCTCAAACCAAGTACAGGCAGCAGTGTAGCGTCCGTAGGTGGTTTCAAGATGATAACCGTCACGATTGAAAGAGTCGCCTAAGAAAGAAGTGCGTCCATTCTGTATAGCAGTTCCGGAAGGAATTACACCTTTTAGTTGCGGATTGTCAGCCATTGCTTTTTGTGTGGCGTCCATTATCGCATTATACATTGTAATCTGATCCTTATTGTATTTGGGGAATTCTGCATGGTCAGAGTTCTTGGCGTAGGCCCAGGTCTGATGGAACCATATATCGGCATCGCTTCTCTCAGCCACCCATTCAATCAGATTTTCCAGATAAGGAGTGTATGTTTCATACTGTCCCGATGAACCGCTGGCTTGCTGAAGAGTGATGATATCCCAGTCTTCATCTGCCAATCCTTGGGTCAATGAAACATTATTAGTTTGGTTTTTCACCCCATTAACCACTTTCCGGTATTCGTAAGCACCATTCCCGGACTGTGCATTACTCCAATGGGTGTCGAGTCTGCAACCTCCGATATAAAGATTTCCAATCACAACCTCTATGCCGGCAGCATCAAACAGGTCATAAAGATACTGTTCTACTGCGTCTTGTGAGAAACTGTTACCTATAGCAAGAATGCAAAGTTTTCCGTCGGCCATTGGATCCCTTTCACCCGGTGTGGGCTCAGGTTCAGGAGTCGGATCCGGATCTTCTCCTTCATAATCCTCATTCTCCCAACCGGCTATATCTTCCACCGTAAATCTTATTTCCTGAAGACCAATCAATGAATTAAGATCTATGATATAATTGTAAGCGTGACCAATTTCCCACTCATTTACGTTATCAGTCTTCAAATTGATCCGGTATGAATCATCTAAAGGAACACTGTTAGACCCGGAAGTTGTCAAAGAGAATGAGATGGAAATATCATTGCCAAGTTGTTGGGGCAAAAGATATTTCACACCGGAATAATCACCCGACAAGGTATATTCATATTCCCCTTTTTCATTATTATCAGTCCAAGAAATTTCAGTGCCGTTGTTGAAAGAAGCAGTTAAATTACCCTTTGTGACAACGTTTGAAAGTTTTACATCTGAAATCTCAATATCTTTATCCTTAATGCTTTCGTCAAAATTGAATGTCACTTTTACTTTGGAAAGAGCATGACGGAAATTTAGAGAGACCGGATCATTGACTGGTTTGGCCTCCACGGGAGCAGTCAGAGCCACAACAAGATCATTATCTTCGGGGGAATAAGAAGATATGGTAAGTTGAGACAAGTCGTATGAAGCATTTACTGCCTCGGGTGCAACGGCCGCAAAATTATAAGTCTGACCTGCAACCCAATATTTTGGCTCTGCGGTGCTCCAACCCTGTGCTGTTTTACTTACAGCATCTCCGTTAAAAAGTTGTGCTTCTGAATTATATCCGCCGTAAATATAAAAATTCTGAAGATTAGTATTTGTCACATCACCTGCACGAGTAGTTTTCCCGACGTGCACATTAAAACTAATAGCATTTTTATCGGGCATACTCAGGGATTCCTGATTTGTACAACTCAACAAAGCAGGGAAAGCAGCAACCAGAAATAATAGTTTTTTCATTTATTTTTCAGACGATTTAGTTTTATCTTTTTTATTCTGAAAAAAAGGAGAGAAAGCACTCCCAAAGAATGGAGTGACCTCCTCTCCCCTAAAATATCATCATTAGTCTTCAACTACCGGTGAAATCACCATAGCTGAAATACATCCATCAGTAGCTGTTAGACCAGTGGTTCCTATTAGAGTTAATTCAATAGTTCCATCTGATTGTGGAAGAACATTTTCAAATTTATATCCTTGATCTTCAAAGTTATATGAATCCCAAATAAAAGTATCAGAGGTTCCGGCTATTCCTTGATAAATTTCAGTAGAAGTATTTAATTCATATATAAGTTCAAAATTTGTTTTACGAGCAGTGTGAGTAGCTCTATAACGAGTTGCTAAAATAGTGACATTAATTGGTTTAGTGGGTTCTAGCCCAGATATTTTAATTGATCCTTTTTCTGTGTCGTTAACCATAAAGGAATCTTTCCATACATTCTTGGGCCATTCTATCCCATAAACTGTTATACTTGCATCTGGCTCAGTGTCATTTCCTGGATATCTATCGCTAAATCCGGACAATGTTAAAGCTAAAGGAGAATCATCTCCAGATGCATATTTTAAAGTTAAAGAGGAAGTTTCTCTTGACGTAATTTTATTCCATGAATCATCTGAATCATTTTTTGATGCGTTCCCAAAATCTAACTTAACATCATCAGCAAGTCCTTCCGGTTTTTCGGGTTCATCTGCCTCATCTTCTTTATCTTCTCCAAATCCTACATTGCTTTCAAGGTCTGAATCTTGCCATTCCGGGGCGTCTACTACTTCAAATCCTATTTCTTCAAGTTCATAAGCTGAATAGAGATTAATGGTGTAATTGTAAGCATGGCCCATTTCCCATTCATCAACTTCATCAGTCTTTACAGGTATTTGGAAGTCTTTTTCAATTGCTTGGTCTTCAATGCCTGTGGCAGATACCTTGAAGGAAAGAACTACATCTTCGTCCAGTTCCTGTGGAAGCAGATATTTTACTCCTTTATTGTCATTTAAATTAAAAGAATAAGAGTCTTTTTCTGCTCCATTAGTCCACTCAAGAGATGTTCCTGCGTTAAAGGTAGCTTCAAGCGATCCTTTATTAATTACAGAACCTAATGATACCTCTGAAACAGTAAATTGGATATTATCATCTTCTTCGCTGAGGAAAGATACCTGCACTTTTGCCAAGGCATGTTGGAAGTTCAATGACACCGGATCATTACCGCTGTTAGTAGCTTGAACAGGAGAAGCAACTGCTACAACAAGATCATCATCTCCGGGAGTATAGTCATTGATAGTTAGGGCGGCCAAATTATAGGAAGCTGTAACGGCTGACGGTGCTACGGCAGCAAAATTATAAGTTTTACCTGATACCCAGAATTTGGTTTCAGAGGGTGTCCATACACCAGTAGTTTTGCTCACAATTGTTCCGTCAAAAACGAGAGAATTAGCATCATAACCTCCGTAAACATAGAAAGTTTGGAGATTAGTGCTTGTTACGTCTGCTCTTGTAGTCTTACCTACATAAGTGTTGAATCCGATGGCATTACTTTGTGCCACTTCTACTGTTTCCTGGTTGGCACAACTTGCCAACAAGGCTGCCATTCCGGCAAATAAAAAAATCTTTTTCATTGTATAGGTTTTATTAGATTAAATATTTTCAATTATTAATATTTCAATTTAATGGGATATCCGTGTTATCTCCCCAGTCGTCAACATCAGGTTGGAATCCGGAATTTCCTCCCACCATATCATCAGGAATATTGATGTCCGAAATGGTTATTACGCCTCCTTTCGGTTGAGTAGCAATTTGATCCGTTACGTCGTGATCTAATGTCAAAGTTTTTCCGTTTGTGAGTTTCACTATCAAACGAAGGTCATGTTGACCTGAATAATCCGACCTTGCCTTTGGCTTATATCCTTCCGAAGAGGGTATTCCAAAAGTCATTACCTGGACCCCGATTCCATAACTTGTTTTCTCACATTCGAAAACGAAGGTAGCCTTGGAATCAGAAGTATTTCCGGTCATTATATTCACGGTCTCAGCCATTCCAGCCAAAGCTCCGGTGGCCTCCTTTACATATTCAAGATTTTTTTCTATATGATACTTTATCACATATCCGTAGGCCAAGGGTGAAATCACTACCTTATCCGGCAGTTCACCATTAAGGATCTGTTCTTCGGTGACTTCTATAAAGGCCCCATATAGTATATCAGGCTGCTTCACGTTTCTTTCACCTTTATGGAGATCTGTGAAAGATGTGTTTGTGTGATTGCCGGTAGAAGCTATTACTGTGTTAGGAGAACCTAAATTGTTTACAGTCACATAATCTGAATCATCATTAAAAAACAGGATAGCACGTGTGGTTGGTTCTATTGAGAAACTACCTCCTGATGATGGCAGATGAAGTTCTTTTGAAAACACATAATTCCCGTTTAGTTCATTGTATAGAATCACAGCTACACCTTCAGGTTTGCGGGGTCTGAAATAATCATAATCATTGTCAGCACCTAAATCGTCCCAATTGTCAGCCCAGTTGTAATCAGAATTCACTTCCCATTCCATTTCCCATTCCAAATCCATATTCATTCGATAAGGATTGTCTATCACGTCTTCGTACACGAGTTCCTGTCTGCATCCGGGGAAGAGAATCAAAGAGAGTGCTATGGTAAATATATATTTATAATATTTTTTCATTTTTTGCCTCCTTTATTTTTAACATCCCATATTTTCCAAACCAGGGCAAACTTAAGCCTCAAAGGTCCACCATACCACATATTTTTAGTTTGTTGATAGACACTTCTGCCATCAATTGGCAAGTATTCTTTATATCTTGTAAACATTCCACCCACTCCAAGACCGAGTTCCAATGAGAATGTGTTACTGATACTCCACATATAGTTGTAACTTATGCCCAGATATCCTCCTTCTCCCATGTAGCCTTTCCGACCGTTTTCAAGGTCGTATTTTCCACCACCGGCAAACAGACCCAGATAATGGCCCTGCCATGGCTTATCTGATTTGAAATGATATCTAACCTCAGGTGTGAATGTCATGATCTGGTAACGTCTGTTTCTCTTTTCATTTAGCCACCATGCAATATTAGCTTCGAGTCCTACCGACCATTTGTCGTTGAACTTATATTCCACCTCCAGAGAAGGCATAAGAGCCACATCATAAAGCATATTGGTTTTTAAAGCCAACCGCTGGTTGCTATATTCATCGCAATCCACAATCTCCCGGATCAACTCAGTCACTTCCACTATTTCCTCTGTTGCCGGCTCTATCACTTCGAAATTCTCGGCGAGCACGGGTTGTATTGTTACTATATCTGTAGACCCGTTATGGATTTGATTCTTGATAATTTCCATATTTACAACCGCCACCCTCATAAAAGGAAATACATTCTTAATAAGGTAGGTCCAGGTGTCTCCGCTTGAAAGTTGTTTCAAAAGGCTGATTTTAACCTTGTCTTCTAAATCTGAATTTATAATTTCAATAGCCCTGTCTCTTTGTGGCACCTCGGTATCGTCTATCACTAATTGAGAAAGCAAATTCCAATCTTGGCCATTATAAAAAACTGAAATATTGTTTTTAGAATAAACCGGGAGATGATTGACCAACCAATTTTCCATGACTTCGGCCCTTTCATAAGCGAGATCATTGTTAAGTTCCAACGAACCGTCAAGAGAAGCGTAACCGGTAATATCTATTTTGCCCAATGAATCTTTCTGTACCAAAGAATCAAGCCGCTGGGAAAATCTTTTAAGATTTGTGGATTCATAAAGTTTGGCGCTTCCCACACCAAATCTTTCGGTGAAAGAAATAATGCTATGATTTGATAAATCCTGATTTTGAGATTTAACCGATGCTGGAAAAATAATACTCACCACAGCAATAAGAGCTGCCTTATGAATATTCGATTTAAATTTTGAAAAATTCAAAGGATTTAAGTCCATGGTAAAAAGGTTAATTTAAAGCTTTATGGAAGCCTCTCATTATAGTAGTCGCATATAGATATGAAATCTATAGGATAAAAATTAAAATATTTCTATTTTTCTCATTTTTTTATTGATTAGGAACACTTAATAATTTGAATTACAAATATAAATAAAAATTTTTTATACCTTCAAAAATAGGGACACTCAGTCCGTGTCCCTATCTCCTCAGGTATTCTTTAGGATATTTAAATTATAAATTAATAATTCCTCTCAAAGGTAGATTGTCGGAAGAATTACCTACATAAATTTCAAATTCTCCCGGTTCCACAATAAATTTATGATCGTAGATATCATAAAATGCAAAAGCCTCTTCGTCTAAAATCACACTTACCTTTTTACTTTCTCCCGGTTTTAAGTTCACCTTTTCAAATCCTTTTAATTCTTTTAATGGTCTCGGCAAACTGCTTTCCAGATCACTCACATAAACCTGAGCTACTTCTTTAGCCTCTTTCTTCCCGACATTCTTAACAGTAAATTCCACTTCCACATGATTGAAATCAAGATTCTTAAGTTTTAAATCGGAAAATTCAAAATCTGAATAACTCAATCCATATCCAAAAGGATACAATGGTTTTACTCCGGAAATATCCGAACCGCGATATCCGTGGAAAACACCTTCATTATATGTCACATGTTTTGTCTCATTCTTGGCAGAAGAGTGGACATTACGTGTATTGGCGTAGTAATTTTTGTGAGCCGGACTATCTTCCAGAGTTCGATAATACGTAATGGGAAGTTTACCGGAAGGAGAAATCTTTCCGGTGAGTATCTCAGCCAAGGCAGTGCCTCCTTCCTGTCCCGGATACCATGCCATCATTAAACCTTTAACATTGTCGATCCAGGGCATTACATTTACGGCTCCTCCACTGTTTAAAACCACTACAACATTGGGATTTATTTCAGAAATCTTTCTTATGAAGTCTTCTTCATAACTGGGTAATCCGAAAGCACGGTCGAATCCTTCCCCTTCGGTATCTCCATTGAAACCGGTATTGATAACCACATTATCCACATTCTTCAACACATTGGCAAGAAGATTTTCATTAAGTTTCTTGGCACTGAAATTCACTTTACCCTCGCCGGAACTGTCGAAATATTCAAGTTTGAATTCATATTCCCTGTCTTTAATCACAGGATAACTGATGATTCTTTGGCTGTAAGAGTGATTTCCCCAGTGTTGAGCCACTATACTGTCATTGACCCAAAGTCGGTAACCGTCATCACCACCCACTGTAATTCTTAAGTTTTCGTCTTTATCCGGCACAAAGAATGATGTCCAACTAATTGAGAATTTGTCATCGGGGAAATCTTCAACAGGTCCTTTGTATCCGTATTCAAAATTTATACTGGAATCCACCCTTTGAAGATCCGGCTTTCCCTCAAATTTCATATTTTTATAATAATCCCCTTGGAAACCTTTGACTTCTCTACTTCTATCAGTGTAGAAACTTCCGGTTATATCCTCAAATATATCATCATTAGATAAAGCCTTTGCTCTTTTATCAATTGCTTTCATAGCCTTGGAAAGAGGGGAAATTGAAAAAGCATACACTGCTCCGCTTCCACCTCCCGATACGATGGTATCCACATTAGTTCCGAGCACCAAAATATTTCCTTTTAAAGGCAGTATGTTATCTTCATTCTTAAGTAAAATGATACCTTCTCTTGCGGTTTCTAATGCTATGGCCTTGGAAGTTTCATTATCAAGAGGTAGAGAATTGTCTTTCTGCTCACGGTCAAGCAATCCAAATGCACTCAAAGTCTGCAAAAGATGCGTCACTTTGTCGTCTATTGTCCTCATATCTATCTGACCCCTGTCAAGGGCTACCTTTATTAAGGAATCTGTGAAAAAGGTTGCCTTGGGCATTTCCAAATCCAGGCCGGAGTTGGCTGCATTAACTGTGGAATATACAGATGTCCAGTCGCTCATCAGAATTCCATCGAAATTCCAGTCATCTCTCAACACTGTCTTATTAAGCCAGGGATTCTCAGTAGCGTGAACTCCGTTTAGAAGGTTATAACTGTTCATCACAGCTCCGACTCCCGCCTTCTGCACAGCCTTACGGAATGTGGGGAAATATATTTCCTGCAAAGTTCTCTCATCCACATCACTGCTGACATGATGACGGCTCCATTCCTGATTATTGGCGGCAAAATGTTTTACAGTTGCAATAACTCCTTTCGACTGCACTCCCTCAATATAATTACAAGCAATTTCCGAGGCAAGGTATGGGTCTTCACCCATATATTCAAAATTTCTGCCACACAAGGGATACCGGTAAATATTCACTCCCGGACCTAAAAGAATTCCCACTCCTCTTGCTCTTGCATCGGTACCTAAACCTTCCCCATATTGATGTATAAGATCACGGTTCCATGTTGAAGCTGCCAGTATTCCGCTTGGATACAAGGTGCTATGCTTGCAATGGTTTCGGATTCCTTGCGGCCCATCTGCTAATAATATCCGAGGAATTCCAAGGCGTTCTATAGGCCGTAAAGAGAAAGATGTTTCACCTCCGAGATAAGATATTTTCTCTTCAAGGGTCATCTGTTCAACTAATTCCCTTGCTCTTTCTTTATCTTGTTCTGTTATTACAACTTTCTGAGCACCACAACTCAGCGAAGCAAATATGGTAATAAATAATAAAATTTTCTTCATCACTCAGTCAGGGTTAATTTTATTCTTTTATCATTCACGGTAATATAATAATCTCCAGGTTCTACAAACTTATTCCCTTCATTATCCACAAATCCCAAATCTTTTAGCGGATCTATTTCAAAAGAGAACTCACGGGTTTCGCCGGGGTTAATATTCACCTTCTCAAAGTGTTTAAGTTCCTTAACGGGACGTGTAATGGTGCTAAAAGGATCGGAAACAAACCACATCACAGTCTCATATCCGGGTATTTCTCCAATATTTTTCACAGAAACAGTTGCAGTCACTTTGTCACTCTTTTTAATTTCGGAAGAAGAAATTTTTATGTCGGAATACTCAAAGTCGGTATAACTTAATCCATGGCCGAAAGGATATAGAGGTTCGCTTGAGATATCCTTATAGAATCCTTGATGATGCCGTCCGCTTTTACGTCGATTATAGTAAATAGGTATCTGACCGGTGGTTAAAGGGAAGGTCATAGCCAATTTGCCGGAAGGATTTATTCTGCCTGACAGAATACCTGCCAAGGATTCACCACCCGCCACACCAGGTTGCCACGCTTCTACTATAGCATTGAAAAATGGTTCAATCCTGTCAAGTGCCAGAGGTCTTCCATTGGTGAGAATTAAAACCATTGGCTTTCCTGATGCAGATATAGTTTGTGCTAGTGATTCTTGTATAGCCGGTAGATGTATGTCGGCTCTGGAAGCGTTTTCACCGCTCCAGTTATTTTTCTCACCCAAACACATTATAACTATATCGGCCCAGTCTGCAAGTTTCATGGCATCAGACAAACCGTTAGAAATATCTGAGTCAAAATCACAACCTTCAGCGTATCTTATCTCGTGGGTACTACCAAATTCTTTATTAATGCCCTCCCAAAAACTTATTACATCTTCAGGATTTCCATGAGCATTCCAGGAGCCTAAAAGTTCTTTTTGGGTCTTAGCCATCGGTCCGATCACTGCTATTTTTTTGAAGTTTTTAAGCGGTAATACTTTTGTGGAATCATTTTTCAGGAGAACCATTGATTCTGCAGCAAGATTCGATGCTGTTTCCAATGAAGATTTTCTAAGAAACCGGTCTTTAACCTCCGAAGTGTAAGGATTTTCAAAAAGGCCTAAACGAAATTTAACTCTTAAGATTCGTCTTACGGCTTCATCAATTACGTCCTGTGTCACCAATCCTTCTTCTAAAAGAGCCTGAAGATTGCGGTCGTAAGCATGGTTCATCATATCCATATCCAACCCGGCATTAATTGCCCGCATGGTCCCTTCCTTGTTATCGGCAGTATATCCCTGTTCTTTTAATTGATTGATGGCAGCCCAGTCGCTAACCACAAACCCGTCGAAATTCCATTTTTGTTTTAAAATATCATTGAGGGTATAAGGATTGGCAGATGCCGGGACACCGCTTATATCATTGAAAGCACTCATCACGGTGGCTGCTCCTGCATTTATACCTGCCTCATAAGGAGGCAGATAAGTATCCCAGAGGGTCTGAGGAGAAATCTCAGTATACACGTAATCTCTGCCGGCTTCAGAGGCACCGTAACCTACGAAATGCTTAAGGCATGCTGCAATTGAGAGAGTATCCGATAGATTATTTCCTTGATAGCCCTCTACGGATGCCACTCCAAACACAGAATTTAAGTATGGATCTTCTCCATAACCTTCAGAAACGCGTCCCCATCGAGGGTCTCGTGCCACATCTATCATGGGAGAGAAGGTCCAATCTACCCCTGACATTCTGGATTCTTGTGCAGCCACTGCACACGCCTCCTTAACTAAAGCAGGGTTCCAACTGCATGCCTGGGCCAGAGAAATAGGGTAAATCGTTCGGAAACCGTGGATAACATCATATCCGAATAAGATAGGAATTCCAAGGCGCGATTCTTCCATAGCCTTCTTTTGCATTAGATTACGCAATTCCGGATCTTCCTCAAAATATATTAAAGAACCGATTTCAGCCGGAATTTCCTTAACCTCTTCCCCTAAATTATTCTCATTGTTATTCCAGCCAAGAGTGTACTGATTCAACTGAAAAATCTTTTCTTCAAGTGTCATTCTTCCCATTAGATCCTCTATCCTCGACTCGACAGGCATAGAGGAGTCTTTATACAAAGGCTCAGAAGCAAAAGTATTAAGACTTAGAAAAAAAACGGATATTGTTAACAGAGTCCTCCTTAGAATTCCCTTATCATTTAACCCTATATTCATTTTTCTTTTTTTCATAATAATCCCTCATTAAATACCAAGCCTTCTTTCGTTGTCCTTTATCGGACACGAGTCCTTTGCGGTTCCAACCCTCCTGATTTGTGGGGTGGAAACGGTAAGGAGACCTGAAATCATACAATACCCAGGGTGACACTCCCGCAAGGTTAGGTATATTTTCAAACATGGTTAAATTGTCTGCATAGAGTCTGGCCTGATAATCTTCGCTCCAAGACGACACCACATCACGAGAGCCAGCCTGTCCGTAAAGGGCTTCTCCTCCGAATTCAGTTATTATCAGAGGTTTGTCAGTTATTACCTCCCAGACTGCATTCTTAGGGTCTAACGGCCATTGGTGGTACCAACCTAAATATTTATTTACGCCCACAACATCAAGGTTTTCCGTGAAATCATCTTCCATAGTGAATAAACCTTTATCTTCATCAAATTCCACAAGATCAAAGGCCGCTGTATAAAGCCGAGTAGAATCTATACCTTTACCCGTTTTTAGCAACTCTTTTAGAAAAGCATTTCTGGCAGGAGATGGTTTTGTTTCATTTGCCACACTCCAGAAACCTATCGCACATCTGTTTTTATCCCTGTTTATCATTTCCGTGAGCATGACTTTGGCTTTTTCCAGCGTCATAGAATCTGTAAATTCAATTCCTTGCCACACAGGTATTTCCTCCCATAAAAGAATACCATTCCTTTCAGCCTCACGGACTATATATTCGTTTTGAGGATAATGGGCAAGACGCACCATATTCACCCCAAGATCTTTAGCTTCATTTATCAGCATCACGGCATCATTCTGAGAAAAAGCTCTGCCAAGTCGCTGGGGGATTTCCTCATGAAAAGACACACTTCGCATGAACTGATCTTCACCATTAACCAAGATCTGACTGCCTTTTACTTCAATATTTCGGAAGCCTATCTCTTCCACTATCCGCTCGTCAGAAGTCTCGACAATGACTTCATATAATTTAGGATTTTCATGACTCCATCTCTGAAGTTTCTTCGCCTTTAATTCTCCTTTTATCTTCCCGTTCTCATCTGTCATTCCCTGAAAGACCTGATTTAATTCCGGGATTGTCACTTTTACTTCGATACCTTCCTGAGGTTGTGACATCTTGATATCTATATCTATAATATCAGTAGATTGGGGATTCAAACGTATGAAATAATCCTCTATATAATTTTCAGGCACTTTCACCATCATAACGTCCCGTGTTATGCCACCATAATTCCACCAATCGAAAGCCATGGCCGGAATAGACTGTGGTGTCCGGGTATTATTAACTTCCACCACCAGAAAATTTTCGCCATTTTTAAGATAATCAGTCACGTCCACTTCAAATGGTGTGAATCCTCCTTCGTGTTCTTTTATTTTTTCCCCGTTCAGATAAACATTACTTCTATAGTTTACCCCATTGAAATATAATATATTTCTTTCTCCAGGTTTAGAAACATGATTTAAGGGACGTCCATACCATATGGTGCCTTCGTATCTTTTTAATTCAGGCGACTGTGAATTCCAATCTCCCGGCACATGAAGTCGTTCGCCTCCCTTGAATGAATATTCATAAAAGTCAGTGAGACCTTCGGGAGATTTATTTTCATATACTTTCATTCTTTGGCCCTGATCGTATTGATCTACAATCACGTCCCAAAGTCCGTTTAACAATTGATAATCCCGACCATATACATTCGTGATTGCGGCCAATGAATTTCCAAAGTATATAAGAAGTATTAAAATAGTAAGAGAGATCCTTTTCATGGAATTGATTTTAGATTTTTACACTACACTTCTTCAGGAAATTAATCTTTATATTATTCACTACACTGCTTCAGGAAATTAATCACCCAGTTCCAGGCCGCCGACTGTTGTTCCTGAAAGGCATAATGTTCAGTAGTTTCACATACCATTAATTCTTTGGGTGCTTCCACCACATTATAAACCGACATTGTGGTGGTGGGAGGACATGTGAGATCATTATACCCAAAAGTATAGAAACCGGGCACAGACACATTTCTTGCAAAACTTGTAGTATCGTAATAAGCCAGAGTATTTATAGTTTCAGTGGTATGACGATTTGGATTTTTCATAGCATGCGGCCAGCCACCGGCACGATTCTGTGTATATCCCACCATATCAGACATAGCGGGATACATTGATACCAACCCTTTGACACGTTCATCAAGAGCAGCCACCATAATAGAAAGGGCCCCACCCTGACTTCCTCCGAATGTGGCCAGACATCCATTAAATTCCGGAAGTTGTTCTATAAAATCAACCGCACGGATACAACCCGTAATTACCCGTTTATAATAGAATCTGTCTCTATGATCCATATTATATAGATAATAATCCTTTAGTGCTCCTTGATACAGATTTTGATAAACTACAGCGGGTAAATCAACAGGAATACCATGAATCCCGATTTCCAAAATTATCACTCCCTTTTCACTGTGGCTTATATCACCGTTATAAGCTCTTACACCGGCTCCGGGTACTTTAAGTATTGCCGGATATTTACCCGGTTTCGCAGGTATTGTAAGCACTCCGTACATTTTAGATCCCCATCCGTTATTGGTCCAGGAGACTTTATATACATTCACTTTTGGTGTACTTGCTTGAGCATCGAATATGATCTTCGGTTCAAGATCCCATTTTCTTGCATCAGAAATTGCCTTGTTCCAGAATTCATTGAAATCCGAGGGTAATTGTGTTACAGGTTGTAGTGTTTCCGGAGAATATCCCACTGTGGCCATTCCTTCATATTTCCTGCCTTCATTTTCCCAAAATACCTTACAACGGAGAAAACCGGGCTGTTTCATACTGCCACCCTTTATAACTCCTCTGCCGTCATGAAGCCTCACTTTTCCTTCTTTTATGGGAGACATCATATCTTCACTTATCTCGTAAGATACTTCAAAATTTCCGTAGGGGACATTGCTTTTGGTGAGATTCACCACATAATTCACATTCTGATTCAACGGAAGGTTCCATTCTCCCTTTTCCGGATATACGTCTATTTCATAAAGTCTTTTTTGAGGTTGTGCATTAGCCTCAAATAAGAATGACAGTGAGATTATTAGGGCTATTATTCTAAACAGTTTCATGAGATTTTCCGGTATTTAATAGTTTGAATAAAAATAAAATGAAAAAAGTCACTCAATAGAATATCGATATAAAACAAAGTCGTTTGGTGAGTCGAGTGTGAGGTTTAGTCTTCCATTTTTACCTACAGTTATTGTTTTGTGGGAGGACTCTTTTTTATCTAATAATGGAATCAAATTTATCTTATTCCCTTCGTCCAACCAAGTTGTCACTTCACCTTCTTCGGCCTCGCTCGCCTCTCGGAACACGAGAAGGAACCCGTTTTTATTATCAGTAAGTGACTGAAATCCAGTCCAGGAAGTGCCCGAGGGGTCCTCCCCTATCGGAAGAATGATTCCGTTATGGAATTCATGCTGTATTTCCTTATAATCTTCAATTAAGCCTTTGATAGCAAAAGCCTCTTCCGGAAGATTTGAAGCCTCCATCCAAGCCAAAGGTTGTCCGGCCATCGTCACTGCGAATATGTAAGGGAAAGTATAGTTGTACGGTCCAAACGGGTCTTCTAAATATTTATCAGGGTTTCGCCATTTATTAAGGAATTCTATCTGAAGTTTTTCCGCAGGAGTATATTTTGATAACTGCCAAAGATTCCTGAGAGTCTGATAAGGATAATAATTTCCCCAATCGGTATATCGGTTTTCCAGGAATATATTTCCATATTCATTGAAGAAATGATAACCCATACGCCTACTTGCCGTGGCATCAAGATTAAACATCACTTCATTGTTTGTATTTCTTAAAATATGGTCAAACATGTTCCTAAGATTCTCTTCTCCTTTTTTAGAGGTAATATTGAGACCATCGATTTTAAAAATCTTTATGCCAAATTCCTTCCAAAGATCAATTATAGCCTGAGCATCTTTTTCCCAATCTGCAAAATCGTCTTGAATGCTGGGATTAAACCATAATCCTATATTGATTCCTAATTCTTTACCCTTTTCAACTATGGGAGTGAGTCCATTGGGATATTTCTGAGGATCGGGTTTCCAATAATTCGGGTTAGAATGAATATTTTTGAAAGAGCCCCCTTCAAATACAGAGTTAGCACTTTTCCCGCATTGCCACCCATCATCGATCTGGAAAACCGTTACGCCCAAATCAGATGCTTTCTGCAATTCTGCAAGACAAAACTCTTCATTTACCTTTGAATCCTGTGATCTATCGCCCCAGGTGTTCATCATTATCATTTCATCTCTTTCAGGGTCAAGAATTCTGCAATTCTTCTGATAACTTCTCAAAGCACTGAGGGCCGAGAGTTCATCATCTCCGTAGGTCAATAAAACAGTGCTGTATGCCGGTGTCCATTTATCAGCGGTGATATCGTCATTGCCAATACCGGGGCTTGTGACCATAAAGTGACCGAAATCGCTTATGAAATCCCCTTTATCATATGTTAACTGAACGTTGGAACATGGTGCCTCCTTGAGAAAAATCAACCCTCCCTTATCAGTAAGATCTTTAAGAAAGAGCAAATTGCCTCTATGACTCGTTTTCCTGTAACTAACGAACTCCTTTTCCTCAACGAGGTTATTGTTCCAATCAGTTACGTCTTTGAATTCCACGGTCTTACCTTTCCAATGATTCCCTTTAAGTTTTACCCTGTCAAGAACGCCGGTGACACCGTCAATTTTCATATCAGATGTCCGTTCGATGTTTGTTCTATCGGAACTATCTTTTTCTTTTTCAGAAACATTGGAATAAATACCCTTAAGACGTGTGTCAATTGCAATGGCTGGAACGTTATCGTAAATTCTGTATTGACGTTCCACTTCAAGATCCCCTAACGTAAAGTTGATTTTACTGATGAGGCACGACGGTTTTATTCCATCTGAAATTCGGTTTATCACCTCTAAGGTTCCATCAGTGGCTAAAGCATTATTAATTACGAAATCCGGCTTATTATAGTCAGACTCAAAATTTTTACCGGATAATTTATCAGTGACTCTGACTGTAATAAGATTTCCATTGTTCCAAAGGAATACTCTCTCTATAAGATTATTGCCCATATAAAGGGTGTCTCCTTTAAGGAAAGTATAAGAATCGGAAGCCTTGCAAATGATACCTGTGAATAATAAGAGAATCAATGATAGTTTTCTCATTCTTTCAACATTCTTGGGGTCGGTAAAAGTTTATTGGCCAAATTGAAATTCTGATTATCCGGAAGAGTTTCAGACGGTTTTCCTGCTCCTTCTTTCATCATTACCTTAAGATCGGCAAGATAATTCTGATATACACCTCTGGGTGATTCTGAGTTTTTATGGCATAATGAAGCAGCCATTCCTACCACCTCTCCCATCATTCCTGTGGTACGCATTACTCTTATAGTGCCAAGGGCCACATGGCTGACGCTAATGTTTCTGCCGGCCATAAAGAGATTGTCTACATTTCTGGAATAAAGGCAACGATAAGGCACTGCATAAGGATAAATGAATATATGGTTGGTAGCAGCCTTGAATTCATTATCCTTGAATTTTTCACTGTTTTTGGGATCGGGGAAATGAAGATCAAGACTCCAAGATGCGGTGAATGAGGCGTCTTCATGGTGTACATTCTTGTCGATGTCATCTTGTTTCAGGATATAATCACCAAGAAGTCTCCTTGATTCTCTCTTACCTGAAATATATCCCACCCATTCAAGATCTTTATTTTGGAATTTTCTTCTGTCTTTCAAATGATTTTTCAGAAAACTCCAGTTGGAAAAAATCACCATCAGACCATAATCACGGATTCTCTCCGCCTCATCTATCTGATTACGGTTCATTCCGGTTTCCCATGTCCATTCACCCATATCTACCCGTTCGCAATTATCTTCATTGAAAATGACTCCATATTCAAACTCCGGGAAGGTACATTTTTTTTGGTGGTCTTTGGAATACCATTGAATGGAAGAGCCCATTGTAAGAGAATCACCTTCAAGAGGAGCCAAAGGTTCATTATAAACATCTCTGCCTTCTCTTCCCATGGTATATTCTGCCCCGGCCAAATATCCGATGGTACCGTCACCGGTGCAGTCACTAAACAATGGCGCCTTCAAAATAACTTCTGAATTATCTGAAATTTGATGGATAGTTACAGTAGAGATTTTCTTTCCGTCCATACTAACTTCTGTGGCTCTATAACATGGAAATAAGGTTATGTTTGGCTCTGCGGCTATGAAATTTTCTTTTTTATCATCTTCATAATATTCAGCGGGCATAGCATTTCCTTTTCTGGAATGACCGAACTCACGTATCATTCGTCCAAGCCCTTCATTTGGACCGAGTTCGATATGTCCACCCAAATGTACCCTTACTTCAGCACTATTATTTCCACCTAATACAGGCCGGTCATTGACTAAAGCAACATTCAATCCGTTTCGGGCTGCAGTGGCGGCCGCGCACATACCGGCGATACCACCCCCCACCACTACAAAATCAAAATTGAGAGTGTCAGGTGTCAATCCTTCGGGATTAAGGAAGTTTTTACGTAATAAAGCCAACTCTTCTCCATCATCCGGGAGATTCATCACTTTATCAGTAGTAAGATATATGGCATCGCACCTGCCGTTGAAACCGGTAAGATCATGAAGAGCAATCTTATGAGTCCCTTTTTTTAAATTTAATTGTCCCACAGGTTGCCATTCCCATTGGTTGCCGGTGCAACCAACAGGATTTGACAACTGCTTATTATCAACTAAAATTCTGAATTTCCCCGGGCCCTCTTTATCTGTCCAGGGAGAGGTCCAATTAAACGTTCTTGCATAAACATAATATACGCCATCTTCGGGAATTTCTATATTCGTATTGGCATCAGCCACGGGTTTTCCAAGGCCATGGGCCATCAGATAGGGAGAACCCATCAGATCCATGAACTGCTGGTCAAGGACCCAACCTCCTTTTTCATCAAATGATTCGGTTTCTAACCAAAGGCTTGCGGCATCTACAATATTAAACGACGTCAGACATATCATTGCCAGCAACGCCTTAAGGCAATTGGTTGTTTTCATAGTTAATTGATATTAACAGAAGTGAGTTTCAACCACCCGTCCGAAGTATATTCACCCTTAGCAGCAATTTCAAGTCCGATCTTATTATCTTTTGTGGTATCCACAATTCCAAGACACCAGTTATAATTACCTGGAGGAACGTTATCTATATTGAATTGCCAGGTATAAGTGTTTGGTGTGCCTTTGATCCATTCATTAAGACAAGGTTCTTCATGAACATACACTTTAACCACTTCCGATGTTTCCGGTTTAACCAGTGCTAATGCCACCTTGTACTTCTGATTCCATTGCGGAATGTTTGTAGGACAATAACCCCAACCAAGATTGCTCCACCTATGAGTCACAGTGACTCCTGAATTAGTAGAAGCCGAAACGGGAACTGACACCTTATCGGGATATAACCTGTAGCCACCTTCCTGAATGAACTCCTCAACAAGGTCGTAGGCTTCATTCATCCACGACCAGGTTTCACCTCCTGCTATATTGGAACTGTAACGGAAGTCCATCATATTAACACATGCATTCCTTCCTTCATAGAATTCGCCCTGGCGCACTTCTGCATAATTGGCATATCCGTCGCCATTTATAGAACTGCCATGGGAAGATTTCACCCAGCCGCCTTCCATAAGAATTGGACGTTTGAATTTATGCCCGGCTGCAAAATCACGCTCCCAGTCTTTGTAATATTGTTTCATTCCGAATGCATCGTGACGCAGTGAATATCCTTTGTTAACCGCACTTTCTATCAAATTGTAAGTAAGTTCGCTCGGATTGTCTGACCAGGAAACAGTGGAAAGCATTGCCCTGTGATAATTTAAGAAACAAGGCACTCTCTTGAATTCACGCATAAAAACATTAGTAATCCAGTCGAAGGTGGCTTCTCGAGGTGTTCCATCGCCGGTGGAGTATATTACAGAATGAGATTCTCCCCATTTACCGATACCGGTTCCACTTATAAACATTGTCACATCAGGATCATCATATTTCTGTGCGAATGCATGAAGGAAAGCCTCATATTTTTCCTGAAACACAGGATCATCAGGATAAGGGGACCATACCTGCACTGAACCGGTGGTGGTGACATATCCTTTCGCTCCGGCCTCTTTTACAAAATCCGGACTGAAATTATCGTGCTTGTCCTGGCTGTCGCATATAAAACTGAAGGCAAGTTTCATTTTCCTTTCCTCGGCACCTTTTACAAGCCATTTGAATCTCTGTGCCTGAATAGTATTTACATCATCATCCCAGGCATACTTCCCTTCTTCAGGATTGAAATAAGTCCAGGCAGCCCTAATGAAAAGGACACTTGAATAATCCGACATCTTTACACGCCCTTTGGCTGATTCCATATTGTCATAATCTTCCCAGAAACTATCGTTCAATCCGTCGCCAAGTCCTGTGTAAAGAACCCAGCCTGTCAGATCATTGCGTAGCATCTTAGTCCTTTCAGGCTTAATATCCACAACTGTATTTCCTGAAATATCCCATTTGGCAATACTCGGATCAGAAACATCATCTTTGTCGGAACAGGAAGTTAAAGAAGCTCCGAGGAGTACACCTGTCCCCAAAAGACAGGTGTACATTTTCTTTATATTATATTTTGTATTCAACATAATTTTTCGGTATTAGATCTTATTTATGATCAAACAATACTGTTAGGTTTTCAATGTCAACCACCACGAAGTTACAATTTTCAGGAACACAGAAGTATGCGTATCTGTTGTCACTTTGACCCGGCACAAGTTCAAGTACATCACCTAAGTTCACACTCAGATAGCCTCTGTGATTATTACGTTGGGCGCTGATTGTGGATCCATAGGCGTATACATTGTTTTCTATATTGGATACCAAGAAATTTAATGCACCCACTCCTGTAGCTCCTGACCAATCATCTGTAGAGGTTCCTCTTGGTATATTGGATCCATAATAAACAAATACTCGAGGATTTGCTACTGATTGAGTCATTCTGAATTTTTCCTGGAATCCGGCCTTGAGTCCTGAATCGTGTGCAGAATCATTAAATCCGCCCCACATCCACAACTCTGTCACTTCCTGGGTATAAGGATTGATTCCATCTACTGTATTGTTATAAGATACAACCACATTGGTCTTATCGGTGGCCGGTGAATAAATAGTAACAGTATGCTCTGTAATATCCACTACTATTCTGTAATTGTCTTCTTGCGGGATTTCCCAGTATCCTTTATCAAGGACGCCATCGGTCAAAGCTTGTGTAAATTCTTTAGATATACCATCGTTGATAGAATGGTCTTCCACATTTTTAGGAATGAATGATACTTGGGTATCGCCTCCAAATTCCATAGGCATATAGAGATTACCCGCATTCAAAGTTCCGTAATAAGCAAAGAGACCTTCCTTTTCAAGACATGGGATCATTTCGATTCTCTCGCTGCCCACGGCACTACCGGCAAGATATAGTTTGTCAAGTTCAATAACTGTTCCGGCATTCACTATTTTTACGGTCCTGGTATTTAAATTAACCGTTATTCTATAATTAGCCGTTTCGGGGATAATCCAATAATTTGTTTTAGACTCATCTACCATAACGAAATCCATCTCATCTTCACTAATAGGAGAAGATGGAGATACCGGACTTATGGCATTATTCTCATCACCGTAAATTACCGGGAAATAGATTTCACCGGCCTTTAATTCTCCAGTCCAGGTATAAGTATTGGAAGTGGGGGTTGTTGGGAAAAGTTCGATATCGTTGTTTCCCACAGCACTACCTCCGATAAAGAGTTGGTCGGCAAGATATTGTTTCTCTCCATAGGTCTTTACATTTATAGTGACAGTGGAAATATCAGGCAATACTACACGCGGGCCTACAAAAGATGCTGTTATAGTAAATTTCAGAGAAGTTTTAGTACTCGTCTTGCACCCGAAATGATTTACCAACATTTCCTGTAATTCCTGGTTTGTATATGCCCTGACAAATATTCCATCGTCTTCATATTCTTTTATAGAAGATGCTATACTTCCTTCCGCTTCTATCTGATATTGATAAGTGGTTATAAAATCATTCCCATAGGCATGTGCTGCATTCCATTGCAAGGTCAAGGCCACGGAATTAGGATTGTTTTCGTCGAGAATAATTTCAGAAGTTGATGGCAACAATTCTATGATACTATTGTTGCGCGAATATTCATTATCAATATCCTGTTGGGCACAAGAACTTACCCCTGCCACAAACAATGAGGATAGCAGGATAGATAAAGTTTTTATTTTTATATGTTTATCCATGTTCTTAAATTTTAGGTATTAATAACCCGGGTTATTTGTCAGATTCGGACAAAGTTCAAGTTCATGAGTTGGTATTGGCCAAAGATACTGACGGTCAGGGAAAATACGTCTGGCACCTAATCCTATCAATCCTGCATTATAGAGAGCAGAAAAATCTGCAAGACCATCTTCGTCAATTTGAGGTGTCATACCCCAGAACCATAAATCTTTTTTGACTACATTGGCAAGCAACTCATCAGGTTGCAGATTTATATAATTATAACCGTTAAGCGCCTTTGAAGCAAGTTTCCAACGGATAAGATCCATATAACGCAAATTTTCATTAGCAAGTTCCATTCTGCGTTCTATTCTCACGGCTTTCCTCATTTCTTCCTGGGAGCCCGATTGAACTGCCGGATAAAGTGCAGTTGCAGAAGCCTCTACACCGTATGCTCTTGCCCTTACTTTATTTATTGCATCTACCACAGATGAATCTATCTCTCCTAATTCTATCTTTGCTTCTGCATACATAAGCAATACATCTGCATAGCGCATGATAATATAATCACGGTCCACTTGTTTGCCATTTTCTGTCCAGGAGATGTCAATTCCTTTTTTCCAAATCAATCCGTTATAAGAGGCATAAGTATTCACGGCTCTGTTGTCTTGATTTGATTGCATTTGCCCTGTTGTATAATTCAACACTTGAAGCACGTCAGGTCGGGGGTTATATTCAAATCCACAATGTTCCGTGCCAAACTCAACTATGGTCATTGTGCAACGCGGATCTCTGTTTTTAAAAGGATTCCTCGGATCGAATAAAGGCGATTCATCTATTGGGAGACCATCTGTGCAAAGATATGAGGCAAAAAGATCCCATGAAGGATTGTCGGAACCATAACCTCCTGCATTACGAGGAAGGCCGTTATTAACAAACCACTGATCTAAAACTACGTTGTTTGATAAAGAACGTGGGATAACAAATACTTTTTCAGGATTTTCTCTTGTACTTTGCAGGAATAATTTTCCGTAGTCAGGCTCCAAAGAATATACCCCTAAATCTATGCATTCCTTAGCTGCCTTGGCCGCTAATTCATAGTCGCCGAAATATAAAGCAAACCTCGCTTTCATGGCTAAGGCTGCCCCTTTTGTGAAATGAGTGGCACCATTACCATAACTGATGGGCAAATATTCTATAGCATGATCAAAATCATCATATACAAGTGGAATTATCTCTTCTTTTGGACGTCGTGTCAATTGAGTGGCTTCAGAAATGGTTTCTGTACCATTAAGGTAAGGCACATCTCCATAATAACATACGAGTTCCGCATATTTACAGGCACGGCAAAATAGAGCTTCACCTACATATCCATAATATTTTTCGGCAGTCATGGTGCCTTCTGCCTTCCCGCAACGGTTCAGGAAAGTATTTGCTCTTGCTATCAGTTTATAGTCTTGCTGCCAAAGGTTATATACTTCCCATTGCTGGCCATTGAGAGTGCCGTCAAGTACTGTACCGTTGCTACCTGGATTACGATTTTGCTGACGATAAGTGAAATTGTCGGTCCATTGTTCGGAACTCTCCAAGGGATCCTTCCAATAACCGAGAATATAAAACTCATTCACGGCCATTTTCAATTCAGTTTCATCAGAGTACCATGACTCACTTGAGGCTTGTGCGGGCGGTGTCATATCCATACTTTCACAAGAGGAAAGAAGGAAACCTGCACCTAATAAGAGATATATTAATTTTTTCATTTTATCAGTCACTTGAAATTAGAATTGAAGATTCACACCCACTATAAGAGATGTGGTAATCGGATAAGAACTTACGCCCATTTCCGGGTCCCATCCTTTTGGATAATTCGAAATACAGAATACGTCTGTGGCACTGAAATAGAAACGTACTTTCTGAAGTAAAGCTTTCTTTGTGAGTGCTGTGGGAAGGGTATAGCCTAAAGTCACACTCTTAAGACGGAAATAACTTCCATTGAAGATCCAAAAATCAGATGTAGCATAGTTGTTACCTTTTGTCACATTGGTCAAACGTGGAAATTGTGCATTTAAATTTTCCTCCTTTGTATTGAAAACACTCCAATATTTATTATCAATAATTGCAGGGATATTACCGTAATTATCTCGAAGTGGTTCTACCATGGCTCTTTCAAGATAAGAATTTTGCTTCCCAACACCCTGGAAAGATAAAGAAAGATCAAATCCTCTCCATCCTCCTGTTATATTACCACCATATTGATAACGGGGCAATGAATTCCCTAATGGCACCCGGTCATATTCCGAAGAGATAATTCCGTCGGGCACACCGTCAGGACCGGAAATATCACGGTACCTCAAGTCACCGACTGTCACTGTATTATTCAACCTTGCGGAATTGTCAACTTCTTCCTGAGTCTGATAAATTCCGTCGCAAATGTATCCATACCATGCATTAAATAATTCTCCGGCTCTCTTAATCTTACCTCCGCTTATGATATCAGAATTATTCATGAAATCAATTTTGGATTGGAAATCTGAGAAATTCACAGATACTGAATAATTGAAATCTCCCACTCGGTCGTTCCAGGTCAATTCAAGATCATAACCATGCGTTGACATGTCTCCTGCATTGGTACTGGGATCTGCATATCCCATTGTATATGGTATTTGCACGGCTAATAGCATGTCACTCGTTTTTTTCCAATAATAATCAGCAGTGAAGCGAAGACGGTTGTTAAACAAGTTTAAATCAATACCAATGTCGGTTGAAGTGGTAGTTTCCCAGGAAATGTCTTCTACTGCAAGCGTACGAACAGCGGCTGTTTTATCCGACACCGTTTCACCGTTCTGATAAAAATATGCATTCCCGAAAGTTATTAATGAAGCATATGGGAAATAAGTATCTCCGATTCTCTCATTACCTAATTTTCCCCAAGAAGCTCTGAGTTTCAAAAAGGATAAGACTTCATTACTCATGGCACCTTCCATGAATTTTTCACGTGTAATTACCCAGCCGGCAGAGAATGAAGGGAAGGTACCCCAGCGGTATTTCTTTGCAAATCGTGAAGAGCCGTCGCGTCTCACATTAGCTTGAAAAAGATACTTGTCATCGTATGAATAAAGAACACGCCCGAAAATAGAATTAGAAGTATAACGATTTCCGCTTCCACTGTTATCTTTATAATCCTCAGGACCAACATTTAGGTAAGGAAAGTTTACAAGATCATATTGATCACGGGCAGCCGTAAGGTTTTCTGAAGCCATGACATAATTTTCATAACCCAACATTACGGTAAAATCATTCTTTTTAATCTGTTTTGTATAATTGGCAATAACCTGGGTTGTTATGTTCCAATTGTCGTTTCTTGTTTCCGTGAGTTTATTGGTTGCCCAAGAGGAGCCCCCTCCTTCCATCCAACCACCGAAAGTGTTTGGATCATCTTTAAGAACGTAACTTACTGCCTTACGAAAAGCTTTGGTCTTAGCAAAATTCATAAAAGGAGAAACAACTCCTGACACACTTAAACCCTCAATCGGTTTTATTATTAATGAAGCCTTGCCTCCTATCTGGGTACTATGAGAGACACTATTGCCTCCTTCACGTAATAAAGCATATGGATTAGCTCCCGATTTTCCATCAGCATATCCTCCATTTTCCCAAACTGCCGGATAAATTGCAGGCATTTTTCGCATATCGTCAAAAGGACCATAATTTGTAGAAGTACTCTTTGCATTACGCACATTGATATCAAGAGTGGCACTTACATATTTATGAATATTAAAGTCATTGTTACTCCTAAACATTATACGATGATAGTTACGGCCGTCATATAAACCTTTTACATCATCATAGGTCATAGAGGCCACGCTTTTCACAGTTTTATTACCACCCGTGAGTTGAACTGAATGAGTCATTCTGGGTGCAGTGGCATTCATCATCATGCCATACCAATCTGTAATAGGATATAAATCCGGATTTGTGGCGTTGTATTTAACCCAATTTTTCACCTGATCTGCTGTATAAAGCTGAAAGAAACCCGCTGCAGGATTGTCATTGTACAACAACTCATTCTGCATCTCCAGGTAACGGGTTACTCCTACCATTTGGGGTTGTGAAGTTGGAATTTGCCAACCGAATTCACCGGTATAACTAATATTAAGATTAGTTTCATTTCCGCGTTTAGTGGTAATGAGTATAACACCTGAAGCCGCTTTAGAACCATATATAGAAGCAGCTGCCGCATCTTTTAATACAGTTACATTTTCTACATCATTAGGATTTACATAGTCAATATTGTCGCATGGCACACCATCAACCAAAATAAGGGGACTTGAATCTCCTATAGTCGTAACACCACGTATATGCATTGAACTTGCTGAAGCTCCCGGGGCATTATTGTCTCTCCTTACCATCAGACCGGCTACCGAGCCTTGTAGAGAGGTGGAGAGATTGGTTGTCTTTTTAGAAGTAAGGTCTTCACCTTTTATGGCTGATACAGACCCTGTGAGGTCTTTTTTCTTAACCGTACCATAACCGATTACTACTACTTCATCAAGATCGCTGATACTTGAAGACAATTTCACATCAAGAGGCGAACCCGATGCTGTAACCTCAGCCGGACTAAAACCTATATAGGATATTAAGAGTTTTTGTCCCGGTTTCGCCTCAATAGTAAAATTTCCGTCTAAATCTGTTACAGCTACCGCTTTGGAGTCTTTAACTTTTATTGTAGCTCCAATCAAGGGTTCTCCTTCTTCATCTGTCACAACTCCTTTTACAAAAGAAGGTGAAGATTCGGCCACAGAATTGGTTTTCTGACTTTTTTTAGAAGAGCGGTTTGTAATGGTTATCTGTCTGCCGTTGATTTTATAATTAAGATCTGCGCTGTTACAAAGATCTTCCAGAATTTGTTCTACAATTCTGTCTTGAGTTTTTACACTTACTCGTTTTGAAAGTTTTTTCTCCACACCTTCTCCATACAAGAAGGCATAATCACTGTGTTGTTCTATATAGTTAAACACATCTTTCACTGATAACGCTTGGTCTCCTTTTTTCTGTTGTGTTGAAGACTGGTCATTTTGCATTGTAGGCGTTGGAGACGCCTCTACAATCTTTATGGCAAAAAGACATAGGGCAATCATCAGTACTCTATTCAACCAATGTTTTCCATGGAACGAAATGAGTTTTTTCATAAATTGATGATATTAGTTAGTTTATTAATTATTTTTTATTTGAAGATTTCCGATTCTTAACCACTCTCCATCATAATCAGCAGAATCCACTGCCATTTTTATTGCTGGCTGATTATTATCGGTTACGTCAACCAAGGCTACTCCCCAGGTATAATTTCCATTCGGAATCCCGGTAAGATCTACTTTGGTAGTATATTTCCCGGAATTATTCCGTGTCCATTTTGACAAATCACTTTTCTTCTCTATAAAAGTTTTCACAGGCCTGTTATTCTCGTCTAAAAGAGCAAAACCAATTTTAAATTTTTGATTCCATTGAGGTATGTTTGTGGGACAATAACCCCAACCTATATTCTTCCATTCAGATACTATATCTATTGCCGAATTTGGGGTTGCTGTTTCTTCTATGGTCACACTTGATGGATAAAGCCGATAACCGCCTCTCTTTATAAATTCTTTCACAAGAGGGAAAGAATCTTGAAACCATGAACGAGTTTCATCGTTAATCCGAAGATCCATCATGTTTACCTTTGCTTCTTCTGAGGCTAAGAATTCTCCCAGTCTCACGTCTTCCGGATGTCCCTCCCTGTAATTGCCTGAAGGATCCCTCCAATATCTGTGATGTGCTCCTGTAATCCAACCTCCTTCCATTATTATTGGCCTGATGTTATTCCAGTTAGCGGCAGTTTCTTTCTCCCAGTCTTGATAATAACCGGTCATACCGAATGCATCATGTCTCAGAATAAATCCCTTGTCAACAGCATAATTCAACATATGGTCGGTATCTTTGGAAACATTACCCCAGCCATCGTCATCAGGGTCTCCGAGCATTCTATGATAATGTATTACTGTCGGTACTTTTTTAAAACTTTCGGATGCAAGATCAATCATCCATTCAAATACACTGAGTTTGTTATTATTATCTTCATAAATCATGGAATGAGATTCACCCCATTTACCTAAAGAATAGGCATCAATGAATTCAACCTCTGAAGGATTATCGAATCTTTCTCCAAATGCTTTGAAAAATTTTGAATATTTTTCCTGGAAAACTGGATCATCAGGATATGGAGATAAATTTTTGCCCGGATTCTTAGGATCATAATAACCCTGAGCTCCTGCATCAAATACATATTGAGGTGTGTTCTGGCCTTGATCCCTACCGTCAATTACAACCCTGAAAGCAAGTTTCAAACCTCTATCACTTACACTTTTTAATAATTTCATAAGTCTTGAATCAGGATCTTCCCAGATATACTTACCTTCTTCGGGTTCCAAAGACGACCAACTGGTACGGATATATGCACAAGAAGCGTAGTCAGAAACACGGACTTTTTCTTCACTTCCATTCACGGTAATTTTATCATATCCTTGTGTCTCCCAGAAATTCTCGTCCCAAGTTCTTCCCAAGTACATAACCCAGCCTTGCAACGGATTTCTTATTACACTGGTAGTGTCAGGTGCAAATTCGAAAGTCTTTGCGCTCATACTGCCTCCAATAAGGCAAAGTATCAAGACCAGGCTAAACCTTAGTATATTATTGATTATCATTGATTTATATTTCATGTTTAGGTTTAAAAAGGTTATAAGAGTGGCTGGCAGAATTACTAAGGCAATTCCGGCCGGTTTATTTTTTATTTAGCCAATAATAACTCGGGAGTAGAGAGACTATTAGGATTAGTTTAGTTCACCCATTTGCAATTTTATAGTATTCCCTTCTCTTTTAATTTCCATTGGCACTATATTTTTGATTGATGATAACACATCATTCAAACTGTCTCGCAGGTCTAATTTACCATATATTTTAGTTTCCGAAAGATCGGAATCACAACTGATTTGCACTCCATAATAGTCTTCCAGTCTATGGGAGAGAGATTGCATTGTCTCACCGTCTAAAGTTCTTAACCCTCTCACCCAGGAAATATAATCCTGAGCATCTACCCTTCTCAATTCTGCAATTTCTCCATTGACTACATCAACTAAATCATTCGGCTTTAACCTTATGGTCTGCTTTTTATCCGTTGATAAGTCTATGCTTCCTTCTACTAACACTACTATAGCAGTGGAATCTGAGCGGTTATCTATATTAAATTTGGTTCCTAATACTTTTATTTCAAATCCGGGTGATTCTACTATAAACGGGTGGTCTTTATCTTTAGCGACGTCAATATAGACTTCTCCATCTACAAAAATTTTTCTTTCCTTCCCGGTAAATTGTTCCGGATAAATCACTTTAGTATTGTAGTTGGCAACAAGATGGGAACCATCAGAAAGGTCAATTTCCATTCTTTTGCCATGGGGAACATTTATTTCTTTATATCCGTAACTTAAAAGATCTGTCTGGCTGGCAGAACCTAAAGATATGTTATCTTCTTTGAAGAATCCAATAGCCATTATAACTATTAATGCCACTGCAGCAACAGATGAAATAGATGACCAGATAATTCGAATACGTTTGTTCCTGGCTTTTTCATATTTCATCTTTTCCTTCACCATAGACTTAATCCGGCTATTGTCTATGGCAGGCTGTCGAACATTATCTAACAAACTTTCTATCTGTTTGTTATCTAATTCAGCATCCGGGTTAGATATGTTGTCTTCCTTCTTCATGGTGGAATCTTATAACACTCTCTATTAATTATGTCGTAGTATTTTTTAAAATCTATAGGATAATTGCAAATTATTTTTTCCGAAGTCTATTTTTTAGGGAAGTCATTGCAAATCCTATATGGTAATTTATAGTGGCAACAGAAATATTCAGAATATTGGAGATCTCTTTATAAGGAAGTTTATCTATCTTGGCGAGAAAAAACACATGCTTACATTTTGAAGGTAATTCTTCGATGGCTTGATACAAACTGTCAATTTCCTCTTTTTTTATCATTTCTTCATCAGGAGATTCAATCGGACTCATATTAAAGTATTCCACTTCCTCAATGTTTACTTGATAAGGTATAGAGGAAGATTGCCTCAATGCCGATATGGCTTTCCGATATGTTATGGTATGGAGCCAACCTGAAATATGTTCAATCTCAAGTAAAGTCTTACGTTGCTTCCACACTTCCATAAAAACGTCACTTATCAATTCCTCCACTGTTTCCTTGTTTTTTATTATGCCGAAAGCATAATGATACAATGGTGTGGAATAGTAATCCATAAACGTTTCGAAAGCAGTTTCGTCTCCCTTTGTTATTCGGTAGATAGTATTACTTTCCATTTGTCAGGACGCCATCAATGCCTTTTCTTGAAGAGCCAATTTTTCTATTTATTACAAAATTAACCAATTCTCCTTATTAAACAAACACTTACAAGGATGGTTAATCTAAAAACGGATATGGGAATGGTCCCTTTTCTGACCATCCCCAAGAAGAACGTAACCTTGATGGCATGTACTTGATTTTTAACCTAACCTATTTTCAACTAACCTCATGAAATTATTTTATCAAAACTTTCTTTCCATTTATGATATACAAACCTGAAGGGAAGATTGACTTAACAGTTTCCATATTAACATTGGATTTAACTGCTATTCCTTGTAGATTATATACTGTCACAACTTTGGTTTCGGCAGTAATGCTATTTACTGCACCTGTGTCTCCATCTCCTTCTCCGTTGTCATCATTTTCAATATCTTCTGCTGTAAGTGCAACTGCACCCATGGTAACCTCTCCCGTGCGAGCGTTTCCCAGTTGGTCTGTTGTCAGTTCTAAGCCGGCTGGTAAGTTCCAGTCATTGACTGCACTTACTACCTCTTCACCTGTAGCGCCAAGATAGAATTCTTGTGGTAGCAAAACATTATTATTAAGCGTATTATCGCCAAAGATATTTACATAGGTACAATCTTCACCGGAATAATCAGTGTCTTGCCATTCAATTTCTAAGTCAGTAGCACTTGCAATTCCATCTATATAATTATATCCTCCGCTTGCCAAGATAAAGTCTTCACTTGGAGAGTCTCCTGTGAGGTATATAGACTGGCAATTATCCGAACTTGGAATTATCGAATTAGCCACATAAATATTTGCGGATTGTGTAGAGGCTATCTGTCCGTCAGTAACAACACTGTCACCAACTGAATTTCCGGCTATTGTAGAATTTACAACTCTTAATAACCTTGGATAATCTGAATTTAATCCGTTAAAATATATTGCCGCTCCTGACCCGGTGGCTGCACTGTTACCATAAATAGTGGAATTTACAATATTTATAGAATTGAAATTTGCCGCGTAAATTGCTCCACCTAAGTTATGGTAATTAATATTGTTCTTTATAACACAATTTTCAAATGTGATTAACCCCTTTGTATTTGCGTTGCTGTTTATGCGTATTGCACCTCCACGATAATTAGCCTTATTATTTGAAAATATACACCCGATAAATCTTACAGTACTTCTATTAAGGTATGCTGCAGGGCCTCCTTGTTGGCCATCTGCCCAGTTATTATAAAAATTACAATTTTCTACTAAAACATCTCCGCTGTTATCAACAGCAAAAGCACCTGAATTGTTAGAAGAGTCATCTGTGTTGGTGAAAACACATGTAAAGTCTATGTTTTTAACTACTATTGCATTAGCACTATTACCATCCACAGTATTAGCCTGGAATCTTATCAGTCTTCCTGCATCTCCATTTTCTGGATTATTATTACCATTTAAATCACCTGAAAAGATTGTACGCCCCCCATCTTCATTTCCATATAAATAAGCACCTGTGCCTACATTAAAAACCACAGTTGTTGGAATGGTATATATACCTCCGGCAAAGTAATAGATATCTCCATTTACATTTGCTGCCGCCTGAGCAGTAAATTCTTCTACACCGAAAGCATTTTCAGCATCCGAACCGTCTTTAAAGCCGCTGCCTTCGGGAGATACGTAATATGTTGCTGCATTTGCCGTCAAACCGGAAATGATTGTCATTGAGATAAGTATAGATTTTAATTTCATGATTGATTTATTTGGTTAATTAAATGTTTATAGCTCAAAACCGCCGATTCCTGTGGTCTTCATTATCTAAGACGCTACATCCATTAAAATCTATAGGTACGACTGAAAAATTTTATTATTGATTATCCTCATAAATACCCCCCATTAATAATTTGCCCTCAAACGTAGATAGTATATCGTTGGGGATATTATTCGGGATAATCATTTTTTTATTATTATACCTTTAACCTCCGGAAAAGCACTTTAATAAAAAAGGAGTTTGACACAAAATGTCAAAACAAAGAGTATAAAAAGATAGATAAGACCTAAATAATAAAAATTGGCGAGGGCTTTGCCGTCGCCTGGGCAATCAAACAACGGATTCTTTATTAGAATCCGTTGTTTTTCTATTATTATTTGATTTTTGCTAACAATTCTTCAGGGGTAACAAGGTGTAATATGGAATAGGCCATCAGGCGGTTGCCTAAATCTTTCATGGAACCTCCTACATGATAAACCGTATCATCAATAATCAGGAATCTGTCGTGGCCGGTATAATTCTTATGTAATTCTATTTGAGAATCAGGGTACTGCTTATTAAATTTCTTGACATCATTGCTGATCAATCCATGTTCAGGACTGGTGTAAACTATAGCTTTCACTTCTGGATTCCTTTCAGCTATTAATTTCAGAATTGATAAATCAACATATGGATCTATAACGATTATTCTCTTCTTTGCTTCTTTTATTCTTTCATTCAACCAAGAATAAGCATCAACAATTTTACCCTCGCTGAATATTCCTTCAGGCTGAGGCATAGAAGTGTTAACCAATAAAGCTACCTGTTCTTCTGTTTTTGCCAAACGATACTCTATTCTCTCAAATCTTTGGTTTACTGCATAGCCTCGTAAAAGATATTCTCTTAAAATTTTTGTAGCCCAAGCCCTGAAAAGAGAGGCATTCCTACTATTTACACGATATCCTACTGATAGAATTGCGTCCAGATTGTAAATTTCAATGGTCCTTCGGATAGATCGGTTGCCTTCAATTTGAACTTGTTCCATTTTGGAACAAGTTGAATTTTTATCCAACTCACCACTCTCATAGATATTCTTTAAATGACGAGTGATGGCTTGGGGTTTAGTTCCAAACAATTCTGAAATTTGTCTTTGGCTCAACCATACAGTTTCCTCGCCAAGTGTAACTTCTAAAGAAACTGAAGAATCCGGCTGATATAGCACTATTTCGTTTTCCATGATATTGCGAAATTAACCATTATTTCTGTTGATATATGCAAAATTTGCACATTGCTTTTGAACTGTCAATACCTTCAAGCAGTGAAATTTTTATTTATAGGCAAAGTTCCGGGAGGGTGTCAATGACTTCTTGTTTCATTTTATCCATTGTCTTAAGATATTTTTTGGTGGATTGCAGCTTTGAATAAACCAGGATATTAAAAAAAATATTTCCCTTTACCAATCAATTTCTACAGGCTTTCCAATATTTCCTAAGAACATTGACATATAGACCGGGAGATATCTAATTTTGCCATCCGTATGGATCTCTCCGGAATTAGATAATACCACCCCCTCTTTTATTCCATATTCTTCTGTGGTGACAAAACGTGATAAGGAGGAATGGATCCTGTAATCTTTTCCGGATTTAACCTCTATAGGAACTACCGACAACAATGCGTAATCATCTATTAAGAAATCTACCTCTCCATATTTCTTATTGTCATAATAGAAGAGAGAATGACCTAAACTTTTTAACTCCATTGCAACCACACATTCGTATACGGCTCCAAGATTTACACTGGTTTCATTATCTATCAATGGTTTTATATTGGTTTTATATAAAATGCCCGAAATAATTCCTACATCATTTAGATAAAGCTTCAAAAGATTTTTTTGCTCTGATTCCAAGAGAGGAAATTTGGGGTTAGATATAGCCTTTGTCTTAAGAGTAATTCCAGAATCAATCAGATAATCTATCTCTTCTTCATATTCCCTACTTCTTTTACCTTTAACGTCTTCAATATCTTTAAAAACAAGCCTTTTTTTCTTTTGGGCTAAGAAAGAAGGTAATAAATTATAAATTCTTTTGATTTTCAATTTGTTTTCTTTATCATATTTTGTTGCGTCATCACCATACAATCTATGGATATCATTTTGTATTTCTCGTATCTTAGCGATATTCTTTGTGGCTAAAAATTCATTGACAGCATCCGGCATTCCACCTACGACTAAATATCTTTTGAAAATTGAAAGAATTCTTTCATGCACTCCGCTATTAGGAGAAGTATTTTGCTCATAACATCCTTTCAGATATGATATGGTATCTATACCTATATTGTTTGCTATAAGAAATTCTTCAAAATCAAGAGGATACATTTCTTTTATTTGAATAGATCCTATAGGGATGGAAGTTGTACGTTTCAATGTAACTCCAAGTAATGACCCACTGGCTATATATCGATATTTATTTTCTTGGCACAGAAATTTCAACAAGGTAAGCAAATGAGGATATTCTTGTATTTCATCTATAAATACTAGTGTGTCATTAGAATTATTTAGATTAAACCCATATAGGGAACTTAAAACAAGATAGAAATCTTCAGTTGTCTTTATATTTTCAAAATATCTTGGCCCTTGCTTATCTGCTACTAAATTTATTTCAACAAAATTAGGAAACATATTTTTTCCTACATATCTTATAATATAGGATTTACCTATTTGTCGGGCCCCTTCTATCAAGAGTATCTTATTGCTTTGCTCTTCTAAATATTGGCGAATATCTTTTTCTATCTTTCTGAATAACATGGTATTACACTTTTGTTTTACACTTTTCTATCACTTTTTAACCATTAAAATTACACTTTTCCAACAAAAATAGCAATCAAAAATTACACTTTTCCAATAAAATGGACAGATCATTGTACGAGCTTTCAAAAGTGGACACTGAAAATTTATAGGGTAAACATTAAATTTATCGCTTACCCATTATTTTGAAAATGTTTTCTTTATCTTCGCAGAAATCTTACTTTCTTATTATCTTTCACCCTATTCTTCTCTTAAAAAAATGATTAACCTGAATAATATCCCAAACGACATATGTAGGGACGCAAGGTCATTGCGTCCTCTGATAATCAAAGAATTATACCTCTTTTATTTCGGACACACGAGCCGTGCGCCCCTACGTTAGAGGACAACTTATTAATGGGGGTATTTATGAAGATAATCAAATAAAAAAATTATGGTAAGTTATCTGCAAATAGAGAATCTATCAAAGTCTTATGGCGACAGAATATTGTTTTCTGAAGTCACATTTGGAGTATACCAGGGAGATAAGATTGGGATCATTGCTACTAATGGTACCGGGAAAACTACCTTTCTGAACATAATAGCCGGAAAGGAGGATTTTGATTCCGGCAAGATTGTGTATCGAAATAATCTTAGAATAGGATATCTCTCCCAGATTCCGGATTTTAATCCTGAAGAAAGTATCCTGGAATACGTGTTGAGTGAGCATAAAAATGATAATGAGGATTTTTCTATTCACGACAGGGCAATAAAATTTCTCACACAATTTCAAATTACTGACCATGCCGGGAAAATGGCAGTTTTGTCGGGTGGACAGTTGAAACGTGTGGCGTTAGCAAAAACTCTGGTTTCTCAACCCGACCTTCTAATCTTAGATGAACCGACTAATCATCTGGATATTGAAATGGTGGAATGGTTGGAAAACTATCTCTCAAAATCCAATGTGACACTGCTGATGGTGACTCACGACCGCTATTTTTTAGATAACGTATGCAATAAAATTATAGAGATTGACCGAAAGGGTTTCTATTTTTATGAAGGGAATTATGATTATTATCTGGAAAAAAGGGAGCAGCGATACGAAGCTTTAAATGCCGAATTATTAAAAGTGAAGAATCTGCTTCGCACAGAACTTGAATGGATGCGTCGCCAGCCGCAGGCTCGTGGGTCGAAAGCAAAATACAGGATTGATAATTTTTATCAACTTGAAGAAAAAAGTAAAACTAATTTATCTCAACGCCAATTAAATCTTGGGAATGGAGGGGGATATATCGGATCCAAGATATTTGAGGCTAAGAATGTTTCAAAGTCTTTCGGGCCGGTAAAAATTCTGGAAGATTTCAATTATACCTTTGCTCGACATGAAAAATTAGGAATCATAGGGGAAAACGGCGCCGGCAAAACTACCTTCCTCAAGTTATTACTCGGTGAAATTATCCCTGATTCAGGGGTTTTCGACATTGGTTCCACGGTAAACTGGGGTTATTACAGCCAGGACGGAATAGTGGATTTTAATCCTGATAAAAAGGTGATTGATGCAGTGAGGGAAATAGCCGAAGAAGTGAGGATAGATGACAAAACAAGACTCTCAGCTTCGCAGTTTCTCAATCGTTTTCTTTTTACTCCCGACGACCAACAGAAATTTATAGCCAAACTGAGCGGAGGAGAACGCAGGCGCCTTTACCTGGCTACAGTGCTTATGAGAAATCCTAATTTTCTCATTCTCGACGAACCCACCAATGATCTCGACATCCTTACACTTTCTATTCTCGAAGACTATTTGTCAGATTTTAAAGGTTGTGTAATAATAGTTAGTCACGATAGGTTTTTCCTGGATAGAATAGTAGATCATATTTTCGTGTTTGAAGGGAACGGAAGAATAAAGGATTTCCCGGGTAACTATTCTAATTATAGGGAGGATAAGAAGGCCCGGGAAAGTTTCAAAGTTTCCCAATCCCAAGATAGAGGGAAAATATCCGGTGAAAAGGATAAAACGCAAAGTGAACCCAAGAAGAAAACAAAACTGAGCTTCAAAGAAAGAAAGGAACTGGAAGAAATAAATTCTTTGTTGCCGGTTCTTGAAAAGGAGAAAATGGAATTAGAGGAAAAGATGTCATCAGGCACTTTAGACCATACTGCGATAATGCAGGCAGCCCAAAGGATACAAGAAATTATTTCTGAAATAGATGAAAAAGAGATGAGGGCTCTCGAACTGATGGAATTTGAATAAATAATATCATGAAGAGGTAGACAAGGATTTCTTTTGTGAGAAATAACCCAAAGAAGAAACCATAAAGACTCCTATAAAAATCATAAGAGTACCAATAATTCTTGACCACCCGAATATTGCCAGACCCATCATTGTGGACAATAAAGCCGATACCACAGGCTGAAGGTAAGCATACATAGAAATTACTGTGGGCTTCAGTATTCTCTGTGAGAAGGGTATGATGAGATAAGCCACAAATGTGGGAAATATAATAATGTAAAGCAAAGACAAAGCTGAGGTCAGGTTTATGCTTGTCCAGGCTACTTCTCCTAAAAATGGCGACATACAGGGGATATACGAGACAGCCGAGAAAAGAAACATCCACTTCATAATAGTAAATGGCGGATATTTATTAATGATTCTTAGGAAAAAGACATAATAAACCGCAGCACAGACTTGTGCCAGGATACAAAGAGTATCTCCTAAGATCGGATTACTTGCAATCTCCGGTTGATAATCACTGAAGGCAATCATCAGAGCTCCCGATAAGCCTAAAAGTACTCCGAAAATCTTTATTGAACTTAAAGGTTGACCAATAAATACAGCAGCCAGAATTAGTGTAAACACCGGAGTCATGGTACACATTACGGAAGTGTCGATTGGGGTGGTATATCCTATTCCAATTATGAAGAGCCCTTGATTGGCTGAAATCATAATCAATGAGGCCAGAAACAGAGAGAACAAATCCTTTCGTTCTACCGGCTGATCGCCTGTAAAAGACTTAGGCAAAAAACTTGCAAGCAAAAAAAGAAGGGCGCCACCCCCTATTCTGACCGCTGAAAGCGCGTAACCATCCATGATCCCTTCCTCTAAAACACCTTTAGCAATAGGAGACATTGCTCCCCACAAAATGGTTGCAAAGAGTATGGCTAAGTGTCCTGAAAGAGTACGGTTAAGCATGGTTCAAAGTAAGTTTTATCCGGTTGCCTTAATAATAACCTCCGGAAGCCCCTATTTATTATTCTTAAAATCAGTAAATTTGCATTACGAAACGATTTTCAAGATGAACCTAAAACTCATTTCAGCTTTAACCTTAAGCGGATTTCTGGCCTTTGTCACTGTAGATTGTTCTAATAAGGCTACCGAATCAGAAAAATTACGAAGTGTAATACTTACAAGTCCGGTCACTGCCGGCACCACTACATCTACTGAGTATTCCGGTGTGATAGAGGAAGGCAGAAGCACCACAGCCTCCTTCATGGCCGATGGCAAGATCTTAAAAATACTTGTGAAAGAGGGAGATAGAGTGAGAAAAGGTCAACTCATTGCGGTTCTCGACGACAAGGACTATCAGATAGGTGCAAGTCAACTTAAGACACAATTCGACCAGATGACTCATGAAAAAGAGAGAATGGATGAGATGTACAGGCGCCAGAACATAGCTCCAAATGATTATGAGAAATTTATTGCAGGCTATGAGCAATTGAAGCTGCAGATGGAAATGATGAACAACAAACTGGAATATACTAAACTATATTCCCCATCTAACGGTTATGTGGCTGAAAAATTCATGGAAGTCGGAGAACTAACCGGAGCCGGCACTCCGATTTTTAAAATTACCGATGATACCAGTCTTACAGCCAATGTGGCTTTACCGGTGTCTATGTATCTTCAACGGAATAAAATCAAGGGCGCTTCAGGGATTACCCCCGCGTTACCCGACACTGAGCTTCCTCTTTCAATCGAGAGTTTCACACCCGATGCCGGCAACAATATGCTATATCAGATGAAACTTCTGATTCCCTCTAAATATAATGCCACACTTTCACCCGGTATGAATATTCGAGTAAAATTGAATACCATTGTAGCAGATAATGAAGGAATGGAAATTCCGGTAAGAGCCATATTTGAACAAGAGGGGAAAAATTATGTTTGGGTATATAATCCTTCAGATTCTACAATAAATAAGAAACCTATAGTAATTGAGGGTTTACAGAAAGGTAAGGCCATAGAAGTGAAAGGCCTTGAAGAAAATGATAAAATAGTGGAGACAGGAGTGAAACAACTCTATGAAGGGGAAAAAGTAAATGTGGCCCAAATCTCAGACTACGGATTATAGACAAAGGCAATGAACAGGCTTACAAGATTTTTCATAGAGAGAAAGACATTATTCTGGTCAGTGCTCTTCCTGATAATAGCAGTAGGAGTAATGGCCTATATGATGATGCCAAAGCTTGAAGATCCGGCAGTGACTGTGAAACAGGCTTCTGTAGTCGTGCTTTATCCGGGTGCTGATGCTAAACGGGTAGAAAAAGAGGCGGTAGCCGTGATAGAGGAACAATTGAGATCTCTGCCGGATGTAAGAAAGATTTCCAGTACTATAAAAGAAGGTCAGGCCATTATACAGGTGGAATTTAATTTCGAAACTCCGATGGAAGAAATCGAACAACATTTCGACCTTGTGAGAAGAAAGATAAATGACACCGAGATGCTTCTGCCTCCCGGTATGATGCCACCAATCGTCATTGACGATATGATGGATGTATACGGTATATTCTATGCCTTCAGTGGAGATGGATTCGAGTATAATGAACTCGAGCAATACGCTAAAGTATTGAAAAGAGAGATCATGGCTGTAAAGGGAGTGAAAAGGGTTAATATTGGAGGTACACAAAGAGAGGTGATAGATATAGCATTCACACCTGAAGAAATAAGGAACAACGGAATGCTCCCTTTGCTTGTGGCCCAGGCTCTTCAATCCAGCACAAATGCAATAGATGCGGGGAAAGCACAGAGTGGAGATGACCGGATTACAGTAAATGTGACCGATGGTGCTTCAAGCGTAGAGGAGATATCTTCACTCCTGATTAACTTGCCCGACGGAAATAAAGTAAGATTGGGAGATATCGCAAAGATATCCCGACATATTGCCAGCCCCGAAAGAAGTGATTTCTATCTCAACGGGAAGCCGGCCCTCACCGTATTGGTGGCCTTGGAGTCGGATGCTGTAGTGCCTGATGTAGGAGCAAAAGTAGATACAAAAGTGAATGAGACTCTTTCACTTTTACCTGTAGGTCTCACTGTAGATAAGATTTTCTTTCAGCCGGACCAGGTGAATGAAGCTGTGTCTTCCTTCATGATTAATCTTATAGAGTCGGTGCTGATAGTAATCTTTGTCCTAATGTTGGCAATGGGGTGGAAAGCGGGATTGATAATTGGTCTCGGATTAGTCCTTACAGTGGCCCTCTCCTTCCCTATTCTATCTGCACTTGATTCCACATTGCAAAGGATCTCACTGGGAGCGTTCATTATTGCCATGGGAATGCTGGTAGATAATGCAGTAGTGATTATGGATGGCATCATGAAAGACCGGAGCCGTGGTTTACCAAAATCTACTTATATCTACAGGATTGGCAAACAGACAGCTTTCCCCCTTTTAGGAGCCACCGTAATAGCAGCCGCAACATTTTTACCTATTTACCTGACTTCTGGCACTGTGGGAGAATTTGCCGGCGACTTGTTTTTAGTAGTCTGCGTAAGCCTTATGGTAAGTTGGATTCTGGCAATAGTTCAAGTTCCTGTTTGCGCCGACCAATGGCTTTCACCAAAGAATGTAGCAGAGGAAGTCAAATCTCAGCCCAGACTAAATGCCTTTGAAAAATGGGTAAAAAAAATAGTTGAATTCCTCATCGGGCATAAATGGCTTACTGTGACATGCGCAGTTTTGCTTCTTGCCGGAGCCGGAGGAGGTGTGATCCTGGTGAGAAACGTATTTTTCCCCGATTTCAATTATGACCAATTTGTGTTGGAGTGTTATTATCCACCGGAGAGCAATCCGGAAGCAGTAAGGGAAAGAATGTTCGAGCTTTCGGATTCGATCATGGCAGATGAAGACGTAAGAAATGTGGCTGTAAGTATGGGTGGTGCACCCGGAAGATATTGTCTTGTAAGGCCTATACCGGAGGGTGGAGATAATTATGCCGAGTTCATACTGCAATGCAAGGATTACCATGCCGTGCAACGCCTTGCCAAAGACCTCACGCAAAAACTTAGAGAAATAGCACCGGAGGCTTATATTCGGGCACGCAAATATAATTTCTCCGTATCTTCCTCTCATCTGGTAGAGGTAGAGTTTACCGGACCCGATACAAAAGTATTAAGACAACTTAGTGCAGAAGCAGAATCCATTATGAGAGCATCTCCATATGTGGATCCATATACCGTACAAAACAGCTGGAATGCTCCCACTCGTCAACTGTCGGTGGCTTATTCTGCACAATCTGCAGCTCGTGCCGGTGTAAACCGTAGCGATGTAGGAAATGCTTTGCAAGCCGCCACAGACGGATATACAGTTGGGGTGATAAGTGAAAATGAGAATCTGATTCCTATCAATGTAGTAATCAGAGATGACTCAGGCAACCGGCTCACAGATCTGTCAACCATTCCTGTGTGGAGCATGGCCAACGTGAATCTATCTCAAAACGATTTAGCAGGGTTGATTCAGGGCACAACCGACGTTAGCGAAATCAAAAAGAAAATGTTTGTTACCACCACTCTTGCTAACTGTATCGATAGCATCTCTACTGTATGGGAAGAAAGTCTGTTTACTCGATACAATGGACAAAGAAGCATCCAGGCAGAATGTGATCCCGATCCGTATAATCCGGAGGCTACCCCTGATAAACTGCTTAAGTCAGTAAAGCCACAGATTGAGAAAATAAAGTTGCCTCCCGGATATGAAAGAAGATTTGTGGGTGAAAGTGAGACAGCCGACGAGGCAATGGCAAAAGTCTTCCAAAATCTCCCCGTAATGCTTGTGATTCTGATCGTGGTGCTTCTGCTTTTATTCAATAACTGGAAGAAGCTGGCTATTATATTACTCTGTTTCCCCTTTGTGTTATGTGGTATCGTACCGGCTTTATTGCTTACTAACACTCCCTTCACTTTCCTGGCGATATTAGGATTGATGGGGCTTATGGGTATGATAATAAAAAATGCAGTGGTGCTTGTTGACGAAATAAATGCTCTAAACGGTGAGCAAAGGATGGAACTTTATCCGGCTATTGTACATGCCACGGTTTCAAGAGTTCGACCCGTATTATTGGCATCCCTTACCACTGTAGCAGGTATGATTCCACTGGTCGGAGATCCTATGTACGGTCCGTTGGCAGTGACAGTGATTGGTGGTCTGTTGATAGGAACCGCTGTCACTCTCCTTTTCTTACCGGTGATATATTCTATATTCTTTTCCGTAAAACCTGTGGCAAAATGAAAATCCGCCTTTCGATAATATTTTTATCACTCATAGCTACTCTTCAGGCTTCAGCCATTGACCTGTCATTGCAACAATGTCGCGATATGGCAATTCAAAGTGATGAACTGATAAAGATAGCCAAAAACCGTGTGACACAGTCTAATCTTGACCGTGGTATAGCTAAGACAGCATATCTTCCTAAAATAGACGGGAGTGCCACCGCTCTCTATCTTACGCCAAATTCAAAGGTTGGAGATGCAATGGAATTACAGATGAAAGGTGTATACCTGGCCGGATTCAGCCTTACTCAACCAATTTTCACCGGTCTGAAAATTGTTACAGCCAACAAACTTGCGGGCCTGGGGCAGAAGGCTGCACAGCAACAGATGGAAGCCACCACTATGGATGTGATAGCCAATGCAGAGAAAAGTTATTGGATGCTAATGGCCGTGAGAGCTAAAATTGATATGATTGATGCCTATATAATGCAACTGGATTCAATATTAAGTTACACCACTTCCGCTTATGAACTTGGACTCACCACTCGTCTGAACGTTTCCAGAGTGGAAACCAAACTCGCGGAACTTCAGTATAGGCGGCAGCAGGCAAAATCGGGAGAGGAATTATGCAGACTTTCACTTTGTCGTATTATCGGCGTGGAGGAAAATTCTGAAATCAATCTTACCGAAAATATTGATTACATAAATGACAGACTGGTGTTCACCGGAATAGAGTCACGCCCGGAACTTCATCTTTCTATGATTAATGTCACGGCCAAGAAGCATGACGTGGCAATGGTGAGAGCGGATTTTCTTCCCACTCTGGGGTTACAGTTAGGCTGGAATGCTTTCGGCAATCTTAAGATGAAAAATTATATGATGCTCGACAATGGTATGATTTATCCATATACTCAGTCTATAAGCTATAAGGGATTTGTAGGAGCATTGGCTCTTTCTGTGCCGATATTCCATTGGGGTGAAGGATTCAAAAAAGTAAAGAAAGCAAAAATAGAAGTGGAAAATGCGGAACTTGAGCTTGAACAGAATAGGAAATTAATGGATCTTCAGGCCCGACAGGCCTACAACAATTATATAGATGGATTTTCACTGATAGAAAGTGCCCGGAAAGCTTTTAGCGATGCAAGCCTCAACCTTGAAATGATGAAAGACCAATATGAGGCCGGCCTCATGACCTTGACCGACCTTCTTGATGCTCAATCCCAATGGCACACTTCTTATTCCAATCTTATCGAGGCCAAGACACAGTTAAAAATCAATGAAGTAGACTATTTGCGAAGCACAGGAGAAATAGCCATGGAAAGATAGAAAATGCCACTTAAAAGTGGCATTTCTTTTTGATAAGTCTATTTATTTTAGATTAGCACGGGCATTATCTAAAAATTTTTTCATTTGTTCTGAATCTCTCGAATCCACTATATCTTTCAATTCCGCCAGCTTGTTGCTGATATTTTGTAACTGCTCTGAGGTATGAGGGTTAAACAAAATTTCACTCAATAAGAAATCATCCTCGCTCATCAAGCCGTTGGCAATTGCCAAATGCCTCTTAAAAGTGGTGCCGGGTGCATCCTGATGCTTCATATTTGATGCAAAAACCAGAGTGGATGCAAAAGGAATGGAAAGTGAATAAGCTATAGTAAGGTCATGCTCGGCAAAGGTATATTCCTCAATATGCAGATGGAGACGGTTGTAGAGATCTCTGAAAAAAACTTTTCCCAAATGGTCACCTTCAGAAATAATGATTGCGTTTTCATTGGAAAGATTACTAAGTGAAGCAAAAGTAGGACCAAACATCGGATGCGTCGACACATATGGATGGCCGCATTTTTCATAATAATCTTTCAGACCGGTTTTTACAGAGGATATATCACTCAGTATGGTATTCTCCGGAATATGAGGAAGCACAGCATTGAAAGCCTCTATAGTGTATTTCACCGTTGCTGCATTAATTACCAAATCAGGTTTAAATTCATCTACTTCATCCAGAGATGAAAACCGTTGGCAGTTAAACATGAATCTAAGTTTCCGGGCATCCGGATCGTACACAGCCACTTCATGCTGAAAAGATAGGAGGTCGCAAAAAAAGGAGCCCATTTTTCCGGCTCCTAAAATAAGTATTTTCATCAGGAAGGGTTTTTACCGTTTACAATCTCGAGTTGTTGACGCACTGACTCCTCATGGATAGCCACAAGAATATTTCTCACAAAATCTTCTGTGAGTCCGAGTTCTTCTCCATTCTTTACCAGACGTTCCATAAGATCGTTGTAACGTGTCTGCTGGATTACCGGCATCTTGTGCTCTTTCTTATATTGTCCGATCTCACAAGTTACACGCATACGGCGGGCCAGAAGTTCAAGAAGTTCGTCGTTTATCCTGTCGATTTGCTGACGCAACAAAGTAAGATTTTCTGTAGATGATGTTTCATCACGTAACACAAGAGTATTTAAAATCACATTCAGCACTTCCGGCGATACCTGTTGATTCTTATCACTCCAGGCAGCATCGGGATCGCAATGACTTTCAATGATCAGTCCGGCAAAATTCATGTCCAGAGCCTGTTGAGATACTGAGGCTATAAGTTCCCTCTTTCCTGTAATATGGGAAGGGTCACAGAAAATAGGCAAATCAGGGTAACGTCTTTGCAATTCAATTGGAATGTGCCACTGTGGCATGTTACGGTAAAGATGTTTTCCATATGTACTGAAACCACGATGAATTGCACCTAAGCGGTGGATACCTGCATTATAAATCCTTTTCATTGCCCCGATCCATAATTCAAGGTCAGGATTTACCGGATTTTTTACAAGTACGGGAATATCTTTCCCGAAATCTTTAAGAGCATCTGCTATTTCCTGCATTGCAAAAGGATTGGCAGAGGTTCGGGCTCCGATCCATACCATGTCTACTCCTGCATTGAGTGCCAATTCTACATGGGCACGTGTAGCCACTTCCGTCGAAACCAGCATACCGGTCTCTTCCTTTACTCTTTTCAGCCATGGGAGTCCTATTTCTCCTATTCCTTCGAAACCACCGGGAGAGGTACGTGGTTTCCATATACCACCCCTGAAAATTTTTATACCGTCGGCTGCAAGCTGACGTGCTGTAGTCATAACCTGATCTTCCGATTCTACACTACAAGGACCCGCAATTACGATAGGACGAACGTTGGGAAGGTCGGGGAAAAGTGGTTTTAAATCTTTCATTTTATTGTTGTTTATAATTTTTAATTCTGTTGAGGGCTTCGGTAAGTTTATCGGGAGTTGCACAAAGTGATATCCTGATATATCTGTCACCGTTCTTTCCAAAAATAAATCCCGGTGTCAGAAATACTTTTGCTTTATAAAAGAGTTCATCGGCCAGCCATTCTCCTGATGGCGCATTGTCGGGAATTCTTCCCCAAAGGAACAGGCCACGTTGCTCCGGATCGAAATAACATTCCAATTCATTCATGATGTCTTCCGCTATTTTCCTTCTCTCTTCATAGGTGTCATAGAGTTGGTCATACCAGTCTTCACCCAGATGGAGTGCTTCAGCAGCGGCGAGCATTACAGGTTTAAACTGTCCGGAATCAATGTTGCTTTTAACCTTTAGAATCCATGAAATGAAAGTGGGATTAGATGCAGCCATAGCTACTCTCCATCCTGCCATATTATGGCTTTTGCTCAGAGAGTTCATTTCCACAGTGACATCTATTGCACCCGGAATTTGTAAGATACTGAGAGGCTCTTTATTAAGGATAAAGCTATAGGGGTTATCATGGGCAAGAACAATACCATGTTTCTTTGCAAAATCCACAAGTTTTTTAAATGTATCCAAATCAGCCTTCTTACCTGTGGGCATATGAGGATAATTCACCCACATAAGTTTTATCTTTTCCAAGGGATACTTTTCAAGAGCTTCAAAATCAGGCAGCCAACCGTTTTCCTCCTTTAAATCATAGGTGAAGATTTCAGCTCCCACGAGTTTGCTGACACCGGTATAAGTGGGATATCCCGGATCCGGCACCAAGACACCGTCGCCTGGGTTAAGGAACGTAAGAGAAATATGCAGTATCCCTTCCTTAGAACCAATGAGTGGTAAGATTTCAGAATCCGGATTCAGGGTGACACCATATTTTTCTTTATACCATAAAGCAAACGCCTTTCTCAACTCAGGCAAGCCATTATAGGATTGGTAAGAATGGTTTTGCGGCTTAGAAGCTTCAAACTGAAGGGTTTCTATCACCTTAGGGTCAGGTGCTTTGTCTGGCCCACCAATTCCTAAAGAAATAATGTCGGCGCCTTCGGCATTAAGACGTGCCAATTCTCTAAGCTTTCGGGAAAAATAATATTCTTTTATATCGCTAACGCGATTGGCCGGTTCAATGATCTTCATACTAAGAGGCATTAGCAGTAACAAATTCTTTGTATTCACCTAATATCACCAATTCATTAGCGAGTGGTCTTACAGCATCAATGGCCTGATGATATCTTACAATACTGGAGAAAGTAAGGTCGGCATAAAATCTGTATTCCCATTCACGGCCAATAATCGGCACGGATTGTATTTTAGACAGGTTGATATCATAAAATGAGAGAATAGTCAGCACTTTGGAAAGTGCGCCTCCGGTGTGAGGCAGAGTGAATACTATAGATGATTTATTTATCTCTCCTTCCTGTGGACCTATTTCCGAGGCAAGCAGAGAATTGGTGACAATAAGAAAACGGGTGAAGTTTCTTTTATTGGTTTCGATACCCTTTTCAAGAATATTCAGGCCGTAAAGGTTTGCGGCATATTCTCCGCAAACGGCTGCGTGACCTCTGAGCTGTTTTTCTGCTATTTCTTTTGCACTGCCGGCTGTATCGAAACTTTCAATCATCTTAAGATTCTTATGGCGACGCAGAAATTGCTCACATTGCATAAGGGCCATCGGATGTGAATTCACTTCTGTAAGGGAATCGATTGACTGCCCTTCCAGTGCAGCGAGTACATGTGAAATTCTCTTTTTATGTTCACCAATGATTCTTAGATTATGCTGACGGAGTAGCTCATGATTCTGCAACAAACTGCCTGCGATAGTATTTTCTATTGCCACTATGCCTACAAGAGAAGCATCACAGTCTAAAGCCTCGAACATATCGGGGAAAGTATTGAAAGGTACTGTTTCAATTTCCCGGTCTGGGAAATATTCTCGTGCAGCAGCATCGTGGAAACATCCAGCCACTCCTTGAATTGTTACTTTGAGTTGTCGTTGGTCAGCCATTCCTTTTCAAAAAATAAATCCCGTATTCTTGATTGAAACACGGGATTTGATTTGTATTCATTTATTCATTTTGCACCATTACTCATCATTCCCGTTTCTTAAGAAACCGTAATAAAAGAAAAAGGAATATGAGTAAAATTGAATCATTTTGCTTACTTTAAGTGGTGCAAAGGTAAATAGAATCTTTCATATTATCAAGAAGATGAGAAAAAATCTACTTCAATGCTTCTAATATGGAGGCTGTGATTTGTTCAGGAAGCAAACCGTAAGTTTCTTCTAATTCTTTGCTGTGATAACGGTCTACAAATTTCTTTTCCAGACCGAAGTTAAGAACCTTCACTTCTTCGGCACCAAGTGAAGATGCCACCCTTTGTCCGAATCCTCCTTCTAAGGATCCATCTTCGATAGTGGCAATAACCTTATGATCTTTCACAAGATTCAAAAGCAAATCTTTTTCTACTCCTGAAACAAACCGAGGATTGATTATTGTAGCATCTATACCTTGTGCTTTCAAGAGATCAGCCACATTACGTGCTTTTACCAGGAAGTCGCCTGCTCCGATAAGAGCCACATCTTTACCCTCTTTTAAAACCTTGAATTTATTAATATCGGAATAGTCTTTGTCAACTTCGTAATCGGCGTGTTCTACTGAATATGATGGTTCTCTTACAGCTACCTTATATTGGTTTTGTGCAAGACCCCATTCAAGCATGGCATCAAATTCTTCCAGATTGGCCGGTGCAAGGTAGATAATATCAGGGATTGACGTTATCATAGGTATGTCCCAGAAACCAAGGTGTGTCTGGTCATTTATACCCCTTATACCGCTATCTGCCACAACCATAAGGGCCGGTGACGGATCCATGGCCCAGTCTTCTACCAACTGGTCATAAGCTCTCTGGAGGAAGGTGGCTACAACAGCATAAACTACTTTAGCACCTTCTCTTGCGGCTCCTGCCATGACAGATACTGCAGTCTGTTCTGCTATGCCTACATCTATATAATGTTTGCCCAACATTTCCCTCTCTTTCTGTGAGAGACCAAAGTCATCCGGAGTAGCCGAAGAAATGGCAAGGAAGGTGGGATATTTTTTTACGCTTCTGTTTATGAAATTCTTTAATACTGAAGTTGCATTCTCTCCTTGAGGAGTGATAAGGAGATCTCCGGTGGCAATATCAAATGGTTTTCTGAAATGGAAGGTCTCTCTATATTCCTCAGCAGGCCGATATCCCTCTCCTTTTTGAGTGTTCACATGCACTACCACAGGTTTATCTGTGTCTTTTACACTTCGAAGGGTCTCGATTAGTTTCTGCACGTTATTGCCTTCAGCCACATACACATAGTCCCAGTTAAAGGCTTTGAAGATATTATCAGATGCAGTACCATTGGTTTCGCGCAGATGCTGAAGGTGCTTGTAAATACCTCCATGATTTTCTGCGATGGCCATCTGATTATCATTTACTATGCATATAAAATTAGCATTCAGAGCCCCCCCTGCATCTAATCCTTCGAAGGCCTGCCCACCACTAAGGGCACCATCTCCAACCAATGCTACCACATTATACTTATCTCCTTTCAGTTCTCTTGCTTTTGCAAGACCTACACAAAGACTTACGGCAGGTGAAGTATGACCGGCATAGAAGAGATCATATTCAGGACTCTCGCGCGGTTCGGTATACTCACTCACTTTAGGGAAATCTTCTCGGTAAAGATATCCGTCTACCCTACCGGTAATCATTTTATGAGCAAATGCCTGATGAGATACATCATATACAAGTTTATCTTTTGGAGCATCAAACACGTAATGCATCGCAATGATAGTTTCCACAGCACCCAACGGAGGTCCGACATGGCCTCCAATCTGTGACGTACGATTAAGAATAGCCTCCCGCATCTGTGAAGCAATTTCTCCTAACTCCTGATAATTCAGCCCTTTGATATCGGCAGGAGATTTGATATCCTGTAATTCCATAATTTTGTTTTAAAAGTTTTATAAATTTATAACATACGGCTTAAATAAAAAGTTGTATAATATTCTGACTTAAAGGAAAATCCCTACAGTTTTCACCATAGGGATTCTCCATAATAAATTTTCAGTAAAGGGTTTATTCTGTCGGTACTCCTTCCATTATTACCTGAATACGGTTGTCGCCATTATAAAGATTTTTCATAAAACCGTTCAGTTTTTGCAAATCAATATTCTGAACCACCGGAAGATACTCATTAATCATATCTACTTCGGGGAAACGAGATTGAAGAAGCAGCATATTGTTCCAATAATTGTTCTTTCTTGAATTTATCTCATACTGCTTGATCATAGCTTCCTTCACTTTATTGAAGTTAGCCTCATCAGATCCCTCATTAAGAAGTTTCAGCAACTCGTCATCTGCACGTTTGATCAGTTTACCCTGCTGGTCGGCATTGGTAAAGAAAATATAATTGATGGTCCAGTCACCGGTATTAGGGTTGTAATTGGCACTCGCTGAAGGAGAATAAGTACCGCCTTCCTCTTCACGTAAAGTGTCGATATAAATATTTCCAAGAATATCTCCTACCATTTCCATCATTACACTATTTTCTACAGTATAGGAAAGATTGTCTTGTGAATAAATATCAAAAACGATGGAATTGGGAGATTGCATTGGTTGTTGATATTCATTCACTACCTGTCCTTTCGGAGAAGTGATTTCAGTGACAATTACCGGAGCAGAAGCCGGAGAAGTCGGCAATGAAGCGATATATTGTTCAATCAATGGTTCTATCACATCCATAGATATATTACCCACAAAGATAAAGGTATAGTCAGCCGGATTGCCAAGTGCGTTTTTCACAAGTTGGAAGGTCTCAGGATATACCATGTTATCTACTGCCTCTAAACTTACTGCCTGCATGAGAGGATTGCCGTTGTACAGAGTGGAGGTAAGTTTTTTAGAGAATATTTTCTGTGGGTCCTTGTCGGCATTCTCAAGCATCGGCCTGTATCTTGCGATATTAATCTCATATGTCTCCTGATCAGGATTCAGATTGGTAAATGAGGTATAGATTAATTCGAATAATGAAGGAAGATCTTTCACAGAGGAATTGCCTTTGAGAATATCAGCATAAGTATTTACTGAGAAACTAAGGGCTACATTTTTTCCTGCCAGATATTTCTTCAAGGTCTTATTATCAAAATTTCCCCATTTCGCCGTTTCGAAAACATCTTCCATCAATAGTACGTTGTTGGCTTGAGATTTATCATATACTCTCTTTCCACCATTACGATATGCTGTGAAAAGAATTTCGTCGCCTGCAAAATCAGTTGGCTTAAGCAGTACTTTCACTCCATTTGACAGTGTAAGAACGCTTGCTTTAAGTTTGGCATCTTCCTCAATAGAATTAATCTTACCGGCCGGCAATATCTGTTCGATAAGGGGATCGGTTATTTTTTCTTCTGTCAGAGCTTCATATTCTGCGTGAATGGCATTGTTAAGTGTGGAAAGCATAGCATCTTCCGAAACTATTTCAAAACCTTCAGCCTGAGGTGCAGATGAAACCACTACTATATTCTGATCTGTGAGAAGTTGAGTCACAGCCTGGTTGATTTCCTGCAATGGTAACTGGGGTAAAACCATCTGCCATAATTGATATTCAGTATCGATACCCGGTGCCGGTTCACTATCTATAAAGAAACGGCAAAGCTCCTTACCGAATGCACCGTTGCTTGTTTTATCTTTTTCGTTGTAAGCTTTCTCGATATTTGCCAGCAACTCATCTTTTGCTCTATCAAATTCGGTGTCATTGAAACCGGTTTTACATGCACGTGCTACTACTGCCATAGCATCTTCTACTGCTTCCTGTGAATTATTCTTTGCTACTACCTGAACATCAAACGAAGCCTTAGTCTTAGAAACCCAGAAATCTCCGAAACCTACTCCGGCATATACATATCGGCATGAGGGATCTTGTCCGAATTCATCCAGACGGTTATTTATCATCTGGCTTATCAATGGTTCAAGGATACTTGTCTGCATATATCCGGGCAAGGTATTCCTGAATTCCATCGGCATCTTGTCGCTCTTAAATGATATGATGGTGAGCAAATTGGTGAGTTCCGGATCTGTGTAGGTTACATAGATCGGCTTTTCATTGTCGCTTACCTCCGGATAAAGTCTCGGTGCAGCATTTTCCGGCATAGGGATGGAAGAGAAAATTTCCACCACTTTCTTTTCCATTTCATCAGCATCGAAATCACCTACGATTACGATACCTTGCTGGTCAGGACGATACCATTTCTTGTAATAAGCACGGAGCACCTCCGGTTTGAAATTCATTACCACATCCATCTTTCCGATTGGCATCTGCTGATACTGATATTCTGAATAAATTTTAGGAAGGATGTCAGTATACATACGGATCTGAGCATTATTCCTCATTCTCCATTCCTCTTGTATCACACCTCTTTCAGCATCGATTTCCGACTCCTCGAGAAGGATATCGCCACTCCAATCATGAAGTACCAGCAGTACGCTGTCCATCAGATTCTTATCAGTAGTAGGCACATTGTCAATGTTATACACAGTTTCATCAAAAGCAGTGTAAGCGTTGATATCAGCACCAAAACGTATACCCTTGCTCTGTAAGTAATTTAACATGTTCTTACCGGGAAAGTTCGTGGTACCATTGAAAGCCATGTGCTCCAGGAAATGAGCAAGACCCAGCTGATCAGATTCTTCAAGAGTAGAACCAACCTTTTGAGCAATGTAGAAGTTGGCTCTTTCTTTGGGTTCTTCATTATGCATGATATAGTAACTCAAACCGTTAGGCAAAACTCCTGATTTCACCTTCGGGTTTAACGGCAACTGTTGCATGCCGGGCATCTGGGCGTTCATCCCTGCACACAAGGCGAGCCCTATACCTAAGGATATAAAAAAGCGTTTCATTTTATAATGTTTTGGTTAATTTAAATATTACTCAATTTCCATTCAATCAAAGGCTTATAAGGCTCTGATCTGAATCTTTTCATCGGTTGGAAATGATCAGTGTAGTTTTCTGAGTCACAATAATATCCATTGAAATATCATGTGGCTCTGTTGGCAATTCATCCAGGAGCTGGAACTCATATCCTACGCCTACCTTCGTAGCCCTGGTGTGTCTGAGAAAACGGTCGTAAAAACCTTTTCCTCTTCCAAGCCGGCGTCCCTTTTTATCATAGGCTACTGCCGGCACTACCACTAATTCAATTTCAGCCGGATCGGTGACATCCCTTCCGGTTGGTTCTTCAATATGGAAGGATCCAAGTTCCAGTCTGCTTTCTTCGTACGGAAGTACCTCAAGGTCTACTCCATTAACTCTGGGCAAGTAAAACCTTTTCTTCCCACTCCATTTCTTAAGAAAATCATGGGTGTAAAGTTCATCCGGTAAAGAATGATACATCATTATACGATCAGCCATCAGGAAGGCGGCAGTTTTTTCCAGCCGACGAAACACTTCTTCAGCCGCTGTTCTTCTTTCTGCCTCGGGAATCACTACCCTTAGGCTTTTCATTTTGTATCTCATTTCATTTTTTTCTGAGAATCTTTCTTTCATGGTACAGTTTTTTCAATGTTAACCGGGGAATTACCCTCCCGGATTTGTTTTAACGCACTGTTCACCGCATTATCGTTTTCATTTAGAAATTCGATAAAGGAGGGATAACCGAGTACATCGCGGGCAATCATTGCTTTTAATTGAGTCAGAATAAGATTGCGCGATTTATTTATGTAATACCATCTGGCCGGTACTCCTTTTGTGACTGCATAGGCCACAAAATTCTCCAGTAAGGTCTGGTCAGACGGAAGTATTCTATTTAGGTTTTCAATAGTTCTGTCAGATCCCAGTTGTTCACGGTAAGGATCTGCAATCGAATACGCATATTTCTGGATCAAACCCTGATTTGCCACAGCCATATAATAAGATGTATAGCCGGTGGTATCTTCCGGTATAAACAAATCCGGCATTATGCCCCCGCCTCCATAAACTTCACGGCCGTTGACCGTGTAGAAAATTTTGTCTTTATCTAATTTTATGCTGTCGGCGTGATAAAATTCTCCATGAGAATATCTATCCAGGATATCCATTTCATATTTATCCATTTCCCCTCTGTGGAACTCTTTCTGAATCGAGCGTCCGGAAGGTGTATAATACCTGGCCACAGTTAGACGCACTGCCGAACTATCAGGTAGTTCTGTCTGATTCTGAACGAGTCCTTTACCAAAGGTTCGTCGGCCGATTATAAGTCCACGGTCATTATCTTGGATTGCTCCGGCAAATATTTCGGAAGCGGAAGCGGATGATTCATTAGTGAGCACCACTATGGGGTAATCTTGAAACATTCCCCTTCCATCGCTCATAGCCATATATTCATTCTCAAGTTTCCGGCCACGTGTAAACACTATAAGCCGGCCGGCCGGCAAAAATTCATTTGCCATGAATATAGCCTGATCCATAAAACCTCCGGAATTACCTCTTAAGTCTATCACAAAAGAAGTAGCCCCCTCCTGACGCAACTGGTTAAGGGCATTGTAAAATTCCATATAGGTGTTGCGTGAAAATTTGGTTACTTTTACGTAACCTACATCTTCAGCCAGCATATAACTTACATCTATGGAATTTACAGGAATGTCACCCCGTATTACGTCATATACAGCATCTTTCTTCTGACCATACCTTCTAATAGTGAGAACCACTGTAGAACCTTTCTCCCCCCTCAGGGTCTTAAAAACATCCTGAGACGAGATATCCTTTCCTGTAAGAGAAACCGTATCTGCCTTAATAATTCTGTCGCCAGGCTGAATTCCTACTTTCTCTGCAGGACCTCCAGGTATCACTTCTATTACCTGCACTGTATCGTTTAGTATCTGAAATGATACTCCCACTCCGCTAAAGGAACCCGAAAGATCATCATTTACTGCCTGTAGTTCCTCAGCCGGAATATAGGCCGAATGGGGATCGAGCGATGACAAAAGATCCGGGAAATTAGCCTCTATAAGAGAGTCCATATCCAATTGGTCTACATAATCATTTTGGATCAACCGCAATACCATTCTAAGTTTCTCCTCTTTTGCCGTGAGAGATTTAGTAGTGATATAACGACCGATAAAGATACCGCCTCCCACTCCTAATGCTACGAGGAGCGGGAGTAATATCATTGCAGGATTTTTTTTATTCTTCATCCGTTAGGGGTAAATATTCTGTCTGGATACCGGCCGTTTTCATAAGTTCTATTCCATCCGTTACCCTGTAAAGTTTGGAATAGACTACTCTTTTGATACCGGCCTGTATTATAAGTTTTGCACACTCGATGCAAGGGCTATCGGTTACATATAAAGTACTGCCTTCGCTGGAATTATTGCTTTTCGCCACTTTTGTTATCGCATTGGCCTCAGCATGGAGCACATAGGGAAAAGTGCAATTATTCTCATCTTCGCACACATTAGGAAAACCCGACGGTGTACCGTTATAACCGTCGGAAATAATCATTTTGTCTTTCACTAAGAGTGCTCCTACCTTACGCCGCTGACAATAAGAATTCTCACTCCATATCCTGGCCATGCGAAGATACCTTACATCAAGTGCCTTAGCCTTTTCAGCACTATATGAATCAGATTCTGCCATTATTCTTCTAACATAAGGAATTTCTCAGCATCCATTGCAGCTTTACAGCCTGATCCGGCTGCCACTACTGCTTGCCTATACCGTGGGTCTGCACAGTCTCCTGCTGCAAAAACTCCCTCAACATTGGTATGGCTTGTATTGCCTTTCACCTTTATATATCCTTCGGAGTCACACTCAATGTATTCTTTGAATATTTCTGTGTTGGGGTGATGACCTATTGCCAGGAAAAATCCTTCTATATCAATATCAAAACGCTCCTCTTTGGGTGTGCCGCGGTGACGAATGATACGTGCACCTTCCAAAAGATCCTTTCCAAAGAGACTCTCTGTGTTACAATTGAAAAGTATCTCTATTTTGGGATTCTCCCTCACTCTTTCCTGCATCACCTTTGAGGCTCTCAGTACATCCCTGCGCACAATCAGGTATACTTTATGTGCAATTCCCGCAAGGTATAAAGCTTCTTCACAAGCCGTGTCGCCACCTCCTACCACGGCTACATTTCTATTGCGATAGAAAAAGCCGTCGCATGTAGCGCAGGCACTTACTCCAAGACCCCTGTATTTTTCTTCATCCGGTAGTCCAAGATATTTTGCAGAAGCACCTGTGGAGATGATTACTGTTTCAGCCTCCACTACTTCTCCTTTTTCATCTACACAGACAAACGGACGGCGGGAAAAATCAACTTTTGTGATGGTTCTTGATTTTATTTCAGCACCAAATCTCACTGCCTGGTCGCGAAAATGTTGCATCATTTCCGTTCCCTGCACTCCTTCAGGATAGCCCGGGAAATTTTCTATTTCTGTGGTCTGGGTAAGTTGTCCCCCGGGTTGTTCCCCTTCATAAATCAAGGGATTAAGATTGGCACGTGAAGAATATAAGGCTGCAGTATATCCTGCGGGGCCTGAACCTATAATTAAAACTTTTGTTTTTAAAGAACTCATAATTTTGTCTTGATTGATAATATCGTTACTAATTTACTTTTAATTCTATTAATATAACAATCAAAACATTGTTTTTACCTTAAATCAACGATTTCCACATTAGGATATTTTGATTTTGGGTATTCAAATTCAGAAACTGAGCTATTAGTTCCTGTCTTAAATGAAGAAATTTCCATTGTAATAGGGTTTCCTCTCTTTGGTTCAACCACTATTTTTTCCGGAGAAAATGTAGAGTTATTCAATGTTAATGTCACTCTCTTTACCTCTTCTCCTTTTACCTTGGGTGTGAGTTCCAAAACATATTTACCCTGCTTCTTCACAGTGGAGAAAGACACATTATAATTTTTCCGGGCATTTGCTACATATACCAAAGGATTTGTTTCTGCAATCTCTTCGGGAGTGGGAGTAACTAATGTGGTTTCTGCCGCTCTTTTATTGTAGGTGAACATATCCTTTCCGTTGTACCAGACCTCTACATCAGGTAAAGTCACCTTATATTTGTTTCCCTGAGTCTTTATTACTCCTTTACCGGAATATCCGGAATTATACACAGAAAATGTTGCCTCAACTCCTCTGGAATTGGAAATATTGGAAACTGCCTTTGCCAATATCTGCGCCGGACTTAAGCTGCCCTGAGCATGCAAAGATAAAATTCCGGCTAAAGCGAAAATTATTGATAGTAATCTTTTCATAATTATCTGTGTAAATGAGTAATTAGAGGTGTACTATAAATTTTCAAGCAACATTTCTAATTCATGGGCATCCATAAGAACCGACCTGGGTTTTCCACCTTGAGCCGGACCTACAATACCTGCATTTTCCAATTGATCCATAATACTGCCGGCCCTGTTGTAGCCTATTCGATAACGTCGTTGAATAGATGATGTGGAGGCATTGTTGGTTTGCACCACTAATCTTGCCACCTCTTCAAAAAGAGGATCTCTGTCAGAGGGGGAAATCCCCGGTCCCATGCCGTCGGCATCTTCACCTTTCCCATTTGGAGGTTCGGGCAATAGGTATGCTCCCTGTTGATAAGGTTGACGGGATATATATTCGGTAATCTCCTCTACTTCCGGTGTGTCTATGAAAGCACATTGTACTCTGACTAAAGGTCCGTTGTTACTCACCAACATATCTCCGCGTCCGATGAGTTGTTGTGCTCCGGTAGTGTCAAGAATAGTCTTACTGTCGATGCCACTTGTTACTTTAAAAGCCATACGGGCAGGGAAATTAGCCTTTATGATACCGGTGATGACATTAGCCGAAGGTCTTTGCGTGGCAATTATTACATGCATTCCCACAGCTCTTGCTTTCTGAGCCAAACGCGCTATCGGGGTTTCCACATCCTTGCCGGCTGTCATAATCAGGTCGCCATACTCATCTACAATCACCACTATGTATGGCAGGAACTTATGTCCCTCTGCAGGATTCAGTTTGTGATCTTTAATTTTCTCATTGTATTCTACAATATTCTTACACACTGCATCCTTCAGATGCATGTATCTATTGTCCATTTCAATACAAAGAGAATTTAAAGTTTCCACCACCTTATCCATATTGGTGATTACAGCCTGTTCAGCATCAGGCAGTTTCGCAAGGTAATGTCCCTCTATCTTTGCGTATGGACTAAATTCTACCATCTTTGGATCAATCATCACAAACTTTAGTTCATCCGGTCGTTTGCTATAGAGCAGAGAGGTGATGATGGTGTTTAGACCCACAGATTTTCCTTGACCGGTGGCTCCTGCTACCAATAGGTGTGGCATCTTAGCCAGGTCAGCAATAAAGACCTCATTAGAAATAGTAGAACCCATAGCTATGGGAAGCTTATATTTCGTCTGCTGGAAAGCCGGTGATTTCAATACGGTGCGCATTGATACGGTATGTTTGTCTTTATTAGCCACTTCTATACCTACTGTGCCTTTGCCGGGAATGGGAGCAATAATCCTTATACCCTCGGCTGCGAGGCTCAAGGCGATATCGTCGACCAAAGAGCGGATCTTTTGAACACGGATACCCTTGTCGGGTACAATCTCATAAAGTGTTACCGTAGGTCCCACAGTAGCCTCTATGCTCACAATCGGTATCTCGAAATCAAGCAGTGTTCTCTTGATTCTCTCCTTATTGGCCAATTGTTCCTCCGGGTCTACAGTTATTTGACCGGCTCCGGGTGCCAAAAGTTCAAAAGAGGGAAAATTATACGGGAAATTACGATGCCCTTCTATACCTATTCCGTTAGATTTTCCTTTAACTTCTGAAATATTATTGACGTTCACCACCATCTGAAGATTGTCTTCTTTCGCCTCTTCATCTTTTTGGTCTTCAATCTTATCAGAAGTAATGGTTGAATGTGAATAATCAGGAAGTAGGTATTCTTCCGTAGATTTTGAAATTTCCTCTTCCCCCTTACTATCTTTCTCTTCGGGATTAATTTGTTCCTCTTGTGGCATAGGAGGCAGGAATCTTTGATGTTCCTGAGGTATTTCTGCTATTTCAGAAGCATTTCCCGAGTCTCCTTTTTCCTGATCTTCATTTTTATCGGATTCAGGAACTTCAGACATTTCTTCTGAATCCTTACTATCCTTTAGTTCACTCTTTTCCTCCAGATTATAAGTAAATTCGGTTTCATCAAGGTCAGGAATCTGAGTATATAAACCATCAGACTCTCCAAAAATCATTTCGAATGGTTTATCAGTCTTATTCTCATCTTCTTCCTCTTTATCTTCTGAGCTCACTTCCCCATGGTCTTCAGCCTTTCGCATTGCCTCCAACTCTGCTTCACGGGCTCTCTGTTCTTCTAACTGTTGTCTCCTGATACGGCGCTTTTCATCATAGTTGGCCTTGTGTTTCATTATCCACTTAATCACATCGCGCATACATATCAACACGAAACAACTAAGCATAAAGATGCAAAGAATCACAGCACCCGACCAACCTACAAAATGGACAATGAATTCATTAACATAACGTCCGTGATAACCGCCCCAGTTCACAGGACTTTGAAGACCTATAGTAAGAAGACCAACTATTAGCGAAACTGTAATAAGGGCTACCAGACATTTAATCGTAAAATTCACCATTTTGAATTTCGGGCGTCCTGATAGGATTCTAAGTCCCACTGCCAGTAGCCATATTATTACGACAAAAGAGCCTAAACCAAAAAATTCATTGATTAGGAATTCCGATAACCGGGCACCACCCTCCCCCGCAGCATTGGCTACCGCTCCGGCATATCCGATAGGTGTATTATTGATTTCTGATTGGTCCTTTACATTGCTTGCAAAATAAGATATGAATGCTATGCCGAGATAGACTGCAAACAGAGCAAGAAAAAGACCGATAATCCATTTGAAAGTACGGCTTGTGAAAAAACCTACTACTTTATTGGCCGAAGTAGAACTATCGCTTTTCTTTTCCTTTTCCTTTACCTTACGTTTACTACCGGCGCTTTTCTTATTCTTTGATATCGTTTTAGTATAAGAGGGCAAGTCCTTCTTTTCCTGGACCTGTTCAAAAGGAGGCAAGCCCTCACTTATAGGTTTTTCCGCTTCTTCCGGAATTGCGGGATTAAATGTTTCGTATCTTCTCATTGACCTTTTTTACCAATGCAAAATTAGTGAATTTTTTCCGTAATTTTTTGAAGTTTCAACTAACTCATTTTATTAAAAATTCTTTCCCATTTAAAATTCTTTCTCACAAATATTAGGGCAACGATAAATACCAGTCCTATAGAATTTGAATGATATGAAGCAAACTAAAAGGCAATGAACAGTGTTAACAAGAAAAAGGCACGGAATGAAAAACTTAGGATTTTTATATAACCACAAGAAGTGGAGCTGGTTCTTACTCACTCTTATTCTGGGAACAGCTTCTGTTATCGCTCAACCTGTACCCCCTCCTCCCGGTGCTATGCCCCCTCCCGGGCCAACAATACAACAGGGTGCACCTTTGCCGCCTCCGGGGCCTTCTCAACCGGGCATGCAGAGTCCTCCCCCGCCGGCTCCCCCGGCTCCATCCGGCTGGGCAAACCCCGGGTACTTAGCCACACCACCAACAGCCGACTGGATGAATCAAGGCACAGTCAATGTAATGGCTACCGGATATGACACGGAAAGTGTGCTTGTGCAGATTCCATTGGTCGTGGCTTATTCATACAACGGTGCATTTTACGATGTGACTGTGTTAAATGCCTGGAGTCCGTTGACACAGACATGGAATATAGGAGTAGACACTGCTGCTCAATCCACTTCTTATTATTTCAACGGCTTCAATTACAATTATTACGTTATGTTGCCTTCCGGAACTTATTATTTCAACCTTTAATTTACAATAATTATAAATCCCAAATAAAAATGCCCGGAACACACCGGGCATTAATTTTACCTTATTATACACCTTATCTGAATCAAGTGTTCTGAAGTTGGTTTATGACATCAACTGCCGCTACCGCAAAGATCCCGGCTGTTTCTGTACGAAGTCTTTTATCTCCGAAGGTCACAGGCATAAATCCTTTTTCCACAGCCTTTTCCACCTCTTTCTCCGTGAAGTCTCCTTCCGGACCTATCATTACCACTACTTCTCTCCCCGGGCTACATTCCTTCACAAAAGATTTTCTTGGATAAAGATCTGAACAATACCCTAAAAATTTTTGAGCCATTCCGAAATCCTCGTTTATGAAATCTTTGAAAGGCTTATCCTCACTGATTAAAGGTAAGAAGGTAGAGAGACTTTGCTTCATTGCCGATATCATTACCTTTAAGAGTCTTTCCGGTCTCAGAACTTTTCTCTCACTTCTTTCACAACGAATCAAAACAATTCTATCTATTCCGATTTCTACGGCCTTTTCAGCGAGCCATTCCATTCGGTCAGCATTTTTTGTAGGTGCCACTGCAAGGGTCAAAGAATAATTCCGTTCTAATTTAAATGTTTCCTTTCCCTTGATTTTAAGTTCGGTGCGTTTAGGATTGTCTTTTATGATTTCGCAGATAAATCTATGTCCTTTACCGTCGGTAACTATTATTTCGTCGCCCTCTTTTTTTCTCAAAACCCTACAACAATGCCCCGACTCACCTTCCGGCAAGCATAATTCTTTTTCAATGTCGGGTGCATAGAACTGTATCATTTTTAACGACTCAAACTTCACCGTTTTCCACTACCATACCTCCAGGATCCCCTTCCTGATAATAATCTTCCGGTTTATTGTTCGATACCTTTTTCTTATTATCTTCTTTAAATATTAACCAGAATGCAATGGCTACTACCAGTGCGAAACCGGCGAAACAGTACCATGAAATCTTCCAGCCGGTAATCTGTTCCATCGGGTTTTCATGACTGTAGACAAAATGATTCACTACAAAGCCGGCTGCCAATGTACCGGCAGTGGCTCCAAGACCATTGGTCATCAGCATAAAAAGACCTTGTGCACTGCTACGCATCGAAGAGTCGGTCTGTGCATCTACATATAGTGAACCTGACACATTGAAGAAATCGAAGGCTATACCATACACTATCATTGAGGCTACAAACAAAGCCACTCCCCCTTCGGGGTTTCCAAGACCGAAAAATCCGAAACGGAAAACCCATGCAAACATCGACATCAACATTACTTTCTTGATACCGAATTTCTTCAGACAGAAAGGTATAAGAAGAATACAAAGAGTTTCACTCATCTGACTAAGTGAAATCAATGCTGTGGCATTTTTAGAGACCCAGGAGTCTGCAAATTCCGCTACCTGACGGAAGGAAGAGATAAAGGGTGTGCCGTAACTATTGGTAATCTGTAAAGATACGCCCAAAAGAAAACTGAAAATAAAGAAAATAGCCATCCGGGAGTCTTTAAATAAAGAGAAGGCTTTGATACCCAATGCCTCAGCGAGCCCCCCGACGCTTTTATTTTTATTAATCTCACATTCCGGCATTGTAAGCGCATAAGCAGCCATTACTAAACTGAAAGCAGCCGAAAGGAATAATTGATAGCAGGTAAACTGCATGCTCACTCCCTGAATATGAATGAAGTTAACCATGAGTTCGGCCACGATAAAACCAATTGTTCCCAACACACGTATTGGTGGGAAAGATTTGATGGTGTCCAGACCGGCTTTATTGAGTGCTGAATAGGCCACGGAGTTAGACAATCCTATCGTAGGCATGTAAAATGCCACCGATACAGTATATAATACGAAGAGTGGTCCAAACTCTACATGTGATGCATGTGCAAGACTATACCATCCGGCTGCTCCCATTGAAAGGGCGGCAATTAGATGGCAGATACTTAACATCCTCTGCGCCTGAATCCATTTATCTGCCACTATTCCTATGATAGCAGGCATGAGGATTGAAACAATGCCTTGTACAGTGTAAAACCAATAAATATCTTTTTCCAAGCCTATATTGGACAGGAAATTACCCAATGAAATCAGATAGCTTCCCCAGACAGCAAATTCGAGAAAACTCATCGCTGCCAGTCTTGTACGTATCATTTTTATCATGGCATTATGATTCTTTATGATGACTTTTTAATATTATACCCCGATGGTTCTCCGCAATATAATGATGTGCCAGGGCATTTGATTTCCACTCATTGAATTTCTCGGGAGATGTGCCACAAAATTTTGCTAATTCATCCGGTTCAGCCGATAAGATTACTGTCTCCGCACTACGGCTTACAAATGAATTGACCAGATTTTCCAAAGTTCTGAATATGGAAGGGTCTTTCTGCTTTAAAGCTTTTGATGGAAAACGTTGGGCTGCGGCCGATAAGTAATTTACGAAATTCAGCATATAAATTTTATCCGCCTGAAGAATATTCATATACTGATTCTTTTCTATTCTGAGCAGACTTACATTTCCTAATGCCACACATGATGCACAGTAACGAGTCTCCATTCCAAAAAGATTCAATGCCCCCAGTACACTGCCTTTCCCTAATATCTCGTCTACAGATATTTTAAAATTCTCCAAGGTATAAGTTTTCCTCACCCTTCCGCTCAAGATAAAATCTACGGCTCTTACGTTTTCTTCCGGTCGAGCAATAATGTGTCCATCTTCAAATTTGAGAAATTCCATACTGGTTTTCTCAAGCATCATGGAGAGCTGTTCTTCACCTATTCCTTTGAAAAGGGGAAGTTCCATGATGGTTTCGTACATTGATGGCATATATGAAATTTTAAGGTTAGGTCACCGTCTAATAAAAAAAAGAAGCCCTGTTTTTTTTCGGGGCTTCCAAATGGTAGCGGGATCGAGAATTGAACTCGAGACCTCCGGGTTATGAATCCGACGCTCTAACCAACTGAGCTATCCCGCCCTGCGTTGTATTCGCATTTGCGACTGCAAAGTTACTAATTA
>JAFLTT010000011.1 GCA_022509165.1 Muribaculaceae bacterium
TAAGGGCTCCACCTCTTCCCATTCCGAACAGAGAAGTTAAACCTTACCACGCCGATGGTACTGCGAAAGCGGGAGAGTAGGTAATCGCCCCCTTAGAGAAGGCTGCAGGAATGCAGCCTTTTTTTATGTATACTAGGAGTAACTAGGAGTAACTAGGAGTTGCTAGGAATAGATAGGAGGGGCTAGGAATGATAGGATGCAGACGCTAAGGACGCCATCGGCAGATGGGATGGCTGTGGTTGATACTTAGGAGGATTAAAATATGATGGGTCCAAAGGCAGAGGAAAGATGAGAGGAAGTAACCATTGACGACACCGGAAGGTTGGTAAGAGATTGATTATGGAGAAGTGCTATATTATGACTGAGTTTTAAAGCCAAATCCAGTTCGTGAGTTGAAAAAATTATACTCTTTCTGTCCTCTTCAGCCAATTGTTTTAAGAATGATACCAGTTCATGACGTGTGGGTAAATCTAAAAAGGAAGTGGGTTCATCCAACAGAAGAAGAGGTGTGTCTTGTGCAATAGCGCGGGCTATCATTATTTTCTGGCTTTCCCCGTCGCTCAAACTATTTAGATTTCGGTCTAAATAATCTTTCATTCCTACCTTGACAATTGCTTTCTCCACCATTTCTTTATCGTAAGCAGATAACCGGCCATTCCATCCTGTATAAGGAGATCTGCCCAAAGCCACAACCTCACGGCATTTGAGATTTGACATTCGAGGTCTTTGGGTATTTACAAAAGCGATCTTTTTAGCCAATGCCGTATTATTGAGATTTCTTAGATTCTCTTTATCTAAAATGATTTCTCCCTTATAATTCTTATTAATTCCGGCGAGAGCTCGCATAAGAGTAGATTTCCCGGTGCCATTTCGTCCTATTAAAGCCGTGAGTTGAGCATCCGGAAAAATGGAGGAAGTATCTTTTAATAGAATTTTATTGTGGTATCCTATTTCCAAGTTCTTTAGTTCAATCATGGGCGAAGGCTTTATTTTTAAGCACTATTAAAATGATTACAGGGATTCCCAGAAGAGATGTGATAGCATTAATCGGTAAGATGTAGATTTTAGATATAATATCACATATAAGCAATATAGAGGCACCTGTAAGAAAATTGGCCGGTACAAGAATACGATTATCGGAGGTATCAAAAAGGGCTCGTGTAACATGTGGCATCGCGAGACCGATAAAACCTATAGGACCACAAAAAGCAGTTACGGTTCCTGCTAATAGCACTGTAGAGAGGAAAAGTAAAAACCTTGACCTCCTTACATTCATTCCCATAGTAATGGCGTAGTCTTCTCCTAAAAGAAGTTGATTTAAAGGTTTGATGGCTATCACCGCCAAAATTAACCCTATCAATACACCTGTAATGAGAACCGGAAGTTGAAAAGAGGTAACTTCTCCCAGGGAACCCATGGTCCAAATCACGAATGATTTCAGAGCTTCATCATGGCTAAGATACTGAAGGATCTGAACGATAGCAGAAATACCTGATGAAAACATCATCCCCAATATAAGAATTACCATTATATCTTTAACTCTTTGTGATAAAATACCCACCACAAGAAGAATGAAGGCAGAACCGATCCAAGCGGCTCCGGCGATACCAAGAGGGAAAGAAGTGGCAGAAACACCGAAATATGGCATACCAAGTAAGAAAAGAGCAACACCCAAAGAGGCGCCGGAACTTATGCCAAGCACATATGGACCGGCAAGAGGGTTACGGAAAAGAGTCTGCATCTGCAACCCGCTTACAGAAAGGGCTGCCCCTGCCAGGAGTGCCACAATAGCCTTAGTAAGCCTTATATTCAATATAATCTGAGAATGGAGAGTGGAACTGCCATTTCCTTGAAGGGCGTGAAATATCTCCGGAAGAGGTATAGCAACTGAACCCACTCCGAGATCACATAAGAAAAGGAAAAGAGTGAGAGCAATCAGAATTACAAAAAGCAACAGACTCCTTGAAAAATTCATTTTAGTTCATGATAATAAACAAAATCCTCTTTAATCAATTCAGGATTAAAAATTTTTATCAGATCCCGAAGAAGTAAGTCAGGATTTACTATTCCCGATTCGTAGGCATCATTACCTCCGTAAGAGGTGGAGAGTTTGTTGTTATTAAATACTTTACCTTCTCTCACACATTTCAGATTCATAAAATCAGGCACCAAGGCTTCTAAATCAGTCAAAGACTCAGCAGTACCCGTGTTGATCCAGAAATCCGACTGAGCCACTAAAAGCATGGCTTCTTCCTTGTCAATGGGTAAAGCCTGTGTGCCGGTATTTTTTTGGTAAATATAAATTCCACCGGCATCTTCTATGAGTCTGGCCAGATAACTTTCAGAAGAGGGCATAAACCAAGAATCTACGAAAGGGGCTCCCACCATTACTTTTGGCCTTTGTATTGAATCTGAAGGCACGCTATTTCGGATAAACTCGTATTTATCCTTAATTTCATTAAATTTTTTTATTCCGATCTCCCTTTTACCTATAATTTCAGCGAGAGGAATAAGCCATTCTGCCTTACCCAGAGGAGAAGCTTCCAGGTAGTCGCCAACATAAAAATAAGGAATTCCCAGTTCTTTCAATTTTGGTTCCATACTGCTTGCACCATTAACAGAATAAAGCAGAACAATGTCAGGTTGCAGAGCCACTAATTTTTCATAATCCACATTTCCTTCATAACCGATATCTTCTATGAATTCCGAACGGCTTAATATATGAGGGTTGGAGATATAGCGTATTCCCGACACACCTTTTATTTTATCCGCTTCACCCAATGCATCAAGCATTGCAATATGAGTTGACGACATGCAGACAATACGTTCTGCAGGTGCTTTAAGCACTTGGGCAGATGTAGGATGGGCAACCAGACTGTCATGAAGAATCAGTAATTGCTGATATGTATCTTTTGCTCCCTGCCACGGATTAGTGACTGTGATCAGAGAGCACAATGAATCCGGCGAGGAGAGAATAGAAAAGGAGGAGGAATATTGAGGAGAATAAACAACATTTTCAAATTCCGGTGTAGAAGTGTGGGATTTTCCACAAGACCAGAAGATCCAGGATAGTAAGAAGAATAAAAGTGTATGTATGGTTTTTTTCATTCAATAAGAAATTAAAGGCTTCGGGAAAAATTACTTAATTTATTTCTTGTGGGGATTAAGGAACTTGGGAGTCAAGCCTATGAAGAATTCGAAATTAATACCAGGCATCGGCCGTGAGAGCACCGAAAGATAATCTTCATTGAAAAGATTATTTACCGCGAGTTTGAGCTGAATATCCAATGGCTTAAAGTAAAGATTCTTTTCCAGGGAGACATTACTCATAAAATAGGAAGGAAGATGACCTGAGATGGTATAATCATTGCTCGACATAGTAAAACGTTGTGAGTAATAACACCATTTGTATGCCAGTATCCATGATCTCCACTGCAGTCTACCCACCACAGAAGCAGAGTATCGGGGGACATAAGGTAGCTGTTTACCTACAGATTGGTCAGCCGGAGACATCTTCTCGCCTTTATTGATTGAAGGTGTCCAGGAGAAATTCCCGGATAGATTAAGAAGCCAGTCACGCCCGAAATCAACGCTACATTCTCCATTAGTTTCGATGCCATATGCATGAACAGTCTTTACGTTGCGTGGAGAAAAAAAGCCTTTGGGAGTAGGAAGCCAGATTATCCAGTCGTCTATGTAGGAGTCAAACCAATTTGCATTAAGGATAAAGGAAACTCTTTTTGAAAAGTCGATGTTGAAAGCCAGTCCGGCATCATATGTAAAACCATTTTCGCTTTTCAGATTTGGATTACCGCCCGGTAGGAAATAAAGGTCATTAAGACTCGGGAACCGATAATTGCGACTAACGGAGCCCTTGAGCATCAGTCCGATTGGTTTGTCGAACCAAGATGTTTGCAACACTTGCCAATCTGCAAAGAAGGCCGGTATCAAAGGTGCGGATTTGTTTCCGAAAACATCTTCACGAATAACGAGACCAAATCCTAAATTATAAAGTGGCTGCCATTTTATGCTCAAAGAGGCGCTTAATTCAAGACGGGCTTTGTCATAACCCACAATATTTTTATCACCTTGCTGAAAAATTATATTACTGTCTTGAGAGCGTACAAATTGTTGATGCGCAGAAACAGAAGCTGAGAAAAGCCAGGTATTACCAATGTTATAATTACCCTCGGCCATACCGAAAATAGTATTGACATGGGAACGTGACCTGGTAAGTACTGCCCAATTACCTTGGGTGATCTCTCTTCTGTAATCATAGGCCATCCAGGTATAAATATAACCTGCTTTAAGAGAAATATTCCAATCTGAACGGAAATGGTTCCAGGAGAGCAAGGTGCGTAACGTATTCTCGCGCTGACGATTTTCAAAATCCTTTTCATCTCCATAATCGGTGGTAAGCATCGGAAGTTCTCTATTAGAATCGATCCACCATATATTGAGCCCTATTTTGTCACCTTTTAAAGTATTGTAATATATTTCCTGAAGTATCTGGAAATCTTTGAAGGCTCCTGATCGGTTTTTTTCTTTAGGATAATATTGACCTATAATATTATGCTCATCATCATAAATATTTACTTTTTTGTCGTGATTGATGTAAGTATAATCATTAGGTGAAGATGAAAAAACAGCACGTGTGGAGGATGTCCAGTGTTCATTATGGTATGAAAATCTAAGGAACTCATCGAAAGTTGAGAAAGAACCTATTCCTTGAACATACTGGAGATTGAATCCCGGAGGTGCATCAGGAATCGTTGAAAGTTTTACAAGCCCACCAATACCTCCTCCTATTTCATTTAAAGATGAAGAGCCGTGAAAAAGAGATGCCTGGTCGATAAAATACGCCGGAATTGAAGAAAAATCTGTCATCCCAAGCATAGGGCTATTAATTTTTATACCGTTCCAAGTGACTTGAGTATGACTTGGTGAAGTGCCTCTGAAAGCTACAGTAGATAAGGTAGCCCGGCCATAATTTTTTACATATACCGAAGAATTATAAGCCAGAATATCAGCCATAGATAAAGATATATTATCTTTCAGCGTAAGGGAATCAAAATCAGTTTTTTCCACACCGATATCCTTCATAGGGCGCCTTGCTACCACGGTAAGTTCTTCAAGATGGTTCACCTCATCTTCAGCCTTAATTATAAAAGGCCAAGGAAGGAAAAGAAGAACTATGAACAAGAAAAATTTCATTGTATTTTCCAACAGAAAGCTCCCGGTGAGACACCTACATAAAATTTGCTAATCAAAACTCCCGTTGAAGAAAATCTATACACCATCCCTTGTTGTGAATAATCTATGGCATCTGCCACATATATATCACTATTGACAGGATTTATCGTCAGGCCATAAAAACGTGTCTCCAGGTAAGGAATCACAGGAAGAGACGGAAGCTTCGCAGAGTCTACATCCATTTCCCAGATGTCATTGTTTATCCAATAAAGTGTAGTGCCGTCTCCATTAATTTGAAGTTCTGAGGGTGAATCATCTTGCTGAAAAGTAAATATCTTAAGAATGGAGAAAGTATCCGGATCAATGCATACCAGTGAAGGAATTTCATTTCCATTAGGAGAATTAGGAACGCCTCCATCGGTAAGAGTCCAAAGCCGGTCATATTTATCTATTACCATTGAATTAGGTTGAAGACCAACTTCTAACTGCCCTATTACTTCATCTGTTTCGGAGTCGATCTTTAGAATTTGATTCTGATAACTCCAGCAATTACAAAAAACAAATTTCCCGACTTGTACCATCTGTTCCGTAGAACCGTTGTATTGATTCATGCCGGGCACTGTTATGGTACCAATTACAGAATATGATGAGGGATCAACAATGAATATTCTATTATCCCATATTTGGGAAACATAGGCTTTATGAGGTGAAATGAAATGGATATATCGGGGAGAGGTCAGGTTTTCAATTCTTCCTATTTCTTTGAACGTATCTGTGTCAATGGTAAAAACCACATGAGAATTATTCACCACTATCCATCCCTTGTTGTCATAAATAGTCATTGACTGGGCTACATCCCCCAGTTTCATGCCATTGGCACGCAAGAAGATTTCGTTCTGCACCTCATCGCTGAGAGGATTGTAGAAAGATAGAGATGAATTGCCATATTGGAAATTACCTTCACAGATGATGAATAATCCGGAAGTATTTACTTCAAAATCGGTGAGTTCATCCCCGTAATCCCACTTCATGCATGAGGGCAGAAGCAATAGACAGGATATGAGAAGACTCCAAATCCTCATAGAGCAAAGAAACCGCATACTTCGGTGGAGTTCTCACCCAAAAGATCAGTGTCGCTTAAAATAGCAGTCTGCACCTTAATAAAATCAATTGATTCCAGCTTGACCGGTTTTCCGGTATTATCAACCGCATCACTGATTCTAAATCTATTTACATCTAAAGAAATGCCGTTAACTTCTATCTTTCCCAGATCTTTGCCGGAATTATCGGCATATCCCCAATCAAAGGGAAGGTTACTCCAAATACCGGTGACCGGATTTTGAGTTACCTTTGCCGGCATTTTGCTTCCGGATAAGGTATAGGAATCAGCGTTAACCCAGTTTGGGTAATAGAAATCCTGACTATGGAAACTTCCTATCCATTTCACATATCCCTCTTCACCATCCGACGCTTTCCAGAAAGTATCTTCACCCGGTTGAGGACGGTAATAGGTAACAGAAAAATTTGTTGCAAATCCCTCTTGACCATAATAGGATCCCTTAAGTTCATACCAGGTGTCGTCAGGCTGATTGTTGCCATTGGTGTCTTTCATAACCCAGACGATGCCCGGCTCGTTGGAAGAATCGAAAGAATTGCTTGCAATGGCAAAGTCATAACCTTCAGTATTTCTGATGGAATTCTTAAAACGAACAGTGATATATCCTCCCCAGGCTCCAAGAGATACATAGAGATTTTCTTTCAATCTGTTTTCTGCCTGTGCACAAGCCTCGGTCATTGTAGTGATTTTCTCAAACCCTGACACCTTTTCATTGATAAATTGGCCGGGTGCAGGAAGATATTCTATCACTTCATAGGGTAGATTTACTTGTGAGGTGTTGTCATTGTCAATGACGATATCCTCGTCTTTATTGCAGGCAATAAAGCACGAGGATATCAGAGCAACTAAAGCAATTTTTGATGTTTTCAAGGTTTATTCTTTTTCTACTGAAATTACAAAATTATCGAGAGCACAATATCCGGGTGTGTTGAGACCCCAATCACCGGTGTCACTTCCTACAAAATTTATCACCAGGATAGAGCATGCCGGGAGGGTTGAGAGGTCTACGGTTTCCCAATTTTCAGATATTCCGGTGACTCCATTGTTAAGGCTTTCATTGAAGTTGGCAAGATAATATTCCACACAACCCAAAGGAGAACCTTCCTGATCATCATCGGCGAAGGCAAGAAATTGAACCTTAAACCAACCTTTGTTTTCGGGAGTAAGGGCGGAAGCAAAGCCATCGCCATTTTTCATAGTAAGATATGTATAAGTGGTGTTTGCCACTTCCACTGTCTTAAAACTTGCTGTTTTGGCTACACCGGATACATAGTCGTCTTCAGCTTCAGCGTCATATCCTTCGGCATCTGTTATGAAAACTCTTCCGCATCCTACATAATCCTCGTATACCGATTCCATGGGATCTTCAAAAGTATAATATGAATAACCGTTGCTCACTGCAAAATTTCCACCGCTTGGAGAGGTAGAATTATACACGCTCAACTGATTTTCGTATGAACTCAATGTCATATCGTGATATTTCGACAATGCAATACCCCCGTTATAGAAAGAGTAACCGGCATAAAAAAGGCCTCCATAGTTAATAGGGAACTGGGCATAGGTATTTTCATATAGTGGCGCTATATAACCCTTGGTAATACTTCCGTCGTAGAGATTTGGTCCATAAGCAGAAGAAGCAAAATAGTCCTCCGGAACATTCTGGAATCCGATTATGGCAGTATAAATATTGTCATCAGGATTATTTCCCGGTTCATTTTCGTCGTTGTCTCCATTACCGGGAGGTACTTGACCTGACCCGGACATATCCGGATCATCATCTTTTGAACAACTGCCCAACTGGAGAGTGAAAGCCAATACTGTGAAGCAGGCAACAAATTTAAAAAATTTTTTCATATTTATGAGTTAGATTAAAATGTTGATTATCACCCAAAAGGGTGTAAATAAAAATGTCCTCAAAACCGTGATTACACATCGGTTAAGGGGACGTACAACTCATAAAGGCCAGTCAATGGAAGAAAAGCCGATAGATCCTTGCCCGTATCCCGCGGGTGTAATCACACATTAGGCAGGTCTTCTGACTTATCCCTTTCACGGCACCTTCTCGGCAGGACTACCAATGGCATAAAGCCGTGAAATTATCGGGGACTTACAGCAGCGAGTACTGTCCCGGATTTTCACCGGATTCCCTTTTTCACCCGAATAACCGGGCACCTAATTACGATGCAAAATTACGAAAAAATTAATTATATAGAAAATAAAAAAATAAGGATGCTTTGAAGCATCCTTATTAAATGAGTACAGATGTAATTAGATTTCTGAGATTAAATCTTTTTTATCGTAATTAGATAAAATCAAAATTATAATCAGGCTTCTGCTTTTTCGGCAGGAGTCTCATCATAGAGATAATCTTTGATCTGCTCCGGACGGAAATTGCCAATGAATGAAGCATGCTGAGCTACCTCTGCCTGGCCATATTTCACATAAACCTCCAAAGACTTGCGGAAAGATTCGTTTCTCTGAACATCTTCAAGAAGGAGGTAACCCATGATGATATGTCCGGCCATCTCAACGAGACGACGAGCCATAAAGTCGTGGAAAGAAGGATCGTCAACCCCCATCACAGCCTGAACGGCATCCGCATATTGCTGAGTCATGAAAACAAGGGTATTTTTGATTGCCTCATCTTCCGGATGTACGGGTTCGGCCTCGAATTCTTTTATTTTATTCAGATATGTGCCGGTGGTGACGTGGCGGATCGCTGCCACTACCTGAAGTTGGGTAGTACCTTCATATATGGAAGTGATACGTGCATCGCGGTATAGGCGTTCACAAGTATAATCTTTCATAAAACCGGAACCACCATGAATCTGAATTGCATCGTAAGTATTCTGATTACAGAATTCAGAAGTCATTCCCTTTGCCAGCGGGGTGAAGGCGTCTGCCAGTTTGCTGTAATATTTCTGTTCTTTCTTCTCATCGGCAGTGAGAGGTCTTTCTTTAGCGATGTCGTCGTAGATTTTATACATATCTACAAAACGTGAACAAGCATAAAGAAGAGCTCTGGAGGCATCGAGTTTAGCCTTCATTGTGGAGAGAATCTCAGCCACAGCGGGGAACTCTATGATAGCTTTGCCAAACTGTTTACGGTCTTTTGCATAAGCAAGTGCCTCGCGGTATGCAGCCTCGCTGATACCTACAGACTGAGCTGCGATACCAAGGCGAGCTCCGTTCATAAGAGCCATCACATATTTGATAAGACCCAGACGGTTGCTTCCTACGAGTTCTGCCGGTGCATCTTTATACACAAGTTCACAAGTGGGAGAACCTTTGATACCCATCTTATTTTCAATACGGCGAACATTAACACCTCCGTTGCGTTTGTCATATATAAACATTGAGAGGCCACGACCATCTCTTGAGCCCTCTTCCGAACGAGCGAGCACCAGGTGAATATCGCTGTCACCATTAGTGATGAAACGTTTCACTCCGTTGAGCACGTAAGAACCATCTTCTTTTTTGGTAGCCTTCAGCATAACTGATTGCAAGTCGGAACCTGCATCGGGTTCAGTCAGGTCCATCGACATGGTTTCGCCTTTACAAACACGTGGAATGTATTTATCCTTTTGCTCATCGTTGGCAAATTCATAAATAGTTTCAGCACAATCCTGAAGACCCCAGATGTTTTCGAAAGCGGCGTCGGCACGGCTTACCATATCGGCAGCCATGATATATGGAGTGATCGGGAAATTAAGACCACCCAGTCTGCGAGGCATAGACATGCCCATAAGGCCGGCTTTGCGGCATGCGTCAAGATTGCGTTCTGTACCGGCTGCATATACTACACGGCCGTTTTTCACGCTTGGGCCTTCATGGTCTACTTCCTCAGCGTTTTCAGCGATCACATTAGCGCAGATATCACCCACGATCTCGAGTACTTTGTCATAGCTGTCCATAGCATCAGCAAAGTTCATCGGGGCATAGTCGTATTTATCGGCGTCTGCGAAATTCCTCTCTTTGAGTTCCACTATCTTTTCCATCATCGGATGATTGAGATAGTGTTTGAGAGTTTCGTTATCGTTATAAAAATTAGCCATTATTTAGAATTCTTTTTATAATACTTGATTAATTGAGGCACAACATCTTCAAATTTGCCGGTGATAACATAATCGGCTATTTTGTTGATAGGTGCATCAGGGTCGGAATTGATAGAGATAATCAAAGCTGAATCCTGCATTCCGGCGATATGCTGAATCTGACCGGAAATACCGCAAGCAATATACAACTTCGGGCGTACAGTGACACCTGTCTGACCGATCTGACGGTCGTGGTCTACCCAACCGGCATCCACTGCTGCACGGCTTGCTCCTACTTCAGCTCCCAAAGTATCGGCAAGTTTCTGAAGTATATCAAAATTTTCTTTGCTTCCTACACCGTATCCACCTGCTACGATGATTGGGCTGCCTTTGAGATTAACTTTAGATTTCTCAACGTGGCGATCAATGATGTCAATCACAAAATCTTCCGGTTTTGTGTATTTGTTTACATCCATTTGCTTCACATCGCCCTTATAATTGGAATCTTTTTCCTCTTTCTTCATTACGCCTTCGCGCACTGTTGCCATCTGCGGACGGCAATCAGGGTTTACAATGGTAGCCACGATATTACCACCGAAAGCGGGACGGATCTGATATAAAAGGTCTTTATATTCTTTGCCGGTCTTTACATCAGTGTAGTCACCAATTTCCAGGGAAGTACAATCAGCAGTGAGACCGCTATGCAAAGCGGAAGAGACACGTGGACCGAGGTCACGGCCAATAGAAGTAGCCCCCATGAAAGCGATTCTGGGTTCTATTTCCTTAAAGAGGTTTATAAGAATTGAGGAATGAGGGAGTGAAGTATAAGGATAAAGCCTTGCGTCTTCAAATTTATATACAGTGTCTACTCCATATGGGAGGATTTGCTTTTCGATATCCTTAAGGTTATCGCCAGCCACTACTGCTTCGAGTTTTATTCCAAGTTTGTCGGCGAGCTGACGTCCTTTAGTGAGAAGTTCGAGGCTCACGTCCGACACTTTACCGTGTTCGTATTCGCAGTATACAATAAGGTTGTTCTTGTCTGCCATTTCTTAAAAGTGTTTTAGTTGACGGTTAAAAATCAACCGATAGTGTGGTTTGCGATAAGGTCAATGATAAGGTTTTCGAGTTCAGCCTCTGTATTTTCAATTTTACGGGCTTCTTTAGCGGTGAATACTACATTCTGAATAGATTTCACCTTAGTAGGAGAACCGGGAAGGCCGCATTGTGCCAGGTCGGCATTTACATCTGCAGCGTTCCATTCACCGATTTTGAGGTATGGGCGTTTCTCAATGAGAGCTTTTTTCTCTTCATCATTAGCCACCTCTGATGGGACTGCAGCATATTTATATTTCTGAACTGCTTTAGCATTGCGCGGGCGGCAATCAGCAGCCGAACCGTTTACAGTCACTACAAGAGGAAGTTTACCTTTTACGGTTTCGACACCGGCTTCAATTCTTCTCTTTACAGTTATTTCACCATTCTTTACATCGAGGATATCTTCAGCATAAGTGATCTGAGGAATACCAAGTTTTTCAGCTACCTGAGGACCAACCTGGGCAGTGTCACCGTCGATAGCCTGACGGCCACCTAAAATCAGGTCAAAATCTCCCAGTTTCTTGATAGCAGCGCTGAGAGCGTAAGAAGTAGCCAAAGTATCAGAACCGGCAAAAGCTCTGTCAGAGAGGACCACGCCTCCATCTGCACCACGGAATAAACCTTCACGAATAATTTCGGCAGCGCGTGCCGGGCCCATGGTGAGCACGGTTACTTTTGTACCGGGAATAAGGTCTTTAAGCTTAAGCGCTTGTTCAAGAGCATTGAGGTCCTCAGGATTAAAGATGGCAGGAAGAGCAGCACGGTTTACCGTACCATCAGCCTTCATAGCATCCTTACCCACATTACGTGTATCGGGGACCTGCTTTGCGAGTACAATGATATTTAAACTCATATCTAAATTATATTGTTGGATTTATTTGTCTATAGCGGTAAAAAGGTAAAAAATCGAACCCTTGTTTTTAGGTGCAGTAGATACACAATATGTGCAAAGTTAAAAAATTTTTTTAAATTTGCCTCTATTCAAACCACGATAAACCATAATAATAAAGCAGATATGCCAAGAATAACATCTGTTTTAACAGTATTGATTGCCCTTATTATAGGAATTTGGGGAAATGAGAGAGCTTCGGCCGCTCCTAAGAAGCCTACTACAGCAGCGGCTGCCTTGCAAGCCGGGCGTGCGGCCTTTCTGAATTATGACTTCGAAGAAGCCGAGGAGATGTATGATCAATACAGAAAATTGAAGACAAAGGCCAAACAGCCATTTGATGAAGACTTCGAATTATGGGAGGCGCAGCTGGCCACCGCTTCCGGAGCTTTCGACAGAGTGCAAAAAATAGTGATAATAGATTCAATTGCCTTGCCTCGTGACTCTTTTTTTGAAGCTTACAAGCTGGCAACTTCCGCAGGATCGGTGGGCAAACCGGAGAATATGGTGTTACCGCCGAATCTTAGTGGAGAAGAAGCCGCTTTTATCAATGAATCAGGAGATTACCTGATAGTCTCTGAACCCAATACCGAAGGTTATCTTCGTCTGATAGAAAGCCGGCGACTGCTTGATGGCACCTGGGAAACCAAAGAAATGCTAAAAGGAAACTTTGAAATTGAGGGTGATTATGCCTATCCGTTTCTTAGTGCCGATGGTCAGACATTATATTTTGCATCAAACGGTAGCGAATCAATGGGAGGCTATGATCTTTTTGTAGCACAAAAAGATCCGATTTCAGGAGAATTTCTTCAGCCACTTAATCTGGGTATGCCCTTTAATTCCCCATACGACGACCTGATGTTGGCTATAGATGAAGAAAACGGCTTAGGTTGGTGGGCAACTGACCGTAACAGTGATGACGATAATGTGACTGTGTATGTTTATCTGATTGACGATATCAGAAAAAATTATCCTTCTGATACGGAAGATCTCATAGATATGGCATTAATAACCGACTATAAAGCCACTTGGGAAGAAGGAAAAGAGAAATTTTACAAAGAGAAGTTGAATTCACTCCCCACAGAAATCAATAAGGAAGAAAAGAAAAAAGAAGAATTTGTCTTCCCACTGGGTAATGGAAAAATTTATTATCAATATTCTGATTTCCGCAACCGCAAAGCCATGGACCTTATGAAACAATATATGGGGAAGAAGAGGGACCTGGATAACAAAGAAAAAAATCTTTATAATCTAAGGAACCAATATAAAGCTAACAAAGCACTGAAAACAAGGGTGATAGAATTAGAAAAAGAAATAGAGACCCAAAGAGATGACCTTTCGGAACTTAGGGGGCAGATATTGAGATTGGAAAAATCTTCGAAATAGATTATCAGGTGAAGGGCCTATAATAAAAAAGGGCAAAAATTGGTGTAAAAAATAAAACATGTTATTTAACAATTTTTTTTGACATATAAAATTGAGTAAACACCTCCTTTATAGAAAATAATTATTAATTTTGCACTTTGACTATCAAAAAATTATAGAATAAAAATATAGTCAAGTCAAAATTATCCAGTATGAACGACAGGCTTTTTATTTTTGACACTACATTAAGGGATGGGGAACAAGTACCCGGTTGTCAGTTAAACACGATTGAAAAGATAGAGATAGCACGAGCACTTGAAATCTTGGGAGTTGATGTAATCGAAGCCGGATTTCCGGTATCAAGTCCGGGGGATTTTCAATCAGTTGTGGAAATATCCAAGGCCGTGACCTGGCCTACAATCTGTGCCCTTACCAGAGCGGTGGAAAATGACATCAGAGTAGCGGCAGAGGCACTCCGGTATGCTAAGCATAAGAGGATACACACCGGAATCGGCACTTCAGATTATCATATTAAATATAAATTCAATTCCACTCGTGAAGAGATTCTGGAAAGGGCCATAGCCTGTGTGAAATATGCCAAGTCGTTTGTAGAGGATGTGCAGTTTTATGCAGAAGATGCAGGGCGTACCGACAACGAATACTTGGCCAGGGTGGTTGAGGCTGTGATAGGTGCCGGAGCTACAGTGGTTAATATTCCGGACACCACAGGGTATTGTCTTCCCTGGCAATTCGGTGAAAAGATAAAATACCTGATGGAGAATGTGAGGAATATAGATAAGGCTGTGATAGCAGTGCATTGCCATAATGATTTAGGCATGGCCACAGCCAACACTATCACAGCAATATATAACGGTGCCCGTCAGGCTGAAGTAACTATCAACGGAATTGGTGAACGTGCCGGAAATACCTCACTTGAAGAGGTGGTAATGACCTGCAAATGCCATAAAGAACTGAACATAGATACCAATATCAACACACAAAAAATTTATGGTGTTAGCCGGATGGTTTCCAGTCTGATGAATATGCCTGTACAGGCTAATAAAGCCATTGTAGGCAAGAATGCATTTGCACATTCGTCGGGTATCCATCAGGATGGCGTGCTCAAGAACCGTGAAAGTTATGAAATAATGGATCCAAAGGATGTAGGAATTGATGAAAATTCAATTCTTCTCACAGCCAGAAGTGGCAGGGCAGCCTTAAAGCACCGTTTGCACATCCTTGGTATCGAACTTGAAAAAGAAGCCTTAGACAAGGCTTATGAATCTTTCTTGAAATTAGCAGACAGGAAGAAAGAGATAACTGACGATGATATCATAATACTTGCCGGGAAACATCATGTGCCGAACAGAAGGCTCAAACTTGATTTCCTTCAGGTCACCAGTGGTGTTGGAATTCACTCAGTGGCCAGTGTAGGGCTTGACATCGCCGGGGAAAAATTTGAGGCATGTGCCACAGGTAACGGTCCGGTAGATGCAGCAATCAATGCCGTGAAAAATATTATTCACAGGACAATGATTGTAAAGGAATTCCTCATCCAGGCAATGAACAAGGGTAGTAATGATGTCGGCAAGGTGCACATGACCGTAGAATACGACGGAGCCCAATATTATGGTTTTTCCGCCAATACCGATATTGTGGCTGCCAGTACCGAGGCTTTTATAGACGCAATCAATAAATTTGTGAAATAATGGGCAAGACACTTTTTGATAAGGTGTGGGATGCTCATGTGGTGAAAAGTATCACCGAAGGTCCTGACCAATTATATATTGACCGGCATTATTGCCATGAAGTGACAAGTCCACAGGCATTCGATGGTTTGAGAAAAAGAGGGTTGAAAGTGTTAAGGCCTGAACGGACCTTCTGTTCTCCCGACCACAACATCCCCACAAAAGACCAGCATTTGCCGATAGCAGATGAATCCTCGCGTATACCGGTAGAGACACTTACAAAAAATGCCAGGGAATTCGGTCTGACACTTTTTCCGCTATGTGACCCTCGAAACGGAATTATCCATGTGATAGGTCCCGAACAGGGATTGACCGGTCCTGGAATGACCATAGTGTGTGGCGACAGCCATACCTCTACCCATGGAGCCTTGGGAGCGATTGCTTTCGGAATTGGTACCAGTGAGATAGAAATGGTACTGGCCACCCAATGTGTGCTTCAACCAAAACCAAAATCTATGAGAATCACCATAGATGGAAAGTTGCAACCGGGTGTAACTGCAAAGGATATGGCCCTTTATGTGATAAGTAAGCTTGGTACCGGAGGAGCAACCGGCTATTTTGTGGAATATGCCGGTGAGGCAGTGAGGAATCTCAATATGGAGCAAAGGATGACTCTTTGCAACCTATCCATAGAGATGGGAGCCCGGGGTGGAATGATTGCTCCGGATGAAGTAACTTTCGAATATCTTAAGGGTCGACCTTATGCCCCCAAAGGAGAAGAATGGGAAAAGGCCGTGGAATATTGGAAAACTTTACCTTCGGATGCCGATGCCAAATTCGATAGAGAAATAAGGTTTGATGCAAAAGATATAGAGCCGAGACTTACATTCGGTACCAATCCCGGTATGGGAATAGGAATAAGTGAGAAAGTACCTGCAAAGCCGGGGAATCCGACTTCAGTGGCTTCTTATCTCAAGGCATTGGACTATATGGGCTTTGAAGAGGGCCAGAGCCTGGAAGGCGTACCGGTGGATTATGTATTCCTTGGAAGTTGTACCAATGGTAGAATAGAGGATTTCAGACAATTTGCATCTATAGCCGGAGGCCGAAAGAAGGCTCCGGGAATTACAGCCTGGTTAGTGCCCGGTTCCCAATCAGTTCTGAAACAGATAAAAGAGGAGGGATTGGATAAAGTGCTTGAAGAGGCAGGATTTGAGATAAGAGAACCGGGATGTTCCGCTTGTCTGGCAATGAATGAAGATAAGGTGCCTTCAGGTAAATTATGTGTATCAACCTCCAATCGAAATTTTGAAGGAAGACAAGGTCCGGGAGCCAGAACTATATTGGCAGGACCATTACTTGCAGCGGCCACAGCCGTAACAGGCGCAATTACAGATCCCAGAAAGTTTATCTAATCATTATGGATAAGAAATTCACAGTGTTAAGGTCAAGGGCTGTTCCTCTTCCTATAGAGAACGTAGACACCGACCAGATAATACCGGCTCGTTTTTTGAAATCAACCAGTCGGGAGGGTTTTGGAGAAAATCTTTTTAGAGATTGGAGGTACGACAAAGACAATAAGCCGATAAAGGATTTTGTACTTAATGATACCACTTATTCGGGTCAAATACTCGTGGCAGGTAAGAATTTCGGTTGCGGGTCAAGCCGTGAGCATGCGGCCTGGGCCATCGCCGACTACGGATTCAAGGCAGTTGTGTCAAGTTTTTTCGCGGATATTCATAAAAACAACGAACTTAACAATTTTGTGCTGCCGGTGGTAGTGAGTGATAAATTTCTTTCATCCCTGTTTGAATCTATAGAAAAGAATCCTGGCACAGAGATAGAGATAGACTTGTCGAACCAGACCATTACCGACACCTCTACAGGAAAAAGTGAGAAATTCGATATAAACCCTTATAAAAAGGAATGCCTGTTGGAGGGTCTCGACGATATAGAATACTTGCTGAAAAACAGAGAGGCGATAGAGAAATTTGAGGAAAATTCGAAATTATGGAATTAAAGATAGCAGTATTGCCGGGCGACGGCATAGGCCCTGAAATCTCAAAGGAGGGTGTGAAAGTGCTTGACAGCATAGCAGAACGTTATCATCACACTTTCAAATATGAGTATGGGATAATAGGCGCTGCAGCCATTGATGCTGTCGGTGATCCCTTCCCGGAAGAAACCATGAAACTGTGTCTTGAAAGCGATGCTATACTGTTTTCCTGTGTAGGCGATCCGAGATTTGATAATAACCCGACATCGAAGGTGAGACCCGAACAAGGTCTGCTTAAAATGAGGAAGAGTCTCGAATTGTATGCCAATATACGTCCTATTGCCACATTCAAGAGCCTTCTGAGCAAGAGTCCACTCAAAGAAGAAGTGATAGAAGGGGCTGATTTCGTATGTGTGCGTGAACTCACCGGCGGAATGTATTTCGGAAAAAAATTTGAAAGTGATGACAAGGCTTACGACACAAATGTATATTCTCGTCATGAGATAGAGAGAATATTGAAAGTGGCTTATGGATATGCTCAGCAAAGGAAGAAACATCTTACTGTTGTTGATAAGGCCAATGTGTTAGCCTCAAGTAGATTATGGAGAAAAGTGGCTCAAGAGACAGCCAAAGAATTTCCTGATGTTGTCACAGATTATATGTTTGTAGACAACGCCTCAATGAGAATAATTCAAGATCCGCGTTTCTTCGATGTGATGGTGACCGAAAATACTTTCGGTGACATCCTTACCGATGAAGCCAGCGTTATAACCGGTTCCATGGGCCTTTTACCTTCAGCATCCACAGGAGCAAAGACACCACTTTTTGAACCTGTGCACGGATCATGGCCGGAGGCCGCAGGCAAGAATATAGCAAATCCCATAGCACAGATACTTTCAGCTGCCATGCTTCTTGAGCATTTCGGACTTAAAGAAGAGGGCAATGAAATACGGGAGGCTGTTGAAGCCTCTTTGGAGCAGAATATCTGTACTCCGGATATCCAGAAAAAAGGGATGAAAGCCTACTCTACTGAAGAAGTGGGAGAGTGGATTTCCAATTACATAAAATCCAAATAATCATAGAAAACGATGATTCCATTACGAAGCAAGGCTTCTACCCAGGGCCGAAGGATGGCGGGAGCCCGCGCTCTATGGAGGGCAAACGGCATGAAAGAGGAACAATTCGGTAAACCTGTGATAGCAGTGGTGAATTCCTTCACCCAATTTGTGCCGGGTCATACCCATCTGCACGAAATAGGTCAATTGATAAAAGAAGAGATAGAGAAAGCCGGATGTTTTGCGGCAGAATTCAATACAATTGCAATTGATGATGGTATAGCCATGGGTCACGACGGAATGTTGTATTCCCTGCCTTCCCGTGATCTTATAGCTGACAGTGTGGAATACATGATGAATGCCCATAAGGCGGATGCAATGATTTGCATTTCCAATTGCGATAAAATCACACCGGGCATGATGATGGCTGCCATGCGTCTTAACGTTCCGGCAGTTTTTGTGTCGGGTGGACCGATGGAAGCCGGAAATGTAGATGGCAGAGATGTAGACCTCATAGATATAATGATTGAAAGTGCTGATACTACAGTAGACGATAAGACTGTAAAGGCACTTGAGATGAAGGGTTGTCCTACCTGCGGATGCTGTTCGGGAATGTTCACGGCCAACTCCATGAATTCACTTACTGAGGCTTTAGGTCTTTCACTTCCTGGTAATGGTACCGTACTGGCAACCCATACCAATCGTCTTGACCTTTTCAGGAAGGCAGCAAAACAGATTGTAGAGAATACATTTGCCTATTATAATGAGGGAGATGAATCAGTGTTGCCCCGAAATATAGCCAATAGAGAGGCAATGTTGAATGCAATGTCGCTCGATATAGCCATGGGGGGTTCAACCAATACAGTGCTTCATCTTTTGGCTGTGGCTAATGAAGCGGGAGTGAATTTTACTTTGGATGACATCGACCGTTTGTCACGCCAGACCCCGGTACTATGTAAGGTAGCACCCAATTCACACTGGCATATGCAGGATGTGAACCGGGCCGGTGGAATTCTCTCAATACTGAAAGGGTTGGCAGACAAAGGACTTTTGAATCTTGATGTGAAACGAGCCGACCGTCTTACGCTACGTGAGGCTATCGAGAAATATGCCCTTGGAGAGAAAGGATTTTCAGAAGAGGCAAAAGAATTATGGAGCACGGCTCCGGGCGGAAAAATCGATAACAGGGCCGGTAGTCAGGAAGAATCCTATGCCACTCTTGATACAGACAGAGAAAAAGGCTGCATAAGAGATTATGACCATGCATATCTGAAAGACGGGGGCCTTGCCGTACTCAAAGGAAATATAGCTCCGGACGGATGCGTGGTAAAGACAGCCGGAGTAGATGAAAAGATTTTAAAATTTTCCGGACCTGCAAAAGTATTTGAATCCCAGGAAGATGCTGTGGATGGCATCTTAGGAGGAAAAGTGGTGTCGGGAGATGTTGTGGTTATCACTCATGAGGGCCCTAAGGGTGGTCCGGGAATGCAGGAAATGCTATATCCTACGAGTTATATTAAATCTCGTCACTTAGGAAAAGAATGTGCTCTGATCACAGATGGACGATTTTCCGGAGGTACTTCCGGGCTTTCCATAGGCCATATTTCTCCTGAAGCGGCAGCAGGGGGTCCTGTTGGATTGATAAAGGATGGAGATATCATAGAAATAGATATCCCCAACCGTAGCATTAATGCCAGGATAAGTGAAGAAGAGTGGAAGAACCGGAAAGAAGCCGAAGAGGCTCGAGGTGAAAAAGCCTATTCACCAAAGAAACGCAAAAGAGAAATAAGCAATGCACTCAAGGCATATGCAATGATGGTGACTTCAGCAGATAAGGGAGGCATCAGAAAACCCTTATAAAGATAAAGATGATGGAAGAAAAAATTACAGGAGGCGAGGCATTGATGAGGTGCCTGGAAAATGAGGGTGTTGAAATAATATTTGGATATCCCGGCGGTACAATCATGCCGGTATATGATAAACTTTACGATCATAGCGACACGCTTAATCATATACTCACACGCCATGAGCAAGGAGCGATCCATGCTGCGGAAGGATATTCCAGGGCCACGGGGAAAACAGGTGTGGTAATAGCCACTTCAGGACCCGGAGCTACCAATTTAGTCACTGGTATCGCCGATGCCAGAATGGATTCTACTCCTTTAGTAGTTATAGCCGGACAGGTCGGTACCAATGTGCTGGGTAACGATGCGTTTCAGGAAACTGACTTCATCGATGTAACCAATCCCATCTCAAAATGGGGTATCCAGGTTAGAAAAGCAGAGGAACTGCCTGATATTATCTCGCGCGCATTCTTTATTGCAAATTCCGGTCGCCCGGGTCCGGTAATAATAGATTTGCCTCGGGATGTACAATTGGAACTGATGGTGTGGAAAGGTTATAAAAAATGTGAATATATCCGCACATACGTAGATCGTCCCATTCTGGATATCCATGAAGTGGCTCTGGCAGCAGAATTATTGAATTCTGCAGAACGTCCTATGATTCTGGCAGGACATGGAATTACTATAGCCGGTGCAGAGAGGGAATTAGGGGAAATAGCTGAGAAGGGAGATATCCCGGTGGCTACAACCTTGCATGGGCTTTCAGCCCTTCCCACAAATCATCCTTATCATAAGGGGATGCTTGGGATGCATGGAAATATAGGTGCAAATGTGGGAACCAACAGAGCCGACGTAATATTGGCAGTTGGCCTAAGATTCGATGACAGGGTAGTGGGAAATGTGCAAAAATATGCCCCGGATGCTAAAATAATCCATGTAGATATAGATGCTTCCGAGATTGGCCGAGCAGTGCATCCTTATCTCACAATCCATGCGGATGCAGGAGATGTGTTAAAAGAGATGTTACCTCTGATAAAGGTTAACAGTCATACTGATTGGATTAATTTCTTCTCTCAGTGTCAGCGCCTCGAGCATGAAAAGATTGTGGCTCCTCAATTAGATCATAAAGAGGAGGGTGCAATGAAAATGGCTGAAGTGGTAACAAAAGTTTCAGAGAGGGCCAATGCTGATTCCATTCTGGTGACAGATGTGGGTCAGAACCAGATGAGCAGTGTAAGATATTTCAAACTGGATTCCCCCAGAAGTGTTATTACATCCGGTGGACTTGGAACTATGGGTTTCGGGCTACCGGCAGCAATAGGAGCTAAATTGGGAAGGCCTGAACGTCCGGTATGTCTTTTCTGTGGAGACGGAGGTTTCCAGATGACAGAACAGGAACTGGGCACGATACTTGAATATAATCTTGATATAAAAATAATCATCCTCAACAATAATTACCTGGGCAATGTGAAACAATGGCAGAAGCTATTTTTCAATGCAAGATATTCGCAGACACCGTTGGTAAACCCGGATTTTGTGACCCTGGCCAAAGCCTATGGTATCAAGGGAGAGGATGTAGAAAGCCGCAGTGAACTCAAGGGAGCTATCGACCGTATGTTTGCATCGCCACATTCCTATCTTCTGAATGTGAATATAGATTCAGAAGATATGGTATTTCCGATGATCTGTCCGGGCGATCCTATCGATAAGATAATGCTCGGAGAGAATGAGTGGCTGGATTTGAATATTTTGGAACTTTGACAGCAGCGAGATATGAAAGAAATCAAACCTTATACCCTTGCGGTGTTTTCAGAAAACACGGTTGGTATTATCAACCTGATATCCATAGTTTACACTCGCCGCAGTATCAATATTGAGAGTATTGCCGCCAGTGCAACTGCTATCCCGGGTGTATATAAGACCACAGTCTTGTCATATTCCGACCGGGAGACAATGGAAAAAGTAGTGAGCCAGATTGAGAAGGCTATATATGTAATAAAAGCTTATCTTTTCACAGATGAAGAAATAGTGCATCAGGAAGTGGCACTCTATAAGGTGCCGACTGTGAAGCTGATGGATGAGCCTCAGTTGGAACATATTATCCGCGATCATAATGCACGCATACTTGAAATAACACACGATTATACAGTGCTTGAGAAAACAGGTCATCGCGATGAGACAGAAAAACTTTTTCAAGAACTTAAGAAATACGATATACGGCAGTTTGTGAGGTCAGGTCGCGTGTGTGTGACGAAAGATCCTGTGGAACATGTAAATGTATATCTGACGATGCGCGACAAGGAATTATCAGAAAAATCAAAACAATAAAAAATATAGAAATGGCAAAGATGAATTTCGGCGGTATTGAAGAGACCGTAATCACACGAGAGGAATTTCCATTGGAAAAAGCACGTGAGGTTCTGAAAGATGAAACCATTGCAGTCATTGGCTATGGTGTTCAGGGCCCGGGACAAAGTCTTAATCTCCGTGACAATGGATTCAATGTAATAGTTGGACAGCGTGAGGGAAAGACATATGATAAGGCAGTGCAAGATGGCTGGATTCCGGGTGAAACATTGTTTGGAATAGAAGAGGCATGCGAAAAGGCCACCATCATAATGTGTTTGCTTTCAGATGCAGCCGTATTATCGGTATGGCCAAAAATGAAGCCTTATCTCACTGAAGGCAAGGCTTTATATTTCTCACATGGTTTTGCCATAAACTGGAATGATCGAACCGGAGTAGTACCCCCAAAGGATATTGATGTAATAATGGTGGCACCTAAGGGTTCCGGTACATCCTTGCGTACCATGTTTTTAGAGGGAAGAGGTCTTAATTCTTCATTTGCCATATATCAGGATTACACCGGGCGAGCTCTGGAACGCACTATTGCACTGGGCATAGGTATCGGTTCAGGATATTTGTTTGAGACTACATTCCAGAGAGAAGCAGTGAGTGACCTCACCGGAGAGAGAGGTTCCCTGATGGGAGCAATCCAAGGGCTTTTGCTTGCACAGTATGAGGTGCTAAGAGAGAACGGACACTCACCTTCGGAAGCCTTCAATGAGACAGTAGAGGAACTTACACAGTCGTTGATGCCATTGTTTGCCAAAAAAGGAATGGATTGGATGTATGCTAATTGTTCCACAACTGCCCAGAGAGGTGCATTAGACTGGATGGGTCCGTTCCACGATGCAATCAAGCCGGTGATGCAGAAACTTTACGACAGTGTAAAGAAAGGAGAGGAGGCTCAGAGATCGATTGACTCCAATTCACAACCCGACTATCGTGAGAAACTTGAGAAAGAACTTAAGGATTTACACGATAGTGAAATGTGGAGGGCAGCAGAGACAGTGCGTCAACTACGTCCGGAAGGAAATTGATATTGATATTGATTATTCAACATACATTAACAGGCCGTGTGGTGTTTCACACGGCTTTTTTATTTATATTTGCCATACCATCAAAGACTCCTTGTATTGGCAATCCGAACCTCTTATTTGATTACAAAAGCCTTGAAGAACTTCATGTGGGGTTCCATCATGGCTGCAGTGTCGTCGCAGATAGCTACAACAACAGATGCAATTGTTGTAAGTAACCTTATAGGTCCTGATGCCATATCGGCAATCAATATCGTAATGCCGATTCTTACATTCTTCAGCTGCCTGATGATATTGTTTGGAATCGGGTCAAGTATACTTGCAGCCAAAGCAATAGGACGCCGGGATTCACAGGCAGCAAATGAAATCTTTTCCAACGCCATCATAGCGGCTTCGGTGACAGGAGTATTTTTCGCAGTGATAGTGTATATTTGGAGCAGTCCTATTGTATACTGGCTTACCCAGGGTAATTTAGCCATCTACGGCTATGCATTGAGTTACCTGAGGGTGATGTGTCTTGTGGTGCCATTTATGATTATTGCAGGGGTAATAGAAAATTTCGTTAAGACCGACGGCAACCCCCGAATTGTAATGAAGGCTGTGTTGGCAGGAAGTTTCCTGAATCTGATCCTTGATATTGTATTTGTTAAATTCTTCAATATGGGAATAGCAGGTTCGGCATGGGCCACAGGACTCAATTATCTATTAGCTCTCCTCATCTGTCTGTTGCACTTCCGTAATCCCTATTCGTCATTGAAATGGGCCATAGATAGAAAGAGAATCAGAATGTTTGTAGGCCAAAGCGTATCACAGGGATTGCCGATGAGCCTGAATACATTATTGCTGGGTGGCAGTATTTATTTTATCAACTTCATAATACTGAGAGTTTCAGGCAATGATGGCATTTATTGCTGGTCAGTATGTCTCCAGCTTTTTATGATAATGCAGATGGTGCTTTCCGGCATAGGATCGAGTATTTATGCCATCGGGGGAATTCTGATGGGTGAACAGGATATGCTCGGTTTCTCCATTTTAAATCGTAAATGCCAGTTGTATACCTCTATATCTATAGGGTTTATAACCGTTATAATAATACTGTTTCCGGAATTTTTTGGCACTTTATTCGGAAGCGGAGGAGAGGGAGCCATAGATGGTCTGGGCATGTCCTTACGCCTTTTCTCTCTTCTTCTCTTGCCCTATTCGATAGTGGCTTTACTCCGGGCTACATATCAGATATTGGGACATTCTGGATTAAGTCTCTTCCTAAGCATATTTCAACTTGCCATCATGGTTGGCTCGGTTTGGCTCTTCTCTCTTATCAATGCCGAAATGATGTGGTGGGGATTCCCTATTTCAGCATATGCTCTTCTTTTAGGTCTTATTTGCTATACTTATTTTCAGCATCTGCGACATCCCGACATTAGTTTCATGACCTTAATTCCCCATCATCTGGAGGCTGACTCGCTCAATATTTCCGTGAAGATGGATTTTAACGATGTAGAAAAAGCACAGAGCAGTATCCAAAAATTCCTGGAACAAGAAAAGGTAGATAAATTTACCGAATACAGGGTAAGACTTGCCTGCGAGGAACTGATGAATAATATTGTGGCCCATGCTGTGGCAAAACATCCGGAAAAACATTATTTTGATGTGCATATCCGTGTTTCAGCTTCTGATGTAAACATTCTGCTTAAAGACGACGGACGACCATTCAATCCGATTCTTTCTGAGGAGGATTCAAAAATTTCAGAAAATGATTCTGCCGCAAAATTGGGATTGAAAATAGTGAATAATATTGATGGAGCCATCAATTATAAATACATGTACGACCAGAATATGGTGCAACTAAAATTTGCTAAAAATTAAAATTCATAAATTATGACCAACGACTATCTACAGCCATTTTGGGATGCTTTTGAAAACTATGCCGGGAAAACAGCAGTGGTAGACAAAGGCGGCCGTTTTACGTCATATTCAGAATTGGGTGATCTTACAAGAAGGATTGCTGCAGGAATTAAGAAACTGAATCTACCGCCCAATTCCTTTATTCCGATTTATCTTCCTACCTCCATGGAATATATGGCATCACAACTGGCTGTATGGATGACCGGCCATGCCGTAGTGCCAATGGGTCATTCTTATCCTAAAGAGAGGATAGAATTTATCAAGGCGCACAGCGAGGCCCCGGTTGTGATTGATGAAGAGGTGTTTGAACAACTGGCAGCTACTTTAGAAAGATATGAAGGGACAGAACCACTTGATATGAAGTCAAATGCATTGATGATTTATACAAGTGGGTCTACAGGAGAACCGAAAGGCATAATCCATACCTTCGAAAGTCTGGACTTTGCATATCGTTACAATATGAAGGAACCGGTAGACCCTTCTCAAAAATGGGGAGCCACAGCACCACCATATTTTATTGCCGGAGTCACCATCAATACAAGGGTGCTAAAAGGGGGAGGTGAATTGCATCTTTATGATGATGAAATAAGATTTGATGTGAATAAAATGGCCGACTATATCGCCGACCATGGAATCACTCATACGTTTATCAGTCCGTCGGCTCTTACAGCTTTCCATAATCATTCTGATTCACTCAAAGTGGTATATGCCGGCAGTGAAAAACTTTCCGGTCAACAAAGCCGGGAAGGATACACGCTTTACAATGTATTCGGGATGAGTGAAATGGTGGGTGGCATACTGTCATTCCGAGTAGACAAGCCTTATGATACAACTCCTATCGGTAAGCCTGACAAAGAAGCTCCGGCAGAATTCAAGATAGTAGATGCAGATGGAAATACATTACCCGACGGAGAGGAAGGGGAATTATGGATTAAAGGTCCTTTCACCAAAGGATATCATAAAGATCCGGAACGCACAGCAAAAGTGCTGGAGGGTGGTTGGCTTCATACGGGAGATATAATGAAATTTTTGCCGGATGGAAGCCTTCTGTATGTAAACCGAAAAGACTGGATGGTGAAAATCAATGGCCAGAGAGTGGAGCCGGGTGAGGTAGAGGCAGCAATGAAAAAAGTAGCCGGAGTGACCGGTGCCATTGTGAAAGGCTTTGATTCCGATAAAGGCAGTCAGTTTATCTGCGGTTATTATACCTCTTCACCGGAAACCAATGTGACTCCTGACACAATCCGTGAAGAGTTACTCAAGAGCCTTCCTTCCTATATGATACCGCTGCATATAGTAAGAATGGACAAATTCCCTGTACTTCCAAACGGAAAAGTAAACCGCAAGATATTGCAACCACCCACGGTAGAAGACCTTCAGCAGGAATATATCGAACCACGCAATGAAACGGAGAAGGAATTGTGTGAAGCTTATGAAAAGGTTTTTGATATCGGTAAAGTAGGAATAGACGACGATTTCTTCATGTTGGGAGGCGACAGCATCAAGGTGATGAAATTACAACAGATTTGTAAGAATCTTAATCTCACCTCCAAACTGATCTATTCGGAGAAAACGCCGAGAAGAATAGCTGAATTATGTGAAAAAGAGGGAGATAAAATAGTGGACACTTTACCAGATTATCCTGTTCCGCTTACTCAGACTCAGTTGGGTATTTTTGCAGAAAGTATGGCAAGAAGAGGAGAAGCGGTATATAACAATCCTTTGCTTCTTAAACTTGATGATTCCATAAATCTGACCCATTTAGCCGAATCTATTCAGAAAGTGATAGGGGCCCATCAATTTGTGATGCTTAAAATTAGGGAGGATGAGGAAGGCAATCCTCAGATGATAGCCGATAAATCTCCTTATCATCAGACTGTAGAGAAAATGACAGATAGTGATTTCCAAAAGGCTAAGGGAGAGTTGATCCGGCCATTTGACCTTTTGGAAGATCCCCTTTTCCGTATACGCATTATCGAGACAGAGAGTGGGAAATATCTCTTCCTGGATTTCCATCATATTATTTATGACGGCACTTCTATGGCCATCTTCGCTAACGACTTGGAAAGTGCCTATAAAGGAGAAGACTTAAAAGAGGAAAGCTGGAGCGGATTCAATGTAGCGGAAGAAGAGAGAAGAATTAGAGAAACTCCGATCTATACACGGGCAAAAGAATGGTATGAGGAGAACTTCGGTTCGCTGGAAGTAGACAGCATGCCACTACCGGATGTGCATGAAGATAAGACTGTTTTTGCATCTCTTGACTTCAATCTGGGAGTGAATATGAAGGAAGTAGATAAGGTATGCGAAAGATTTGGAATAACAGCCAATATCTTCACTTTAGGAGCTTTTGGACGCCTTATCGGAGCATTCACAAATCTCGACGAGGCTTTGTTTGCTACAATATACAATGGACGTGAAAGTGTGAAGGTGTCAGATACCATTGATATGATGGTCAAGACTTTGCCTGTATATTGCAAATGGGATACAGACACTGCTTTGCAGGAATATTTCCGGGGGATTAAAGAAAAGATGCTCGGTGCAATGAACCATGATATCTATTCCTTTGCAGAAATATCTGCTTCTACGGGTATCAATAGTGACCTTTTGTTTGCTTATCAGGGAGACTATCTCACACTTGATTCTTTATGTGGCTTACCTGTGAAGAAAATTGAACTGGACAGGAACGCTACTGGTTCTCCTCTCGACTTCCAGGTATTCATCAAGGATGGAGAGTTGGTGCTGCATGCTGAGTATATGAGCAACCGATATTCAGAAAATTTCATAAAGGAGATTTCAAGAAGTTACGGCAAGGTTCTACAAAGTATGATGAACGCCGAAATAATGTCGGAGGTAGAATTTATAGATGAAACTCAGCGCAACCTTCTTGACCGGTTTAACAAAACTGAGGTAGTATATGATAAATCTCAGACAGTGGTGAGTCTTTTTGAGAAAGCGGTTCAAGAACATTCCGAAAACACGGCGGTAATTTATGAAGACAAGAGGTATTCCTATAAGGATACGGACTTACTTACCGGAGAGATTGCCCATAGAATTTTACAAAAGGGTTTAGGAGGCGAAGTGATTGCTATACTGATTCCAAGGAGTGAATGGATGGTAATGGCCTCGTTGGGCTCCCTGCGCGCAGGATGTCCGTATCAACCTCTTGACAATACATATCCTTCTGAGAGGTTAAATTTTATGGTGAAGGATTCGGGTGCAAAACTGCTTCTCACAACTCCCGAGTTAAGAAATTTAGTAGATGAATATGAAGGAGAGGTGTTGATGGTTACCGATATTCGGATGCCTCAAGAACACCCAGACTTAACAAGAGTAGACATCAAGCCGGATAATCTGTTTACCTTACTTTATACAAGTGGTTCTACCGGAGTGCCGAAGGGAGTGAAACTAACCCACTCAAATTTAGTATGCTTTATCCATTGGTATAATAGATACTATGCTCTTGAAGCCGGCAACTGTGTAGGAGCCTATGCCTCTTATGGTTTTGATGCCAATATGATGGATATGTATCCCGCTTTGACCCAGGGAGCAAGTGTATGCATTATTCCCGAGGATTTAAGATTGGATATGGAACGACTGAATGAGTACTTGATAAAAAACAAAGTGACTCATCAGTTTATGACGACACAGGTGGGAAGACAGTTTGCCTCTGATATCGAACATACTACATTAAAATATCTGAGTATGGGAGGGGAAAAACTTATTCCTTTCCCGATTCCGGAGAATTATAACACTTATAATGCATATGGTCCTACAGAATGTACCATCTTTTCTACTATTTACCCGCTCCATAAAGATGAAAAAAATATCTTCATTGGAAGAGTGATAGACAATATGAAGGGATATGTGGTAGGAAAAAGTGGGAAGCGGTTGCCGGTAGGAGCAGTGGGTGAATTGTGGCTCGCCGGTCCACAGATTGCGAGAGGCTATCTGAACCGACCGGATAAGACTGCAGAAGTTTTCATTACCAATCCGTTTGATGAGGGAGAATACACCACAATGTATAAAACGGGGGATGTGGTAAGATACACTGAAGATGGCAACATTGATTTTATAGGCAGAAGCGATGGGCAGGTGAAGATTAGAGGATTCCGGATCGAATTAAGCGAAGTGGAAGGAGTGATTCGTGAATTCCCGGGAGTGAAAGATGCTACAGTAGCAGCCTTCGATCACCCATCGGGAGGAAAATATATCGTTGCCTATGTTGTAGGTAATGAAAAGCTCGAACCTTCTGAGATAGCTGATTTTGTGCGTGAACGCAAACCGCCTTATATGGTACCGGGCGTTATCATGCAGATAGAAAGGATACCCCTCAATCAGAATCATAAAGTGAACAGGAAGGCTTTGCCGAAGCCGGAATTCAAGGGAGAAGAATCAGAAGACAACTCCAACAGGCCATTGAATAATCTTGAAAAAGAGATTATTGCAATAGTTGGAAAAGTATTGGGAATAGAGGAGATTGGGGTAGGAGTATCCTTGTCAAATTTGGGCCTTACCTCCATCTTAAGCATCAAACTTGCATCTCAGTTATACAAACGATTCAATGTAGAAATCCCTTCAAAGGAACTCCTGGGAGGTGGCACCGTGGAAAGCATTGAGAATCTTTTGTTGAATCACTGGATGTATCCGGAAAAGGATAACCTGGAAAAAGAGAAATCGGGAGATATGGATGTGATGCAGGGAGATGTAATTTCGATGCCTCTATCCTTCCCTCAGACGGGTGTGTATTTTGAATGTATGAAACGTCCGGCCGATATCACCTATAATATCCCCGCAATTTATCACTTTGGACAGAATGTAGATGCAACCACACTGGCAGAAGCGGTAAGAGATGTTGTGAAGGCTCATCCGGGATTACAGACCAGATTTGCAAATACAGAGGAAGGAGTGATGCAACATTTCGAGGAATCAGAAGAACCGGTTGTAGAGATATTAAAAATGCCTTCTGAAGAACTTGAGGTTTACAAGAAAGAATTTGTGAAGCCCTTCCATCTTGTAAATGGACCGTTATATCGGATTGCAGTGGTGGAAACAGAAAAAGGAGTCGATCTTCTTACAGATTTTCATCATCTTGTATTTGACGGAAGTTCGCTGGATATTTTCTTGCGACAATTGCATGAAGCCCTCCATGGAAATTCTCCTACAAAAGAAGAGTATGATTATCTTAAGTTTGTGAGGGATGAAAAGAATTTTGAGAGTTCGGAGAAATTTGAAGAGAATAAGAAATTCTTCGATCATCTCCTGTCTGAATTTGAAAATGCCAGCGAAGTATCCGGCGATCTGAAAGGAAAGGAAGAGAATGGAAAACTTGCCAGCATAGGATCTCCGATTGACCTAAAGAAAGTTGAAGAATTTGCACGCCAACAGAATGTGACCCCGGCGGCGGTAATGCTTGCAGCTACATTTTATACTATCTCAAGATATATAAATGATTCTCATGTATATCTTTCTACCATCAGCAGCGGTAGAAGCGATGTGAAGACAGGTGAATCCTTCGGTATGTTTGTCAATACGCTACCATTAGGTATAAAGATAGGGGATGAATCTGTGGAAGAATTTGTGAAAAGGAGTGCAAATGTATTTCAAGGTGTTATTGAACATGAGAAATATCCATTTGCAAGGATTTCAGCCGACTTCGGATTCCAGCCACAGATTGTGTATGAATATCAGCTTGGGGTGGTGGGAGACAATAGTTTCCCTGAGATGTTGGGCATGGAAAGTCTTGAGCTAAATACTGCCAAGTTTAAACTCTCCATTCATATAGAGGATTATGAGGGCAAACCCTCAGCAGTGGTTTTCTACAACGATGCGCTATATTCCCGAGGCATGATGGAAGGTCTTGCAAAAAGTATATCCATAGTTACGGAGAAGATAGTAGATAATCCAAAAGAGAAAATAAAGAGGGTCAGTCTGATAGATGAAGAAAGGGAAAGGAAGTTGGAGACCTTCCGCACTGTTGCAACTTTCGACACTCCTTACAAGTATTATCAGGAAGCAGTAGAGGAATATGCCTCCAAGACTCCTCAAAGAAAAGCACTTGTGGCATGTGATGCAGAATATACTTATGCAGAATTTGATGCTGTCACTAATGTAATAGCCAATAATCTGATAAAAAGAGGTGTGACTCCGCGTTCAAGGGTTGCCCTGTTGCTACCCCGTACTTCAAGAGTAATTTTGGGAATGTTTGGAGTGATGAAGGCCGGATGTGCCTACATCCCTTGCGACCCGGAATATCCTACTGACAGGATTCAGCATATTCTGGATGACAGTGAGGCTGCCTTTATCCTCACAACGTCCGACCGACTTCAAGATTTCCCGAATGCAATTGATGTAGAGACATTACTGGATGGAGACAACTCACGTCCGACTCTTGAAATCACACCGCAAGACCTGGCTTACTTAATATATACATCAGGATCCACAGGGCGACCGAAAGGTGTGATGCTAAGGCATGAAAGTATAGCCAATTATCTTTATCCTCATAGGGCCAACACTCATATCAATGCTATTGCAGAGACCGGACATACGATGCTCTCCATCACTACCATATCTTTTGATATGAGCCTGAAAGAGATCGGAGCTGCTCTCTGCAATGGTCTCACTCTGGTTTTTGCCAGTGAGGAACAAACCACAAATCCAATCACACTGGCAAAATTGTTTAAAGAAACCGGAGCTGACGTCTTCAATACCACCCCGTCAAGGATGCTCCAGTTTATGGAGTTGCCCGCTTTTGCTGAAGCAATTGGGCAATGCAAGGTAATTATGTGCGGAGGAGAGAAATATGCCGACGGTTTACTCGACAAACTTAGGTCAGCCGCTCCTGAAGCACGTATCTTTAATACTTACGGACCCACTGAAATCACTGTTTCATGCAATTGTAAAGACCTCACTCACACAGATGAAGTAAATGTAGGCAAGCCGTTGCTTAATGTTACAGAATTTGTGGTGGATAAAGATAGCAATGAACTTCCGGCAGGAATCGTGGGTGAACTCTATATTGGTGGAGAAGGTGTAGCCACCGGTTATAACAATCTTCCTGAAATGACAGCCGAGAGATTTATAGATTATAAAGGGATGAGAATCTATAAATCAGGCGACTATGCCAGATGGACTGAAAACGGTGACGTGCAGATTCTGGGCAGAACCGACAATCAGATAAAACTACGGGGTCTGAGAATCGAGCTTGGTGAAGTAGAGGCAGCCATAGCGGCTATAGAGGGCATTAAGAATGTAGTAGTGAAAATCGGTAAAATCAAGGGTGAGGAACATCTGGCAGCTTATTTCACGGCAGACCATAAGATCGATATTCCTCAATTGAAGAAAGATTTGGGCAAGACCCTTACAAAATATATGGTGCCTACTGCCTATCTTCAGATGGAGAAGATGCCGCTTACACCGAACGGTAAGACAGATGTGAAGTCTTTACCCGAACCGGAGGTGGCCCTCTCAGGTGATTATGAAGCTCCAAGAAATGAAACGGAACAAAAAATTGCAGATATCTTCGCTAAGATACTTAAACTCGACAAGGTAGGGGCAAACGATAATTTCTATGAGATGGGAGGCACTTCTCTTGTTACAACCCGTGTCATCATAGAAACCGATAAGTTGGGATATAATGTAGCTTATGGCGATGTATTCTCGCATCCTACTCCAAGAAAACTTGCCAATTTCATACTTGGTGTGGAAAATGATGAAACAGGAGCCGATGAAGTGGCGGATTATGATTATTCAGATATCAATGAAGTACTTAGTAAAAACACCCTTCCCCATTTCCAATTAGGAGAAAGTCAGGAATTGGGTAAAGTGCTTCTCACCGGAGCCACAGGCTATCTTGGTATTCATATATTGAGGGAACTCATTGATTCAGATGCCCAGGAAATATGGTGCCTGGTAAGAGGTAAGGATGAAGAAAATGCTGCCTCAAGGCTTAAGACACTTTTGTTTTATTATTTTGAGAATACATTCGAAAGTCTTTTTGGAAACCGTCTGCATATTATACTTGGGGATGTGACTTCTCCAATACCATCAGATATTGTTACCGACACTCTTATAAACTGCGCGGCAGTGGTGAAACACTTTGCTGAAGGCACAGAGATAGAGGATGTGAATGTGGGAGGCGTAGAGCATTGTCTGAATTATTGTAAGGCTACCGGTGCCAAAATGATCCAGATATCCACCGCAAGTACAAGGGGATTGAGTGTAAATGGCATTCCCGCTCCCGGAACAATATTTAATGAGGAAAAACTATATATCGGACAGTTCCTTGGCAATAAATATATACATTCAAAATTTATAGCAGAACGAATGGTTTTGGAAGCAGTGGCCAAATCTGATCTCACGGCTAAAATTATGAGAGTCGGCAATCTGGCTCCAAGAAGTTCTGATGGAGAATTCCAGGCTAATTTCCAGACAAATTCATTTATGGGTCGACTCAAGGTATATAACATGCTTGGGTGTTGTCCGTATGAATCACGCGACGGACAGGTGGAATTCTCTCCTATAGATGAAGTGGCCAGGGCCATTGTGCTTCTTTCAACCACTCCTAAAGAATGTGTTGTTTTCCATCCTTATAACAACCATGGGATATTGCTTGGTGATGTACTGACTGAACTGAAACATGTGGGAGAAGGAGTAAGATTTGTAGAGCTGGGAGAATTCTCCGGAGCTCTTGAAGAAGCTAAGGAAGATCCCAATAAAGCACGTCAATTGTCAAGTCTTCTGGCATACCAGAATATGGCAAAAGGACAAAAATCATCAGATGTTGCTCGACAGAATTCCTATACAATGCAAGTTCTATATCGCTTAGGGTTCTCTTGGTCTACCACATCCTGGGATTATATAGACAGATTCATGAAGGCTATACAAGGACTTGGATTCTTTGATTAAAAAACATTGTAATTGATATGAAGACGATATCATATACGGAGGCGGTGGATCTCGTGAAGAGGGGGGAAACCTTGACACATAGTGAAAGACTCAAGATTCAAAATGAAAGATTGAAGGCACTTGTAAACTATGTGCGTGAGAAATCACCTTATTTCAAAGAACTTTATGCTGAGGTAGGGGAAGAAATCTCCTTAGAACAATTGCCTCCAACTGAGAAAAAGACTCTTCTTGAAAATTATGACAATTGGGTTACAGATCGAGATTTAAACAAGGAGAAAGTATTGGAATATCTTGGAAGAGATATACATGACAATTCGTTACTTCTCGGGAAGTATACGGCTTTGAAAACGAGCGGTTCCACAGGTAACCCCCTGGTGATGGTGCGTGATGACTATCATAACAAGATACATGGGGCATTGGTAAATGAGCGCCTAATGAGAGATCTGGATCCTCAGATACTGAACCCTTCAAAATATAAGATAGCCACCGTGATTCATACTTCACCCGGAGCCTCCAGTTATAACGGATACCTCAGGGCGTTAGCCGCTTTCCCTGATTACACTCACAATATGATGGCTTTATCTGTGCTCGAAGATATTGAAACTATTGTGGAGAAACTGAATGAATTCAAGCCTGATGTACTTACCGGATATGCATCTTCCTTGATTCTGCTTGCCAGAGAGAAGAAGGAGGGAAGGCTCAAAATTGATTTGAAACTGGTTTGCAATTCGGCAGAACTGCTTACTGAAGAAGGCTATCATCAACTTTCAGAAGCTTTCGGATGCAGAGTGATTAATAATTATTGCATGACTGAAGGTGGGGAAATAGCAATGGCCAATGGTAGTCATGCCATGTTGCTTAATGAAGACTGGGTAATTGTGGAGCCGGTGGATGCAGATTTAAACCCCATCTCTGAGTTTTCAGATGGAATCCTGATTACAGACCTGAGTAATTATGTGCAGCCCATAATCCGATACCATGTGGGTGACAGAGTAAGAATCTTGCCATCCACAGATGAAACGGCTTTGCCGGAACTCAAAATAGCAGGCCGCACTTTCTCCTCTTTTACCTTGGGAGGCAAGACATATACCACTGTGGCTATAGTGACAAAAGCAGAGGTCTGGCCGGGCCTCCTGAACTATCAGGTGGTGCAAAGGGATGATCACACCCTTGAATTAAGAGGTGTGGTAAATGCTTCTGAAGATGCAGATTCAGTATTGAAAGGGCTTGCTGAGGCCTTGGAAGGTTATTTCCATGAAAATGGGTGTGAATCTGCTAAAATCACTTATTCCACCGAACCTATGGTTCACAACGAAAAAGGAGGAAAGATACCTTTATATGTAGATAAAAGGAATGGGGATTAAGACTTCCGGGCAAATAAAAAGGACACTCAACGCCAATGGCATTCTTATGCTTGTATTGGCCGCTCTGATATTGGAATCAATTTCTTTGATTCAATATCATTATGCCCGGGAGGAAATAACTGTTGATCTACATCTCAGAGCACAAAGCGAACTTCTTGCAAAAAGTCTGGCCATCCAATATATAATGAGCCAGGTGGAATCTGCCGTAGACAACCATGTGTGGGATGCCGAACGACTTGTGGAATGGCCTGATTCTTCCTTCGGTGTGGTGAGAAGACTTGTGGAACAAAATCCTGAAATAACCGGAAGCGCACTTTCATTTGCACCAAACTATTACCCCCAGAAGGGATATTGGTTTGAAAGTTATGCGGTGAGAAGAGATTCCACTCAAATTGAGACTATGCAGTTAGGCACAGCCGATCATGATTACACAAAGATGGATTTCTTTCTTGTGCCTATGCAGACAGATTCAGCAAGGTGGACAGATCCTTACCTCGATAAAGATGGAGCCAGGATGATGCTCACCACCTATGCAAGACCTATCCATGATAAGACGGGTAAAGCAGTTGGAGTGCTTGATGCCGACCTTTCGCTTGATTGGTTGAAGAATGTGCTGAGCGCTAATTTTGTTTACCCCTCAAGTTATCATATCCTTATCTCACGTTCGGGACAATTAATGAGTTATCCCGACCAAGACCTGGTGATGCGCAGCACATTTGAAGATATTGCCAAGGAAATGAAGGACACCACTTATCTTTCTGTAAACCGGCTTATGATGGAAGGGAAAAGCGGTAATGTGGTAGTGAAGGACAATACCGGAGAAAAATACCATATATTCTACTCTCCGGTGGGAGGAGAGACGGGATGGAGCCTTGCTGTGGTAAGTTCTGAAAAAGAGATTTTCGGTCACTATAACCGCATGCGCCTCACTCTGCTAATTCTTAGTTTTATTGCCTTGTTAGTCCTGGTCTTTATAATCTGGAGATCTATCAGAAATATCGGACGCCTTGAAAAGGTCACAATAGAGAGGGAAAGAATAAAAAGTGAACTAAAGGTAGCCGGCGAGATTCAGAAAGGGATGCTCCCCGGAAATCTTTCATTAGATGATTCCAAAGAAAGGATTGAATTAGCCGGAGTTCTGGAACCGGCCAAGGAAGTAGGTGGCGATATATACGACTATTACATAAAGGATGATTATCTATATTTCTGCATTGGAGATGTAAGCGGGAAAGGGGTTCCGGCTTCACTTTTCATGACTGTGACACGAAGTTTGTTCAGAACCTTGTCTTCGCATACCCGGAACGCCTCGAAGGTGCTTCAGCATATGAACGATACTTTGGCCGACCTTAATGAGAGTAATATGTTTGTAACCTTCTTTTTAGGAATACTGGATCTCAAAACAGGAAAACTTATTTATTCCAATGCCGGTCATGACGCTCCTTATATAATAGAAGATGGCAAGATAACACAATTGGTAGTAACGCCTAATCTCCCTTTGGGTGTATTCCGCAATTTTGAATTTGCAGAACAGTCTATATATTTACACCGGGACTCAATTCTTTTCCTTTATACTGATGGCTTGACGGAGGCCATGAATAAGGATAAGCAAGAATTTGGCGACCAAAGGTTGATGGAAAGCTTGAAGGATATAATCCGGCTGAATCCCGGAATAACTGCCAAGTCTCTCCTTAATGACATCACACAAAAAGTAAAAGACTTTGTGGGTGATGCAGAACAAAGTGACGACCTTACTTTGCTGGCTATTATTTATAAAAACCCAAAGACAGCAGAAAGTAAAAAAGTCCTGAAATTGAAAAATGAGATTTCAGAAATAGAAAACTTAAATGCCGAGGTGGAAGAATTCTGCCTGGTAAATAATTTCTCCTCAGAATTCGCCACTGAACTGAAACTTGCAGTGGAAGAGGCGGTGGTGAATGTGATAAATTATGCCTATGGAAATGAATCCGGGAATATAGAGGTAGAGTTATCGAAAAATGGACCGGAAATAGTTGTAAGGATTAAAGACTCCGGCAAGGCTTTTGATCCGACAAAAGTAGAAAGTCCGGATTTAGAAGCCAGTGTAGAAGAACGCCCTATCGGCGGACTGGGACTTTTTCTGGTGACTAACTTAACAGATTCAGTATCATATTCAAGAGAGGGTGACTTTAATATACTTACCCTTATCAAGAATGGTAAGAATAAGCCTGATACCCAACAATAAGAAATGTAAAACAAAAAAAGGAAATAATGAAAACAACAATTGAAACAACCTCCGACACAGTTAAGGTGAAGCTGGAGGGTGACCTTGATACAGCAGCGGCTCAGGAAACTGAAAAGGCACTGCAACCTCTGTATGCACTTAAAGACAAAGATATTGTGATTGATTGCGAAGACTTGAATTATATCTCTTCAAGTGGGCTGAGGCTCTTGCTGAGTCTTTTGAAAAGTTGCACCCCGAATGGCAATCGCCTTACATTGTTGCATCTCAATGACAATATCAAGAAGGTATTCACCATGACGGGCTTCTCCACACTTTTCAATATCCAATGATCTATATTCACGACGATCTCGGAAGCATCAGCAAAGAAGAATTTGAAGAGATGATGGCCGAGATGGCCGAGTCACGGCGACAAAAGTGCCTGGCTTTAAGACAAGAAACCGACAGGCTTCAATGTGCCATTGCCCATAGATTATTGCTGAAGGCTTTGAGAGAAGAATTCGGCATCCGAGATATTCCGGTATGGAGTTTTAACCCAAACGGGAAACCTTATTTGAGAGATTACCCACAAATCCATTTCAGTCTGAGCCATTGTAAAGAAGCAGTGGCATGTGCGGTGGCTGACCATCCTGTGGGAATAGACGTGGAGTCACTTCAAGCCTATGATTCTTCTTTGGCCAGGTATGTTTGTTCTGACGGGGAATATGAGCAACTAAAGAGTAAAGAAGATGCGGCCACTGCCTTTTGTGTTTTGTGGACCAAAAAAGAGAGTCTGCTGAAACTAAGAGGGGAATCATTCCCTTCTCGGGAACAATTGTCCGATCTGCTTGAAAATTGTAATAACAAATTTCATACCCTCATTCATAGCCGATATGTATTGAGTCTTTGCGAGGAGTAAAAGAATTTGGATAATTAGCAGATTTTATGTAATTTTGCGGCGGTTTTCCCGGAAACGAACATAGCCGGGGCTAAATAAATATATTTAAAAAATTATGAATTGTTACGAAACCGTTTTCATTTTGACTCCCGTTTTGTCTGATGATCAGATGAAGGAAGCGGTAGAAAAATTTAAGGGCGTACTTGTTCAGAACGGAGCGGAAATAGTGAATGAGGAACTTTGGGGCCTTAAGAAACTTGCCTATCCGATTCAGAAGAAGTCAACCGGATTTTACTGTCTTCTGGAATTCAAGGGAGAGCCCACAATCGTTAAGAAATTAGACATTGCGTTCCGCCGCGACGAGAGAGTGATCAGATTCCTGACCTTCCGTCTCGACAAGTATGCACAGGAATACGCCGAAAAGCGTAGGAACCTTCGTGCCAACAAGAACAATGAGAAACCCGCAGCGGCACCTGCCGAGGCAGAAAACAAGGAGGCATAGACCATGGCAGCAAATAGCGAAATCAGATACCTCACTCCGTTGACGGTAGAAACCAGAAAGAAAAAATATTGCCGTTTCAAAAGAAGTGGCATCAAATATGTAGACTATAAAGATCCTGAGTTCCTTAAGAAATTCCTTAATGAGCAGGGTAAGCTTCTGCCCCGTCGTATCACCGGTACTTCCTTGAAGTTCCAACGTAGAGTGGCACAAGCAGTAAAGAGAGCTCGTCATCTGGCATTATTGCCCTACGTAGCTGACCTGATGAAATAATAGATAACTCCAAAACGAACATACAATGAAGATAATTCTTAAAGAAAATATACCGAGCCTCGGTTATAAGGATGACGTTGTGGAGGTGAAAGACGGCTATGGCCGCAATTATCTCATCCCTCAGGGACTTGCAATCATTGCATCTGAAGCAGCGTTGAAAAGAAGGGCAGAAGACCAGAAACAACGTGCCCATAAATTAGAAAAGATCAAAGCAGACGCAGAAGCTGCTGCAGCTGCACTCGAAGGTGTAAAACTCACCATCGGCGCCAAGACCAGCAGCAAAGGTACTATCTTCGGTAGCGTAAATGCTATCCAAATTGCTGAAGCTTTAGAAAAACTCGGCCATTTGGTAGACCGTAAGATCATCGAAATCAAAGACCCTGTTAAGGAAGTAGGAGTTTACAAAGCAATAATCCGTTTCCATAAAGACGTGGTAAAAGATATCGAATTTGAGGTAGTGGCTGAATGATTTTAGTCTAAAAGAAATAAAAACATATAGAGAAAAGGATATCGGTTGTAAGGCCGGTATCCTTTTTTATGTGGGGAATTTTTATTAAATTTGCGTTTAGTGTCAATCATTTTCAAACCGATGATTGCACTCTAACCAATAAACAAATTATCCATGAGATTCAATATCGACGGTAAGTTGCTGCAACAGCAGTTGTCGGCAGTAAATAAGGTGATTAATTCAAAAAATGCATTGTCGATTTTAGATAATTTCCTCTTTGAACTTAATGGTTCGGAACTCACTATCACAGGGAGTGACCAGGAAAACACAGTTAAGGCAAAAGTGGAGGTGCTTGAAAGCGATGGCAATGGCAGAATTGCTGTAGGGGCAAAGACACTTCTGGAAATCACAAAAGAGGTGAGCAGCCAGCCCGTGAGTTTTGCTCTCAATGACCAGACCGGCGAGATTGACCTCGTATTTTTAAACGGTAAGTTCCGCTTCATGGGAATTAATGCCGATGAATTCCCGAAAGGTGACTCGCTTGAAGATGATGCCAGGGAATTCAATGTGCCGGCCGCTGTGGTGCTAAAAGGCATTGAACATACCGTATATGCAGTGAGCCAGGAAAATATCCGTCCGATTATGACCGGTATATACTGGGATATTCATGAAAATGATATCGTGTTTGTGGCAAGTGACACCCACAAACTTGTAAGATACATAACCCGTGAAGTGGCTCCCGGATTTGAAAGAGGGTTCATAATGCCCTCTAAACCGGCCAATATCCTGAAGAATATCATCGGAAAGGAAGATATGGTGAATATAAGGATTGGCGAAAGGGGAGCAAGATTCTCATTCGGTGATTTTTCTCTCACATGTCGTTTTATAAAAGGCAATTACCCCAATTATAACAGGGTAATTCCAACCGATAATCCATATACTGTAAATATAGACCGTCAATCGATGCTGAATGCAATGAGAAGGGTAGCCATCTTTGCCAGCAAGGCTTCCAACTTAGTAAAGATGGAAATGCAACCCGGCATGATGCGTCTTGCAGCTCAGGATCTTGACTATGGCACTTCAGCAGAAGAAAGAGTGCTATGTGATTACCAGGGTAATGATATGACCATAGGGTTCAATTCAGCATTTACAGTTGAAATTCTTAATAATATCGGTGGTGAAACAGCAGTAATAAAACTTTCAGATCCGGCCCGTCCGGGAATATTCGAACCTTTGGAACAAGAACCAAACACTGAATTGACTACCATTCAAATGCCTATGCAGGTAATAGAATGAGACTGAGGCAATAAAGAGGAAATGTGAAATTGGAAGAAAGCAGAAGAGTCAATTATAAATGGAACTGAACCTGAAGCGACCCTTGATATTTTTTGATCTTGAGACCACAGGAACTAATGTGACTCACGACCGGATTGTGGAACTGTCGTATATCAAGATATATCCCGATGGGAAAGAGGAAAAAAGGAGCAGGCGTATTAATCCCGGCATACCCATTCCTCCGGCAAGCACTGCAGTGCATCACATCACGGACGAGGATGTGAAGGATGAGCCTACATTCCGTCAGATAGCCAAATCTCTTCATTCTATTTTTGAGGGATGTGACATAGCCGGATACAACAGCAATAAGTTTGATGTGCCTCTGCTCATGGAGGAATTCGGCCGGTGTGGTATCAATTTCGACGTAAACGGCCGACATTTCATAGACGTTCAGAATATTTTTCACAAGATGGAGCAACGCACTCTTGTAGCTGCATACAGATTCTATTGTGGCAAAGAGTTGGAAGGGGCTCACAGCGCATTGGCTGATACCGAGGCAACTTACGAAGTGCTGAAAGAGCAGATATCAAAATATCCGGAACTGGAAAATGATGTGGAGGTACTTGCAAAATTCTCTTCAGTAGGGAAAAATCTGGATCTGGCAGCAAGAATCGTGTTGGATGACCAGGACCGTCCGGTGTTCAATTTCGGTAAACACAAAGGAAAGACTGTAAAAGAGGTGTTGAAAAGAGAGCCTTCTTTTTTCGACTGGGTAATGCAAGGAGATTTTCCGAAAAACACAAAAGACGTATTAATGAATCTGAAAGCCAAATATACGCTTGAAAAGTAGAATTGGATTTGAAAGGAAAACATATTGTATTAGGCATAACGGGAGGCATAGCGGCGTATAAGTCGGTTATGCTTCTTCGGTTATTAATAAAAAGCGGCGCAGAAGTGCAAGTGGTAATGACACCCAGTGCCAAAGAATTCGTTAGCCCGGTTACATTCGCGAGTCTGAGTTCCAAGCCTGTGGTGTCGGAATTTTTTACAGCCAACAGCGGTGAATGGCATAGCCATGTGGATCTTGGCCTTTGGGCAGATCTTATGGTAGTGGCACCGGCCACTGCATCCACCATCGGCAAGATGGCCAATGGGATAGCCGACAATATGCTTGTCACTACTTATCTTTCGGCTAAAGAAGATGTGATGGTGGCCCCTGCAATGGATCTTGACATGTGGAATCATCCCGGCACCCAAAGAAATATTGCAACTCTGGAAAAAGATGGTGTGATAATAGTGCAACCGGGAAGCGGCGAACTGGCAAGTGGCCTTGAAGGAAAGGGGAGAATGGCTGAACCACAGGAAATTCTGGAAGAAATCAAGAAATATTTCAATAAGAGAAAGGACCTAAGCGGACTGAAAGCCATGGTGACTGCCGGTCCCACTTATGAGAATATCGACCCCGTACGCTTTATAGGTAACTATTCAAGTGGTAAGATGGGGTATGAAGTGGCACGTGAGCTTGATGAAAGAGGTGCGGAAGTTACACTGATTTCAGGACCGGTGAATCTGCCAGTGCCTTCTGACTCTATCAAAAAGATAGAAGTGGTGTCGGCCCAAGAAATGTATACTGAGGCAAAAAAAATATTTGATGAAAATCAGATAGCAGTATTTGCAGCAGCCGTGGCAGACTATGCTCCGGTGGAAGTGGCAGAGAATAAGATAAAAAGGGAAAATCAGGAAGAGATGACCATCACACTGAAAAGAAATCCCGATATCGCTGCCTCTCTGGGCGCACTCAAAAAGGGTCAGACTACTGTGGGTTTTGCATTGGAGACCCAAAATGAATTGGAGAATGCAAAAAGAAAACTCCATGATAAAAATTTTGACATCATTGTGCTTAATTCGATGCAACATCCTCAGGCAGGTTTTATGAAGGACACCAATAAGGTGACTATCATAAATCAAAATGGGGAAATAGAAGATTTTGATGTAAAAAGCAAGAGAGCAGTGGCAAAAGATATAGTAGACGCCATTAAGAAATGGAGGGAAAATGATTAGAAAACTCCTTTTCGGAATATTTCTGCTTTTAGGTTTCGGAGTAGCTCATTCCCAGGAACTGCTTTGCACAGTAGAAATCAATACCAGCAATATCGAGGGAACAAACAAAAGTGTGTTTGAAACTTTGCAGCAGGCGATATCCGACTATCTTAACGAAACCAGGTGGACAAATACTGTATTTGCACCCAATGAAAAGATAGAATGTAGATTCTTCTTCACTGTAAAGGAATACACCAACGACCGTGTAAAAGGTGAATTACAGGTGCAACTTTCACGCCCTGTATACAATAGCACTTATACCACAACCTTGCTGAATTTTAAAGATAACAAGGTAGAATTCGATTACCGGGAGGGAGAACCGTTAATATTTAATGAGACGGGATGGACAAATAATCTTTTAGGAATACTGGATTACTACGCCTATCTTTTCCTTGCCCTTGATTTCGATTCCTTTTCTCTCCACGGCGGTGACCCTTATTTCGAAAAAGTTGCAACAATTGTGCAGCAGGCACAAAGCAGTGGAGAAGTGGGTTGGCGTGCCTTTGAAGATAATAGGAACCGAAGTGCAGTGCTCGCATCATTCACCGATGCCAACACCTCCGGTATAAGAGACCTGTTGTATGAATATCACCGGAAAGGTCTTGATGAAATGGTGACAAGTCCTGACAAAGGAAGGTCTACTATCACTGAGAGTCTCGAAAATATAAAAAAAATATATGATGTGGCACCAATGTCGGTGGCATTGGCAATATTCCGTGATGCCAAACTGGATGAACTGGTAAACATTTATTCAAAGGCACCACAGAGTGAACGGGATGAGGTTTATGATTTGTTGCAACCGGTATATCCCACAGAGAGGCAACAGTTGGAAAAGATTAAGAAACCGGAGCAATAAAAAGCAAATAAACGATACACTACTGCCAAAGTAGATAAAAAAGGTTTGGTTGTTCTTTGAATAATTCAGCAACCAAGGAAAGAGATAAATAAGAATGCTTGCGAAACTGACTATAGATAACTATGCTCTGATTGATAAATCAGTTATTGATTTCCATGAGGGTTTTACCGTGATTACAGGTGAGACCGGTGCCGGAAAATCAATAATGCTGGATGCATTGTCTCTTCTGATGGGAGCCCGGGCTGATACCAAAGCCATAGGTAACAAGGAACGCAAGATGGTGGTGGAAGCAATTTTCACCCAACCTGATCCTTCTTTGAGGAATATATGTGAGGAGAACGACATAGAATGGGATGATACGGAAATGATCATCCGGAGAGAAATTTCACCGGCGGGGAAAAGCCGTGGATTTATCAATGATACACCGGTGAATATGGGTACTTTGTCGGCAATTTCAGAAAATATCCTGGATATACATTCTCAACATAACAATTCTTTACTAAACCGTGAGCAGGAACAACTTTCAATTCTTGATGCTTTCGGCGATACAGCAGAATTACTTGCCAACTATCGGGATATCTTTAAAAGATATGTGGCTCTTCGAAACCGTATAAAGAAAATGAAGGAAGCCATTGAAAAAGGCAAGGAAAACCAAGAATTCATAAAGTTCCGACTGGAACAACTTGATAAACTTAAGCCCAAGAAAGGTGAGTTGTCAGCACTTGAAAGAGAGGCGGAAATCTTAGGGGATGCCGACAGAATCAAGTCTGAACTCAGTGAAGCAGCAGCCGGGACCAATAATGCATTAAGGTATCTGCAAAATGCTGCTGCAACTATAGAGAGTATAGACCTCGATTTACTTGACCCTAAAGGCAATGATAATCTTTACGACCGAATCAATTCTTTAAAAATAGAATTGAGAGACATTTCAGACACTCTGGAAGGTTATTCTGAAAAAATAAATTCCGATCCCCAACGATACGAGAAAGTACAGTCGCGTATCGAAAGCCTATATGAGGTGATGAAACGTTTCAAGGTGAAAGATGAAGAAGAATTGGTGGAACTTCATACCCATCTACATGATGAATTGGCAGCGATAACAGGTGATAATACGGATATTTCAGCCCTGGAACAGCAATTGAAAGAATTGGCCAAGGATTTAAAGAGCGCGGCAGAATCACTTACTGAAAAAAGAATGGAGGCCTCTAAAAAATTTGCAGCCGCCATAATGGAGAGGGTTGCTCCTTTGGGAATGCCTAACATTAAATTCGAGGTAGATCTTCAAAGAAGTAAAATGTCGGCAGATGGTCAGGACACTGTGACATTTTACTGCAGTTTCAATAAGAACCATCCTATGCAACCGGTTTCGGAAATAGCTTCGGGAGGAGAGATTGCACGTCTGATGCTTGGGATAAAAAGTATAATGGCTGAAAAGATGAATCTTCCCACCATTATTTTCGATGAAATAGATACAGGCGTATCCGGAGAGATAGCTCATAAGATGGGAAGCATGATGAAAAATATGTCGGAGGGTTTGCAGGTGATGGCAGTGACACATCTTCCTCAGGTAGCAGCCAATGGAAATGCCCATTTAAAAGTTTATAAGGCGGATGAGAATGAAAAAACCGTATCGCATATCCGTGCCCTCTCCCCTGAAGAACGTATTAGGGAAATAGCAGGAATGCTTTCCGGTAACACCATAAATGAAGCGGCATTGGAAAATGCCCGAGCCTTGATGAAAGCTATATAAGAGATGGAAAAAAACGATTATATATTCGGTATACGGCCGGTGCTTGAGGCTATAGAAGCTGCAAAAAGTATCGATAAAATTCTTATCAAAAGAGAACTTACAGGTGACTTGGCCCGTGAAGTGATAGCCAAGGCCAAGGAATATGATATACCGGTGCAGAGAGTGCCGAATGAAAAATTGAATCGGATTACAATGAAAAATCATCAGGGTGTGATTGCAATCATGTGTCCGGTGAGATATCAAGACCTCGACAATATCGTAGCCCAACTTTATGAAGAGGGCAAAGTTCCCCTTTCAATAATTCTTGATGGAGTGACTGATGCCCGCAACTTCGGTGCCATAGCAAGAAGCGCCGAATGTGCAGGCGCTGATTTCATTGTAATTCCTGAAAGAGGGAGTGCATCAGTAACGTCGGACGCAGTAAGAGCTTCAGCCGGTGCTTTATTTCATATACCGGTGTGCAGGGTAAAGGAATTAAATACAGCAATCGGTAGACTCAAAGAGAACGGATATAAAATTGTAGGCGCATCTGAAAAGAGTGCGGAGAATTATACAGATATTGACTACAATCTGCCTGTAGCACTCGTAATGGGAGCTGAAGATACGGGAATATCAAACGAAGTACTGAGACGATGTGACGATCTTGCTGCCATACCTATAAAGGGAAAGGTAGGATCGCTCAACGTTTCGGTAGCTTGTGGTGTGATGCTCTATGAAGCAGTAAGGCAACGTAGTCTATCGGAATAAATCCTCTTATGCTTATACCCAATACAGGAATCAATGAGTTTTGGTTTGTTTTGCTTAACTTTGCAATATAAATATTAGGAGACATTATGATAAACAGGGTATTGATAAGAATGAAGACGGTGCAGCTTCTCTATTCCTATCTATTGGTGGAGAAACCGTTCTCTCTTGAGTCTCAGCCCTCGGCACCTACAAAAGAAAAGAGGTTTGCTTACTCTCTTTATCTTGATTTGATTTATCTTATGGATCGTTTGGCACAACAGGTGAAGGGAAAAAATAAAAGTTTTCCTTTGGCCGACTCAAGATTTGTGCTCCGCACAGAGGCCGACGATAGAATGAAATCACTAAGAATTAAATATGCAGGAGAACCCTTCCCATTTAGCCCTGCAGAAGACAATTTAAGAGACGCCATAAAGGAAAGCCTCCTTTTCAGGGAATATGAAAAGAATCGTGAATCAAACATTCCTTCCGACAGCTTCTGGGAGAATGTTTTCAAATCCATTATATTACCGGATCCTAAGGTAAATGAAATAATCCGTAGCCTTCCGGGATATTCCTTGTCGGGCGTAGACAGAATGAAGGGATTGATGGATGCGACATTTAAGAATTTCTATTCATCAAAAGATAACATAGATGATGCTCTGAAAACTCTGGCAATGAGTATGCAGAAGGCACGTGACCTTTATATGCGTCTTCTGGCTCTTCCGGTGGAACTTACCGCTCTGCGCCTGAAACAACTGGAGCAAAACCGCAGGAAATTGTTGGCCACAACAGAGGATCTGAATCCGAATATGAGGCTGGTTAATAATCCGGTGGCTGAATTAATTGAAAAGAATCCGGAATTTTCCCAATACGTGGAAAAGAATCATCTTTCATGGCAGACAGAAGATCCGGAACTTCTCGATATCCTTCTGAAAGCGGTGCTTGATTCGGAAATTTATGCCAAATATAGCCGGGAAAAAAGCGATGATATAAATGAGGCCTGTGAATTCTGGAAAGATATTATTGTAGACGTTATCCTGACTAACCGGGAATTTCTTGAATACCTGGAAAATAAATCGGTATTTTGGAATGACGACCTGGAAATAATGGCTTCTTTTGTACTCAAGACTCTGAAGAGATTGGAAAGCGAAGAAACAGCAGAGTCAGCCGTTATGCCTATGTATAAAGACGGGGATAACGGGAAGGATGCACATTTTGGCGCAGAACTTTTTAATTATGTGGTAAAAAACAAGGAGGTTTACCGAAAATATATTAATGAGGTTCTAATCAGCGAGAAATGGGAGGCAGACAGGTTAGCCTTTATGGATGTGGTGATAACGATGACAGCATTGGCTGAAATAATCAATTATCCGGAGATACCTCTCAATGTTACTATCAATGAATATATTGAGATAGCTAAAAGTTACAGTTCTGCCAAAAGCGGTCAGTTTGTCCACGGTCTGTTAGCCTCATTGGTAGCCAAGCTAAAAGAAGATGGGGTAGTGAGAAAATAAAGGTCGGATTGTAAATAATTAACCCGAGAAAAAGGAACAACTTACAAATTATAAATAAAAAAGAATTCAGATAATAACTTTAGATAAATGAATACACTTAATTCAATGGTTCTACTTCAGAGCGAGAGTGCCGGTGGCGGTTTCAGCGGAATGATTATGATTATCGCAATGATTGTGATATTCTATTTTTTCATGATACGTCCGCAATCGAAAAAGCAGAAAGAGATAAAGAAAGCAAGAGAAGCCATGCAAAAGGGTGATAATGTAGTCACCGCTGGCGGTATCCATGGTAAAATCAAAGAAATTGCAGACAATACTTTATTGATAGAGATTTCACCCGGAGTAAGCATTAAAGTTGACAAGGCTTCAGTGTTCCCGGCCGGCCAGAAGGAGGAAGTGCTTAAAAAGCAATAAACTTTGCCACAACATAGGTTTAACCAAGCAAGGGAGAGATGGAGAATCCTGAGAACAACCTCAGGATTCAAAAATGCCATGCTCTTCCTGGTTTTTATTTGTGTAAGTGCATTATTTTGGTTAATCCTGGCCCTTAACGACAGTGCACAAGACCATTTTAATGTGAATCTTAGAATTGTGAACCAGCCTGATTCAGTGACATTCATAAGTGATGTGCCTGATAAGATTCATGTGGGAGTAAGCGATAAGGGCACGAGCCTTTGGCGAAACGGCTACCTGAAGAAACCTACAGTAAACATTGACTTTAAAGAATATTCAAGCGACGGAGTGCTGAGATATTCTTATAATGATTTGATTTCTTCTCTTCGGGAGACCTTCGGAGGCACAGCAAGTATTACTTCAGTTTCTTTGGATTCTCTTCAACTATTTTATACCACTAATCCCGGGAAAAAGGTCCCGGTGCATGTTGTGTGTAAGGTGGAACCGGCTTCAGGTACTATTATGGAGGGAAGCGTAAAGGCAAGCCCCGGTAGTGTATATGTGTACGGAACAAAATCAGTGCTCGACACAATTCGATATGTGAGTACAGAACCCTTGACACTGAATAATATATCGGAAACCACGGAAATGGAGGTTAAAATTCAGCGAATGAAAAGTGCGAGGGCATTGCCGTCAAAAGTAGTGCTGACAATTCCCATCGAGCCTTTGGTGCGTCGTGAGGCAATGGTGACGGTAGATGCGGTAAATGTGCCGAAAGGAGAGGAATTGCTTCTATTCCCGTCAAAAGTTCCGGTGGAATATTATGTGGCTATGAGTCGTCTTAATGATGATGAAGATCATAATATAGTTCTCGTGGTGGATTTCAATAATGTGTCGAAATCTAAGGGAGGAAAGATCCCCGTGGAGATATCGAAGTTTCCCGAGAGACTAAAAAATTTGAAAGTCCGTACTGACAGCATTGAATTTGCTGTAGTAAAGGATTGAGAGAGACCTTAAATCACAATGAGCATTCGGCTTGATATGGAGAGTATGAATCATACCATTGGGATTACAGGAGGTATAGGTGCCGGAAAAAGTGTTGTATCGAGAGTACTTCGATGCAATGGTTTTAAGGTTTACGACTGTGACTCGCAAGCAAAGAATTTAATGGTCTCAAATCCTGAAGTAAAGGAGAAACTTATAGAAAAGCTGGGAAAAGATATTTATCAATCCGATGGTCGTATCAATAAGGAAAAGCTTGCTTTTCTTCTTTTCTCTGATTCAGGGACAAGAGAATATGTGAATCTTGTGGTTCATTCAGCAGTGAGAGAAGATATTGAAAAATGCAGAAAGAAGGAGAGAGGTTATTTCTTTATAGAAGCTGCTATTCTCGCCACAGGTGGAATTGCTCCCATGTGCAATAGTATATGGGTGGTGGAGGCACCGGAACCTGAAAGAATCAAAAGAGTGGAAATAAGGGATAATATGGATAGTACCGACATTAAAAGAAGGATTCAAAGCCAACAAGATGAGTTAAAATTGCTCTCCGGTTTTAATACGGTGGTTTTAGAAAATGACGGCAAACATCCTCTTGTGATAGAAATTTTAAAATTAACTGATAAATTAAATCAACAACAAACATATTTTATACCATGTTAAAAGAAATATTGGCCATTACCGGGAAGCCAGGTCTCTATAAGATCGTTTCTCACAGTGGTAAAAGTCTTATTGTAGAAGATCTAACAAGCGGTAAAAGATTCCCTATTTCACCTCGCGATAGGGTAGTGTCGCTTGGCGATATTGCAATGTACACAGAAGAAGAGGATAAACCTTTGGGCGAAATATTAGATGCCATCTACGCCATAGAGAATGGCAAGCAACTCAACGTTAAAGATATCATCGCCGGAGAGGGCCTGAAAGGTCGTTTTGCTCTTTATGAACCTAATTTCGATAAAGAGAGAGTGCACGACAGTGACATCAAAAAACTGTTTTCATGGTATAACCTTCTTGTAGATAAAGGTTTCACTAAGTTTTCTGAAGAGAAACCCGAAGAGGTTAAGGAAACTGAGGAACCAAAAAAAGAAGATAAGAAAGATTCTGAAGCAAAATAATACGCGAAGAGAAAAGTTAGAAGTCAGCGTTTCACCAAAACAATCTCCTCTAAAGATTCCGGAATTGAAATGATACGCTGATTTTCAGAGCCCCGGAAAGGAATGTCGATGTTTCTCAAAGATTCTATATAAGGACCATCCACCAGTACATCGGCCTCCTTGATAGCATGAAATAGAATAGGATTGGAAATTATTTCCTCCCAGGTATAACCGGTGTAAATCCAGACATTACGCCGGTTATTTTTTAATGCCTTTACGAGAATTGCAAGTTTTTGGGGATGGTGAAGTGGGTCGCCACCGGAAATGGTGACATCGAAATCCTCTTCCTCCACTATTGCCATGATTTCTGTCAGCGTCATTGATTTGCCACTGTTTTCATCCCATGATTGAGGATTATGGCAGCCCTGACAATGGTGATCACATCCCGCAAGATAAATGGAGGTCCGGAAACCCGGACCATCCACTGTAGTTCCCCGTATTATTTCGAGTACTTGAAAAGTTTCTTCTTTAAGGTCATTCATGATCATGAACAACTCGATCGTGAAGTTCTGCCAGTTTCCCGGAATTCCAACGGTCTGTGGTGCCTACCAGATAACCGGTGATACGTTGTATAGTCTCAAATTGAGATCCGCACTTCGGACAAGCAGACTGGTTTTTGTCGGCATTTTCATATCCGCAATGGGGACAATGATTTCGGTTATGATTCACTGAGCCATATCCGATATTGTATTTGTCCATTAGGTCTACAATCTGCATTATAGCCTCTTCGTTATGGGTGGCGTCACCATCGATTTCCACATAGAAAATATGTCCTCCGCGAGTAAGGTCGTGGTATGGCGCTTCTATTTTGGCTTTATGCCGAGGTGAACAGTGATAATATACCGGCAGATGATTGGAATTGGTATAATAATTCTTATCAGTCACACCCGGGATTTCTCCGAAGGTCTTTCTGTCTACTTTTGTAAACTTACCGGAAAGGCCCTCAGCCGGAGTTGCCAGGATGGAATAGTTGTGGCTGTAACGGTTTGAGAAGTCGTTGGCTCTGTCGCGCATGTAGGACACGATTTGAATACCTAATTTCTGAGCTTCCTCCGATTCACCATGATGTTTTCCTGTGAGGGCTATCAAGGCTTCTGCAAGCCCTATGAAACCTATTCCGAGTGTGCCCTGGTTTATAACCTTTTCGATTGAATCTGTGGGCTTAAGGAGGGAAGCATGGTTCCATAGAGATCCCATAAGCAATGGAAACTGCTTAGCAAGAGCTGTTTTCTGGAATTGATATCTATCATCTAATTGCTTGGCTGTAATTTCAAGCACATTATCGAGTTTCTCAAAGAATTTGTCAATTCTTCTTTGGGAGTCTTCTATGTTCATTACCTCTAAGGCAATCCTTACGATATTTATGGTGGTGAAAGAGAGATTTCCCCGCCCTATCGAGGTTTTCTCTCCGAAACGGTTTTCGAAAACCCTTGTGCGGCAACCCATAGTTGCCACCTCATGGACATATCTTTTGGGGTCGTTTTCCTTCCAATCATCGTTTTGGTTGAAAGTAGCGTCAAGGTTAAGGAAATTTGGGAAAAATCTTCTGGCAGATACTTTGCAAGCGAGTCTGTAAAGATCATAATTGGGATCTTCCGGAAGATAACTTACACCGCGTTTTTTCTTCCATATTTGTATCGGGAAAATTGCAGTTGCACCATTTCCGACACCTTCATAAGTAGAATTTAGAAGTTCTCGTATCACGCAACGCCCTTCGGCAGAAGTGTCGGTACCATAATTCACTGATGAAAATACTACCTGGTTACCTCCGCGTGAGTGAATAGTGTTCATGTTGTGGATGAAAGCCTCCATGGCCTGATGCACACGACCCACTGTCTTGTTGATAGCGTGTTGCATCATTCTTTCCTTACCATCGAGTCCATCAAGTTCTTTTTTAAGAAAATCTTTAATTTCAATATCGTACAATTCCTTCAGATCTTGTCCGGTAAGATCTTCGAGATTCTTAATCTCTTCAATATAACTTGAGCGAACGTAAGGAGCTAAATAGAAATCGAAAGCCGGGATCGCCTGTCCGCCATGCATTTCATTTTGGGCAGTTTCCATCGAGATACATGCTATTACACTTGCAGTCTCGATACGTTTCGCCGGTCGGGATTCACCGTGGCCTGCCACAAAGCCGTTTTGCAATATGCGGTCAAGGGGATGTTGCACGCAGGTAAGACTTTTTGTAGGGTAATAATCTTTGTCGTGAATATGAATGTAGTTGTTTTTAACTGCATCTTTAGCTTCGGCCGACAACAGATAGTCGTCGACGAATGGTTTAGTGGTTTCTGTAGAGAATTTCATCATCATGCCTGCCGGAGAATCGGTATTCATGTTGGCATTCTCACGGGTGATATCATTGTTTTTGGCATTGATAATTTCCAGAAACATATCACGGGTTTTGGCTTTGCGTGCGATGGAGCGTTTGTCGCGGTAAGCTATATATCTTTTTGCTACATCTTTACGTGATGATTTCATTAGTTCGAATTCCACCCTGTCCTGGATATCTTCCACGGTCATGCGTTCCTCGCCGTTCATGCCGATACGGTCAGAAATTTTCTGAATCAATGATTCATCCTCACCTAATTCAGTAGCGAGCATGGCCTTACGAATGGCTGCTTTAATCTTCTCTTCATTATAGCCGACGATTCTGCCGTCGCGTTTTTCTACCGTATGTATCATCCTGGTAAAATTCTTAGTCTTAATTATGGTAATAAAGCATTAGGGTTAACCGGGAGCGAAATTACAAAACTTCCAAAATATGAACAAATGAAACCGAAAAAATTTCAATAAAAAATCATTTTGGAAAACTTTTTATCAGTTTAAGAAAATTAACAGCCTTATTATCAACAATATAGAAAATTATTTGGAAAACTTTGTGGAGAATTGAGTTATTTTAAATATTATTTTTGTTGTCTTATTTTCTCAAACCTTTATTATTAGTAGAGTTTCATGTAATTTAATTTTTATAATTCTTGAATTAGAAAAGTAAATTTTATAAAATCAAAATTTCTGTCTTTTCATTAGAAGATGGTACTAACAGAATTAGATATATTTTAACATAAATTGGATTAGAAACCGTTGTTCAGGTACCAATTTTGGAATTAAATTTGCATGAGATCTGTTTAGATCAACCATGAAAATTACACCGATCCTAATATGATTTCCTTTTTAACAGCAGTAGTGATTTTAATTGGCGGCTACTTCATTTATGGTAAAGTAGTGGCTAAAATTTGTGGAGAAGATCCCCAAAGACTTACCCCTGTACATACTAAAGCCGACGGGGTAGACTTCGTTAAGTTACCCTCTTGGAAGATTTTTCTTATACAGTTTCTGAATATTGCCGGACTCGGGCCTATTTTCGGTGCCATAATGGGTGTGATGTTTGGCCCTGCAGCGTTTCTTTGGATAGTGCTCGGCACTATCTTTGCCGGTGGAGTACACGACTATCTGTCGGGCATTATGTCTCTGCGACAGGATGGTGCCTCGCTCCCTGAGATTGTTGGCAGCCAGTTAGGTTCGAAGATCAAGAACATAATGAGAGGTTTCTCACTTATTCTCATGGTTCTTGTGGGAGCTGTATTTGTGTATAATCCGGCAGATTTGCTTGCAAAATTAACTCCCGACAGTTTTAATGCTCTGTTTTGGGTAGCCATAATTTTCGGGTATTATGTATTGGCTACACTTCTGCCCATTGATAAGCTTATAGGAAAATTTTATCCTTTATTTGGAGGAGCGTTACTTTTTATGGCCATAGGCATAGGAGTGATGTTGTGTGTGAATTATGAGGCGGTGCCGGAAGTTTGGGATCAATTTTACAATCATAAGCCTAACACAGCCACCAACCCTATCTTTCCTATGATGTTTGTATCTATTGCCTGCGGAGCTATCAGTGGATTCCACGCCACCCAAAGTCCAATGATGGCCAGGTGTCTGAAAAATGAGAAACACGCAAGGCCCATTTTCTATGGAGCGATGGTGGCAGAGGGAATGGTGGCATTGATCTGGGCAGCCGCTGCAATTGCTTTTACAGGAGGATATGACCAGTTGCAGGATTATATCGGAGGTTCTACTCCCGCAGTTTTAGTAGACAATTTATCTAAAAGCTGGCTCGGAACATTTGGAGGTATCCTCGCTATATTAGGTGTGATAGCGGCTCCTATCACTTCCGGCGATACAGCCTTGAGAAGTGCACGTTTGATAGTGGCCGATTTCATGAATGTAGAGCAGAAAACTATTCTAAAGAGATTTCTTGTCTCACTCCCGGTATTTGTGCTTTGTTTCCTTATAATGATGTTGCCCTACGATGCGCTGTGGAGATATTTTGCATGGTGTAATCAGGTGCTGGCAGTGTTCACTTTATGGACCGCATCCGTATGGCTCGCTTCACAGAACCGTAATTACTACATTTCATTGATACCGGCCTTGTTTATGACATGCGTTACAGTATCATACATAATCTTTGCTCCGGAGGGATTGCAGGGTATTTTCATGGACACTTTTGAAATCGAAATCCCTTATATGTTTGCAGTAGGATGTGGATTGGCAGTAAGCGCATCTTTCTGGCTTCTTTTCCGGAGATACGTGTCTTTGAAAAAAAGACTCCAACTTCAGTCTCAGAATGTGTAACCTTAGTTATTTCTTTTCTTGGACACACAGGCCGTGTGTCCCTACATTTTTTTTGGGGGTAATCCAAGGTCTAACTTAGATGATTATAAAGGGTCTGACTCTGACTATAAAGGATAGGGAACGGAGGCTATATCTCCATCATAAATAAATTCACCGCTCTTTAACACAATGGCTCTGGTACATAGACGTCGTGCCAGATCCATATCATGGGTTGACAAAATAATAGAATTAGAGAGGGATTCTACAATCTCCACAAAATTTTGTGTGGCCATATAGTCTAATCCAGAAGTGGGCTCATCCATCACGATCAATTCAGGTTCCATTGACAGAACAGTTGCAATGGAAACTGATTTTTTTTGTCCTCCCGACAAGTCAAAAGGATGCCAGGAAGCCAAATGACCGGTACCGGTTAGTCTAAGAGCCTTTTCCACTCTCTCTTCCACTTCATTTTCCGATAAATTCATGTTGCGCGGACCGAAGGCCACGTCATCCTTCACGGTATGCATGAACAATTGATCATCGGGATTTTGAAATACGAGACCAACTGTTTTCCTGATTTCTCCAATATTTTTTGAGTTGGTACTGAGCCCATTTACCAATACTTCACCTTTCGTGGGAATGAGCAGTCCGTTTGTGAGAAGCATTAGGGTAGATTTTCCCGCGCCGTTCAGACCAAGCAAAGCCACTTTTTCTCCGGTTCCTATACTAAAATCAATCCCTTTTAATACATCAAGGTTTTTGTCGTAGGAATAATAGACGTTACGGAATGTCAGGAGCATTACAGAGAAGGGTTGGCGGGAAACAGGAGTTGCCCTAAATTGAAATATGAGAGAAACAAGAACAAAGCAAGGCAAGTCACACAAAAGATTGAGTCGCCAAGTCTCCATTTATTTAAAGTACCTAACGGGATAGATCCGTTGAATCCGCGTGACAACATGGCATAATGGATTCTTTTTGATCTTTCATAGGTATGAATCAAAAGAGATCCAACCATGGTGGCCCACATTTTCATCGGAAATGATTTTTTGCCATATCCTCTGGAGGTTAAAGCCCTATGCATATTGAAGGCTTCCTGAAGCAATAAGCCCACATACCGGTAAAGGAGAAGCAACTGTGTAGTAAGCACTTTTGGAACCCGTAATTTTATAAGAGCGTTGCAAAATCCGATGAAACCGCAGTTGCCTATAAGAATTATTAGGGCCTGTACAGAAAGAAGTCCTCTAAGAACGATTGTGAGAAATGACAACCATCCATATGTCACCGTCATATTTCCGATCTCAAATGCGGGCCGTCTGTCATAAAACGGGTTAGCAATGCCGATTACAAGTATAAAGGGAAGTACATAAAGCGACTTTATAAACACTGAAGTGTAACTACGTCCCGAAAGAGGAGCCATCATAATCGGATATATGGCAAACCATATCAATACATCGGGCACTTCAATAGGAAGAGACAAGATACAGATAATATAAGCCAGAGTCACAAGAATAAGGGCCCGGGAGTCAAGACCGCTAAGAATTGTTTTTTCTTCCGATCCTGTCTGATAAGAACTTAAAGTGAGAAGGGCTTTCTGAATTTTCATTTAGCCTTAGCCTTCTTTAGTCCTGCAAAAGCCAGAGAACTTATTCCATACAGCAATATCATCACGATCACAGCCCCGATAATGCCGGATAAATTGGAATTGTATTCAGGTAAAACGGCGGTAGGAGGTATGCTTGTTTCCAACATTTCAGGATTAGATGAGACTTTTTCTATCGACCATTCAAGACCGTCCGGGAATTCTGATGCCAGGAAAGTGAATCCGATGGCTAAAAACAGAGCGATGGCACCAAAAATCCATAATACACTTCTATTCTTTTTGACACCTTCATTGTCAGGCTGCAAGGTTGAAGAGAATATTGCGGGTCTGTGGCGAGCAATGAAAACCAGTAGCAAGCCTGTCACAATTCCTTCCACTGCTCCGATAGCCAGATGGATAGGAAGCATGAAACTTAAGAAAGTTGAGAAGGGAAGATAGGTCACTCCTGATAATTCTGTCTCTAATGTCACCCCCAATGCACCCAATTCCAAAGCGAATATGGAGGCAAGTACAGAAGCCAGCATTATTCTTCCCGGATTAAGGGTGTTTGACGTGATAGGTTTATAAATTAACGGGTATGCCAATAGACAAGAAGTAGCCGCCATGTTCAGGATATTGCAACCTAAAGCCATCAGGCCTCCGTCGGCAAATATGAGACATTGTACTATTAAGACCGAACAGAGGGTTATGAAAGCCGCCCAAGGTCCTAAAATGGCAGCAAGCAATATTCCTCCTATAAGATGACCGCTTGAGCCTGTGCCGGGGATAGTGAAGTTGATCATCTGGGCTGCAAAAACAAAAGCACCCATGACCCCCATGAAGGGCACTATATCCTGTCGGACATTTTCTTTTAATTTCTTTGAGGCTACAATTATTAGTGAGGTTGCCAAAACTGCTCCCCCTATAGCTACCGAAGGAGACACTAAGGCATCAGACATATGCATGAGTAGATAAGTTTAAAAGTTATAAGTTTGTAGATACTTGTTCAACCCGTTTTGAGTTTTGGCGGCCGCATGTCGAAGCGCTATAAATTCAACAACTGCATTAGTAAAATAGTTTCGTTCAGAGATATAGTCCAACAAACTTAGGATACCTTCCTCATAAGCTTTTACAAGGATGCTGTTATAATCTATATTCTCTACATACGGACTTATTTCATCTATCTGCAGCTTTATTATATTTAATTTATTGATAAGTGAATTTATTTCTGTTTCAATTGAATTTGCAGTGGTTTCCGCTCTGTAATCAGCTTCAAAAATTTGGGCGTCAGCAGCCTTTTGTTTTCCTCGGGATGAGAAAATTGGAATGGAAATGCCCAACACTGCTCCATTGAAATGCATGCCATCCTCATACTGATGTTTATATCCGATAGAAAGAGAGGGCAAGGCTTCCATCTTTGATATCTTTTTGCTCTTTCTTGCTGATTCTGCTTCAGCCATCATCGACTGGAAAGAGGGTGAGGAGTTTATGACTTGCATTAAGTCCAAATTTGTCGGGATATAAATTTCAGGAAATTTATATTCCATATTCTTCAGAATGTCTATACAATTCTCTCCATAAATTTCAGATAAGGAAGCCAGGATTTCAGCTTCTTCAGCCAGAATCTGTGCTTTAGCTCCCTTTATATTTGAATATTCTATTTTCACCTTATTAAGGTCCAAGACAGTCATTTCTTTATTTTCTGACTGTGCTTGGGAGAGTTCATAAATCTTTTTATTGTTACTGTCTAATTCGTCAAGTATCTCGAACTTTTGACGGCACTGAATATAATCCAAAAGCAGGTCTTTGATTTCAGTAAGACGGTCGATTCTTTGAGCCATGACCGCTTTGTCGGCAGAAATCATTCTGCTCTTAGCCTCTTGACCTTTGGCTCCATACACTCCGGGCCATTCAATCCCCCAGGAAATCTCAGCAGCCCATCTGTTTTCTACATCTTCAGGCATTACAAGATATTCACCGCCTACTTCAGGGTCAGGAAGGTTGTTTGAAGTCTTCAGTTCAGCCTGAAGGCTCTTTAATGAATAAGTGTCTGCTTTAAAACCGGGGCTTTCAAGCAAGATTTTCATGGCAGCCTGCTCTAAGGAAAACCTTTTACCTGTTTCAACTGAGTGGGTTGAACTCAAAATTTCTGTCTGTGCATTAATATTTTCCACCTGGAAAAATGCAAGACAGATAATCATTAAAGCGAGTCTTTTAATCTTATGGCCCATGTATTTGTCTAAAAAAATGAAGACTTTTATATAGAAGATTGAAATCTTTGATAGCAAAATTAGTTAAATATTTTAAATATCATAACCATTTTACAGAAATAATTACTAATTATAACTTATACGTTGGCTTTTTATAATCTTTTTCTATTTTTCTTTTAATTTCTTAAATTTGCATCATAAATTAAAAGTCATGAAAAAATCATATCAAATACTTTGCATGGCAGCGCTTGGATGTGCCATGATTTCTTGCAATACTTTTAAAAAAAGTGACTCTAAACCAAAGGAAAACAGTGTGGAGGTAAAAAAGGAATCAGTGCTCCCGACCGACCGGGAAGATATAGTGCAACCGGTATCGGCTGTATATACATCTGAAGAACTTTCTAAAGGGATAGTGAAAGGTGACTGGGCTATAGAAACTGTAAACGGTAAAAAAGTGGTAGGGGAGAAGGCTCCTTTCCTGAAGTTTGTGCCATCTGAACATAAGGTATATGGCAACAATGGATGTAATGTAATCAATGCAGATTATCATTATAATCCGGAAGACTCTACACTCCAATTCTCATACATGAGTTCTACGATGCGTCTGTGTCATAAGGAGGGTCTCACTGATATAGAGATCAATATCGCAATGGATGCTACAAGGTACTACAGTTGTGCTTTAAATGGAGATGATTATTACCTCACTTTATATAATGCAGATAAAGAGCCTGTAATGGAACTGATGCATCAGAATTTTCAGTTTCTGAATGGCACATGGTCAGTAAAGGAAATTTCGGGGGAACCTGTTAATGTTCCTAAGATGAAACTGGTGGTTGATGTAGATGAAGGTAAACTCCATGGCAATACCGGCTGCAATGTAATCAACGGATCATTGGAAATCAACATGGAATCAGCCAATTCCATATCTTTCCAGGCTATATCCAAAACTCTGATGCTTTGCCCGGATGCAAACTATGAGACTCAATTGCTTGTAGCCCTTGAAGAAGCCATGAAGGCCAAGCCGCTCAAAGGGGGTAAGGTGGAACTTCTTGACAGTCAGGATAAACCTGTTCTCGTTTTGGAGCGAACAAGCGACAAATAATGGCAAAAACTGAAGAAAGAATAGATAAATGGTTATGGTGCATGAGGGTATTTAAAACCCGCACCATAGCCACAGACGCCTGCAAGAAAGGCAGGGTCACAATAAACGGACAACCCGTAAAACCCTCCCGACCGATAAAAGTGGGTGAAATAGTGGATGTAAGGAAGCCTCCTATCACTTATACTTTTAAAGTGCTTGCCATATCCAACGGCCGGCTCGGAGCTAAATTGGTGCCGGAATACCTTGAGAACCTTACTCCTCAAAGTCAGTATGATATGTTGGAATTGTCCCGTATCTCCGGTTTTGTTGATCGTAGCAAAGGTTTGGGACGTCCCACCAAGAGAGAGGGTAGAGAACTGGCCAGATTCCGGGAGGAAAATGCCATGGATAATTTCTTTCTTGATTGGGAAGATGATGATGAGGAGGATATAGATTAATTCAGAAAATGAGAAGATGATCAGTTTTTTAAAAAGATTGTTCAGGAAAAAGACCAATGATTTTCAAGGGGAAATCTCACAAAATTCAGAAGGGATCCAAAAGGAGGAAATGAAGAAATTTTTAATTGTAGGTTTGGGAAACATAGGTCCTGACTATATCGGTACAAGACACAACATTGGCTTTATGATTGCCGACCGTCTGGTGGAAGAAGGTAACGGTTCTTTCAGTTCATGTAGATATGGTGACATGGCTAAGGTAAGAATCAAGAATTGTGAACTTTTGGTGCTAAAGCCATCTACATTTATGAACCTCAGTGGAGTAGCCGTGAGATATTGGATGAACAAGGAAAAACTTCCATTAAACCAACTGCTCATTCTTGTAGATGATATAGCCTTACCATTCGGTACAATAAGAATCCGGGAGGCGGGTTCGGAAGGGGGCCATAACGGCCTTAAAAGCATATCGGAACAATTGGGCAACCGAAATTATGCAAGGTTAAGATTCGGCGTCGGAAATGAGTTCTCAAAAGGGAACCAGGTAAATTATGTATTAGGACAATTTTCTGAAGAAGAAAGAAAAGAATTACCTGAAAAAATATCAAGAGCTGTGGAAGCAGTCAAGGCCTTCTGCCTGTCAGGTCCGGGCTTCGCCATGACTCATTTCAATAAATAAGTTTCCGTTACGCAGTATCACAATACCCTTCTTAAGTTGCCACCTTCTTATATGTGGCTTATTTGCTTTTATCGCAGAAAGTATCTCTTCGTGGGTATTGATAAAAGGACCGGCCGGCTCTATATATCTTTTGAGCAGAAGCAAAGGTGCGCTTGATTCAGTAATCTTGGCTACACTCAATGGCTCCAACGGCAAGGGCAGAGCGAGAGAAACAACATCTTCTACAATTCGGTTTTCTATCTCAATATTACTTATGGTCTTGTCGAGGGCTGTGTCAAATCCTTTCCATTCTTTTTTTAACAATGGTATTATTACATTTCTAAGGTAATTTCTTCTGAAGTCATTTTCCAGGTTGGTGGAGTCAAGTACAAAGTTTTGGTTATATTGCTTCAAATATTCAAGAATATTAGGCCGGTGAAATCTTAGAAGAGGGCGCCATATCTTTCCATTGTCAACAGTCATCCCCTTTAGCCCTCGGCTTCCGCATCCTCTTAATAGATTGAGAAAAAAAGTTTCTATATTATCGTCGGCGTTATGCCCGGTGACTATCCTTTGATATCCGGTTTCTTCCAACTTTTTTTGAAACCACTGATGTCGAAGATCCCGGCAAGCCATCTCTACAGACACACCCACAAGATCTGACCTGTATTGCTCTACATCAAATTCTTTAATTTCTAAGGGAATATTATTTTGAGCGCAGAATTCCTTTACAAATGCCATATCCCGATTGCTCTCCTCTCCACGTAGATGAAAATTACAATGTAGAGCAAGTATCTCAATTCCAATGTTTTTTAAGGCTAAGGCAGAGCCGACGCTATCGGCACCACCGCTCAGGGCAACGATAACTTTAGTAATATTATGGTTACGGGAATATTGCTTGATAGAGGATTCAAAATCCTTTAGTAGCTTTAGATTCTTATTCATATCTGATAGCCTCGATGGGGTCAAGGTTTGATGCCTTGGCTGCAGGATAGAATCCGAATATAATACCTATTACAGTACACACCACAAAAGAAAGCACTACAGAACTTGCCTCTATAACTACAGGCCAATGAGCGATGGCATAAATCATCCACGTGGTAAATGCTCCCAGAAGAATTCCTAATATACCACCTGTGACGGAAATTATTATCGCTTCAATTAAAAATTGCATCATGATATCTTTACCACGTGCACCGATACTCATTCTGAGGCCAATTTCCCGCGTACGTTCAGTCACACTCACAATCATAATATTCATGATACCGATTCCTCCCACAAGAAGTGAAATACCGGCTACTGCAGCCAGCAATACCGTCATCATTGATGAGGTGGTGGAAATCATTTCTGCGAGTTCCTGCATACTTCGTATTGTGAAGTTATCAGGATCGGTTTCCTTCAATTTATGTTGTGTCCGTAGAATATCCGTTATCTCAGCTATGGTAGCCTGAGTCTGTTCTTCATCTATAGCGGATGCCTGCATACCTTGAAGGTAATCTGTAGCAAGCACACGTTTCATTACAGTGGTATAAGGTGCTAAAGCAATGTTGTCTTGATCCTGGCCCATGGTATTATACCCCTTTTCATCCAGCACTCCTATTATAGTGATAGGGATGGAACCGAACCTGACGACTTTGCCTACAGGGTTACTGCCATCGGGAAAAAGATTGTCTACAAGAGTCTTTCCAATCACAGCCACTTTAGCAGCCCTTTTCACATCCTCTTCAGTAAACATCTCACCCTGTGAAACTTTGCGTTGTCTTATTTCCAGGAATTCGGAGTTAACTCCCTGAAGCTGTGAAGGATAATTATTGTTTCCGTTTATCCATTGACCGGCACTCGTCACTGAGGGAGTGATATGTGCCACTGTTGTGGCCTGATTAACTATTGCTTCATAATCGGCCGGCTTAAGAGTCTGCATGTCGTCGCTGCTCTGACGCACACCACCTCTGTTTTCAGCTCCGGGGAAAATCATTATCATATTGCTTCCCATTTCTGAAATCTGGGCTTTTATGGAATTCTTTGAGCCCTGACCGATTGCAAGCATTGCTATCACAGCTCCCACACCAATTATAACACCGAGCATGGTGAGGAAACAGCGCATCTTATTGTTGTTGAGTGCCTTAAGCGCGACTTTCAGCAGGTTCTTTATATTCATTTATTCAATCATTATCAACCGGAAGACTGTTGTAAACTTCTTCTGCCGATTTTATATCATTGTTATATTCATCACTTACAATTCTTCCATCTTTAAGAAGGATATTGCGAGAAGAATACATTGCAATTTCCGGATTATGGGTCACAAAGATTATTGTTTTGCCCTCTCGATAAAGTTTCTGGAAAAGAGTGAGAATAGAAAAAGAGGTCCGTGTATCCAGGTTACCGGTAGCCTCATCGGCAAGGATGATTACCGGATTGTTGACGAGTGCCCGTGCTATTGCCACTCTTTGCTGCTGACCGCCCGACATCTGGTTGCTTCGATGGTTAAGTCTGTCACCCAGGCCCACTTCCCTGAGACATTTCTCTGCTCTCACGGCTCTTTCCTTAGCACTTACAGCGGAATTATAAAGCAGGGGCAATTCTACATTTTCAAGAGCGGTGGTCTTAGGCAAAAGATTATAATTTTGAAAAATAAAGCCTATTTTACGGTTGCGGATACGTGCCCTTTCATTCTTTCCCATACCTCTCACATTTATGCCGTCGAGGTAATAGTCACCGGCAGTGGGTGTATCAAGACACCCTAAGGTATTCAGTAAAGTCGACTTGCCGGACCCTGAAGTACCCATGATGGTGACAAATTCCCCCTCATAAATGGTAAAGGATATACCCCGGAGCGCCTTCACGGTTTCATCACCTACCTTGAAGTAGCGCTTCAGTTTCTCTATCTTTATGATTTCCTTCTGCATTATTTCTTTTCCTTGTTTCGGTTTGCACCCGGCGGTTTTGGAAGGAAGGGGTTTTGTTCACGATTTTCGTTGTCAGGCCGGTTGTTAATTTCCCGATATTGGAGAGCAATCTTTTCACCGGGGTTAAGGCCCTTGGTAATCTGTTGGTAAATATTGTTGGCCATGCCTATTTCAACGGCAGTCTGAACAAGTTTGCCATCTTTTACTACCCACACTGCATGTTGAACAGGGCTATCCAGTGGCACCGGTTGCGGAAGATCGGAATTTTCCTCTTCCTGAGGAAGCGGTTGAAATTTCAGGGCTTTTAAAGGCACCGCAATCACATCGTTTAGTTCAAGGGTGTATATGGTAAGATTGGCTGTCATGCCGGGGATAAGTTTTAAATCCGGGTTGGGAGCGTTCACTATCACTTCATAGGTCACCACGTTGGAGGTGGTAGTAGGATTTAGTCTCACTTGAGTCACTGTTCCGGAGAAGGTATCATTCGGATATGCATCTACCGTGAATGTTACATGCTGGCCAACTTTTACCTGTCCTATATCCGCTTCATCCACATTCCCCACCACTTGCATGTTCTCAAGATCCGCTATCACATAAAGGTCAGCCACATTCATACTTGATACAACGGTCTGGCCTACTTCAACCTCGCGAGAAATCACGATACCGTCGATAGGAGAGTAAATTTCGGCGTAATTAAGATTTTTAGCGGCTCTTACTCTGTCGGCCTTAGTTTTTTCATAACTTAGACGAGCCACATTATAATCCCGTTCGGAAGTCTGGAATTCGTAGTCGGATATCAGTTGCTCATCATGAAGTTTCTTGTCTCGTTCATAATTTGCTTTAGCGTATTCATAACTTGCCTCAGCTGAAGCCATGTTGGCATCTGCGCTCTTAAGGTCGCTTTCAAGAAGGGTCTTTTCCAGTTCAGCAAGAAGTTGACCTTTGGTGACATGGTCGTTGAAATCTACATATAGATGTTCAATGATACCTGTGACCTGGGTACCCACGTTTACTTGTGTCACCGATTCCATTGTGCCTGTGGCTGTCACGACTTCCGACATGGATATCGGTTCCACTGTGTATTCATCAATCTCCATTTTGGCTTTTTCTCCGCAACTTCCTAAAAGAAGAGTGATCAAAGGAGAGAGAAGTAATAGCCTGTATTTATTCATAATTCAAATTATTTCAAGGAATCGACACCCGTGAGGTGGCGTAATAATCGATAGTCTTGCTCGAAAGAATAGCCATATATTTACTTTGGAGCAATTCAAGTCTTGCGTTAAGCAGATTGTTGTGAGCTGTGAGCAGTTCCAGAGGATTTACTAATCCAAGTTCAAACTGACGGTCTACCAGTTCGGCACTCAGAGAGGTAGCCTCAAGTTGGGTAAGACCTGTTATGTATTTGGCTCTGGAGTTGTCAGATTCTATATATAAATTTTCAATGGTCTGGGAAAGGTCGTTTCTCAGTTGAATCTTATTCAGGTCGTATTCCAATGCTTGAAGTTTGGCGATATTCACGGCCCTTCGAGTAACATTGCCATCGTATATGGGTACGGAAAGACTCAGACCTATATTTTCATTGAAGAAATTTTTCATCTGATTTCCCCAAGAGGCGTTTCCGGCTGAATTATATCCGGTGCCCAGACCTCCGTTAATCGAGATGCTGGGATAATAGGTGGATTTGGCTATTTTTATGTTATAGTCGAAAATATCCTTGTTTAATTCATTGCTTTTGAATTGAGGGAGCCAATCCATGGCAGTTTCAAAAACTTTGGTTTTTGGTGGAAGTGGAGTATTTACCATGGAATCGGGGAAATTGATCTCTTCCACATTCAAGTCGTATTCCAGATCCAGATTAAGAAGGTTTTTAAGAGTTATCTTGGAAGCTGCATAAGAAGATTTAGCCTGCGTGAGATTATACTCATCCTGAGCCTTCTGACTTTCAATCTGCGCATAGTCCACTCTTGAAGTTCTTCCCATCTCCATTAATCGTTTTGTGCGTTCAGCCTGTGCACTGCTCACTTCAAGTGATTTCTTGGCGATATCAACTGCTTCGGCTGAATATAAAATGGTGAGATAAGCCTGAAGTATGCCCAACTGGAGATTCTTTACCACATCATCACCATAGAGTTTTTGTTGAATTTTTAAAAGCTTATTCGTTTCAACTCTATATTTTCTTGCGTTACCCTCCCAGATAGTCCAGCTTGCGTTGATATTATAGGAACTGTTATATGCGTTTTGAGAAGGGCCATATTCCGGGAAGGGAGTATTGGAAAATGATTGATTGGTAGAGAAGCCAACAAAAGGCAGATATGCATCCTTAGCCATGCCGATGTTCTGATCAGCTTCAAGCACAGATAGCATAGTCTGACGGATATCGATATTGTTAGCGATAGCCCATCTTACACAATCCTGGTAAGTCCACACCTCCGGCATTTCCATGGGGGAAGCTTCAGTTATTTGTTCAATTCCAAATTCAGTAGGGAAATAAAAATCTGCGGCCTGAGAATTTAATGTACTAAAAAATAGTATGAGAGCAGCAGCCGGAAATAAATTTCTCATATTTCTCACCAATGTAACATCTTTAATGCCACAAAATTAATAAAAAAATCAGAATTAGAGCCGACAAGGTCTAATTCCTGATAATAACTAATTATCCTCAATAAAAAGAGGTTAGATCTCTATCTGATTGGAAAGAGTAAGTTTACGGGTAGGGGATACCTTGCTGATAAATTTAAGCAAGGGCAGCACATCAGTGTAAGTATGCACCAGGATTACAAAGTTTAGTTCAGTCACTTGTTTTTCATAATCGTATTCCACGTAAAAAGTAGAAAGGTGCACATCATTGTCTCTCAATACTTTTTGATATGGGTCTATATTGGTAATGATACCATCTACGGTGAGATTTATCACCTTAGAGTCTTGTCCGATTTTCTTTCTCTTACTATATTGCTCGAAAGCAATCAGTGCAATCAGCACGAGGCAAGTGGTGGTAATCGATACTATATACATGCCGATACCTACTGCCATCCCGATGATAGCAGTGATCCAAATACCGGCCGCAGTAGTAAGACCCTTTATAGTGCCCCTCATCTGTATCATGGCACCACCTCCCAGGAAACCAATTCCGGTGATAACCTGAGCAGCTATTCTTCCCGGGTCGCCATTCTTTAGCCCCATATATTCCTGAGGCACATATATCGACAACAACATGGCCAGACATGCCCCCATTGAAATGAGGGCAAATGTCCGGATACCTGCTGTCTGTCCTTTTCTTTTTCTTTCAGCACCCACCACCATGCCCAGCAGCATGCTTACAATAAGACGGAAGATGCTGTTGGGTAGGTTGACCTCAAGAGAGTTCAGAGTCTCAGAGATATTACCGTGCCAGTCAAGAAAAAGTTCCCACATTTAAATAATCAATTTTAAGAAAGGGCTATAAATTATACAAGAGCGATCCATTTGTCGCGATCTCCCGGAAGTAGATCCACCACAGGAATTTCAATCATAGTATAGCACCCGGGTGCAAGACGCATGCTGGCCCGTGCAGCTCCTACAAGTATCTGTGCAGTGAGAGCCGGATTGTTGATATGCATGTTAAACTCAAGAAGTTGGTTCTGAGTTTTACCGCTCACGCCCTTTCTTTTCATGTTTACTCCATGGCCCATATCTTTGAGGTCATCTACACTGGGGACTTCAAATACATAGGTTTCATCGTGCACGAAATAGGGGTCTTCTTTCACCTTCTTTTCAATTTCTTCAAAAGAGTATCCGGGCTTAACTTCTACATATACCATGCGTCTGTGAAGGCTCTGTCCTTTGGGAATAGTTACGGACAGAGCATCTTTTACTCCCTCGATTGCTTTCACTGCCACGGAATGACCCATGCTCATACCGGGTCCGAAGTTTGTTTCAGTGATACCTTTCGGAGCCATGCCTTGCATAAGCACCCTCACTATTGAGTCTGTACCGGGATCCCAACCTGCAGAAATCACGCTCACTTTTCCAGCCTTCCTGGCAATTTCACCAAGTCTCTTTCTCATTTCAGGGATATCGGTATGTATATCAAAGCTATCCACAGTATTGATACCCAAAGGTAAAATTTCCTTAGCATATTTCTCTACCTCTCTGGAGGGTGCACAAAGTATTGCCACATCCACATCCTTAAGGGCTGTAATATTATTCACTACCGGCAAACCATTCACCGAGTTTTCTCCATCTTTTACATTCCTGCGTACAATTCCTGCCACTTCAAAGTCTTCTGATGCCTGCAAAGCTTCAAGTGTAAACTTCCCGATGTTGCCAAAACCAACAATAGCAGCTCTAATCTTCTTTTCCATTTACCTTAAGTTTTTATTACCTTGTACTCTTTAATGTTAAAAATCAACCTGATAAAGGTAATTTTAACCTTATAAAAGTAAAGGATTTAAGTATTTATTAATATTTCGAGTATGTGTCAATCTTAAAATATTTCGGCATCAAATTTACAGAATCCTTATTAAATTTCTTTAATTTTGCACTAAATTTCACTAACATTCTAACAAGCCACTTTTGGTATAAAGGAAAACGATGGATTGGTTTATCGATCTTCTAAAGCCTGGTAATATGTCGCTGGCAAGCACTGTCTTGCTATATTCTTTTGTAATATTTGCCGGTATATTGTTAGGTAAAATCAAGGTGCTTGGCGTATCTTTAGGAGTGACGTTTGTACTCTTTGTGGGTATCCTTTTAGGTCATTTCGGATATGCAGTAGAGCCTAACACACTTCATTTTCTCAGAGAATTCGGCCTGATTCTTTTCATCTTCTCTATCGGTATGCAGGTGGGTCCAGGCTTTTTCTCCTCATTCAAACAGGGAGGTGTAAGAATGAATGCACTCGCCATGTTTGGCATAGCCTTGAATGTGGGAATCATGCTTACCATATATTATCTGCAGGGAGGAGAGAATGGCCTGAGTTCTATTTCCGATATGGTAGGTGTGATGTGCGGAGCTATTACAAATACTCCATCTCTTGGTGCAGCTCAACAGACGGTTCTGCAGGTGAACTCCGAAGCCTATAATGTCACACAAGATATGTCGATGGGATATGCCGCGGCTTATCCTTTAGGAGTTGTGGGAATCATTCTCACGATGATTGTGATTAAGATAGCCTTCAAAGTGAATATCGACAAGGAGATTCAGGAAATAGAGCAAGAGAAGGCAGAGATGATGAAGGCTCCGGAGATGCTTACTTTCAAGATTACAAACCAGTTGGTTTCAGGTCTGTCAATGGTAAGGCTCCACGCCCTCATACCGGGAGACTACACCTGTTCACGCATCCTGAAACCCAATGGTAATGTGGTGATTCCTACCTCTCAGGATGAAATAGAGATAGGGGATATTGTTTTGATAGTATGTGCCAAGACGGATGAAGAAAAATTTGCCCGGTTCTTAGGTGAAAGGATAGAAATGGACTGGCCCCAGGATACCGGACCGGTCTTATCACGAAGAATATTGGTGACACAGACTTCTTACAATGGCGTAAAATTAGGAGAACTTCATCTTCACGCGGCATACCAGTTGAATGTAACACGAATCAACCGTTCGGGCGTGGATCTTCTTCCCAGTCCCCAATTACGCCTGCAGATTGGCGACCGCCTTACAGTAGTGGGGAATATCGACCATATAAACCTTCTGGCAAGAAAACTGGGCAACTCCATGAAACGTCTCAACGAGCCGAATCTAATCACGATGTTCATCGGTATTTTCCTGGGAATTTTGTTGGGAAGTCTACCGGTACAATTCCCCGGAATGTCTGTTCCGATGAAACTCGGTCTGGCAGGTGGCCCGCTTGTAGTAGCAATCCTTATAGGAGCTTACGGACATAAGTTCCATCTTGTAACCTATACCAATTCCGCAGCCAATCTTCTATTGCGTGAGATAGGTATATGTCTCTTCCTTGCATCTGTAGGTATAGCGGCCGGTAAAGATTTCTTTGCAACCGTATTCAACCTCAAAGGAGCCCTCTGGGTTGGCTATGGTTTTTGTATCACAGTTATACCATTGGTGGTAATAGGAATAATTGCCAGGGCAAAATTCAAGATGAATTATCTGTCAATAATAGGTATGATGAGTGGAAGTTACACCGATCCACCGGCCTTGGCTTATGGTAACAAAGTAGCTAATAATGATGCGCCGGCTGTGGCTTACTCTACGGTTTATCCTCTCACGATGTTCGCCCGAGTGATTGTAGCACAGATAATAGTGCTTTGTTTTCTTGAATAAAATATGTAACTTTGCATGCCAAAAGATGGGATCGCGACCTGTCTTAAAAATAGCCTAAGGGCAAAAACAAAATTAAACTTTTAAACTGCAGTTAATAATGAAAGAGAATATCCATCCTTCAAATTACCGTGAGGTTGTATTCAAAGACATGTCGAATGATGAAATATTCATCACTCGTTCCACCGTGGCAACACGTGAAACTATTACAGTTGACGGTAAAGAATATCCATTGGTGAAACTGGAAATTACTTCTTCTTCTCACCCGTTCTTTACAGGTAAGCAGAAACTTGTAGACACCGCAGGTCGTGTAGATAAATTCCGCAGCCGCTACGGCAATCGCTCAAAGAAATAAAAAGAAAACGATATACATAAAGACAAGGCAGGACGAAAATCCTGCCTTCTCTTTTTTTCAATTAAATAAATGATGGGTCTGAAACTACTGATGTGAGAGGCTTTCGATATATGAAGTGAGGATAAGGACGGCTGCCATTTCATCAGCCTTACCTTTTTCTTCTCTTGTCTTCCTTTTAAATCCTCCGGCCAGCATTTCTTTGTGTGCTATGGTGGATGTGAAACGCTCGTCATGCATCACTATCGGGACATTCGGAAATTCTTTCTTAAGAAGGTTGACAAAAGGAGTAATATATCTCATACTCTCACTCGGATTGCCCTGAAGGTCTTTTGGTTCACCGATCACGATAGTATCTACAGGCTCTTTAGAGATGTAGTCTTTAAGGAAAGATAGTAAATCACAACTTCTAAGGGTAGGGAGTCCGTTTGCACTTATTTTAAGGATGTCGGTCACAGCCAAGCCACTTCTTTTCCTCCCATAATCTATGGCCAGTATTCTCCCCATTGTTTACTATTAATCCTGTATTTTATTTATATGGCCGGGAGGTTCATCTCTCCGATATTCATTGGTGATAAAGCTCTGAATTTTCGAAATTTCCAGAAAGTGTCTTTAATAAAAAGATTTCCTTCATTATCACACATCAGGTAGCCTATGCCTTCAAACCTGCAATAACCTTTATGTTGTAAGTTACGATAGGCAGAAGCCACATAATTTTCTATCATCCGTACGGCTTCCGGCTCAGTAATCTTAAGACGGCGGCTTAAAGATTTCTCCAGAAGATGGCCGCCATGTTCCTTGGTACTAAACCTTACACTCATGCGGGAAGGATAAAAAATACCTTCGTCACAATTGAACTGCGCCGGAATATAACTGGCAGACAAAGTCCCTAAACCCGGGATGGATACTTTTCGGCTTGTGAGAAGCAGATAGGAAATATGTCGTGATATTTGATTCAAGGTTGCCCGAAGATTATTTGTTTGGTCACTACAAAATTAAAGAAACAAAATGAGGGCGAAAATTAAGGTTATCTACAAGTTATAGACAGGTGTCAGGGTATAAACGATGCAACATACTTTGCATCAAGGCCTTTGCTTATTGCAATTTTTTTGTCAGCCTCTGCTTCGTCAATTCTGAAATTCAATCTATGTAAATATCCCCTCAGGAGATAATATATAGGGTTTTCCGGGTTAATTTCCAGTCCTTGTCTTATTTGAGCGCGGGCTTCGGAATAGGAATTGGTCTTTATAAGGAGAAAAATAAAAGCCTCCCGTGCCTCTTCATCCTCTTTATTAAGATTTAAAGCCTCCAGGTAATATTTCTTCGCTTCTTCATAATTTCCTTCCTGTTCGGCTATCGATGCAAATCCGTTATAAACAGATGTATTTTCCGGGAATTCTTTTTTCAGTTTAAGAAAAAGTCTTTTTGCATCCCCGATATTATTCTCACTCAAATAGATGAAAGCCCGGGTCTGTAGGCTCCAACTTTGCAATGAATCGATAGAGAGACTACGGTCTAAATCAAGAGCAGCCTGAGCTATACTGTCAAGCATAAGATAAGCGTGAGCCCGGTTATTGAGAAGTACGGTAGAAGAGGGCGCAATATTAATTCCAAGCGAGAGAGTTTGCACAGCCTTAACATATTCACCCTTGTGCGTTTGTATAAGACCAAGATTCGCCAATAGAAGTGAATTGGTGAAATTGGCAGGTTCCAGTCTTAACGCTTCAAGAATTTTTGATTCAGCCAGATCCCATTTTTCTCGTGAAATGAAATAATCGGCTGAGTCGGCAAGTTCAAGATACCTTGGAGAGGAAGGGAAACAGAGGTGTCGTCCCAGCAGGAAAAGCAGGAAAAGCCATATTATGCGATTCCACATGGTAAGGACACCTATTTTTGCTTTTTAAAATTTTCAATACCTTGAGTGAGGAACTTCAGATATGCCGGCACATCCTCTTTATATCCATAGGAGCCTGTAAGAGGCTTTCCTTCATCATTCACCACTACATAGAAGGGTTGTGCATTCGACCCAAATTTAGATCTCTGAAGATAGCTCCATTTGTCACCGTAGGTGCGAAGTGTTCTGACGGTTCCATCTTTTTCTGTCACTTTCACCGGCTCAGGCAATGGAGCCTTATCATCTACCATTAGGGTGACAAGTACGAAATCTTCATCAAGAAGTTTCTTCACATCAGGATTTGTCCATACCGCCGCTTCCATTTTACGACAGTTTACGCATCCATATCCGCTGAAATCAAGGAGTACAGGTTTATGAAGTTCCTTTCCTAACATGAGTCCCTCTTCATAGTCATCTACCTGTGCTGTCACCTCGCCTTCGAAAAGATTGAAATCTTGAGTGGACAAAGGAGGAGTGAAAGCGCTGATGCTTTTGAGAGGAGCACCCCATAAACCGGGAAGCATATACACAGCAAAGGATAGTGAAATCAAAGCCAGGCAAAATCTAAAGATACCTACTTTTTCCACCTTGTCGTCGTGTGGGAAGGTAAGTTTACCTAAAAGATAGAAGCCTAAAAGCGCAAATATTACAATCCATAAAGCTACAAAGACTTCACGGTCGAGAACTCTCCAACCATAAGCCAAATCTGCTACCGACAGGAATTTAAGCGCAAGTGCCAGTTCCAGGAAGCCTAATACCACTTTGATGGTATTCATCCATCCGCCGCTCTTTGGTACTGCTTTGAGCATGGTCGGGAACATGGCAAAGATAGAAAACGGAAGAGCCAGTGCAAGTGCAAATCCACCCATACCTACTGCCGGAGATACGAAATTGGATGTAGCGGCGGCTTCTACGAGCAATGTTCCAATTATAGGTCCGGTACAAGAGAAGGACACCAAAGCGAGGGTAAACGCCATGAAAAAGATGCTTACATACCCGGAAGTGGAGTCTACCTTTGAATCCATCTTATTTGTCCATGAGGCTGGAAGAGTCAGTTCAAATCCCCCCATGAAAGATATGGCGAAAATCACAAGCAGTATAAAGAATGCTATATTGAACCCGGCGCTCGTGGCCAGTTCATTTAGTGCCGAGGCCCCGAACAGCACCGTGACAATTATCCCTAAGGCCACATATATTACAATGATTGACAATCCGTAGATAGCGGCCGAAGAAATAGATTTTTTTCTGGATTTATTTTGCTTAAGAAAGAAACTGACAGTCATGGGAATCATTGGCCATACACAGGGAGTGACCAATGCTATGAGACCACCTACGAACCCGGCTATGAAAATATACCACAGGGAACGCGATTGCTGATGAGGGTCGTCAGAGAAAACCATCATCTCTGCTTCAACGTTTTCCCACCAGTTATGATGTGCGGAGATACCGGTAGTGTTAGGGACAGGAGTCATCCAGGGCTCGGCAGCCTGGAGGGAGTCGGTGACATGAGCCAGAATTTCTGCCTCTTCATGAAGCGATTCTTTTTCAGGCTTTTCTTTTGAATCGTCCCCGGTTCCCGGTACTGTTACTTCATTTTTTTTTTCATCTTTAGCCAAAGCGGCTAAAGGGGCATTTCCTTCAAATTTATGAGAACCGTAGACTTGTGTGCATCCAAAATCATCGCAAGCCTGACCTTTTATTTCTAATTCAACAGTATAATGCTTCTCGGTAGGTATCAATTTCTGAGTGAATGTGACCTTACCGTCATACATGTGTTGATCTACCTCAAAGATATCATCATATTCCTTGTGGTATGGCTTATTAGCTGTGGGTGTGCCATCGACTTTACATCCTTTTGTGTCGAAATAAAACACCAAAGGATTTGAACCTCCTGCCGGATTATCTATAGAATAGAGATGGAATCCGGGTTTTATGTCAGCGGTGATCTCAAGTCTGGGAGTATCGGTATTATCGCCTACCAGTTTATAGCTCCAGGTTACAGCGTCGTCAGCAAATATAGAAAACGGCAAAAGGATAATGCCAAGGAACCACAGTAATCTTTTCATTGGTCAGGTTTTTATGGATTGTAAAGTTACAAAAAATAAGCAAACACACAAATACAACACTACAGAAAGCCTTCTTATCAAAAAAGAGGGTTTCCTGAAGTGTAATAAGGAGTTTCTGAAAAAATATATCCCGACCAAGAGAGAGGATTTATTCCTTCTCTGATTCTATAATCTTTTTATATTCTATTGGTGTGACTTTGATAAATTCTTTCACGGAGTTTTGCCAGTCGCTCAATAAAGCAGCGGCTAATTCGCTTCCGGTATTTTCATAATGGGCCTCTATTAACTTACGAAGTTCGTGGTTGTCGTGTTCGTTATCTACCAGAGTAAGTTCCACAAGCTCCATATTGCAGAAGAAATCAAAATTACCCATCGGGTTCCACACATAGGCAATGCCACCGCTCATTCCGGCTGCAAAATTTGTACCTGTGGGACCCAACACTACCACGCGACCTCCTGTCATATATTCGCAACAGTGGTCGCCCACTCCCTCTACCACGGCATTGGCACCGCTGTTCCTCACGCAGAAACGTTCACCAACCTGACCATTGATGTAAATTTCACCTGAAGTGGCACCATAAAGAATGGTATTACCGGCTATTATATTTTTTTGAGGTTCGAATGTGGTGTTTTTGTTTGGTCTCAGGATGATTTTACCACCCGACAGTCCTTTGCCCAGATAATCGTTGGCGTCTCCTTCAAGGTTGAAAGAGATCCCATTAGTCAGGAAGGCACCGAAACTTTGACCTGCCGAGCCGGTGAAATTAATCGTCACAGTATCTTTATCCAATTTCTTGTCGGGATAACGCTTGGTGACATATCCGCTCAGCATTGCGCCTACACTTCTGTCGGTATTGGCAATAGGAATTGAGAATTCAATGGGAGTATTGGAGGATATGGCGTTTTCTGTGGCCATTATTAGCGACTCGTCAAGAATACCGGTCACGGCAGGTTCTGAATGTCCATCCCACTTTATATCTTCATCATTTGCACGGGTAGTGGCCAGGACTCTTGAAAGGTCGATCTTGCCAAGTTTGCCTTCATAATGTTTTTGTTTGAGCAGATCAACTCTACCGATAAGGTCTTCAAGTTTCTCATAACCCATTTGAGCAAGAATTTCTCTAACTTCTTTTGCTATAAACCGGAAATAAGTGATAATTCTTTCCGGACTCCCTTTATACTTCTTTGCCAGTTCTTCACATTGTGTAGCAATTCCGACAGGACATGTGTTAGTATGGCATTTTCTATCCATCACACATCCCAGAGCAATCAGAAGTGCAGTGGAGAATCCATATTCCTCAGCACCCAAAAGAGCGCTTTTCACAACATCCAATCCGGTTTTCATCTGGCCGTCGCATTGAAGCCTTACTTTCCCGCGAAGATTATTTAATACAAGCGTCTGCTGTATCTCAGCTAATCCGAGTTCCATCGGCAGTCCTGCAAACCTTATTGAGCTGGCCGGAGAGGCTCCTGTACCACCTTCACCTCCGCTTACCACAATGAGATCGGCCTTAGCTTTAGCCACACCTGCTGCTACAGTACCCACTCCCGATTCTGCCACCAGTTTCACACTTATAATGGCTTCAGGATTTACATTCTTAAGGTCAAAAATAAGTTGTGAGAGGTCTTCAATTGAATAGATGTCGTGATGGGGAGGCGGGGAAATCAGTGTGATACCCGGAATGGAATGACGTGTCCTGGCAATTATATCATTGATTTTGAAGCCCGGTAATTGACCTCCTTCACCCGGCTTGGCACCCTGAGCCACCTTGATCTGAATCTCATCTGCCTCCACCAGGTATTGGGTTGTGACTCCGAAACGTCCCGACGCTATCTGTTTGGTTGCACTGCGCAGAGGTATACCATTTACTTTTTTAGTGAATCTTTCGGCATCTTCTCCACCTTCGCCGGTATTACTCCTGCAGCCCATTTCATTCAAAGCCAACGCTATGTCTTCGTGTGCCTTTTTACTTATGGCTCCAAACGACATTGCGCCACCTGTGAATCTCTTTATAATGGATTCTTCAGACTCTACCTTATCTAAAGGAATGCTTTCACGGTCACTCTCAATTTCCATCATATTGCGCAAGAAAAGAGGAGCATCTTCATTGTCGGCAATTTTGGTAAACTCCTTGAAAGTATCATAACTTTCTTCCTTCAGAGCCTTATTGAGGTTTCTAACTAAAGTCGGAGACCAGGCATGTGCTTCACCTCCCGGCACAAACTTATAGATTCCTTCGTTTTTCAAAGAATTCTCTTTTTCCTCTTCCTCAAAGGCTTCCTTGTGTCTTTTTTCAATATCCGCCGCCACATCAGAGAGGTCGATGCCTTCAATTTTAGACATACCACCTCCAAAATATTTATTGAGAAGGTTAGATGAAACACCTACGGTTTCAAAGAGCATAGAACCTTTGTAACTCCTTACAGTAGATATACCCATCTTAGATATTATCTTGAGCATACCTTTGTCGATAGCCTGAATATAATATCTTTTGGCTGTTTCATAGTCAAGCTGGAGTTCACCTTTTTTCACAAGTCGGTTGAGTTCAGCAAATGCCAGATAGGGGTTCACTGCAGATGCACCATAACCTATCAGCAAGGCTACTTCCATTACTCCCATCACTTCTCCGCTTTCTACAATGATGGCTGTCTGAGAACGCTTATGACATTCTATAAGATGCTGATGTACGGCAGATACTGCAATTAGCGATGGAATAGGCGCATGCTTTTCATCTACATTCTTATCACTCAGAATTATATAGTTGTAGCCGTCGTCTACGCTCTTTTCAACTTCCCGGTAAAGTTTCTCGATTGCCTTTTCAAGGCCTTCCGTGCCTTCATTTACTTCATAGGTCATATCGAGTGTGATAGTGCGGAAGCCCTTATATGATAAATTCTTGAGATTGTCTAAGTCAACATTTGAAATTATAGGGCTGTTGAGTTCCACCACTTTGCAGATATCAGGTGAAGCATCAAGCACATTATCACATACCCCTCCTATATAGTCAGTGAGTGACATCACTGACTTCTCTCTAAGTGAATCGATGGGAGGATTAGTGACCTGAGCAAACATTTGCTTGAAATAATTGAAGAATCTCTGAGGTTTCTGTGAAAGTACCGCTATCGGTCTGTCATCACCCATAGAAACCGTAGGCTCCTGACGGTTGTTAACCATCGGTTTAAGCATCGTATCGATATCTTCGGAAGAATAGCCGAATACTTTCATTAATTTATCATGATTCTCGATGTCGAGTTTCACCTTGCGGCCGCTGGTAATTGTCTGCAGGTTCACCAGATTATTGTGAAGCCAATCACGATAAGGGAATGCCTCAGCCAGTTTCCCCTTGATCTCATCATTTTTAAGCAGACGCCCGTTTTCCAGGTCTACCATGATCATCTTACCGGGTTTCAGCCTTCCTTTTTCAATTATTGAAGCCGGTTCGATATTAGAAGCCACACCTGTTTCAGAAGCAATAATAAGCATTCCGCTATCGGTAATCATATAGCGGCTGGGACGCAATCCGTTTCGGTCGAGCAAGCCACCGGCATATTTCCCGTCAGAAAACATAACGGCTGCGGGTCCGTCCCATGGTTCCATAAATATACTGTGGTATTCATAAAAACCTTTCATTCGGCTGCTCATGGGATTTTTGTCGCCATAACTTTCCGGAATGAGCATTGCGAGGGCATGGGGGAGCGAGAAGCCTGCCTTTACGAAAAATTCCACCGCATTATCCAACGAGGCACTGTCACTCATCCCCGGTTGAATCAGAGGAGATATCTCTTCTATATTATCAATGAATTCGGGTTTAAGCACAGATTCTCTGGTATGCATCCACATCCGGTTGCCTTTTATAGTGTTGATCTCACCATTATGTGCAATCATGCGGAAGGGCTGTGCCAGACGCCATTGCGGGAAGGTATTGGTTGAAAACCTTGAATGAACCATTGCAAAGGCGCTTGTGAAATATGGATTGATCAGGTCAGGATAATAATACCTCAGCTGATGTGAGGTAAGCATACCTTTATATATCAGGATTCGAGTAGAGAGACTTACTATGTAGCAACTGGCTTTATCTTTGATTCTGGAGCTCTCGGCAACTCTTTTTTCTATTTTCTTTTCAATTACGTAAAATTTTCTTCTAAGTTCCTCTTCGTATAATTTCACATCATGCTGCAGATCATCATCTCCCTTTATAAAGATTTGACGTACACGAGGTTCTGTTTCCTTAGCCACTTCTCCTAAAACAGAGCTGTTAACCGGGACCTCCCGGATTTTCATTAAAGAGAGACCCTCTTCTTTCACAGTGTCGCGTATTATGCTAAGGAAGGCATCATAATCTTCTTCCTCTTTAGGCATAAATACCATTCCTACTCCATATCTGCCTTTTTCAGGCACCGGAATACCGTTAAGAAGTATGAATTCATGGGGAATCTGAACCATTATACCGGCACCGTCACCACTTTTATGGTCGGCACCTTCAGCGCCACGGTGAGCCATGTGTTCCAACACCTGAAGAGCGTTTTCCACTACGTCGTGATATTTCACTCCACGGATGTTTACAATCATTCCTACTCCACAAGCATCATGTTCATACGAAGGATCGTATAGAGATAAGCAATTTTCCTTCATCTCGGACCAATTTAGAAACCTAAGATTCTTTTTACCGCTGCAAAATTACAAAATTCTTTAAAAATTAACAAATCTCTTTACATTTATCAATTTATGTTAAAAGAATCCCGGCCTTTTTCTTCTCAATACTGATCTTAAGATAAAATAAATTTCACGAAATTTGTAATATCGTTTCAAAATTGAAAAATGACCCTTTCAGAAGATAAAAATATACTTAGAAAACCTGACTGGCTAAAGGTCCGATTGCCCAGGGGATTCAAGGCCTCTCAGGTATTAGGTTGTCTCAATGGACGACACCTCAATACCATCTGCAGTAGCGGCATGTGTCCTAATAAAGGGGAATGTTGGAACAACGGAACCGCCACTTTCATGATAGGTGGAGCTATATGTACCCGGAATTGTAAATTCTGTAATGTGACATCCGGTAAACCTCTGCCTCTTAATCCCCGTGAAATAGAAGATATAATTTCATCTGTCAAGGAACTAAACCTTCGGCATGTGGTGATAACATCAGTTGACCGGGATGACCTTCCCGATTATGGTTCGGCTCATTGGACTTTGATGGCCAAACGACTTAAGGAGGAATGCCCGGAGATAACAATGGAACTTCTGGTCCCGGATTTTCGTGGCAAATTAGAATTGCTCGATTCAATAATAGCGCAGAAACCTAATGTGATTTCGCATAATCTGGAGACAGTGAGAAGGCTTACACCGGAGGTGAGGAGCGTGGCTACGTATGAAACTTCCTTGAAAGTGATCAGCCACATTGCTTCTAAAGGAGTCCGGGCAAAATCCGGTATAATGTTGGGTCTTGGAGAGACCCATGAGGAAATACTGGAAACAATGGACGACCTGTTGGAAGCAGGATGCGAGGTGATGACAATAGGACAATACCTCCAGCCTTCACGGCAGCATTACACTGTAAAGGAATATATCCATCCCGACAAGTTTGAACAATATAGGTTGATAGGTAAAGAAAAGGGTTTCCTTCATATCGAGAGTCACCCTCTTGTTAGATCAAGTTACCATGCAGAGAGGCATGTTCTATAGAAATGGTTGAAGTCATTGATTTTGGAATCCGAGATTATGGAGAGATTCTGCACCAGCAGGAGAATCTTTTTCATACCTTGATAGAAGAAAAAAAGGAGGGGATTAAAGGTAAGGAATATATTTTAATAGGGGAACATGCCCCCGTGCTCACAATGGGCAGACGGGCAAAATCTTCCAATATTCTTATTTCGGATGAAATATTAAAGAAAAAGAGAATAGGCTTATATCAAATAGGAAGAGGAGGCGACGTCACTTATCATTGTCCCGGTCAAATAACAGTATATCCAATCCTGGATCTGGATCGTCATGGCCTCGGGGTGAAAGATTATGTGGCACTGATGGAAGAGGCCGTGATAATTCTATTGCAAAAATATGGAATAAAGGGTGAACGGGTGGAGGGTGCTACAGGTGTATGGATTGGGAAAGGCACATCTGTCGAGCGCAAGATTTGTGCCATAGGTATTAAATGCAACAGATTCTGTACCATGCATGGTTTCGCCCTTAATGTAAATAATTCTCTGGAAGGATTTACTTTTATCAATCCATGTGGATTTAAGGACAAGGGTGTTACCTCAATGCAGGAAGAACTTCAGAATGGTGATGCAGTCGAGAATAAACAACTTCCCGATATAGAAAAAATAAAGAGGGAACTTTTACATATCTTCCTCAGCCTCATATTCCCTCTCGAGGAAATTCTTAACCTCCCGGAATAATTGAGAAGCGAATACAAAGTCATTGAGCGATTGACTCTTGCTTCGGAAAATGTTTTTGTCGTTGCCAACCCAGTCGCAATGGCCTTTATTTATGAATACAATCTTCTCACCAATTCCCAACACAGAGTTCATATCATGAGTGTTGATGATAGTGGTGATGTCATACTCATGGGTGATATCACTCAGCAACTCGTCGATAAGTATAGAAGTCTTTGGATCCAGACCTGAATTTGGTTCGTCGCAGAATAGATATTTTGGATTCAGAGCAATGGCCCGTGCTATAGCCACACGTTTCTGCATACCTCCGGATATCTCTGAAGGGAATTTGTTGTCGGCATTGGTAAGGCCAACTCTTTTAATACAAAAATGTGCTCGTTCCAATTGTTCCTCATGCGACATGGGAGAGAACATTTTCAAGGGAAACATCACATTCCCGAGCACTGTCTCATTGTCAAACAATGCTGAACCTTGAAAAAGCACTCCAATTTCCATGCGGAGCTTACGTTTTTCCTGAGCAGTCATCGACCTGAACCTACGTCCATCATAAAGCACGCTTCCCTCTTCAGGAGTTAAAAGACCGATGAGGCATTTCATAAAGACAGTCTTACCGGAACCGCTCTGTCCGATTATAAGGTTGGTCTTGCCGGTATCGAAAGTGGCAGTGATATCATAAAGTACCCTCTGGCCATCAAACCATTTCGATATGTTTTTTGCCTCTATCATTCTCTCTTAATTTATTATGATTATTCGAAAAAGTACCCAAAACTTTTTTCCTGTTGAATATCCTGCTCAAAAGTAGGGACGCACGGCTCGTGCGTCCGAGAAAAATGAGGAAAACACACCAATTTCAAGAGGACGTACGAACCGTACGTCCCTACTTTCTTGACTTTGGGTATTTTTGCGGATAATCATTTAATTTATTGCAAAAGTAATTTTGTGAGAATCACATCGAAGAATAGAATCAGAATAGAACTTGACACCACTGCTTTTGTGCTTGCCTGACCTACTTCCAATGCGCCTCCTTTTACAAAATAGCCGTAATAGGCCGACACGCTGGCTATGATATATGCAAAGAAAAGTGTCTTGATAATACCATACCATACATACCATTCGTTGAAGAAGCTCTGGATGCCGAATACATAATCTTCTACGGATATCATGGTGGTGAATTCTGCAATTATCCAGCCTCCCAATAAACCGACCGACATTGAGAGCACACAAAGAACCGGCACGAAAAATACAAAACCGATAATCTTGGGTAACACCACAAAGTTGGCCGAATTTATACCCATGATATCAAGAGCGTCTATTTGTTCGGTCACCCTCATTGTGCCTATTTCCGAGGCAATATTACTACCCACTTTTCCGGCCAATATGAGGCACATCATGGTAGAGGAGAATTCCAGGAGCAATATTTCTCGGGTGGCAAGACCTGTAGAATATGAGGGTATAAGAGGGGAGACTATGTTTATAGTCATCTGAATAGTGATAACGGCCCCGATGAAAAGAGAGATGATTATCACCAAAGGTATGGAGTCTACCCCCAGTTTGTTGATTTCAAATACCAGGCGTTTGAAAAACTCCTTCCATTTATCGGGAGCCCTAAACACCTGGGCAATGAAAATCCAGTATTTCCCGAATGATGCTAACGAACTTACAAACATATTCTATCTTGCCGGAATCAATAAATTCCACTCCATTGGAAGAGCAAAGTTAATAAAAAAATCACTAAATTTGCCCAAAAGTAGTGATATGTTGATAATTGGCATAGCGGGGGGCACCGGTTCCGGTAAAACCACCGTGGTGAAAAAAATAATAGAGTCGCTGCCAAAAGGGGAAGTGACAGTGATACCTCAAGATTCATATTACAATGATAACGCCCATATTCCTTTGGAAGAAAGGCTTAAGATGAATTATGATGAACCGGCTTCTATAGAATGGACCTTGCTGTGCAAGCATTTAGCCGATCTAAGGGCCGGGAAAAAAGTAGAACGTCCCTGTTACGATTTTATTACTTGTTCACGTCTGGCTGAAACCGTGACCCTTCCTCCAAGAGATGTAGTAGTGGTGGAAGGAATACTTGTGCTCACCGACAAACCCCTCCGCGATATGATGGATGTGAAGGTGTTTGTGGATGCTGATGCAGATGAAAGGCTGATTCGGGTTATAGAACGTGATTGCATTGAGAGAGGCCGTACTCCTCAGATGGTGATCGACCGTTATCGCGAGACTCTCAAACCTATGCATGAACTCTACATAGAACCCTCAAAACGATATGCAGATTTGATAGTGCCTCAAGGGGGTAACAACAATGTGGCTATAATGCTGCTTACCGATTATATAAGGTCACTTCTCAGCACCGGATGCAATCATACAAAAGTGCGCCAATGAAAATAGGAAGATTGTGGAAAAAAGATAAGATAGAAGGTCAGGCGCATAAAAGTGACGGAGACCCTATCGTAGCAAGAGACGGGCTGACTCCTGAGGAGGAGAAAGTGGTGAAAAAGATGGAGGATTACCCTGAACCTGACATGCAGGAGGTAATCTTCTATGATAAAGAAGAGGAAATGCAGGGAGATGACCTGCAGGAAACCATCACTACTATTGATCTGCCGGAAGCCGGGGTGCTTCGTACTGAAGGACTGGTGAAAAGATATGGGAAAAGAACTGTAGCCAACCATGTATCAATCAATGTAAAGCAAGGTGAGATAGTGGGACTTTTAGGACCGAACGGTGCCGGCAAGACCACCACTTTCTATATGACTACCGGCCTGATCACTCCCAATGAAGGCAAGATTTTCCTAAATAATCAGGATATCACAAGTTTCCCCGTTTATAAAAGGGCCCAACTGGGTATCGGATATCTTGCACAGGAGGCATCAGTGTTTCGTAAACTCACGGTGGAAGACAATATCCGTGCTGTCCTGGAGATGACTCCCACTACAAAAGAATATCAGAAAGAAAAGCTTGAAAGCCTTATCCGGGAGTTCCGGCTCCAGGAAGTAAGGAAGAATTATGGCGACAGATTATCGGGTGGTGAAAGAAGACGTACCGAGATAGCCCGCTGTCTTGCCATAAATCCGAAATTCATCATGCTTGACGAGCCATTTGCAGGTGTAGACCCTATAGCGGTAGAAGATATCCAGGAAGTGGTTTATCATCTCAAGGAGAGAAATATAGGTATCCTTATCACCGACCATAATGCTCCTGAAACTCTGAGTATCACCGACAGGGCTTACCTCCTTTTTGAGGGAAAGATACTTTTTCAGGGCACAAGTGAAGATTTGGCTGAAAATCCTGTGGTGAGGGAAAAATATCTTGGAAGAAATTTCGTTTTCCGTAGAAAGAAATTTAATGTCTGAAAATCTAATCCTAAAGTCAGTAAGAGAATCGGCCGGTATGCGTTTATCGGTGTTGTTCGGTTCCTTCTTTATACTTTTAATCATATCTTCATTTCTGGGTATCATAGTAAATCAGATACAATTTGGAGATGCCCGGACGCATGCCTTATGCACTTCGGTAATACAATCGCTTCTGGCATTTTGTGTGCCGGCATTGTTGGTTGCCAAATTCAGCTCCAATAAATATCTTGAATGGCTGGAACTAACTAAGGCCCCGAAATTGAAAGCACTATTTGGTGTTTTATTGGTTTACGGTCTCTCCATGCCTGCTATGGAATGGTTGATACAATGGAATGCCGGTCTTCATTTACCGGAATCATTAAGTGGGATAGAGGAAACTTTACGAAATTGGGAAGATGCCAGCGCTTCTGCCACAGAAACATTGCTTGAAGCCCATGGGTTCTGGGCAGTAACGGCCGGTGTGTTGATAATAGGGGTATTGACCGGTTTCTCCGAAGAATTATTCTTTAGAGGAGGCCTTCAGGGAATATTTGTAAGAACGAGCGTCGGACGGAATGTGTCAGTATGGTTGGCTGCCTTTATATTCAGTTGTATGCATTTCCAGTTTTTCGGATTTCTTCCCCGTCTATTGATGGGAGCATTTTTCGGATACCTTCTGATTTGGACAAGGTGCATATGGGTGCCCGTATTTGCCCATGTTTTAAATAACAGTGCCGTTGTGATTACCTCTGCATTGGCCGGACAACCCTCCACGGGACTATTAGAAAACGATAATGTTTCTCTATATTTAGGCAATTCATTGTCAGTAGCAGGAAGTGTGACACTTACTGTTTTATTCCTTGTATTTTGCAGAAACTACCTTTTCAAAAATGATTCAAAATTAGAGAATCCATGGCTAAGAAAACAGCTTCCGCCGGTTTCCGAGAGGTGATTAGCGAGATCTTAAAAGGTAACTATGCCCCTGTCTATCTCCTGATGGGAGATGAAGATTATTACATCGATAAGATTACAGAAATTCTGGAAAACAATGTAGTGCCTGAAGAAGAAAAAGATTTCAATTCAGCCACTTATTATGGTGCCGATGTAGATGTGAGACAGGTTATCTCAAGGGCACAACAGTTCCCGCTCATGAGTGATGTCCAGCTTGTGATGCTTAAAGAGGCGCAAGCAATGGATAAAGCAAAGACACGACTGGAGATGTTGGAGCCATATGTGAAGCATGCCAACGATTCTACCGTATTGGTGATAACTTATAAAGGTGACATGCTTCCGGCTACATCAAAATTGGTGAAAGCCGTGCAAAATGAAAGGGGAGTGGTTTTCAGAAGTGAACGGCTGAAGGATTACCAGTTACCGGGCCCACTGCAAGATTACTGCAAGGAACGAAAAGTAAAGATCGACGACAAATCAGTTGCACTTCTTTGTGAATATATAGGTTCTCCTTTATCAAAGTTATTCGGAGAGGTTGACAAACTTATTGTAGCAGCCGGTCCACAAGGAGTTATTTCACCCGATCTCATCGAGTCGATTATAGGCATCTCTAAAGAATATAATTCATTTGAATTAGTCAAGACAATATCGGTAAGGGATTTTGTTAAGTCTATGAGAATTCTGGACTATTTCTCCAGAAATCCAAAACAGAATCCTGGTGTGATGGTATTGGCCACCCTTTTCAATTATTTTTCCAAGCTTTTTATAGCTGCTGTGGCTAAGGATAAAAGTGATGCCTCACTTATGGCGGAACTCGACCTTAAGAATTCATATTCTTTGACCGATTACAAGAACGGCCTTAGAAACTATAAAGCCGGAACCATCGACGCGATTATTCATGCAATACGCGACACGGATTTGATGAGTAAGGGAGTAGGCAGTAATGAAAATGAATTTGACTTACTGAAAGACTTATTATTTAAGATTTTTACTTTAAGATGAATCTGCAATAATAAGTAAGTACACTGACTTCTAATCCCACTTTTTTTTACTTCTATATAGATTTAATGATTATCCTCATAAATACCCCCATTAATAAATTGCCCTACATATGTCGTTTGGGATATTATTCGGGATAATCATTAGATTTACATACTCTGCAGCGTATCTTTATATTGATCAAACAGTTTTTACCATTATGCTTTTCTATTTCTCCGGTACCGGTAATTCAACCTTCGTAGCCACCACTTTGTCAAATTTACTTGGGTTAAAATTGCTATTTATTCCCGAAGTAAACGTAGATGAATTAGATCTGCCGGAAAAAAGGATACTTTTTGTTTTCCCGGTATATTCATGGGGAGTACCGCCGTTAGTTACAGATTTTATAAAGAGGATTCCACCGATATTTTGGGAGAGAGCAAAGGATGCCGGCATTTCGATAGACTGTGTGATGACTTGCGGAGATGAGGTAGCCTTGGCTCCGGAAATGATTACCAAAAACTTACGGAAAGTTGGAATTACCATAAATTCGATCTGGAGTGTAATCATGCCCAACAATTATGTGCTTTTGCCGGGGTTTGACGTGGATTCGCAAGAAGTGGAAAAGAGAAAACTATCTGAATGTGAGAAGAGAATTCTGGAAATTGCTCAGGGGCTTTCACAGTTTCAACGCACTGTAGATGTAGTGAGAGGCTCGATACCTTGGCTCAAGACCAAGATTGTTTTCCCGCTTTTTAAAAGATGGGGTATCTTCCCTCAGAAATGGCATTTTACTGCAAGTTGCATAAGTTGCGGTAAATGTGCCTCTATTTGTCCGATGTTAAATGTAACAATGCAAGACGGCCACCCTAAATGGGGCAGCCGTTGTTGTTCCTGTCTTGCTTGTTATCATGTATGCCCGGTGCATGCAGTAGAGTATTCCAACTTTACTAAAAAGAAAGGGCAATATTTATTCCCGCTTAAAAAAATATTTGTTTCCGCTTAGAAAAATTTCGTTACGGAATTGTCATAAGTGATGGCAATAGGTCCGGTCCCAAAATCTACTACAGAATAAGCTATATTGCCAAGGGCATCCGTAAAAATCAAGATGTTCTGAACCTCCTGTCCTTTATAGGAATTGCCGTCTACCGTGGCATTCCAATTGTCGCCTGAACCTTGCACAGTAATCTGTTGCTGAGGATTATTTTGTAAGGTATAAGTTCCGGCCGGTACAGGATTGAGAGATGTAGATGTAATATGGTCGGGTATAAAGGCATGTATGCCGGGTGAATATTCCACCATATACCAACCCGGGGTGTGCTGAGAAGCGGCAAACACCATTCCCGGAATCACAGCCACATCTTCATTATCTTGATTTACAGTGATATACTTAGCACTTGCTTCATCATAGACGTTCCCGTTTTTTGTTACGGCTACAAAATCTTTAGCCGAAACCGGAATTATTGAACAGATCGCCATTGCTATCATCGACAGCACCTTTATACTTCCTTTTGTTCTCATTTCAATAGAGTTATGTTTTGTATATTAGACCTTTCAATAATGCAATGGTTTATTCCCGTAAAAATATCAGGAATTTACGACTATTTAGTCACTGCCTCAAGAATTTTGTCAAGAGCAGTTGCAAGTCCGTCGATATCTTTACCACCTGCCTGAGCAAAGAATGGCTGACCACCGCCACCTCCTTTAATGGCTTTAGCAGCTTCTCTCACTATTTGAGAAGCATTCAGGCCATTTTTCACCACGTCGTCGGTTAGTGAAAGAGTAAGCAGAGGCTTATCAGCTTGTTTTGTGGCCCCGACAAATACTGTGTTGACTGGTGATTCTTTACGGATGTTGAAGGCAACATCTTTTACAATTTCCGGAACCCTCTCACCCTTAAGCACACATACTTTAATTCCGTTGATATCTTTAGAGGTGTCAAGTACTTCTTTAGTGAGTGTCTTCACACGTTCACTCATGAAGTCTTCCACCTGTTTCTTCAAATCGGCATTTTCTTTAATAGCTTTTTCTACTGCACCCTTCAGATTGGAGGCATTGCCAAAGAAAGCCGACATTTGTCGCATAGTGTCTTGCAAATTGTCGAGTACGCTTTCCACACCGGCAGCTGAAACGGCTTCTATTCTTCGGATCCCGGCAGCTATAGAACTTTCGGAAAGAATTCTTACCATACCAATATTACCGGAATTTTCCACGTGAGTGCCACCGCACAATTCTATTGATGACCCGTATTTCACCACTCTCACCTTATCGCCGTATTTTTCACCGAAAAGTGCCATGGCGCCCATTTCCCTTGCATCTTCAATAGGTATTTCTCTCTTCTCTTCCAGAGGCATTGCCTTTCTGATACGTTCATTCACCCTATGTTCAACTTCCCGTATTTCTTCAGGGGTAAGTTTCTGGAAATGTGAAAAGTCAAATCTTAGCACTTCAGGCGACACAAAGGAACCTTTCTGTTCTACATGACTGCCGAGTACTTCTCTCAACACCTCGTGAATGAGGTGAGTGGCAGAGTGATTTGCAGAAGTAGCTGCACGGGTCTTTTCATCTATAGTGGCAGTGAAATCAGCATTTACATCTGAGGGGAGTTTTTCTAAAATATGCACCCCGATATTATTCTCACGTTTTGTATCCACTACCTTGGTAACTTCTCCGCTACCGGATACTAATTCGCCACGGTCGCCTACCTGACCACCCATTTCAGCATAGAATGGAGTCTTCGACAGAATTACCTGATAGAATTCTTTGCCTTTCTGTTTAACCTTCCTGTAACGGAGAATCTTTGTGGGAGTAGAATGCATGTCATAACCCACGAATTCCTGATCTCCATCATTTACTACAATCCAGTCGCCGGTATCCATGGCCGCAGCATTCCTTGCTCTTTCCTTCTGTTTCTGCATTTCAGCATCAAATTCCTTTTGATCAAGGGTCATACCATTTTCACGGAGGATAAGCTGAGTGAGGTCGAGGGGGAAACCGTAAGTGTCATATAGCACAAATGCATTTTTTCCTGAAATTTCAGTTTCACCCTTGGATTTGGCTTCAGCGATCAAGGATTCCAGAAGTTTTATTCCATTATCCAGAGTGCGAAGGAATGTTTCCTCTTCCTCTTTTATTACTTTCTTTATCAGATCTTTCTGGGCCTTTAATTCCGGATATGCCTCACCCATCTCTGCTACAAGACGGTCTATCAGAAGGTATAGAGTTGCCTCCTTACGTCCTAAGAAAGTGTAGGCATATCTCACTGCCCTTCTCAATATTCTTCTGATAACATAGCCGGCTTTGGCATTTCCCGGTAGCTGAGAATCGGCAATAGAGAAGGCTATGGTCCGAACATGGTCGGCCACAACCCTCATGGCTACATCAATTTTTTCATCCTGTCCATATTTCATTCCGGTGACAGATGAAATTTCATTGATGAGCGGAGTGAACACATCAGTGTCATAATTTGATTTTTTACCCTGAAGTGCCATACAGAGTCGCTCGAATCCCATGCCTGTATCAATTACCTTTGCGGGCAATGGTTCCAGGCTGCCATCGGCCTTTCTGTTATATTGCATGAATACCAGGTTCCAGATTTCTATCACCTGAGGGTTATCCTTATTTACAAGGGAAGCACCATCTACTTCCTTTCTTTCTTCATCGCTTCGGAGGTCGATATGGATTTCGCTGCAAGGTCCGCAAGGTCCGGTGTCGCCCATTTCCCAGAAATTGTCGTGTTTATTTCCATCAATAATATGCGATGCCGGCAAATGTGTTTTCCAAATATCTTCGGCTTCCACGTCTTTCTTCAATCCTTCAGAAGGTGATCCTTCAAATACGGTGGCATAAAGACGGTCGGGATCCAGGCCTAATACATCCACGAGATATTCCCACGCCCAGTCGATGGCTTCCTTTTTGAAATAATCACCAAATGACCAGTTGCCCAACATCTCAAACATGGTGTGATGATATGTGTCATGGCCCACTTCTTCAAGGTCGTTGTGTTTTCCGGATACACGAAGGCATTTCTGGCTGTCGGCAACGCGTTTGAATTCTGCATGCCTGTTACCTAAAATAATGTCTTTAAACTGATTCATTCCGGCGTTTGTGAACATCAGGGTGGGATCATCTTTAATCACCATAGGCGCCGAAGGCACTATCTTATGACCTTTATTTTCAAAAAACTCCTTGAATGATTCTCTTATTTCTTTCGCTGATTTTGTTGATGTTGCCTTCATTTTCGGTATGCTTTGGCCAATTTTAATAGGAAAACATTATATAAGAAAGAGGGATTTTAACCCCCTGCAAATCATTGCAAATTTATTTAAATTCGGGTAATTTTGCAAAAGACTCAGTCCCGAGGCAAGGATGTCGAAAAGAATATTCTATAAATATAATCCCGATACCGATAACTTCGAGAGATATTACCCCTCGATGCGTGACCGTTTTTCAAACGGATTAAAACTCTGCTTAGCGGGAATCTTAATTGCTGCTGTCTTTGTGGTTATATTCAATTATATAGTGGCTACCCCTACTGAAGAGAACCTCCGCACTGAAAACCGACGTCTTAAATCTCAATATAACATAATGTCGGCACGTCTGGATGAGATGCTGGAAGTGATGGATAGAATGGAGGAGAGGGACGACAATTTCTATAGGGTGATGATGCAGCTTGATCCCGTGAGCGATGCTCAGAGACTCTCAGGACTCCAAAATGAAAACCGATATAGCCAGCTCTCGAAATTGTCTGATTCCAGACTTGTGGAACAACTTACTTCCCGTATGAACCTGCTTGAAAAGAAAATTTATTCGCAGTTGCTTAGTTTCGATCAATTGCAGGAGGCTATGGGCAGTCAGCAAGACCGTCTTGCCCATGTACCCTCGGTACTGCCTATAAATATAGCAGATTATACCATGTCGTCTGGCTATGGATATAGAGTAGACCCTATTTACGGCTCCTCAAAATTTCATGAGGGTCTTGATTTTGCAGCTTCAAAGGGTACAGATGTCTTTGCTACGGGAGATGGTAAAATCAAAGTGGCAGGTCGCGAAGCCGGATATGGCAATGTAATTGATATTGACCATGGATATAATTATCTGACCCGATATGCACATCTCAGTGAAATTTTAGTGAGACCCGGAGAAGAGGTGAAAAGAGGGCAACTTATCGGAAAGGTTGGATCAACAGGAAAGTCTACCGGTCCTCATCTTCATTATGAAGTAAGATATAAAGATATACCACAAAATCCGGTGAATTTCTATTTTATGGATCTTACTCCCGAAGAATATTACGAAATGATCCAGATAGCGGAGATGGCAGGACATGTGATGGACTGACAGATTTAATTATGGATACACATCTCACCAAAAGAATATATAGAATACGCGAGGCGGCTGAAATTATAGGGGTGCCTCAATCTACGCTTCGTTTCTGGGAAAAAGAATTCCCCGACTTGCAGCCAAAGCGCACAGCCTCCAACCAGAGACACTATTCACCTCAGGATATGGAACTCCTCCAGATTATTCAGTTCCTTCTTCATACCAAAGGGCTGAAATTAGAGGCTGCGAAAGAATACCTGAAGCACAACAAAAAGAATGTTTCAAAGAAACTTAAAGTGATAGAAAAATTGGAGAGAGTGAAAAGCGAACTTGAAATTTTCCTTGAAGCATTGAATCTACGCAATCAGAAGATATAAAAACAATAAAGGAGGCTCAAGCCTCCTTTATTGTCATTTTATTTTGCTGCCTGGGCGGCTGAAAGAAGCACCTCGCTTAAAGTCGGATGCCCGAAAATAATCTCTTTCATCTGCACCAAAGTGGTGTCACGATTGATAAGGTCGGCACATTGTTGAGCCAGGTCGGCCGCTTCAGCTCCCATTATGTGGGCTCCGATCAATAGGCCGGTTTCCTTATTGAAAATGAGTTTACAGATGCCGTCAGTTTCTCCAAGTGCCAGAGCTTTACCATTAGCCCTGAAGAATGAAGTGCCGATAAGGATATCCAGTTTTTCTTCCTTACATTGTTGCTCGGTTTTACCCACCATACCACATTCCGGCACAGTAAACACCGCGCTTGGAATTACATCAAAGCGGAGATGATCGCTTTTGCCTTCAAGCACATTAAGGGCTCTTTCACCTTGTGCGGAAGCTACGTGAGCGAGCATCATACGATTGTTGACATCACCGATGGCATAAATGCCCGGTATATTTGTCTGCATGAAGTCGTCTACCGGAATCCCTTTTGGGGAATAATTCACACCGGCTGCTTCTAAATTCAATCCATCCACTTTAGGTGCTCTACCCACAGCCATAAGTAAATCGCTTGAAACCACCTTCTCTTCCTTTCCTTTGGCTTCATATATCACCTCGATTTCATAGAATTCATTCTGGCGAATTTCTTTTGCAGCAGCGCCGGTGATAATATTTATCCCCTTTTTCGAAAGAGTTTGTTTAAGGCGTTTGGCTATGTCAGAGTCGAACGGAGGCAGTATCTGTTTCATAAATTCGATCACAGTCACTTTGCTTCCAAGCTGTGAGAAGATTGATGCAAATTCCATTCCTATCACACCACCTCCTATTATAGTGAGAGTGGCCGGAATATATTCAAGGTTAAGGATTGCAGTAGAATCCATTACACATTTGAGGTCATTTCCCGGAATCGGAAGACTTTTCGAAACTGAACCGGTAGCGATAATAATATTATCGCCTTCATATTCTTCTCCGTCGGCTACCAAAGTCTTGGCATCTTTGAAAGACGCCTTGGCATTTACAACTGTAACTTTGGCTTGTGAGAGCATGGTTTCCACGCCTTTCTGCAGTGTGGCCACCACTTCTTTTTTCCTTCCTATGATTTTATTATAATCCACAGCAAAGGTGAAGTCATCTATACCGAATTTCTCACCCTCTTTAAATGTGGCAATAACTTCTGCATCCCGACAAAGACATTTGGTAGGAATACACCCTTCATTCAGGCAGGTACCTCCCAATTCACCTCCGTTGAAAAGGACTACCTTTTTACCTCTGTTTGCGGCCTTGATAGCAGTTTCATATCCCCCCGGACCTGCTCCGATAATCAGAATATCAGCTTTCATAGATTATAAAAATTAAGCTTCTGATGCCTTCAGGGCACGGTATGTGAGGATAGGATTCTTAGCCGCAGTAGTCTCATCAAGTTTACGCACGATGGTATTGTTCGGCGCCTCCTTAACAAGCTGAGGAGTCTCCCTGGCTTCTTTGGCAATCTTATGCATCACTTCGATGAATTGGTCGAGTGTTTCCTTACTTTCAGTTTCAGTAGGTTCGATCATCATAGATTCGTGGAAGAGAAGCGGGAAATAAATTGTGGGCGCATGGAAGCCATAGTCAAGAAGACGCTTTGCAACGTTTAGGGTGGTTACTTCAGTGGACTTGTCTTTGAGTCCGTCAAACACAAATTCATGCTTACATACTCCTTCAATTGGGAGCAGATAGTCATCTTTCAGATTTTCTTTTATGTAATTGGCGTTGAGTGTAGCCAACGGTCCTACATTCTTGATGTTTTCCTTGCCTAAAGAAAGAATATAGGCATAGGCACGCATCATCACGCCAAAATTGCCGAGAAAACCGGAAATGTTACCAAGAGCCTCCTGATTGTCTGACTCCACATGAAATTTTCCATTTTCATCTTTCACCACTCTTGGATTGGGCAGGTGTTTTACAAGATGTTTGGCCACACCTACCGGACCCGAACCGGGGCCACCGCCTCCATGAGGAGTGGAGAATGTCTTGTGGAGATTGATATGCATTATATCGAATCCCATATCTCCGGGCCTTACTTTACCCAAGAGGGGATTCAGGTTGGCGCCATCGTAATAAAGCAAACCACCGGCTTCATGCACCAATGAGGCTATTTCTGCGATTTCAGTCTCAAACATACCCAAGGTATTGGGGTTTGTCATCATTATCCCGGCCACGGTATCGTCGAGTAGTGGTTTAAGGTCTTCTACATCAATGGAACCATTTGGCTTGGATTTTACTTCCACCACGTCAAATCCTGCTACCATGGCTGATGCCGGATTAGTACCGTGAGCAGAATCAGGCACGATTACTTTGGTACGCTTGTGGTCACCTCTCGATTCATGATACTTTTTCATTACCATGAGTCCGGTAAGTTCACCGTGTGCACCGGCATAAGGATTTAATGTGAATTCTTCCAGACCGGCTATCTCAGATAGCATTTTCTGGAGATTGTAATATAGTTCCAGTGCTCCCTGCACGCTTTCTTCATCCTGTAGCGGGTGGAGAGAAGTGAACTCAGGCAGTGCGCATAATTCCTCGTTTATTTTAGGATTATATTTCATGGTGCAGCTGCCCAAAGGATAGAAACCCGTGTCTACTCCGAAGTTTTTTGAAGAAAGATTGGTGAAATGACGCACTACATCCAGTTCACTCACTTCCGGGAGTTCTGCGCTCTTTTCTCTCAACAGATCGGCCGGAATTTCATTGATACCATCGGTGTCATAATTATCGGTTGGAAGCGAATAACCTTTACGACCCGGTCTGGAAAGTTCAAATATAATTTTGTCGTATGTTTTCATATCAGGCTTCAAGCATTAAGTTCACCAATGTATCAATCTCTTCTTTGGTTCTTTTTTCAGTTACAGCGAATTCCACCATACCATCGCCAATGATTCTGCCTCCCATGATTCCTTTTTTCAGGAGATAATCATTCACTTTTTTCATGTCTAAGTCGGTCTTAACCACGAATTCCTTTAGGAAAGGCTTATTAAAGGCCGGTTGGAATTTTCCGGTTGCTATCAGTTTGTGGTAAAGATAATGAGCACCGTCACAACTGAGTTTGTTGACTTCTTTAAGCCCTTTGTCTCCCATCAGTGACAGATAGATGGTGGCATATAGAGCCATCAGGCTCTGGTTTGAACAAATATTGCTGGTGGCTTTTTCGCGTCGGATGTGCTGTTCGCGAGCCTGTAAAGTAAGTACGAATCCTCTTTTGCCGTCGATATCTTTAGTAGCACCCACGATGCGGCCCGGCATTTTTCTTAACATTCCTTTGTTGCAGGAAATGAACCCAAGATACGGACCTCCAAACGATAATGGCATACCCAAAGTCTGACCGTCACCACATGCTACATCAGCGCCCCATTCTCCGGGGGTTTTTAAAACAGCCAGGGTAGAAGGGTCGGCATATATTGCAAAGTATCCTTTTGCGGCATGTACTTTGTCGGCAACACCGGTGAAGTCTTCTATTATGCCATATTTATTGGGTGTGGGAAGCATAACGCCGGCCACATCTCCTTTGGCTAATTCTTCATCAATGGAGTCGAGATTGGTCACACCATCTTTTTCAGGTACCACTGTCAACTCGATACCATGAAATTTAGTATAGGTTTCCACCACTTTTCTCACATTGTCATTAACAGTGGCCGAAATCAACACACGGTTCCTCTTTTTGGATGAAGCCACAAGCATAAACATCGCTTCTGCGGCAGCTGTGGCGCCGTCGTACATAGAAGCATTTGTAGCCTCCAGGCCCGTGAGTTCGGAAATCATGCTTTGATACTCGAAAATATACTGGAGGGTACCTTGCGATATTTCGGGCTGGTAAGGAGTATATGCAGTATAGAACTCACTTCTGGAAAGAAGATGAGGTATCACAGAGGGTGAATAATGGTCATAGGCACCTTGTCCGGCAAAAACTGTCAAAGGAGTATTCTTGTCGGCCAACTCCTTGAAATGTTTTCTGAGTTCAATTTCCGACATGCATGAGGGCAGATCATATTCTTTTGAGAAAATCACTGACGCCGGCACATCGCTGTAAAGATCGTCTAAAGATTCCACTCCCACCTTATCGAGCATCAGTCGGATGTCTTCTTCAGAATGTGGCATATATTTATGCGACATAATTCTTAGGTTTTATTGTTTAAAAAATAAAAACAAACCGGAGCGGGTGAGGCTAAGCTTCAGCATCGCTCCGATTTTTTTCATTTTAATAAATAATTATTCTTCAGTAATTTTTTTGTAGGCCTCTGCATCCATCAGTTTGTCAAGTTCCTTGGGATCAGAGATTTTCACCTTGATAATCCAGTTGGCATAGGCATCATTATTGATAAGCTCAGGCTGGTCTACAAGTTCTTCGTTTACTTCGATGACCTCGCCGCTTACCGGAGAGATAAGATCGCTGGCAGCTTTTACTGACTCTACAGCTCCGAAATCTTCACCCTGAGTCACTTCGTCGCCCTCTTCCGGCATATCCACGTATACTATATTGCCTAATGCATGCTGTGCATAATCTGAGATACCGATTGTGGCCACATCGCCGTCTACTTTCACCCATTCGTGTGAATCGGCATACTTACGGTCGTCTAATACTTTACTCATATTTTGGTTCAGTTTATGTTTGAGTGGAATTATTTTTTATAGTTCTTTTCGTAGAATCTTTTCTTTACCACGGTGGCAGGGAAGGTCTTTTTTCTTATTCTCACCTCCACTTTCGTGCCGAGTTTATCGTAAGGTTTATCAATCATGGCCATAGCCACGCTTTTGCCGGTAGAAATGGAACGATATCCGGTGGTGACTTCACCTACCTTTTGACCCTCTACCTCCACCGGATAACCGTGACGAGGAATAGCATTGCCGTCAAGTTCCAGGCCTACGATGCGGCGGGTCACACCTTCAGCTTTCTGTTTCGCCAAAGCCTCCTTGCCAATAAATTCCGGTTTGTCAAGCTTCACAAACATGCTAAGGCTTGCTTCAATCGGAGAGATGTCTTCAGCGAGTTCATCTCCATAAAGAGGAAGTCCTACCTCAAACCTTAGAGTGTCGCGGCATCCGAGTCCGCAAGGCTGTACACCGGCTTCCATCAGTTTGTCCCAAACGCTCTGGGTATAACTGTGGCTGCCATAAATTTCAAAACCATCTTCTCCGGTATATCCGGTGCGGCTTACAATTATTTCTTCATCTCCTACGGTGAAAGTCTTGAAATTGTAGAAGGGGATATCTTTCACATCCAAAGCCAAAACTTTTTCCACCACTTCCTCGGCTTTCGGACCTTGAACTGCCACTTCTCCATAGTAATCGCTCAGGTTTTCCACCTTTACATCATACCCTTCGGCATTTTTCATGATCCAGTCAACGTCTTTCTTGATATTTGAAGCGTTGATCACGAGGAAATATTCGTTGTCGTTGACCTTGTATACAAGAAGATCATCTACCGTTCCGCCATTTTCATAGCACATCATGCCATAAAAAATCTGGCCGTCGGGAGCACCGGTCACATCATTTACAAAAATATGGCTTACATATTTGTAAGCATCAGGGCCGGAAATCCGCACTTCGCCCATGTGGCTCACGTCGAATACTCCTACGTTGTTTCTTACGGCATTATGCTCTTCAGTAATACCGGCATATTGTATAGGCATGTCGAAACCTCCGAAAGGCGACATCAAGGCACCCTGTGCCACATGCCGGCTATGCAGGCAGGTTTTGGTTAAATTTTCTTCCATTAGGGTTGTGTCTCTATGGTATGTTATTTCTAAATTCGATGGCTCAAATTTAGTGAAAAACATTGATTGTTTCAAAATTAAGTTTAGAGCCCATTCCACAATATTTTAACATAAGGGAAAAAGGAGGTAAATTTGTAGGTGTTTTGGAAAATTTCTATCTATTATGATATACCCTATATATCTTTACGGCCATCCTGTACTAAGAAAAAAATGTGAAGAGGTGAAGGAGGATTATCCGGAGCTGAAACAACTTGTGGCCGATATGTTTGAAACCATGTATAATTCAGAGGGCGTGGGCCTTGCGGCTCCACAGATTGGCAAACCGATTCGCCTGATTGTAATCGACGGGGATGTGCTCTCTGATAAGTTTCCGGAATGTAAAGACCTTAAATTTGCCTTGGTAAACCCTAAACTGGAAGTAATAGAGGATGGAGACCCGGTGACTCGTGAGGAGGGTTGTCTGTCTCTGCCTGGCCTGTCGGAAAACGTAAAACGGCATGAGCATGTACGCCTGGAATGGCTCGATGAGGATTTGAACCCTCATTCTGCAGAGTTCACAGGTTTTGCTTCGAGAATAATCCAACATGAATTCGACCATCTTGAAGGAGCTGTTTATACCGATCGTGTGGCTCCTATCAGAAAACAGCTTATAAAGGCTAAACTCAATAATATTTCTAAGGGGAAAGTTAACTGTGATTACAAAGTGAAAGCCTCTCCAAAATAAATAAGAAACTATGGCAGACGATAAAAAAATAATTTTCTCGATGGTAGGAGTGAGCAAGGTAATTCCTCCCCAGCGACAGATTCTTAAAGATATTTATCTATCATTCTTTTATGGCGCCAAGATCGGCATCATCGGTCTGAATGGTTCAGGTAAATCCACATTATTGAAAATAATAGCCGGACTGGATAAAAATTATCAGGGAAATGTAGTCTTTTCTCCCGGTTACTCAGTGGGTTATCTGGAACAGGAACCGAAGCTCGATCCTGACAAAACTGTAAAAGAGGTGGTACAGGAGGGAGTGAAACCGGTGATGGATCTTCTTGCAGAATATGAAGAGGTAAATAAGGGATTTGAGGATCCGGAAGTTCTGGAAGATCCCGACAAGATGGATAAACTCATCAACCGTCAGGCCGAACTCCAGGACAAGCTTGATGCCTGCGATGCCTGGAACATCGACAACAAATTGGAAAGAGCAATGGACGCCTTGAGATGTCCGCCTGATGATAAGAAAATCGCAGTTTTGTCGGGAGGTGAGAAACGTCGAGTGGCACTCTGCCGGCTTCTTTTGCAACAACCCGATATTCTTTTGCTTGATGAGCCTACCAACCATCTGGATGCTGAAAGCATCGACTGGTTGGAACAGCACCTTCAGCAATATCCCGGTACGGTGATAGCTGTGACACACGACCGCTATTTCCTCGACCATGTGGCCGGATGGATCCTTGAACTCGACCGAGGTGAAGGAATTCCTTGGAAAGGAAACTACAGCAGCTGGCTGGAACAGAAGACCCAGCGCATGGCTCAGGAAGAGAAACAGGCAAGCAAGAGACGGAAGACTCTGGAACGTGAGTTGGAGTGGGTGAGGATGGCTCCGAAGGCAAGACAGGCCAAAGGTAAAGCAAGGCTCTCCAGTTACGATAAACTCCTTAACCAAGACCAGAAGCAACGTGAAGAGAAACTTGAAATATTTATCCCTAACGGTCCACGCCTTGGCAATAAGGTGATTGAGGCTAAAAATCTGGCAAAGGCTTATGGCGAACAGAACCTTTTCAACGATCTGAACTTCATGCTGCCGCCTAATGGTATAGTGGGAGTGATCGGACCAAACGGTGCCGGTAAGACAACTCTTTTCAAACTCATCATGGGTCTTGAACAACAGGACAAAGGTAACTTTGAAGTAGGAGAGACGGTGAAAATTGCATATGTAGACCAGAACCATAAGGATCTTGATCCGGAAAAGACGGTATATGAAGTGATTTCAGGTGGAGTTGAATCTTTCCGTATGGGTGGAAAAGATATGAATGCACGTGCCTATCTTTCAAAATTTAATTTCACGGGTGCGGATCAGGAAAAGAAAATTAAGGTACTGTCGGGTGGAGAAAGAAACAGGCTTCACTTGGCCATGGCATTGAAAGAAGAGGGCAATGTGATTCTTCTCGACGAGCCTACCAACGATATAGATGTAAACACTTTGCGGGCTCTGGAAGAGGGTCTGGAAAATTTTGCCGGTTGTGCAGTGGTTGTAAGCCACGACCGCTGGTTCTTAGACCGTATTGCCACTCATATCCTGGCCTTTGAAGGCGACAGCCAGGTCACTTTCTATGAAGGTTCTTATTCAGATTACGAAGAATTCAAGAAAAAACGTGACGGCGATGTAACTCCTCACAGGATAAGATACCGCAAACTTGTATAAGTCCCCTCCCCCCAATTCATATAATAATATGATTATCCCGAATAATATCCCCAACGATAAATGTAGGGACGCACGGCTCGTGCGTCCTCTGAAAACCAATTAGTTAGCCGTTTTAATCTCGGACGCACGAGCCGTGCGTCCCTACATTTGAGGGCAATTTATTAATGGGGATATTTATGAGGATAAACAATATCTAATATTATGGCTTACGAAATAGAACATAGATATATAGTGACGAATGATTCCTATCGGGAGATGGCTACCGGAAAGGTAGCCGTCCGACAGGGATATTTAAATCGAAATCCTGATCGCACTGTAAGGGTCCGTATTTTGGGCACTAAAGGTTTTCTTACGATAAAAGGTAGGAATGAAGGAGCCAAGCGTTTGGAATTTGAATATGAAATCCCATTGAAGGATGCACAAGAAATTTTAAGTCTTGCGGAACCGGGAATTGTAGAAAAGACACGGTATATTGTGCCTTATGAAGGCCTTGTATGGGAAGTGGATGAATTCCACGGAGCCCAGCAAGGGGTGGTGATAGCAGAGGTAGAGATTCCTGACGACGGAATAAAATATAAAAAACCACCTTTTATAGGTCTCGACATTACAGGCGACCCTACCTATTATAATTCAAACCTGAAGGTTTAGGGTGGTAAACAATAAACACTAAACAATGAACAATAAGTGAGTTACTTCCATAATGCATAATTCATAATGCATAATGCATAATAGTGATTATCCCGAATAATATCCCAAACGACATATGTATATGATTATCCGGAATAATATCCCAAACTATAAATGTAGGGACGCACGGCTCGTGCGTCCTCTGAAAACCAATTAGTTAGCCATTTTAATCTCGGAAGCACGAGCCATGCATCCCTACGTTTGAGGACAATTTATTAATGGGGGTATTTATGGGGATAATCAATTTCATAATAATGATTATCTCGAATAATATACTGATTTGCAAGGCCTTGACAGTCCCAATATCTTTATCAGCTATAGTATTGCTTTCAAAAAAAGTGTAAGCTTTTTTGCGGCTTTGCCCGTCTATGGTATTGTCACTGTAAGTAAACCAATTTAGAAAATCCGTAGCCTTATTATTAGGTATATGCTTTGCAACAAGCAGCACATCCTCGCTCTTTAGTACATCAGCTTTGCGTTGCTTCCCATCAGGAGCTTCAAATTTGAAGTCGTGAGTGGGACTCACAGGTTGAATTCCCTCCTGTTTCAACTTACGTTTAAGCCAACGTCAGTAGTTACTTGCTTTGCTATAGTCCGGTTCGTCATTAATAGTACGCCCCACATCAGTGGCCGAAAACCACCAACAGTTATTTTCGTCATCCGATACCACTCTCACCTCACGATCATTGAAAAACCGTATCGACTTCTTACTCATTAATGCAAAGTTAATTATTCCCAAATCATTAAACAACTAACTTTGTGGTAATCTATATTTACTTAACGAGCAAATACAATACTAACATTAAAAGTTATAGGGTTTCTTATTTTCAGGTATAATTCAGGTATAAACTTTGTGAATATATTTGTAAATTATCTCTCAAAATTTCCTATTGGAAAATGTACCTACAATTAATATAGCGGGTACATGACAACAATGTTAGGCCTCAATCTACTTTAGACTTTTTCTATGATCAGTATATCTTGAATGGAAATAGCATGGTGATAATCCGGATCATTAGAGAAATATTCATGTTTATAAATCTTATTTCTTCTATATATATCCAGTGATATTACCATATTCCAATAGGATGTTCGGTTCCTCCCAAATCCCGGATCCAAACAGAAAATATTATACATCCCCTCTTGATCGAATTCATATCCGATAGCTACAACAGCATGCCCACCACCCGTTTGATAATTTATTCCTAAGATTACGGGTAAATTATTATCTAATGTATTCTTAATTTCCTCAATTAGATTATTAGGTGATAACTTTTCAGATATTGATAAATAAGTAGATCTTAGTTTATTTTTGAATATATTTTCCACTTTCTTACCAACATCTGAAAGAAATAATCCTTCTCTTATAAGACCTCGTTTCACAAAAAATTCATTAAATAATTTTTCGATCTGAGGAGATTTCGGCACCCTATTTTCTAAATCACGTAGCTGTCGCTCTGAAACAATATTAAGGATTTCAAGAACCATCATGCAGGAATAAGCTAAGCATGCACCATCTAAATTTCCTTGTGTTTTCAAAATAGGTTGATAGCCTCTGTTATAGACACAGGGCCCATTTGCAGTTAAACATAGACTGTCTATAATTTTAATCATAATAATTAAATTTTAAAATTTTCGTATTCTTCACGAGAAATTGGAGTTTCGGAATCTATAATAAGAACTTCATCGTAAGTTAAATTATAGAGATGATAGACAAGTTTATCTATCTGATTTTCGTAAATTCCAATGTCTGCATTCTGATTGATTCTTTTTATATCCAATATTTTTATCACAATTTGCTCTAACTCCTTTTGTAAAATATTATTCAATGTTGGGAACGGAATTAATTTTATATCTCCGATAGGGACATGATTTGTTTGATTATAAAATTTGAAATAAAAATTGATCACCTTTGAATTAAGTATTGCGAGAGAAGCTTTAATTGAAATATCTGTATTCTTAGGAAGCAAATAATTTGCTGAGTGACCTATAATTACATCTTTCAAAATAATAGCCTTTACACGCCTTTGTTGCATAGCATTAGCTACTTCTTGAAAAATTATTCTTTCATATTTTGTCACATCTTTATTTAATGCTTCCTTATCGCACCATTCATTTGAACCATAATGAACAAAAGGAGCGATTTGGTTACCCCGTATAAGAGGCAAGGAATTTATTTTTTGTTCGGTTCCCAAGAATGCTTTTTTAGTTGTTAAATTTATATCTCCCTGATTACCATTAAAATAATCTCCAATTTTACTTGTTGTTTCGTTGATTTTTTTAATAGCTTTATTAGACCATCTAAATCTTAGCTTCGGATCCTGGTCAATTTCTTGAATTGTAACATTCATCATTTCGTTATGGACGATTAAAGTAAAGTCATTGAAGGCTTTTCCTTTAATCATAACCGTTACCGCTACTGCTTGGGTTACATTTTCAAAGACCTTATCTTGCTCACTATACAATATTACATTTTGTATTTGGGTATTATTTCGAAAATATTTTCTAAGATTTAAAGTATCATTCCCAGCTAAATAAGTATCCGGTGTAATATAAGAAAGTATTCCGTTATGTTTTAATATTGAAATACCTTTTTCAAAAAATAAATGGTACAAATTTCTTTTTCCTACACCAGTCACCTCATAAATTTTATCATATGTAGGTTTATTGGGATCCTCTTTAGAAATAAGAACATATGGAGGATTACCGACAATGATATCAAACCCTCCATTTTCAAAAACATCAGTAAACCATGTGTGCCAAAGGAAGAAATCGGAATTGGCAGAAGGATCTTCTCCATTGGGGAGAGTTATTCCTTTAGCCAACAGTTGCCTCCGGACATTATTTATAATCTCATTAAATAGTCGGTCTCTTTCGGCATGATCTGAAGTTTTGTAGTATTGGCGTAATGCCTCAATCAAATTCTTTCTTTCAAAATTATCTGCATCCCAGATTCCTCGACTTTCCCCTTTTTTAAGTTTTAATTTTGTAAGGTCGGAAAGGTCAATGCCATTGTAACTTTCAAGAAGCGAGTTGCCTTGCATAATCTTGAAATGCAAGTTAGGCAGAGGTATGGGCTCTTTTTCTTCCACTATCATAGCAAGCCAAAACCGAAGACGAGCAATATCGACAGCCCCTTTTTCAATATCTACACCATAAATATTCTGCTCCATTATATGGCGTTTCATCTTTGCGGTGTCTGTGTCAGTCTTCATCGCCACATATATCTTGGAAAGAAGATTGACTAACCCCATCGGAAATGCCCCGGAACCAATTGCCGGATCGCAAATCTTAACTTTTTGTAGTGTCTTACGAATCTCTAACTTATCTTTATCGGATAAATCTGTGGTATCCAATTTCTCTACCAGTAGTCTTATTTTTTCATCCTTTATTTCCGGTAGGCCTCCAATGAGATATGAAATCAAAGATTCACGGCACATATAATCCACAATCTCTTTCGGAGTATAAAAGGCACCTTTGTCTTTATTGTCTTCAAGAAGATTTTCAAAGATGCGTCCTAACATTTCCGGGTCAATACCGATTTCTGCATCATCGGTATCATTTTCATCTATAGTGAAATTATAACTATCCAAGAAATCGAATAATCTCTTGAAATAATCAGCTGGTAAAACGCACGTTCTCTCATCAATTTCATCCCGGGCAAATAGACCTCCATTCAGGTAAGGGATATTCTCACTGCCGGGTAATGATTTAGCCTCTTTTGTGCGATTTGACTTCTCCTCATTCAATATCTCAAAAAACAACGGCTCCAACACTCCGTCAAGGAAATCATCTTTCTTATCGGAATCATAGAAAAGGTCGTGCATATATTGCTTGTTGCCGTTAAGCCAGCCTTTCCTCTGTAAGAAATATAGGAAAACTATTCGACCGAACATCTTTTTGATATAATCCCTAACAAGCTTATCGTTACCTTCAAAAGTAGTTTGAAATTGATGATTTGCTCTGCCTATTGGTCTCTCAACCCATTTGCTACCTTCCTTAACATATCTCTTACCGGTTATATACTGAACAAAGTCAGCGTAAAGTTCCCGGTAATCATCAAAGAAATCATCACTAAGAGCATCTACGGAGAAGGTTTTTCTGATATTTTCAAAAGTAGGTTGTTGCTTTTGTAATTCATCAAATCGGTCAACTGGGGTCTTATAAAAGTTGTCATGTTCACCGAAAACGTATGTAAAGCGTTTAGGTGCCGTTGCTTCTTCCTTTATATCGCATATAAAAGACAGTCTCCATTCTTCTCCGTCGTCAAATACTACAAGGGCAGCTTCAAATTCTCCCCATTTTGGATTGACCCATTTCTTCAACAGATTTCTAAAACCTACCTTCTTATGAGCCACGGAACCGGAATTAATCTTATAATAAAAGAGGCCAATTCTGTAATTATCAGGAGTATCAATAGAACCCAAGAAATATCCTTCCTCTAAATCTTCATCTGATGTAAATTTTTCATAAACGCGGCGAACCTGTCCGGCTCCAAAGATATTTACAACTATGGATTTCCAGGCCTCCTGATTAAATCTGTTTTGGAAGATAGAGCGGAGTTGCTCTTTGTTATATTGTGCCATATCAAATGAAAGTTTCGGAGATTATGATTGATGGGGTGCCAAAATCGGTTTTGGCTGAGTCGGAGTTGGAAGCATTGTGATATTCTTCCACAAGTTCTGAGATACGGTTAGCAAGAATCCGACCTTCAGATTTTATCTTCAGTCGGTCATTCTTATATTCTTGCGACAGAGCCTTTAGTTTTCTTTGAAGTTGTGAATAAGTTCCCTCCTTTATATAATTCCTGAGAATACCGCAATCCTTTTTAAGGTTATCATCTTCGCAAACCTGCTCTATGGTACGAAGGAACTTATCGGCAATCTGGGCTGTCTTATCAAGATTGGTGTTTTTGATAGAATTGCTGTCGGTCTGTTCCATCAAGTCTTTCTTGAATTCCTCGACCGCATTACTAACTTGTGTGTAATGTTCTGTAGATTGATTAAATGGATGGGCTATTTCTTCGGGCTTGGCCTTAAGATAACCGACAGCAGAAAGGAAATCCATGACTTGGGGTTCCTTTGAACCGGCCACTAAATAGAATTCGGTTTTTAATCGTGAAGAAACAAATACAACTGTGCAATTTGTTTGTCTTTGGGTGGCTTTTCTCATCACACGGCTCTTTAGTGGAAGTTTTTTGATGCGATGATACCAGTCCCTATTGGTATTGTATAAATGGCGAAGTTCTCGGAGCAAGGCTATTTTCTTATCTACAATATCCTTGACCTTGGAATCAAAGAGATTGAACTCCTTTACAATCTCCTCCCGGGAATAAATCTGAGCGTCCTCACCAAATGCTGAATGGAATCCCTGTAACTTTATTAGAGCGTTCTTATAAAGCTGTATCTGTGCATCACCATCAGGCGACGGATAGAACATATAGTTATAAATATTGTCGGCAACCGATCCAATACGGTTTACACGTCCTATTCTTTGCATCAACCGGGATGCGTTCCACGGAGAATCATAATTTATTATGACATTGGAACGATGAAGGTTGACACCCTCAGCCAACACATCAGATGTAATTAGGATATTGTAATCGTTCTTCTGTTTATCGGCCTGGACATTGGCATCAAAGTTTGCTTTGACTGTGTTGAAAAGTCTGTCTCTATTTGAAGAGGAGATTTTCAGCACATCGGTTCTGCCGAGTTGATTTGTAAGGAAATCATATAGATAATTGACAGTATCTACACTTTCAGAGAATATTACTAATTTACCGGTGGGATTGATTTCCTTTGATAGAAATTCAGGTATAGAGACTGAGAATTTATCAAGTTTTGGGTCTTCGTTTATCTTTGACCATTCCTCATTTAGCTTTATAAGAAGGTCACGGTCACTATAAAGCATCTTGATGAAATTCTCATCAAAATCTTTTGCCTTATATAAGAAATCTTCCTTGGTATAACCTTTATTAAGGATATAGTCGGTGATTTCATCTAAATCCATTCCCTTAAACATCATATCCTTGACATTTAATTCGGGAGCGATTATAATCTTATCCTCTTCAAACATCAGAATCATATCTTCGGTGATTCGAAGCAATGTTTTGAGAGATTTCTTGAAGGCATGGAAACTGCTTTCCAGCCTTTTTACCATGTGAACACGATAAATTCCGGCAAGACTCTGCCCTATATGAACAGCGTTTTTATATTTCTCCCGAAGTTTCGGGTTGAGAAACTCCACGGCACGGTATCGGGCGTATGTCAAATGTTCTTCTTCCTGTTCATCAGTCAATGCGGTAAGAGTGGATATAAAACTTCGACTTAAAGCCCGAGTTAGTTCATATTCGAGTTCGTTAGGAGGAAGGATTTTTGGGAAAACAATGCCCTGTTTTTTCAAATCCTCTTTATAATCGGGATCGTTGAGGATATTTGTTCGGGTTCGTCGGATAGTAACTTTATCAATTACCTTATTACGGATCTGGTCATAAATCCTGTCGACATCATGGCTGACAACCCGGCTGTCTCTTTCCCGCATCAACTTCTTGTATCCCATTATAAGAGGGGTAAAGAACTGCTTGAGATTGGTCACTCCATCAATAGTAGCCCTTTGGGTATCTTGGAAAAGCTGAAGCTGATTTAGCAGATCTTCCGGACGGTTATTAAGTGGTGTTGCCGACAGCAACATCACTTTCTTGCGGAAAGATTTAAGTAAACCGGGATTAGTGCAAGGAGATTTACATATCTTCTGAAGCTCATTATACCGGTTGGAAGTATCAGAGCGAAACTGATGTGCTTCGTCCACTATTATAAGGTCGAAATCTTCTTTGTCATGGTAGTTGTCTTTCCCTTCAAGCACTTTTGAAAGACTTCCGTTTGTGATGAATTGTGCCTTACGATAAATCCCGAAGAGTTTAAACGTGGCTTTCCAGTTGTCTTCGAGTGCAGGAGGATAGACCACAAGCACCTTTGTGTTCTTGCCGTTTGCTTCGATAAAACGCTTGGCAATCATCGTAGCAATCATCGTTTTGCCGAGACCCACGACATCAGAAAGGAATAATCCGTTATGCTGCATCAGCATCTGATAACCTTGTATAACGGCATCCTTTTGATATTTCAACTCCATAACTCCATCAGGAAGCTGGATGTTGAAGTCATCTTCTACCTGGTCTCCGAAGACTTCAATAAGGACTTTTATATAAATTTCGTATGGGGTCGGCTGATATTCGCTGAGGTAAGTTCCTTCTTTGGGCTTGTTGATATCATTAAGGGAAAGTGGTACGGCTTCATTCCAAAGAGTCTCAAATTCTTCATGGCAATAATGAACATCGTCATAGTCTTTCATTGCCACATTCAATTCATATCTTGGTGCTTTCCCGGTTCCAAGACCTGAATCTGATATGTTGGAAGATCCCATTATCACCCATCCGTCGGTATGTGGATTATGGGTTTCAGGCAGACATAAATAGAATTTTGCATGAAGATTCTTGTAGGGATGAAGCCGGAGTTGCAATCTTCCATCGGCTAAATCCTGACATAATTGTAGGATTCCTTCCTCAACTTCCTTGGTGTAATTGGAATCGATTATATCCTGTTTGAAGTGCTCGTTGAATAACTCTTTAGCTCTTTCCGGAGCCTCAAGCATTTCCCAACCGAGGTTATGTTTGCGGAAAATATCATCGGCATTGATACCAATCAGGATTCGTATATCTGAAATTTCTCCAAGTTCTTTACGGAGTTTGAAGTATCCTGAAGACCGGAAATAACCCACAACCGCAAGAAATCTATTGAAATCATTCATGCCGTTGGCTATCCCTTTGAGTTTCTCAAAGAGAGTGTTAGAAGGAGTATTGTTGAAGAATTTGGTGCTCATTCGGTAGGCCGGTTGGCTCGTAAACTCCGAATGAGCCGATATAGAAATTAAGGTATTAAGACCATATAACAAGAAACGTGGAGCCTTAATCTGTTGCTCGCTCCACCATCTTTGGGTCTGGACTCCCTTGCCTGTAGAAACGAGCAACGCCAGCCCCACGCTGTGTATAAATGGACTAATCTGCACACCATAAAACGGCATGACGGTAGTGCATTACACACCCATAGGGCGTAACGTTGCCACTTTTTTCTGACAGGCTTTTGAATTGTCCAGATTCAAGATGGTCAGAACAAAAGCGCAAATTACGCCTTGCAATATGTCTGCCCACCCACTTACATATAATAATATATGCTTGGGCTGGCACTGCAAAATTACGAATTATTTATTAGACTTTGCCTTTAAATCAGTAATTCCCTCGTTGAAAAAATCTAAAGTTTCCTCTTTGCCCAACTGATCCGTGAGCTTTTCATAACCGAAAAGGGCTTCGGAAAGTTGAGGGTTCAGTCCTTGTACAATTGATTTATAAACTTCATCTTTGGGTTGGTTAATACTTTACTCATTGTATTTTCCTTAGCGCAATGAGGTATAACAGCCTTATTTGGTCTGTCTTTGGGTGAAAATGCTCTATTTCGCTTCACTCTTGTCAAATACTATTTCCTTGCCTAATGATACCTTCTTCCAATCCGGCTTATCACCATCCTTGCAAACTTAACATCCTTCTCTCATCTTTTCCCTTTAATTTCCAACCTTAAAAATCAATCATACCGTCATGCATAATTCAATCATACGCGAAAATTCCAAAAGATTAAAAAGATTCTTGTCTCCTTTCGATCCCATTCTGGGAGAACCCAACGATCCCGAACGTTTCCTCCTTAATATTCCTGGCATCAAAAAAATATATCTACCTTTAAAAATGAAGGAGATCCCGTTCATCAAAATTCTAATTTCAAAGGGTACATTCCCCAGATTTATTCGTTCACAATTCTTCAAAGATAATTTTCATTCAATTGCCCATTTCCATACGATATTTCATTCTTCCCGTATGAAGTACGATTTCCCTTTCTGGATATCTCAAAATTTCAATTCCTCCATAAATCTCAAGCCATATATATCCCTTCTCCGACATTTACAGAAAATCCGTTGGGAGAACAAGATAATACGACTAATCATCAAAAAAATTCCCGATTGTGATATATCCATCATAATCCATCTTTTCATAATATGGCATAAAGAATACTCTAAACCGAGCCTTAATGTCATGACCATCACAGATTCCTCAAAAAATAGGAAAATCCTCAGAGATTTCTTTCTAAATTCTAAGGCAGATTCTTCATCACCTTTCTTTGAATTCTACAAAACCGAATTTTCTAATATATTATACTCTCCCGAAACCGATTCAAGATTATGGTTCGGTACTATTTCAAATCCTGATTTTTCAAGAGGCAGAAACTTCTCTTATCTTATACTCCACCAAGTCAGTAGTTGGAATGATAAAGGAAATGATAATATAAGAAAAGTTATCCGGGCAACCTTCCCGGTAGTTTCCAATGATACTGATTCGGTCATAATAATGACAACTGATCCTTATGTGAGAAAATCATTTATCAGAA
>JAFLTT010000012.1 GCA_022509165.1 Muribaculaceae bacterium
ATATAATCGCTGTACTACAAAAATACTAAAGACCGATTCTTCTGTAACAGTTGAACCGGTCTTTATAAATCTACAAAAGTACAAATCCTTGAAATCCTCCCAAAGGTGTACTTCAGTTAATGCTTACTCTCCTCACCGTTTCCTATCTTTCCCAGTTTCTCCTAGTCCCTCCTAGTTTCTCCTAGTCACTCCTATATTCTCCTATATTCTCCTATTTATCACCCGCTCCTAATTGATTACTTTTTTCTTCTTAAAAATTTTTTACCAAAAATTTGCATATTATTGCATTTAGTTCTAATTTTGGCTAACCATTTGCGACAAAATACCATAAAAACTCCGCAAAAGGTTCTTACCAGACTAACCTGAAAAACTTTTATCTATTACCCCAACGGGATGTATTTCAAGCGATTGACAGCCATCTTGGCATTGCTGTTCCTTTTGGTGATACCTGCCGGTGCCCAGAAATTTGGTATTAAATCAAACCTTATTTCTGACGCGGTAACTACGCCAAATTTGGGAATTGAGTTTCGGATGGCACCGAAATGGACCATGGACATAAGCGGGCAGTTAAATGCCTGGAACATCCACGAACGCCGCTGGCGCCACTGGATGGTGCAGCCGGAGGCACGCTGGTGGATATGCGAGGCTTTCCAAGGTAATTTCCTGGCCCTTCATGCTTTAGGAGGCCAGTATAATGTGGGAAATATCAATACCAATGTTAAATTTTTGGGTTCTGACTTTTCAGGTCTTAAAGATCACCGTTATCAAGGTTGGGCCATAGGAGCGGGCATTGGCTGGGGCCATGACTGGATACTTGCAAAACATTGGAATATAGAGCTCGAAATTGGTATAGGGTGGATTTATACAAGATTTAACCGATATCCTTGTACAGTATGTGGTTCTATACCCGATGAAGACCGGAATCTTCATCATAATTATTTCGGTCCTACAAAGTTTAGTCTGGCTATTGAATATATATTTTGATTTTCTCACCCGCACAATTTAGTAATAAAGGAGATATCATGAAATTTTTCCAATATATAACAACTCTTCTTTTATTAGTCTTCGGATTGTCATCTGTTTGTGCAGCGGTAATACCTACTGGTTCTAAGGACGGCTCAGAAATTGCAGTTGAGGTTATTAATATTTATCGAGATAACCAGGAACTTGTTACAACTCTCCAGTTGGATTTTTCTAAGATTAATCTTAAGAGTAATGTCGAAGTAGTGATTACCCCTAAATATATAGGTGAAAACGATTCTGTATCCCTGGAACCTGTAACAGTAGCGGGACGAAACCGTTGGTATTGGATAGAACGTAACCGCGTAGCTTCAGGACTCATAGTTAAAGGATTCGGTAAAGATAAAGGGGAAATGATAAATGCAACTCCTAACGAACCCATCGCGACCGCTTACACTCCTCAAGTACAAAATACCCGTTTGAAAACATATAATGTCACTCTTTTTACTCCTTATCGTAACTGGATGGAAAATGCCATCTTTGAAATTGAGACAGAGGTAAGAGGGTGCGCCAATTGTATCAAGGGTAAACAAGGAGAGGACTTCCCATTGGCTAAGACCGATTTCGTTCAACGTACTTTCTTCCCTGAATTCCTTTATGTAGCTCCTGTAGCTGAAGCAGTGAAGATGCGTGAAATCTCAGCACGAGCTTACATTGATTTCCCGGTGAACCAGGTAGAGATTTATCCTGACTACAGGCGTAATCCCGCCGAACTTGCCAAGATCAGGGCCACGATAGATTCAGTCCGCAACGACAAGGACATCAACATCACCAGTCTCCATATAAGCGGAACCGCCTCGCCGGAAGGCTCATACCAGAACAATGTAAGACTGGCTTCCGGACGTACCGAAGCATTGAAGAATTATGTTCAAGGTCTATATAGTTTTCCTTCAAATTTCATTACTACTTCTTTTGAACCGGTAGATTGGGCAGGACTGTCGGAATTTCTCTCCACTGTAGTTTATAGCGGTACAGTCTCTGTTAACGATTCAATCCGCTTTGACCAATTCCAAAATATCCCCGGCGACATTGACCAGTGGAAAGAATCCATTCCATCAGCTTCGGCTATTCTTTCTATAGTTAATTCTGATTTAGAACCGGTTGCTCGTAATAATAAAATCAAAAATACTTACCCGAAGGAATACGCATGGCTGCTGGAGAACGTCTATCCGGCCTTGCGTCATTCTGATTACCGCATACAATTCGAAATAAAAACATATACCGAAGTCTCTGAAATTATAGAGGTAATGCAGACTCGTCCACAGAATCTGTCATTGGCCGAATTGTTTGTAGCTGCTAACAGTCAGGAATTCGGTTCACCTTTATATGATCAGGCTTTCGACTTAGCAGTTACCATGTATCCCGATGATGAAACAGCTAACCTCAATGCGGGTATAAATGCGATGCGCCGTGGAGACATTATAAGTGCCGAAAGATATCTTCCAAAGGCCGGGCAAACACCGGAGGCTGAATATGCGCGTGCATTGCTTTTGCTTAAACAAGGTGATGAAGAAACGGCTGTCAATATTCTGAGTAGCCTTCAAGGTTCGTTGAGTCCGCAGGTTGCCTCGGCAGCTCGAGCAGCAGTTCAAGGTCTGGAAAAGACCGCAGACGCCAACGCCAAGACTTTCGTTTTGATCGAATAATAAAGCTGTAACAGCCTCAATAGCAGCGGCAGCTTAACAACCATAAAAACTCTTAAAACTAACTTATATAAAATTAATTAATTAACCTAAAAATCACACTATGAAACTTTTCAAGTATGGTTTGCCGTTCGCAGCTCTTGCTCTTTTAGCAAGCTGTGCTAACGACAACATAGGGGAACCTACCCCTGAAGGCGTAGGTAACGAAGATGGCTATAACGCTAAATTCACAGTCACTCTACCTTCAGTTTCCGGTTCACGTGCCGTTAGCTTCGAAGATTACAATGAAGTCAACGCTAGTGAATATGCTATCCGCAATGCCGGCATCTACATTTATCAGGACAAATCTGATGATGCTGCTACAACTCCTGGTAATGAAAATGATTATGAATTGATTGCTGCAAGTCAACTTTTCTACAATCCGACTGTAAACAATGCCAGTACTGATGTTTCCAACACTGTTACTATTCAGGTGAAATTGAGTTCTTTGGATAAAGAAGCAACTACTTATTACGCTCTTTGTATAGTTAACCAAGATGATCAAGGTGATGACGGTGCTCCTGGGAATGGTTTCGTTTTACCGACAGTTGGTGAGAAATTTGGTGTTTGGAAAGAGAAAATCATGGGTTCCAAAACTTCCGGCAATCCTTTCCTCTCTACTTATAAAGGCGTGAATTATTTTACGATGACAAATGCTCCTACATTTACTCGTGATAATGGTGACGAAACAACTCCTCTCACTTCTCTTCCCAATATCACAACTTTGGTTCCTGTAGAAGCAAGCGCTTTTGTTGCTTCACCTCAGACTCCTTCTGCAAGTGCAGCTAATTTCTATGTACAACGCGGTGTTGCAAAGGTTATCCTCCAAGGAAAGAAAGGTAATACTAACGTTGACTTGGCTGCTATTCCTTGTAAGGATCGTGAAGACATTTTCAATGCAACTGACTGGTATCTCGATGTAACCAACTATGTTACTTACGGTGTTCAGAACGTTTCAAACGTTAACACTGAAATGGGAAAACTTACTGGTAGCAAGACTCATTTCTATACCGAAAAATCTGGAAGCTCAGTAGAGTTCAACCACATCTGGTGGGCTAAAGACCCGAACTATGGTGCAACTTCAGGTCAATTGGAAACTGACTTCTTCTATCTGAATGACAATCCTACTACTACTCTGAATGCTGTAAGGGGAGAAAATGCGAAACTTACTGACTACTGTCTTGAAAACCTCATGCCTTTCGGTTCTATGAAACAGAACGAGACTACCCGTATAGTTGTTAAGGGTGTTTACAAGGTTAAAGATAATACTAATGAAGACTACTCATTCGTAGTTAATCCCAACACTGATGAGGCTTATCCTATTGACAGCCACCTTCTCAACGCTTCTGCTAAAGAATCTAAGACTGGCGTTGCTTTGAACACTTTATTCGATACAACTCAGGATGGAGCATCTGCTGCAATCAAGGAAATCGCTGATGCTCTTCATATGAATCCCACCGGCACAGATAAGGTTGATTTCTACTACCAGGGTGTAACTTACTACGTTGCACGTATCAACCACTTCGATCCTACCAATACAGACGAAGCCGGTCTTGCTGCTAATCAGAAGATTACAAACGACGCTGAAAACTTTGGTTACACAGCACAACAGACAGGTCGCTACTCTGTTCTTCGTAACAATGCATACTATATCAGCGTAGAACAGGTATTAGGTTACGGTTCTCCGACAGTTCCGCCTCCAGGTACCACTCCTGATGATGAACCCGAAACTAACAAGTACAATATCAAGGTAGACATCAACGTCCTTAAATGGGCTGTTCGTGACTACGGTTATACTTTGCAGTAATTTTAATAAGGGGGCGACATTGCCCGCTCCCTGTATATCTTTATAAATACTTAACCCTAACATATCTATATTTATGAAAATTTTCAAATACGGTTTGCCATTTGCGGCTCTTGCTTTACTTGCAAGCTGTTCAAATGACAATCTCGGTGAACCCGTTAATACTCCAGTTGACGATACCGAAGGTGTTAACGCTATGTTCACTATTTCTCTTCCGGCTGTTAGCGATACTCGTGCTATCGGTGAAAATGAATTCGACGCCGGTACAAATGATGAAAGAACTATCCGAAACGCCGCTATCTATATCTATGATGCTACCAGCGCTGCTTCAGAAGATGATTATGTACTTATTGCTTCAAGCCAAATATATTATTTGCCTTCAGATGGTACTGCTTCAGGTTCCGACATCTCAGATAACAAGATTATCCAGGTTAAATTGACTGGTCTTGATAAAACAGCAACAGACGGTACTTACTATGCACTCTGTATAGTTAACATTGATGACACTAACAGTAATGGTTTTGTAACTCCAGATGCTTCTACTTTGGATGACAAGAAATTCGGCACATGGAGAAAAACCGTTATGGGAACAAAAGGTGGCAGCAATCCTATGATCTCTACTTATGGTGGCAAGGATTACTTCACTATGACCAATGCTCCTTACTTCACTGCTGTTAATAATAATACTCCTGGACTTGATGGTATTAAAACTTTGGTACCGGTTTACGCTTCAAGATTTGTAGTTTCTCCGAATGTGCCTTCTGAATCAGCTGCCACCTTCTCTGTTCAACGTGGCGTTGCAAAAGTAACTCTCAAAGGCAGTGAAGATGTTCAGCTTTCTTCAATTCCCGTTAAAGACAGAACTGACAAGTTCGAGGCTAAGGAATGGATCCTTGACGTTACTAACTACCAGTCTTTCCCGGTACAGAACGTTACTGCTGTCAGCGATGAAATGCAAGCTGCTTACGGTGCTCAGGACTCTGGTTCACAAGGGGTGGAATACTTCTATACTTCTAAAGGTGGCAACATTAAGTTCAATCACATCTGGTGGGCTAAAGACCCGAACTACGATTCAACAGATGCAAGAGACTTCAACCTTGTAGACGATAACTCTACTTATAATTCTGTTACATCTAAATTGACTGACTACTGTCTTGAAAATACCATGCCGTTCAGCCAGATGTATCAGAATGAAACCACCCGTATCATCGTTAAGGGTGTATATAAAGTAGGTAACGCTTCGACCGAGAACTATTCATTTGTAGTTAACCCCAATACTGATGAAGCTATAATCGTTAATAGCGCACTCTTGATCAGCGGTTTGACTGAATCAAAGACTGAAATTGCACTAAATACTATTTTCGATTCAACTAAGGTAGGTACTTCCGCTGAAATCGAACGTATTGCCAATGCTCTGCACATGAATCCCGCAGGTACTGATAAGGTAGATTTCTACTATAAAGGTGAAACTTACTACGTTGCTCGTATCAACCACTTCAATCCTTCAACCGAAGCTAAATTGAATGAAGGTCAGTCTATCAAGGTCGTAAGTGATTACAATGCATCTCAGACTGGTCGTTTCGGTGTGCTTCGTAACAATGCCTACAACATCAACGTTATCCAGGTTATGGGTTATGGTTCACCGACAGTTCCACCTCCGGGGACAACTCCTGATGATGAACCGGGGTCTGATAAATACAATATCAAGGTTGACATCAATGTCCTCAAATGGGCTATTCGTGACTACGGTTATACTCTCGAATAATCTAAACCTCTTATAAAGACAGGTGCGGTTTGCACCGCTCCTGTCTTCCAATAATACCAAGATCCGTTTCTAAATGAAAAACTCCTGTTTAAGATGACAATCTTTAATAAAATAACTTCCCTGATCCTTGTCCTTATTTTAGGAGGTATTATCGGATGTCTATCATCCTGTTCAATGGTTAATGAAGACTTCCCGGAATGTGCTCCTGCTCAAAGGCTACGTTTGAAAGTAAATTTTGAATATACTTATAACACGAAACAGGTAGACTGGTTCAATAACCATGTGGGTTCTGTATATCTCTATGTCTTTGATAAAGATGGTATTTACGTTTATCGCGATGAGAAAAATAAAACCTATATGGATTATGCTAATCCGGATTTTTCAATGGAAATAACTGATGAGGCCCTTATCCCGGGTGAGACTTATAAGTTTGTTGCTGTTGCTCAGGGTAACCATGCAGGTTACGATGCTTCAAAAGCTACACCCGGTTTCCAATTGGTCAATGAAATGAAACTGGGGGAATCTACCATCGACAAATATCGTCTTAAACTGGACCGTGACGGTGACGGCATCTATGATTTTGGTGTCGTAACTGACGATTATGGCGTGTTCAACTGGAAAGAGGCTTATGAGAATAACAGACTTCGTCTTGATACTCTTTGGTGTACACAGAATAAATCTCTATATACTATACCCGAAGTTACACTTCCGGATGTAGATCCCACCCTTACATCAACTTCCCGTCCGGATGTGGAAATGGAAATCACCATACCAATGATGCGTGTGACGAATACAATCAAAGTTAATCTTGTACATTCTGATTTCACAAAGGATTTTAATCCCAATGATTTCAATATTATAATTGATTTCCCTAACGGTAATGGTACCATCGACTTTGTCGGCAACACCTATCCGGCCCAGGAGTTGATGTACCTGTGTCTGCGTAAGGAAATGCGCCAATACCAGGCTAAAGACAAGAACGCAAACTACGACGCTTACGATGATGATCCTTTCGGAGAATGGGATAACCATTTAAAACCTGATGCCAAGTCACGTGCCGACAGCGAATCACCGGAATATTCCCTTTACGCCGAGTTCGGTCTGTCTCGTCTTCAGGAATCAGATGGATCGTTCCTTCAGGTTACTGATGCTTATACCGGACGTGAGGTTTGCCGTATAGAAAATTTCTCTGATTGGCTGGCAACTTATTTCCAGAATTTTAGCGATGATTATCCTACCCAATGGGATTCTCAGGAATTCCTTGACAGAGAATATGACTATACGATAGATATAAAACTTAAAGATACTGAAACCGGTTATGAATGGTATCAGATAGGTTGTTCTATCCTTGGATGGTGTAAACGAGAATATAGTTATACATTCCAATGATTTTGAATATCCCACGGGGATAAAGTAAACAAATCTCTGTGAACCTTGCGGTACCCGAGATCACTAATAAGATTAACCTTTATAATGAAATTGAAAAGCTCTATTATAAATTCTATGATAAGAAAAGTGAGAAACCATTTTTCTTCCCTCAATTTATTTATTTCCCTGCTTTTATTTTGTCCCTTATTGGTATCTTGCGTTACTGAAGATATGGGTGAATGCCCCGATGATATTCCAGGCTCAAAGATCCCGGTTCCTGAATATTATATCACTATCAATGTGATTAACGATACTGGTTCACATACACGTGCCTTTACTGATAACGATAAACCGGGTAATTCATCTTCAGGTGAATTGGAAGGGACTTCAGAAGAGACACGTATAGAGGATATAACACTTTTTCTTTGCGTGAATAACAAGGTTAAACATTCTTTTTCGGCTGAATATATCGATCCCTTGAATGGCAGTAACTCAACCTCCGCACGTATTAGAATACCCAATATCAATGATTTAAGCGACCTGGCCGGTGAAGATGTCCAATTCTTCCTGGCTGCCAATACTTCAACATTTGGTTTTAATCTTTCCGAGAATCCGGAAGCTGATGAGACAGACGATGTTGCAGAAGCAGTTTTCAATATGACTTCCTTCAGTACTCCCATAGGTGATTTCGGGAATGATGGTAAAGGAAAGCTCATGCCGTTAGTGAGTTCGGAAATGGTAACAATAAATGTGCCTGCTGATCTCAGTGCCTCTCCGGATGAATTGATAGCAGCCATTAAAGCCATGTTTGTACGTGATTCCGGCACCATCAAGTGGTGGGATGTCCTTAATGAAGATGAAGAACCTATACATCTTGAACGTGCTGTGGCACGTATTGAATATCGTGATATAGACCGAACTTCAGATGCTTCCTTACCTAAGGAGAAGCATGTCTATAAAATAGAAAGCAGTCCTGCCGTAAACCTTAAACTGTCTTCCATGCAGATGTATAATGTATCCTCAAAATCCTATATGTTCAAACATACTTCAGCCGGAGATTATAACAAGGCTGTTGAAGATCTGGACCTCTTGCAGGTAGAGAAAGGTAGTATAGAAGATAAATATAACTGGGTTGCTACACCGGATTGGGATTTCTCCGGTTCTGAACCTTCCAAATCTACAGGTAATTTCTTGAATTCTATAGATTTTAATTCCGGTTTTGCCGTTGATGCATCAAATAGCGGCACTTATAACAGCTATATCACTATTGAAGACCTTGAAAAGAGATCCACATCTTCTGAAACAGGTTTCCGTCCATGGTGCTATGTTAGTGAAAATACCATTCCGTCAATAGAACTTATGCAATCATTCGATTCTAACGGTGACCATCTGGTGGCAAAATATGCCACAGGCGTCTTGTTTACATTCACAATACTTGGCCAAGACGGAAAGACTCCTTTGATTTATAATGAGAATGAAAACGGTTATCCGGCTGGTGTAACCAATTCACCTAATAAACCTTATGCCATAGAAATTGTAGATAAACAGGGAAAATGGATTGAAGTTGAGAGGACAGGCACAAATTATTATATAAAGTATATGGCTTGCATACTTCATAACAAGATTATGAACGGAGATAAATACGCTCCTATGTATTATGGTGTTGTTCGTAATAATACATACCAGATGTATGTGAATAGCATTTCTAAACTTCCGGATCCTAATGAACCAAAATCCTTGTATCTTAATCTTTCAGTTAATATCAAGGAATGGCAACAACGTGAAAACGGATATGATTTTTAATCACCGATGCCATTAAATTTTAAAGCATGATTTAAAACATACAATTAAAAAAATTTACTAACCAAATATTATGAATTCATTTAAGAAAAACTCAATCTATGCACTTTCAGTCTTTACCCTTATGGGTATGGCTTCTTGTGCTAACGACAACCTTAATGTCGATGAACCCCAACCTCCAGTTTTGAACGCGGAAGGTTATTTCCTTACTTTCAACGTGGAAACTGTTCCCACAGTAAGTACTCGTAGCGCAACTAATGCTAATGGTGACACTGAGAATGTTGACGCAGCAGCAAACGAAAGTCAACTTAAAGATGCTCTACTCTATTTTGTTGATGCCAATAATAATATTTTGATTGATCCTGTTTCCGTGAATGAAAATGCTGTTATTGATACAGGTTTAGGCAAACAGATTACCGGTGCAGATGGAACTTTTAATATTGCAGTAAAAGTTAATCCTGCAGATCTTGTTGGTCTTTGTAATAAAGGTGATATCTATCTGATTATTGTTGGTAATGCAACTGAAACTTCTTTAACTTATAATTTTAGTAATGAAGAAGGTAAAAAGGCTGCAAATGCAGCTAAATTCACAGTGTCGTCTTTCGATGATGTGATTCAACCGTTTGGCAATGATAAGGCCGGTAAAGTTCTCCCATTAGTAAGTTATGATAGAATGAAGCTCACAGCTGACTTTAACTCTATTACAGATGCTTCATCTTCAAACTTAATACCTATCTATAATCTTTTTTCTGAGACTTATGGTACTAACGGTAAACAATTAAAGCTTAAATCAGAATCTTCTGATGCAGTTGTTTTGGAACGTGCTGTTGCCCGTATAGACTTTAATGACGGTGGTGAAAGAAATGGTTTGAAACAATTCTGCTATAAATTAGCTGACTCGAATGTAACCGCAAAGATTGTTGCAATGGAAGTTTTCAATGTTAACTCTCAATCTTATCTTTTCCGTCATACAATTGAAGGTACTCCTGCATCTGCATTCGGAGCAAGCAAAACCGCACTTGATGATACTCAACTATTCGGAAAAGAAAATGGAGGACTTACCAATGGTAATTATAATTGGATTTATCCATGCGATTGGTCAAATTCAGGTTTTGATGCAGGAAGAACATTATTGAATCGTTACTCAAACAGAGGATCAGAGGCTAATGCAAAAGCAAATCTTTCTTATTTTGAAAAGACCGGAGAGAATTCAATCCTTCAAAATGGTTTTTATCCCTGGATTTATATAACTGAAAACGTAATTCCTACTACAGCCTTAATGGATTCAGACGATGATAGACAAGACAATGCCACTGGTATAGCATTTACATTCCGGTTTGTTGATGATAATGGTGATGCTATCACTGCATCAAGTACAAATCTCCCTGCCGGTGTTAAAATTATAGGCGATGATGATACAAAACAGTTACGTGTATTACAGTCCGATGGTAAATACTTTGACTTTGACTTTGACGGAACTGATGGAACTATTGAAAAAACATATATCGGTTGGATCAAGCACAACGATCCTACTGACGGTGTAGATCCAATGGAATATGCTATAGTTCGTAATAACGTTTATCAGTGTAAAGTTACCAGCGTCGGTGGACTTATCGAATGGCACGAAGCTGAATCATTGTTCTTAACTTTGCAGGTAAACGTAAGACAGTGGCAAAAACGTGATAACAGCTTTAATTTCTAATCTTTAGTTTAGAACTTCAAAATAAAAAGTCAAAGGTTCCTTGCGGACCCTTTGACTCCCTAAACTCAAACTAATCATGAAATCTCTTATAACATCAAAATCAGGTATTAAAAGCAGAATATTAGGTGTGGGAACGATTCTAATTTCCGCCGCTCTGCTTACCGGTTGTATATCCGACAATTTATCTGACTGTCCTTCAGAAGTCGATCCTAATGTTTCTTCCGGCACCGGTTCTTCATCCGATTTTTATCTTACCGTTAATGTGGTTTATCCCGGATCTGAATCATCCAGAGCAACCACTGTGGCCGGAGGAGGCTCTTCTGATGGAGAGAACCAGGGCGTTAATAACGAACAATTGGTAAATAGTCTCAATCTGTATTTCTTTGATGCCACTGATAATTCTTCGAATAAAGGAAATCTCCTCTGTGAATTCACTACGGCAACTCCATCTGATGGTCACGACCCCTTGTTTAAGACAAAAGCTGATGCAGCAACCGGGACAATGACTTTTGCACAGAAGGTGGATGTAAATGATGTAAAGAAAATATTCGGTAAGAAGGTAAGCATATACGCCTTGGCCAATCTACAGGAATATCCCACCTCTGTGACTACAGAAAACATATTATGTGAAAAGGCCATAAATGTAACTGCATCAGATTTCGGAACTTCCACTTCTTATTCACGGGCTTTTGTGCAGGAATCGGATGGAAACTACGGAATGGTTTGCCCGATGGCTAATTATGAATATTTCACGCTTGACCTTACCAACCATCCATTGCCCGATAATTCTGACGAAGCTGCTTTGGCTGCTATGATGGAACTTTTCACCGGTTCCTTTGCATATAGAGATGATAATGGCGAATTTGTATCAGGTCGTAACTATCAGATAACTAACTCAGATGCTGAAAGTAAAAATTCCGGTAGTCTGGAATTGGAGCGAATGATAGCAAGAATAGACTACATGAGTGGACATAGTGAAACTTTCCAGAGAGAGGGAGTTGGAACTGTGACAGAAAATAATATCTATAAACTTGCCGGTCATATTTCAAGCATCTCATCTGCCAACACTACAGATGGAGGTGTTTATCTAAAACTAAATAATCTCACGCTTTTTAACCTCTATGATCAGGCTTACATGATAAGGCACACTGCTCTTGACGGAGCCGCTGTGAAGCCATTCGGATTTGAAGGTTCAACCGGAAGTTCATACAATTGGATAGCATCGAAAACTGGAGGTAATTTCTTCAATGAATATAATGTCACAGGCATCAGCTCAACCCACGGAAGTGCATTAGCTGATGATATAATAAAGACTGATGATATAATAAAGACTAAGGTGCCTGATTATGACAACAATGGTTATTCCCCATGGTTCTACATAATGGAAAATACTGTTCTTTCCAAGGATGACATGGATTTGAATCATTGTACTGGTATCAGCCTGGAGTTAGTGCTTTGCGATGCAACTACAGGATTACCCATTGTAGGGAAAGAAGAGGATGCAGTGAGAATCACCAATTCTACATCCAAAGAATATCAGGTGCTTTCCTTTAAAGAAACTGATGCCCAGTCTGAAACAGGATATTTTTACCTCACCTATAAGTATTTGATAGAACATAACAGGGCAACTAACGGAACCACTAATCCTGAAACCGGAAAAATGACCAATCTTTCCCCTATGCAGATTGGTGTGGTAAGAAATAATATATACCGACTCTCCCTTACGGGCATCTCCAAATTACCCTCGCCTCAAGCGGCTGACAACTATAACTTGCAGGTAAATGTAAGCTTGAAACCATGGGGGTATTCTACTGAAGAGAATGAATGGTGATATAGTATTAAATATTTTTACCAAAATTTTTAATTTGTTGCCTAAAAATTTATAATTTTGTAAAAATTATCATTTCACATCGGCGAGAATCTGCGTTCTCCCGATGTACATTTAGATGAAAAACTCATTCGGGAATGTCTGTTCCCGAACCTTAAGATTAGCTAACCTACTGAATGAAAAACTTAAAAGATATTGCACTTGTGGCCATGAAGGCCTCACTGTGCGCCTTCGGTGCTTTTATACTGACAGGTTGTTCCAACGATAATGTTCCTGAAGTACTTCCGGAAACAGATGAAACCGTTTCAACTCCGGCGCTCACCGTATATATACCGGCAGACATGAACACCGGAAGTTACACAACTTCACGTGCTACACAAAACGTAAGTTCTTCTGAAGGAGCCATTTCTGACCTTTGGTTGGTGGCTTGTGACGGTGTATCGGCACCTGTTGTAGTGGATTTGTTTGGCACATATGCCGGAGATACGGAAGTAGAAGATTTTTCAGGTACCAAACCTGCGGTGACTTATAAGACCTACACTGTGACTGTAGATGATCTGGATGGAGGGGCTTATAGATTTTATGTCTTAGCTAATATGCTCGGTTATTTAAAAGATGAAGATAAGAAATCAGGCAAGCCATCTTTCGCGGATGAGGGTGCGGTGAAGAGCTTAGCTCTGGAATTTGGTGAGTATACTTCTACTTCTGCACAAAATTATCTGATGCGGCAGGATAGTAAGGGAAATTACTATCTTCCGATGGCATGTTTGCCTTCTGAAATGAAGACAACCAAAGATGGTCAGCCGGTAGGAGAGGCAAATAATTCTCTTATTACCTACAATAACTATGCAGAGGGAAGTGCCTTGTTTGCCGATCTCACACTGCTTTGTGCCAAAATAAGATACACGGTGCTTTTTGACAATGAGGGACCGAAGACCAAAAATGATAGAGATGTTGTAGTGGGCGGATTTTCTGAAGATTTCTACTCCAATGCGGTAGATTTCCAGAAAGCTACGCTAAGCAATGTAAGAAATACTACAGACTTACATAGCGGTACGATTGAAGCGACTTCAGCAACCTATTTTGATACTTTCGACTGCATTCGTTTTCATAGGGCAGCATATCCTACTCAAGCCAACAATACAACGGGTTATTTGGATATCAAGGGTCTTTCAGAAGATGCCCATGCTCCGGCAGACCTCGGAGTACTTTCAACATTTGGAGCAGACGATAATAAGCGGGCATGGCAAGGATGGCTCTATGTGCCGGAAAACAAAGATGAACTCAAGAAGACCACCATCTCACTTCTTCCGGAAGATGGATCGAATGTGAAGACCGCCAACTGCAAATTTGAATTGAATCCGGAACGCGGACATTTCTATGATGTAGTAGCCAAACTCGTAAATCCCGAATTCTATATTTACGATATAACAGTTTATGTGCGTGTAAATCCTTGGGATTATAAAGGATCCGCACCAACAGAATGGTAATGAAGAACTAATACTAAAAATTAACTTAATATTTATTTATGAAAAACTTAAAATCATTAAAAACCATTGCTTACGGAACGGCTCTTATTGCCTTAGCTCCGTTGGCTTCCTGTTCGAATGAAGAGGTAACCTCTCCGGAACCTATCGTTGAAAATGATGGAACTACCTTGACCCTCTATCTTCCGGATTTCACCCCTGACTATGTTCTTTCAAGAACTGGAGAAATTTCAGCTACAGAAAACACAATTACTGATCTTTGGTTCTATGCTATACCTGATGGTCAAGATACTGAAGGGAAAACTGGTGTCTTCAAAGCTGCTAAAATAATTGGATCTTCAACAACTGATGTTCCTTTTGCAAATTCAAATTACAAAGGTTATACTGTTAATAGTATCCAACAAGGTAAATATAAAATTTATCTTCTTGCGAACTTTGAAAAATACGTGAATCCCACTTCCGGAACTGTAAAAGATTATATGGAAGGCTTGAATTCTTCAGATGCTATCGAAGCTGTAGTGTTAAAATTTGCAGGAACGAACAATGAATATTCCGCAGATAAATATTTGACAAGTTCTTCTCTTCCGATGGCCTTCCTTAGCGATAAAATCAAAAAAAGTAAAGACGATACCAATCCTGCCACCACTTTTGAATTCTCAAAAACAAACAATTCGGTTTATGCTGATTTGACCATCCAGTGTGCTAAAGTTCGTTACACAGTTTTGTTTGATAATACTCCTAATACAGGTTACTCAACAGACTTCTATACAACTAATGTTAATTTTAGCAATACTGCTTCTGCAGCTTATGTAATCAGCCAAACAACAGTTTCTTCAACAGCAAATGCATCTGTTTCTAATATAATAAATGGCGGTTTAAATAATCTTCCATTCAATAAGTGTAAGTATCCTGAGGATAATTCTTCACTTTTGACTGTTAACCCAAATGGGACTGATAAAATTTCATATGAACCTGATCTTAGTACCCAAGAAAGTGATATTTGGACTGACAACGCAAAAAAGAGAGCTTGGCAGGGAACTTTCTATTTCCCGGAAAATCCAAGTAACTCATCTACAACAATCACAGTGTCTCCTGCTACCGGTGAAGATAATATAGCAAAGGCTGGCACCTTTACTTTACCAAAGTTGGAACGCGGTAAATTCTATGATGTAGTAGCTAAACTTGTTAGTCCGGGTACTTATATCTTCGATGTTAACGTATATGTTCGTATCAATCCTTGGGAATATGTTGGTACAACTCCGACTACCTGGTAAAAATATATTACTACCTGGTAAATAAATAAACTTCTTAGGAAACGGCTTGGGTTTGCGCCCTCCGTTTCCACAATTAACTAACCTAACATGATGAAACTCTTTAATTCTATAAAATCCCTCGTCAGTGGGAGCGCTGCCAAGTTTGTAGGCCTAAAATATAAATCGATGGCCGGTTTGCTGACTTTTTCCCTTTTTGCGTTAGCAGGGTGTACAGACGACTTAGAGATTCGCAACAGTCTGCCCGATACTGACGATAATACTCTTACTATCCTTATGCCCAATGTTGAGGCCGCAGCTGAATATGGTGCATCCCGGGGTAACGGAGATTATGACAGCAATAAAGATTTGGCCGATGAGGCTAAGATAAATAACCTATGGTTTTTTGCATTCCCACAAGGTAGCACAAGTTCAGATCTTAAGATTGTAAAAAATATACAGGGAACAGCCTCACAAATAAAATTTGCAGGCCAAGACGACAGCAATAACTCAAGTTATACCAGTTACACGGTGACCAATGTCTCCGGTGGTGATTATAAAATCTATCTTCTTGCCAATTTCGAGGGATATGTAAATAAACCCAATGGTTATTCTGACTATGAGGCTTATTTCAAGTCACTATCTGAGTCTGATTTGAAAGAATTGGTTTTGAATTTTAGGACAAATAATCCAACAGTAGGTAACTTACCTATGTATTGTCTGCATAAAGATATAAAGACAAGTGCGGATGCTACCAATGGAATTGGAGAATCTGCAAATTTCACCTTTAATAAAAATAGCAAGCAAATTTACGCCGACCTTACCTTTATGTGTGCAAAGGTGAGGTATACCATTCTTTTCGATAAGACACCCAATAGCGGTTTCTCAAAAACCTTCACTTCTACAGTTAGTTTCAAAGATCCGAAAGCTAAAAAAATTGTAGATAAAGTAGCCATAACCGGAACGGCAAGCGGAGCATCTACTTTTGATTTAAACAGTATTGATTTTGAGGAAAAGAACTATCCGGATGACGGCTCCGAACTCTTGAAGGAAAAACCCACAAAATTTGAGCAGAATCTGACTAAGCTTCAAGGTAACTATGATGCCAATAAGCGGGCCTGGCAAGGTACTATATATCTGCCGGAAAATCCTGTCTCAGGTGATGCACGTACCACCCTTTACTTTACAGGAGAGGGTAATCAGGTCAGTACCACTGCCGATGCATATATACTCCCATTATTTAATGACAATGGAATAACACTGGAAAGAGGTAAGTTCTACGATGTAATTGCCAAGGTAACCACACCTAATACAGTAGACTTAGAGAGCAGTCTCAACGTGACCGAATGGGATCCTAAAAACCTGATGTATGAACTTCATGGTCCGTACGAACTAATAGTGGAAAAAACCACCATTGGTGTCAATACCAATACCTTTGTCACAATGGGTTATGATTCAGATGTACAAGTCACATTTGTTTCACCCGTCTATGAGGGACGTGACGTTTATACCATTGAAACCGTCACTGATGATATGTTAGACGAAAATGATCAACCATATCAATTTGACGAAAAGTGGCCATATCACTTGCGAATAATGGTAAATCCTGATATTACTCTTTCTGAGATAACTGATATTCAAAATAAAAAAATGGATGAATATAGCTATTTCAATATAGTGGCGGGTAATCTCAAGAAGATGATTAAGATAAATCCATTGGAAATATCACCAATTTTCGATGTTTCACCAAATGATATTACGATCGACCTAAGAGAATGTGTAAGCGACAATAAAAATACCGTAACTTACAAAATAACATGTAAGACCAATCTTCCTGTTAAAGATGGTGAATTGACACTTGAGGGTGCTAATGAACTTTTGAATGGTATATCAAATAGTGGACAGGAATTATTGAAATTGAAGGTAGAGGGAACTAATGTATTGGAAGGTACCGGCACTACATTAACAATCAAACAGCAAGTAACGACGTTTGTTTTGACGGTAAGTAATCTTACCTCAGGTAACTCTTTTTGGGAAACAGAAAGAACTTATACTTTAACATTTGAACATACTGATGCCGATGAAGATAAGACACCTCAGAAAGTTAAGATAACTATAAAACCATTTACAACAGACTACGTAATCCATTTCAAAGATAAAAGCGGAGAATGGGATGATCCGCATATCTATATATATCAATGTCTTGAATTGCCATCTAATTTGGTGGGTACCAATTCAAAATACGCGGGCCGAACCGTGGGGTATAAAGATGGAGATGGTAAAGAGGATGATGGTACTACAGACAAAGACTTATATGCAGGTCTTGAATATGCCTTCACAAATAATATATCTTTTAAAGGATGGATAGGATACGGAGGTTCATGTGACCCCAACGAAGGAAACACCGTATTTGAAAATGGCTTCGTTCATATGGGTGGTTATGATTCCGACAATAGCCGTTATTATAAAGCAACAGCTTATCAGACCGATAAATATGATTATACTACTAACTTGAACTTTAACCATTTTGCCCAAAAGGATACTCAGAAGAATAATTTCAAGTGTACTAAATGTTCGGCTGATAATCTGAACAAGGATAATAATGGGAATACAGGTAAAAGAGGTTGGCCCGGTGTCATGATGATTAAGGAAGAAAACGGATGGTGGAAATATACCTTGACCGGCATCGCTACCCCCGGTAAGGCTATGATAATGTTTACAAATGTAGATTATCAAGACCATAGCAAGGCAAGTCATGGTGAAACATACCGATATCCGAATCATGCAGAAGTGGGTATTCCATTGTTTGATTTCCCCAACAGGGAAGGATGGTTCCTGTTTGACCAGCATAATCCTTCTAAAGGAGGTACTTTCGTAGCCAAAAATCCGGATACCAATCCCTCTACCCCGGGCACAGATCCTCCTGCAGATTCTTTTACCTATCGTATATACTGGCCTAAATCTGTTAATGGTGGGAATTCCTATTTATATGTATGGAGTTTTGGTAATGAACCGTTAAATGATCAAAAATGGTGGGATTGGAATGATTGCCAAAATCATCAAGAGGAAGATCCTGATTACCCTGATTATTATTATGCAGAATATACTTGCACTACAGATTATGGTACTTCTATTGATACATTTGGCTTCAAATTCAGATATAACACATGGGAAAGTAGCAATAGAGAGGGCGATTTAATCAAAGATAGTTTTGAAAAAGTAGAAGATCATCTTTACGTTGCCACAGTAGGTGTGAGCGGAAGTAATCCAAACTCGATAACAAAAGGATATCCTACCAATTCAGGCAGCGGATCCACAGCTTACAGGCTATATTGGCCAAAAGCAAAGGGTGAATATATCCATCTTATGGTTAATGGCAATGCTGTAGATGATGTGGCTATTAATGGTAATGGTTGGAATACTACTGTTACAAGATATGATGGAACCTATTTGGATTATTATTATTACAGAGACTTTTCTTATACGGGTGATCCCACCACTGCTACACTAACATATAAATATTATGGAGTAGGTCAAAACGAGGGAAGTCAAGACTGGACGGCAGGAAAACTCTCCAATTTTTCAACTGGAAACATAAGATATGCTTACATTAATTCTCCGAGTACGACCGCTAATTTAGTTGGACAACAACCCACTTCTAATCCATTATCAGGAAGAAATTATTATGAAGTAGATGATTTATTAATAGTGGGTTGGGGTACAAATTATAGTGGCAGCAATTTAGGATATTTATTTGTTGAAAAACTTAATGGCGCCAGTGGTTATGATCCTGTAGGAGCAAAAAATTCAACTACTAATAGTAAAGGAAAGAATTATTGTTCTTTTAGAGTAAAAGGAGGCTTTGTAAATAAAACCAGTATTATATTTACAGTGGGAGATACAGACTCCAATGCATGGTGGGCTGCAAATAAGCCTGTTCCTTTTTCTGCTGATTGCCTTAATAAACGTGATTCATGGGATTTATTCTAAACTAATAGGTTATTGGAAGTTTGCGCTTCCAATAACCCCTAATCAAACAATCTAACATGATGAAACTCATTAAAAATATAAAATGGATGGCTCCTGTTTTAGGAGTGATTATGCTCACAGGTTGTACTGACGATCTTGAAATCCGAAACAACATCATACCCGAGGGCACTCTGGAACTTAATTTGGCAATACCGGAACTTGAAATGGTACAAACTCGGGCCACAGAAGATCCAGAGAAAAATATCAGCGAGCTAACAGTATTTATTTATGGTTCAGATAATTCTTTCATAGATAAACAATCCTTTGCCACCATTTCCTCCGGTAATAAAGTGAATCTACAACTGGGTAGTAATGCCCAAAATAAGAATCTGAAACTTTATGTGGTGGCTAATGCTAATAGTAATTTTGTAAGCCTTTCTGACCAATCCTTGTCTACTGTACAGAATATACAGTTGGAGACCACTTCAATTGACGGGAAAAAATTGGTGATGACAGGATTAAAGGATGTTTCTTCTAATACTACATCAGTAGATGTGGAACTAAAAAGGGTAGCCGCTAAATTTATAATAACCGTTGATAATGTAAATGGTTATAATGTAGATGGTTTTGTAGTAAAGAATGTAGCAAGAACAGGTTTTCTTGGTGCCAATGAAAAGACGGGAGATGCAAGATTTACTGCTGTAAATAATATTATAGATGTCCCCAATTCGGGAACTGCTACAGAAGAATATGTTTATCCATCCAGAGGAGAGATATCTACTAATACTGATAGAGCTCATCTGATACTTTCTGCAACAAAAAATGGTAAAGCCAATTATTATAGAGTACCGATCAGAACCCTCAAGGAAGGTAAAACTGATGAATATGAAAATATAGATATCCTACCCAATCATAAATATACAATTGTAGTGACGGATATAGCACGTGATGGTTACCCAACAATAGCTGATGCTGAAAAGCACCCGGAGACTACAGATGCTATAACTTACTATATCCATGATCATGGAGCAAATGTATTGTCAATGGTATCAGATGGAACACGTGAATTAGGCTTGACATATGATTTCACTTGGCCTTCGAATGTAGAATCCAGTATAATTACTGTGAAATATTATACAACTGACAAATCGGAAATCCCAACTGTTAATACACCGGGTTCTGCCGGAGTTCCAGAACTCATAACCGGCTCTGATTGGTTGACAATGAGTTATACTACTGATGCAGTTGGGGCATCTAATATCACAGGGAAAGATGAAGAGAGTGGTTTAGATGACTTAGATTATTCAGATGGTGATAAGATAGAACAAGACGGCGTTAGAAAGAATTATAAACTAACTGCAAAACAAGGAATAATAGGTGAGAGGAAAGCTGTGATCCGTGTGGAATGGATGGGCCTGAAAAGGGAACTGACCATTACAAGGAAAATGGAAGGAGACTTGACTCAATTGCTAAATACAACTCTATATATCATAGAAGATTGTGCAGTTATCCCATCTTCTACAAATCCTTCCACTTATACTTATAAAATAGACAAATATTGGCAATTCTTAGCCAGTGACGAGAAGGGAAAAGATCCGGTGACTGTAGATGATCAATCTTCAAATAACCCAAAAATTACTTCTGCAACGTTGTTTGGGGTAAAGGCAGAAGCGAACGACCCGGAAAGACCCAGAAATGGTGGGCTGCATATGGCAATGCCTTATGGAAAACTTTCCGACAAATGGAAATATTACTATGTTATCAGCCCTAATGCGACACAGTATGGTTCAAATGCCAAAATAACAAATGTAGAAACAATTACCGGAGATAATAGCTTCTTTTCTACAGAAATTAAGAGTGGGGTTTTATTGGTGAAACCTGTATTAGATGACAGTTTTACTTATACCAAATCTACAATAAAGATCACCATATATTCTGAAACAAACGGTACTGATTACATAACATTAGATGTATATCACACGGGTTTCTTCCATTATGATGGAGCGGCCACTGACAAAGGCTTCTATTATTATGAGGTGGCAGAGTTGGCCAATGGAAAACATTGGCTGGACAGAAACTTGAGAGCCAAAGCCAGTGGACTCTATATTGAGGATGTGAACGGAAATAATTATTTCGGAACCGATGAGGCATATCCGGTACTGTCTGCTTCTAAGGGAGAATATGTAAAAATTGCTGACCCCGGGGATTATCGCCAAGAAGATAATCTTGATCCTACTATTATAACTGATATTTGTCCTCCGGGATATCGCGTACCCACTATGTCGGAATGGGACCGAGTAAGGCAGTCAACAAGATTCTTTACCGGAACAGCCTTTGATGCCAATCATCAATATTCCACTTGCTATTTCTCTTCAACAAATGGCGCAGGACACATATATTTCCCGAAAGCCCGATATACCAATAATGGGGTAAGTGCAGGTGACGGTTTATCAGGGTATTATTGGACTCAGACTCCTTCTCAAGGCCTTGAGAAAAATCAAATGGGTAATTATTTAAAGACTCTGTATATAAATGGTGGATCAAATACTTATGTCAACGGCTATATACCTACTCAGAAAATGTCTTTGAGATGTATTGAAGGAAATGATGATGAATCAGTAACTGAAAGTACGAATTCAATTTCATTTAAAGTGAAGGGTGCAACCCATGTATATCTATATACGGGGACCGGTGCCAATAAATCGGGTCTTTTCACTTTCCCGGGACAAGGAATTACCACTTATAATGGAAAAGACAGTGAAACATTATTTAATTATGTAAGTACTTATGGTGCTTCAAGTTTATATGTCTTCTTTACAGTTGTGGATAATTCCGGAAAGACATGGATAATACATAAAGAAAGTGACGATTTCTCACATTCAGATATCATACCAACCGATGGTAAGGACTTAAATGCTCAGGCTACTTTAGCCTCTGAGGCTAATCTTAATGAAATAGAAGGTTGGCCGGTATGGATTGCTGCAAGGTATTTCTTTAATTGGAGTGGTACTTCTCTTACTTCAGGAAATGTGTCTAAAGAATCCAACCAGACAGTATACAATTATAGGTTCTATTGGGAAATTTCGGCGCACACTAATACTTATGCCGGCATAGATAATACTACATTGGTTGGTTGGAATGACCCGGCAAGCAAATATAAATCTGTAAAGGATACTAATTGGAAGTATGTTGAATTTTCCTATAGTAACCAAGACGGCACTTTTAAATTTAAGGTGAATGGTAAATATTATGATGATAATAATAGGAATAATGATAGTAACATTTTTATTTCTTTAGGAAAATTTAATGACGATGATAATGACGGGGTTTATTGCGCATATGTTACAGGTACAAACACCATAACAGGAGGTGTACCCACAATGAAAAAAGTTGTCAATAATAAAATCTGTCCCGGAGATAAGATTAATTTCTATTGGAAGAAAGGTATGAAAAAGAATGAGGCGGAATTGATGTATCTCTATTTGTGGGATGGCTATGGATGGGAATTAGACCTGGATAATAATTCAAATAAAATTAATAAAGGATATGTATCCGGAGATTATTATAGGGTAGATCAATTCACATATACAGGAAATAATGAAATTACAAATATGAAGTTCCTTTTTAATGACAGAAACAATTGGGATAATAATAATCAAACAGGTAATCAATATTTCTCCAAGATAAATTCGCAGGATATTGTAACCGTCACGCTAAATGAAAGCACCAGAACCTGGACTGTATATGTGAATGGCTATAAATAAGAAATAATGATAAGATTATTAGCGGCTGGGCTCGGAAGGGAGTTCGGCCGCTACTGTTGTTTAAGCGAGCAGCACTCCGAGAGAGCCGTTTTGGGGAATGGATAGGAGTGACTATGCTGACGAGGGGCCACAGGTAAACCTGGTGGCTCTGCCTCCGGCCGACAAAAACCGAGGGCACGAAAGGAGCGGAATGGACAAGAGACGGAGGGCCACAGGTGAACCTGGTGGCTCTGGCCTTCGGCCGACAAAAACCGATGGCACGGAGGGAGAGGGCACGAAAGGGAAAGGGCACGAAGGGATAGGAGCATGCTGGCCCGGAGGCCTGACGGGGAAGGACACACGAGGCAGAGGGCTTTGCTCTGACGGAAGGAAATTATATAGGGAGGAGGCCTGCCGGGGGTGAATACCCGAGGCGGAGGGCTTTGCTCTGCCGGAGAGGGGATACACATGGTGGAGGCCGGTGGTTGGATAAACGAGGGATGGTTTTTGTCGGCCGAAGGCCTGAAGCTCAAATTTTAATTGAGCCGTAGTGAACGGTCAGGTTGAATTTTTTGATTATTTTTAGACCTTAAATCAAGATAGAGGGAATATGATTTATAAGAGAAGAAGAACGGGGAATTATCGTTACAAGTATATTAATTATCAAAAGCCCGGCATATTTATGATTACTATGAATAAAAGGCCGGAACTCCAGGATTTTTCAAAGATAATACATAATCCATATGAGCCGGATAAGTATAAGGCTTGTAAACCTAATTATTCGTCATTGGGGTTTGCCATTTATGATGTTTTTAGGAGTTTTGAAGAAATCTCTCCTGATATAGGGTTAAAACAATACGTGATAATGCCGGATCATATTCATTTTATTTTGCAAATCTTTAAAGAGTTGGATATGCCTTTAGGAAAATATCTGGCAATCTTTAAGAATCGTGTGATTAACAGGGCAAGAGAGAAAGGGATTTTTTGTGGGTCGGAAGGGGAATCTGTTTTTGAACCCGGGTTTAATGACCAGTTCTTACTGGCGAACAGGAGTTTGAATGGAATGTATGTGTATCTTCAACATAATCCCTATTGGAGGTGGATGAGATGGGAGAGACCGGAGTTTTTCCGGCGTATCCATGATGTTGAATTAGTGGGCATCAAGTGTTCGCTTTATGGAAATCTTTCTTTGCTGGATAATGCTTTTAAGAGCCCGGTGATTGCACATCGTGCTGAGATGGCAGACCCGGATTTAATGAAGCGGAAGATGGATTTCTGGGAGTATACTATATTGAATGGAGGGGTAGTAGTGGGGGCTTTTGTGAATAAGGTAGAGAAGGGGATTCGGGATTTTGCTTTTGAAAGGGGAGGAAAGGTAATCTGGATAAGGAATGTGGCCTATGAAGAGAGGCAGAAGCCTTCGGAGGGTATTCTTAATGAATGCGCAAAGGGAAATCTGCTGATTGTTTCCCCGGATTTGAAAGGGGCATTGGGATCAGGGCGTACTTTTCGTGAGGAATGCCTTTTTATGAATGATCTGGCCGAAAGGATGGCATTAGGATGAGACAAGGAGGGGACAGGCTGACGGAGGGCCACAGGTGAACCTGGTGGCTCTGGCCTCCGGCCGACAAAAACCGAGGGTGCGAAAGGAGAGGGGAAGGAAGGCTGACGAGGGGCCACAGGTAAACCTGGTGGCTCTGGCCTCCGGCCGACAAAAACCGATGGCGGGAAGGAGAGGGCACGAAAGGGAGAGGAAAGGGTGAGGGGGGATCAGGAGTTTTCGTAGATGTGGGTGAGGAGGCTGGTGTCGGTGGGGGTGAGGGTGAGGTCGCGGCGCGACATCACTCTTGAGGCTGTGTCGAGGAATTTCTTCATCGGGACTTTTGTGAAACCGCCACCGGGACTTCCTTCGCAGAAACAGGGTATGAAGGTGCGGGGGAATCCGGCGCCATGGAGGTTGACACCGACTCCGATTACGGTGGCTGTGTTGACCATGCAATTGACACCTATCTTGGAGTGGTCTCCCATGATGAGTCCGCAGAACTGCAGATTTGTTCGCATGAAAGAACGTGTGCGGTAGTTCCATACCCGAATCAGGGAGTAGTCGTTTTTAAGGTTGGATGCATTCGTGCCGGCACCGATGTTGCACCATTCGCCGATTATGGCGTTGCCGAGGTAACCGTCGTGCGCTTTGTTGCTGTATCCGAAAAATATGGTATTGCAGACCTCGCCTCCTACCTTGCAGTGGGGACCTATGGTGGTGGCTTCGTAGATCATGGCGCCCATCCTTACTTCGGCTTCCTGACAGATGGCGAACGGGCCGCGGATGCATGCTCCTTCAAGCACTTCGGCGTCTTTGCCGATGTATACGGGTCCGTCTGTGAGATTGATGGATGCACATTCTACCGTGGCTCCGGGTTCGATGAAGATGGAGTTGGCTTCAGTGTTTTCTTTGCTGACAATCAGTCGGATATGTGGTGGGATCGGAGCTGACTGACGGTTGGCCGTGATCAGACTGAAATCTTTCTTTATTTCGTCGCCGTTTAGTAGGAAAAGGTCGAAGAGATAGTGGATTAGAGTGGGATTTTTGGCGGCGGAAATATTATGATAGTTTTTGGATAGGAAATCTGAGTAGGTACCGCGGAAGGCGAGGATTTGGTCAGGGTTTTGGTCGGAGAGTGCCTGACCAGTGGAGAGTGCCTGGATTTCTGCGGCAATTGCGCGGTCGGGAAGGAGATTACCTGCGATGAAGAGGGCTTCCTCATCGGGCTCGGGAGTGGAGCCAAATTTTTCCCTGAGATATTCCACCGGGAGGAAGTGGTAATCGCCGCCTATATAGTGGGGCCATTTTTCACTGATTGTTAGGATGCCGCATCTGAAATCGGCGATAGGACGTGTGAAGCTTAGCGGGAGTAGGTTTTCGTGGGCTTCAATGGAATCGAAGAGGTAAATTTTCACGGTATGGAATCTCAAATTCGTTTAGGAGACACAAAAGTAAGATAAATAGGGGAAAACTCAGTGTTAAAAAGAATTAACGAAGGTGATAGAAGACGGAGGGCCTGGAGTAACTAGGAGTGACTAGGAGGAACTAGGAGACACTAGGAGAAACTAGGAAGGACTAGGAGAATCTAGGAGTGACTGGGAGAAAATAGGAGGGGAGAGGGGGGAGAGAATAGGGCTGGTGGGATTTGGATAAGAGGTTGATTTTTATTATCTTTGCAAAAGTTTTGGGCCCCGAGAGCCTGGTGCCGGCACTAAATGACTGAGTGATAGTTGTTTAGTGGTGGTTTTGGTGTGTAGGCCAGTTGTAGTGATTCGGGAGTTGGAAAGTGTCCGGATTGCGGAAAAAGGGTGACGGGGTCAAAAAAATGAGTCGGGAATTTGTTTCCGGCGAAGAAAAAAGAGAATAAATTAATCATTAATAAACAAAGCGACAAAGAATGCCAACTATTCAGCAATTAGTAAGAAAGGGCAGGGTAGCACTTGAAGACAAGAGCAAGAGCCCGGCACTGGATTCATGTCCGCAGCGCAGAGGCGTATGTGTACGTGTGTACACCACTACCCCTAAGAAACCTAACTCAGCGATGAGAAAGGTGGCACGTGTGCGACTCACCAACGGCAAGGAGGTTAACTCCTATATACCAGGCGAAGGTCACAATCTGCAGGAGCACTCCATCGTAATGGTGAGAGGCGGCAGGGTAAAGGACCTTCCGGGAGTACGTTACCACATCGTGAGAGGTACATTAGACACCGCCGGTGTGCAGGGCAGAACCCAGAGGCGCTCAAAATACGGTGCCAAGAGGCCTAAGGCAGCCAAGAAATAAAATTCCGGAGGAGACATAGAGTCTTGAAAGGAATCGGATAAGCTGCCGAAAAGAAAAGAAAAATTAAAAAATAAAATCCCCGCGAGGGGAGGATGTGGTTGAGTAAACCGTAGAGGCGAGAGAGCCGAGAGCGACGGTTGAAGCGAATAAGAAGATCACAGCCGAAAACATTAAACAAAAATGAGAAAAGCAAAGCCAAAGAAAAGGGTGATACTGCCCGATCCTGTGTTCCACGACGTAAGGGTGACAAAGTTTGTGAACCATCTCATGTACGACGGCAAGAAGAGCACAGCGTATACAATTTTCTACACGGCGTTGGAGACCGTGAAGGCAAAGATGCCTAATGAGGAGAGAAGCGCATTGGATATCTGGAAGAAAGCGCTCGAGAATATTACTCCTCAGGTGGAAGTGAAGAGCCGCCGTGTGGGCGGTGCCACATTCCAGGTGCCTACAGAGATCAGGCCCGACCGCAAAGAATCCATATCAATGAAAAATCTCATCTCGTATGCCCGCAAGAGAGGCGGTAAGACCATGGCCGACAAGCTTGCAGCAGAAATCGTGGACGCATTTAACGACCAAGGCGGCGCCTTCAAGAGAAAAGAAGACATGCACCGTATGGCAGAAGCCAACCGCGCTTTCGCACATTTCAGATTCTAAATTGATATTCACATCAAAATGGCAAAACACGAAGATCTTAATTTGACCCGTAATATCGGCATCATGGCTCACATCGATGCCGGCAAGACCACAACATCAGAGCGTATCCTCTTCTACACCGGCCTTACCCACAAGATAGGCGAGGTGCACGACGGAGCCGCCACAATGGACTGGATGGAGCAGGAGCAGGAGCGTGGTATCACCATCACTTCAGCCGCCACCACCACATTCTGGAACTATAACGGGAACAAATATAAAATCAATCTTATCGACACTCCGGGACACGTAGACTTCACCGTAGAGGTGGAGAGGTCGTTGAGAGTGCTTGACGGAGCAGTGGCAGCCTTCTGTGCCGTGGGCGGTGTAGAACCGCAGAGCGAGACAGTATGGCGTCAGGCTGACAAATACAATGTGCCGCGTATCGGATATGTAAACAAGATGGACCGCAGCGGCGCCAACTTCTATGAAGTGGTAAGGCAGGTGAAGGAAGTGCTCGGCGCTACCCCGCTGCCTATCCAGATACCTATCGGGGCTGAAGAGTCGTTCAAGGGTGTGGTAGACCTCGTGACCATGCAGGCTATCTTCTGGCACGACGAGACCATGGGAGCAGAATACACAGTGGCTGAAATTCCTGCCAACCTCAAAGATGAGGCAGAGGAATGGCGCGACAAGATGCTCGAGACCTTGGCCGAGTATGACGAGACCCTGATGGAGAAATATTTCGACGATCCCTCCACAATCACAGTAGAGGAAATCAAGGCAGCCATCAGAAAGGCAACCCTCTCAATGGCCGTTAACCCGATGATCTGCGGTAGTTCATTCAAGAACAAGGGTGTACAGACGCTGCTTGACGCTGTATGTGCCTATCTTCCGAGTCCGGAGGATGCCGGTATCGTTGAGGGTCACGCAGTAGATGATCCAGACCAGATCGAGACAAGAGAACCGAGTCCTGAAGCACCTATGTGTTCATTGGCATTCAAGATTGCCACTGACCCGTATGTAGGCCGTCTCTGCTTCTTCCGCGTATATTCAGGCGAGATGAAGAGCGGAAGCTACGTGCTCAACACCCGTTCCGGCAAGAAAGAGAGAGTGTCACGTCTGTTCCAGATGCACTCCAACAAGCAGAATCCCAAAGAGGTGATAGGTTGCGGTGATATCGGTGCCGGTGTAGGTTTCAAGGATATCCGTACAGGTGACACCCTTTGCGACGAGAACGCACCAATCGTGCTCGAATCTATGGAATTCCCGGATCCTGTGATTGGTATCGCAGTAGAGCCCAAGACCCAGAAAGATCTCGACAAACTTGGTGTAGGTCTGCAGAAACTTGCTGAGGAAGACCCGACCTTCAGGGTAGAGACCAATGAAGAGACCGGACAGACCGTGATCAGCGGTATGGGTGAGCTTCACCTCGACATCATCATCGACCGCTTGAAGAGAGAATTCAAGGTAGAATGTAACCAGGGACGTCCGCAGGTAACATATAAAGAAGCCATCACCAAACCGGTAGAGCTCAGAGAGGTATTCAAGAAGCAGACCGGTGGTCGCGGTAAGTTTGCCGACATCATCGTAAGAATCGAACCCGTAGATGAAGGATTCGAAGGCAGCCTGCAGTTTGTAGACGAAGTGAAGGGCGGTAACGTGCCCAAAGAATACATCCCGAGCGTGCAGAAAGGTTTCCAGACAGCGATGAAGAACGGTGTATTGGCCGGTTATCCTGTAGAGAAACTGAAAGTGACCTTGCTCGACGGAAGTTTCCACCCGGTAGACTCCGACCAGCTTTCATTTGAGCTCTGTGCCATCCAGGCATTCAAGAAGGGCAGCGAGAAGGCCGGTCCGGTACTCATGGAACCGATCATGAAGATCGAGGTAGTGACCCCGGAAGAGAGCATGGGTGACGTGATAGGCGACTTGAACAAGCGTCGCGGACAGGTAGAGGGAATGGAGACAAGCCGCAGCGGCGCAAGAATCGTGAAGGCTAAGGCTCCTCTGGCTGAGATGTTCGGATACGTGACAGCGTTGCGTACCATCACCTCCGGTAGAGCTACCAGCACCATGTCGTTCAGCCACTACGCAGAGGTAAGCAATTCGATTGCAAAGAATGTGCTCACCGAAGTGCAGGGCAGAGTAGATTTACTGAAATAAAAATGAGAAACACCATATGAATCAGAAAATCAGAATCAAACTTAAGTCTTACGATCATAATCTGGTCGATAAGTCGGCGGAAAAGATCGTGAAGACAGTTAAGTCAACCGGTGCGGTAGTAAGTGGTCCGATACCCTTGCCCACTCACAAGAGAATCTTTACGGTAAACCGCAGTACTTTCGTCAACAAGAAGAGCCGTGAACAGTTTCAGCTGTCGAGTTATCAGAGGCTCATCGACATCTACAGCAGCACAACAAAGACTGTGGATGCCTTGATGAAACTTGAACTCCCGAGCGGCGTAGACGTGAGTATAAAGGTGTGAGGTATCGTTTATCGTTAAGCGTTAATCGTTTATCGTTAATTGTTAAGCGTTAAGCGTTAATCGTTAATCGTTTATTGGAATGGCGAGGAAACAGGGTTTTACAGACTTACAGGTTTGGCGCAAGGCTGTGAAAATTTTGAACCCTGTATATAATGTGATAAAAACCTTTCCATCCGAAGAAAGACATGCCTTAGGAGAGCAATTAAGAAGAAGTTCAGTTTCAATTTCATCTAATATTGCAGAAGGGCAAGCCCGTGGAACCAACAAGGCCTTTATCAACCACCTGAATATCGCGAAGGGTTCTTCAGCTGAAGTACAATCACAATTATACGTAGCAGTAGAATTGGGGTATACTACTTTGGAGATTATAGATCCCATAGAGGAAGAATTGGTGGGAATAGACATGATGCTAACAAAGCTGATTAACTCGATAGACAGAAAAGACGGTTTTTAACGATAAAAAAGAAAAGAAGAAGATTCTTCAAAGCGAAAAACGAAAATCGAAATACGAATTACGTAATATTTAATAACACAAGAAATGCCAGGATTATTAGGAAAGAAAATCGGAATGACATCCGTTTTCAGTGCCGACGGAAAGAATATTCCGTGCACTGTTATCGAAGTTGGTCCTTGTGTTGTCACCCAGTTGAAGACTGTGGAGAAGGATGGCTATGAAGCCGTGCAGGTAGGTTTCCAGGAGAAGAAAGAGAAACATACCAACAAGCCGGAAGCCGGACACTTCGCCAAAGCCGGGGTGGCACCTCAGAGACACTTGGCCGAGTTCAAATCATTCGAGACCAAGCCGGCGCTTGGCGACACACTTACAGTAGACCTCTTCACTGAAGGTGGCTTCGTAGACGTGATCGGCACAAGCAAAGGAAAAGGTTTCCAGGGCGTAGTTAAGCGCCATGGTTTCGGCGGCGTGGGTCAGCAGACACACGGTCAGCACAACCGCCTGAGGGCACCGGGTTCAATCGGTGCATGTTCTTACCCTGCAAAAGTGTTCAAAGGTCTGCGTATGGCCGGCCATATGGGCTGTGACAGGGTGACAGTACAAAACCTCCAGGTGATAAAAGTGCTCCCCGAGCACAACCTCTTAGTGATTAAAGGGTCGGTTCCCGGCCACAAAGGTTCAATAGTAATGGTCGAGAAATAATGGAAGCAGCAGTATACAATATCAAAGGAGAAGATACCGGAAGAAAGGTAGAACTCAAAGACGAAGTGTTTGCACGCGACCTGACCGAAGGGAACGCCGACCACACACTGTATCTTGACATCAAGCAATATCTGGGCAACCAGCGTCAGGGTACCCACAAGAGTAAGGAAAGAAGCGAAGTGAGCGGTTCAACCCGCAAGCTCGGACGTCAGAAAGGTGGCGGCGGTGCCCGTAGGGGTGACATCAATAGCCCGCTTCTCAAGGGTGGAGGCCGCGTATTTGGTCCGAGACCTCGCGACTACCGCACCAAGCTCAACAAGAAGATGAAACAGCTTGCCCGCAAGATAGCTCTAACGAGCAAGACCGGCAAAGGAGCTGTGATAGTGATTGAGAATTTCCAGTTTGACAAGCCTTGCACAAAAGACTGGATGCAGATAGCCAAGAACTTCAAGGTGGCCGACAAGAAGACCTTGCTGGTGACCAACGGACTTGACAACAATCTGCTTCTGAGTGTAAGGAATGTGCCCAATGCCATGATGATGCAGGCAATCGACCTGAATGCCTATAGTGTGCTCAACACCGACACCATCCTCATGACCGAAGGCAGCGTGGAACTGATAAATGAAAACTTCTAACCACAGGAGGACTTAGAGATGGATATTGAAATCAAACCAATCGTAACCGAGAAGGCCAACGCCTACAGCGACAAGCAGAACTGCTACACATTCGCCGTAAGCCCGGATGCCAACAAGTTCCAGATAAAGGACCTTGTGGAGAAGATGTATAATGTGCGCGTAGAGAAAGTGAATACAGCACTCTATGCGGGCAAGAGAAAACAGCGCTGGACCAAAGGGGGTCTGATCAAAGGTCAGAGACCCAGTTTCAAGAAGGCATACGTGACCGTAGCCGAGGGCCAGAAGATAGACTACTTCAGTAATATTTAAATACAATGGCAGTAAAGAAATTCAAGCCCGTAACACCCGGGCAAAGACACAAGATTATTGGTGTGTTCCGCAACGAGGTCGCAGTAAAGAACGGCGACGGCACTGCCTCTGTGAAGAAAGTATCGAAGATCACACCAGAAAAATCTCTTACGGTGGGCAAGAAGAGCACCGGCGGCCGCAACACCAGCGGTCAGTTGAGCGTACGCTACAGAGGCGGCGGTCATAAGAGGAAATTGCGTCTGATCGACTTCAAGAGGAACAAAGACGGAGTGCCCGCAGTAGTAAAGAGCATCGAGTACGATCCCAACAGGAGCGCCCGCATCGCACTTCTTTACTACAAGGATGGCGACAAGGCATACATCGTGGCCCCTAACGGCCTTGAAGTAGGCCAGACCGTGATGAGCGGCAGCGACGTAGCACCCGAAGTAGGCAACACCTTGCCTTTAGCCAACATACCCGTGGGTACGTTGATCCACTGCATCGAGCTTCGTCCGGGCCAGGGAGCCTGCATGGCACGTTCAGCCGGCACCTTCGCCCAGCTTACCTCAAGAGAAGGCGACTATGCTATTATCAAACTCCCTTCAGGCGAGACCCGTAAAGTGCTTCTGAGCTGCAGGGCCACAGTAGGCGTAGTAGGTAACTCAGAACATTCGCTCGAACAGAGCGGTAAGGCCGGCCGTAGCCGCTGGCTTGGCAGAAGGCCCCACAACCGTGGTGTAGTAATGAACCCCCACGATCACCCGATGGGTGGTGGTGAAGGCCGCCAGAGCGGTGGACACCCGAGGTCGCGTACAGGCTTGTATGCCAAGGGCTTGAAGACCAGAGCTCCGAAGAAACATTCTTCGAAGTATATCATCGAGAGAAGGAAGAAATAATCTGAAAATAGCATAAACACAAGATATGAGTCGTTCACTTAAGAAAGGGCCGTTTATCAGCGTAAAGCTCGAGAAGAAGGTAGCCGACATGGAGGCCAGCGGCAAGAAGAGCGTGATCAAGACGTGGAGCCGTGCCTCAATGATTTCTCCCGACTTCGTGGGTCATACATTCGCTGTGCACAACGGTAATAAATTCATACCGGTTTACGTTACAGAAAATATGGTAGGACACAAACTCGGAGAGTTTGCGCCCACTCGTACGTTCCGTGGCCATGCCGGCAACAAGAAGAAATAATGGCGTCGAAACTTTAATGAATAAAGGATTGAAGTTTTTAGCCTGCTTAAACCAATAAAGAAAAGAAAAGAAAAAAATGGGTGTAAGAAAAAGACAAGCAGCCGACGCCATCAAAGAAGCTCGCAAGAGCCAATATTTCGCAAAGCTGCATAATGTGCCCTCATCTCCGCGCAAGATGCGCCTGGTGGTGGATATGATCCGCGGCCAGGAGGCTTTCAAGGCCCTGGGTATCTTGAAATTCTCCAACAAGGAGGCGGCCAGAAGGGTAGAGAAGCTTCTCAGGAGCGCTATCGCCAACTGGGAACAGAAAAACGAGAGAAAGGCAGAGGCCGACGAACTGTATGTAAAGACAGTGTTTGTGGACTGTGCCCCGATGCTCAAGAGGTTGCGTCCGGCTCCGCAGGGCCGCGGCTACAGAATCCGCAAGAGGAGCAACCATGTGACATTGTTTGTAGACACAAAAACCGGTAAATAAGCAAGTAAGATGGGACAGAAAGTTAATCCAATCAGCAACCGTCTGGGAGTGATCAGAGGTTGGGACTCCAACTGGTTCGGTGGAAAGAAATACGGTGAGACACTTCTCGAAGACTCAGTGATCCGTAAATTCCTCCGCACCCATCTTGCCAAGGCAAGTGTGTCAAAAATCATTATCGAGAGGACACTGAAAAACGTGACCGTTACGATCTGCACAAGCCGTCCGGGTATGGTGATCGGCAAAGGCGGAAAAGACGTAGACGTTTTGAAAGATCAGCTCAAGAAACTCACTGACAAAGATATCCAGATCAACATCTACGAGATCAAGCGTCCGGAACTGGATGCTGAGATCGTGGCCACCAACATTGCACGCCAGATAGAGAACAAGGTAGCTTACCGCCGTGCCGTAAAGATGGCTATCGCCTCTACTATGAGGATGGGAGCCGAGGGCATCAAGGTGCAGGTGAGCGGTCGTCTGAACGGCGCCGAAATGGCAAGAAGCGAGATGTTTAAAGAGGGCAGAACTCCTCTGCATACACTTCGTGCCGATATCGACTATGCAATGGTGGAAGCCTTGACCAAGGTGGGTATCATCGGTATCAAGGTATGGATCTGCCGCGGTGAGATCTACGGTAAGAAAGAACTGACCCCTTCATACGCAGTAGGTCAGAAAGAGGCAGGAAGGCCCCAGGGCGGCGGCAGGAAAGGCGGCTTCAGGGCAAAGAAGAGCAACAACCGTTAATTTGAAATTGAAGCATGTTACAACCAAAGAGAACCAAATACCGCCGTTCGCAAAAGGGACGCATGAAGGGTGAGGCCCAGAGAGGTCACCAGCTTGCGTTCGGCTCATTCGGCATCAAGACACTTGAGAGCAAATGGATCACCGGGCGCCAGATCGAGGCAGCCCGTGTGGCCGTGACCAGGCACATGCAGCGTCAGGGCCAGATATGGATCAGGATCTTCCCGGACAAACCAATCACCAAGAAACCGGCCGAGGTGCGTATGGGTAAAGGTAAAGGTAACCCGGAAGGATTCGTAGCGCCCGTGACTCCGGGCCGTATCCTTATAGAAGTGGAGGGAGTGCCCTTTGATGTGGCAAAAGAGGCCCTTCGCTTAGCGGCACAGAAGCTGCCGGTGACCACAAAATTTGTGGTGCGCCGTGACTATGATGCATCGCAGAATGCATAACGCATAAAACCAGAGATAAAAAACCTATGAAAAAGGAAGAAATCAAGGAATTAAGCATTCCGGAACTGCGCGCCCAGATAGAGGCGAGCGAGAAGGCTTATCGTGAATTGAAAGTAGCGCACGCGATCTCTCCCATAGACAATCCCTCGAAGATCACCAAAGATCGGAAGGACATTGCCCGCTTGAAGACTGTGTTGCGCCAGAAGGAGCTCGAAGCCCAGAAGGCTGAGGCTGCTGCTGAAAACAAATGATTCTTTATTTTAAGAGAAAGATGGAAGAAAAACGTCATTTGAGAAAAGAAAGGATCGGCGTCGTTTCAAGCAATAAATGCGACAAGACGATCACAGTGGAGATCAAGTGGAAGGAAAAACACCCGATCTACGGAAAATTTGTCAACAAGACAAAGAAATATCATGCCCACGACGAGAAGAATGAATGCTCAGTGGGAGATACAGTAAGGCTCATGGAGACAAGGCCATTGAGCAAGACCAAGAGATGGAGACTTGTTGAAATAATCGAAAAAGTGAAGTAACCATGATACAGACCGAATCCAGACTCAACGTAGCAGACAACAGCGGAGCCAAGGAGGTTCTCTGTATCCATGTGCTCGGCGGCACAGGCCGCAGATATGCCTCTGTGGGCGACATCATCGTGGTGACAGTGAAGAGCACCATCCCGTCGAGCGACGTAAAAAAAGGCACAGTATCGAAGGCAGTGGTGGTACGCACCAAGAAAGAGGTGCGCAGACCCGACGGAAGTTATATCCGCTTCGACGACAATGCCTGCGTGTTGCTTAACAATGCCGGTGAGATTAGAGGCACCCGTATCTTCGGACCGGTGGCCCGCGAACTCCGTAACACCAACATGAAGATTGTTTCGCTCGCGCCGGAAGTTCTTTAAACAATTAAAAAGAAGAAGAAATGGCAAAATTCCATATCAAGAAGGGCGACATCGTGTATGTAAACGCCGGCGACGACAAAGGGAAGACCGGCAGAGTGCTCGAGATGCTCGTGAAGAAACACAAGGCACTTGTGGAAGGCGTGAACATCGTGACCAAGAGCATGAAGCCGAATGCAAAGCATCCCCAGGGCGGACTCGTGAAGATGGAGGCTCCGGTGGACATCTCCAACCTCAATGTGCTTGACCCGAAGACCGGGAAACCGACCAGAATTGGCCGCAGGCGCAATGATGCAGGTAAATTAGTAAGATATTCAAAGAAATCAGGAGAGGAGATTAAGTGATGAGCAATACTACACTTGGAAAAGAATATAAGGAGAAGATAGTACCCGAGCTCCAGAAGGAATTCGGCTACACCACAGTGATGCAGGTGCCCAAACTTGAGAAGATCGTGATCAACCAGGGACTCGGCGGTGCCACCCAGGACAAGAAGATCATCGAGACAGCTCTCAATGAACTCACAGCAATCACCGGCCAGAAAGCAGTGCCCACACTCTCCAAGAAAGACATCTCCAATTTCAAACTGAGGAAGAAAATGCCGATCGGCGCCATGGTGACCCTTCGCCACGACAAGATGTATGAATTCCTTGAAAGACTCGTGAAAGTGGCTTTGCCGCGAATCAGGGACTTCAAGGGAATCAACAACAAACTTGACGGCCGCGGCAACTATACGCTGGGTGTGACCGAGCAGATTATCTTCCCGGAGATAAATATCGACAATGTGCCGAAGCTGCAGGGCATGAACATCACGTTCGTGACTTCCGCACCCACCGACGAGGAGGGATATGCGCTTCTGAAGAAATTCGGCCTTCCATTCAAACGTGAAAACTAAAAGATATCTATGGCAAAAGAATCAATGAAGGCGCGCGAAGTTAAGCGTCAGAAGCTTGTGGCCAAATATGCAGAGAAGAAGGCAGCCTTGAAGAAGGCAGCGTTGGCCGATGCCGAGGGCAATATCGATTACGAAGCCCTCAAGAAGCTTCAGAAGCTTCCCAAGAATGCGTCGAAAGTACGCCTGCACAACCGCTGCTCGATGACCGGCAGACCTAAAGGCTATATGAGGCAGTTTGGCATCTCCAGGATTCAATTCAGAGAGATGGCATCAGCCGGCCTTATTCCGGGCGTAAAGAAAGCAAGCTGGTAAAGAAATGAAGAAACCGATGGATGCAGGCCGTGAATCGGATAGGTGAGCGGCCCGCTTCCACGAACTCCTTGCAGAGAAATACGAGAGAGAATTAAATATTGTTCGGAAAATCTGAATCAATTTAACAATCACAAAAAATGACTGATCCAATTGCAGATTATTTGACCAGGCTCAGGAATGCCATTCGTGCAGGACACAGAGTGGTGGACATTCCCGGGTCGAAAATGAAAAGGGAGATAACCAAGATACTGTATGACCAGGGTTATATCCTCAATTACAAATTTGTAGAAGGTCCGCATCCTTCAGGCACAATCAAGATAGCCCTGAAGTATGATCCGGTGGACCATGTAAGTGCCATCAAGAACCTCCACAGGGTAAGCCGTCCGGGTCTGCGCCAATACACAGGCTACAAAGATATGCCCAGAGTGCTCAACGGTCTCGGTATAGCTATCCTCACCACTCCACAGGGTGTGATGACCAATAAGGAGGCTAAAGAACGTAAGATTGGTGGTGAAGTATTGTGTTACGTTTATTAATGAGGAGGTATCGATATGTCAAGAATAGGAAAATCACCGATTGAGATACCTGCAGGCGTAACCGTACAGGTAAAAGACCATGTAGTGACCGTAAAGGGTCCGAAAGGAGAACTAAGCCAGGAAATCAACCCTGCCATAACAGTGGAACAGGAAGGCAATCACCTTGAGGTGAAAAGACCTGACGACAGCCGTGAAAACCGCGCGATGCACGGTCTTTACAGGGCTCTGATCCAGAATATGGTGACAGGCGTGAGCCAGGGCTACAAGAAAGAGATGGAACTTGTGGGCGTAGGTTACAGAGCCAATGCCACAGGTCAGGTGCTCGACCTTTCATTAGGCTATTCACATGCTATTTATATCAAACTTCCGCCGGAGGTGAAGGTGGAGGCCAAGACAGAGAGAAACAAGAATCCGCTCATCATCCTGGAAAGCGCCGACAAGCAGCTTCTGGGTCAGGTGTGTGCCAAGATAAGGTCTCTGCGCAAGCCCGAACCTTACAAAGGAAAAGGTATTAAGTTTGTGGGCGAAGTTATCCGCAGGAAGTCGGGTAAGAGTGCCAACGCTAAATAATTAAACTAAGGAAGACTATGGTATCCAAAATAGCAAGAAGAAATAAAATCAAGACAAGGATCCGCGGCAAGATTTCCGGCACACCGGAAAGGCCCCGTATGACTGTTTTCCGCAGCAACAAAGGGATCTATGTACAGATAATCGACGATTTGGCCGGTCATACACTGGTGGCATCTTCATCTAAGGGACTCGAAGGAGGCACCAAGAGTGAAGTGGCAGCCAAAGTAGGCGCCGATATCGCAAAGAAAGCGATGGATAAAGGTATCACACAGGTAGTGTTTGACCGTAACGGTTACCTTTTCCATGGCAGAGTAAAATCATTGGCTGATGCAGCACGCGAAGCCGGTCTTAAATTTTAAAGAAAGTCATGGTAAAGAAAAATAATAGAGTAAAGTCGACCAACGACTTGGAATTGAAAGACCGTCTGGTAGCGATCAACCGCGTGACCAAGGTTACCAAGGGTGGACGTGCATTCAGTTTTGCAGCCATCGTGGTAGTAGGAAATGAAGACGGTGTGATAGGCTGGGGCCTTGGCAAAGCCAATGAAGTGACAGCTGCCATCGCCAAGGGCGTGGAAGCAGCCAAGAAGAATCTGATCAGAGTACCGGTGCACAACGGCACTATCCCTCACGAGCAGAGCGCAAAATTCGGCGGAAGCCGCATATTCCTGAAGCCTGCTTCTGAAGGTACCGGAGTGAAGGCCGGTGGTGCGATGCGTGCAGTGCTTGAAAGCGCCGGCATCAAAGACGTGCTTGCAAAGAGCAAAGGAAGCTCGAACCCTCACAACCTTGTGAAGGCTACTATCGAAGCTCTGAGCGAAATGAGAAGCCCGCAGGAGATAGCAAAGAACCGTGGTATTTCGGTGGAAAAAGTGTTTAAAGGATAAAATTTCAGAGATGGCACAGATAGCAATCAAACAGATAAAGAGCCGCATCAACTGCCCCAAGAAGCAGAAACTGACACTTGATGCGCTTGGCTTGAGAAAACTCAACCACACGGTGGTACACGAGGATTGCCCCACCATCAGAGGTATGGTGAAGGCAGTGCATCATCTTGTAGAAGTGACAAAAATTTAAATACTTAGAAAGACATGGAACTACATAATCTCAAACCCGCACCCGGCAGCAATAAGAAGAACAAGAGGGTGGGCCGCGGACCGGGCGCCGGCACCGGCGGTACATCCACCAGAGGTCATAAGGGCGCCAAGAGCCGTTCAGGCTACAGCCGTAAGATAGGTTTCGAGGGCGGCCAGATGCCATTGCAGCGTAGGGTGCCGAAATTCGGATTCAACAATATCAACCGCAAGGAATACAAAGCCATCAACCTTGATGCACTTGAGGCTCTGGCTGAAGCCCAGAACCTTACCAAGATCACAGTAGACGACATGCGTGCTGCAGGATTGGTGCCCAAGAAATGTCTTGTGAAGGTACTGGCAAATGGCAATGTGACCAAAGCCATCGAGGTGCAGGCCGATGCATTCTCAAAGAAGGCAGAAGAAGCTATCACAGCAGCAGGCGGCAGCGTCTCGAAAAAATAATAAAACATGGGATTTACACAGACAGTAAAGAATATTTGGAGTGTTGAAGACCTTCGCAGAAGGCTCGGCATCACGATTTTGTTGGTGATCATATACCGATTTGGCTGCTACGTAGTGTTGCCCGGTATCAATCCCAATGATCTTGCGGCGCTGAAGAGCTTCACCAGCGATGGTCTGATGCAACTTCTCGACATGTTCTCCGGAGGTGCCTTCTCTCAGGCCTCTATCTTCGCCTTAGGTATCATGCCTTACATCACGGCATCGATCGTGATACAGTTGCTGGGTATGGTGCTTCCGGCATTCCAGAAGATGCAGAGAGAAGGTGAGAGCGGCAGAATGAAGCTCAATCAATACACCCGGTATCTCACAGTGCTGATTCTGCTCGTGCAGGGTCCGGCCTATCTTCTCAACCTGAAATATCAGGTGAGCGCAGCCGGTGTGAGCATAGATATGAACTTCTGGAGCGTGCTCTTCATGACCATAGTGCTGGCCGCCGGTTCAATGTTTATAATGTGGCTTGGCGAAAGGATCGATCAGAAGGGTATCGGCAACGGTATCTCCTTTATCATCCTTATCGGTATCATGGCCAGATTCCCGGAAGCTGTGTTCCAGGAATTCACAGGACGCCTGCTAAACTCAGCAGGAGGTGGCCTTGTGATTTTCCTTGTTGAGCTCATCATCCTTGTGGCAGTGATAGCCGGTGCAGTACTTCTTGTGCAGGGCACAAGGAAAGTGCCTGTACAGTACGCAAAGAGAATCCAGGGCAACCGTCAATATGGCGGCGCAAGGCAGTATATACCTCTCAAGGTGAATGCAGCCGGTGTAATGCCTATAATCTTTGCTCAGGCCATCATGTTTATACCTGTGACCATGGTGGGATTCACTACAAATCATACCGGATTCTTCGGAGCGATGACCGATCTGTACGGATTCTGGTACAATCTTGTGTACTTCATCATGATCGTGGCCTTTACCTATTTCTATACGGCGATCACAGTACGTCCGGCCCAGATGGCAGAAGACATGAAGCGTAACAACGGCTTCATCCCCGGTATCAAGCCCGGCAAGCCGACGGTGGAATATCTCGACACCATCATGTCGAGAATAACCCTTCCGGGTTCCATCTTCCTTGGCATAGTAGCCATACTTCCGGCCATCGCCCATGTAATAGGTCTCAACCGTCAGTTCGCAGCTTTCTTTGGAGGCACATCTCTTCTGATTATGGTGGGTGTGATACTTGATACACTCAGAATAATCGAGGGACATCTTCTGACCCGTCACTATGAAGGGCTCATGAAAGATGGCCGTATCAAAGGTCGTACCACAGGAAGCGGGGCCTTTTAACTGAGAAAATCGATCCAGGCTTAATGATATATATCAAGACAGCAGAGGAAATCGAAGGCATGCGTGCGGCATGCGATCTTGTGAGCCGCACGCTCGGGGAAGTGGCCAAATGGGTGGTCCCCGGAGTCACAACCCGCAAACTTGACAACGTGGCAAGAGAGTTTATCCTCGACAACGGGGGTAAACCCGCTTGCCTCGGTTATCAGGGATTTCCCGGCACTCTATGCATTGAGGTGAATGAGACAGTGGTGCACGGCTTTCCGTCGGGCTATGTTCTGAAGGAAGGCGATATAATCGGCACCGACTGTGTAGCAGAGCTCAATGGATTCAATGGCGACAGTTGCTACACCTTCTGGCTGGGAGAGATTGAAGAAAAGACCAAGCGTCTGCTGCGTACCACTTACGAAAGCCTATACAAAGGTATAGAAGCGGCACAACCCGGCAAACGGATAGGTGATATATCGAATGCGATACAGACCTATTGCGAGAAAGCCGGATACAGTGTTGTGCGAGAGATGTGCGGCCATGGCATCGGGAAAAGCATGCACGAGGAGCCGGAGGTTCCGAATTTCGGCAGAAGAGGCATCGGACCGATATTGAAACCGGGTATGTGCATCGCTATAGAGCCGATGATAAATCTCGGAAGCAAGAATGTGGTGATAGAAAACAACGGATGGGAATGCAGAACCAGAGACCGCAAACCGTCGGCCCATTACGAGCATACCATCGTGATAACGGAAGATGGAAACGAAATCATGACTACATTCCGTTACATAGAGGAAGCCTTGAAAGAGAAAGGCATAGAATTGATAAATCATTAAGCGGAGATACCAATCAGATTGATCAGAATATATGGCGAAACAAGCAGCTATAGAACAAGATGGAGTGATACTTGAGGCATTGAGCAACGCTATGTTTAAAGTGGAGTTAGCCAACGGCCACGAGATCACAGCCCATATATCGGGCAAAATGAGGATGCATTACATAAAGATACTTCCCGGCGACAAGGTAAGGGTGGAAATGAGCCCCTACGATCTGAGCAAGGGAAGGATAGCCTTCAGATATAAATAAACACAAGATATGAAAGTCAGAGCATCAATCAAGAAGCGCAGCGCCGACTGCAAGATCGTGCGCCGCAAAGGTAGATTATACGTAATCAACAAGAAGAACCCAAAATTTAAACAACGCCAAGGATAATTTTCATTACCTTTGCAAAATAATTCAGAAATAAAGTATGGCAGTAAGAATAGTTGGCGTTGATTTGCCGCAAAACAAGAGGGGAGAGATAGCCCTCACTTATATCTACGGCATAGGCCGTAGCGCCGCAAAGACCATCTTGAACAAGGCAGGCGTAGACCTTGACAAGAAGGTGCAGGATTGGACGGATGCAGAGGCAGCCGCCGTTCGTGAAGTGATACAGAATGAATATAAAGTGGAAGGAGACCTTCGCAGCGAGGTTCAGCTCAACATCAAGCGCCTTATGGACATAGGCTGCTACAGAGGTATCCGCCACAGAATCGGTCTGCCGGTGAGAGGACAGAGCACAAAGAATAATGCCCGTACCCGCAAAGGCCGCAAGAAGACAGTTGCTAATAAGAAGAAAGCTACTAAATAAAATTAAAGTATGGCAAAAAAGACAGTCGCAGCGAAGAAGAGAAATGTCAAAGTTGACGCCAACGGTCAGCTACATGTACATAGCTCCTTCAACAATATCATTGTGTGTCTTGCCAATAGCGAAGGCCAGGTTATCTCCTGGAGTTCAGCAGGCAAGATGGGATTCAGGGGCAGTAAGAAGAACACCCCCTATGCAGCACAGATGGCAGCCCAGGATTGTGCAAAGACCGCCTACGACCTTGGCCTGAGGAAGGTGAAGGCATATGTGAAGGGTCCGGGCAATGGCCGTGAGAGCGCAATCAGAACCGTGCATGGCGCCGGCATAGAAGTAACAGAAATAGTAGACGTGACTCCGCTACCTCACAACGGATGTCGCCCACCCAAAAGAAGAAGAGTTTAACCCATAGACACTTCAACGTCTTTTCTGAATGTGAAATTTGGCTGTGTGTAAACTTTCTCTCCACGGCCAGCGGCTGCACTAAGGAAAAGACAAGATGTCCACTTTAATTAAATAAAAGAAAATGGCAAGATACACAGGTCCCAAGACCAAAATCGCCCGTAAATTTGGCGAAGCTATCTTCGGTGAGGATAAAATTCTGGCAAAAAGGAATTTCCCGCCGGGTCAACACGGCCAAAACCGTAGAAGAAAAGTATCTGAATATGGTACTCAGCTTCGTGAGAAACAGAAGGCAAAATATATGTACGGCGTATTGGAACGTCAGTTCCGCAACCTGTTTGATAAAGCAGCACGCACAAAAGGTATCACCGGTGAGGTGCTCCTTCAGTTGCTTGAGAGCCGTCTTGACAATGTAGTATATCGTCTCGGAATTGCCCCCACTCGTCCGGCAGCCCGCCAGATCGTGCTTCACAAGCATGTGACAGTGAATGGCAAGGTAGTGAACATTCCTTCCTACCAGGTGAAACCCGGAGATGTAGTGGCTGTAAGAGAGAAATCCAAATCACTCGAAGTGATAGCCGATGCTTTGGCAGGTTTCAATCATAGCAAATACCCATGGATTGAATGGGATGAGAGAGTGAAGGGCGGAAAATTCCTCCATATGCCCCAGAGAGCCGATATTCCTGAAAACATCAAGGAACAATTGATCGTCGAGTTGTATTCTAAATAATAAAGGATAAAGACCCATGCCAATTTTAGCATTTCAAAAACCCGACAAGGTCATCATGCTCGAATCCGACAATAAGTTCGGTAAGTTTGAGTTCAGACCTTTGGAGCCGGGGTATGGGCAGACAATCGGAAATGCCCTCCGTAGAATCTTATTGTCGTCGCTTGGCGGCTATGCCATCTGTTCCATCAAGATAGATGGGGTGAACCACGAGCTTGACACGATTCCCGGTGTGCGTCAGGATGTCACAAACATTATCCTCAATCTGAAGCAGGTAAGATTCAAGCAGCTTGTGCCCGACCAGGAAACTGAGAAGGGAGTAATAGAGGTGGCCAACACCGACGTGGTGACAGCCGGCGACCTTGGCAAGGTGCTCAGCAATTTCGAGGTTTTGAACCCGGAATTGGAGATATGCAGACTCGACCCCAAGAGCGGCTTCCGCATGGAATTCACCGTGAACAAAGGTCGCGGCTGGGTACCTGCAGACGAGAACCGTGAAATACTGGGCGATTCCGATCCTGCTGTGATAGCAATCGACTCAATCTACACACCGATAAAGAATGTGAAATATTCGGTAGAGAATTACCGTGTAGAGCAGAAGACCGACTATGAGAAGCTTTTGATAGAGGTGCTCACCGATGGCTCTATTCAGCCGCAGGATGCACTCAAAGAGGCCTCCAAGATTCTGATCTATCATTTCATGCTCTTTAGCGATGAGAAGATAGCCATTGAAACTCCCACCGAAAATGAGGTAGACGAATTTGACGAGGAAGTGCTCCACATGCGTCAGTTGCTTAAGAGCAAACTCACCGACATGGATCTGTCAGTGCGTGCCCTCAACTGCCTGAAGAGCGCAGAAGTGGAAACATTGGCACAGCTTGTGGCATTTAATAAGAATGACTTGCTCAAATTCAGGAATTTCGGAAGGAAGTCGCTCACAGAGCTCGACGAACTCCTTGCCAACCATAACCTGAGTTTCGGTATGGACATATCAAAGTATAAATTAGATAAAGAATAATCCGAGATGAGACATAATAAAAAATTCAACCACCTCAGTCGTAAGAAGGCTCACCGTGAGGCATTATTGAGCAATCTCACCATCTCCCTCATCCTGCACAAGAGGATCTTCACGACTTTGGCAAAGGCAAAAGCCTTGCGTGTGTATGCAGAGCCGCTGATCACACGATGCAAGACTGACAACATGGCGAACCGTCGTCTTGTTTTCAGCCACCTTCAGAACAAAGAGGCAGTGAAGGAACTTTTCGGTGTGGTTGCAGAGAAGGTTGCCGACCGTCCGGGCGGATACACCCGTATTCTTAAGACAGTGCACCGTCTTGGTGACAACGCTGAGATGGCCATGATAGAACTTGTAGACTTCAATGAACTAATGCTCAATGAGAAAGCAGCGAAGAAAGAAAAGACTACAAGAAGAAGCCGCAGAAAGAAGAGTTCCACTGAAGCTGCTCCCGTAGCAGAAGCACCGAAAGCAGAAGCACCTGTTGAGGAAGCACCGAAAGCTGAAGAAGCTCCAAAAGCTGAGGCTCCTGTAGAAGAGGCACCTAAGGCTGAGGCTCCTGTAGAGGAAGCTTCTAAAGCAGAAGAGACTGACGCTCCCGCTGAGAAATAACATATCATATCATTATAATTTGGAAGATGCGCAAGACAACCCTTGTGCATCTTTTTTTTATATGGCACAAATGGGTCTTAAATGTGCCGTTTTTTGTCGGAATGAGGGCATTTATTTAAATTCGCTTAGTAATGAGACTGCCGGAAACCGTTCATCTTAGCACCTGGTTTATATTTCTGGCTATCTGCTTCTATTTCATCATAATCATCATTTCGGTGACTGTGGTGCTGAAGGAGAACCGGAACCCAATTCGTGCGCTCTCATGGGTAATTGCTCTTATTTTCCTGCCCGGCATCGGTCTGATATTCTACCTGTTTTTCGGTCGAAGCCTTCGAGGTGAAATGCTTTCCTTGAAAAACCGTAGAAGGCTCCAACATTCTTTTGAACCGTACGGAGTAAAACTCCAGGATACGGATATGCGGAAGGAGCAGAAAAATCTTGTGATTCTGGCTTCGCAGGTATGTGGTTACCCTCTTACATGCAATAATGAAGTGGAGATAATCACTGATGGTGCCACAAAGTTTGAAACCCTGAAGAAAGACCTTGAGGCAGCAAAGAGTTCGATTTACCTCCAATACTATATATTTTTAGATGATAAGATAGGGCAGGAGATAGCCGGCATCCTTGAACGAAAAGCGAGGGAAGGCGTAGAAGTAAAGGTGATCTATGATCATGTGGGAAGTTTTTCAGCCAGCAACAGCTTTTTCAAGAAGATGAAAGACTCCGGTATAGAGGTTCACCCTTTCTTCAGGGTAAATTTCCCTCAGTTTGCCAACCGAATCAACTGGCGCAACCATAGGAAGATAGTGGTGATAGACGGCAGGACCGGATATATAGGGGGAATGAACATCGCCGACCGGTATGCGTATGGCAACGGAAAGAACAAAGAGTTGTGGCGCGATACTCATTTCAGGGTGAGGGGAGATATTGTAGAGTCGCTGTTACACAGTTTTCTTGTGGACTGGAATTTCCGGAAGAAAGAGCCCTATTTCCCGGCGTTGCCGCCAAGGCAGGATCTTATCCGGAACAAGAAAGGGATACAACTTGTGACCGGAGGCCCTATAAGTACCTGGGATAATCTCTCCCTGATGTTTCTGAAAGCGATTACAAGTGCCAAAAGACTGATTTGGATACAGACTCCTTACTTCCTGCCTACAGATGCCTTGTTCAATGCTCTTCAGGCGGCTGCACTTGCCAATATAGACGTGAGGATAATGATGCCTGCCAAAACCGACAGTATGCTTTTGCATTATGCGTCATTCTCCTACATCTCTCAGAGTCTGGCTGCAGGAATAAAGATATATCTCTATAAGCCCGGGATGCTCCATGCAAAGTCGATGGTGATTGATGATGATCTGGTGACTGCCGGTTCCACAAACTTCGATTTCAGAAGTTTTGAAAACAATTTTGAATGTAACCTTTTCATTCACGATGCCGAGCTCAATGCCCGCATGCGCGACATCTTTTATTCAGACATGAAAGACTGCGAGAAATTGCAGAAGGAAAAATGGAAGAAAAGGCCATTGGGCCACCGTTTCCTGGAGTCGTTGCTCAGGCTCGTGTCTCCTATTCTTTAAAGTGTTACAAATTTTCCGCGTACTGCAAAAAGAAGATAAGGCTTTACTATTCCCGGTTGTGTCGCAGCCATTCTTTAGCCACTCTTTCCAGTTCGTCGTACCATTCCTGACCGAATCTCCTCACAAGTGGACCTTTGAGGAACTCATATGCCCTTACACCCAATTTTTTGCCATTTTTCTCAGCCGGGGCACAAATTTTCCATCGATGAAGATTGACAGCGGTCATATTCCCGACTTTGCTCAGCCTCACAGGATAAAGGAAACAGGAAGAGGGCTTAAGATGAGGTAACTTACCCTCGCGGCATCCCTTTTCCAGGGCACAAAGGCATATACCTTCTGAATCGAAAGTAGTGAAAGCGCAGTTTGAACCCTCCACCAGAGTTGTGACCAGATCGCCGTCGGCATCATAGTATGCCGAACCATCTTCGGAAATGGCTTTTTGTCCTCCGGGAGTGAGAAGCGGAAGAATCTGATCCATATTACGGTCGATCATTTCTTTCTCCTCCAATGAAATAGGTGCTCCGGCGTCGCCATCGATGCAGCACTGGCCTTTACAGGCTTTTAAATCGCAAACAAAATAGCGTTCTATAAGGTCTTGAGAGACCAAAGTATCTTGTATTAGAAACATATGAACAAAGTTAATGAAAAATTGAAAAATCCTAAAAATTAAGAATTTGTGAAAATTTTTATTGAAAAAATATTTTAAATTTACAATAAAATACTAACTTTGTAGGAAATTTAAAAATACCATACAATGAATAAAGGAGATCTCATCAATGAAATCGCTGCAAAAGCCGGTCTCAACAAGGTAGCAGCAAAAGCAGCTCTTGACGCATGTTTAGAATCAATCGAGCAGGCCCTTGCCAATGATGATACAGTAAAACTTATCGGCTTCGGTACATTCTCTATGATCAGCAAGCCGGAAAGAAGCGGTATCAACCCGCAGACAAAAGAGAAAATCACAATTGCTGCCCGCAAGACTGTGAAATTCAAACCGGCCGCAGAACTTGGCAAATAATCCACGGGGAACAAAACAGAGGAGCGTTCGCGGCGAAACCGGAGCGCTCCTTTCTTTGCATAAAAAATAGAAATTAGAAAATATGACTGTAGAGTCGATTATTTCAGAAGGGGTAGCCAAAGCCTTGAAGGCATTGTATGGAGCGGAGGTAAATCCCCAAGATATTGTACCACAGGCCACTCGGAAAGAATTCGAAGGAAATCTAACCGTGGTGGTTTTCCCGTTTCTAAAGGTATCACATAAAAAACCTGAAGAAACGGCCACAGAAATCGGCAGTTGGCTCGAAGAAAATGTGGCGGCTGTGGAAAAATTCAATGTGGTGAAGGGATTTCTCAACATCACCATCAGTCCGGCGTTCTGGACCGGAGTGCTCAACGATATTGCCAAAGCAAAGGATTTCGGAATTAAAGAAGCCACACCGGAATCTAAACTGGTAATGGTAGAGTATTCTTCGCCCAATACCAACAAGCCACTTCACCTTGGCCATGTGAGGAACAATCTGCTTGGATATTCCTTGGCACAGATACTTAAGGCAAACGGAAACAAAGTGGTGAAGACCAATATCGTGAACGACCGGGGTATTCATATCTGCAAGTCAATGCTGGCATGGCAGAAATGGGGAGAAGGGGTGACGCCGCAAAGCAGCGGAAAGAAAGGTGACCATCTGATCGGTGATTTCTATGTAGAGTTTGACAAACACTACAAGGATGAACTGAAACAACTTATGGCAGATGGAATGACCCAGGAGGAGGCCGAGGCAGCCTCTACATTGATGAGTGAAGCCAGAGAAATGCTGAGGAAATGGGAAGCCGGAGACCCGGAAGTGAGGGAACTGTGGCAGACAATGAATGGCTGGGTGTACGAGGGTTTCGATCAGACATATAAGCGTCTTGGAGTAGACTTCGATAAGATTTATTATGAATCAGATACCTATCTGGAAGGTAAAGACCTGGTGTTGGGAGGAATAGAGTCGGGAATAATGTACAGAAAGGAGGATGGTTCGGTATGGGCTGACCTTACTCCTGACGGATTGGATCATAAGCTCTTGCTCCGTAGCGACGGCACATCAGTATATATGACTCAGGATATCGGCACCGCAAAACTCCGCTATCAGGATTATCCTATCGATAAGATGGTGTATGTAGTGGGCAATGAGCAGAACTATCATTTCCAGGTGCTATCCTTGATTCTGGATAAGCTTGGATTTGCCTGGGGTAAGGATCTTGTGCATTTCTCATATGGAATGGTGGAGCTTCCCGAGGGAAAGATGAAATCGCGGGAAGGCACAGTGGTGGATGCCGACGACCTGATAGATAAAATGATAGGTTCGGCCAAGGAAGCCTCGGCAGAAAGGTTTGCCGATATGCCCGAAGAAGAAGCAGAGGAGGTGGCCAGAATGGTAGGTCTGGGAGCCTTGAAATATTTCCTGCTGAAGGTCGATCCCAAAAAGAATATGCTTTTCAATCCAAAGGAATCTATTGATTTCAATGGCAATACAGGCCCATTCCTCCAATACACCTATGCCCGCATACAATCGGTGATACGTCGAGCCGAAGAACTTCCGGAAGAGGTGCCGGGAGATGTAAAGCCGAATGAGAAGGAATCAGCTTTGATACAGAAACTGGCTGACTTCCCGAATGTGGTGAAAGAAGCAGGCGACAACTATTCACCCGCCTTGATAGCCAATTATTGCTATGACCTTGCCAAAGAGTACAATCAGTTTTATCACGATTACTCCATCCTGAAAGAGGAAGATCCTAAGGTGAAAGTGCTCAGACTTGTGCTTTCTCGGGAAGTAGGCAAAGTATTGAAAAGAGCAGCAGGGTTGTTGGGCATAGAGATGCCTGAAAGAATGTGAAAAAACCGACATATCAGACAATAAACTCGGCACGGTTTTTGTTGTCTAAATAGAAAAAGTAAAGAAATCTAACATCTGCGCTTCATTGCAAGAATAAAAAGAGATGAAGCGCACAACCTACAAAATATGGAATATAGGAATCAAAACATGACACCGCCGCCCTATTATGGGAGCAACGCCGTAACTACACAGACCAACTCTGTGATGAAGAGAGTGTATGTGCGTATGTTTGTGGGAATGCTCATATCAGCCTTTTGTGCTCTTGGAGTAGCCTCGAGCCCGGCAGCCATGAGTTTCTTTTTTAGCAATCAGATAGTTTTCTGGGGAATATTCATAGGAATGCTTGCAATGGCCTTTATACTTCCGGCCCGTCTTACAAGAATGTCCACCACCACATGCCTTGTGCTTTTCTGCGTATTCGCAGCAGCAATGGGTGTTTGGCTTGCCCCGATCTTCTATGTATATCGTCTGGGCACAATAGTCTATACATTCTTCATAACCGCCGGAACGTTTGGTGCCATGTCAATTTATGGCTATTTCACCAAAACAGACTTAAGCAAATTCGGCACTTACATGATCATGGCCCTGTTTGGTCTGATAATAGCGATTGTGGTAAATATCTTCTTGAAAAGCAGTGGACTTGAATGGGTGATATCCATAGTTGGAGTGCTATTGTTTACCGGTCTTACAGCCTGGGATACCCAGATGGTTAAAAGGCTTTCAGCCGCTAACCTTGAGCCGCAACTTGCCGACAAGTTAGCCACCATGGGTGCTCTCAATCTTTATCTCGATTTCATCAATCTCTTCCTCTTCATCCTGAGGTTTGTGGGATTGAGTAGAGACTGAGTTTAAACAATAAGTATTAAACAGTAAACAATAAGTAAGTTACTTAAGTAATAAGTATACTTAAACAATAAGTATTAAACAATAAACAATAAGTAAGTTACTTAAATATAAGTGGGTTACTTAAGTAATAAGTATTGAACAGTAAATAATAAGTAGAGCTGAGAAATACTACTCATTTGCCTCAAGAGGGGTAAAAGAAATGTTAAAAGAACACTTCCAAAAGGATTTTTGGGAGTGTTTTTGCTTTATGACCGAATTTTCAGTAATTTTGCGGTGTAACTTTAGGACAAAATGAAGCGAAACGGAAATTCCGTTGCACCTCAAAAGATAGGACTCCTGGCTGAGACAAGTTGGGAAGTATGCAACAAAATAGGCGGTATTTATACCGTATTATCCACCAAAGCAAAGGTACTGCAGGAAGCATATAGCGAAAGCTTAGTATTTATAGGGCCGGATGTTTGGAACACTGAAAATCCATCGCCCAGTTTCAAAGAAACAAAAACCCTCTTCAAAAATTTCAGTAAGAAAAAGATCACGGATTTCAATATTTCCGTGAGATGTGGAAGATGGAACATTCCGGGTTCACCCCAGGTGATTCTTGTAAAATTTGATGGTGTATATCCCCATCTTGACTCCATTTTTGCCACTATGTGGGAGAAATTCGGGGTTGATTCAATGCATGAATATGGAGACTATCGGGAAGGCTGCGCTTTTGCAGTGGCCTCAGCGGTTGTGATAAGAGAACTTGCTGAGCATCTCGGTATAGATTCCAAAGAAGTGTTCGGCCATTTCAACGAATGGACCACCGGTATGGGTCTTCTTTACCTCCGGATGATCATGCCCGAGGCAGCCACACTGTTCACCACTCATGCCACAAGCATCGGAAGAAGCATTTGTGGCAACGGTAAACCGTTGTACGATTATTTCGATGGTTATGACGGCGATCAGATGTCGCGTGAACTAAACATGGAGGCTAAGCATAGCCTTGAAAAGACAGCAGCAAAAATGGCCGACTGTTTCACAGCAGTGAGTGAACTGACAGCCAGAGAGGCAGCTAAACTTCTTGACATCCGTCCTCAGGCAGTGACCCCTAACGGATTCGAACCCGGATTTGTGCCGGGCCAGAAGAAGTATTCAGCCCTTAGGAAGGCCGGCAGAGCCAAAATTCTGGAGATAGCAGAAAAACTGAAAGGTAGAAAATTTGCGGATGATGTGTTGATAGCAGCTACATCAGGTCGTAATGAATATCGCAATAAAGGTCTTGACATATATCTTGATGCCTTGGCACAACTCGAAAGCCAGGCACCTGAAAAAGATATTCTTGCCTTGGTGCTTGTTCCGGCATGGGTAGCCTATGCCGATATGAGTCTTGGAGAAACCGACTATATCACTCATCATCTCCATAACATGGATTCCGATTCCGTAGCCCGGAGGATTGATACCCTTGAAAGAGAGAAGGCGATAGGAAGAAAAGTAAATGTGATATACATTCCTTGCTATCTTGACGGTAATGACGGAATAGTCAACATCTCATATTACGACCTTCTTCCGGCCATTGATATCACTGTTTTCCCCTCATACTATGAACCGTGGGGTTACACTCCACTTGAAAGTATAGCATTCGGTATTCCGACTATTACAAGCGACAAGAGCGGTTTCGGACAATGGATATTGGAGAATACCACCGACTCGATTGCAGCATCGGGAGTAGAAGTGGTGCCACGCACCGATTCCAATTATCATGAAGCTGCCAGGGAAATTGCAGTTGAACTTAAACAATATATGATGTCTTCAAAAGAGGCAAGGGCACACTCTAAGGAAGCGGCCTTAGCCACAGCTGAGAAGGCAGACTGGAAATATTTTATTGATTTCTATTTCGAGGCATTTAAAATAGCCGACGAAAGAAGAAACCAAAGACTTTAAAACGTATTTTATCTAAAATAGAAACATATGAAATTGCAGGTAAGTAACACAAATGAGCCCGTATGGCGTAGTCTTACTGTAAGTGCGAAACTCCCCAAAGAGCTTTCAGCCCTTGAGGAGCTATCGAAAAATCTATGGTGGGTATGGAACAGTGAAGGTAAGAAACTTTTCCATGACCTCGACCCGAAAATCTGGAGAGCAGTGGGTGAGAATCCGGTGATGCTTCTTCAGAAGATCAGCGCTACCCGTCTCAATGAGGTGATGAAAGACTCAGCGATGATGGAGAGAATCAAGAAAGTATATGCCGACTTCAAGGAATATATGGGAGAAAAGATGCGTACAGACATTCCCTCTGTATCATATTTCTCAATGGAGTATGGTCTCTGCAACTGTCTTAAGATATATTCCGGCGGTCTTGGGGTATTGGCCGGTGACTATATCAAGCAGGCTTCAGACAGCAAGGTAAGAATGACAGCTGTAGGTTTCCTCTACAGATATGGATATTTCGCACAATCCCTTTCAATCGATGGCCAGCAGGTGGCAAATTACGAACCACAGAACTTTGAGCAGCTTCCCATCGAACAGGTGATGGGTGAAGATGGTCAGCCTATGATCCTCGAGGTACCATACCCCGGCCGTATCATCTATTGCCACGTATGGCGTGTGAATGTGGGTAGGATGAAACTTTATCTGCTCGACACTGACTTTGATATGAACTCGGAATACGACCGTCCGATCACCCACAAACTTTATGGCGGTGACTGGGAAAACCGTATGAAACAGGAATATCTGCTCGGTATCGGCGGTATCTATATGCTCAATCGCCTTGGCATCAAGACTGATATCTACCATGCTAATGAAGGTCATGCAGCATTGCTGAACCTCCAGCGCCTTGTAGACTATGTACAGAACGACCATCTGCCCTTCAATGTAGCCCTTGAGGTGGTACGTGCAAGTTCACTCTATACCGTTCACACTCCGGTGCCCGCAGGCCACGACTATTTCGAAGAGAGTCTGCTTGGAAAATACCTGGGTGAATACCCAGCCAAATTAGGCATCTCATGGACTGACCTTATGAACATGGGCCGTGAGAATCCCGACACTCCGGAGAAATTCTCAATGAGTGTATTTGCGCTCAACACATGTCAGGAAGCCAACGGTGTGAGCTGGCTGCACGGCGAGGTTTCAAAGAAGATGTTTGCCGGTGTATGGAAAGGCTACGGACCTGATGAAAGCCATGTTACTTATGTCACCAACGGTGTGCACATGCCTACCTGGGCTGCTTCAGAATGGAAAGCCTTCTATGCTAAATATCTGGGCGACCAGCTGTTCTACGACCAGAGCAATCCCGAGGCCTGGAAAGGTATCTTCAATGTGCCGGATGAAGAAATCTGGAACATGAGAATGACCCTGAAGCATAAATTCATCGACTTCGTAAAGGGTGACTTCAAGGAAAAATGGCTTAAGAATCAGGGTGATCCGGGTGCTGTGGTAAGCATTCTTGAAAAGATAAATCCCAATGCACTTATCATTGGTTTCGCAAGAAGATTTGCCACATACAAGCGTGCCCACCTTCTCTTCACTGACCTCGACCGTCTTGCAAAGATTGTAAACAACGATCAATATCCGGTACAGTTCATCTTCTCCGGAAAGGCACACCCTGCTGACGGTGCAGGCCAGGGCCTTATCAAGAGAATCGTTGAGATCTCAAGAATGCCTCAGTTCCTTGGTAAGATCATCTTCCTGGAAGACTATAACATGATAGTGGCCAAACGCCTTGTATCAGGTGTAGATATCTGGCTCAACACTCCTACCCGTCCTCTTGAAGCATCCGGTACATCGGGTGAAAAGGCTGAGATGAATGGTGTGCTCAACTTCTCAGTGCTCGACGGATGGTGGTATGAAGGCTACAAGTTTGATGAACTTGCCGGTTGGGCCCTCACTGAAAAACGTACTTATACCGATCAGGCTCAGCAAGACCGTCTTGACGCCGCTACCATTTACTCTATGCTTGAAAACGAGATTGTACCTCTCTATTTCAAGAAGAATTACAAGGGATACAGTCCTGAATGGATAGACAGAATCAAGAGAAGTATCGGTCACATCGCTCCTCATTTCACAATGAAGCGCCAGCTCGACGACTATATTTCACGTCTCTATGTGCCGGAAGCAAAACGTGCAGAGAAACTGAAAAAGAACGACTTTGCAAAGGCTCGTGAAATAGTTGCCTGGAAAGAAAATGTGGCATCAAAATGGAATGATGTGCAGATTCTTAGCGTAGAGGCTAATGAAACACAGACACCTGCAGGTGCAGCCAAGAGTTCAGGCGACAAGGTATTCATCAAAGTAGTGGTGGATACTAAGGGTCTCGGCGATGCTATCGGTATCGAACTTGTAAGATACCGCGACATAGACGGTCAGTCAGAATTCATGGGTACCATACCATTCAAGGCAGTAAGTCATGAAGGTGATATCTATACATTTGAATACAACCATAAACTGGAGCATGTAGGAGCGTTCCGTTATTCATTAAGGATGTATCCGAAAAATGCGGATCTGCCCCATAGAATGGACTTCGCCTACACTCGTTGGTTCTAAACAATATATGTTGTCTAACATATCCGCCGGGTCGAAAGACTTGGCGGATTTTTTGTATATTGCAACGAATTTCGAGGCGATACCCACGTTTCGACACTGTAAGAAAGTAATCATTAAAATCTAAATACAGATGAAAATTTATAAAACCGACGAAATCAAAAACATTGCCCTGATAGGCTCGAAAGGGTCGGGCAAGACTACCCTTGCGGAATCAATGCTCTTCGAGAGCGGAGTGATTAAACGCAGGGGTACAATCGAAGCAGGAAATACAGTCACCGACTATTTCCCCGTGGAAAAGGAATATGGATATTCAGTTTTTTCCACAGTATTCAATACAGAATTCAACGGCAAGAAACTAAACGTAATAGATTGTCCGGGAGCAGACGACTTTATCGGAAATACATATACAGCACTGGGAGTGTGTGACACCGGTGTGATAGTAGTAAATTCAGAATATGGTGTGGAGGTAGGTACCCAGAATATATACAGGGTGACTGACAAGCTGAAAAAACCGATTATCTTCTGCCTAAACCATATGGATGGCGAAAAAGTGGATTATGATGCTCTCATCGAACAGATGAAGGAACATTTCGGCAACAAGGTGGTGCCGGTGCAATATCCTATTGAGACAGGCCCGAATTTCCATGCCATGATCGATGTGCTGCTCATGAAGAAATATGAGTGGGGTCCCGATGGAGGAGTACCCACCGTCAGCGACATACCGGCCGACCAGATGGATAAGGCTAATGAACTCCACAATGCTCTTGTAGAGGCAGCAGCCGAAAACGATGAGAGCCTGATGGATAAATACTTCGAGGAAGGTCATCTTTCAGAAGATGAAATGCGCGACGGTATCCGTAAAGGTTTGATCGACCGCAGCATTTATCCTGTATTTATCGTAAGCGCCATTAAAGATATGGGCGTGCGCAGGATGCTTGAGTTCCTTGGCAATGTTTGTCCCTTTGTGAATGACATGCCGCCGGTTAAGACCACTGCAGGTGTTGACGTTAAGCCGGATTCAAACGGACCTCTTTCCGTATTTATCTTCAAGACTTCGGTAGAACCGCATATCGGTGAGGTATCTTATTTCAAGGTAATGAGCGGCACACTTAAAGCAGGAGACGACCTTGAGAATGTAACCCGTGGAGGTAAAGAACGTCTTGCACAGATTTTCACAGTTTCAGGACAGATCCGTAATGCCGTAGACCAGCTGGATGCAGGTGATATAGGTGCCGCTGTGAAACTGAAGGATGTACGCACAGGCAATACACTTGATGCAAAAGGATGCGACTATCAGTTTGATTTCATAAAATACCCGGCTCCCAGATATATCAGAGCCATCAAACCTGTTTCAGAAAGTGACTCTGAAAAACTAATGGGTATCCTCACAAGGATGCATGAGGAAGATCCCACCTGGCTGGTAGAGCAGAGTAAGGAATTGAAACAGACACTGGTAAAGGGTCAAGGTGAATTCCATCTCCGTACACTCAAATGGAGGATTGAAAATAACGATAAACTTCCTATCGAATTCATAGAACCGAAGATACCTTATCGTGAAACTATTACCAAGGCTGCACGTGCCGATTACCGTCATAAGAAACAGAGTGGTGGTTCAGGTCAGTTTGGTGAGGTTCATCTAATTATCGAACCCTATACCGAAGGTATGCCTGAACCTGATGCATACAAATTCGGCAGTCAGGAGTTCAAACTGAATGTACGTGACAAGCAGGAAATACCTCTGGATTGGGGTGGCAAGTTAGTAGTTTACAACTGTATAGTAGGTGGTGCCATAGATGCACGTTTCATCCCTGCTATTGTTAAGGGTCTGATGGATCGTATGGAACAAGGACCTCTCACCGGCTCATATGCACGTGACGTAAGAGTTATGATTTACGACGGTAAGATGCACCCGGTAGACTCCAATGAAATATCATTCCGTCTGGCAGGCCGTAATGCCTTCTCTCAGGCCTTCAAGGCAGCTAACCCGAAGATCCTTGAACCGGTATATGATGTGGAGGTTCTAACTCCGGGCGATACTATGGGCGACGTAATGAAAGACCTCACAGGTCGTCGTGGCGTTATCATGGGTACTGAATCTGAGAGCGGAATCGAAAAACTCAATGCCAAGGTGCCTCTGAAAGAGATGTCTTCATATTCTACTTCTTTGAGTTCAATCACCGGCGGCCGCAGTTCATTCTCGATGCAGTTTGCTTCTTATGAACTTGTTCCGGGTGATGTACAGGAGAAACTCCTCAAAGAATACGCTGAGACTCAGGAAGAAGACTGATAATAAAATAATATCAGATAAAGTGAATGGCTTGCCGGTACGGCAAGCCATTTTTTAAGTTCGTATGTTTGCAGTCTGAAAGGGATGTAGACATATGAACTTAGGTCTTTTCTGGAAAAACTCATTAGAACTATTTTACACTTGAAATGTTAATAATGATAAAAGAAATACAATCATTATGAACTTCAATAATTTCACCATCAAGAGTCAGGAGGTGATTCAGAAGGCAATCGACCTTACCCGACAGAACGGACAGCAGTTGATTGAACCCGTTCATATCTTAAAAGCCCTGATAGGGGAGAGTGAGACTATAGTGAATTTCGTTTTCCAGAAATTGGGAGCAAATCTCAATTCGGTGAATATCGCCATCGACAATGATATAAAATCGTTGCCGAAAGTGAGCGGAGGTGACGTTACTCTCAGCCGTGAATCAAACGATGCACTGCAGAAAGCGATCGATTTCTCGAAATCAATGGGAGATGAATATGTGTCGGTAGAAGCAATCCTGATGGGTATACTACGGACACGTTGCAAGGCATCCCAGATTCTTAAAGATGCCGGCATCACAGAAGATGGCCTGAAGGCTGCCATCAATGAGTTGCGTAAAGGCAATAAGGTGACCCAGCAAAGCGCAGAGGAGTCTTACCAGGCTCTTTCGAAATATGCCATAAATCTCAACGACCGTGCCAGAAACGGCAAACTCGACCCTGTAATCGGACGTGATGAGGAGATACGCCGTGTACTCCAGATACTGTCAAGACGTACAAAGAACAACCCGATGCTGGTAGGAGAACCCGGAACAGGAAAAACAGCCATTGCAGAAGGTCTTGCCCATAGAATAGTAAGAGGAGATGTACCCGAAAACTTGAAGAGCAAACAGATCTATTCACTCGACATGGGTGCTCTGGTGGCCGGTGCAAAGTATAAAGGAGAGTTTGAAGAACGTCTGAAAGCCATTGTAAATGAAGTGACACAGAGCGATGGCGAAATAATTCTCTTTATTGATGAGATACATACTCTGGTAGGTGCCGGAAAGGGAGAAGGCGCAATGGATGCCGCCAATATCCTCAAGCCTGCTCTTGCCCGCGGTGAACTCCGTTCGATCGGCGCCACCACACTTGATGAGTACCAGAAATATTTCGAAAAAGACAAGGCACTGGAGCGTAGGTTCCAGAAAGTGATGGTGGATGAACCTGACGAACTGGCTGCAATTTCCATTCTCAGAGGTCTTAAAGAGAGGTACGAGAACCACCATAAGGTGCGTATCATGGATGAAGCCATTATCGCGGCAGTTCAATTGTCAGTTAGGTATATCACCGACCGTTTCCTGCCTGACAAGGCTATAGACCTGATAGATGAGGCTGCTTCTAAACTGAGACTTGAAATGGACTCCATGCCTCAGGCTCTCGATGAGGCATCACGTAAGATCAAGCAACTTGAGATAGAACGCGAAGCCATAAAGAGGGAAGGCGATGACTATAAGATCAAGGAGATTGACGAAGATCTTGCCAATCTGCGTGACACTGAAAAATCACTTCTCGCCAAATGGAAGGCTGAAAAGGAGGAAATCAATAAGATTCAGCAGAACAAAATTGACATAGAGCAACTTAATCATGAGGCTGAAAGAGCCGAAAGAGAGGGCGACTATGCCAAGGTGGCTGAAATCCGTTATAGCAAAATCAAACAGAAAGAGGAGGAAATAAAGCAATTCCAGGAGAAACTTCATCAGATGCAGGGAGAAGGTGCCTTGATCAAGGAGGAGGTAGATGCCGAGGATATCGCTGAAATCGTAAGTCGTTGGACCGGTATACCTGTAAAGAAAATGGCACAGAGCGAGAAGGAAAAACTTCTTCACCTTGAGGAAGAGCTTCACCACCGTGTCATCGGCCAGGAAGATGCCATCAAGGCTGTAAGCGATGCCGTGCGTCGTTCACGTGCAGGCCTTAACGACCCGCGCCGTCCTATAGGAAGTTTCATATTCCTCGGCACCACCGGTGTTGGTAAGACTGAACTTGCAAAAGCCCTTGCCGAATATCTTTTCGACGATGAGGATATGATGACCCGTATCGATATGTCGGAGTATATGGAGAAACATTCCGTATCTCGTCTGGTTGGAGCGCCTCCGGGATATGTGGGTTATGAAGAGGGTGGTCAGCTCACAGAGGCTGTGCGTCGTAAACCTTACAGTGTAGTGCTCTTCGATGAGATCGAGAAAGCCAATCCCGATGTATTCAATATCCTTCTGCAGGTGCTTGATGACGGCCGTCTAACAGATAACAAGGGACGTTTCATCAACTTCAAGAACACTATCATCATTATGACCTCTAACGAGGGATCCAACATAATCCGTGAGAACTTCGCGAATATGAAGGAGGGCGAGAGAGAAGAGGTGATCTATAAGAGTAAACAGGATGTGATGGACCTGCTGAAAATGAAGATCCGTCCGGAATTCCTCAACCGTATAGATGAAATAGTGCTCTTCACACCGCTCGATAAGAAGGAGATCCAGGAAATAGTTGACCTCCAGGTGAAGGGTGTTCAGAAGATGCTGGCTTCCAATGGTGTTACTTTGGAGGTTACAAAACCGGCTCTTGAACTTCTGGCAGAAGATGGTTATGATCCTGAATTCGGTGCACGTCCTGTGAAGCGTACCATTCAGAGAATGGTTCTCAACCAGTTGTCGAAAGATATACTTGCACAGAAAGTGAACCGTGACAAGCCTATCAAGATTGACCGCAAAGGTGATGAATTGATATTTGTGAATGAATAGTCAAGTTAAATCCTATATAAAAATAGAAGAGGTCCGGCTGATGTCAGCCGGGCCTCTGATTTTATATCCTGATTTCGGAGGATTATCCGAGAGATGATTCTTTTCAGATAATCTCAGTGATCACGCCCTGTGGAGAGATTTTGAAAGCTCTTGGATTTACATCCGTTCCATAGGTTTTGAACACGTTGGGTGAAATCTGGTTGTAGGAATAATTGATATCTGATTTTACGCCGTCGAGTTTAATGATTTCATTCATTAATCTTTCATCAGAATCTGTGCAGATGCTTATGAACTCAACGTTTTCTGAAGAATCCTGGCCGTATTTCAGGCTAAGGTTTCTGTTTGCTATTCTGGATGCCGGTTTATTCGGGTTCCAGAAACTGATTACTTTGGTTTTTTGTTCGGAGTTAGCGTCATACACGACGTTAGTTCCTTGAATGGTCTCGATTTTTGGAGCAACTTTTCCGATTTCAATCTTATCGTCAACCGAAATAGCTGAAGTAAGGAAAGCGGCTGCAATCATCGAGAAGAAAAAATGTTTAAACTTCACAATAAAATGTTTTAGTTCCACATAGTCTGTTTACGCGCCACCAAGGCGACTCACAGACGTTACTTCTCTCTATGTTTTATCACAACATTATAACAAACAACAGTGTTAAAAAGTTGTGTTGTAAAACATATTTTGTTGCAAAATTACAGATAGAATCCACAAAATCCAAATTTTTTCTTCTTTTTTTCAATAACTACGAATTATCAAAAAGATAGAAAAACTCTGAAACCCTTTAGTGGAGAAGGATAGAATTATAGATGAGGCTGTGATTTGAAGTCACATTCTTTAGGAATAAAAAAACTCTTAAGGAAGCCATTTGTAGCAACAAAAAGGTATTTTTTACAAAATTTTGCAATTTCGTGACTGAAATTTGTCTTTTTCTTGTTTTGGAAATAGATACTTATTTATTTTTGCAAAAACAAAACAATCCATGAAATTCAAGACAATGGCAATCGCCACCCTTTTGGCCATGGGCTCCATGGCAGCATCGGCTCAAAGCAATTTCGACGCCAAGTTTAAAAACTATCCTACATATTCCGGCAGTGACCTTGAACTCACTGTCAACGATACCGGTACTCACTGGAGACTCTGGAGTCCTGAAGCCCAGGAAGTGTTGGTAAAGATTTACAATAACGGTAAAGGGGGTAATCCCATCGAAACATTACAGATGCAACGCCATCCGGATAATGGTACGTGGACTGCTTCGGTACCCGAACAACTTTACGGTAAATTCTATACTTTCCAAGTAAAATACGACGGAAAGTGGCTGAATGAAACTCCCGGTGTTTGGGCAAAGGCTGTGGGTGTAAACGGTAAAAGAGGAGCAATAATTGATTTCGCCGCTACTAACCCCGAAGGATGGTCGGAAGACAAGGGACCGCAAGTTGACAATTTCTCAGACGTAATAGTATATGAGATGCACCATCGCGACCTTTCGATGCATCCAACTTCCGGTATCACCAATAAGGGAAAGTTCCTGGCACTTACCGAAGAGGGGACAAAATCTCCCCAAGGCCAAAGCACCGGAATCGACCACCTGAAAGAACTTGGAATCACCCATGTACATATACTGCCCAGCTACGACTATAACTCTGTGGATGAAGCTAATCTCCAGGAAAATGTCTACAACTGGGGCTATGACCCTCAAAACTATAATGCACCGGAAGGTTCATATTCTACCAATCCGGAGAATCCCGCTGTGAGGGTGGCCGAAATGAAAGAGATGATAAAGACTCTTCATGACAACGGCATAGGTGTGATAATGGATGTGGTTTACAACCATACGGCAGAAAACGACGGCAGCAACTTCTCGCTCACCGCGCCCGGATATTATTATCGTCACCGTGAAGACGGCAGCTATTCGGATGCTTCCGGTTGTGGCAATGAAACTGCCTCAGACCTCCAACAGATGCAGGATTTCATTGTAAATTCAGTGAAATACTGGGCTGATGAATACCATATCGATGGTTTCAGGTTTGACCTTATGGCGATTCACGACACAGAGACCATGAACAGAGTGGCATCCGAGTTAAAAGAGATCAATCCATCGATCTTTGTATACGGAGAGGGTTGGACAGCAGGCGATTCTCCTTTGCTGCCTGAGCGCAGAGCACTTAAGGAGAATGTAAGCAAGATGGAAAATGTGGCGGTATTTTCCGACGACCTTCGTGATGCTGTGAAGGGTCATTACACAGATGCGTCTGACCGTGGTTTCGCTACCGGCAAACCGGGACTCGAGGAAACTGTGAAAATCGGTATCGTGGCTGCAACCGCCCATCCGCAGGTAGATTATTCGAAGGGTAATAACTCCAAATTCCCTTATGCCACTTCACCTGAAATGATTGTGAATTATGTATCATGTCATGATGACCTTTCTCTCACCGACAAGCTCAAACATTCAATGCCTGATGAGCCGGAAGAGAATCAGTTGGCGGCAGCCAAACTTGCCCAGACCATCATATTCACTTCACAAGGCACACCATTTATGTTTGCCGGCGAAGAGGTGTTCCGCAACAAGAAAGGTGTACACAATTCCTACAATCGTCCTGACTCCATCAATGCCATAGACTGGACAAACAAGAATACCTATCGCGATCAGTTTGACTATTACAAAGGTCTGACAGCACTCCGCAAGGCACATCCGGCCTTCAGGATGACAACTGCAGAGGATATAGCCAACAATCTTGTTTTTGATGAGATAGACTCAACTGAGACCCCCAATCTGATTTCCTATTCACTGAAGAATCATTCCAACGGAGATGCCTGGGAAGAGATCAAGGTAGTGCTCAATGGCGCCTCTTATCCTCAAAGTGTAGATATCCAGAAAGGTAATTGGAAAATTGTGGCTTTAGATGGCAAGATAGCTCCTGACGGATCATTAGGAGCCACTACAGGAGGTAAGATGACCCTGGCTCCCTATTCAGCCATGATATTAGCCAAAGAATAGTTTATGGTATGTCTTAGAATCATGTCTTAAAACATAAAATAAAAGGAACCGGTTTAGTAACTAAATCGGTTCCTTTTAGTTAAATTTGCATAATTAACTAACCTTTAATTATACAAACAAGCCTATGAAAAAACTTTTACTCGGTCTAAGCATGGCAGTACTCGGAGGTTTGGCCTTCAATGCCAATGCAGACTATTATCTGATTGGTAGTTTCAACGATTGGACACAAGCAGATCCCAATGCTCATTTTACGGCCGGCAGTAACACTGATGAATACGTTCTGGATTATCAAGGAACCTTAATATCCGGCTTCAAAATCAATGACGGATCATGGAGTAATGCTGAAGCTAACTTCGGTGGCAGTTCGACTTTAACAATAGGAGAAGTGTATACTCTTCAAGTAGGAAGTTCGTCTGGTAATATTACTCTTTCAGAAAACATTGAAAATCCTCACATCGTATTAAACGTATCTAATCCGGCGGCTCCAACACTACTTATTACAGGTCAAAGTGTTGAGATTCCCATACCTGATTTACTTTATATAAGAGGAGATCTTACAGGTTGGGATGCTAATCCGGAATACGTAGTAAATAGAGTAGGGGATTCCAAAATCTTCACAGGTAAGGTTACTATGGCGGCTAATCAAGCCTCTTTCAAAATTGCTGACGCTGGATGGGCTATTTATAACTACGGTGGCGGTGAAATGGAAGTATATAGCAATCTTCCCGGAGTACAGACATTGGTTTCCGGTTCACAAAGCAATATAACTGTTACTAACTGGGAGGGAGGCGAAATGGAACTCACATTCGACCTTGAATCCCTTAAACTTACAGTGGTAGGAAATGATCAGCCGGCTAAGGAAGGAATTGAACCTGCTCCTGAAGTGACACTATATGTTGTCGGTGCTGATGTTGACGGTATAGAATGGACACTCGAAACTAACCCGATGACTTATGACGCATCCACAGGCCTTTATACTTGGACTGGTAATACATTAGCCAGCAAATTTAAGATCAATGATGGAAGCTGGAATGGTGAATACAACCTTGGTTCATCTCAAGAAAATAAAGTAGATTTAGTTCTTGGACAAGCTTATAACCTTCAGAATGGGGATTCAGGAGATATATTGTTTGCTAACTGTGCTTCTGTTTCAAATCCTACTGTAATAGTTGACCTGGATGCTCTCACAGTGACTGTAACCGGTGATCCTGTAGGTGAACCTCTGCCTCCTGTTGTACCTGATGAACCCGGTGCTGCTCCGGCTCAGTTATACTTAATTGGTAATATACCCGCTTGGGGTGAAAATGAGGGAAAAGAAATGTCCCTCTGTGAACCGGGAATCTATTACATTGAAAATGTTGAACTGAGTGATTCAGGTAACGGAAATTCTTACTTCGCTTTTACAAGCCAACTTGGAAGTTGGGACCTTATCAATGCTAACAGGATTGGTCCGGAAGAAGGTGATGCACCATTCAGTCCTACCACTGGCAATGCATTCTTTAAGAATTCAAATGCTTGGCTGATAGCACCGGGCACTTACAGCTTCTACGTGAACTTCAATACCGATATGGCTGCTACTGATGCTGCTCTGGGTATTAAGGCTGTAGGTGTTAACGCTAATGGTGAAGAGGTAATTTACAACCTCCAAGGTGTACGCGTTAACCGCAACAACATGGCTCCCGGCATCTATATCATCAACGGCAAGAAGATGGTGATAAAGTAATTTCCCCTTATCTGATAAATTGACAAGATATCTAAACAAGATATTGACAAAATGGACGGTTCTCGCATCGGGAACCGTCTTTTTTATTTTATACACAGATACTTTTTTCCAAAAAATCAATTAAATTTGTGGTAGATTATACCTAAAAAATAGAATAACCATGCTAAAACCCTATGTACTTGGTATCGATATAGGCGGTACCAACACAGTGTTCGGAATTGTCGATGCACGTGGACAGGTGATTGCTTCTGATTCAATCAAGACAAAAAAGCACACCAATTTCGATGATTATGTAAAGGAACTTCACGACGGAGTGCAGAGACTTCTGGAAAAGAATGACGCAGAAGATAAAATCCAGGGAATCGGTATAGGTGCTCCCAACGCCAATTATTACACCGGAGAGATTCTTAATCCGCCAAACCTTCCATGGGGTCCGATTATTCCGCTTGCAGAAAAAGTCAGCAAGGCTTTCGGAGGCATTCCGGTGGCTGTGACAAATGACGCCAATGCTGCAGCCCTTGGTGAAATGACTTATGGCGCTGCCAGAGGAATGAAAGATTTCATAATGATCACACTTGGCACAGGTGTAGGTTCCGGTATTGTAGTGAATGGACAACTTGTGTATGGCCATGACGGATTTGCCGGAGAACTCGGTCACCTCATCATGAAGCGTAACAACGGACGTATGTGCGGTTGCGGTCGGACAGGGTGTCTGGAAGCTTATTGCAGTGCCACAGGAGTTGCCCGTACAGCACGTGAATTCCTTGAGGTGAGGACTGAACCCTCCACTCTGCGTAATCTTCAGATAGAAGATATCACATCAAAAGATGTATATGATGCAGCAGTTGCCGGTGACAAGATGGCCAAGGAAATCTTCAATTATACCGGTACTATCCTCGGCGAGGCGTTTGCCGATATGGTGACATTCACTTCCCCTCAGGCCATCATCCTCTTCGGCGGTCTGGCAAAGAGTGGTGAACTCCTTATGAAACCTCTTCAGGAAGCATTCGACAGGTCGCTGATGCCGGTATTTAAAGGTAAGACCAAGATACTGCTATCCGAGCTCAAGGAAAGCGATGCAGCAGTGCTCGGTGCTTCAGCACTTGGCTGGGAAGCACGCAACCGTTTCGACAATGCTGTAAATGAGGTGACAGGCGCAGAACCTGAAAAAGCGTGAGAAAATAATTATAGCAAATGTATCGGGAACTCTTTGAGAACCTGATAAAGACGGTGGACCGGTAACCCCATAACATTATAAAAACTACCGTCGATTTTTGCCACAGCCACGGCTCCTATCCATTCCTGAATGCCATAGGCTCCGGCCTTGTCGAGAGGATGATAGGTATCCACATAATAGCGGATCTCACTTTCAGTGAGGTCCGCAAATTTTACCAGGGATTCCGAAGAGAAAGACTCTCTTTTCTCTTTAGTGACTACAGTAACTCCCGTGGTGACCTTGTGAGTTTTTCCGGAGAGAAACCGGAGCATTTTGCAGGCATCATCGGCATCTTTCGGTTTCCCCAGAATCTTACCATCGCATATCACCACAGTATCGGCTGTGATGAGAAGTTCATCATCTTGTAATATACCTAAGAAGGCATCCGCTTTTTTATTGGATATATATTCCGATACATTGTCGGCTTCCAGATCAGAGGGATAACTTTCATCCAAACCTTCGATAGTGACTACGGTATATGGAATCTTAAGCAGATTAAGTATTTCGCGACGTCTTGGAGATTTGCTTGCGAGAAGGATTTTCATGATTGTTATTATTTGGCACCGCAGTTAGCGGAAGTTATAATCTTTCTTTTTTCTTGGTATCAGAAATATAATCGGAAAGGAGGGTATAAATTTCCTGAAATAGTGGTTTGTCTTCCAGCATCTTAAGATGAGCATTCATCACCTTGGTATCTCCACGCACGGCAGGGCCCGTCTGTGCCTCTGTGGCAGAGAGACTTGCAAGTTTATTTATTGTCTGCTTCATAAGAGGCAATAAGTCCTTAAAATCCAAGGCACTTTCTTTCAGGATTTCCTGGGATATACCCGCCAGAGCATTGCTGAAATTACAGGCAAAGACGGATGCAAGATGCAACTTCTTCCGGGCTTCGGAATCTGCTTCCTTTACATTGTCAGAAAAGAGAGATGCCAGTGCCTTCAATCTTTCCACGGTTTCTTGAGAATTCCCTTCTATGAAAACCGGAATCTCACGATAATTTAGCTCCACTCCTTTTGTAAAGGTCTGTAGAGGATAAAACACTCCGTATCCGGCTACATTTTTATTAAGAACATCCATCGGCACAGATCCGGCGGTATGAGCCATGACAGCAGCCGTGTGAGGTAAGCGGGAGAATACTTCTTCTATGGCATTATCAGAGACACTTATAAGAACAATGTCGGCATCCGGTGGAAACCCTTCAAGTGTGCGTGAATTTACAAGTACCGTCTCTATCTTATCTCTTAAAGCCTGAAACAGATGAGAGGCCACATTGCCGTTGCCAACTATTGCCACTTTCATACTTTACATTTTTATTATTAAAGACTTCTCTTGCTAACCGGTTTGGTTTGTAATCTCTCCCTTCCCTTCTCAATTGCGATAAATCCCATTGTGAGCCTGAGATTTATTTCCACACAGGTATTGATATTGCCCATAGTATCTACAAACATATCAATCCCTAAGGGTCCCGAGTATTCTGCCGATATCAGTTTATCTAAAGTTTCTCTTTGAGCCTGGAGAATATCCGGATGCCAGTAAGACACATTTCTCCTTATGATATCAATAAGAGCGGGTTGGGAATCTTCTATATTGCCATGGTATTTACCTCTGGATGAAGTCTGAAACACTGAATACCCGATAAACTCAGCCTTCCGGTTTTCTATCCACCACTCGGTAGCGAAATCGAAAACACGGGGCCAGGCTTCTTCCGCTATTACGCTCCCTTGTTTTTTGATTACCCCATGAGCCCATTCCAGAAGACCTTTGTGAGAAATATGATCTGATACCACAATTCCTCGTCCTGAAGAACTCCAGGGGGCCTTGAAATAAGAGATAGGATAGCTTTTAAGGAATTCTTCCACTTCAGATATGGAGAAGAGTTCCCGGTCAGAATAAGCCGTAGGTTTTCCCGTAATATTTTCCATTTCTTTACGGAAAGATATAGCCATCCTTCTATGGGAGAGACGTCGGATTGATTCTATTTCCTTTGTATCCGGCATCAAACTCTGAGGAATGCCAAGGTTCAGGAACTGTTGCCGGACGGCATGGTCCCATCCCCAGGGTCTTACGTGTGTAATTTCCGGTAGTTGATTCCCAGACTCCTGATAGGTGATAAGCCTTATACTCTTTTCCTGCACTTTGTCATACCACCTTAGGGAATCGATTTCATTCTCTTTTACTTCAGGAGGGAGCATAATAAAATCGCTGCTGGCGGCGTATGTAGCCGGCAACAGCGAAAATTCTTTCCTTAGCTTCACGACCTCGCCCGGAGGGGTATAGGGTCCGGCACCTACTGCAAGTGCCAAATCATGTTCCGGATTAAAGAAATGAAGAGTGGCCATTCCCACTTTTGAAAACTTGGGAGGACTGATAAAAATCAATCGCCAAGATGGTCTCTTTCTTTTGAGGGATTTGTGAAGTAGAGCTTATGTTCGAGATACTCCTGGGTGGCTATCAAAGTAGGTTTCGGGAGTTTCTCATAAAATTTGGAAATCTCAATCTGTTCACGGTTTTCAGACACCTCTTCAAGATTGTCGGTAGAAGCGAATTCCTGCAATTTCTTTTCGAGTTCCTTCTTCATATCCACTGCAATCTGATTGGCTCTTTTGCCGATGATGCATACAGTCTCGTATACATTTCCGGTCTGTTCCGCCATCTCAATCATATCTCTGGTGACAGTATTGAGCGGTGCATTGGTCTTCTTGTAGTCCACTTTGTATTTGATTTAAAATGTATATTTTTCTGAATTTTACTCTGCCGCGTGCCGGCGTGCTATTTCGTAGATATTGTCGGCTTCATGCCGGTTTTTAGTATCGGGATAGTTGTTGGTGAAAGAGAAGTATTCGTCTACTACATCCCTGAATCTTTCAGCTTTTTTTTCGTCGATACTTAAACGTGCCTCCTGAAATTTTGATTTAAGTATCAGGAGTTCGAAATCCTCGCGGAATTTAGAAACCGGGAAATCTTTTAGTGCGTTCTGTGCAGTTATGATTGCTGCATTATAGTTATTTCCCATGAAATTTCCCAGGTTGTAATATAACTGGGCATTCTGGAGTTCCTTGAGAGTCAGTTTGTCACGCATCTCATTGATTGCATTCTGTGCAATCGACACCCTGTCGCTTTCAGGGTAATAGTCGATAAATCCCTGAAGTTCTTCGATAGCCTTTTTAGTAGGCGTCTGATCTAATTGCGGGTCGGGGGAGTCGAGATAATACCCGTAACCTGAATAAAAGCGAGCGAGTTCAGCAAATTTTCCCCGCGGATATCGTGAATAGTATGTTTTGAAATAAAGGCCTGAGTTAAGATAGTCTTTATTTTCGAAATTAGACATAGCAAGGAGGAAAAGAGCTTCCTCACCGTCGGCAGTACCGCGGAGAGGTGTATAGACAGTTTCCAGCACGGTAGCCGCCTGACTGAAGCGACGGTCGTCGAATGCTCGCTTTGCGAAATCATATTTATAAGCCACATCGTTGCTTTTGAGTACCTTGTTGTATTCCCCGCAGGAACATAAGGCCAGCAACAGAGGGAGGCAAAGTAAAAATCTGTACATTCGGCACATGGATAGTTTGGGGTGCAAAGTTACATATTTTTATCCTATAATGCAAACCCGTTTTGCCCTGTTTATTGAGCTCTGAGAAAGTTTTGAGCGGTGAGGTATTTTCGCTAACTTTGAACTTGGAAGGTTATGCCTGAAAGCATAAAATTCGGCAAAGCAGGAAACGAATGAGCAAAGAATTCAATTTTCGTCAGCATCCGGTGCTGGCAAATATAGTGGTGATATGTCTGGTAGCTTTTATAGGGCTTATTATCGTGTATCTCTACCTTAATATCTTTACACGCCATGGTGAATCGGAGATTGTGCCGGAGGTGGAAAACATGTCTTTTACAAATGCCATAAAGACTCTTCATGAACAAGGATTCCGCACCGATATACGAGATTCCTTATATAACGAAGATTACAACCCCGGGTATGTAATAGAGCAGTTTCCAAAACCGGGTTCGAAAGTAAAACCCGGACGTAAGATTTTTCTTTATATCAATGCGGTGCATCCGAGAGAGTACATTATCGATGCCGACAATACCGAGCCGGGGGAGGCCCTGAAGGGTTATTCCTTACGGCAAGGATTGGCAAAACTGGAGGAACTTGGTTTTCGGAAAGTGAATGTAGTGAAGGTACCCGGCGACAACGACAGAATAATACGGCTTATCGCAAATGGAAAGACTGTAGGAAAGATGGAGAAGGTGCCTGTGACCGCTTTAATCACGGTAGAAGTGCATGACGGACAGCTCAACCGTGTCTCAGATTCCCTGCAACATGAAGAATACCTGCAGTATGTCACCGCAGGGGAGGGAGAACCCTCAGAAGGAGAGGAGTACGACGATGAACTCATGGATATAGAACCTGCTTTTGTGCAATGATGGAGGAAGAAAAATACCCGACGGGTCCTCAGGAAGAGTCGGAGAGCCTCAAGCTGCCGGAAGTTGAGGAAGAAGCAACCGATGAACCGTCGTATATCACTGAGGACGGCCGTGAAATGTTTGAGCATTTCCGGTTTGTAGCCGATAAGGGCCAAGCCTTATTGCGTGTGGATAAGTTCCTGGTAGACAGGATGGAAAAAACATCACGCAACCGTATCCAACAGGCTGCTGACGCAGGATGTATCATTGTAAACGGTAAGGCGGTAAAATCCAGTTACAAGGTTAAGCCCGGAGATGTGGTGAGCATTGTGATGGACCGGCCCCGCTATGAATTTGAAATAATAGCGGAAGAGATACCTCTCGATATTGTATATGAGGATGCCGATGTACTGGTGGTGAACAAACCGGCCGGACTGGTAGTGCATCCGGGTCACGGTAACTATCACGGCACATTGGTGAATGCACTGGCATGGCATTTCAAAGATAATCCTGAATATGATGTCAACGACCCGAGGATGGGTCTTGTGCACAGGATTGATAAAGACACCAGCGGTCTCCTGGTAGTGGCAAAAACGCCGGATGCGAAGACCTCGCTTGGAGAACAATTCTTCAACAAGACTACCCGACGGGAATATGTGGCTGTAATCTGGGGGGAGTTTCCGCAAAAGAGCGGCACAATAACAGGTGATATTGCCCGCAATCCTCGCAATAAGCTTCAGATGGCTGTGATGACAGAGCCCGGAATAGGCAAACATGCCGTGACCCATTACGAAGAAATAGAGAGTTTCGGTTATGTATCGGTAGTGAAATGCCGTCTGGAGACCGGTCGCACTCATCAGATACGAGTGCACATGAAACATATGGGACACCCGTTGTTTAATGATGAAAGGTATGGGGGGAACGAGATTTTAAGGGGGACTACCTTCGCCAAATACCGGCAATTTGTGGCAAATTGTATGGAGACCTGTCCGAGACAGGCTTTACATGCCAGAACCCTGGGATTCAAGCATCCGCGTACCGGCATTGAGATGAACTTTGAATGTGAAATACCGCAGGATATGGCTAAACTGATAGAAAAATGGAGGGATTACCGCAAAAATAATGATTAAGGTAATCTAAAAATAGTTATATTTGCGTGATATTGCCGCTCCAGGCAATGTTTCCAAAGTTATGAAAGAACAAGAATACGATTTCAGTGATATAGCGCCTTACTCTGATTCTGAATTTCACCAGAGAATGGAGCGACTTGTGAAGGAACCGGGCTTTCTGCACGTGATTAATTATACGATGCCTCCGCAAGATGTGCCGGCACTTATCAATGAGCTTCTTAAAATAGACAATACCTACGATTTCCAGCATCAGGTGATGTTCCCTTTCCTGGAAATGCTTGCCAAGACCACAACTTCAGGAATATCGTTGGGTGGCGTGAAATATCTGAATCCCTCGACCAACTATACTTTCATCACCAACCATCGCGACATAGTGCTTGATGCATCTTTCCTGAATCTGGCATACCTCCGAAAGGGCTTACCCACCTCGGAAGTGGCGATTGGCAATAATCTTCTGATTTTCGACTGGATTACGGAACTGGTGAGACTTAACAAAAGTTTCATAGTGAAAAGAAACACCGGTCTGCGCGAGGGACTTCTGGCAGCCAAAAAACTTTCAGCCTATATACATCATTGCATTCTGGATAAGCGTGAGAGTGTATGGATCGCCCAGAGGGAGGGCCGTTCAAAAGACAGCAGCGACAAAACCCAGGATTCTCTGATAAAGATGCTGGCGATGGCTGGTCAGGGCGGTTTCATGGAGAAACTGAAAGAAATCAACCTTATGCCGGTGTCAATAAGTTATGAATTCGACCCTAACGATTATCTGAAGGCCAGGGAATTCTTATTGAGGAGACGTAACCCTGATTTCAAGAAGAGCCAGAGAGACGACCTTTTTTCAATGGAGACAGGCTTGCTGCAGTTTAAAGGTAAGGTGCATTTCCAACTCACACCGCGAATCAATACAAAACTGGATGAAATAGGTGAATTCCCCGACAATAACCGTGCGGCTCATCATGTGGGATGCCTGATTGACCAGGCAATTCACCGAAGCTATATGATATTTGAAATAAATTACGTAGCTTTTGATATACTCCATGCCACTGAAAGATTTGCTGCCAAATATACTCCTGAGAAGAAGGAAGAAACCGTGGCCTATCTAAATAGTCAACTTGATAAAGTAGACCTCGACGATATCAAGCCCGAAGAGAGAGAATATATGTGGCAGATGATGCTGACAATGTATGCCAATCCGCTTAAGAATAAACTTAAAGCTCTTTTAGGAGGAATAGAGTAGCATGAGGATGCCTGTATTGTGGGTAATCTTTCTCTTTGTCTTTTCAATCATTATAGACATCTGCATCACTTTTGATGTAAGGCAGACGTGGAGAAAGCGCGGTGCAAAGATTTATTGGATCACGGCAGCCCTGTGTTATGCCGTACTGATAGTGGCCATAAGTCTTCCAAGAAGAGAGGCCGGTTCTGATATCACGGCAGTGATGTGGCTGCTCTTTACCTTTCTCACTATTTATTCGGGTAAACTTATCTATTTGCTCTGTTCAGCATTCGGCCGCCTGTGCAATCTTTCATACAGAGGAAAGAGAAGCAGGATATATCCATCGAGAATCATAGGGATTTTTGCCGGAGCCCTGTTTATAGGTCTGATGTGGATAGGAGCCGGCTATACACGGCACCATATTATGGTGACTCCCGAGGAGTTTCACTCCCAAAAACTCCCGGAATCGTTTGACGGTTACAGGATAGTGCAATTAAGCGACCTTCATGTAGGATCGTGGGGGAATGACACCACGTTCATTAAAAACCTGGTAGATACTGTAAATTCCTTGCACCCGGACCTGATAGTTTTCACCGGTGACCTTGTAAACCGTATAAGCAGTGAACTGATACCCTTCACCGGAGTTCTTTCCGAACTAAAAGCAAAAGACGGAGTATATTCCATTTTAGGTAACCATGATTACGGAGATTACGTAGACTGGGACACACCGGCAGAAAAAGAGCGTAATCTTTTACAGCTGAAAGATTATCAGCGGAAGATGGGTTGGAAGATGCTTAATAACGAAAGCGTATATATCCATCGAGGTCAAGACAGTATCCTGGTCATAGGTGTAGAGAACTGGGGTGAACCCCCTTTCCCTAAATATGGCGACCTTGAGTTGGCTTTGAAATCTAAAGGTGAAGCAAGCCGTATTAGCAACGACAGCACCTATAAACTTCTTCTCAGCCATAATCCCGAACACTGGAACCGGGAGATATCCAAAGATACCAATATCGATCTCACATTGTCGGGACATACCCATGCCATGCAGGCAATGATAAAATTGGGTAACTGGAAGTGGTCGCCGGCAAAATATCGCTATGATCAATGGGGAGGAGCCTACACTCGTGAAAATGAGAATGGAGAGCCTACCTCTATAAATGTAAATATCGGATCGGGAGCTGTAGGAATGCCTTCACGGCTTTTGTCAGCTTATCCGGAAGTTTCTCTAATTACTCTTAAGAAATGATTCAAGTCACATTATCGGTCGGTTCAAATTGCGGTGACCGAAATGCTTTTGTGGCAGAGGCCTTGCAGTGGTTGAAATCATCTGTACTGATGCAGACTGAGTGTTCTGAAATATATGAGACACCCTGTGCCTTGAAGAGCGGAAAGCCTTATAAAAATGCTGTGATCAGAGGATTTTATTCCGGAACCGGTTTTCAGTTGGAGGATCTTCTGAAGGAAAAGGAACATGAAATGGGCCGTAATACCGAGTGTAGAGAAAGGGGAGACGTGCCCATAGATATAGATATTGTGATAATGGATGGGGAAGTGGTGAAAAGTTGGGACTATCGCCAGAAATTCTTTCAGATAGGCTATCAATATTTGGAGGCCCGGTAATAAAGGAAGAAACCGATAATCATATAAATCACATTTGGAATCTCCATTGCTATGAAAGGAGTGGTGGCACCGGACACGGCAAATGAACTGGTGACCGTAGAGAAAAGAATATAACTGAAACTTAAGGCAAGGCCAATACCTATATTAAGTCCCATACCTCCCTTCACTTTACGTGAAGACAGCGACATTCCGATGAGGGTGAGTATAAAGGCAGCCGCTATAGATGCGATGCGGCTCTCTTTTTCAATTTCGAAGGCCTTTATATTGGCAACACCCCTCATTTTCTGTTTATTGATATATTCCGTGAGTTGAGGTGTAGTCAGCGTCTCCTCGTCATTGGCCGATATCATGAAATCTCTTGGCTCAAAGGGAATGATTGTGTCGATAGTGCGGCCATGAACAATTGTTTCATCCATTCCATGGAAAGAACGTATCATATAGTCGGAAAGGATCCAATGATACATCCTGGTGGTATCGTAGCGGGCAGTCTGGGCAGTGGTACGTGATACTAATCTCTTGCCCTCGAACTCATAAAGAGAAAAACGGTAGCCTGTCTTGTTACGGTCTTCAAAGCGGCCAAAGTAAGCCACGACATCCGGTGAAATCTTTAACTGTATATTTGTGTTTTGTTCCACCTTCTTGTTTCTCACGTATTTATTTGTGTAATCAATACGTTTCTGATTGGTGGGAGGCACAAGATAATTATCAGCTACAAATGTCATACCGGCAATAACAGCAGCACCTATCATGTATGGCCTGAGCAGCCGGTGAAAACTCACACCACTCGACAGGATGGCTATGATCTCGGAATTAGAGGCCATTTTTGTGGTGAAGAAAATCACCGAGATGAATACAAAGAGTGGTGACAGCTGCAACGCAAAATAGGGCAGAAAAGAGAGGAAATAATCAAATACAGTTTCTTCAAGGGGTGCCGTCAGGAATGCGTCGAGTTTCTCAGTGACATCAAACATCGCGATTATCGCGAGAAAAAGAATAGTGGCAAGGAAGAAGGTTCCCAGGAATTTCCTGAGAATATATAAGTCGAGGATATAGAGTCTGAATGGATTCTTCAGTCTCCATACCGGTGCTTTAAACACCTTTCTCTCCACTTTTATCTCTTCTTCTTTCATCTCTTTCTTGATATCGTAAGGCTGAATATTTTCCTGCGAATATCTGTTTTCCTATAAAATATTTTTGATTATCCTCCTAAATCCCCCCATTAATAATTTGTCGTTTGGGATATTATTCGGGATAATCATATTTTCTATAATCGGGAAGTGACTCTTTTCACCATTTCTGTTTTCCAGTCTTTGAAGTCACCGGCTATTATGTGCTTGCGTGCTTCTTTTACCAACCATAGGTAAAAACCGAGATTATGGATGGTTGCTATCTGCATGGCTAACAGTTCACCGCTCACAAACAGATGTCTCAGGTATGCCTTGGTATAGGCCTGATCCACCCAAGTTTCACCTTCCGGATCGAGTGGAGAGAAGTCATCGGCCCATTTTCTGTTTTTCATATTCATTATACCGTTGGCAGTGAACAACATTCCATTTCGTCCATTGCGTGTGGGCATAACGCAGTCCATCATATCCACTCCGCGGTCTATTGCTTCCAGTATATTGGCCGGTGTGCCAACTCCCATAAGGTATCGAGGCCTATCAGAGGGAAGGATGGCGTTGACCACTTCAATCATTTCATACATTTTTTCAGCCGGTTCGCCTACGGCAAGTCCTCCGATGGCATTACCCTCAGCTCCGAGTGAAGCCACATGCCTGGCCGCCTCTTTACGCAACTCGGGATAGACACACCCCTGCACAATTGGGAAAAAGGCTTGTGAATGAGAGTATAGAGGCTTAGTTTCATTGAAATGCTTCCAGCCTCTTTCCAGCCATCCCTTTGTCAGGTCTAATGATTTGCGTGCATAGGCGTAATCCGAGGTGCCGGGAGGACACTCATCCAGAGCCATCATGATATCCGAACCGATGATACGTTGGGTATCTACTACATTCTCAGGCGTGAATAGATGTCGGGACCCATCGATATGGCTTTGAAAACGAGCACCCTCTTCACTGAGTTTACGACATGAGGCCAGAGAAAAGACCTGGAAACCCCCGGAATCGGTCAGGATAGGACGTTCCCACCCCATAAACTTGTGCAGACCTCCGGCCTTATGTATGATATCAAGCCCGGGACGCAGATACAGATGATAGGTATTTCCAAGTATTATCTTTGCATCGATATCTTGGCTGAGTTCACGTTGATGCACTCCTTTCACACTTCCCACTGTGCCTACCGGCATAAAAATGGGGGTGGGAATCACACCGTGATCAGTAATTATTTCACCTGCCCTTGCATCTGAATCGGGCGCTTTGGCTTCTAATAGAAATTTCATAAAGTTATCGCACAATCAGCAAAATTACTGAAATTTTTGATAACAAAAGAAACGCCGCCCAAAATGAGCGACGCTTACATCCTTACATGTTTTATTAATGATATTTTATTTATATAAGGCTTAACGGGTATTCTTTTTCCCAAACCCCCTATTCACTTGTAGGGGAGGAAAAGTTGGAAATTGCCGGCCTGGATATCTGCAAGCCCGGACTATCCATATATTGCAGCTCATTCTCCACCCTGGCATGATTTGACATATCCAGGAACATCAGCACCAACAAAGCTACAATAAAGCATCCTACTATAGTGTATAGCCATCCCATCCAACGGAATCTTTCCAGGGGATTCTGACGATCTCTATAATCATCCATATTGATAAGTGTTTGATGATGAATAAATTAATATCGCAGAAACTGTTAGAGACCGTGACGTGCGCCGTCGATCATCCTCCATATTACCAGGCCTACGACTACACAAGCTACCAGAATCGCCAAGGCAATCCAGAATTTTCTCATCTTATTATTGGGTTGAGTAGGAACGGTTGACATATACTTAATGTTTAAGGGTTTATTTCTTTGAATTAATGGTTCTTATGATTAAGATTTAATCATTCAGTCTTTCAACGATGTCGCTTTCTCTAATACTCTACATCTTATTTTCTGAGATGGAAAGCCTTATATCCGGCTCGGTTCATCCGGGCTTTTATTTCATTGCGACGTTTAATGCGTGAAATTGCCATTCTAAGCAGATTGTCGCATGAATACTTTCCGGCTCCCAATGCAGCAAAGATAAGGCTACCGAACATAAGGGAGAAAACTGAGATATCTGTGATGCCATGGCGTAAACCGATGGCTCCGGTTATAAAATAGAATACAGAGGCGCCTGCCATAATCGGTCGGGTAAGGAACCCGAAAGCCAAAGCACCACCGAAACATATGCTGCATATAGCGAAACCTATACCTTGTGCCGGTGAGGCGGTAAGCATCGTGATACCGGTCACCAGGAGTATGGTAGCAAAGAGTGTTCTCAAAGGAACTGAATACTTGTTATATTCAGCCAATCCGGCAGTGGTGGATGGGAATAACACTTTAGTAAGATTAATGGGATTGTGTGTAGCCTCCACATCCAGTACCTGACTACGGAATACCGAGGCAGAAGGTGTGTCAATGTGTCCAAGAGTATTCTTGGAAGGGTTGACTGATATTGTGTCTGTAATCTTCATAACCTGCGGATTTTATGGTGTGTGAATATTATTTTGTATCTCTCTTTATTATTTTAACACGGTGATGAAATAAATGTTGAGGTCTCTTTTAATTTTTTTTAAAATTCCGAGGAAAAATGTAATTTTACGTATAATTACACCTTAAATAAAGCATTCCTAAACATCCTAAGATGAGAGACAGAGGCAAACTCTATTTCCGATATGGCACCATGGGTTCGGCCAAGACAGCCCTTTTGCTTACCAATGCATATAATTTTGAAGAAAAGGGAATACCTTACCTTTGTTATAAACCTGCTACCGATACCAGAGAAGACCGCAGCGTGATACGAAGCCGTATAGGTATAGAGCGAGAATGCCGCTGGATCTATCCCGAATCTGATATATATCAGGAGTTGGCTACCATGCAGGAATCGGGAGGCATGTTGCCGGAGTGGATCCTGGTGGATGAAGCACAGTTCTTAAGCGCCGGGCAGATAGACCAATTCGCCCGAATAGTAGATGATTTCGGTTGCAATATCATATGCTATGGATTGCGTACCGACTTTAAGACAAATCTATTTGAAGGATCGCGTCGCCTTTTTGAGATAGCAGACAGCATCGATGAAATCAAGTCTACTTGTTCATGTGGCGGAAAGACAATTGTAAATGCCAGAATAGACAGTAAAGGCGATATAATTACCGAAGGAGAACAGGTGGAAATAGGAGGGAATGACCGCTATATGGCTGTGTGCAGAAGATGCTGGACCAATAAGCGGATTGAACGCATGTCGAGAAATGTCCTGCCATTTGATTAAAAGTTATTTACCTCATAATAGAAAAATCATTGGTCAAATAGGTTGCTTTTGTAATTTTTAAATAGAGAAAAGCCATTTGCTGCCATTTAGAGAAAGTATGGAAAAGAAAAGAAGAGAGGAGATAATAAATCTAATAAACCGTGAAGTAGTTCCGGCGTTAGGCTGTACGGAACCGGCAGCCGTGTCTTTATGCGTGGCAAAAGTGACAGAAGTCTTGGGTGAACTGCCGGAAATGATAGATGTAAGACTTAGCGGTAATATGCTTAAGAATGCCATGGGTGTAGGTATCCCCGGGACAGGGATGATAGGTCTGCCCATCGCTATCGCACTGGGAGCATTGATCGGTAAATCGGAATATGGCCTGGAAGTACTTAAGGATGTTACTTCGGAAAAGGTGGAAGAGGGGAAAAAATATATTGACGCCGGTAAAATCTCTATTTCCCATGAAGTAAATGCGCCCTCTATTCTTTATATCAACGTGTGTTGTGAAGGCAAAAAAGGGAATGCCAGGGGTATCATATCAGGCAGCCATACTAATTTTATTTATCTGGAAAAAGATGGCGTCTCTTTACTCGATAAAATAGAAACTAAGGGAGAGGAAGAGTCTACTTCTAATGATCCGGAACTGGATCTGGCCACAGTATTTGAATTTGCCACGACTGCACCCGATGAAGAAATAGAGTTTATTCTGGAAGCAAAGCGGCTGAATAAAGCTGCGGCTCAAAAAGCGCTTGAAAAGGATTACGGACACTCCTTAGGTTATACAATGAAAACCAAGGGAAAGAAATTGTTTGGGGATTCACCATTGTCGCATATAATCAGTTATACATCGGCTGCATGCGATGCCAGAATGGGAGGTGCTCAGGTTCCGGTGATGTCTAATTCAGGAAGCGGCAACCAGGGTATATGTGCCACTATGCCTGTGGTGAGTTTTGCAGAAGATATTGGAGCCGATGACCGGACACTCGCGAGAGCCCTTATTTTGAGTCATCTTACCAGTATTTATATCAAACAGAGTTTAGGACGCCTTTCAGCCCTCTGTGGCTGCGTGGTGGCCTCTACAGGAGCCTCAAGCGGTATTGTATATCTGATGGGTGGCAGTTATAAAGAGGTGTCTTCTGCGGTGAAGAATATGATTGCCAATATTACCGGAATGATATGTGACGGTGCCAAGCCCTCTTGCTCTCTAAAGATATCATCGGGAGCAGGTACAGCCCTTATGTCGGCAATGCTTGCCATGGAGAATAAATGTGTCACGGAGGCTGAAGGCATCATCTGCGATGACGTAGACCGTTCTATACATAATCTAACGTCAATCGGCCGGGAAGCCATGCAGGCCACCGACCGATTGGTATTACACATTATGACAAATAAGTAGTTTCCTGTAGAGTCTAAATTACTTGTACCACTCTGGGATTGTTGGTGTAAGGAAGGATACCTGTCTTACTGATGATCTTCTGGCCTACAAAGCCGGTGACAAATACATAGAAGCTGTGCATTACTGTAGAGTTGCTGGCAGTAGATATCATATAGACTTTTCTCACCAAAGGATATTCACCTGTATAGATATATTTCTGGTAGGGTGAGTAAGCTACGAGGCTGTAATCATTTTCTTCTGTAGGATTCGATACCTTGAGAATCTTTACTTCAGTGGTGAGATTGGTCTTGATAGTGTCGTTTTCATTTTGATAGAGTTCCATTCTCTGATCCATCGGAACATTCTTTGCCACCTGAAGATCTTCTCCCAGCCAGCTTACACTTATCACACCCAATGCATCCGGGTCTTGTTTTACAATGTCAAATACCTGGGCGTTGTTTTTCTGAGCATAAGCATTTGCCACTTCCGAAATAGTCTTACCTTCTGGTAAGAATTTATCTCTCAGATAACTTACTGTGGATGATCCGGCATTGTCAAAAACTATCTTGATATCAGCCGTGTCATTCGCTGCCAGCTGGCTCCATTTTTTGATTTCACCATTCATTATTTTCTTTATGTCGTCCATAGAGAGTGCATCCACCGGATTATCTTTATTGATAATAAGGGCTACTGCATCCACCGCTATTGGTTGCTGACGCACCACTCTTTTATATTTGGAACGCATAAACTTGATCTGCTCCGTAGTTAATTCTTTAGTAACGATGATAGCCTGAGTATTGTCAGCCAACAGTGTATCTATGGCCTCATTCTGGCTTACAAAAATAGGGATTATGCTGGACTGAGGATAAGTGTATTCAAACACATCTATCTCTTCTTCCAGGATAGTGCGAAAACCATCGTCGCAAAATATAGTGGCGCTTCCGCTTGCATATTCACCTCTTTTGATCGGGGTGCAGGATATAGTTGTAACCGCAGTGATACCAGCCAATGCAAGGGCCGCAATTTTAAAATGGGATAAAACTTTCATAGTGGCGGTGTTTTTGTAGTATTAAGAAATCTATAATAATATAAAAACAATAGATAGGGAATTGTTTTAAAGAAACTATAAATATTACAAAAAAAGCCCCCGGGACAAATATACCGGGAGCTTTTGATAGAGATTGTATATTTATCAGTTTGTTCCTTTCCAGAGGCGGTAGCCTCTCCACACCCCATAAGCGCAAAGCACACCACCTACTGAAGCACTGATAGCTATATTGTCAATGTTAAAGACATCGAAGATGAATAGCAGGCCAACTGCAAGATACACGAGAATCATAAAGATTCCGAAAATCAATCTGCCGCCTTTGGGAAGATTATTCATGTTATCGTTTTCCATAATACTCGAGTATTTTACTATTGATTCTGCAGACGGAAAGTAACCGGGAGGTTAAAGTATGACCTTACTGCCACACCATTGTTCTTACCGGGCTGCCATTTTGGCATCTTGTTTACAACTCTGAGGGCTTCGCGGTCGAGGTCCTTGTCAACACCACGTGCTATTTCAGCATGGCCAACAGATCCATCTTTTTCGACTACGAATTTTACAACAACTCTACCCTGGATATCATTCTGCTGTGCAGCTTCCGGATAACGGATATTGTTGCTGAGCCATTTCATCAGCGCTGCCTGACCGCCGGGGAATTCTGCGGGCTGCTCTACAGCCACAAAGATTTCTTCCTCCTTAGGTTTCTCAGGTTCCGGTTCTTTTACAATCACCTGTTCCTTTACAGCCTCGAATTTATCCACGTCGTCTGAACCTTCCTGGTTAACCACACCACGAGCGGTGTTGTCTTCCTTCTGTTCTTCCATGTCCATTACCTCGTTCTGTACCTTGTCGGCGTCTACGATGGCAATCTGAGTTACCTGTACTGTAGCAAGGACTTCTTCAGGAATTTCAGGAATTTCCATTTCCATCTTCTGTTCCTCTACCTCTTCAGGTTCGGGCTCGGGTTCATCTTCTTCTTGTTGTAGAAGTTCAGCCGCTGCCATTTTTTCTCTCTGTTCCTGAAGAGCCAGCTGCTCTTGCTCGGCACGGAAATCTGAATACTTTGAATATGCCAGAATAAGGATGAATACTACGATAAGACCCACTACCGTGAAGAGCACCGCCATGTTGTGACGTTTGTCGCTCTGACGACGGAGTTCGTATGCACCAAAATCTTTATTCTTATCGGCAAATACAAGATCGCGCCATTCTTGTGATGTAAGATCTACATTTCTTTTAGCCATTTTTCTTTCTGATTAAAGGGTTATAAATCTTAGCATCAGCTGCCATGGTGGGCGTTCTGATATTCAATTAGCATCACAGAGTCAACACGGGTCATGTTATCAATCTGATATTTTGAGATTGAGTTGATCTGCATCTCGTCGAGCAGTTCTATCAGGGAACCGAAAGAAGCCTGAGGTGTAGACTTGATGATGACCACCGGTTTTTTCAGATTTTCGTTTTTACGGATTGCGGAAGCTGCTTCGTCGTATTTCTCTTGGGCGGCTTCGCGTTCTGCTTTAGTTTCGAGGGGTCCGAATTCACCGTTTGCGTATTGTTCCTTTATCTTCTTGATTTCAGCAAGCACGTCTTTGTTCCTCTGCTGGATAATCTGACGGATACCGCGTGCTGAATGTACACCGGCACTGTTTACCTCATCCGTAAGGAATTCTGATTTCTGCAGGTTGTTGTTGGCTGAGATGATTTCACCACCAGGGCCGAACATACCGGCATCACCACCGGGCTTACCGAAATAATAGTACACTTCGCTCACTACCTGACCATTTACTGTGTCCACCAGGTTTGTGCCGGGCTTTCTCTTAGCATCAACGATGATAGTTACGGCATCGTCGGCAGAGGCTTGCGACATGTTTTCCTGGTTTTCCACCTTTTCATTGGTAGGAAGTGCAATGGTAAGTGTCTGCGACTTGATCATAGTGGTACAAAGCATGAAGAATGTTATGAGCAACATGTTCATGTCTACCATCGGCGTGAAGTCCACGCGGATGTGCATTTTTTTCTGGCCACCTTTTTTACCGTCGTTGCCTGATTTTTCTTGAACTTCTGCCATAATTATTCTCCTCCTTTGAGTGCTGTCAAAAAGGTAAATTTATTCTGCTTGATGGTCTGCAGGTTATCCATCACCATGTGTACCACATCAAACGAAGTGTTTTGGTCGGCCTTGATGGCGATACCGGTGCCATCCTTTATAGCCTGAGCCAGGTTTTCGTTTTCTGTCTGCCTCATAGCCTTTATCCACATTTGGAATTCTGTGGGATTGTCGGCATTAGAGTTCCATGAGATAGGTATACCGGTGATATGGTTTGGATTCCCATCATCGCCTTCGAGCCATTTGTCCATCTTGGTGAGTCCTTCAGGCTGGTTGGCCAGATTGAGGAAATCACCCATCTGAGCCAAAGGCACTCCGAAAGCACCAAGTTTGCTGAATGTGTGCTTCTGCTCGTTAGTGAAACTTACAGGGTTGTTCTTATGTGTCTCGTTGTAGATCTCGGCTACCTTGTCGAGCACGGCCATCCTCATCTTTTCATTACTCCAGACTGTGGATGTATCGTTGTTCATGGTGAGCCAGACCTTACCTTCCGGGCTTACAAGAACCTGCACGAAGTTAGTTTCCTGCACCTTTTCAGTTGATACTGAAGGGGGAGTCAACACTGTGGTGGGTTCTTTCTGCAAGAAGGTCGAAGTCAACATGAAGAAGGTAAGCAGCAGCACGGTCACGTCACTCATCGCGGTCATGTCGATGAATGTACTTTTCTTTGCTATTTTTACTCTTCCCATATTAAGCTATAAACTTTTCGGTTTGTTTAATTAATTATCTATTGACTGGATAGCGGAATTAATTGTGAGTAGCAGCGAAAGTAGCTACGATAGAGAAACCGATTTCGTCGATAGCGTAAGTGAGGTTGTCGATCTTATTGGTGAAGAAGTTGTAAGAGATAACTGCGAAAGCACCGGTTGCGATACCGAAAGCAGTGTTCACAAGAGCCTCGGAGATACCGGTTGAAAGTTCTGTTGAGTCAGGAGAACCTGAAGTAGCAAGAGCCTGGAATGATTTGATCATACCCATTACAGTACCGAGAAGTCCGACCAGAGTACCGAGAGTGGTAAGAGTAGCCACAATTGGGAGGTTTTGTGAAAGAGCCGGCATTTCAAGCGCTGTAGCCTCTTCTACCTCATTGCGAAGAGTGGTAAGTTTCTGCTCTTTGCTGAGAGTGGTGTTAGCGTCCATCTCTTTGTATTTAACCAAAGTGCTGTAGATAACAGCGGCAACTGAACCCTTCTGGTCGCGGCAACGTTGCATAGCTGCATCGATGTTGTTCATGGCGAGGTCAGCCTTAACATCGCTCACGAATTTAGTGGTGTTGCCTTTGCCGGATGCAGAGCTGATAGCAATCCAGCGTTCAATTGAGAGCACGATTACGGTGAGGAAGAGGGTCATAAGGATAGGAACGATGAAACCACCTTTATACACGGTACCTGCAAGGTTAATCGGGTGGCCTGCGGGATCGTTGCCCTCAAAGTTTCCGGGGGCGCCCATTGCGAACAGGAAGATGCATACTGCTGCAATAGCACATGCAATAATCACGAAGAATGCATTGCGGATACCGCGTACATTGCTGATTTTTTCATCCTTTTTCTTCTTGGGAGTTGCCACGGGAGCGGCAACAGTAGGATTTTGAGATGCCATAATGTTGAATTTGTTTGATTTTAAATTGTTATGTTATTTTTTAAGTTTTCCATCAGTGGTATCTGAAGGCTTGTTCTGCCTGATGTGAGTTTTTCAGCGGCATAATAAGAGGTTAATTTTCTCTATTAACCCATTACATTGCAAAATTACAATATAATTTGAAAAAAACAACTCTTAAAAAAATAAAAATTGTAATTATCAAATAAGATTTGAAAGGTTGGGCAGGGATGCGCAGGGCAACCACGCATCCCCTTATTTTAATTTCTTCAGTAGTCTGAATTTTATTTTACTGCTGCTACGCCGGGAAGTTCTTTGCCTTCAATAGCTTCCAACAAGGCTCCACCACCGGTAGATACGTAGGATACGCTGTCAGCAAGACCGAATTTATTGACACAAGCCACAGAATCACCACCACCTACAAGAGAGAAAGCGCCGTTGTCGGTAGCTTCTACGATTGCTTCGGCTATAGCCCTCGAACCACCTGTAAAGTTCTCAAACTCGAATACTCCGGCAGGACCGTTCCAAAGAATAGTCTTGGAGGGACGGATAACCTCGGCGAAGGCCTTGCGGGTCTCAGGACCTGCATCCAGCCCTTGCCAACCGTCGGGTATGTCATTGCTCGGGCATACTATGGTCTGAGCATCGTTGTCGAATGCATTTGCAGCTATGCAGTCAGTGCCAAGCACCAGGTTGACACCTTTTTCTTTTGCTTTCTTGAGGATTTCAAGTGCGAGATCAAGTTTATCATTCTCTACGATAGAGTCACCGATCTTTCCACCCTGGGCTTTGGCAAAAGTATAAGTCATACCTCCGCAAAGGATCAGGTTGTCGACTTTATCCATCAGATTTTCAATGATGCCAATCTTGGTAGATACTTTAGAACCGCCCATGATGGCAGTGAACGGACGTTTGATATCTTTTAAGATATTATCTACAGCTGAAACTTCCTTTTCCATCAGATAGCCCAACATTTTGTCGTTGGCATTGAAATAGTCGGCTATTACGGCTGTGGAAGCGTGGCGACGGTGAGCGGTGCCGAAAGCGTCGTTGACATATGCATCTGCATATGATGCAAGTTTCTGCGCAAATTTTTTCTGGCTCTCTTTCATCTCCTCTTTAGCTGCCTTGTAGCCCGGGTCTTCTTTGTCGATTCCTACAGGTTTGCCTTCTTCTTCAGGATAGAAGCGAAGATTTTCAAGCAGGAGCACCTCTCCCGGTTTGAGTTCTTTTACAGCCTCGTCGGCATTTGCACAATCGGGCACAAACTTAACGTCGGTGCCTAAAGCTTTAGCCACATCTTCTCTAATCTGTTTGAGACTGTATTTCTCATTTACTTTCCCTTTAGGTTTGCCCATGTGGCTCATAAGAATGAGGCTACCACCATCAGCCAGAATTTTCTTGAGGGTGGGGAGGGCACCGCGAATTCGGGTGTCGTCGGTGATGTGTCCGTTTTCATCCAAGGGTACATTGAAGTCTACCCTTACGATTGCCTTCTTACCGGCGAAATTGTAATTGTCTATTTTTGCCATCTTAATGGATTGTTTAGTGTGTCTGTTGCAAATTTAATGATTATACTCGGTTTTTCAAACAGTTGTTAGGATAGTATAATATTGATTTGTTAAAATTAAGATTTAGGTTTCTTACATGTTAAAATTATATGATATTTTAGGGAACGGGGTGTAAATAACATATTGTGGTAAAATCATTAATTTTGTGGCAAAAATTAATCGGATGGCATTGGATCAAGGTATAGAATTACTTTTGAATCTCTTCTATAAGAAGTTTCACTCGAGGGCTGAAATTCAAGCTTTGACCGGAGGAGGTTCGGCCAGGAAGTATTATCGTCTGACAGATGGTTTGGTATCGGCAGTCGGGGTAATCAGCAATGAGATTTCGGAAAACGAGGCTTTCATTTCGCTCTCCAAGGCCTTGAAGCATAGCGGTATCAATGTCCCGGAGATATTTGAAGTATCGGATGATGCCGAGTGTTACCTCTTGCAAGATCTGGGAGACGAGATGCTCATGGATGCATTGAAGGGTGCAGACAAAATGAACCTGGCTAAAAAAGCACTATCTATACTGACCCGGATTAACACTCTTCCGGAAGATATTTGGATTGACAAAGTAATCTATCCGCCATTTTCTCAGCGACTTGTGTATTGGGATCTAAATTATTTCAAATACGATTTTCTCAAACCCTACGATGTGGAATTTGATGAGTCACTTTTAGAAGATGATTTCCAACGGCTTTCCTCACAACTCACATCAGGACAATTACTTGAGGGATTGATGTATCGGGATTTTCAAAGCCGGAATATAATGTTGAAGGATGGGGAGATGTGGTTTATCGACTACCAGGGAGCCAGACGCGGCCCTGTAGTTTATGATGCGGTATCTTTTGTGTGGCAGGCAAAGGCCCCTTTTTCTTTTGATGAACGAGAGAAATTGATTGATTTTTATGCTGCCTCTCTTTCACAGGTCACCGGTTTGGAGGAAAGTGAGATAAGACACCAGTGTGAAAAACTTGAGGTATTAAGATGCCTGCAGGTATTAGGTGCTTACGGATTCAGAGGTCTTATTCAGAAAAAAACACATTTTTTAGAGAGTATACCCTTTGCCGTTAGGAATCTTATGTATCTGAGGGAGAAAGGACGACTTGATGATTTCCCGGAAATAAAAAAGATTACCGGAATATTATGGGAGAAAGAGAATAGAGGAAAGCAGGAGGACCAGGATTTTTTGGAGGTAAAGGTATTTAGTTTCTCCTATAAAAGGGGCTATCCCGAAGACAATAGCGGCAATGGTGGAGGGTTCATTTTTGATTGCAGAGCCATACATAATCCGGGACGATATGATAAATATAAGACTCTCACCGGAAGAGACACTTCGGTGATTGAGTTTCTGGAGAAAACCGATGAAGCTCAGGAATTTGTGGAGATGGCTGTGAAAATGGTCGTTCCTTCAATAGAAAGATATATCAAAAGAGGATTCACATCTCTTCAGGTAGGATTTGGCTGTACCGGAGGGCAGCATAGGTCGGTGTATTGTGCAGAAAAGTTTGCTAAGGAAATAGCCTCCTTGTTCCCAAATATAAAAATTTCAATAACTCATCGTGAACAGAATATCCGGTTTTCCTACCTGCCGGAATAAGATATATCCCATTTTATGAAAGCCATGATTTTAGCAGCGGGACTCGGAACCCGTCTCAGACCCCTTACCGATAAAATACCCAAGGCGCTTGTTGAGGTAGATGGGGTTCCAATGCTTGAATTGGTGATAGAGACTCTTAAAAGGCAAGGCTTCACTTCTATAGTAGTAAATGTGCACCATTTTGGGCAACAGATAATTGAATTTTTAAGGGCTCAGGATTTTGGCATAGATATCTTTGTAAGTGATGAGTCTGATACACTTCTCGACACCGGAGGTGGAATAGTGAAAGCGGCCCCTTTGCTATTTAATAAGGATAAGGAACCGGTATTGGTGCATAATGTGGACATATTGAGCACTGCCAATTTATATGATTTGATGCAGGAGAGTGCCTCACGCTTATTGGTTAGCGACCGGGAAAGCGGAAGGAAATTGATATTTGATGAGGGAATGGAATTGCGAGGGTGGCATAATCTTTCTGCCGATTGTTATAAGCCCGAGCATATTGAGGTGCAACCGGATTGGAGAGAACTTGCGTTCAGTGGTATATATACCATTACTCAAGCTGCTGTAGAAGAAATGAAGAGATTGCTTGGGGAGGGTAAATATTCAATTATGGATTATTTCTTACACCCTGAAAGACATGAGATATTAAAAGGTGTAGAACAAAACGGGCTGAAGATACTGGATATAGGAAAGCCCACGACATTGTCGCAGGCTTCTATTTTCCGGGAAATGGTTGGCCGGTAATATTTTAATTAAAGCTATCGTTATTGTTTGAAATCCGTCTGTTTGACTTGGCGGTGAACTGGCAAACACACCCTCCGATAAGGAAAATTACAGCGATACCACCTATCCACCAGGTTGCGGCGTAACTGTTCATAAAGCAGGAAACGATTAATAAAATCGAACCGATAATGTAGAAAATAATAGACAGCGTTTTCATAATTTTTAAATATTTTCTTGTTTAACAATTTATTTCCCGGAGGGTTGTAATACGTTACAATATGGGTTGTAAGGCTTTCAAACCTCTGAAAACAAGGGCAGTTTTAAAAGTGGATTCTAATCTTTTCCCTTGTTTGTAATTATAACATTAGTGGTGTTTGAAATGTTTACAAACATTAATTTTCCATTGAAAATTTTTAGAAGCTGTTAATAAGGAAACCCCTCCCCACGAAAATAAAGCATTGATATTTAACATAAAGAAAAGGAATTGCGATGTGCAATTCCTTTTCTTAGTAGCCGATCCGGGACTCGAACTCTATTTTTTAAGGGATCATCAAGGTATGATTTGGTAAAAATGAAAAGGGACCACTATTATTAGTAAATATTTTTATGAAAATTATTTATATAAAGGCTAATGCTTGTCGTCCGATCTCATGGAGTCCCTTTATAATCTTCTCTCTTTTGTCAGGTCTGGCTTTTTTCTCACCGTTTACATAATGAGAAAGTTGCTTTTGATTAATACCGCTTACTTTACTTATTGCCGATAGAGTTGTAAACCTTTCCGCATCTCTTAACAATGCCGGTACTGCAAGTTCATATACAATCTCATAATTACCATTCACAATTTCTTCAGGCAAAATTTCTCCTCTTTCAAGATTACTTTGAATATGAAACCTTAATCCTTCTTCAAATTCTTTTTTAAATAACTCAAAAGTTTTTCCCGTGGCTAATACTACACCCCCAATAGTAACATCAAAAATACCACCGCAAAAATTTTTGTCCGTGTAATCTACGGTTACTTTTAAAACTCTTTTTTCCATAATAAATTTATTTCCAGCCTGCTTGTTTCCAAATAGAATTTAATAAAAATTGACTTAATGTTTCATTGTCTTTACCATTTACAGTCACTGTACCCTTCTTTGAAGGATGACAAAACTGTCGGTGACTTCCCTTTTGACGATCTTTATACCATCCATCAGCCTCCAACATGGCTATAACCTCTTTTACTTTATAGTTTTTCATAACTATTCAAAAGAATATACAAAAGTAGTAAAAAATCTACTTTTTCACAAATCATCTAAACATTTATAAAATAGAAAATATTGGTTTTCCTCCCCATATTTCTTGGAAACGGCTGAAAAGCTTTCAGGACTGTAAAGAAATAGATTTATTGTATCGCTCTATTCAATTCATTCCATATTTTGGAAATTAAGGAAATAAGAAAAGGAATTGCGATGTGCAATTCCTTTTCTTAGTAGCCGATCCGGGACTCGAACCCGAGTCTCCACCGTGAGAGGGTGGCGTGCTAACCGCTACACTAATCGGCCAAAAAGACTTCGATTAATCGAAGTCGTTGCAAAATTACAGAAAATATTTTTAATCGCCAAAATTGGGATTCTGATATCTATGGCCGTAATTTGCCTGATTTTTCTGCTGATTATTCAGCAGCGCTTTCTGCAGCCTCTGATTCAGCTACTTCCTCCTGAAGGTCGGCCTTTGCGGCAGCTTCTTCAGCAGCAAGTTTCTCTGCTTTCTTCTTGGCTACTGATTCGCCTTTGAGACGATTCTTTTCTACTTCAGCATCAAAACGAGCTTTGTCTTCTTCAGCCTGTTTTGCTGCCTGTTTAGCCTCAAATGCTTTTTCTTTCTTGTCTTTTGCATCTTTCCATGCATTGAAGCGGCGCTGTGCTTCATCTTCGTTGAAGGCACCTTTCTTAACTCCGGCACGAAGATGCTTCATAAGCATCACACCCTCTTTGCTTAGGATGGAGCGTACGGTGTCGGTAGGAAGTGCACCTACTTCGATCCAATATAAGGCACGGTCAAAGTCTAAATTTATTGTAGCAGGATTAGTGTTCGGATTGTATGAACCTATCCTTTCAATAAATTTACCATCACGTGGTGCCCTGCTATCGGCGACTACAATAGGATAGAAAGCGTAGCCTTTGCGGCCATGACGCTGTAATCTGATTTTTGTTGCCATAAACTTTTAGCGTGTTTTATTGAATTTTAAAACTTTCCGGGCTAATGAGCCGGAAAAATTGCGCTGCAAAATTACTTAATTCAGTTGATATTTCCAAGCTGAGGTGGGAAATGAGAAAGTTTTGTAACTTTGCAATATGGACAATAATGCTTTACTTTCTAAACTCGACGGCTTCGACTCCAGATTTGAAGAAGTTGCCACCCTCATTACCGACCCTGATGTGATAGCCGATAGACAACGGTATGTGAAACTCACAAAGGAATACCGTTGGTTGCGTCAGCTCCTCGATGCAGCAAATACTTATAGAAGTATGCTAAGGGAGACTGAAGAAGCAAAATCTATATTGGCGGAAGACGACGATGAGGAAATGAGGTCGATGGCTCGTGAAGTGATCAATGCATCGGCTACTAAAATACCCGAGATGGAGGAGCAGATCAAATTGCTGCTCGTACCGGCCGACCCCGAGGATGCAAAGAATGCTGTGGTAGAAATCCGTGGCGGAACAGGAGGTGACGAAGCTGCCCTGTTTGCCGGAGATCTCTTTAGGATGTATCAGAAATTTGCAGAGATAAAGGGGTGGAAACTCGATGTGACAAGTTATAATGAAGGCACAGCGGGCGGCTATAAAGAAATTTGTTTCAACCTTACCGGTGAAGACGTGTACGGGGTGATGAAATATGAAAGCGGCGTGCACAGGGTGCAGAGAGTACCGGTTACAGAAACTCAGGGTCGGGTTCATACCTCCGCAGCCACTGTTGCTGTGTTGCCGGAAGCCGAAGAATTTGATGTGGAGATAAATGAAGGGGCCATAAAGTGGGATACTTTCCGTTCGGGAGGTGCCGGTGGTCAGAATGTCAACAAAGTGGAATCGGGAGTAAGGCTAAGATATATCTGGAAGAATCCTATCACGGGAGAGGAAGATGAGATACTGATAGAATGTACGGAAACTCGTGATCAGCCCAAGAATAAGGAAAGGGCATTATCTCGGCTTAGAACCTATATCTATAGCAGAGAGAGACAGAAATATCTCGATGATATTGCCAGCAGAAGGAAAACTCTGGTATCCACCGGCGACCGTTCGGCCAAGATACGCACCTATAACTTTCCTCAGGGAAGAATGACGGACCATCGTATCAATTACACCATCTATAATCTTGCAAATTTCCTTGATGGAAACATACAGGAATGTATAGACAGACTTTCGGTAGCCGAAAACGCCGAAAAACTTAAAGAAGCTGCTCTATAAGTGAATCTGAACTAAGGAATATTGATTACCAATCCGTCGTAAGCCGGACTCACACCTGCAGGTAGTTTTTCTTCCAGTTCTTCATGTTTTCCGGCTTCATGACAGAAATGGGTAAGGTATGCCCTTTTAGGTTTCAACTCCTTTATCATCTCAAGTGCTTCCTCTATTGTAAAGTGAGCGAAATGCTCTTTGTATCGCAGACCATTGAGCACTAAAACTTCAAGGTCTTTCAGTTTCTCTTTTTCTTCTTCAGGGATAGTTTTGGCATCTGTGACGTATGCAAAATCACCGATTCTGAACCCAACTATCGGCAGTTTCCCATGCAAAACTGAGATAGGGGTTACCTTTACACCTTTCACCATGAATGGAGTATCTGCGATCTCATGCATATCGAAGGCAGGCACTCCGGGATACAAAGACTCCCGGAAACAATAGTCAAGACGTTTATGCAGGTCTTCATTCACATCCTTGCGCAGATAAATTGAGAATTTTCCGCCTGCACAGAAGGGGCGTAAATCGTCTAATCCCCCCACATGATCATAGTGACTATGAGTAATCAAGGCTGCATCAAGAGATGTGATATTCGTCCTGAGGGCTTGTTGACGGAAATCGGGCGAGACATCAATAAGCAGTGTCACTCCTTTGGTCTCTACAAGGGCTGAACAGCGGGTGCGTTGATCTTTAGGAGAATCCGAACGACATACCGGGCAGAAGCAACCCACTTCGGGAATCCCCTTGGAGGTGCCTGTACCGAGAATAGTAACTTTAATACCCGTATCTACGATATTCACTTCGGGGTGTAGTGTCACACCATATTTCTCTAATACCTTATCTCGTACATGGTGTGCCACTTCTAAAACATCTTGGGCTGTAGCATCACCCTTATTGGCGATCACCAGGCATTGAGACGGATATACCTCAGCTCCACCTACAGAATATCCTTTAAGTCCGGCATGCTCTATCAGCCATCCTGCAGGTATTTTTATATAGTATGGATCGTCAGTTTCATAATAAGGAATGTCGGGAGACAGGGCAGACATCACCTCTTTATAAAAATAGATCCGCACTATGGGATTTTTGAAGAAACTCCCTGCATTCCCGGTTACCTTCGGGTCAGGCAACTTTGAATTTCTTATCCGGATTACTTCTTTGGCCACTTCAGCGGTTGTGGGAACTCTTCCGAGGTTTGATTCAAAGTTTTTTAATGGACCATAAGTAAGATTTTGAGCCTTTTTGCTCGGATGAAGGCGGAAACTTACCCTTAAGACTATATAGCGTCCCTTGCCTTCATTTTTGAAGATACTGTCGCGATATCCGAATTTACATTCATCAGCTGAAAGAAGGATAGTATCGCGGGTCACCATATCAAAACATTCCACTTTATGAATAAGAGAACCTACTTCTACTCCGTAAGCTCCGATATTCTGCACCGGTGATGCCCCCACGGATCCCGGTATACCCGAAAGATTCTCCAGTCCGGCGAGCCCTTCATCAATAGTCCATGCAACGAAATCGCTCCAATTTTCAGCCGCCCCTCCAATAACAAAGGCTGTGTCTTCATCCTTGAGATATTTCTTTCTACCGGTTACCTGTGAATGAATCACCAACCCATTGAAATCTCCATTGAACAAAACGTTGCTACCACCTCCCAGAACAAATACCTCATTATCTGCATATTCATCGGAAAGAGATATAGCCCGCAGTTCCTCCGCATTTTTAAATGTAGTATACAATTTAGCTTTGGCCGGAATCCCGAAAGTGGTAAGCGGACCCAGAGCAACGTCCTTTTCAAAATTTATCTTCATATACTATCTTACTCTTCTTGTACAACTTGAAGAAATGTCTCAGTTTGTGTGGCTATATTTTCGTGGTGGAATATAAGCAATTATGATTTTATTGCCTTATTCTCACCAGCCTGCCATCTTCAAACCACAAGACCTTCCCATTATCGTAGGTCCAAATATCTAAAGTCTGTGAATAGTCGTGACCGGAATTAAGATCAGAGGGATTCCCGAGTGAAAGTTTCACTTCTTCTTTAGTCATTCCGGGTTTCACCTTTCCTTGGCTTATTAAGTCCCAGGTAGCATTGTCAATACCGGGGTAATGTTTTCTGATGTCGGTGAAGGAAAAGATATTGTTGAAAGAACGGCTTTCATTATCGGCGCTCCCGAAATTCATGTAAACATAAGCCTTTTCTTTATTATCTGTTTCAATCTCCACTTGCAGAGGAAAAATCAGATTTCCAGGCTGGATATCGGTTATAGTCACCTCAACAAATTTTTTCCCGTCAATTCTGTTGCCCTCTTTATCATACCATAATGGAGACCGGTTCCATAATTTTTTCCCGAGCAGAAGTTGTCGCGCCTGATTCACCATATCTTCATCAATAAGCATAGGAATCTGGTCGCTTTTTACAGTTTCCATTGCATCATTGAATTCTTTAGCTGTGTCGTAAGAATATATATAGATACCGTCGGAAAAAATTAAAGTTACAGTAAGACTTCCTGCCGCATTTATTTTAGATTCTATTCCACAGAACTCCAATACTTTACCTTTTACTGAATCAGGCGCTACAGGAAGCAGACCCTGACGAGGCACCACCACGAGTAGTGCCTTATTGTCGCTTGCTACAAATCGTTTCCCTTCATTCCAATCTTTTAGGGGCACAGCTTCCACCTGCTGCATGAACAATTCTTCGGCGGTAGGAGCGGAGAGTTTCTTGTCTTCGCGCGACAAGTTAATTTTCTTTGTGCTCTCAATGCCGGTGAAACAAGAGGAAAACCCTAAGGATAATATAATGAAACACAATAAATTCACTATTGTATTCCAATTTGATAAAGATATTTCTCTTTTCTTTTTTAACATAAGCGGATAGTGCAAAATTAGTCAAAAAATAGAAAAAGGTTTGCCCTTTAAAAAATAATTAGTAACTTTTACCTTCTCTTCTAACTCACTGAAAATGTAGGATATTCGTTAAAAATCAATAAAATAGGGGTGTAAAAAGGGGTGAAGAAGAGAATTTAGGAAAAATCATAAAAAGCACCATTCCCCCAATGAGAGGTGCCATAAACTCACTTAAGGAGGTGTTATACCAGAAATTTCAACAGCTCTTTCCTTCTTTGCCCTTCCCCAAGTGTGTAATGCTTAAATTTAGCCTTTACAAGCATTCTAAACAACTTTTATTTATTATATAAGTAATTTAGCTATTCTGGATAAAAAACGGCTCTACAAGGCTTAAAATCGGTCATAGTATATTTCTTCTTTATTAAATCAAGAGCAGGTTTCTGGCTACATCTTATTTATCAAAAAAAACAATCTTTATATCTTTTTATATTTTAGGGAATTATATATCTATTATGCAATTATTCCCCCTTTGTTATATAAACTCCTTCTCATTTTAGACCCTTGTTTGGTTCCCCAAAGGATATGAGCGATAACATTTCGAGGGATATTTTTGTCACTCCTATTTATTTTCAAAAAACATTTTGCTACATCCCTTTTAAAAGAACTGTGACAATAGGTGCCAAATAATGGATATTTTGCCATAATTCCTATAAAGTAGTTTTCTGCTGAACCTTCCTTAAGTGAAAAATATCTTTCAAATTTCTTCCTTCCCCTTATAAATCCAAATTTTTTTAAATATTTCCCCATTTCCCTTTGTCTAATTGAACGTAATTTTTCCATATTTACAGGATTTATAAAACGGAGTCTGGCAATTTCGGAAAGAAAAAAGAGTTGCAAATTAATCCATTCTTGACTAATATCAGCTAAAGATTTTAATTTACCCAATCTGTATCTTTTAAATGAGTCAGAGTCTTTCATTTCTACCTCTACTCTTGTTAAATTCCCTTTTATCTTAATACCGACTGTATCCCATAATTCTTTTGCTTTATCGTAAATCTTAAAATTTTTATCTGACCCTTTTTTATATAATGTTTCATTTTTATCTCTAAAATTATCATTATGCTTAACTTTTCCATATTTGCATATTTTAGGGATGATTAGGTTACAACTCTGTTGAGTAATTATGTTATAACCGATTTCGACCCCAGTCAAACCTTTATAATTTAACAAGGATAAAAAAGGTAAATTAAATGCCTTCGCTAATTTCTCCACTGATTTCAAAAAATCTTGATGATTTAAATCCCTAATGGATCCTTCTCCATAAAGCAACTTTCTTAAACTCCCATATATATGAATTCTTTGCCTTTCGTCAATTTCAATTTTTAAAGTATGGTCTGTTTCTAAATCTCTTAGATAATACTCTTTTATTATCTTTAATTTACGATTATCTGAAAATTCGTCAATTAATCGTTTCTTTACTAT
>JAFLTT010000013.1 GCA_022509165.1 Muribaculaceae bacterium
TTTAGGTAGGAATAGGCTTGTGATTGAGAAAGATTATAACGTTTTGCAAAAGCCGCAATGCAGACTATCAAATATTCTATTTGATTATATTTTTTTCTGTCGATAGTCTCCATTTCTAAAATTTTGTTGGTGCAAATTCGGTGCAAATTAATTTCTAAAAAAATAATTAAGCATCTGAAATTCAGATGCTTAATTATAATTCCGGGTGCCCAGAACAGGACTCGAACCTGCACGCCTCTCAGCACTCGCACCTGAAACGAGCGCGTCTACCATTCCGCCACCTGGGCCTATTGGGAATTGTGAATGCAAATATATAGAAATATTTTTAAGTGAGGAAATTTGAAGGGTGAATTTTCATCCTGCATTTTCCTTGGGTCTATTTGAATTTTAGTATTTGAGGTTTTTTCGTGAAATTTGTAGCCTGAAAATCAGAGACCATAGAGGATGAATGGGGTCGAGAGTTTTGGGGAAATTGTGGGTATGGTAAAAAATTTTAAGGTATGAAAATTGATGTAGAATTGGCAGAGGGACTGAAAACTCCACTGTATTATTATGACAAGGCCTTGTTAGAGGCTACATTAGGTGAGATAAAGAGGTGTATCGCAGGGAAACCGGTGAAGGTGCACTATGCAGTGAAAGCAAATTGCAATCCGAAAGTGTTAAAGGTAATTGCCGATGCAGGGTTAGGAGCAGACTGTGTGAGCGGACGGGAAGTTACCGCAGCCATCAAGGCCGGTTTCAGTCCTGATACAATATGCTATGCAGGCGTTGGGAAAACTGACCGCGAACTAATCCTGGGCATGAAGTCGGGTATAGCTTATTTCAATGTAGAAAGTCTGGAGGAACTTGAGGTGCTCGACCAGTTGGCCAAGGAATATGGTTACAAGCCAAGTGTGGCCCTCCGTGTCAATCCCAACATCGACGCTCATACCCATCATTATATCACCACAGGGCTCGAGGAGAATAAGTTTGGCATACATCTTTCAATGCTTGACAAGGCTGTGGAGTACACACTTCAATCTCCAAACCTTGAACTTGTAGGCCTACATTTCCATATTGGCTCACAAATCACTGATATGGCGCCGTTTAAATACCTGTGTGAGAAGGTGAACGAACTTATAGCCAATTACAAGTCACGCGGCATAGAATTTAAGGTGATAAATGTGGGGGGTGGTCTCGGAATAGATTACGACGAACCGGACAAAAATTCTATACCGGATTTCAAGGGTTATTTCGATACTCTTCTCAGCACACTCAAACTGGAGCCCGGTCAGGAGTTGCACTGCGAATTAGGTAGAGCCATCGTGGCACAATGCGGTGTGCTGATATCAAAGGTGACATATGTGAAAAAGGGAGTGGACCGTCAATTTATAATCCTTGATGCGGGCATGAACGATCTGATGCGACCGGCCCTTTATGGCGCACACCATAAGATTGAGAATATCACAGCATCAGAGAATGCTCCCGTAGAGAAGTATGATGTTGCAGGCCCCATCTGTGAGTCGTCAGATGTATTCGGCAAAGATGAGATGCTGCCTTTAACTCGACGTGGCGACCTTATAGTACTACGTAGTGCAGGCGCATACGGTGAAAGCATGGCGAGCACTTATAATATCCGCACTTTGCCGGAGAGCGTGCTGGTGTAAGGGGGCAGAATGCTATGGCTTTAAGGGGCGTCGTCATCCGATGTGATGATGGCGTGGTTTACATTCCTTACACTCACACTCCTCCTTGATGTAACCCTTTTTCCCCATCAAAAAGTAGATAGAGGGCAAAAGCAACAAATTAAGTATCGTGCATGATATCAGTCCTCCAAGAATCACGATTGCCATAGGAGCCTGAATCTCATTGCCCGGACTATCATACCTGAGAGCCAAAGGCACAAGTGCCAAGGCTGAAGAGAGACCCGTCATCAGTATAGGGTTGAGACGGTCGGCTGATCCTTTTATCACTCTATCTTCCAGAGGCATACATTGGTGAAGCAGCTGGTTGTAGTGAGAAATCAGCAACATACCGTTGCGTGTGGAAATACCCAGCAGAGAAATAAAACCTATAATGGCCGGAATGTTAAGGTCGCTGCGGGTAATCCAGAGAATCAGCACTCCGCCTATTATAGCCAGCGGCATATTGAGCAGTATCACCAGTGATTCTCTCACGTCCCTAAACTCTGCATACAGAAGGAAGAAAATCAGCAAAATAGCACCCAGAGAAGCCAATAGGAGGATTCTCGATGCTTCCTGCTCGCTTTCAAACTGTCCTCCATAAGCCACATGATATCCTTCGGGCAACACTACATCCTGCTCTATATTTTCCCTGATATCATTCACTGCGCCCCGGAGATCACGACCGGTGATATTAGCAGACACTACAATTCTACGCGAGATATCCTCACGGTTAACCATTCCAGGGCCCGAAGTGGAGACAATATCCGCCAAAGATGATAGAGGCACCTGACCTTCCGGAGTGTCAACAGTAAGATACAACAGGGATTCCAAAGTGGAATGATATTGTGGATCTACTTTAAGTGTAATATCATAAGGTGAAGTTCCGGCGTAGACTTTAGAAACAGGTTTCCCATTGATGGCAATTTCCACAAATTCTCCGAATTCCGGTAAAGTGATACCATACTTTGCAAGCATCTCGCGTTTAGGTTTGATTTCCAGTTCCGGGCGTGGAATCTGTTGCTCCACATTCACATCCACCACACCGGGGACCTCCCCCATTGCCGCGGCAACCTGTTTACCCAAAGAGAAAAGTTTATCGAGATCCTCACCAAATATCTTTACGGCCACCTGCGCCTCATTTCCTGAAAGCATTGCATCGATACGGTGGCTGATTGGTTGCCCAATCTCAATATTCACTCCCGGAATTGTTGCCAGGCGTTGCCTCAAATCATGCTCCACCTCCTCTCTTTTTCTTCCCGCCAAAACATACGGAACTTCAATTTCCGACACATTCGACCCCAAAGAATGTTCATCCAGTTCCGCACGACCGGTTTTTCGAGCCGTGAGTGTAACTTCGGGTACCTCCCGGATAAGCCTTTCCGCCATTCTGCCGATACTGTCGCTTAGATCGAGTGAAATACCCGGGAGGGCACTCACATTCACGGTAAAAGAACCCTCATTGAAGGATGGAAGGAAACTCCGGCCCAAAAAAGGGCTAACGGCAGCGGCAAAAATCAGGAAAGCTCCGGAAATTATGAAAACCGGTAAAGGACGGTGGATAATTTTTTGGATCAATTTCCGATAAAAGCCAGCAAGTCTCTCACTGAGCCAGGGTAGTCTCTCAAGGCTTTTTTCATTCTTGCCGCCACTCAACAGGAACACACAGAGCACAGGAGTGAGAGTGAGGGCCACTATCGTTGAAGCCATCAACGCTATTATAAAAGAGATGCCCAGAGGTATCAAGAGCCTCCCCTCCATGCCGGAAAGGAAAAAGAGTGGCAAGAAACTGGCAACTATTATCAATGAAGAGTTGAGGATAGGCATCCTTACCTCACGAGAAGCCTGGAACACCACCTCCATAGGATCTTTACGAGATTTGGAAGGCAACGAACGGTTTGCTCTAAGATGCCGGTAAACATTTTCCACATCTACTATGGCATCGTCTACGAGTGAGCCGATTGCTATTGCAATTCCCCCGAGCGTCATTGTATTGACAGAGAATCCGAGGGCATCTATTATGAGCAGAGTTATAATCACCGACATGGGAATTGCCACAGCAGAAATCACAGTGGTGCGAACATTCATCAGGAATATAAAGAGCACCAGAATTACGAAAATAGCACCCTCGAAAAGTGATACCTGCAGATTAGAGATGGAATTCCCGATGAAAGATGATTGCCTGAAAATCTCAGTATTTATATCTATTCCGGAGGGTAATGCCGGTGTGAGCTGGTCAAGTTTATCCAGTAGCCGATCTGTGAGAGCAATTGAACCTACACCGGGCTGCTTAGTCACCGTAATGAGCACGGCATTTTCAGAATTCAGGGAAGCCTTGCCAAGTTGGGGAGTCTTGGGAGCAAGCTTTATATCTGCGATATCCCTCAGAGGCACGGCAATACCGGTGGAAGCGACCACAGGAGTCTTGCCTAATTCTTCAATATCTCCGGTGGAAAGGCGCGCCTTTACCAGATATTCATTGTCATAATCATACAATACTCCACCCGACACGTTGGAATTGAATCCCTGAAGTGCGTCAGCCACATTGTTGATGGAAATACCTCTTGCCTTCATTTTCCCCGGAATAAGATTGATAGCATATTCCGTCACTTCTCCACCGATAACTGCCACCGATGAAACACCGGCTACTGACAACAAAGCCGGACGCAATATACGATCGGCAACAGATCTCAATTCTCCTTGTGACACAGATTCAGAAGAAAGACCCACTATCAGGATTTCTCCCAGTATGGATGAAGAGGGGCCCATAGTGGGATTACCTGCCTCGGGAGGCAATTCCGATGCAATAGCGGGAAGACGTTCGGCCACAAGTTGTCGTGCATCCTTTATATTAGTTTTCCAGTCGAACTCCACCCAAACCACAGAAAACCCCGGAGAGGAGGTACTTCTCACCCTTCTGACACCGGGAGCCCCATTGAGTGCAGTTTCAACCGGGAAAGTCACAAGTTGCTCAACTTCTTCCGGAGCCATACCTCCTGATTCAGTCATCACTACCACTGTAGGAGCATTGAGGTCGGGGAAAATATCCACCTCAGTTCTGAGCAGAGAATACATTCCGGCTGCCAGAATCAGGAAGCTGAGAAACAGAATCAGGAATCTGTTGTAGAGAGAAAAACGGATAATTCTATCGAGCACGGAGGGTTAAGTATTAAACAATAAACAGTAAACAATAAGTGGGTTACTTTTTTAAGTATTAAACAATAAACAGTAAACAATAAGTGAGGTACTTCTTTTAAGTAATAAACAATGAACAATAAACAATAAGTGAGGTACTTCTTTTAAGTAATAAACAATGAACGACATTAAGTATTAAACAGTGAACAATGAACAATAAGTGAGGTACTTAAGTGTTAAACAGTAAACAATGAACAATAAACAATAAGTGGGTTACTTAAACTAGGGGATTAGTGGTTGTGGGTGTGGGCAGGGGGGGCAATAGCTGACACTTCTACCATACGCAGGATGGAGGCACCTTTTGACACCACTCTCTCACCCTTGTTCAGACCCTCTTTTATCTCAATTCGTTCACCGTCGGAGGCTCCAGTCTTCACCAGTCTTTTTTCATATTCATCTTCATCGGTTGCCACATACACATACTTATTTCCTTGTATTTCTATTATGCCTTCCCGTGGCAGAGAAATCACATTCTTCCTTGGCTCGCAGAGCAAGAAAACCTCTGCATAACCTCCGGGAGCTGTGATCGGGTCGGAGACAAAAGAGAAGTAAACAGGGATATAGCCATTAACCATTGCAGAAGAAGAACCGGAGTTTCTGCGTCCGTTCACATCCCTGAGTTTCACAATATTTGTGGATCCCTCAGGTATGAAGTTGGCCGACACAATTTCATGAAGATGTTTTGCCTCTCTGGCAGGCAAGTCTGCTTTGAGAACTTTCTCCGAATTTTTTGCCACCACGGCAATTGATGTTCCAGCATCCACATACTCTCCACTCTTCACCATAAGATTCTGAATCATACCCTGCTGAGGAGAAATTACTGCCATAGCTCCGGAAGACACAGATTTTCCTGCCAAAGCTTCGGCCTCCTTCCAGGCTCTTTCTGCTTCACGGAAAGTAGATGCAGTCACCAACCCCTCTTCAAATAAAGGTTTGAGACGTTCATATTCCATCTTTGCAGCCTGTAGATTGGCATTTGCAGCCTGCACTACATCTCCTCCCTGCATTCCCTCGGTGGAAATAGATCCAATCTTTTCACCGGCCTTGACTTCTGTTCCTTCTGTGATACCATTTGCCAGTGTGAAAATACCGCTTTTTCGGGCAGTGAGAGTTGATACATCGGAAGGTGAGGCCTCTATAGAGCCGGAAGTCTTGAACACATCGTAAAAAGTATCAGGAGATACGGTTTCATATTCTATACCGAATTCTTCTGCCTGATGAGGTTCCATCACGATACCGTGATGCTGATGTGTTTCTTCCTCATGTTCATCCTCTTCATGAGAATGTGAATGTGAAGCATGTGAGCACCCCATAATGCTCATTATCAAAGGCAGATAGAGTAAGTGTGGGTTAAAACGCATAAACAAAACAGGAATTACCGAGCAAAAATAAAATTATTCAGACGCAACCCTGTTGCAAATTATTAGCAAGGGGAAAGATTTAGCGATAAATTTGTAACTTTGATTCCTATAATGAAAGGGCAAATTATAAATTCAGATATAGATTAAAAGACATAAAATATGAAAGAAGAATTATTGAAATTTAATGAAGAGTTTGTAAATAAAGAATGTTACAAACCATACATGACTTCAAAGTATCCCGATAAGAAGATAGCAATAGTGACCTGTATGGACACCCGCCTGGTAGAACTCCTTCCGGCGGCCTTAGGGATAAAGAACGGTGATGTGAAGATGATAAAGAATGCCGGAGGAATGATAGATAATCCATGGGATTCCACTATGCGTTCACTGCTTGTAGGAGTATATGAACTTGGAGTGGAAGAAATCATGATTATCGGGCACACAGAATGTGGGGTGCAATGCATGTCGGCTACAGAGATGCTTCATCTCATGAAAGAGAGAGGCATAACCGACGGCACCATAGATATGGTGGGCAGGTGCGGCATAGATCTTGAGAAATGGCTCACCGGTTTTAGCGACACTGCCCAGGCAGTGAAGGATACAGTGGAATTAGTGAGTAGGCATCCGTTGCTACCTGCCGGGATAGAAGTTACCGGCTACATCATGGATTCAGTGACCGGAAAGATAGAAGCTGTCTAATATCTCCTGTTAGCATTGCCGTAAGCCCCACGGTCGTTAGGATCAAAAGGATTGCGAGTAGGATCGAAATATTCTTCTTCCTCTTCATCCTCAAGTCCGTTATTGTTATTTCGGTTGCGGTTTTTCTTGTCGGCTTCGGGTTTATTTTTCAGCAACGCATAAGGCTTCATCATATCCACAGCCACCGAGAACACATCCCATGATTCCTCCTTATCCCAATTTTTCTTAACATTGATGACCTTTGGGTAATAATAAGAGACGTCAGGCTGCCGGATAGAGTCGAGGTTTCCGGTGTCGTAAATTCCGTTGCCATTAGCATCCTCAAAAATCCGGGCGTAATATTTTCCGGCAGGAAGATACTTGAATTCGGCACGGTTTTTCTCCACTTTTTCACGTCTCACCGGCACATCCGAAGCGTTGAGTAATTCGATGAAAGCCGGCACAGTGTCGGTGAAATTGGATATAGAGAAAATCACAGAAGAATACTCATCTTCCGCCTTTGTCTTAAAAGAGAAGTCGAGAGGATCGGTCTCTTTCCCATAAATACCTGTAGCAGCAAGAGAATCCACTCTGAGTCTGTATTGGGTTGCGAAGTCCCAAGGGTATTCTATCTTAAGGCGCCGAGGGTTAAGACTGTCTATAGGTTGTGGTGTCCAAGGCCGAGGCACCGGTTGCCATATAGTGTCTACCTGCACTTCCAGATGGAATGCAGTGGTATCGAGGCGAGTGATCGGAGTGTCGAATTCCATAAAAACAGGGAGGTAAACTTCCTGAGTAGAAGAGGATGTGACTTTAAATCCGAGAGGAGTCGGTTTCACTGTCTCCTCTATTGAATCATTCCATTCCTTACCCTCTTTTAAGGCTTTTTCTCTTTCCTTTTCTTTGTCTTTAAGTTGCTTTTCTCGTTCTTTTGCGGCGTTTGCCAGAGCGTTTTTAAGGTCGCGTGAATAGAAGAATCTTAAAGTATCGGTAAATTCAGAGAGGTTTCTGGCAGAATCGGTACGCATATAGGTAGCAGCAATCCTAAGGCTATCGAGGCTAAGGATTGATGGTTCGGTAATCCAGAAAGTTACGGAATCGTTTTTTGCAGATTTTTCCACCACATACCAATCTTCGAGATCCTCGAAACCGACGGCCTTAATTTTAGGTAGGGAATCGGCACGTGTGTTGAAGATGAAATTCAGGCGGGTGGAATCCTTACGTTCATATTTAGTGAGATACTGCGACTTCACATCACTATCAAAACTTCTCAGTAGGATATCATTAGGCAGAAAGCGGGTTCTTTCGCGGTTAAGCACCGAATCCATTTCACCGGTCTTAAGATTAAAAATAGTGTCGGTGGTCATCACTCTTTCCGAATAAGGAGAAAGTGTGACATCATAGAAAGCCATAGCCTCTTCGGGATTAGCCCTATGGTAGTCGTTGTCAAGGTCGGCCAAAGCAAAGATACGGTATTCTCCCGGTGCAAGGCCCAGGATCGAGAACCTTCCGCGATCGTCGGTTTTTGCCATTCTTTCAAAGGGTAAAGTAGAGAAAGCCGTGTCGGAAAGATTAGAATACACACCTACCAACATACCTTGCTGGGGTTCAAGATTCTCAGCACCGAGCACCATTCCCGAAATCTGAAGAGTATCTATTTCAGGCCCGGTAGAAAAGGAATAAGCAAAACTCGGCAACTTGTTTTGTTCGTTATTGTCTTCAATAGAGTTGCCGAAATCGATAGTATAAGTGGTATTCGGGATAAGGGTATCGTTGAAGGTCACGGTGACTCTTCTACCGGAAGTAGACACTCTGGGCACTTGTTTTGAAGGAGGAGATACCACCACGTTTGTGAAAGCATCTTTTACATTCACTATCTCATTAAACTCGATATCAATCCGCTGTCTGGTGACATTGACAGAACCGGGAGCGGGGTTAGCTCTTACAAAAATTGGAGGGTCCTCATCTCTGGGTCCACCTGTAGGATTGCCTATAGAGGCACATGACACGGCAGCCAGAAGAGTTGCAGTAAGAGCGGAAATCTGAAAAAGCCGACACTTCTTATATGAATTATGGAAACCTGGGAATCTCATCAAAAAGGAATTTATTCAAGCGGGAAAACAGGCAGTTGAATGACACAAAACCGTGTAATTCCTTTTACAAAAGTAAGTATTTTTTCTCAGTTGAAAAATTTAAAGTATATTTGCAAGTTGAAAATCAGCGGGTGCAGAAAAAATAAGCACTCATAACCTAACATAAATTATAAACAACACACTAATACACAATGCAGAACAAAGGGTTTATCAGCACGATTGCCATCCTTTTGGTCTTAATCAGCGGATTCTACATTTCCTTTTCAGTGGTGACCCACCATTATGAGGAAAAGGCCAAGAAGTATGCCATGGAAATGTCTGGCACCGACGATGTGACGAACGATGCCTACAAGCTCCACCTAAAACAATTTAACGACTCGATCGACAAGGAGAAAGTTTATTTAGGCTACACCTACAATCAGGTAAGGAAACTTGAGGTGGGCATGGGTCTTGACCTCAAGGGAGGTATGAACGTGGTGCTTGAGATATCAGTGCCTGACATACTTCGCCAATATGCAGCGGGTCCACGCCAGTTGGAGCAGATAAATGAAGCGATAGCAGCTGCGCAGGCAGCCGGAGCAAAAGGCAGTGACAAAGACTTCATCGCCAAATTCGCATCACAGTTCCAGCCGGGCACGATGGCCGGTCTTTTCCAGAGAGAAGGTGAATATCTTGGCAAGATTCGCAGCAACTCATCCAATGCTGATGTAGCTTCTGCTCTTGAAAAACAGGTAGACAGCCAGGTAGACGCAGCGTTCAACATTTTCCGCACCCGTATCGACCAATTTGGTGTTGTGGCTCCCAATATCCAGAAACTTCAGGACAAGTCAGGTCAGATATTGCTTGAGTTGCCGGGAGTAAAGGAGCCGGAACGTGTGACCGAACTTCTGAAAAGTTCAGCCAACCTTGAGTTCTATGAAGTATACAACTATAACGAAATAGCCAACGACCTCAACAGTTTCGCCCAACTGTATGCCCAGCAGGATACAGTGAACCATACAAATCTGATTGAACTTTTAGGAGGTCCGATGCGAGCCGGCAGCCCGGTAATCGGTATGGTTGCACCACAGAACCGTGCATTGGTAGACAGTATACTTGCCTCACCATTGGCAAAACAGAAACTTCCGAGCGACTTCTCAGCAGTATGGGAGATTAAGCCATTCAACATGCCGCTCTATGATGAAAACGGCAATGTACTCAAAAAGGCTAACGGCGAAGACCGTACCACTCCTCTCTATCAGCTCATAGCCCTCAAGGGTGACGCCGCTCTTGAAGGTGATGCCGTGACTACCGCATCAAGCGAATATGACAATCTACGCGGTAATACCGTGAACATGCGCATGAACGATACCGGCGCACAGGCATGGGCCACACTTACACGCAACAATATCGGCCGTCCTATCGCTATCGTTCTTGACAACAACGTTTACTCATATCCGAATGTAAACAATGAAATCACCGGAGGCTCCTCAGAAATTACCGGTAACTTCACTCCTGAAGAAGCCAATGACTTGGCCAATGTGCTCAAGTCAGGTAAGATGAGCGCCAAAGTTGAAGTAGTCAGCAACAACGTGATAGGCCCAAGCCTTGGAGCAGAGGCAGTGACCCAGGGCTTCCTCTCCTTCGTAGTAGCTATAGCAGTCTTGATGGTATTCATGATCCTTATCTATGGTATCATCCCGGGTCTGGTGGCCAACGTAGGTCTTATCCTCAACCTCTACTTCACACTTGGTATTCTTGCATCATTCCAGGCAGTGCTCACACTGTCAGGTATCGCGGGTATTGTGCTTGCCCTTGGTATGGCAGTAGACGCCAACGTGCTTATCTTCGAGCGTACCAAAGAAGAGTTGCGTCTGGGCAAGAAACTTCGCCAGGCCATTTCGGAAGGTTACAGCAATGCCTTCTCTGCAATCTTCGACTCAAATATCACCTCTGTGATAACCGGTATTATCCTGTTGATCTTCGGTTCAGGTCCAATTAAAGGTTTCGCCACTACCTTGATCATAGGTCTTGTATGCTCGTTCTTCACAGCAGTGTTCCTGACCAGATTGGCCTTTGTGCTCATCACCGGCAACGGCAGATGCGCCAACATGACTTTCGACACCAAGATAAGCCGCAATCTCTTCTCAAAGACCAAATTCAACTTCATCGGCAACTGGCGAATCTCAGCCAGCGTATGGGTTGCACTTATCGTGGTATCTATCGCTTCTCTCTCAATCAGAGGTATGAACCAAGGTATCGACTTCTCCGGTGGTAGAAACTATGTGGTACAGTTTGACCATCCTGTAAATCCTACGGAACTTCAGCAGAGACTGAGCCAGGATCTTCAGGCCGAAGCCAACGACCCGACAGTGAGTGTGAGCGTGATTACTATCGATGATCCCACTAAAGTGAGGATATCCACCAACTATCGCATCAAAGACGACAGCCAGAATGTAGACAACGATGTAACCCGTCTGCTCTATACCAAACTTGCACCTGAACTCACCGATGCCAACGGCAATGTGATGGATTACAACACCTTCTCGATGGCAGATGAGAACAATGGTATCGTATCGATCCAGAAGGTAGGTCCGTCAGTGGCAGATGATATGAGAAGAGATGCATACTGGGCAGTAGGTATTGCCGTGGCATGTATGTTCCTCTACATCCTGCTACGATTCCACAACATCGCCTTCTCAGTAGGTGCGGTATGTGCCGTAGCTTTGACCGCCTTCCTTATTGTCGGATTCTACTCTATCTGTTGGGGCTTCCTGCCGTTCTCAATGGAAATAGACCAATCGTTCATAGCAGCGGTGCTTACCATAATCGGTTACCAGATCAATGATACCGTGGTGGTATTCGACCGTGTCAGAGAGATGATGAAGATCTATCCTAAAGAGAACAGGTTCCTCACCTTCAATAAGAGTCTTAATACCACACTTACCCGTACTATCATGACCTCATTCTCCACACTGCTTGTGTTGGGTTGTATCTTCTTCCTTGGTGGCGACACCATCAGAAGCTTCACCTTCGCCATGATATTCGGTGTGATAGTAGGTACCTTCTGTTCACTCTTCTGCGCATCCCCGATAGCATATCACCTTATCAGGTTTAATATGGAGCGCAGGCAGAATAAAGAGGAGAAAGAAAACGGTAAGCCACGTCTGGAAGGCAACCGTAGATTCCAATAAATAAACCCTTAACCCTTATACCCCGAGGGGGTGTGGCATACCCTGCTGCACCCCCTCACTTCTTTTAGCTTAAATAATTTTTTTAAAGACCTTTTCAAATGAAAACCCTACCTGAAGTGAGGAAAGAGATATTAAAGGGTCGCAAGGTGACACCGGAAATTCTCAAAGACCTCGAGGATATTTATGCCGATCTTACACAAATAGACTTTGACAAGGCCGACGTATTATTCCGCATAAAGCAACTCAACCATATAGAACTTGATGAAAAATATAAGGATTTCTTTGTAGACAAGATAGCCTCATTCCTCCTTGGCTATGGAGATAGCCCGGATGAAATAGACCCTGAAGAAGGTAAATGGCTCCGCGGCCGGATCATACACAGAGACCAGTATGACAAGGCTCTTCTGGAAGAACTTGAGAACCGACTTGCCAATATCGACAGAAAATTGCCCAACTATCTGAAAAAGAACAATTATATTATAGCAAAATTTGAAGACATACTTTATTATTCCCGGTATTTTGCGTTTATAGCGGTGATAGGCGCCATCCTTTCATCCTTCATACTGTTCATACAGGGTTTCGGGCTTATAATAAAGGGGCTTGTGGGGTTCTTCCGGGATCCCTATGAAAGGTATGAGGCTCTTTTTGAGCAATTGGTGTCATCGGTAGATGTATTCCTGTTTGCCTTAGTGCTGATAATATTCGGAGTAGGCGTCTATGAACTCTTCATAGCCAATGTGGATCCGGAAGAAAAGCCGGCCGATACACGTCCCACCTGGTTAAAGATCAGCAGTGTAGACGATCTTAAATCCTCTCTTGGGAAAGTGATTCTGATGGTGCTCATAGTCTCATTTTTCAAGCATGTTCTCGAGATCGATGCAGAGATGTGGAGCCCCACAGCGTTGCTATATCTGGCCATCGGTATACTTCTGATTGCCGGCGCCCTCTATCTTACACATAAATCCGGATCAGAGGGAGAACGAAGCAAATCGAAAGAAAGCGGCAATATTGCCACGGATCTGGCAGAGGATGTTTTATAAGAGTCCGTTCCCTGAATTTTAAAATAAATTGGGGAACGAGCTCTAATATCCCAATTGGAAAAGTTTCATTATTTTTGCAGAGCTATTTGCTTTATTTATATCGCTCATGAATATATCTTACAAATGGTTGCGCCGTTTCATAGACTTTGAAATGGAACCGCGCCAACTCGCCGCCTCCCTTACCTCGCTGGGTCTGGAATGTGATAATGTGGAGGAAGTTGAATCAATACCGGGAGGTCTTAAAGGCATAGTAATAGGAAAAGTGCTCACCTGCGAGCCTCATCCGGATTCCGACCATCTTCACATCACAACTGTAGACTTAGGAGGAGAAAAGCCTGAAACTATAGTATGCGGAGCCCCAAATGTGGCAGCCGGGCAAACAGTAGTGGTAGCCACGGTAGGCACCGTGCTCAAAATGGGCGATAAGGAACTGAAAATCAAGAAATCAAAAATAAGGGGTGTAGAATCCTGCGGCATGATATGTGCTGAAGATGAAATTGGAGTAGGCAATTCGCATGCAGGAATCATCGTAATTGAGGAGGATATCAAACCGGGCACACCGGCCGCCGAATATTTCAACGTGGAAAGCGACTATGTGCTGGAAGTGGAACTTACACCCAACCGTGTGGATGCAGCGTCTCATTTAGGTGTGGCAAGAGACCTCAAAGCCTTATTTGCACGTGAGGCCGCTGAAAAGCATAGCACAGAAATGCCTCCGGAGGTAAGGATGCAAAGCGTGGAAGCTTTCGCTCCGGATAAAAAAGATGGTGCGGTAGAGATTGAGGTGAAAGATACCGAAGCATGTCCGAGGTATTCAGGAGTAACTATACGCAATGTGAAAGTACAGGAATCTCCGGAATGGCTGAAGGAACTTCTGAACGCTATAGGACAAAGACCCATCAACAACATAGTAGATATCACCAACTTCATACTTTTAGGTATCGGACAGCCCTTGCATTGTTTCGATCTGTCGAAAGTGGCCGGAGAAAAGATAGTGGTGCGCACTTGTGATGCCGGAACAAAATTTACCACTCTTGATGGAGTGGAACACACTCTTCATGAGAAAGACCTCATGATCTGCGACGCTGAGAAACCGATGTGTATAGCCGGTGTGTTTGGTGGTCTTGATTCCGGAGTGACTGAGGAGACTACTTCAGTATTTATCGAAAGCGCCTACTTCAATCCTACCAGTATCCGTAAAACAGCGCGTCGCCATGGTCTTTCTACCGACGCCTCTTTCAGGTATGAAAGGGGAGCCGATCCGTCAATCACAGTATATGCGGCAAAATTAGCTGCATTGCTTATAAAAGAACTGGCCGGTGGAGAAATATGCGGAGAAGTAGCGGATGTTTATCCGTCGCCAATTTTGCCAGCCCAGGTAGCACTTTCTCTCAAATATTGCAGCAACCTGATTGGTAAAGAAATTCCTGAAAATATTATAGTATCAATTCTTAAAGCACTTGATATCACTGTAGAAAAGGATAAGGATAATGCAGATATCCTCAATCTTCATATTCCTACCTATCGTGTGGATGTGACCCGGCCTTGTGACGTGGTGGAAGATATTCTCAGGGTATACGGTTACAACAACATAGCCTTCGGCACTGAAATGCATTACTCACCTTCGCAGCATACCGCTACTGATACAGACTATGCATTAAGGGAATTGGTTAGCAACCGACTCACAGGCGAAGGTTTCATGGAGATAATGAACAACTCTTTAAGTTCAACTTCCTATTATGAAACCAGTACTGAACTGCCATTGGATTCAACGGTGTTGATCCTGAATCCTTTGAGTTCCGACCTGGCAGTAATGAGAGCCACCCTTCTGTATGGAGGTCTGGAATCGATTGCTTATAATATCAATAGAAAGTCGGACAATCTGCGTTTCTATGAATTCGGTAATGTTTATCATAAAAAGGCAGAAGCCACCTCTACGCCTGAGAATCCTTTGAAACCCTTCTCAGAATGGATGGAACTGGCACTATGGCTTACCGGTGAATTTGTGACACCATCGTGGAACAGACAAAAAATAGAATCTTCAGCCTTCGATCTGAAAGGAGTAGTAGAAAATCTCTTCAAAGTTTTAGGGGTTCCTGTGTCAGCCCTGGTTCAGAGTCAAGACAGCAGCGAGCTTTTAGAGGTACGTCTTAATTTCTCCACCCGCCAAGGTAAACGAATCGGGGAATTAGGTATCGTAAGCAATAAGATACTGAAGAAATTTGGCATAGGTCAACCGGTGTATTTCGCAACACTCAATTGGACCGAAATCATGAAGATGGTGTCTAAGCATAAGGTTACTTACACGCCGTTGCCGAGGACCCAGGCAGTGAAACGTGACCTGGCGCTCCTTATAGATAAATCGGTGACTTTCGCACAGATTGAGGAAATAGTGCGCAAGGCTGAAAAAAATCTTCTCAAGGAAGTGACACTCTTCGATGTGTATGAAGGAAAGAATCTGCCGGAAGGGAAGAAAAGTTATGGAATAGCAATCACACTCCAAGATGATGAAAAGACAATGAACGATCGTCAGATAGATGCTGTGATGCAAAAAATCATAAAGGCACTGGAGGCCTCAGGCGCCACATTACGATAACAGAATGAAGGAAGAACTCCAGATATCGCAACGAGGCATAAGGATGCCGGCATCTCCTATCCGGAAACTTGCTCCTCTTGCAGAGAAAGCTGAAGCCGAAGGAGTGACGGTATACAGGCTGAATATAGGTCAGCCTGACCTTCCAACTCCCCCCAAAGCTTTGGAAGCGCTTAAAAAGATAGATCGGGAAGTATTGGAATACAGTCCATCCCAAGGTTATCTTTCTTTACGGGAGGCACTGGTGAATTATTACGACCGCTACCAGATAAAATTAGACGCCAACGACATAATCATCACATGTGGCGGTTCGGAGGCGGTGCTCTTTGCATTCATGAGTTGCCTCAATCCGGGTGACGAAATCATCATGCCCGAGCCGGCTTATGCCAACTATATGAGTTTCGCAGTTTCGGCGGGAGCAGTGATACGCTCGGTGGTCACAACGATAGAAGAGGGATTCAGCCTTCCTAAAGTGGATAAATTTGAGGAACTCATCAATGAACGCACCAAAGCTATCCTGATATGCAATCCTAATAATCCCACAGGCTATCTTTATTCTCAGAAAGAGATGAATCAGCTGAGGGATATCGTAAAGAAATATAACCTTTATCTATTTTCAGATGAAGTGTACCGTGAGTTTATCTACACGGGGAGCCCTTATATCAGCGCCATGCATCTGGCCGGTATAGAGGAAAATGTAATATTGATTGACTCGGTGTCGAAACGTTACAGTGAATGTGGTATCAGAATCGGAGCCTTGATTACAAAAAATAAGGCTGTGAGAGATACCGTGATGAAGTTCTGTCAGGCCCGTCTCTCCCCGCCCCTCATAGGCCAGATCATAGCGGAGGCATCGATAGAGGGTACCGAACAATATTCACGCGAAGTATATGAAGCCTACCTTGAAAGGAGGAAATGTCTTGTAGATGGAGTAAACAGAATACCCGGCTGTTACACCCCGATACCGATGGGAGCCTTCTATACTGTGGCGTCTTTGCCTGTGGATGATGCAGAGAAATTTTGTGCCTGGTGTCTTCAGGAGTTCAGATGGAAAGATGAGCATACTCCTGCAGGAAGTTCCGGTGAGACGATAATGATGGCTCCCGGGAGCGGATTCTATTCTGAACCGGATATGGGAAAAAATCAGGTTCGTCTGGCTTATGTTCTGGAAAAGGATAAAATAAAGAGAGCACTGTTTCTGCTAAGCAAGGCGCTGGAGGAGTATTTAAGTATTAAACAATAAATATTAAGTATTAAACAATAAACAATAAACAATAAGTGAGCTACTTTTTAAGTATCAAACAATAAACAGTAAACAATAAGTGAGTTACTTAAACAATAAACACTGAACAATAAACAATAAGTAGGTTAGTATTATCCTACGAAAAACGATAAACGATAAACGATATAGGATAAACGATAAATAAAAGATACAATGGGAAGAGCGTTTGAATACCGCAAAGCGAGAAAACTGAAACGTTGGGGCAATATGAGTCGCACGTTCACTCGTATTGGTAAAGAAATTACAATGGCAGTAAAATCCGGCGGTCCTGACCCCGATATGAATCCACGACTACGTGTTCTGATGCAGAATGCTAAGGCTGCCAATATGCCGAAAGACACAGTGGAACGTGCCATAAAGAAGGCCACTGATAAAGATGCCGGCGACTACAAGGAAATAATCTACGAAGGATACGGACCTCACGGCATAGCCATCGTAGTGGAAACCGCCACCGACAACAACCAGAGGACAGTGGCTAATGTGAGAAGTTATTTCAATAAACATGGCGGGTCATTGGGTACATCCGGTTCTCTATCCTTCCTGTTTGATCACAAGAGCGTGTTTCATGTGAAACCGAATGCGGATACTGACCAAGAGGAACTGGAACTCAACTTGATGGACTACGAGGCAGAATTGGAACCGGACGAAGAGGAATGGCTCATCTACGGAGCATTTGAACAATTTGCCAATCTCCAGAAGTTCCTTGAGGAAAATGGTCTGGAAATTCTGTCGGCAGAGTTTGAACGAATTCCTAATGATTATAAAGAAGTGACTCCCGAACAACGTGAAGCCATTGAAAAACTTCTCGAGAAATTCGAGGATGATGAAGATGTGCAGAATGTATTCCATAATATGAAGGAAGAGGAGTGACAGGGAAAGAGAGAGTGCTCCTCTGCCTTTGCAAAATGGGAGGCAGGGAACAGGAATTTATAGACAAGGCGTTCGCCGACAATTGGGTTGCGCCTTTGGGTCCCAATGTGGATGGGTTTGAGAAAGACCTCGAGAAATTTCTTCTTCCTCCTGAAAGCCAAAAGAGAATCTTAGCGGTTGCATCAGGCACGGCAGCCTTACATCTCGGGCTGGTGATGCTTGATGTGAAGCAAGGTGATGAAGTGATGGTGCAGAGTCTTACTTTCAGCGCTTCTGCAAATCCCGTCTGCTATCAGGGAGCTACTCCGATATTTGTAGACTCTGAGCCTGATACGTGGAATATTGACCCTATTCTTCTCGACGAAGTCATCTCAGACAGAAAGGCCAAGACAGGCAAACTGCCCAAGGCCATTGTGGTTGTGGATCTTTACGGGATGCCGGCCAAGATGGATGAAATACAGCAGGTGGCTGACAAATGGAATATTCCAGTGCTGGAAGATGCCGCCGAAGCGTTGGGGAGTACCTTTAAACAAAAGATGTGCGGCACTTTCGGACGGTATGGAGTGTTGTCATTCAACGGTAATAAGATGATAACAACCTCCGGAGGCGGAGCCTTGATATGCCCTGACGAAAGACTCCATAACCTGGCGCTCTCCTATGCCACACAGTCGAGAGAAAAGGCACCCTGGTATCAACATGAACGCATAGGATACAATTATCGGCTGAGCAATATCAGCGCCGGTATCGGCAGAGGACAGATGTATGTGGTGGAGGAGCATATCAGTCATCATCGTCAAGTGCAGGCAGCCTATCGGGAAGCCTTTAAAAATATTGACGGCGTATATCTCCATGAAAATCCCGGTCCTGACTTTGACAGTAATTTCTGGCTCTGCACAGTTATCTTCGATCCTCATTTGAAAGTAAAGGGAGATGACGGATGCGGAGTGCCGGAAGCTATCCGCCGGAACCTGGAGGCAGAAAATATAGAGAGCCGCCCTATCTGGAAACCGATGCACCTTCAGCCTTTCTTTGAGGGATGTCCCGCCTATCTCAATGGAGTATCAGAAAGACTTTTTCAAAATGGTCTTTGCCTGCCGGCAGGTCCTTATGTAGGAGAAAAAGAAATCGAAAGAATTGTAAAATCGTTAAAAAATTCCTTAAAATAAGGAAAAACGCAACAATTCATTATCTTTGCAAATTAAGAGTAAATATTGTATTCTGTAGCCGTCAAGGAAAGACAGAATAACCCGACTACCTGAAACCTGAAAAACCAAAAAACACATAAATAACTAAACTAACAAACATCTGCTATGTGGTTAACATGTTCAACTGTAGGACGTAAGTTCATCATGGCGGCATCAGGAGCCGTTTTGGTGCTTTTCGTTACTTTTCACTGCTGTATGAACGCTATAGCCATCTGTTGGCCGGCCACTTATAATTCACTGTGTGAATTTCTCGGTGCCAACTGGTATGCTCTTATAGCCTCGGTATTTTTAGCCTTGTTCATACTTCTACACATAGTCTACGCATGCTGGCTAACCTTGCAAAACCGCAAGGCACGCGGCCCTGTACGCTATGCCGTGTCAAAGAAACCGAAGACTGTAGAATGGTCTTCCAAAAACATGCTTGTTCTGGGTATTGTAGTTCTGGGCTTCCTGGTAGTACACCTTATCCAGTTCTGGGCCAAGATGCAGCTTCAGGAGATACGTGGAGTGCACGATGTGCTTCCTCCTGCAGCCGGCACCCTATTCCTTCAAGAAGCATTCCAGACCAATTGGACCTGGATTGTGTACATTATCGGTTTTATTGCATTGTGGTTCCACCTCAATCACGGTATCTGGTCAATGTTCCAGAGTGTGGGTTGGGACAATACAGTGTGGATTGCCCGCTTTAAGAAATTAGCCGTTTGCTGGAGCACATTCATCTGCTTCGTATTCATCGCCGAAGCAATTGTATTCACAGCCAAAGCTCACGAAGGCTACTTCAAAAATGACCCGACACTGCGCGAGCAATACAAAGATATGCTTGTGCCAATGTTTGAAAAAGACTTCGGACCGGATGCAGCCCAACTGGGAATTCCTAACGTAGGCGCCCTGTCGTATGATGACTTCGGTCTTTTGGTAGACAACTTCAGCGCCGCTCTGGAGCAGCTTCCTGAAAGCCTTGACGACACCAGAGTACAGATTCAGCTCGCCTCCATTCCTACTCCGGAACAGAAAGAGCAGTTCCTCAAGGCCCTCAACCGCCAGATGGAAGGCAAGAAACGTCTTAAGAATACCAAGGCCCTTCTCAACTACCTCAACGGAGTAGATGATACAGATGCTCCTGCCATAATAGAGCCGGTAGCCTTCGAGGAGGAAGCCATGATTGAAGAATACGCCACTCCGGCCGAACCGGGCGAAGAAGACGTAGATACAACCAACTAATAACATTTTAGCGATATGGCAACACAAGATAAAGTGAAAGTAATGAGCCCGGAAGCTTCTAAGATTCCGGAAGGTCCAATCGCTGAGAAATGGACCAATTATAAGGCCCATCAGAAACTGGTGAACCCGGCCAACAAGCGTAAACTTGATGTGATTGTGGTAGGTACAGGTCTGGCAGGTGCTTCAGCAGCCTCCACTCTTGCGGAACTCGGTTTCAATGTGCTTAATTTCTGTATACAAGATAGTCCACGCCGTGCCCACTCCATTGCTGCACAGGGTGGTATCAATGCTGCTAAGAATTATCAGAACGACGGTGACTCGGTATACCGCTTATTCTATGATACAGTAAAAGGTGGAGACTACCGTGCTCGCGAAGCTAATGTGTATCGTCTTGCCGAAGTGTCGAATGATATTATCGACCAGTGTGTGGCACAAGGAGTACCATTTGCTCGTGAATATGGCGGTCTTCTGGCCAACCGTTCATTCGGTGGCGCTCAGGTGAGCCGTACCTTCTACGCAAAAGGCCAGACTGGTCAGCAGCTTCTCCTTGGTGCTTATTCATCACTCAACCGTCAGATAAAAGCCGGTAAAGTGAAGAGTTACAACCGTTATGAGATGCACGATGTAGTGCTTGTAAAGGATAAAGATGGAGTGGAACGCGCTCGTGGTATAATTGCCAAGAACCTTGTGACAGGTAAATTCGAGCGTTTCGCAGCCCATGCAGTGGTACTTGCCACAGGTGGCTACGGAAACACCTACTTCCTCTCTACCAATGCAATGGCCTGCAATGTGTCGGCTGCAATGGCTGCATACCGCAAGGGAGCATACTTTGCTAATCCGGCTTATGTGCAGATTCACCCCACTTGTATTCCGGTGCATGGTGACAAGCAGTCGAAACTGACTCTTATGTCGGAATCACTGAGAAATGACGGACGTATCTGGGTACCCAAGAAAAAAGAGGATGCCGAGAAACTTCAGAAAGGTCTTATCAAAGGTAGCGACATCGACGAAGCCGACAGAGATTATTATCTGGAAAGAAGATATCCGGCCTTCGGTAACCTTGTACCTCGCGACGTAGCCTCCAGAGCAGCCAAAGAGAGATGCGATGCCGGTTATGGTGTAAACAACACCGGTCTTGCAGTATTCCTGGATTTCTCTGAAGCCATCAATCGTCTCGGTATCGATGTAGTTCGCCAGCGCTATGGCAACCTCTTCGATATGTATGAGGAAATCACCGATGTAAATCCGGGTGAAATGGCTCGCGAAACCGACGGAATGGAATATTATAACCCGATGATGATCTATCCTGCGATCCACTATACAATGGGTGGTCTCTGGGTTGACTATGAACTTCAGACATCTGTGAAAGGTCTGTTTGCTATCGGTGAGTGTAACTTCTCCGACCATGGTGCCAACCGACTTGGAGCATCAGCACTCATGCAGGGTCTTGCAGACGGTTATTTTGTACTGCCTTACACAATCCAAAACTATCTGAGCGACCAGATCTCAGTGCCCAGATTCTCTACCGATCTGCCTGAATTTGATGCTGCCGAAGCTAAATGTAAAGCTTTCCAAGATCATCTGATGAGTATCAAAGGCAACCGGACAGTAGACTCTATCCATAAGGAACTGGGTCATATCATGTGGGAATATGTAGGTATGGCCAGAACTAAAGAGGGCCTTGAAATAGCCATCAAGAAGCTCAATGACCTCCGTAAGGTATTTGAGAGCGATCTCAAGATACCGGGTAAAGAAGAGGGCATGAATGTGGAACTTGACAAAGCCTTCAGGCTCAATGACTTCATAACCATGGGCGAACTGATTGCCTACGATGCCTTGAGCAGGAATGAAAGCTGCGGCGGCCATTTCCGCGAGGAGTATCAGACAGAAGAGGGTGAAGCCAAGAGAGATGACAACAACTGCTTCTATGTAAGTTGCTGGGACTATGCCGGCAGCGATACAAAAGCACCGGAACTCATCAAGGAACCCCTTCATTATGAAGCTATTAAGGTACAGACACGTAACTATAAGTCATAAACAAAACCAAAGGACCTTTAACAGAAACTACAATGGAAGACAAAATAATGAAAGTTAACCTGAAGGTTTGGCGCCAGGAGAATGCCAAGGCGAAAGGAAAGTTTGTGACTTATCCCGACGTAGAGACTACTCCCGACACCTCCTTCCTGGAGACTCTCGACATTCTCAATGAAACTCTCGTTGAGAAAGGAGAAGAGCCTATAGCCTTTGACCACGACTGCCGTGAAGGTATCTGCGGAATGTGCTCGCTGTATATCAACGGTCACCCTCATGGTCCCGCCATTGGCGCTACCACTTGCCAGCTATATATGCGTCGTTTCAAAAACGGTGAGACCATCACCGTAGAACCCTGGCGTTCGGCTGCATTTCCAGTAATCAAAGACTTGATTGTGAACAGAAATGCCTTCGACCAGATTCAACAGGCCGGCGGATATGTATCGTTCAATTGTGGTGGAGCCCAGGATGCCAACGATCTGCCCATAGCAAAAGTGCAGGCTGATGCAGCAATGGACTCAGCAAGCTGCATTGGTTGCGGTGCTTGTGTGGCCACATGTAAGAATGGCAGCGCAATGCTATTTGTGGCTGCAAAGGTGACACAGTTCTCCCATCTGCCTCAAGGCCAGGTGGAAACAGCACGCAGAGTGAAAGCCATGGTGAAGAAGATGGATGAACTCGGATTCGGCAACTGTACCAATACCGGTGCCTGCGCCGCAGAATGTCCGAAACTCATTCCTCTGGCCAATATAGGCCGGATGAACCGGCTCTTTATTGCCGCTAAAATTAAAGACTGATTATAAGATGTGTCGTGCCTTGCAGCACGACACATTCCTATTTTTAACTAACTATTGATTAATAATTATAAAATGGGAAAAGTTCTCATTATAGGAGCCGGAGGTGTAGGGACCGTTGTTGCAGCCAAATGTGCCCAGAATCCTGATGTTTTCACAGAGATTGTACTCGCCTCCCGCACTAAATCCAAATGCGACAAAATAGCCGAAAGAATAGGTGCTAAAAATATTACAACCGATCAGGTAGACGCCAATTCGGTGGAGCAATTATGCCAGCTTTTCCGTAAGCACCAGCCTGACATCTGCATCAACGTAGCCCTTCCCTACCAGGACCTTACTATAATGGAGGCTTGCCTGCAGTGTGGTGTAAACTATCTTGATACCGCTAACTATGAGCCTGAAGATGATGCTCATTTCGAATACAGCTGGCAGTGGGCTTATCGTGAAAGATTTGAAAAGGCCGGACTGACTGCCATTCTTGGCTGTGGATTTGACCCGGGTGTATCGGGAGTGTTTGTGGCATACGCTGCTAAACATCACTTCTCTGAGATGAGGTATCTCGATATCGTAGACTGTAACGCCGGTAACCACGGTAAAGCATTTGCCACCAATTTCAATCCCGAAATCAACATTCGTGAAATTACACAGAAAGGTAAATACTGGGAAGATGGCAAATGGGTAGAGACCGAAAATCTTGAAATTCATCGTCCGCTTACTTATCCCAATATAGGACAGAGGGAATCTTATCTTCTCTATCATGAAGAATTAGAAAGCCTGGTGCAAAATTATCCCACGATAAGGCGTGCACGTTTCTGGATGACATTCGGACAGGAGTATCTCACCCATCTCCGTGTGATTCAGAATATCGGTATGGCCCGTATTGACCCGGTGATGTATGAAGGTAAGGAAATTGTGCCTATTCAGTTCCTGAAAGCCGTACTCCCCGATCCGGGAAGTCTTGGAGAGAACTATACGGGAGAAACCTCCATTGGTTGCAGGATAAGCGGTATTGACAAGCAAGGGAAAGAATCCACATACTATATTTACAACAATTGTTCGCATGAGGAGGCCTATAAAGAGACCGGAGCACAGGCAGTGAGCTATACCACCGGTGTGCCGGCAATGGTGGGAGCCTATATGTTCCTTACCGGACAATGGGTGAAACCCGGAGTGCATAATGTGGAGGAATTTAATCCTGACCCATTCCTGGAGAAACTTGCGGTTTCAGGCCTTCCCTGGCATGTGATTGTAGACGGAGACCTTGAATTTTAAGCTTAGCCTATTAAAATCTAACTATAAAAATGAAAAAACTTTTATTGGCATTTACGACGGCATTAGCCACGTTGTCAGTCAACGCCATTACCACCGGTGACGGCATTACGATCGAAAACGGTTTCTATGCTGTGCCAACCCCTAAAGGTACGGTTGCAATTGAAGCCCTTTCAGGCGATATTTTCCGTGTCACTACCTTCCCGAAAGGAGTGAAAGCAGAATTTCCACCATCAGTGGTGGCTAAGCTCAAACCGGACCAGGTGGGAGTGTGTACCAACATGACACCGGCAGCTTTCCTTGTTTGTTCCCAGACTACTACAGTGAGAGTAGAACTTTACAACGGAAAGGTGACCTTCTATGATGCAGGTGGCAATCCCCTGCTCGAAGAAATTGATGGTGTAGACAACAGTGGCCCTGTAAAGAAAGTGACTTTAGAAGGTACCCGCTACGAGGCTCATTATGGAGCCGGCGAACGCGGACATAAGCTCAATCTTAATGGCCGTGGCGATACTATCACTATGTACAACCGTCAGAACTACGGCTACACCGACGGGGATGTAAGAATAAAACAAATGGGTATATCGGTGCCTTACTTTGTTTCGGATTATGGATATGCCGTACTTTTCGACGACTATAATAAAGCCAATCTGGTGCTGGGAGATACCATTACCTATACTTCGGCCACTCCGCGTCCTCTTTCATATTATTTCATCAATGGACATAAATCGCTTGAAAAAGCGGTGGAAAGCTTTACAGAGGTAGTAGGACGTCAGGATCTGCCTCCTTTCTGGTCGCTGGGATATATCACTTCGAAATATGGTTATCACAACCAGCAGGAAGCCCTTGGAGCAATAGATTCACTAAAGACCCGCGGTTATCCTGTAGACGGTATTGTACTTGACTTATACTGGTATGGTAAAGAGACCGACATGGGTCGTCTTGCCTGGGATCCCGAGCAATGGCCAGATCATAAGAAAATGTTGGCCGATCTCAAAGCCCAGGGAGTCAACACTGTGCTTATTACCCAGCCATATATCAATAAAATAGGAGCCCTCGACAATTATAACATGCTTTCTGAAGAAGGTATGCTTGTAAAAGATGCTGAAGGTAATACCCACGATGTGACTACATGGGTGGGAGAAGCCGGAATGTTTGATGTTAGCAATCCAAAGACCCAGGAATGGCTATGGAATCGTCTTAAAGGTCTTACCGAAGAGGGTGTAGCCGGATGGTGGGGCGATTTGGGAGAACCTGAGGTACATCCTGAAACCATGGTTCATGCCAACGGTCTAACAGCTACCGAATATCACAACCGCTATGGCAATGATTGGTCGAAAATAATTTACGACGGTCTCCGCAAGGATTTCCCGTCAATGCGTCCCCTCCTTATGATGCGTGGAGGTACTACCGGCCTGCAGAATTATAGTGTGTTCCCCTGGACTACCGATGTTTCACGTTCATGGGGTGGATTCCAGCCGCAGGTAAAACTGATGCTTAGCTCCGGAATGTCAGGTCTGGGATATATGAGTTCTGACCTTGGTGGATTTGCAGTTGACCCGGAAAATCCTATCGACGAAGAACTCTACGTTCGCTGGGTGCAGATGGGTGCCTTTACACCTACAATGCGAACCCATGCCCAGCTCAAGCCCGAGCCTTATCATTATCCGGAGAGCGAAGACATATTGAAGGAATATGTGAAGATACGTTACAAGTGGCTGCCATATAATTATACTCTGGCCTATGAAAATGCCACTAAAGGATGGCCATTGGCAAGACCGCTCAACTTCCATGGAGACAATCCCGGGTATCAGTATTACTGGAACGAGGATGAATATCTGTGGGGAAATAATGTACTCGTAGCCCCGGTGATGAAGCAAGGAGCAAGAGAACGTGAAGTACTTTTCCCCAACGGCACCTGGATAAGCTGGTATGATGCCAATCAGAAATACGAAGGTGGAGAGAAAATCACTGTGGAGGCTCCGCTCAATCAGTTGCCGCTCTTCGTAAGAGAGGGTGCCTTCATTCCTCAATACGATCTGCCGATAGAAAATGTGACACAGTATGATCCTACTTTCCTCACAGTCCGTTATTATCCCTCCTCGAATAATACTACTTATACCCTGTACGACGACAACAAAATGTCGCCAACAGCACTTCAGGATAAAGCTTACCAACTTATCGATTTCACAGGAGTGAAGACTTACAGCGGTGTAACAGTAAATCTACAGACCAACGGCGGCAAATATCCGGGAATGCCTGATTCAAGAATGATAACTCTTGAATTTATGGGTGTAACAGATCCCTCTTCTGTAATCTTGTCAGACAATACCCGCATGGAACGTTTCGATTCTCCGAAGGCTATTCGCCAGTATGGATATTCTTACGATTCCTACACAAAGACCCTTACAATTAAGTTGGCCTGGAACTATAAGCCGCTTTCAGTGACTGCAGCCTGCCAGTAATAAAAAGACATACTTAACAATAAATAGAGAGCGGAGGGGGAATACAGGCCTTCTCCGCTCTTTTTACAATAAATATGAATACTGATACCATTTCGAAGTTTATAACGAATTTAGGGGCATCTATGGCCTCCCTGGCTAAGGTATTGTTGCTATCCAAGGGAGCTTCTGCCGGAAGCAATGAAGGGAAAGACCGGGAACTCATAATTCTTGGAAACGGGCCGTCATTACGTGCTACTATCGACAATGAAATTGAATGGCTCCTTGAACATGACATGATGGCAGTGAATTTTGCTGCTCTGTCTGATGAATTTTTCCGCCTTCGCCCCAGATATTATATATTGGCCGACGGACATTTCTTCAATTCTGTTATAACCGACCGAAATGTAAAGAACTTATGGGAAGCCTTATCACGGGTGTCTTGGAAAATGACTCTTCTGATTCCCTCGAAGTTCAAGCATCTTTCCAGACCATTGTTAATGCACACTCAAGGAATTGATGTGAGATATTTCAACCTCACTCCTGTTGAAGGTTTCAGATGGCTCAACCATATTTTATTCTCAGCAGGCTTAGGAATGCCACGGCCGAGAAATGTGTTGATTCCGGCAATAATGGAAGGGATAAGGCTTGGATATACAAAAATCTTTCTATGTGGCGCCGACCATTCCTGGACAAAGACCCTGGATGTGGACCATGAGAATTTCGTAGTCAGCATACAGCCCCATTTCTATGAAGATAATGAGGATGAACACAAAAGAGTGAGGGAAACCTATAAGGGTCTGAAACTACATGATGTGTTGGGGAGCATGACGATCGCTTTCCGCAGTTATTGGGAAATCGCCTTATATGCACAAAAAAAGAGGATTGAAATTATAAATGCCACTCCAGGATCTATGATAGATGCGTTTCCCCGAAAAAGATAGACGCTAATCGGCGTAAGCCCCTAAAGCGGGCAATCCGTTTTCAAGTCGGTAGATACCGTTCATATCAAACATACATTGTGGTGTAAGATATTCAGGGTTTCCTCTCCTTAAAGCCGGAGAATCAGGCTGCAACTGGTAGTTGAAATAATAGTCGCTTCTGATCGTGTAGAAAAGGGGATCTTCATTCCAGATGCAATTTATAAAATTCTCATCGTCCTCTCCATTAGCTTTGAACAGCATATACCGCATATATACGTCTGATCCGATCAAGTCGCCCGGATAAAGCGGCTGCCCTATCTCACCCCAGATAATGCCGTTTTCAAAGGAAGCCTGCATCAGTGGTTGTTTATCATCCTCATCTTCATCCGGTAAGAGATGACCTAAGAAAAGGTTTGGTTGATAATAGGAAGAGAAGAGATAAGAGTTTGCGATAGTGCATTGCACAAACTTATGTTTTCCCCCAATTAATCTTACCACTGAAGCGGCCGCTTCAGAAAAACAACAACCATAAGCCTCTACGGAACCGTATTCTACATTCAGCACATTGTTCTGTGAATTATGCAACCATGAATTAATAAGAACAAGTTTGGTTTTTGACAGGTCGTTGCAAGAATCAATCTGAAGCCCGGATACCGTAGAACGCATATTGACAAACTCCATACGGTTGCCGAAAGATTCGGGAGCGATGTTTATCCCACCCCATTGTCCTGCCAATTGGTCGTAAGGCACATCGGGGAGAATATCATCCAGTCTATCACCGCTCATACGTATTATGTTGTCGGTAGTCCCAAGGGCCAGAAGGGTTCCTTTCACATTAATAGCGGCTTTATCATGAAAAAGCAGCCAGGCTCCGGGCTCAATGGTGAGCGTGGCAGAGGGCTCCACAGTGAGAGTATCAAACAATACATAAGGGCGTTCGGAAGTCATCACCATATCTTCCTTAACCGATAAGGCATGAAGCCGGGTAACATTCCAAGCCCATGCTTCTACCTCCACTTGCTGTAATACACCGTTGGTGACAAATTCCAGTTGGTCAGATACTTGCCGGGGTTCATATGACTCGTCGGCATCTACAAAACATTCTAAAAAGACATAGATAGAATCATTGCCTCGTATCTCAACATCGGTAAATGAAGTGCCGCTTATTCCGTCTACATTAATGCGGAAAGGGGAATCCGGATTTTTGAATCTAATGGAAGAGACCATCACTCCCTTTTTATTACGGTTGAACACCAGAAGGCGTGCGGTAGGAGTAGACAAGTCGGTGAATACAGTGCCGAAACTTACCACGTCGGTTGAGAAAGAAAGTGTGGCAGAAGGGGAATCAGTGATATCATCGCTGATGCACGATGGCAACAAGCAACCAAAAATCAATGTGAAAATAAATAATATATTCCTGCCGGCGTTCATATATTAGAAACGATTTCCATAATAGCAATATTGCTTCATGAAATATATGCTCGTGGCCGGTGAAGCATCCGGCGATCTTCATGCCTCCAATGTAATAGAAGCAATCAAAAAGCTTGATTCAGAGGCACAATTCAGATTTATCGGAGGCGACCTTATGGAGAAGGCCGCAAGAAAATCCCCTGATATTCATTATGAAAAACTTAACGTGATGGGTTTTTCAGAGGTGCTCCGCAAACTTCCTGCGTTGCTCTCCAACCTAAGGGCTGCAAAAAAAATTGTAAAGGAGTTTAAGCCCGATGTACTTATATTGGTTGATTACCCCGGATTTAATCTGAAACTTGCCAAATATGCCCATAATCAAGGTATAAGGGTGGATTATTTCATTTCACCGAAAATATGGGCCTGGAAGGAATGGAGAGTGAAAGATATCAAGAAATATATAGACAATCTGTATTCTATACTTCCTTTTGAAGAAGCTTATTATCAGAAACACAATTATAAAGTGAAATATGTGGGCAACCCATCGGTGCAGGAAATAGATCATGCACTGGGCCATCTTCCTCCTAAAAAGCACTTCATAGAGCGCCAGGGATTTGAGGATGGAGAAAAACCCATAATAGCATTGTTGCCTGGAAGTAGGAAGGGTGAAATCAGGAATAATCTTCCGATAATGATAGAGGCAGCAAAACGTTTTCCCGATTTTCAGTTTGCTGTAGCTGCAGCTCCGGCTATACCTGAAAAATTCTATCGTGAGATAGCCCAGGATCCGGGTCTTCAGGTTGTGTTCGGAGCTACCCCAACTCTTCTGAAATATTCCACGGCTGCTCTGGTCACATCCGGTACCGCAACCCTTGAAACCGCTTTGATCGGCACTCCGCAGGTGGTATGCTACCGGGCCAATGGTGTGAAACTGTCATATAAGATTATGGAGAAATTATTGAAGGTAAAATATGTAGCTCTTCCTAATCTTATAATGAACAATTCAATAGTGCCTGAGATGCTGGTGCACAATTGCACGGTAGATAAAGTGGCCCGCGAACTATCACCGCTGCTTCAACATTCTCCAAGGAGAGAGTGGCAAATCAACGGATACCGAATTATGAGACGCCGTCTTGGCAATTCCGTAGCTTCTGATTATGTGGCAGAGCTGATTGTGGATTCACTAAAGACAACTCCTGATATTCCGGGCAAGAAAGAATAAGGGTCCTGAACACTTCAATCTTATATCAGGCTTCTATTTGGGCTGCTTTAAGTTTAGGAGTATTTGATGTGTATGGGTAAGAAGGGTGCCGATGTTCCATTACTTCTACAGTGTCATGATAGTTTATCCCTGCTGTTTCGGCAAGCAGAGACCCGTCTAAAGTAAAGCTTTTCATTCTCATCTGCACTACATCGGGAGCAAGGTTTCTTTCAATCGAAGGTATCCATCGCCCCAGACGCCATAACCATTCCGCCCAATTGGCCGGAAGATGAGTCATCCTTTTCTTATATCCGGCGTTAGCCGACATAGATTCCACCATATCAATGAACCTGACGTCGTGCCCGTCGGAAGCATTGTAGATGCCTCCGATTTCATAGATTTCTTTGATTCCCCGGGCCACATCCAAGGCACATACCAGGCTGACTTTTGCGTCGTTACCTCTAATATGAATGTATTTACCCGCAATGGCGTCGTTGAATAATTGCAGGGTGTCACCTTTAACTCCATTCCCAAACATTCTTGCCGGTCTGATGATGGTGAGAACTACTCCCCGGGCCTCGCACCAATCGCGAAGGAAAGATTCAGCCAATGCCTTTGACTTGCCTACATTATCACTTGCCCAGGTATTTTCCTTTTCAGTGATTTTTTCGCCTGCATCACGGCTATAGACCCTGTGGCTGCTCAGATATACGAAACAAGCCGGAGGATTTTTCTCCAAAGCCATGCAAAGATGCTTTGTTCCCTCCATGTTAAGAGCCATTGCCTCTTTCTCATTTTCAGTACCGGCCGTATGCACCACCAGATGAAAGGATTCTTGGCCGAAATCAGGGTTTCCCTTTGTGAGATCACACCGGTAATCGCCGGCTTCACGGAGACCAAGTGTGAATATTTCCTCTTCCCGGAACTCCTCAACCAGATAGGAGCCAAGCATTCCTCCGGCCCCCGTTATCAGTACTTTTAGAGGCATTCGCTTTTGGCTCATACACTCACCTCCCCTTTTATTGCCGGCCAAGGATCATAGCCTTCCAGATGAAAATCTTCATACTTGAAATCAAAGATATCCTTCACTTCCGGATTAATAATCATCTTCGGGAGTGGCCTTGGGGTACGCAGCAATTGTTCCTCCACCTGTGTGATATGGTTTAGATAAATGTGCGCGTCTCCCAGTGTGTGAATAAAATCTCCGGGCTTAAGACCACACACCTGAGCCATCATCATTGTAAGGAGAGCATAACTTGCAATATTGAATGGCACACCGAGGAAACAATCCGCACTGCGTTGGTAAAGCTGACATGAAAGTTTACCTTCACTCACATAAAACTGAAAGAAACAATGGCATGGAGGGAGTTTCATCTCATCGATATCGGCTACATTCCAGGCACTCACAATAATGCGACGTGAATCGGGATTGTTTTTTATTGTCTTTACAGCCTCCGCAATCTGGTCGATATATCCGCCGTGGTAATCGGGCCAAGAACGCCACTGATAACCATAGATATGTCCGAGATTGCCATCCTGGTCTGCCCATTCGTTCCATATTCTCACCCCATGCTCCTGAAGATATTTCACGTTGGTGTCTCCGGCTAAAAACCAGAGCAGTTCATAAATGATGCTCTTCAGATGCACCTTTTTGGTTGTGACAAGAGGGAAACCATCTGAAAGATTGAATCTCATCTGGTATCCAAATGTAGAAATCGTGCCTGTGCCGGTTCTGTCTTGCTTCACCACACCATCCTTGATAATATGGCGAAGAAGGTCAAGATATTGTTTCATTATATGTGAGCTTTTGGTTGGGTGGTAGGATTCATCAATGGAGTGATACGTCGGTTACGGTTAATCTGGAATCTTATTGCATCGTTGGGACAAACAGGGCCACATTCGAAACATCTCACACAACGTGAATTATCCACATACCGACTTACCACTTTGATACACTGCGAGGGGCAAATATCCTCACATTTCATACAATTGATACATCTGTCGGGGTCAATCTCGATATGATACAATGTATAATTGCTCAGACAACCCAGACCGGTTCCGATAGGACAAACATCGGTGCAGAAACCTCTACCGGTGAAAAGGGCCACTATTAGAAGCAGTATAAAAGAGACTACTCCTGCCACAATTCCTCCGGTGACACCTACCCCAATCCTTATCCATTCTATCTGCTCGGCCGACGGATGAATGTCGCCGCTGATGTTGCGCATAATGCTCCATGGTTCAATCCAGAAAGGCACTGCAGCCACTCCTGCTATGATACAGAATATGTAGGCTCCCAGGATATAATACCTCATTCTTACTCCTGGTCGGTAACTGAAAGGCTTATTGAGCGGCTTGATTATTTTGCGGCCTTTACTTAAAATATCCTGGAGAGTGCCTACCGGACAAACAGTGGAACAATATATCCTGCCTAAAAAAAGTGTGATTACCAGCCATACAATGATGGCTCCCAGAGAAAATGAAATGGCAGAAGGAATAATCTGAAATTTCTCTACGAATCTAAGTGCCGGATGCACAGGGAGTCCAATCGCAAGGAAAAGCACGGCTCCAATAAAAAAGAGCACTGCAAGGCAAATCCTTATGATACGGAGTTCCTTCATGGAGATGATTATTTTAGGAGACCGGAGCGAGACAGACCTCAACGTCTGGACTGGGCGCGTTTCTGTTGCTCACGCATCATTGCCTGCTGCTGTTTCTGCATCTCTTCAAGACGAGCCATGAATCCGCTTTTCTTTCTGGGTTTCTTGGCATTTTCAGCCATCTTTCTTCTTACATCTTCCTCTTTTACAAAATAACGGAATGCATAGGTCTGTGCTATTGTGATAAGGAGCGACAGGAAATAATAGTATGAAAGACCTGCAGCATAATTATTGAAGAAAATCATGAAGAATACCGGCATCAGATACATCATCCATTTCATTCCCGGCATCTGATTGCCGGTGCTTTGCATATTGATGCGGGTATATACGATATTGGTGACCGTCATCAACAGACAGAAGAGTGAAATGTGATTACCAAAGTAATCAGTGATCAAAGGAATATGTCCGCTCCAGGATATGATTGCATCCGGAGCTGCCAGGTCATGTGCCCAGAGGAAACTCTGGCCCCTCAATTCGATTGCCGATGGGAAGAATGTGAACATGGCGAAAAGTATAGGCATCTGCAGCAACATCGGCAGACATCCCGACATCGGACTTGCACCGGCCTTGCTGTAAAGCGCCATCATCTTCTGCTGACGGGTCATGGCATTTGCCTGACCGGGATATTTCTCGTTGATTTCCTTCACCTGCGGCTGAAGCAGTCTCATCACTGCCTGACTTTTGTAACTCTTATAGGTAAGCGGGAAGAGTACCAGTTTGATGAAGAAAGTCATCACCAGAATCACTATACCATAATTGGAAATAAATGAACCGAGGAAATTGAATATAGGTATTATAACTCCGGTATTGATCCATCTGAACACCGACCATCCGAGTGGTATGAGCCGGGTGAGCTGAAGGTTTTCATCAGCCACAGTCTGCCGGTCGAGCGATGAGAGCAACGGGTAAAGGTTAGGTCCAATAAACCAAGAGAACTGAGCCGGCACATCAGTATGCCAGTCATAATCATTGACAGTGGCTTGAGCAGAAAAATCCTTAAGGTAATAAGGCCTGTCTTTCAACACTTTTGATTGAAAGTCGGCCGTATTGAAAGGACGTTCCGAGATAAGTACGGATGAAAAGAACTGATTTTTAAATCCAATCCATCGGATCTTGGCCTGACGGTCTTCAGAATCGTTTTTATTTTCAGAAAGGTTTTCTACGGAACCACCGGCAAATTTATAATAGAGTGCTGAATTTCTTTCCTCAAACATTTTGCCTTTTTCCTGGCGCATGAGTTCCTGATGCCAGTCTACTCCCAGGTTGCGGTTGTTGCTCTCTATATAGGGCGCCATATTTTTTTGGAGCACCCTCATCCTTATTACATAAGAATCTCCTTTGGGGAGAGTGTATTCTATACCCCAGAAAGCATCTTCTGCTATCGGGAGCGACATAAGCACTGTGGAATCGTTGAGAATCTGAGGTTCAAAATAAAGCTGACCGGTGGATATTTCCTGAGTAAGCGGTATCTGAAATTCCAGGGTATTTGTACCTTTTTCGAAAATCACTACCTTCTCCTTGCGTTTCTTTGTTTCATCAGGAGTGTATTCAGTGTCATATTTTTTTAATTCCGCTCTGGTGACCGTACCTGATTTTGAACTCAAATCCAAAGCCAAGACGTCATTTTCGAGTTTCACCACAGTGTCGTTTCCGGAAAGGAATGGAGCAAATTTACCAAACTTGCCTATTTCAGCCGAAGCTTCTCTTACGAGTTCTATAGCCTTACGCTGCTGAGCTGCAGTCATCTTAGAAAGGTCAGCAGCCTGAATATCCTTCCAGTCGAGAGCTTTGCCATCTACCAACACGGTACCACTCACACTTTTGCCATCTGTGGTAAGGTTGATAACTTTGTTGGAATAGTTCATCAGAGTAGCGCTATCGTTAGCAGCCACAGCATTCCCATGGTCGGTGATATTTCTCACAAGCCATTTCAATTCAGATGGAGAAAGAGAATCGATAGCCGCTACAGGCACCACCGACTGAGCGGTGTTTTCTATTTCTTCTTCCGGTACCTCAATTTTGTCTTTTGGAGCAAACCACATGAAGCCGAAAAATACGGCTGCCATCAGTATTAGGCCTATGACAGTATTTCTATCCATTTATCGAAAATCGTTGCAATGTGTGAATGTAAAAAGCGGCGGTTCCTCTTTTTCATAAAGCCGCTTTGTTCAATCTGCAAAATTACTTACAAAGCATTAAATTAACAAATTCGGAATCACCATCCCTTCGCTTTTACTTTCTTTCAATTTACATAATTCCTTCTTATCCACATGGCAAAAAATTTGTCCCACACTTCGCATCCCTCATTATCCTTGATTATGATATCATCTTTAATCAAAGCCCGCAAAGCTGCCTGAACAGAACTGGCAGAAGTGAGGGAATTTCTCCTGATGAATTCCAGAGAGGTAGGATTCTCAACCCTTCTTTCCTTAGCCACGGCAAATAATAGTTCTTTCTGTTTGACACTTATCCTCGACAATCTCGCACGAAACAATAAATCATAAGAAAAGAATATCTCATCCAAGGCATTTTTAAGATTCTCCTCGGTGGCTGTCCCTGCTTTCGGAGTCTTATTGTAGAGAGCGTTGCATACCCTCTGAATATAGAAAGTATGCCCTTCAAACATCCGATATACTTTGCGTGCCAATTCCTCGGGCATGTCACGACCTCCCTCTTTAAACATGTCTCTAATAAATTTTACATAGTCTTCCTCCGGAATTACTTCAAGAGACATGTAAGTGCAGCTCTGATAAAATGGGCGTGCCGGACTTAAAAACATTTCTTCAAGTATATGTTTTTCGCTTCCGGAGAAGATAAACCTGCAGTTATTGATTTGTAAAATATGCGATCTTATAAGTGCTTCCACATTTTGCTCTGGATATTTAACCACTTGCTGAAACTCGTCTATAGCAACAATACAAGGTTTTGATGCCGATGCAAGAAATGAAAAGATCTCTTTCAGGGTGTATTCGGGATGGGTAATGTCACCCAGTTGAAAACTCAAAGTCGGAGTGCCGGAGAATGGGTCAAATCCTAATTTCCCGGAAAGCGATTTCAAAGAATTCAGAAACGCGGATACAAGTTTCTTCCCCTTCTTTTGCAAAACATTATATACTTCGTTTCCGAGCATAAATGTGAATTCTTTCAGATCTGTTGTTGACAATATGTCGAGATAGAAAGTAATGTACTCACGCTGCACGCGGCTTTTATCAAAACAATATTGAATCAAGCCGGTTTTCCCAATTCTTCTGGGAGAGATCAGGACCACATTATTGCCATTTTTGAGCAAATCAATCAATCTGGCGGATTCCTCTTTGCGATCGCAAAAATAATGTGGAATTACTTTCTCAGTGATAATGAAAGGATTTTCAATCATACCATAAATTTCTTATATGACTATCCGCAAAAGCACCTAAAACCTCTTTTCCTGTTGAATATCTCCCCCTCAAATGTAGGAACACGGCTCGTGTGTCCGGAATAAATGAGTAAAACACAGCGCATTCATGAGGACGCACGGACCGTGCGTCCCTACTTCTTGATCTTGAGAACTTTTGCGGATAATCATTATTTCTTACAAGCCGGCAACCGGTATTTTATTGGGCAGCATTATGTTTCAGCTGCTCTTACCTGCAAAGTTAATACTTTTCATTCATTATGCAAAAGTGGATTATGCAAAAGTGAATTATGCAAAAGTGGATTATGCAAAAGTGGATTATGCAAAAGTGGATTATGCAAAATAGCATAATCATTTACTCATGACATAATCCGGTTTATTATGTAACGACTTGTGTTATAAGAAATAAAGACGTGGGTATATCCCGGAATATTTTTAATGATTATCCGCAAAAGTACCTAAAAGTTTTTTACCGATTATCCCCTCAATTGCAAGGACGCACGGCTCGTGCGTCCGAAAAAAATGAGTAAAATACACCGCATTCAAGAGGACGTACGAGCCGTACGTCCCTACTTACTGACCTTGGGTAGTTTTGCGGATAATCTTATCTTTTCCCTATTGTTTGGAAAGGCTGTAGGCGATATGGCGTATTTTTTGAGATACAATCTTAGGATTGGAGCCTAATTTTTCAAGAGATTCATAGGGAATCGGTTTGCCTATAAGGATTCGGAAACGGCTGCCACGAGCTTTGCATAGTTCTGAGGGAAGCAGTATCTGCTCGAAATTAAATTTAATTCCCAGTTTCTTGCGCCATCTGGCTATCTTATAGAATTTACGGGAGTTATAGCCATCGAAAAAGACAGGCACAATATCCCGTTTATATTCCAAGGCCTTCACCACAAAGGATTTCTGCCAATCGAGGTCTTCTATTCTGCCATTGTCTTGAAGACGAGAACAGAGACCGGCCGGGAACTGGAAAATCTGGCAGTCAGAAGCCATTTTCTCATTAATAATTTCGGCATCTCCTCTTCTCTGTTTTCCAAATTTATTTATAGGCAGGAACAATTCCCGCAGCGGTGTCACATTCATCAGGAGGTCGTTGACCAGAAACCGTACATCATCGTCACCATATTTTTCTGCCAAGGCGGTGATGAGCGCCATTCCGTCGAGTCCACCCAAAGGATGGTTGCCGGCAAACATATATCGTTCCCCCTCCTTAAGATTTTCCAGGCCCTTCACTTCAACTTCAATTTCCAGATGATCAAGCACTCTTCTGGAAAACTCCGAGCCATGACTTGGTAAAGTTGCTTCAAGAATCTCGTTGAGTTCTTTCTGTCGAATCAATCTTTCCACACCTTTGATCAGAAAAGATGGTATCCATCTTCTCTTATTCTTCGGAATGCGGTTATCAAGAATTTTCCTGATATTGATACGTAGGGGTTCTTCAGCCATTCACACTCTCTTCTTCATCCCAGAAATCATTGTCCCAATCTATCTCCTCATCCGGTAATTCGTCGTCGGAGTCCTCCTGATAGAAGATAAAGTCGTCTTCTTCGGGTACTCGTGTTTTCACATCAAGATCACGATGAGTGAGAGTGCTTTTCACCTTATTGTCTTCAGAATTTATTTCCCTCCAGAGGAGGTCTTTTAATTCAGTGAGTCCCTGGCCTGTCACTGCTGAAATAAACACATGCGGTATTCCTTCCGGCAACTCTTTAGCGATCTCTTCCCGCAATTCGTCGTCAAGCAGGTCAGACTTAGAGATAGCGAGCACCCTCCCCTTATCTATGAGTTCAGGATTGAATTCCTTAAGCTCGTTGAGTAAAATTTCATAGTCACGCTTAATGTCGTCGCTGTCGGCCGGTATAAGGAAAAGAAGCACGGCATTTCTTTCAATGTGTCGCAGGAATCGAAGTCCTAATCCCTTGCCTTCGCTTGCCCCTTCAATAATTCCGGGGATATCAGCCATTACAAACGACTTATCGCCTCTATAGTCTACAATTCCGAGGCTCGGTTCCATTGTGGTAAAAGGATAGTCACCTATCTTAGGTTTAGCCGCAGACATAGCCGATAAAAGTGTAGATTTTCCGGCATTTGGGAAACCTACAAGTCCTACATCACCCAGTAATTTGAGTTCAAGTACCACCGCTTTTTCTATAGCCGGCTGACCGGGCTGAGCATACCGGGGAGCACGGTTGGTGGAAGTGGCAAAATTCCAGTTGCCCAAACCACCTTTGCCACCTCTGAGAAGTTTCACCTCCTGTCCGTCTTCAGTGACTTCGCAAAGATATTCTCCACTGTCGGCATCAAATACTACGGTACCTACCGGAACTTCGATTATTCTGTCTTCGCCGTCTTTTCCGGTAGAGCGGTTTTCGCCTCCATGCTGACCGTCGGTGGCAAATATATGTCTTTGATAGCGCAATGGCAGAAGAGTCCACATATTGCGGTTACCCTTCAGAATGATATGTCCTCCACGACCTCCGTTTCCACCGTCGGGGCCTCCTTTCGGCAAGTATTTTGCCCTATGGAAATGCCGGCTGCCTGCTCCACCTTTGCCACTGCGGCAAAGTATCTTTACATAATCTATGAAATTCGAATCTGCCATAATTTTTTCCTCTTAGATAGACTGAAAAAATACCCGGAAACTTGCCATTATCTCCCCAATTTTCTCGAGGCGAGTTCATTGGCCAATCTGTAATCATCGGGCGACCCTATATCTACCCAGGTGCCTTCTATATGGAAGCACCCTACATTCAGACCCTCCTTTATTAGAGAGGTAATGAAATCGGGAGCGTCGAGGTATTCACCCTTCCTGATTTTAGATATTAATTCAGTCTTCATTATGTAAACGCCACCGTTGGCAAAATAGTTGTAGGTGGGTTTCTCTTCCAGAGCCTTTACCTTGTTTCCATGCATCTTCATGATAGCGAAAGGCACCGACACCGAATAAGGAACAGCCGCTATTGTGAAATCGCAGCCTTGATTCCTATGATATAAGTACATGGCCTCATAATCTATGGCCGACAACAGATCAGAATTCATCACTATGATATCATGAGTGGAAATATTCTCCACATAGGCAAGGCTACCGAAAGTGCCAAGTCTTTTAGGTTCAGACACACAATCGATCTGAGCCCTTCCCTTTCTCTGAGAGAAATGATCGCGGATAAGGTGTGCCAGATAATTTACCGTGACATGTATTTTCTTAATTCCACAAGCCTCAAGGTCTTCTATATTGTAGTCGATTATAGGTTTGCCGGCCACCGGAAGCAACGGTTTCGGCACATCGTCGGTGAGAGGCCTCAGACGCTCACCTCTTCCTCCGGCCATCAGCACTGCCTCGAGGGGCAACATGGCGTGCATCAGTTTCAGATTGATAAAATCCACCACCCGGCCATTCTCCATCACAGGCAAAAGCTCGATATGGCGTTTCCTTCCTTCCGCCATCTTTACGGAGAGATCATCGTCTGTGTCGGCAGAAAGAAAAGAGGGATTCATCACTGTCACCACTTTATCTCTCAATTCACCGCCTCCAATCAGAGCTCGCCTTATATCTCCATCAGTGATCGACCCTTCAATGCGTCCCTCCTCATCTGTCACAAAGAGAGTCATCGACTCTCCGCTCAGTTCGTTGATACGCCTCATGGCATCTCTTACGGTAGCGTCAGGCCTTATGGCGTGGCGTTGAAGCAGCAATGTCAGGTCATTTTTCATATTGTGCCAAGGTATCTCTCAACTGTGTCACAACCATAGCCTTGAGTTCGGGAGGTCCCAGTACCTTTACGGCATCTCCAAAACCCAGGATTTCATGTGCCAGTTCGTAGTTTAGTTTCAATTTATAAGTGAATACGGAAAAATCGTCATGTACGTATTCTTCCTGTGAAGGATGCAAAGGGAGGGCTCGGAAATATTTAGCCTGAGTGGGAGTTGCCTGTAAGGTAACTGTCTTTATTTCGGCCTCGGAAGTTGTTACCCCTAAGATATTTCCAAAAAGGTTTTCAAGAGTCACACTGCCCGGTTTCTCAAATTTTTCCTGCACGAGTTGCATTTCTTTGATACGATCGAGGGCGTAGGTACGAATGGATTTTCTTTTCTCCTGAAACCCGATCATATACCATCTTTGCTTGTATCTTTTCAGGAAGAATGGCTGGAACAGGATTTTACTTTCTGCTCTGGAACGCGTAAAACTGGCATAAGTGAAACATAGTTTCACAGAGTCGCGGATAGCCTCCAACACCAAGGGCAGAAATTCACGTGCCGAGGGCACATCTTCTATTTCAATTCTGTCATAGCCGGTCTGGTTCTCATTTATTGCACTGCTCACGGCCATCGAATCCAGGAGCCAGTTGGTCAGAGCATGACTTCTCACCGACTGGGGCGCATCAATATAATATTGACCGCTGCTGTCGCATTTAATCTCTATCTGAAATATCTCCTCAATACTTCGACGGTAATGAAAGAATGTGCGGTCGGGCAATGGTTCTCCCCCGGAAATTTCCGACTTCATCCACAATTTATTAAGGTCATGCTTAGTGAGACGCCGGTTTTTTGTAAGGGTATCGATTATCCAGATATATTTACTTATGAGATTTCTTGACATGGCCTACAAATTTAAATAATCTCATCTTTATCCCAAAAAGGATTTAACGGGCCGACACACCCTTTATTCAGGTTTGCTTAGACTCATGATAAGTGAAATATATTTGCCGGCTACCGAACTATAGGAAAATTTTCTATCCACACTTTCAGCCATTTTATGTATCATCGGCCGATGTTTAGAAGGATCCTGTATTATCGATACTGCCCAAAGGATACCTTGAGCCAGGTTCCGTGCCCTTGTATCCAATACCTCCGAATAAGGCACTATCACACCTGTATAGAGGTTATCGATTATATCCGCTTGTCCCCCTTGATTGAAACTTACCGGAATGCAGCCATAGGCCTGTGCCTCTACCAGCGTGCCGGGCAATGTTTCATACGATGAAGCCGACACTACAATGTCTCCTTCCCGATATGCTTTGGCTACCTCCTCACCTTTGAGTACTCCCAACCTTATCACCGGTAATTCGAAACCTTCTAAAGCCTTGTCGTCTTTCAAATTTCCAAATAAAGAAATCTCGAGTTTACCGGATATTTCAGGATAAATAGCCTTAAGAATCCTTGTCGTCTCTTTCAAGGTGTCAAGACCCTTGATTGGATCGTCAAGTCTTGCCGCTCCGAATAGTATTCTGATTTTTTTCTGATTATGAAATCCCCTTTCTTCCGGGGAATTTAACTTGAAAGCGTTTGGTATCACCTCTACCCTCATTCTTCCAAGAAGTGTACTTTGGCTTGCCTTCCCTTTAAGCCATGTACTTACCGCCACAAAAGCGGCTCTTTGCATTAGAGCCGGATTATCATAGATTTTTTGTTTTTTCTCAAATATTTTATGTGAAAGATCATTGCTATCCTTTTTCGATAAAAGAGGGCAATTGCCACATTGTTGCCGGTAATGATTGCAAGTGCCGGCATGATGGCAGATACCGGTCATGCACCACATATCATGCATTGTCCATATCACCGGTTTGCCGGTCTTGAGAATTTTTTTTACCCCCTTTAGGGATAGCATTCCCTGATTTACCCAGTTAAGAAGAATGGCATCGGCACTTTTCACTAATGGGTGTCGCCATAACGGCAATCCTATTTCCCCGGTATCGATTTTGAAGAGAGTGGAACGTTTGAATCCATTTGCCAGAAAAATTTTCATGCGTTCAAGCACGAATTTTCTTTTTATGACAGAATCCGAAGCCGCTTTCTCCACAAATGGGGAATCGGTACATTTCTCACACACCAACATTCTTGCATCCACCCCTTCCTGTCGGAGGGCTTCCATCAGGCGATAACTCACCACTGCCGCACCACCGGTAGAATCGCTCTTATTTATAATCACCACTTTCATATCTCACTGCAAAGGTAATACAATATGATGAATGGTTGATTGGTTAGAAGGATTCAGATTTTAATTCTTTGATATGTGACATATTGGTAGTTAATTCCATCGGGAGTGGTTTCCACGGGGGATTCTTCAGTCTTATCCCAGTCTTTACTGAAATCAAGCGAGAGGAAAGAATCCGCTTCTTCACATTTATCAAAGATCCTCGTGATATAAGCCCTTGTAATGAAAGGTAAGAAAGCCTTATATATTTCTTTACCTCCTATTACAAAAGGATTCTCTCCGTTTGTGAGTTTTAAGGCCTCTTCTATGGAATTTACTGTTTCGGCACCTTCCGGATGAAAATTAGGATTGCGTGTCAGAATTATGTTGCGCCTTCCGGGTAAAGGTCGCTTGGGAAGAGAATCCCAGGTTTTCCTCCCCATTATTACGGGATGACCGGTAGTAAGAGTCTTGAAACGTTTGAGGTCAGCAGGGATTTTCCAGATAAGGTCGCCATCTTTACCTATTTCCCCATTATCCCCTATGGCTACTATCAAATTTAAATCCATAATTATCAGAAAGATGAAGAACGAATCTCATCGTAAGCATCAAAACCTTTAAGCACGGAAGGTCTTACAACCCAACGTTGCACACAGTAAGCGGCCACCATATATGCCCCGGCAAGAATCCATAGATTTATATAGCATTTACTTACCTGAGCTAATGAAGCGCCATTAGTGTTCATCTTTATAAATCCCTCTATTCCCCATGTTGCCGGCACACAATCACTAATAGCCCTCCAGAAACCTGACATAGCATACCGAGGCCATGTAAGACCTGAAAGGAAGAGGAAAATCACAGATGTCACTACCCAAAGAACAAATACCGACTCCCTTTCCCAAACAATGCCTTGGAAACACCATCCAAGGCCCACGCAAGCCAACACCATCGGTAGCAGGAAAGCAAGGATTTCCAGAAGATTTCCTGCCATAGGGAATGAGAACATAAGCGGCACATAATGCACAAGGTAGATAATTGGCACCAGAAGGATAGTGATGTAACACAGCATCTGGCCAAACATGGTCATAAGAACACTTGGCTGTTCATTGAAAGAGTCATAGCCTATAAGGCCCGGTCTCTCTCTCTTGGCACCTCCTGCCATTCCTGAAGCAAGTACTATGCATTGGTGAAGAATCAGGATAAGCACACCCGGCATCACAAAAGAATCGAAGCCACCCTCGATATTGCCCATTGTGATATTTTTGATCGGCATCAGGTCTCCATCCATGAGTGTCTCAGCCAAAGGTGCCACAAGATTTATTTTCTCAGTAAGAATTTCTGCACCCATTGCCTGAGATACATTTGTGGTGGCCACCAAGAGGGATCTATATCTCAAAAGAAGGCTCATTTCACAATAGAGCACTGCCTCGCCTTGTTGGTTTGTCTTTATCTTTTTTCCGAATCCTTCGGGTATTTCCAGTATTCCGTAACATTCATGATTATCCATAGCACGACGAGCCTCATGCAGGTCGGCGGCATAACCTTTCACCCAGGCTTCCTGGGTTGCGTCAAGGTTCCTTACTAATTCCCGGCTTATATCGCTTCGGTCATTGTCTACTACCACCACTGCAACATCTCTCACTAATTCCGGATTATAAATCAAGGAATAGATGATAGGATAAGCCAATGGGAGGAAAAGAAAAAATATAATGATGCCGGGATCGTGAATCACAATCCTGAATTCCCGGCAATACACCTTGAAAAGTTGTTTCAGTCTGTTCATATCAGGGTGCATAAACCGGTTTTGCCATTTCTCGCTTGATGCGCCACAACAGCGTGAATGGAAGAATCATGAAAACTATATAAGCCACAAACCATACTCTGGAATAGTAAATAGGAATACCATTGAGAGCCTGGTCGATATAAATGAGAAGATTGTATCGCACAGGAAGAATCCAGCTGAAGATACTTATGGCACCATACATACTTTCTACCGGGAATGAAAATGCGGCCACAGAGAAAGCCAATATTCCCAACAGTGCTGATGCTGAGAGAGAAAGCCTCAGGTTTGGCAATATACCGAAGAAGAAAATTGCCCATCCCTGGCATGCCAGTACAAACATGATTTCAGATACCGTAAGCCAGAACCACGAGCCGTAAACCGGATACCCGTTTATTCCAAATAGCCAAGCCTCCATAAAGATGGCAATCACTATCCAGATGATAGTCTGGGGCAAAAGTTTTGCAAACAGAGCCTTCACAATGCTTCCGTCTGCCATCTGAAGGAGTTTAACAGATGTGCCATATTTAATTTCCTGTCCCAGGCTGAAACAAGTCACCAGGAAAATCATCAGTTCAAGCACTCCCGGAATAAATGAGTTGCAAAGATATATGGCATAGTTGAGTCCGGGATTATGAATTCCTCGTGCCTGAATATTGATAGGCATAAGAAGAGGAGCGATTTCTCCGGGCGAAGCACCCACCGACTCAAGCACTGTCATTGTCACACCGGCTTTGGTGTACAAAGCAGTAGTCTTGAATGTCTTGAAAAGGATGGAAGCCGGCACGAAATAAGTCATGTTAGTGTAAAAAGTAATCACCGGCTTCCTTCCAGACATCAAATCTCTTTCAAAATTTTCCGGTATAAGGAAAAATCCAAAAATATCACCTTTCTGCATAAGATGGCGAGCCTCGGTATAACTGTTGCACGACTCTTTGAGATCTACCATCTGCATACCTCCCAGGTTTTGAGTCACCTTTCGAGAAAGAGCGGAACCATCTTTATCTATCATTGCAGCCGGCACTTGCGATGGCAGACCCTCCTGCATAAGGCTGGTTAGAAAAACGAAGCAGAAAAGAGGCAATGCGAAGAAGGCAACCCAATAAATAGGTCGACGCACTATCTGCAACACGCTTCTTATAAAAATCTCCTTCATTAAGTATAATTAAACAATAAGTCAGAGACTTAAGTAATAAACAATAAACAATAAACAATAAGTGAGTTACTATTATCCTGCGAATAACGATTAACGATTAACGATATTACTGTTTCTCATCTTCAAGGATGACAGACATGCCGGGTCGAAGGTTATCGATTTTGGAAGTTGGCCGAGCTTTAATCTGGAAAGTTCTGGCATCGAAGTCACCGGTAGATTTGGTAGCCTGCCAGTTTGCATAGGTGCCCAGGTCTTTTATGTAAAATACTTTAGCTTCCGTCTTCACATCCAAAGCCGGGATACGTATCTTAATCACACTACCTGTGGTAATATCTTTGAGGAGAGTCTCCCTTACATTAAACACAACCCAATGGTCATCTTTTTGAAGTGACATTATGGGAGCTCCGGTGGCTATAAGTTCAGAAACATTTGGATAAATTTCAGTGATTTCTCCGTCAAAAGGAGCAGTAAGATATTGATCTTCCAATAGAGCATTTACTTCCATTACGCCACCCTTTGCCACATTCACCATAGCTTTTGCCGCTTCTTTGTCTTCTCTCTGGGCTCCGGCCTTAGCAAGCGAATATTGGCTTTCAGCAGCGGCCACTCCGGCTGTAGCAGCATCATATGCTGCTTTAGCCTCATCCCGTTTCTGTTCGCTTATCACTCCCTTAGAATATAGAGCTTCCATCCTTTCGTAAGTCTTTTTAGCAATACTCTCAGCTGCAAGTGCTTGTTGCCAAAGTTCATATGAGGCTTTCACTATCTGCGAACGGGTGCCGGCATCCACCTTGGCATTAGCAGCCTGAGCAGCGTTTTCCATGGCCTCGGCCTGCCCGAGCCGGGCATCTACCAATGAAGAGTATATATGTACCAGCGTATCCCCTTTTTTAACGCGGTCGCCTTCCTCAACAAAAATTTCTTCTATTCTTCCCGGCAACTTTCCTGAGATACGAATTTCAGTTGCATCAGCCTGACCTTGAACCGTGTCAGGGCCTTGTTTGATAACAAGAAAACCGAGTATGGCCAAACCGGCTATAATAAGTATCACCACCACAATGGTGAGGATAAGCATTCTATCTTTCGCAGAAACTGCTTCTTCTGATGAGGACATAGTAAATTTCGTTTATCGTAATTCGTTTATCGTTAATCGTAGGATAATACTATGTTTAGCGTTTTTCGTTAATAGCTTTTCTTTTACCGCTTTATAATAGTATTCTACTTATTGTTTACTGTTTACTGTTTATTACTTAAAGTTAAGAGTGCCAAGTACTTTGGAGAGGTAAGTGTGTGCGAGTCTTACGCTGATTTCGGCATCTATTTTCTCGGAATTTGCACTCAGCCAGGCAGTTTGAGCCGCGAGCACGTCGCTGGTGGTCAGAACCCCTTCCATGAAACCGATCCGGGCCTGAGTGAGATTTTCATCAGCTTTCTTCAGATTGAGGGTTGTCATACGGTAGGTCTTCTCTGCCTCATCCAGACTGAATTTTGCCTGATTTACCTGAAGTTGTACCTTTTCCTCGAGGTCTTCAAGGAGCATACGTTGAGCGGCTGTGTTAGATTTGGCCGCTTTATATCTCTTATAATCACCTCCCCAATGCCAAATCGGAACCTGAAGAGTGGCTCCTACACTAAAGCCACCTCCGAAGCGTTTCTTGAACCCGTCGATCACATTGGGATTCGAGAAGGAATAGGCTCCGACTAATGCTATCTTGGGGAGCATTTCACTTAGGCTAAGAGCTTCTTTACTCTTCAAGAGATTGATAGATTGTCTCACAATCTCCAGATCCTGACGCCTTGAATATACTTCAGCCAGATTCACCTGAGCAGCTGGCCGGAGATCGGTATAATTCAATTCTTCATCCTCGAGCTGCATCTGAGTTTCCGGAGGAAGACCGCAAATCTGTGCCAGGACCATACGCGACAGCACCAGACCATTGCTCACCTTTGACAATGCTACGTTGGCTTCATTATTTCTCACCTCTACAGAAAGTAGATCGCTTTTTGTGGCTACTCCTTCTTCCAGCATCATTTTTACATTATAGCATAATGAATCTGTAAGGGCCACAAAACTTTCAGCCAGTTTCTTTTTTTCCTTGAGACTCACCACAGTCCAATAGGCTTCATCCACCGAATACACTATCTCCTGGGCTACATTATTGCTCATAGCCGCAGCAATCTTCTCTCCGAATCCGGCAATCTGATTAAGAGCCCGAATCTGTCCGCCCATATATACGGGTTGGGTAAGGGTGAAAGCCCCGGCAAAAACATTGTGTACGTCAAACGACATTGCCTCCTTCGGTATCACGGCAATTTCAGATGGGATGTATCCTCCGGTCTCCGGATTCACTACGGGACGTCCATCGGGCCCTGTCACCACATTATATTGATAAGACATGGTGGTGGGATCAAACTTCATGGTTGGAAGTTTTGCATCTTCTCCCAGCAGATTGATGATACGCTGATTGTAGAAATAGGTTCCTGTGAAGTCGATACCGGGAAGGTAGGCTGCCCTGGCTGCAGATTTAAGACTGGAGGCTCCTTTCAAATTTTCCTGAGCCATCCTAATTAACTTATTATTGCGCAGAGCCATATTCCGGCAAGAGTCAAGGCTCACCTGGGCCCAAGCACCTATAGATAAGAAAATTAGCAAAAATATAGTAATGATGCGTTTCATGAGTGCTAGATACGGTGGATGCAAAATTAGCGATAAAATCAGTAATTTTGCACGATTTTAATAGAGAAAAAATCAAGGAAAAATGTCTTTGTCAGCAAAAATTTCCACCAATTATTTCCTTACAATGAGAAGCCTTCTCAGATTAGGGATTCCGGTTTTGGTAACAAACATCGGAATAATAGTGGTGAGTTTTGCCGACACCATGATGGTAGGTGCCTATGGAATCAACGAGTTAGCAGCCTCGGCCTTTGTCAATAGTCTTTTCCTTGTGCCGGTAGTGATGCTTCTGGGCTTTGCCGGAGGTGTGACCCCGATTATAGGAGCGCTCTATGGTAAAGGGAATCATGAAGAAGGAGGCCGGATGCTTCGTGCTTCTGTGATAGTGAATATAATTGTGTCGGTGATCTTCCTGGTAGTATTGGTAATTCTCTATTTTTTTCTTGACTATTTCGGACAAGACAGCGACATCCTGCCGATTGCCAAGCAATATTACCTCATAATCCTGCCTATGGTGATACCGATGGCCCTCTTCAACTGCCTTCAGCAGGCATGTAATGGTTTAAACGACACTGCCACTCCCATGTGGATAATACTGGGCACCGATGTGATCAACATAGTCGGGAACTATGTGCTGATATTCGGCAAATTCGGTTTTCCCGAACTGGGCCTTGCAGGAGCCGGATGGAGCACTCTGGCAGCCCGCACGGCAGGTGCTGTGGCTATCCTGATTGTGTATGCCACTACACCGCGGTACCATAGTTACTGGCAATCACTTTGGAAACGAGGGTGTGGCAGCATACGCCGTTGGGAAGTCTGGAACACCAGTTATCCTCTCATGGTGCAAAGTGGTGTGGAATGTGGCTTATGGACCTTCGGAGCAGTGGCAAGCGGATGGTTTGGTAAAGTAGAACTTGCCGCTTACCAAGTTATGAACACTATCGGACAGTTAGGTTTTATGATATATATGAGTTTCGGATGGGCCACTTCAATCAAAGTAGCAAATTATACAGGCCGGAACGACTTCCAGGCAGTAAGAAACGTAACCCGAATCGGATTACATATCATTCTGGCACTGGCTACAATATCTTCTATCGTTTTCATTGCCTTCACAGAAAGGATGGTAAGTTATTTCACTCCGGAATCCGATGTGATTGCCTATGCGATGATGTTAATTGTGCCGCTCGTTCTCTATCAATACTGCGACGGTACCCAGCTCACCTATGTCAATGCTCTTAGAGGCACTTCCAAAGTGAAACCCCTGCTTTGGATATCCACTTTGAGTTATCTGATAGTGGGAATACCTGTACTTTTGCTGTTTGCTGTGGGTTTCCAATTAGAGACCGTAGGAGTATATTACAGCTTTTCCGTGGCGTTGCTAACCGCTTCAGTACTGCTGGTATGGGTATTCTATAAAACTGTGGCGAGATTGGAAGGACCTACTTTGGAAAGTGAAGCAATTATTATAAAGTGATAAAGCCAATTTTGATAAATTGTGTTAAATATGCTTACCCAAGCATAGTAATTCAGTAACTTTGGGGAAATATTGTTGTTTTGCAACTCGAAAAGTTTAGAGATGGGCAAAATTATTTCAATAGCAAATCAAAAGGGAGGTGTGGGGAAGACAACCACTGCCTTCAATCTTGGCGCGTGTCTGGCCAGAGAGGGTAAAAAAGTGCTGCTTGTAGATGCCGACCCTCAAGCCAACGCCACTTCCGGTTTAGGATTGAATCCTGAAGAGGCCGAAATTTCGATCTATGAATGTATAGTAGACAATGCCGACCCTAAGAAGGCAATCCGATCAAGTTGCGTAGAGGGTCTGGAAGTATTAGGCTCACGAATCGACCTGGTAGGTGCCGAAGTGGAACTCATGCAGCAAAAAGACCGCGAACGGGTGCTATCCCGAATACTTCGACCGTTAAAAGATTCATACGACTACATACTTATAGACTGCAGCCCCTCGCTGGGACTAATAACGGTAAATGCACTCACAGCTTCAGATTCTGTGATCATTCCTGTGCAGGCTGAGTATTTCGCACTCGAAGGAATATCGCAACTTCTTAACACCATCCGTATCATAAAAAGCAGACTTAGTCCTACTCTGGAAATAGAGGGCTTCTTACTCACGATGTATGATGCCCGACTTAGACTGGCCAATCAGATTTTCGAGGAACTCCGGTGCCATTTCGGCGACATGGTGTTTAATACAGTGATTCCGAGAAATATAAAGCTTTCAGAGTCTCCCAGTCACGGTCTGCCGGTAATACTTTATGACCCTGAAAGCCGCGGTGCCATTGCATATAGTCAGTTGGGCCGTGAACTTATTGCCAAGAACCGCCCCAAAAGAGGATGACAGGCAAGGGTAAAAGGAAAGAATTTGAAATATGAGTTTGAAAAGAAATGCATTGGGCCGTGGGCTCGACTCTCTTATTTCCGTCAATGATATTCAGACGGGAGGCAGCTCTGCCATAAACGAAATTAAAATTGAAGAGATAAAGCCCAATCCACATCAACCGAGGCGCACTTTCGATGAGGAATCGCTTGCTGAACTTGCCGCTTCCATCACCGAACTGGGAGTAGTGCAGCCACTATCGGTAAGAGACATGGGAGATGGCACTTATCAGATAATAGCCGGTGAACGCCGTTGGAGAGCAGCCCGCCTGGCAGGCCTCAGTTCGGTACCTGCATATGTGAGAAGCGCCTCAGATTCTGAAGTGACAGAAATGGCTCTTATAGAAAATATACAGAGAGAAGACCTCAACTCAATTGAGGTGGCCCTGGCCTTCAGAAATCTTATCGACACCTACAACCTGACGCAAGAGAGACTGAGCGAAAGACTCGGAAAAAAACGAGCCACAATCGCCAATCACCTCCGTCTGCTGAAACTCCCGGCAGAAATACAACTCGGACTCCGCGACCATAAACTTGACATGGGGCACGCCAGAGCTCTCCTCAGCGTGGATGATCCTAAGAAACAGCTGCAACTTTATAACCTCATCCTGAAGGAGGGCCTTTCAGTGAGAAAGGTGGAGGAACTGGCTAAAAAAGTCGGAGAAACAAAAGAAGCGAATGAAGGGAAAGTGACAGTGGCCAAACCTGATTTTTCTGAATTTCAGAAAGCCATCTCCAGCCGTCTTGGTAACCCGGTAAAAATAACAAGGCGACCTGACGGGCGTGGCACTGTGACAATTAACTTTTCTAACGATTCTGATTTCCATAACCTTATAGAGACCCTGACGGGAGAAGGCAAAAACTAAATTTGAGAAAAAATCACACATATACTCACAGACTATTCCGGTTAGCCATCTTTATCTGCCTGGCAATTTTATGGAATATCCCGGTTGTGGCTCAGGAACCTATGATAGAACCTCCCGGGGAACCTAACGATACCACAGCCTATGTGGATGGCATGATACTTCTGAAGACTCCACTGGAGGCTGAAGATGACGATGGAGACATAACTGTGGTGACAGACGAAAATTACCATCCTTACGGCCTCGAGAATAAGCGTGAATTCAATCCAAGCCCTGAACGAGCAGTATGGATGTCGGCCCTCTTTCCCGGACTGGGACAGATCTATAACCGACGATATTGGAAATTACCTATCGTAGTAGGAGGATTTATGGGTCTGGGCTATGCAACCAACTGGAACAACGGGCAGCTTAAGGAATACTCCCAGGCTTACCGTGACCTGATGGACAACGATCCCAGCACCAATTCCTATATGAATTTCTTTCCTCCAAACACAAAGGAGGAAAATCTGAATAAAACATGGCTCACCAGCGTGATGCGGAGCCGTCGTGACTTCTATCGGAGAAACCGCGATCTTTGCATCATTTGTTGTGTAGGGCTATATCTCTTATGTATGGTGGATGCCTATGTAGACGCATCCCTTGCACATTTCGATATCTCTCCCGACCTTTCAATAGAATGGAGCCCCGCGATCGGAGTAGACCCCTCGGAAAAGAAACTTAACGTGGGGATTCAATGGGCTCTCAATTTTTAACTCACTGTATTAAAACGGAAATTTTTTGGAAATGAAAAGAGCGGTTCTAACAATTTCAGCAATTTTATCCGTTGCGGGCCTCTTTGCCCAAAATAACCCCGGAAATGTATTGGATCTTAAACACAGTATCACCGACCCTTCAATCGTATATCCTGAAAGTTTTGAAACGGATATACAGAAGCTACAGGAAAGCTGGTTTATAAAAAACTATACTGCCACCGACAACCGCTACTCTCAATTGGGAGATGTGAATGTGAGCGACGAAGTAATCATAAATCGTCTCTCAAAGATTCCCAATGTGATTGAGATGCCCTTCAACCAAGTGGTGAGAAGTTATATTGACAAATACACAAAGGGTGAACGCGGCCAAGTGCCTGCTCTTCTTGGCCTCGGACTTTATTATAATCCTATCTTTGAACAGGCACTCGAGGAACATGGACTACCTCTGGAGCTCAAATATTTACCCATGATTGAATCAAGCCTTGACCCCAACGCAGTGTCAAAACATGGAGCCGCGGGGCTATGGCAATTCATGCTCAATACAGCCAAGGGTCTGGGTATGGAAGTGAACAGTCTGGTAGATGAACGACGCGACCCGTATCTATCTTCAGAAATGGCGGCGAATTATCTGAAAGGCCTCTATGAAACTTATGGTGACTGGAGTCTGGCCATCGCAGCGTATAATTGTGGACCCGGCACACTCAACAAGGCCATCCGCCGAGCAGGAGGTGACCCTAAGGACCATGATTTCTGGAGCATCTACAATTATCTGCCACCGGAGACCCGAGGATATGTGCCGGCCTTCATAGCCATAAATTATGTGATGACTTATTACCCGGAACATAATTTTTCTCCTGTATTGCCCACCGCTCCTCTGGTAATTGATACGATACATTTAAAAGACCGTATTCACTTCGAACAGATTTCCCAAGTACTGGATATTCCGGTCGAAGAACTCAGGATTCTTAATCCTCAATACCGTGCGGATATAATTCCGGGCACTCCGGAAATTCCCCGTAATCTTATACTGCCGTCACAACAGATACATGCCTATCTGCTCAGTGAAGAGGATATAAAGAATTATGAAGCCGATAAATATGCTCAAAGAGAGACAGTACAACCGGCTGAAGCCCAGCCTGAGGATGCCATGGCAATGGTGGAAGACACAGAGATATGGGTGGAACCTGTGAAACCTGCGAAAAACAAATCACAAAGTGGCAGTCAGACTATTGTGCATAAAGTGAAGGCCGGAGAGACACTTTCGGCCATTGCCAAGACTTATGAAGTATCTATCGACGATATTAAAAAGACCAACAACCTTAAGAGGGATGCTGTGAGAGTAGGCCAGCAATTACGCATAGTCACCAATTCTCCTCAAGCAGTAATGGAGACCACCGTGGCAACCGTTACCGGAAAAAACAATTCGGCGTCCAATTCCTCATCTACAAAGTCTTCCGGCAAGAATACTGCTTCTTCTACCCAGAAATCGGGAAGTGCCACTACTCATACTATCAAGAAAGGCGAAACACTTTCTACGATAGCCTCGAAATATGGAGTGACGATAGCAGCCATAAAGAATGCCAACGGAATGAAGAACGATAAAATCCAGGCCGGGCAGAAAATTAAAATACCTGCCAAAAGTTCCGGAACATCGGCCAAGAAATCTACGGGCACAAAAAGTAAAAGGAGATAAAAATCTCCTTTACTTTTTGTAATCCGGACTGAACCGGCTTTACTTTCTTATTTTATCTTTTTGATTATCCTCATAAATATCCCCATTAATAATTTGCCCTCAAATGTAGGGACGCACGAGCCGTGCGTCCGAAATTAAAAAGGCTAACTAATTGGTTTTCAGAGGACGCACGAGCCGTGCGTCCCTACATATGTCGTTTGAGATATTATTCGGGATAATCTTTTTTGATAAGTTAAATCAGCAAGAACATCCTGAACCGCAATCACAACCGTCTCCGCAACCGCCGCCACAGCAGCCTCCTTGCGGAAGGTCTTCCGGAGTAGCATCCCTTACATCATCAATCTTACCTTCATATCTAACGGTGAGGCCGGCAAAGGGATGATTGAAGTCCATAGTTACTTTATCTCCTATCTCTTTCACAGTTCCTTGCACGCGAAGATTGTCTGCAGTCATCATAGGCAACACGGCTCCTACTTTCACCTCATCGGCTAACTTACCGTCGCGCATGAAAATTTCTTTATCCAGGCTCATCACCATATCTTCACTCTTATCGCCGAAGGCTGCCACGGGTGGTAATGTCACTTCAAACTTGTCGCCTTTTCCAAGGCCATCCATCACTGTGAGAAGACCGGGTACAATTCCGGGTGTAACACCATAAATCATCTGGTCAGGTGCATCTTTTGGTGTCTCGAAAAGGAGAGCACCGTCTGCATCATTATAAAGCTTGTAGGAATATTCCACGAATTTGCCGGGACCTACTTTTTCATTTGTATTTTCCATAACGTTTTTTATTTAATTACAAACGAATTGACCGGAAGGTTCATCGGATCATTCTGAGTAAAAAGTCTCTATGTCAATTTCTTCTTCCGAATCGGCACCTTTTGAAGCACCATCTTCCATTATATCTTCTTCCCAAAGTTCAGGATGTTTCATCACATATTGGGCAGTTGGCACCTCCACATTGAAATAGAAACCCTTTGCCACTTTGTCCCGCAGTCTGCGTTGAGTTTCCTCATCGGGTTGCACTGTAAGATAATCGAAGGCAGGTTCAATAAAATCGGCATCGGTAGCCTCATATCCGAGTAGCCTTACCATATCATATTCATGTACCGGATATATCACATACCATGCATTCTCCACATCCTCGCCCGTACCGGTACTCTTTATTGCACCGAGTAAATGTTCAAGCCGGTATTCCCAGATCTTTGCGCTCATATCCTTACGTTTCTCCTTAAGCACATGTACAAGAAAAGACATCTGGCGCAGATCGAATGGATTGTCGCGAAGGGAAAGTTCTGCGTATTTTCGTATAGTATCTATCTCTTCTTTTGTGTGAGTAGACTTCATTCGGAGATCGTCGGTGACCCCGGAATATGGAGATGTGCGGTAAGGATCGTAATCTTCCTGAAACATGTACCCCAAATAGAAATAGCGGTATTCCTCATTGGTCATCACAGTGTCGTTGCGTGTGTATTTTGCCATGAGTTTAGGGAAATAGAACGGACTTTTAGGGTCAAGAGTCTTCTGCTTAATTTCCTCCAGGTCAGGCTTAACCACTGTTATTTTCCTCTTATTGGGAGATGCGGTATTATCCTGGGCCATTGCAGCATAGGCCATACCTGACGCCACAACGGCTATCATTAAATATTTCACAAAGTTTTTAAGCATTTTCTTTCAGGTTTTGAGCCGTGGCAGTGTCCTTTTTCATTTCCGGATACCTCACGCGTGTGTGATAGATGGTGGCAAGTCTCTGCTTGAACACTTTCTTGATTGTCTCTATATCTTTGAAAGAAATCGGTGATTCCTTATACATTCCGTCGGCTATCTGACCATTGATTATGTTATTTACCAACTTGTCGATACTTTCGGGTGAATAATCAGTGAGCGAACGTGAAGCCGCCTCCACAGCATCGGCCATCATGAGAATAGAGGTCTCCACACTCTGCGGATTCGGACCCGGATATGAGAATTGAGCCTTGTCGATCACTTTATCAGGATTATTATTTACAGCCGTAGTATAAAAATACTTTGCCATTCCTTTACCATGATGCTCGAGGATAAAGGCTTTTACCATCGGTGGCAGTTTATGCTTGCTTGCCAGGGCTGCACCCTCGGTGACGTGTGATATTATTTTCTTTGCACTGGTCACCGGATCAAGGCCCAGATGAGGATTCATGCCATGTTGGTTTTCAGTGAAAAAAATCGGGCTTGAAAGTTTACCGATATCATGGTAAAGTGCTCCGGTACGCACCAGATTAGTATTTGCTCCTATGGCCCTTGCCGCCTCCGCTGCAATAGTTGACACCTGGATGGAATGTTGGAACGTACCGGGAGCCTCCTCGGCAAGACGACGAAGCAAAGGATTGTTGATGTCGCTAAGTTCTACAAGAGTTACGGCAGAGGTGAAGCCGAAAATCTTTTCTATTACCAGAATCAATACATAAGCGAAAGAAAGTATCACGGCATTAATCAGGAAGAGTATCAGAATCCTCCAGTTCACTGAAGCTAAGTTTCCCTCCATAATCAGAAGAGTGGTGAAATAAGTCACCAGATAGGTTATGAGGGAATATACCGCAGTACGCAAAAGCTGAGAACGACGGTCGAGCTGATATATGCTGAAAGTGGCCACCAGACCTACGATTAATTCCATGAAAAGGAACTGCAGAGGATAGGTGGACACCAAGGCTGCAAGAAATACTGTGGCTATAAGCGAGAAAATGGCGGTACGCGAATCGAAAAATACCAACACAATAACCGGCACCGCTGCAAATGGCACCACAAAAAGTCCTTGTGCCACATTCTCAAACATCAGAATGGCAAAAAGGGTAAAAAGGATAATGAATGACACAAGGAAGGTCATTTTCCTTATATCGGAGAAGAAGAGAGGTCGGTAGATGCTCAGGAAAGTGTAGAGTGTGAGTAGGATGATGGCAATATAAAGCCCCTGACCGATTATGAAATAGGTCTGGTTGTTTTTATCGCTCTGTCTTGTCTCCAGCATCTCCTGATAGGTATTGAGATTGGTGAAAATCTGCGGAGTGATTATTTCACCTCTGTCTACAATTCTCTGACCTGTCTTGATTACTCCGAGAGCACCATTTACTGTGAGATATTCCTGGTCGCGGTATTTTGAGTCAGTGACCGAATCGAGCACGATATTGGGAGCAAGGCAAAGATTGATGGCACGGGTTATCTCCTGAGAGAGCGCAGGCATATTCTGACTCTTTGTAGCATTGTAGGAAGAGTCGATGTAGGCAAAAGCCAGACGCGCAGAAAACATAGGCGATGCATCCAAGGCCATGATCTCGCGGTTGTCGGCATCCTTACCCGATACTAATCTTAAAGATGGGGATTTATTGGCATGTACATGCTCATACAGCCGGTTGTCGAGCACACCCTCATTATATACTCTGGTAAGCAAAGAGGTGAGTATACGTGCCTGGGCTGGTGTAGAATGATCGTTAATCAAGGCATTAAAACGGTCTAAGTTTTCTTTCTCAGCCTTAAGGTCACGTTTCACGAAAGGCACAAATGTACGGTCGATACTGTCGCGCATCACTCGCATAGAAGTAGAGTCACGAAGTATCGGTATATCAAACTCTGCCGTGAGGAGAGGGTATTTCCAAGGCTGGTTTTGTTCATAGCTGAATCCCTGATGGTCGGCATGAGGAAGCACCACCAGCAATATTGTGATGGAGATTGCAGCGAGGCCGAATCTGAGAAGATTTAATTTAGAAAATATCTTTTTCCACATAATATTCTTACCACATCAAAATACTGAGATTCTAACCGGAATCAGGAAGTGCGCTGAGCGAATTTCACGCCTTTTACATGCATCAGTTGTTCGCAAAGGGTTGTCACTGTTTCGGCTGAATCCACATAGAAACTCATATCGCAGTGAAATACATCCTGCCGTGTGGAAATATTCATGCTGCGGATATCTATCATCAATCTTGTGGATATCAGATTCACTATATCTTCAAGAATGCCGAGCCTGTCTATTCCATCCATAGCAACCGATGTAAGGAAACGAGAAGAGCTTCCACCCCATTCGGTCATCACAAGTCGAGACCCATAACTGCTCTTGAGCCTCATGGCTATCGGGCAGCTTACCTTATGTAGCACCACTTCTTCGTCTTCGTTGACAAAACCGAGCACATCATCACCCGGTAGGGGTTTACAACAGGATTCTATATGATAGTTGGGTTCCTTGTCGTCCGGATAAAGTTTGAATACCTTCTGCCTGTCGATAGGTTGGTGGGCAGAGGCCTTACGTTTCTCCTTCTTTTTGGAAGAGAATGGATTTTTAAGAATTTTTTTCACCAGAGACTTCTTCTCTTCCCGTTTTTGCGTAGGATTACCAATACGGTCGAGTTCTTCGGGAGAAAAAATTTCCACATCCTGGGCCTTCCGCAGGTAGGTTCTGATTCTGGACTGAGCCTTTGCCGTGTGGCAGAAATCCATCCATTCGGGTGTAGGAGTACGAGTCTCAGAAGTGATAATCTCAACCTGGTCGCCGCTTTCCAACTTATGGGAAAGAGGCACCAGCTTATGACTTATTTTACCTGCCATGCAATGCAGTCCAAGATGCGAGTGTATGGCAAAAGCCATATCCAGAACGGTTGCACCGGAAGGTAACACCAGAAGGTCGCCTTTAGGGGTGAAGACGTATATTTCGGAAGAGAAAAGATTCAGTTTAATTGTATCGAGGAAATCCATTGCATTTGGCTCCGGATGCGCCAATATGTCTTTGATGGTATTCATCCAGGTATCGAGTTCGGTTTCCTCTTCCCTTACTCCGTCTTTATATTTCCAGTGTGCAGCATAACCCAATTCGGCAATGTCGTCCATTTTACGGGAACGAATCTGCACTTCTATCCACTTTCCTTCAGGGCCCATGGCCGTAAGATGCAATGCCCTGTAGCCGTTGGCTTTGGGTATGCTTATCCAGTCTCTCAGCCGCTCGGGATGAAGTTTATGCCCTTCTGTGAAGAATGTGTAAATCTGCCAGCATTTTATTTTTTCAAGCGCGTCGTCATCATTTTCAAAAATCACCCTCACGGCATATACATCATAAATCTCCTCAAAGGGTATCTTTTTGGTTTCCATTTTATTATAAATGGAATAAGCACTTTTCACCCTTGCCTTGATTTCATATTTGAAACCGGCGTCATCGAGCATTTTTCTCACCGGGGCCACGAATTCTTCCACAATAGCCTCACGATGCTCTTCGGTTTCATTCACTTTCTCTATTATCTCCTTATATTTCTGAGGGTGCTCGTATTTGAAAGCGAGATCTTCGAGTTCATATTTTATCTTGCTGAGACCGAGACGATGAGCCAGAGGGGCATATACATAAAGAGTTTCGCCGGCAATCTTATATTGCTTTTCAGGCCTCAGGCTTCCTAACGTGCGCATATTGTGGAGTCTGTCGGCCATTTTTACCAATATCACGCGTATATCAGTGCTCATAGAGAGCAGGAGTTTCCGGAAATTCTCAGCCTGAACCGAAGCTTTGTCACCGAATATACCTCCGGAAATTTTTGTTACACCCTCTACGATGTCGGCAATTCTCTTGCCGAAAGCATTCTCTATGTCTTCGCGAGTATATTCAGAATCTTCCACCACATCATGCAGTAAAGCAGCACAGATGGAGGTAGAACCGAGGCCCAGTTCTTCCACTACGATTCTTGCCACTGCTATGGGGTGAAGGATGTAAGGTTCACCGCTGCGGCGCCTGGTACCTTTATGGGCCTCTTTTGCAAAATCGTAGGCACGACGGATTATATCCACTTTCTTACGGTGGTTGCTCTCAAGATAGCACTCAAGAAGATCTGCAAATGCCGCTTCTACTATCTTTTCTTCCTGGGAGGAATCTCCCGTGGATATAAACTGTGTGTATGAATCCTGCATCTTATACCTGCTCCCACTCTGTTACGGATACAGGACCTTATCGGCCAAACGAAAGTGGTGCAGATACAAAATTAATGATAATGACGGTTAAAACCAAAATGAAACTTGATAGTTGGCCATGGTCACGGCAGCTGTCGCAGCCTCCGATCCCTTATTGCCGAGAATACCTCCGGCACGTTCCTGAGCTTGCTGAAGATTATCGACTGTGAGCACCCCGAAAATCACCGGAGCCTTCCCCTGACTGTTGAGATTAGCCACTCCCTGGGCTGCTATCTGGCATACATAATCGAAATGAGGGGTATCGCCCCTGATCACACATCCTATCACAATCACAGCTGCCGCATCGCCGCCATGCACTGCCACCGCAGCTGCATTCACCAGCTCCACGGTACCGGGTACCGTCATGCTTCTGATATTTTTTTCAGCCACTCCGGCTTTTTGGAGCACTTCAATGGCCCCGTCGCGAAGTGTATAGGTGATATCGCTGTTCCAATCGGCAGTGATTACATAGAATTTTCCGTTCACTTTCTTTTGCAGAGCCGGAATCTCTATTTGCGTTCCGTTGCTATTAAGTATGGTCGACATAAATTTGGGGAAGTTACGGGAGATATGTTATTTATCACCTATTTTCAGTTTTGACTTTGCTCCGGCTATCACTTTATGAAGGAAAAGACGCCATTTGGTTTCCGGCTCCTCATTAGCATCAATCACTTCTATAAGTGAAATGATATCTTGTTCGTATTGCACGGTTTCAAGAGCCACAGCATGTGGCAGAATGGCGTTAAGGAGCCGTTTGGCACGTGGTTGCATTGAACGCAGCCTTATCATAACCTCAGCCATCTCTACGGTCATCTTCACTTCCTTTCTTGTGACCTTACCGGTGCGTTTCTTTGAATATTTGATAGCTTCGGCATAAAATTTCAGAGCTCCCCGGATATCACCTGTAGCAGCCAGGAGCTGAGCTGTGGTGCATAAACTGTCTACAAGTTTGTCGGTAGCAGCGGCAATGCCTGAGTTTACCTTTTCGTAAAGCGAGCCGGTAGTGATCTGTTGTTTCACAAGAAGGTCGAGAGCCTTTTTGCGGCTACGCAGGATACGGGTGGAAAGTTCCATTGCCAGAATATGATATTGGGCAAACCGCTCCTCATTGCTTCTGACAAGATTTTCCAACACCTTGAAAAGGAGGTCTACCTCTTTCTCACTCTGCTTATAGTTCTTTAAAGAATAATGAATTTCAGCGAGGTCGAAAAGCAAAGCTACAAGTAGCAAACGGAATTCGGGGTTCTGGAAATCCTGAAATTCCCGCATTATTTTAAGAGCAGCCACGGTCCTTTCCATGGCCTCCAGGTATTTGTCGCGTTTAATAAATTCGCCGGCTTCCGACCTTGCTTCGAGAGCATTTTTTAAAATTTCAACTTCCGATGGAGTAAGGGAATCAGAATTGAGATTTAATATTAGTTCAAGTTGTGTCATAGTCATTAAGATTTAATAACGGAATTAAGTTTCTCACGCCACTCATCGCTTAATGGAGTAGACTTCTGTGTGTTGGGATCGAATGACACCATCACAGTCTCGCAAACCGACTTCACTTCCCGGGTGTCGGCATTTCTTAGCAACTGAAGCAGCTTGAAACTTCTGTCATGTATTCCCACACAAGTTGTGAGTACCTCTATATTTTCACCATAGAAGATGGGTGCAATAAACGCACAATCCACATTTGCCACCACCGTGTCTACCTCATCCCAACTAATTTTCTTGCCAAGAAGGTCGGTCATGAAAACAGCTTTGCCGGTATCGTAATAGGCAAAGTAAATTATGTTGTTGACATGTCCGATTACATCCACGTCGCTGAAACGCACCTGGATGGGGCATCTGTGTTTGAAAAGTGACAGTGATGGCAGTTCATGCGGGTTCATGATACGAATCTTATTTCTGTTATAGTCTCTTTACCAATAGATTTGTTGATCAGTTCTCTCAGGCGGCTACGGTTCATGGTTAATTCCTGACGGAGGGAAGCATTTTTCACACCAATGCTCATCACCCCTTTTTTCACCTGCGGATGGCTTGTATGCATGGCAATGGCCTCTCCCACCACCTTTTTCCACAAGTCTGCAGCTCTGAGTTCATCCATTCGGGATTGCAGAGAAGTCTCCTCCAATAGGGCACGGAGCACGTCGCCCACTTTTTCGGGTGTGCGTCTTTGCATCATGACTCAGTAGTTATGGGGGTGAATTCTCCGTTGTCCACACTTATCAGTGTCTTGGGACCGGATATTCCGGCCAGTATATCGTCGAGATGTTTACGGTTGGTGTCGGTGATGAAAATTTGACCGAAATCTTCTGATTCTGTCACTTCTTTCATGATATTTTCCACTCTCTCGGAGTCTAATTTATCGAAAATATCATCCAGAAGCAGAAGAGGTGTGACACCTTTTTTATCTTTCAGATATCTGAAAATGGCGAGTCGGAGTGCCACAGCAAATGTCTTTAGCTGACCCTGGCTTCCCAAAGCCCGGAGGCTATATCCGTCAAGGCTCGATTCTATGTCGTCCCGATGTATGCCGGCAGAAGTAAATCCGAGAACCTGGTCTTTTGCCCTATGCGAATCGAGTACTTCTCTCATAGAGGCAGAATTCAAGGCGCTTTTATAATTTATTTCAGTTTTTTCCTTACCGCCTGAAATCCTTCCATATATTTCCTGCACAATGGGCAAAATCTCTTTCACCCATTCGTTTCGGGCATCATAGATAATCTGGGCAGCCTCCTCCATAGTTTTTTCTATCGATTCATAGAGGATAACGTCTTTCACACCGGCCCGGAGCATCTTATTGCGGTTTTCTAATGCCTTGTTATATCGTATCAAGGCAGAAAGATAAGTAGGATCTGCCTGAGAGATCACCATATCCATCAGTTTTCTCCGCTCCTCTCCGCTTCCGGTCACTATTCTGGAGTCTTCGGGAGTAGAGATAACTATAGGATATTGACCTATATGTTCAGAAATTCTTCCGTATTCCTTTCCGTTTCTCCTCAGGCTTTTTCTTTTACCCTTTATTATGCCGCATGAAATCGTATCGGTAGCTCCGGCATCGGTATTGAAATCACCTTTTACCAGCATCTGGTCTTCTCCATGTTTGATAAGGGCACCATCGGGCAGCGACACCATGGTACGGGCCATGCTTAGCAGATGGATAGCATCCAGGAGATTGCTCTTGCCCACTCCGTTCATGCCCAGAAGGCAATTCACACCGGGAGAGAATTCCAGTTTCGTAGCCGGAATATTCTTAAAATTTAATATCTCGATGTTTCCAAGAGTCATAACTTCACTCCATAGGAAAGATCTCCCGCATCGCCCAGTCCGGGCACAATATAACTATGCGAGTTAATTTCCGGATCTATAGTGGCACACCAGATGGTGGTTTTATCCTGAGGGAACACCTTAGCCACATATTCCACGGCTGCCTGAGAGGCGATCACCGCAGCCACATGTATCTTAGCCGGGTTACCGTTTCTCAACAGAGCCCTGTATCCCAGTTCCATGCTGCTTCCCGTGGCCAGCATAGGGTCAACAATAATCAGCGTCTTACCCTCTATGTCGGGAGATGCAAGATATTCTACAAGTACTTCAAATTTATCTCCCTTCTCGCGATAACTCCTGTATGCGCTTACAAAAGCATTGTCAGCACGGTCAAAATAATTGAGGAAACCATGATGGAAAGGAAGACCGGCCCTGAGAATGGTGGCTATCACTACCCGGTCAGAAATCTCTTTCACTGAAGCTCTGGCCAATGGGGTGACTACTTCTTCGTCATGAAAATCCATCTTTTTAGATATTTCATAGGCCATTACCTCACCGATTCTCTCCAAATTTTTCCGGAAACGAAGTGAATCTCCCTGAATAGTCACATCACGAAGTTCTCTGGTGAAGCGGCTAAGAAGACTGGGAGTCTTGTCAAGATTTATAATCTCTATCATGCGGGCCTTTAGCTTTTCTTGTTTTCAATTATTTTACTTTACTCTGATCTTTCAGAGCCTTATCGCAAAATTAACCATTTTTTTTGTCAGAACCCTCAAAATTCCTAATTTTGTGCAAAGTGTGAATCGGGGAGACACAAAATTTATGTTGACAAATAGCAAAACAGTTTAACAATACATTATGCATATTTTGTCAACCTATAGGAACACCCCGGTCATTTATCTCCGAACAAAGCCAACAATATTTCAACCAAATAAACCAATCAGACAGTTATGAGCAAACAGAGAGCAGTGGGCATCCTCACCTCAGGAGGTGATGCTCCGGGTATGAATGCCGCCATTCGCGCCGTGACTCGGGCCGCTATCGTGGCCGGCTTCAAAGTGTTCGGTATCATGAGAGGTTACCGTGGTTTAATCACTGATGAAATTCAGGAATTCTCCACGCAAAACGTTTCTAACATTATACAAAGGGGAGGAACAATACTAAAGACTGCCCGCTGTAAGGAATTCACTACTCCGGAAGGCAGACAATGTGCCTATGATGTGCTTCAGCGTCGTGGCATCGATAGCCTTGTAGTGATCGGTGGTGACGGTTCTCTTACAGGAGCACGAATCTTTGCAAATGAATTCAATTTCCAGGTGGTTGGTCTTCCGGGCACTATCGATAACGACCTGTATGGTACTGACTCCACTATAGGCTATGACACAGCTCTCAATACCATTATGGACTGTGTAGACAAAATCCGCGATACCGCCACTTCTCACGAACGTCTTTTCTTCATTGAAGTGATGGGACGCGATGCAGGATTCCTGGCTCTCAACGGCGCTATCGCTGCCGGAGCAGAAGCTGCGATCATACCCGAAATCTCTACACAGGTAGACCAGCTTGATGAACTCATATCCTATGGTTTCAGAAAATCAAAGAACTCTTCTATCGTGCTTGTGGCTGAATCACCCCAGACAGGAGGTGCCCTTGCACTTGCTGAAAGAGTGAAAAAAGAATATCCTGACTATGATGTGAGAGTGACTATCCTCGGCCATCTTCAGAGAGGTGGCAGCCCAACAGCCTACGACCGTATTCTGGCTTCCAGAATGGGAGCGGCTGCTGTAGACGCTCTTCTCGATGACCAGAGAAATGTGATGGTAGGTATTAAGAATGATGAAATCGTTTATATTCCTTTCACTAAGGCCATTAAAAACGATAAGCCTATCAATCAGGAACTTATGAACACTCTACGTCGCCTCTCAATTTAAGAGACCGACTCCGAAAGGATCTTTAATATGATATCAAACAGAATCAAGAATCTATCTCCGTCGGCCACTCTGGCCATGTCGCAGAAGAGCGCTGAACTCAAGGCTGCCGGTATTGATGTAATTAACATGTCGGTGGGTGAACCCGATTTCGATACCCCCCACTTTATCAAAGAGGCAGCCAAGAAGGCTATAGATGATAATTTCTCCAGGTATTCTCCAGTGCCGGGTTATCTTTCCCTGAGAAAGGCTATCTGCCAAAGTCTTAAGAGAAACAACGGGCTGGATTATGCCCCTGAACAAATAGTGGTGGGTAATGGTGCAAAACAGGAACTCACCAATGTGATACTGTCTCTGATTAATCCCGGAGATGAAGTAATCATTCCTACTCCGGCATGGGTAAGTTATGTGGAAATGGTGAAACTGGCTGAGGGTAAGAGCGTGCTGGTGCCTGCCGGTCTTGAAAACGACTTCAAGATCACTCCGGCTCAACTTAAAGCCGCCATAACTCCTAAGACTCGTCTGCTGCTTCTTAATTCTCCTTCAAATCCTACAGGCTCTGTGTACAGTGCCGATGAACTCAAGTCTCTTGCAGAGATTCTGAAGGACTATCCCGATGTGGCAGTGATGAGTGATGAAATCTATGAGCATATCAATTTCGTGGGTGGTGTAAGTTCCATCGCTAACTATGATTGGATGAAAGACCGTACGGTCATCATCAATGGAGTGTCGAAAGCCTATGCCATGACAGGATGGCGTATCGGATTTATGGCCGGTCCGTTGGAGATTGCAAAAGCTGTGAATAAACTTCAGGGACAATATACCTCCGGGGCTTCTTCAATTGCTCAAAAGGCTGCTGAGGCTGCCTATGAGGGTCCTCAGGATTGCGTGGAAGATATGCGCAAGGCTTTTGAACGCAGACGCGACCTCATAGTGAAACTCGCCAAGGAAATTGATGGATGGAAAATCAATAATCCCCAGGGTGCCTTCTATCTTTTCCCGGAAGTAAGTGCTTTCATCGGGAAGAAATATGGAGATTTTGAAATTAAAAACAGTGGCGACTACGTGATGTATCTGCTTCAGGAGGCCCATGTGGCATGCGTAGACGGCGAAGCATTCTGTGCGCCGGGATATATGCGTCTCAGCTATGCAACTTCCGACGACAATATCCGTGAGGCAATGCGGAGAATAAAAGATGCTTCTGAAAAACTGAAATAATACCCCCCAACAAGTACAAAAAAAGGATGCCTCGATGAAGGCATCCTTTTTTTGTGGGTGGAGATGGATTCGAACCACCGAAGGCGTAAGCCAGCAGATTTACAGTCTGCCCCATTTGGCCACTCTGGTATCCACCCGGAAAATCCTTATTAGAAGGTTTTCGATGCAAATTTATAGAGAATATCCAAAGTATGCAAGAAAATTGATAAATTTGCATAAATGGCTTTCTTACGTTATTATTTCATACTGATAACAGAGCCTATTAACTTTTAACCACCAACGATCTAAAATATAAGGTGATAAAGAATATAATATTTGATTTAGGAGGTGTGGTGATCGACCTCCAGAGACGAATGGCCGTGGATGCTCTCGATCGTCTGGGCATTAAAGATGCCTCATCGCTTTTGGGCGAATATGAACAGAAAGGACCATTCCTGATGTTGGAGACCGGTGAAATCTCGGCCTCCGAACTTTTTGATATCCTTCTGCCTCATTGCTCCCCGGGTACTACATGTAACGATATCCAGGAAGCTTTTGAAGAATTTCTCAGAGAGATACCGGTGGAACGCCTCCGGATGATTACAAAATTGCGCGAAAAGGGTTATAAACTCTTTGTCTTGTCAAACACTAATCCTATTATGTACAATCATTGGATTGACAATGCTTTTCGCCAGGAAGGGAAATCAATCAACGACTACTTCCATGGAATCGTCCTTTCCTATCAGGAGAGAATGTGCAAGCCAAATCCGGATTTGTTTCAAAAGGTAGTGGACCGATATGACCTCAATCCTGAGGAAACCATAATGCTCGATGATTCCGAAGCCAATGTGCAGGCAGCAAGAAGTATCGGGCTTGAGGCCAGAAGAATCACTTCGGATGGCAACGACTCATTCATGAATGTGTGCACAGAACTGTTAAACGCCAAATCATGATTTTTCCCACCTCCTCTATGAAAGGCTGTGTAGCAGCAATAGGCACATTCGACGGTGTGCACCGAGGCCATAGGTCTGTGCTTGAGGCAATTGTATCAATGGCTAAAGAAAATGACCTCGAACCGGTAGCCATTACCTTCGATCGTCACCCTCTATCGCTTATTGCCCCAGACCGCTGTCCCTCCGCACTTACCCCTTTGAACAAGAAAAAGAAACTTATCTCAGAGGCAGGAGCCCATCCGGTTGTGCTGAGCTTTGATGATCCTTTACGTAATACCACGGCAGCTCAATGGATGAAACGGCTCGCTGAGGACTTTAATGTGAAGACTCTGATAATAGGATACGACAATACTTTTGGATGCGATGGTGTGAACCTATCTCTGGAGGATTACCGGAGGATAGGAAAAGAAAACGGCATTGAGGTGCTCACAGCTCCCGAGATAAAGGGAGTGAGCAGTTCGGCAATACGAAAATCTGTAAAGGCAGGTGAACTGGAGAAGGCCCACGAGATGCTGGGACGTCCTTATTCCATAACCTCAAAAGTGGAAAAGGGCAACAGCCTCGGACATACTATCGGCTTCCCAACAGCCAACATAGAAATACCCGAAGGAATAGCCATACCTAAGCCCGGAGTGTATATAGCCATCGTAAAAATTCTTTCAGACGGAAGCAAACATAAGGCTATGGTAAATATCGGTAGCCGCCCAACCGTGATGCGTGGAGACCATACCGTGATTGAAGCCCATATTCTGGACTGGGATGGCAATCTTTATGGCCAGGAGATCACGGTAAGGTTTTTAAAAAGAATCCGTGATGAAAAAAAATTCGAATCCATCGATGCCTTGAAGCACCAATTGGCTCAGGACCGTGATACAGTAAAGAATTATTTTTAATTTAAAACAAAAGTTATGAAAACAAGGAACTTCATTTTTATTTTGGCAGCCTCTATCATGCTTTGCTTTAATTCATGCAAGAAAGAGACTGTAGATGTGACCGAACTGCTCACCACAGTTCCCTCCTCCGCTTCAGGCGTTGTAGTATTCAACATGGAAGGTCTGCTTGAGGATGCAGGCTGCAAGATTAAGGATAGAGAGATTACACCGAGCCCCGAACTCCAGACACTCATCGACAAAGTACCGGGACGAAAGGCTGACCTGATGATGCTTTTCAAAGGTGATACAGGAATTGAACCAAAAGGTGCTGTATTATTCAATGACGCCAAACGTTGGTTTCTTTCCGTGGCTCTTTATGACGTGGATAAATTCTGCAATTACATTGAGAAGAACAAGGGGCTCAAATTTTCAGATGCCGGTAGCGGTGTAAAAATAGCCGGTAATTACGCAGTAAAAGGGGCTCAGGCATGGGTTTGTCTATCTGTAGGAAAATCTATCGATGCCGATGCAATTGCATCTTATGCCTCACTTAAGCCTTCTCAAAGTTTTATGGTCTTACCAATGGGCGAAAAGCTCCTTACGGAAGAAGATGATATCAGAGGTTGGGCATTGACCAATTTATTACTTGACCAGGTGATCAATTATCGCAACAAAAATATGTATAAATTGGCTCTGGGCTTCATTTTCGAAGACGCAGAATCGATAAAATTCTCAATAGATTTTAAGAAAGGTGAATTGGAATCTGAAGCAGTGGTTCTGAATTCTAAAGGTAAACCGGCAAAATGTCAATTGCCCACAGACAAAGTGAACGTGTCTACCCTTAAGACCCTTGGCAACACCTGTGATATGATGGTGGCCTTTAATGTGACTCCAAAACTGGTGAAGAAATTTCAACAGATAAGCGAATCATTTGGAGGCGCCTTGCTTCCTGATATCGGTGAAACATTAAAGAATATCGATGGAACCGTGGGACTTGCCACTTGTGGTAAAAATGAAAGTCTTTCGGTTAATGGAGTAATAACAACAAATGGAGATCCCTCTCAGATGTTAAAAGATATGCTTTCAGAATACGTGGGTCCTGTAAGCATGGATGGCAAACTTTTGAGATTCTCAAAAGGTGATGTGAAAGGCAATCTGACTGTAGAATATTGTGCAGAAGAACTGAAAGGGTGTTGTTTAGGTATCATTATGGATGGCTCCGGCTCTTCTTCTATGGGTTATCAGGAGCAAGCACCGCAAGGATTCCAAGACATGTCGGTAAAACTGAAACCGGAAGATGGTGGCCTGGAACTTGAAATCGAGGGACATACCACCAATCCGAAAGAAAATGCTCTTATGGCAATTATAAAATCATTGTAATCTTTATTGCCATTATAGAAAAATCTAATTTATCACTGCCGCTTCGGTCAATCCGAGGCGGCAGTCTTTTCTCTATTGAAATAATCATGTATTAGTCGGGCTTTCGACTTTCCAACCACCTCTTCAAGGTCTTCCAGCGAGGCCTCTTTGATTTTCTTGACACTCTTGAACTTTTGCATCAATGCCTTAGAAGTAGCCTCACCCACTCCTTTAATGTTGTCCAGTTCACTCTTAATCTGGCCTTTGGAACGTCTTAACCTATGGTGTGTGATACCAAATCTATGAGCCTCATCACGTAAGGCCTGAACTACCTGAAGACTACGGCTCTTTTTGTCAATATATAAGGGATATTGGTCGCCCGGATAATATATCTCTTCCAGACGCTTTGCAATTCCGACCAATGCCACTTTCCCCCTTATACCCATTTCATCAAATGCTTCTACAGCCGCACTCAGCTGACCTTTACCCCCATCCACTACTACCAATTGGGGTAAATCTTCTCCTTCGGCTATCATGCGCGAATAACGCCTATGCAGCACTTCTTTCATGGATGCAAAATCATCAGGGCCCTCAACTGTCTTAATTATAAAATGCCTATAATCTTTTTTAGAGGGTTTGCCATTTTTAAACACCACACAACTGGCCACCGGATTTGTGCCTTGTATATTTGAATTATCGAAACATTCTATATGCCTGGGTTGCACTTCAAGTCTGAAATCACTCTTCATTTGTTCCATCAGTCTCTCCACGCCACGTTCAGGATCAAGCTGCTCGGCCATCTTCTCTTTCTCTGCCATATATTGGCTCACATTCTTCATACCGACATCGAGGATCTTCTTCTTGTCACCTCGTTTCGGCACAATAAATTTTATGTCTTCAAACTCTACATCCGGTTCAAATGGAACTATTATCTCAGTGAATTTACGTTCGAATCTACGACCAATCTCTGCTATTGCCATAGATAAAATTTCTTCTTTCGTCTCTGCAAGTTTTCTTCTGAATTCCATATTGAGACTCTGTACCACAGCTCCATGATGTAGGTGCATGAAATTTACAAAGGCAGAATCACCGTTTTCTTCGTATGCAAACATATCTGCATCTTCCTCTGCGGGTGCTATTACAGTTTTGGAGTTATACTTCTTTACATTTTCATATTTCTCCTTTATTTCTTGAGCCTCTTCAAACTTCCATTCTTCGGCGAGCCGCATCATTTCCTGTTTCAGATGATTTTCCAGCAACACGGTTTCACCATTAAGAATCTGACGTATTTTATTTATATTTTTTCCGTATTCTTCGGGATTTACAAATCCTCTGCATGGTCCCTCACATTTTTTTATATGATAATCCAGACACAGGCGATATTTCCCTTTTGCAATTTTTTTCTCCTCAAGATTATGGATACAACTACGCAACGGGAATACATCCCTTATAAGCTGGAGCATCATTCTCGCATTCTGAACACTGCTGTATGGCCCGTAATATTTTGCATCAAGTCCTTTTTCACGAGTCATAAATACCCGAGGATACAGCTCTTTTGTCACCACAATCCAAGGGTATGATTTATCATCTTTCAGAAGTACATTATAATGTGGTTTATAAGTCTTGATCATGGCATTCTCAAGATGCAATGCATCTTCTTCCGTAGGCACCACAATAAAACGCATATCCACGATATTTCTCACCAGCAGATTAGTTCTAACAGAATCGTGTCTCCTGTTAAAATAGGAAGAGACTCTTCTTTTGAGTCTCTTAGCCTTCCCCACATATATTACATTTCCTCTTTTATCCAGATAAATATATACCCCCGGAGATTCCGGCAGGTTTCGGATTTTTTCTTTGAGATGATTTCCGGGTTTATTGCCCGCAATATCCTCAGGAGTCCTGTCGGGCTTTATCTCTACTCCGAATTTCCCGGATTCCTCTATATTTCTTTCCACTCCTGCCAGGAGAGAGTCAATGTCGAGTGGTTCTTTCTGCATTATGCAATCCTCTTTTAATTTTTTTCAAAAATATAACACCCACCAAAAGACTTGGGTTTCATATAAATTAATTTGGTTATCCTCATAAATATTCCCATTAATAAATTCCCCTCAAACGTAGGGACGCACGGCTCGTGCGTCCGAGAAAGATGAGGGAAACACACCCATTTCAAGAGGACGTACGAGCCGTACGTCCCTACATATGTTGCATGGGATATTATTCGGGATAATCAATTTAATTTAATATTTCAGCAAGGAAGTAATTTCGCAATCTTTTGGTAGATTTTTTCTTCCTTCGAGAGCAGTGAGTTCAACAATGAAATTTATATAAATCTTTTTAGGATTCATACTTTTCACCAGATCATAGCAAGCGGCCATTGTGCCACCGGTAGCTAAAAGATCGTCATGTAACACCACCACATCATCAGAATTTATGGCATCACTATGAAGTTCGATTGTATCTACGCCATATTCTTTTGCGAATGCCTTCTTTATAGTGACTGACGGCAGTTTGCCCGGTTTTCTTGCAGGCACAAAACCGGCTCCCAATTCAAAAGCCATTATGCTACCTCCAATAAACCCACGTGATTCTATACCCACAATTTTTGTCACTCCTTTTCCTTGATAAATCTTCTTGAGCTCTTCTCCCATTAGATGGAGAGCCTCCGGATTCTTGATCATGGTGGTAAGATCTCTGAAAATGATACCCTTTGTAGGGAAATCGGGCACATCCCTGATTAGTTTTTTAAGGTCTTCTGTCTGCATATAGTTTTAATTAATGTTCCACGTGGAACAATGTTAATAGTCTGATTTTATCTGTGTAGCAAAACCAACAGGAGATTGATATCGGATGGTGACACACCCGGAATCCTGGAGGCCTGACCGATTGTGGCCGGTCGGATTTTTTGCAATTTCTGTCTTGATTCTGTCGACAAGGCAGTTAGTTGCATATAATCTATGTCTGCCGGCAGTTTCACATATTCGAGTCTAAGGGTTTTTTCAGCCAGTTCTCTTTCTCTAAGTATATACCCACCGTATTTTATTAGTATTTCGGCAGATTCTATAATTTCTTCCCTTCTTGGAGACTCTATCTCTTCAAGCTTTTCCCTTATCTCCGGTAAAGCGCTAAGTTTCTTGAAATCTAATTGTGGCCGTTTGAGCAATTCAGATAAACGTAAGGAAGCGCCCAAAGGCGTGGTGCCATATTCCTCAAGAAGTCGGTTGGTTTCTTTGTTTGCTTTTACTAGATAGTTTTCACACCAACTAATCAGAGCATCTCTCTGATCTTTTTTTGTTACCATGGCATCAAAACGATATTTATCAGCCAAGCCGATTTCAAAACCTATGGGAGTAAGCCGCATATCGGCATCATCCTGACGCAAAAGTATTCTATATTCCGCTCGGGAAGTAAACATCCTGTAGGGTTCATCCACTCCTTTGGTCACCAGGTCGTCAATAAGCACTCCGATATATGCCTGGTCACGTTGAAGCACAAGAGGGTTATCTCCCCTTAAAGCTAAGGCAGCGTTGATGCCGGCCATCAAACCTTGAGCTGCCGCTTCCTCATAACCCGTGGTACCATTTACCTGACCTGCAAAATACAACCCTTTCACAAGTTTCGTCTGTAGGTCATGGGTTAATTGCGTAGGATCAAAATAATCATATTCTATAGCATATCCCGGTCTGTAAAACTGCACATCTCTAAGAGCCGGCGTTTTGCTCATGCTTTCAAGTTGTATTTCCCAAGGGAATGAGCTTGAGAACCCATTCACATAGAATTCATTGGTGTCTTCTCCCTCCGGCTCCAGAAATAGTTGATGTGATTCTTTATCCGGGAAGGTTACGATTTTTGTCTCAATGCTGGGGCAATATCTTGGTCCGGTACTATTTATCTGTCCGTTGTATAATGGTGACCTCTTTAGATTATTCCTCATTACGTCATGAGCCTCAGATGTAGTATGCACTATAAAACAACTACGAGGGTTCAATATGCGGTGCACATCGGGCAGAAAGGAAAACTTATGGAAATCTCTTTTCACGAGTTTTAGATGCGGACCTGCAACGTTATCTATGTTATCTCCATCTATGATTACCTCATCGTCGCCATCCTGTTGTTGAGTTAATGAAAAATCAATACTTCTTGCATCGATACGAGCAGGAGTGCCGGTCTTCAGTCTAAGAACTTCAAATCCGAGTTCAGACAGTTGTTCTGATAATCCCGTAGAATTGTTTTCCGCTATTCTTCCTCCCGGAATTCTCTTTTCTCCGAAATGCATAAGTCCGTTGAGGAAAGTACCGGCTGTAAGTATTACCTTTTTGGCTTTAAAAGAAAAACCTAAGGATGTATGGACACCGCTTATCTCTTTCCCCTCTTCGGTTGTATTAAACTCAAATCTAATAGCCATATCCTGACATAAATCAAGGCCCGGAGTGGTCTCAAGTATATGTCTCCAGGAATGGCTGAATTTCTCCCTGTCAGACTGGCAGCGCGGTGACCAGACAGCGGGTCCTTTAGAACGATTGAGCATCCTGAACTGTATGGCTGTTTTATCTGCCACTATACCCATCTGACCGCCTAAGGCATCTATTTCACGCACAATCTGTCCTTTGGCTATACCTCCTACAGCGGGATTGCACGACATCTGGGCTACACGATTAAGGTCGCCGGTAATCAAAAGTACCTTTGCTCCGAGTCGTGCAGCTGCCACCGAAGCCTCGCATCCGGCATGGCCACCTCCTATCACTATTATGTCGTAGTCAAACTTCATATCTTTTTTATGTTTGAAGCAGTCGGCTCTTTATCTGTTGTGAAGAATATCCGACTGTGAAACCAGATTCTTCCATAATGCCAGAGCTTTGTCTTCATTTTCTTCCATTATCTCTCTTTCTCCGGGTCCCTTGTCATTAATTCCACAAAGATGAAGAAGGCCATGTACTATCACCCGTAAAAGTTCCGACTCATATGGCTTATCATATTCTTCAGCATTAGATTTGACAGTGTCTAAAGAAATAAAGATATCACCGGCAACTCTCGTTCGGCGGGAATAATCGAAAGTAATTATATCTGTATAGTAGTCATGCTGAAGGAATTCTCGATTCACTCTCAATATTTCTTCATCATCACAAAACAGATAATTTAGGTTTCCTATTTTCTTTCCATAAGAATCCGCTACCTCTGTGAGCCAATTTTCTACCATAAGAAAATTAAGGAATGGCATTTCAACATTTTTTGTCTCAAAGGAAATCATATTTCACTTTCTTCCCGGGGATTACAATTCGTTTTTATTTTAGAGGATTTTGTAGAACAATTAATGGAGTGATGCTTTCTGCAAATTTAAATAAAAAGAAGGCAATACCCATTTTTGTGAGAGAATAACCCTCATTTTTCAATTTTTCAATTTTTTAGGTTGACTTTTACAGGCGTAGTGTATCTTTTATATTTGACTGATTGACTGAATAATATATAATCAATATAAGAAAATAAGGCCGCTCAGAATTGAAAATTCAATTTATTCTGTACCGGTAATCATAAAAAAGAGAGCTTAGTTAGTATGTTTTCAATATGAAATGGATGCGATGTGTGAAAGAAAGTTAAAATGCATTATGACCTTTATTTTTCTTCATATTTCATGAACCCTTATCTCTACACGATGTTATAATATCAGAAAATCGTTTCATGATGTTAGGTTAGTTTGAAAGTATTATGGAAAAATAAGAAACGGCCGATGAGAATCGTCCGTTTTTATTTTGTATTCACTCCTACTTTTCTTTTGTCCTACTTAATCACGGTATCGCTATAAACATTGCCCTATATTGCAATTTTTAAGACCATTTGTGGACCGTCTCACCCTTGAAAAATAATATTCAAATTAGCAAGAGGTTAATAAGTTCCTATAGAAGTAGGCGTTATTTGATCCTTAAAAATTTAGTATTTTTGCCAAAAAATAACAAAACCCGATAGCTTGATTGCTCAGGGGCTACCGGGATTCAACGTTGCAAAAATAATATCTTTTTATTTAAAAACCAAATTTAAGTCGATTAGAGTTTATGAAATATGCGGATTTTGAAGCTGCTATTTCTCCTGAAAGGATGGCCCGTTACCTTTTGGCATGTAATAGTGATAGTAGGAAAGCCATGACTTTATACCGATATAATCTCCGAGTGTCTCAAGAGATGTTTACTATAGTTAGTTGTTTTGAGGTCTCGTTAAGGAATAAGATTGATTATCATCTAAAACCTAATTTTGGGAATGATTGGTTAAGAGATTCTGTTATACACAACGGTATATTTA
>JAFLTT010000014.1 GCA_022509165.1 Muribaculaceae bacterium
ATCTTTCAAACCCTATTAAGGTGATGACAGCGTAAGGGCTCCACCTCTTCCCATTCCGAACAGAGAAGTTAAACCTTACCACGCCGATGGTACTGCGAAAGCGGGAGAGTAGGTAATCGCCCCCTTGGAGAGCCGCCCTATTCGGGTGGCTCTTTTTTTATATGAGCCTTTCTTAAACCAATACATACTATTGTGTTAGGAATGGTAAGTGATGGAGCCCCGGGCTCCACCTCTTCGATTCCCAAGATTTGGCCGAACAGAAGAAGTTAAACCTTACCACGCCGATGGTACTGCGAAAGCGGGAGAGTAGGTAATCGCCCCCTTAGAGAAGGCTGCAGGAATGCAGCCTTTTTTTTGTATTATCAGGTGAGTTTGTGGCGGTGATAGAAGGAGCGGGTGAAGAGATAGAACAGTGAGGTGCCTATGAGTTGCATAAAAGCTGCGCCCCAGAAAGCCGAACTGTAAGAGACGTACTCAAGGAGAAAACCACCCCCAACAATCCCCAGACCCATGCCCACATCCCATGACGTAAGGATCGAAGAATTAGCAGTTCCACGTTGGTCTTTCCTCGCTATATTGATAAACATATTAAGGAAGGCAGGATACATATTACCATTTCCTAAACCAATAAGGGCCGCAGCAGTATAGTAAGCCCAGGGTTGCTTAACTGCCGCAAAGATTGAGTACCCTGCTAAGGAAAGGATGACGCCTATAGCTGCTCCTTGCACGATTTTACCTTTTGCCAAAGCACGCGTGCCTATAATACGTGCTGCAAAAAGCCCCATAGAAAGAATGGCAAAGAATAGTCCGGTACCATCGGTGATATTTAGCATTTCAAGACCATAGATAGCCACATAGTTGGACATTATACCCCAACAAAGACCGAAAAAAGCGATGTTAACTGCAAGAAGCCATCCCTTGGTGAGAAAAAAACGGTCGAGACTGATTGGTTGTTTTTCCGGCACGGGGTCACGTTTCTTCATCTTTACAGTAGATACGCAAAGGAATCCTAAGAGGGATGTGGCAAGGGCTATCCAGAAAAGTAAAGAAAAATTATCCGTGGCATCGTAAATCCAGATTCCAACAGATGGAGAAATTGCCATGGCCAGATTGTTGCTCAGACCAAAGAAACCAATACCTTCCGAACGTCGGGAAGAGGGGAGCACGTCGATAGCAGCTGTGGAATTAGCTACCGTCACAGCGCCAAAGGGGAGTCCGTGCATAGTACGTACAATGGCAAAGAACAGAAGGGTACCGGCTCCGATATAACCTGTAAAAAGTATAAAGAAAAAGAAGAAACAAAGTACGAGAACTTTCTTACGGTTGAAAGTGTCTACCAGAAAACCACTGAAGGGTCGTACCACAAGTGATGCGATAACGTAACCGGAAAGAACCACTCCTATCAGATCTTTGTCGGCAGCAAACTGTTTGTCAAGGTATATAGGAAGAAGAGGGGTGAGAAGGTAGAAGGAGAAATAGAGCATAAAATTGCCTATCATCACCTTCCAGTAATTAAGGTTCCAAAGGCGTTCCTTTTTATTGGTTTGGGAAACTCCGGGACCAGTAACAGGGAGTTCAGTTTTCTGGTGGTCCGCTTCTTTCATTTAGATTTTACCTCTTTTAAAGGCCCGAAAGATAAAAGAGAGATGTTTTAAAACTGTGACAGGAAGTCCGTAATGGTGGCTCATTATCCTGAAACGTTCTTTCAGAGAAGGAAATTTATTTTTGTCGGTGAGTCCGTCGCTTAAATAATCGATGGTGACTCGGTTCAGGTTTGCACAATTTTCAGGTACTGAATTCTGAATGCATCTTACGCACCAGTCATAATCCGAAGAGAATCTGTATTGAAGGTCGAATTGTGGTGCCAGTTCTTTTTTTACCATGAAAGCCTGATGGCAAATCAGCATACCGTCGGCAAAAGATTTTCGTGTAAGAAATTCAGGCCCAGAGAGGTGTCGCGGACCAAGGCAACTTCCTTCGTGGTTTACTATCAATGTGTCGCCATAAATGATATCTTTATTTTGCAGGGCCTCCTCGGCGTATGATTCCAGAGTAGTGGTGTCATGGAAAGTGTCGCCGGCGTTCAGGAATAGTACATATTTACCTTTGGCCATCCGTAGCCCTTTGTTCATGGCATCGTAAAGCCCTTTATCGGGCTCACTTATCCACCTGGTAGAAGGCAGTGCAGATTTCTTTAAGATATCTAAAGAATGGTCGGTGGAATTCCCATCAATCACCAGGTGTTCGAAATCACTGAAAGTCTGGCCGGAAAGAGAAGAGAGAGTTTTGCCTATAACCTTTTCAGCGTTGAAAGTAACTGTAATAATTGTGATCAGAGGCATAAACGACATAATCAATATGAATGCAAAATTAATATAAAAGGGTATAAAAAGGAAACCGAAAGTCATCGCGACTTCCGGCACTTTTCCCCTTCAGGGATATTAAGGGGATTTTTAAAATATGAGAAAACTGATTATTTTAAAGAGTCATTTGGGATAGGGGAGGGAGAAGAAATGGAATCCTGAGAAGAGATAACCCTATTCTCCTCTGATTTTTGCTTTATTACCACTCCCGACTTATTAATTGTAACAGATTCACCGGTGGTAGATTCAATCTTTATACCGTTGTCATCAATATGTATGTGTGCATTAGAGATGGAATCGGTTGATTCTTCATCTATGACTACTTCATCTACATTCTCGATATAGTTACCCCAGCTTTTTTCAAGAAATTGGCTTTTCTTAACGGCCTTGACGGAAAATACCGAAACCAAAGCAATACCACAGAGCCAGATTATAAGAAGAGTACGTTGGGTGACAGGATTGTAAGTTTCCCTATTCTTCTTCCAGGATTTCCGGATAAAGAGCCAGATCGGAATTCCTAACGTAATGGCTCCCCCTATTACCGCAAAGAGAATATACAATACCATAAGTCCTTCCTGGAAAGAATCGAACATACCTCCACTGAAAATGCCGATGCCGATTACGAAAACTGCTATCATACAGCCGATAAGAGTGGCAGCGAGTACAATCAGGATAGGAGCTGCGATTATAAGACCTACAATCACCAGGAATTTCACAAAAATTGATATGGCATTTTGAATGAATCCTTTGTCATAGTTGTTAGGGTTACTCTCCTCCATATAGTTTTCTGTCACAGACTTTGCGATATTTTCCATTGTAGGATTTTCACCTTTCATCTGCATTCGTTGCAAAGGTGTATTGGCAGGTGGCACTACAATCCAGAGGATTATATATACTATAGCCACAGTGGAAGCCGAGAGGAAAAACAACAGCACGGTGAGAAGTCTTACGATCGTGACATCCACATTCAGATAAGCAGCCAAACCACTGCATACACCCCCCAGCATGGCATTCTGCGGGTCGCGGAATATTCTTTTTCTCACGAAAGGATTGCGTGAGTATTGATGAGTCCTTTCATAGGGAGGTGGAGTAGTCGGAGGCTCCTCTATCCTTATTTCTTCTTTTACTTCGGTTACTTCCGGCTGTATTTCTTTATCCTCTTCGACGGATTCCTTGATATCGATAAAATCGGAGGGTTTACCAATCCGTTCAATCACTTTAGAGACTTCTTCGAAAGTGACAATCCTCACTTTACCCCGGTGATCTTCCATAAGGATTTCGGCAATACGTGCTTCTATATCGGCCGCGAGTTCACCGGTGTCTTCCTGAGTGTCAAAAGCATAACGGATGGTGTCGAGGTAGTCATTAAGAAGATGGTATGCATCTTCGTCTATAGTAAATGGCATTCCGGCCAGATTTATATTTATAGTCTTTTTCATTGGAGGTGGGTATTTGTAAGGTTTCTGAAGTGATTTACAGTCTCTACTATCTCATCCCAAGCCTTCGACATTTCCTTGAGATGTTGCCTGCCTTCGGGAGTGATGAAATAATATTTTCTCGGAGGCCCCATAGTGCTTTCCTGCCATTCGTAATTAAGTTTCCCTTCTTTGCGCAGCCTGTTGAGTAAAGTGTATAGAGTACCTTCCACCACAATAAGCGAGGCCTGACTCAGGCGATTGATGATATCGGAGGGGTAAGCCTTTTCCTGACTCAATAGAAGCAGGACGCAATACTCCAGGATACCTTTGCGCATTTGTGACCTTATGTTGCTGTCTTCATTCATATTCTTTTAAAATTTAATTTGAGAGAGTAATAATCATCATGGCAATCAACGGGATTTAGCTGAAGATTTTTCAACTGAGCTGTCATTCTCTATAAGCTTGTTAACCTGTTGTTTCTGTTTACCCCACTGTATGTTATAATTGATCCAGAGACCAACCATACGGTAATCAAGACGAAGATGATATTCATTTGAATTCCATTTCGAGAGCATTTTGCTTCCCTGATCGTATTTGCTGAAAGGCATAAATACCAGGGCGCCAAACTGCAGGTCTTTCCACTTATAGAAGAGGGCTATTGCAGAGACATCCTCACCCCATGAAAGTTGTTGGCCCCAAAGGGAGCGTCTTGCTTTCTCGTATTGCACCAACAATGTGAAATTCCAATGTGTCAGAGCACCCTCCACACTGCCGTTCCAGTTATGATTATAAAGTTTATATCCGGTGCCACGTGTTCTTTCAGCCAGATATTCTACACGGCCACTTACAATGAGCCAATTGGGAATCAATTGAATCTGTGGTGCGAGACTAAATGAGATACTTTGTTTTCCGATACTGTTTTCGTAAGTTGTAATAAGCTTATTATTCTCCCAGAAAAGGAATGGTGCTATCGCTTTTGGAGAAGTAGAAGCACTGATATTGAAATTACCCGCAACACGCCAGAAACTGAATCCGTATCGGAGGTCAAGTTTATAGGAATTGTAAGTTTTCAGATTAGGGTTACCTATATTCCATTGGAATCCGTCGGTCTGTTGCGGAGCAATATTAGTTTCGGAAAGAGAAGGAGTAGTCTGCCAAGTCGTGAAATTTAATCGCAACTGATTTGCTCCACCGGGAGAGTAAGTGACCGTAGCTTGTGGCCGGAAATTCCAGGATTCACTGCCTTGGTCAGTCTCTTTGAAAATGAAAGAGGTGTACTGGGCCCCCAGCCCTCCCGAGAGAGTCACCTTGCCGAGGTTGTGAAAATATTCACCAAAAAGATACACTTTATCTTGCCATTGATGAAATATTTCATTGTCAAGATTACGATATTTTGACCTATTGCGGTATGCATTGTAAGAAACTCCTGCTGTGAGTTTGGATTTATCCCATTGTTTTATATAATCAGTTTCCAAACTATACACCTGATTGCAGTCAGAGATGTATGTATGGATATCAGTAATATAATCGCCTGTTTTGGGTTGGGTTTCAAGATAGTTGGTAAATGAGTGACCCCTATACCAAGAAGCAGAGAAATCCACTACCAATGTCTGCTGTCTTTTGAAATGCTGTTCCAGATATAGGGAGAGGGTAGGAGTAACACCTTTGCTTCCGGTTTCATTTATAAGATTTATGCCGTCAGGGTATATGTCCCCCAGTTCAGGATCGCTTAAAGAAAGATGCCCCACGAATCTGCCGAGGTTGTCCAGGTCGCTCCATCCGGATATCCCGGCATAAAAGATTGTTGTGTCAGGTTTAATATAGCTGTAACTGATGTTGGCAGAAGCCTGGTAATTTTTGATTTTACCTCCAAGCGGGGTTTCATTACGGGTAAGAACATTGCCGGATGGGAAAGTAAAGGTTTCCTTGTAGTCACGGTGCACCTTACTGCTTACCATTGGTTTGTAATACAGACTGATATTCCATTGAGATTTGCCATGATTAAGTTTAAGGTCTCCGTAATAATTTCCGAAGAGCACGTCTACCATCTGCATTGCATTCAGCATAAGAGAGCCACCGGTGTTAGGGTTGGAGACAATAAAATTGAGCACAAAATTTGCATCGTTGTACCTTAGGCCGGGATTATCCATCCATTCAATCCGCTTCACCGATTCAGGTTGAAGGTTTCTGACCTGTTCCACTGTAGCAATCCGACCGTTGATACGTAACTGTACATTCTGTCCTTGTGCTTTAACTGTCCCCATCACTTCATCTACGAAAACAGAGGGGATCATAACTTTGGTTAAGAGTTGCAGACCGTTGGATGAAAGATTCACGGATTCTTGAGAAGGATGATATACATCCATATCAGCTTTACGAATGACTCTGGCCGCTTGAACGCTGACTTCCTCGAGTTGGTAAGTAGCCGCTGAATCGGGGAATTCCTCTTGTTGCGCGCGGCAAAGAGCCGGGACTATGAGGAGTGTTGTAAGTAGTAGTTTGAAGAATTTCATAAAAAATATGTAAGTAGTGGTATTAAGAACCGGTGCAAAGGTATGTATAATTTTAGTACTATGCAATACATAGTACCAAAAATTTTTTAGTAACAAAAAAATTGGACCACCAGTCAAAGCATGTTACAACAAAAGAGATAGGATAAAATACCCTGTAACACCTATACGTTATCGTATTGAGAGGTTACGTTCACGCACTTCAAGGTTTTTTGTTAATTTTGCAAGAGAATAAAGCAACAATGAAAAATATAAGGAATTTCTGCATAATTGCCCATATCGACCACGGAAAGTCTACTCTGGCCGACAGATTGCTGGAGAGAACTAATACCGTGACCGGAAAGGACATGGAAGACCAGGTGCTCGACGATATGGAGCTGGAAAAAGAGAGGGGAATCACGATTAAGAGCCATGCCATACAAATGGATTATCAACTCAACGGAGAGAAATATGTGCTCAATCTTATCGATACTCCGGGACACGTGGACTTTTCTTACGAGGTGTCACGGTCGATAGCTGCCTGTGAGGGAGCTCTGCTTATAGTGGATGCTTCACAAGGAATACAGGCCCAGACCATCTCCAATCTTTATATGGCAATAGACAATGACCTGGAGATAATCCCGGTTATAAATAAATGCGACCTTGACAGCGCTAAACCTGAGGAGGTGGAAGACCAGATAGTGGACCTGCTGGGATGTGACAGAGATGAAATCATCAGAGCCAGTGGGAAGACCGGAATGGGTGTGGATGAAATCCTGCAGGCGATTGTGGAAAGGATACCTGCACCAAAGGGTGACCCCGATGCACCACTCCAGGCTTTAGTGTTTGACTCGGTGTTTAATCCCTTTCGTGGAATCATTGCCTATTTCAAGATAGAAAACGGTACTATCCGTACCGGGGAACTTGTAAAATTTTTCTCCAACGATAAAGAATATCATGCCGACGAAATAGGTATCCTGCGGTTGAATATGGAGCCACGGAAAGAACTATCAGCCGGCAATGTAGGATACATCATCTCGGGTATAAAGACTTCGAAGGAAGTAAAGGTTGGCGACACCATTACATCAGTGGAAAATCCATGTAAGAAACCCATTGAGGGATTTGAAGAGGTGAAGCCAATGGTTTTTGCCGGCGTTTACCCTATAGATGCGGAAGATTTTGAAGATCTCAGAGCCTCTTTGGAAAAACTACAGCTTAATGATGCCTCGCTTACTTTCCAACCGGAGAGTTCGGCTGCCTTAGGGTTCGGTTTCAGATGCGGTTTCTTAGGACTTCTCCACATGGAGATAATACAGGAGCGTCTTGGCCGTGAATTTGATATGGATGTGATCACCACCGTACCTAACGTTTCTTATAAGGTCTATGACAAAAAAGGGGGTGTAACTGAAGTTCATAACCCTTCCGGGCTGCCTGAAGCAAATTATATCGACCATATCGAGGAACCCTACATAAGAGCCACGATCATAACTCAGTCAGATTTTATCGGACCGATAATGACTCTATGCCTCAGCAAAAGAGGGGAACTGGTAAAACAGGAATATATCTCCGGCAACCGTATGGAAATGACATTTGACATGCCTTTGGGTGAAATTGTGATTGACTTTTACGATAAGCTCAAAAGCATTTCAAAAGGATATGCTTCTTTTGATTACCATTTGAGTGATTTCCGGGAATCTAAATTGGTTAAACTGGATATCCTTCTCAATGGTGAAAGTGTAGATGCTCTTTCCACACTGACACATGCCGACAATGCTGTGAAATTCGGCAGAAGAATGTGTGAGAAGCTTAAGGAATTAATACCGCGCCAACAATTTGACATCGCAATACAGGCTGCTATCGGCGCCAAGATTATAGCGAGAGAGACTGTAAGACAGGTGAGGAAAGATGTTACAGCCAAATGTTATGGTGGAGACATATCCAGAAAAAGAAAATTGCTTGAAAAACAGAAGGCGGGAAAGAAGAGAATGAAGCAGATCGGAACAGTGGAGGTGCCTCAGAAAGCATTCCTTGCAGTACTGAAGTTGGATTAAAATACATTGAAGTTAGAATAAATAATTTACAAAGGAGCATGAATATTGGAGACAAGATGCCGCAAGTGCTTGGCAAGGATGCAGATGGGAAGGAAGTAAGACTTGATGATTTCCCCGATAAGAAATTCATAATTTATTTTTATCCAAAGGATGCCACTTCAGGGTGTACCATGGAGGCTATAAGTCTGCGGGATAATTACGACACCTTTTTGAAGATGGGATACCAAATAATCGGGGTAAGTAAAGACTCAGAGGAAAGTCACCGCAAATTTGCCGAGAAACAGAATCTGCCCTTTCCATTGATAGCTGATACGGAATGTAAGCTTTGCCAATTGGCCGGTGTATGGCAGTTGAAGAAAATGTGTGGCAAGGAATATATGGGCATAGTCCGTACCACTTTTGTATGTGATCACGACGGCACAGTGACTGATGTGATAGAGAAAGTGCAGACCAAGACGGCAGCCGACCAGTTGTTCAAGCTTTTAGAAGGCCGAGGATCAATCAACCCGGCATGAACCTTCTTTATAATTCCGAAATCGGTCTTTATAATTCCGGAATCGGTCGATATTTAAGATAATGAAACAGCAAAGGCGGGTTGCTTAAAGTAACCCGCCTTTGCTACCGATAATAGTTATTATTGCATGAAAGTTGTTTCAGAAGAACCTGGCCACTTCGCGGTATAGTTCATCGCCGGGCATTTCACCGGCAGAACGCCATACTTCCTTACCATCCTTATAAACAATGAAGGTAGGATAAGACTCTACATCGTTTTCATCTGTAAGTTTCTGATATTTATCTACATCAAACTGATATACAGAAGCACGATCACCTAATTTTTCTTTAACTTCAGCCACTACGGGCATCATACGTTGGCAATGAGGGCACCAGGAGGCAAAGAACTCTACCAGTACTACCTTGTTGCTGTTGATAATTTCGTTGTAATTCATAATTCCGTTGTTTTAAAGACTTGACCGGGGTTATTCCCGGTATTTGAAAATATAACAAAGAACCGGATATAAAGGTTGAGGTCAATATAAATGAAGAAAAAAATAGAAGGAAAGGATAAAAGAAAATAAAAGAGGAGTAAGCATGCATAAAGATTTTTTGTTTTCTAAAAAATGGTTATCTTTGCAATGATTTATTGCCTTAAAGGGCATATGAATCTAAGCCATAAGAACTAACTAACTAACTTTAAGATACTTATGAGTCTGTTGCTGGAGATTGGCAATGGCGCTTTATCAATAACCGCAATCCTTACAGGATTGTTATTGGTGTTTGCAGCGCTATTAATAGCAAGGCTGATTTCGCCCCGGTCTTTTTCAGTGTGGAAATCCGAGCCGTATGAATGTGGTGTTCCCACCCGTGGAGAATCCATGATACAGTTTAAGGCCGGCTATTATATCTTTGCAATCCTCTTTTTGATATTCGATGTTGAGACAGTGTTCCTGTATCCCTGGTCGGTAGTGATGAAAGGCCTGGGGCCGCAGGGACTTCTTTGTATCGGCATATTTATGTTTATCCTCATATTAGGTCTTGCCTATGCATGGCGGAAAGGAGCGTTGAAATGGACGTGAAAATAAAAGGGATGAAGCATGAAGACTTCAAAGACAACGAATACATAGATAAACTTGTCGAGGAGTTGAATGCTACAGGAGCCAGTGTAATGGTGGGTAAGTTTGATCAGTTGATTAACTGGGGTCTTTCTAACTCACTATGGCCTTTATGTTTCGGTACCAGTTGCTGTGCAATTGAGTTTATGAGTCTTGGCGCTGCTCGTTATGATATGGCGCGATTCGGATTTGAGGTGGCAAGAAACTCTCCCCGTCAGGCCGACTACATAATGGTGCAGGGTACTATAGTGCATAAGATGGCACCGGTGCTCAGACGTCTTTATGAACAACTTGCCGAACCCAAATATGTGATAGCATGCGGAGGATGCGCAGTGTCGGGAGGTCCGTTTAAAAACTCCTACTGTGTGGTCACAGGTATTGAGCAGATTCTTCCTGTAGATGTATTTATCCCGGGTTGCCCTCCACGTCCTGAAGCCATGTTCTATGGCTTGATGCAGCTCCAGCGTAAGATAAAAGTGCAGAAATTCTTCGGTGGTGTCAACCGTAAGGAAAGAATTGAGGAGTTCTTCAAGGAGCATCCGGAAGAAAAAGGAAGAATAGGTTGACATCAAACCATGGAAAACATTATGAGCGATATAAAAGAAAAGATTTTAGAGATATATCCCAAGGCACAATTTTCAGAAGGTGAAACACTTCTGGTGACCGTGGCAGAGGAAAAAGACTGGTATAATTTTGCCAAATCTTTGAAAGAAACTCCGGGACTGGAATTCGATGTCCTAACCGCAGTGGTGGGAATGGACTGGGTGGAAAGTCTGGGAGTGATATATTATCTCACCTCCACATCAAGAAACTGGGAGGTTATTTCAGTAAAAGTATCAGTCACCGACCGTGACAATCCGATGATACATAGTGTAAGCGACCTATGGAAAGTAGCCAATTTCCAGGAAAGGGAAGTTTACGATTTCTATGGCATAAAATTTATCAACCATCCCGACATGCGCCGGTTTTTCCTGCGCAATGACTGGAAAGGACATCCGCTGCGTAAGGATTACGATGCCAATCCCGAACTTAATCCGATACCTAAAGAGGAGGAAAAGAACGAAGACGACACCGTAAGTTACGTAGAGGATAAAGACGGAAAGGTAAAGAAAGTGCCCGGTAAGGTATTTGAAGAGGATGAGTATGTAGTAAACATCGGTCCGCAGCATCCATCCACTCATGGAGTGATGCGCTTCAGGGCATCTGTAGACGGTGAGACCGTTAAGAAGGTGGATGTAGTGTCGGGTTATATTCATAGAGGAATCGAAAAACTGAGCGAGAACCTCACCTATCCCCAGATATTGCATTTCACAGACAGAATGGATTATATGTCGGCTCATCAGAACCGCCATTGTCTCTGTATGTGTATTGAGAAAGCCATGGGAGTGGAGGTGCCAAGAAGAGCACAGGTGATCCGCACCATGATGGATGAGCTGATGCGTATATCGAGCCATCTACTGTCGTTTGGTTGTACGGCGATGGACCTTGGAGCCACCACCGCATTCTTTTATGGATTCCGCGAGCGTGAAATGGTACTCGATATTTTCGAGAAGACTTGCGGTGCCAGAATGTCGATGAATTATAATGTGATAGGTGGTGTGATCGCCGACCTGCATCCGGATTTCCAGAAAGATGTGAAGGAACTTATCAAAATAATGCCTTCGCGTCTTAAGGAATATCATAAAGTATTCAGCAACAATCTGATTGCAAAGAACCGTCTGAAGAAGGTAGGTCATCTGTCGAAAGAAGATGCCATCAATTACGCCATCACCGGTCCCAGCGGAAGAGGTAGCAACTGGAGTTGCGACTGCAGGAAGAAACACCCGTATGCCGTGTATTCGGAAGTGGAATTTGATGAGGTTTTAGAGACAGGTTGCGATTCCTATGCCAGATATATGGTGAGGATGAAAGAGATAGAGCAGAGTTGCCGCATCCTGGCTCAACTCGTTGATAATATTCCGGAAGGAGAGATCAGGGCTCAGATACCGAAAATTATCAAATTGCCTGCAGGTAACTGGTATCAGCAGGTAGAGGCGAGCCGAGGCACTTTCGGTGTATACATTGAGTCTACAGGCGACAAAACTCCATTCCGTGTGCACTTCCAAAGTCCTTGCTTCAATCTGGTGGGTGTAATGAACCTGACATGCACCGGATATATGATAGCCGACCTTATTACAATCGGAGCTGCCTTAGACTTTGTGATCCCCGATATCGACAGGTGAGGGTAAACATTAAACAGTAAACAATAAACAATAAGTCAGAGACTTAAACAATAAACACTAAACACTAAACAATAAGTGAGTTAGTATTTTAAGCGGTTAACGATTTACGAGAAACGAAAAACGCTAAATAAGATAGTATTTTAAGCAGTTAACGATTTACGAGAAACGGAAAACGCTAAAATATGAACGAATAACGAAGAACGAAAAACGATACTATGTATAACTTCGGAATATGGACCTCTGATTTCAACAACTGGCTGTTGAGTTTCTTGCCCGACTGGCTGGCTGTGATAATAGAATGTGTGATAATAGGGGTGCTGGTATTGCTCACCTATACGGTGCTTGCCTTATTCTATATCCTGTATGAAAGAAAACTCTGTGCTTGGTTCCAGTGTCGTCTGGGTCCGATGCGAGTGGGTAAATGGGGTGTGCTGCAAGTTTTTGCAGATATGTTTAAAATCCTGGTGAAAGAACTTATCTGCCTTAAAGACACCGACCGTTTTCTCTTTAAATTGGCACCGTATCTGGTCATAACCTCCTCAGTAGTAATGCTGGCGTGTCTGCCCTGGGGAAGAGGTTTGCAGATAATAGATTATAATATTGGTATATTCTTTATTCTGGCTGTATCATCTGTAGGTGTGCTTGGTATCCTTCTGGCAGGATGGTCATCTAACAATAAATATACCCTTATCGGTGCAATGCGAAGCGGAGCCCAGATGGTAAGTTATGAGATTTCATTGGGTCTCGCCATCATGACAATCGTAGTATTTGCAGGCACAATGGATATCAATGAACTGGTATGGCAACAAGATAAGGCGTGGTTCCTATTCCGTGGGCACATTCCGGCTATCATTGCATTTCTGATATACATTGTGGCCGCTACGGCAGAGACCAACCGTGGCCCCTTCGACCTTCCGGAGGCAGAACATGAGCTGACAGCAGGTTACCATACTGAATATTCCGGTATACATTTCGGCTTCTTTTATCTGGCTGAATACCTCAACCTCTTTATCGTTTCCGGTATCGCCACACTGATGTTTCTTGGAGGCTGGATGCCATTGCATGTACCGGGTTGGGACGGTTTCAACCATGCGATGAATGTAATCCCTTCCATAGTGTGGTTTGTACTTAAAAGTTTCTTTGTTTCTTATATAATAATTTGGTTTAAATGGACATTCCCGCGTGTGAGGATTGACCAGATGCTTTCCTTCGAGTGGAAATATCTTATGCCGCTTTCACTTGCCAACCTTATTCTGATGGCTATTTTCGTAGCCTTAGGCTGGCATTTCTAACCGGAGAAATAAAGAAAAACAGAAAGAAAACACCTTATAAAAGAAAACATATAGCATCATTATGAGCGCCAACATAGGAAAAGTAACCCAGGTGATAGGGCCTGTAATCGACGTTTCGTTTGAGGGAGGTAAGACCAATGTGCCCCCGATTTACAATGCCTTGAGAGTGAAACGTGATAACGGGGAAGAACTGATACTGGAAGTGGAGCAACACATCGGTGAAGACACAGTAAGATGTGTGGCCATGGAGAGTACCGACGGCTTGCGCAGAGGCGTGGAGGTAGAAGACTTGGGCCGACCTATAGCAGTGCCTACAGGTGACCAGGTGAAAGGTCGTCTCTTGAATGTGGTAGGAGAACCGATCGACCACCTCGCAGAGCTGAACCGTGATCATCTGCGTCCCATACATCAGCCGGCTCCCGGATTTGAAGATCTGGCCATCTCCACCGAGGTGCTGTTTACCGGTATCAAAGTGATCGACCTCCTGGAACCTTATTCCAAAGGTGGAAAGATCGGTCTCTTTGGAGGGGCAGGTGTAGGCAAGACAGTGCTCATCATGGAGCTTATAAATAATATAGCAAAAGGTCACAACGGTTTCTCAGTATTCACAGGAGTTGGAGAACGAACCAGAGAGGGTAACGACCTCCTGAGAGAAATGATTGAGAGCGGTGTTATCAAATATGGTGAAAAGTTTAAAGAGGGAATGGAGAAAGGTGAATGGAACCTCGCCGACGTAGATATGAACGAGGTAAACCAGAGCCAGTCAACCCTTGTGTTTGGCCAGATGAACGAACCGCCGGGTGCACGTCTGCGTGTGGCACTCTCCGGACTTACAGTGGCTGAACAGTTCCGCGACAGTGACGGAGGCGGAAAGGAAATCCTTCTCTTCATCGACAATATTTTCCGTTTCACTCAGGCAGGTTCAGAGGTATCGGCACTTTTAGGCCGTATGCCATCTGCAGTAGGTTACCAACCGACCCTTGCTTCGGAAATGGGTATGCTCCAGGAACGTATCACCTCTACAAAACAGGGTAGTATCACATCGGTGCAGGCTATCTATGTACCGGCTGACGACTTGACCGACCCGGCTCCTGCGACTACATTCAACTTCCTTGATGCTACTACAGTGTTAAGCCGTAAGATTGCCGAACTTGGTATTTACCCGGCTGTAGACCCACTTGACTCCACATCGCGTATTCTTGATCCCAATATAATAGGAGAGGACCATTACAACACCGCTCAGGCAGTGAAACAACTTCTTCAGAAATATAATGAACTTCAGGATATCATCGCCATCCTTGGTGTGGACGAACTGTCGGATGCCGACAAACTTGTGGTGGCCCGTGCCAGAAGAGCCCAGAGGTTCCTGTCTCAGCCCTTCCATGTAGCTGAACAGTTCACCGGTCTGCCGGGTGTAATGGTGCCGTTGGCCGAAACAATCAGAGGCTTCAAGATGATACTTTCCGGCGAAGTAGATGAATATCCCGAGCAGGCTTTCCTTAACGTAGGAACTATCGACGAGGCAATTGCCAAGGGTAAAAAGATGCTCGCTGAGGTGGCTCAATAATAAATATCAGTTATCGGTAGAAAACAGAGCTTCATGAAACTTGAAATCATATCCACCAACGAAATAATGTTCAGCGGCGAAGTTGAATCAGTGACCCTTCCGGGCGTGAACGGAAAATTTACCGTTTTGAAAAATCACGCCTCACTTATCTCGGTATTGAAACCCGGAGAGGTGAAATATTCCAACGGAGGGTTAGAGACAAGGATTGAAATCAAAGGAGGCCTGGCAGATATCGACAACAACAAGATAGCAGTGTGTGTGTATTGAGGCTGAAGAAAGAAACCTATTAAGAAGGCTTTAATATCAGAAACGAAACCCGGATGAATAAAAAATCCATAATATTAATTTTCCTGGCGCTTGTGGCCATTTTTACGCCGGCTCACTCTTTTGCTTCCTCAGGTAGCGAAAACGGTGAAATAGATGTGAAGGAAATTATCTTCCATCACCTGGGTGACGGCTATGGTTGGGAGGTGCCTTTCAGTCATGTTTACCGCATTCCATTGCCCGTAATACTGAGGGCAGAGGATGGGAAGTGGATAAGTTTTTCTTCCCATAAATTGCAGGAATATGTAAAGATTGTAAACGATTCCACCGGTAAGGAGGAATTGGTGGCTGAGCCTCGAATTGTGACCATTGACAAGAACGGAAAGCAATACCAATTTATCCTGGCTCATGTGAGCAAGCACAGGAATAAAGTGGTGCAGATCTTTCCTCTGAGTCCCGAAGAGGAAGCAAGAGTGAAGGAGGAGGCAAAGCATAATCCGGAGATTCAGGGTGATATAGACAAGGCAGAAGCTATAATAGGAGGTTACGCAGGTTTCAATGAAACGTATTACCGTGAGTATAAACCTCTTGACATCTCTTTCACAAAGAATGTGCTGGCATTGTTCATAGCAGCTATAGTAGTGACCGCAATGGTAATGTCGGTGGTATGGTTCTATTCAAGAAAGGGAATGAAAGCCCCAAGAAAGGGAGTGGGTTTCATGGAAATGCTTATAGATTTCATCTACACAGGTGTGATCAAATCTACCTTGCATGACCAGGCACGCAAATATGCTCCTTTCCTGCTCACTTGCTTTTTCTTCATCTTAGTGATGAACCTGGTGGGTCTGATAGTAATCTTCCCCGGAGGAGCCAATCTGACCGGAAATATAGCGATCACCCTTGTACTAGCCATAATGGTATTTGTGGTGACAAACGTAATGGGTTCAAAGCATTATTGGAAGGAAATTTTCTGGCCTGATGTACCACTCTTCCTAAAGTTTCCGATTCCTATCATGCAGTTTATAGAAATCTTTGGTATTTTCACCAAGCCGGCGGCACTTTGTGTGCGTCTCTTTGCCAACATGATGGGTGGACACATGATAGTGATAACCCTTACGCTTCTTATATTCATCTTCGCAGCCTTCGGGGCCTTGGCCGCAGGAGGATCGGTATTTATATCGGTAATGTTCTCCATCTTCATGCTTTGTCTTGATGTGTTGGTAAGTTTCATTCAGGCTTATGTGTTTACACTTCTTGCCACCATCTTTATCTCTATGAGTATTGACAAGGGTCATCATGAGGGTCATGGCAAAGATGAACATAAGACTGAAGACCAGACCATAGAAAAAACAGAGGAAAAAGACTCAGAACCGGCTGCAGCTCCGGCAAGTGTGAATGCTGCAACTGTGAGCTGAATAAATAAAATATAAAAGAACTAACAACTTAAAACCAAATATTATGTTATCAATGATTTTAGCAGACGTGTTCCCATTAGGAGCTTTGGGAGCAGCCCTTGGAGCAGGTATCGCAGCAATCGGTGCAGGTATCGGTATTGGTAATATCGGTAGCAGCGCCATGGAGGCAATAGCACGTCAGCCGGAAGTGGCAGGCGACATCCGTTCCAATATGATTGTGATTGCAGCCCTTATCGAAGGTGTGGCTCTCTTCGCAGTGATCGTATCAGCACTTGCATTGTTCATCTGATTCCGGGTATACAGCAACCAACTTTTCCACATTAAAACCAAACAAGCATGGAACTATTCACTCCTGATTTCGGGCTAATATTCTGGATGTTCATATCCTTCATCATCCTTTTTGTGGTACTTGCCATATGGGGATGGCCCGTGATATTAAAGAACATGGATAAGCGTGCCGACACGATTGATAAGGGAGTGGAATATGCCCGCGAGGCGAAGACTCAACTTGACAATGCCAAGGCTGAGGCCCAGAAATATATGGAAGAGGCCCAGCAGCAACAGGCTGAAATGTTGCGCGAGGCTTCACGCATGAAGACCCAGCTGATCGAAGAAGCCAAGAAAGAGGCCTCTGAAGAAGCTAAGAAAGTGATGGATGCCGCTCGTGTGTCGATAGAGCAGCAGAGGAAGGAAGCCGAACTCCAATTCCGGAATGAAGTGAGCAAATTCTCGCTCGACATAGCTGAGAAAATGGTGAGAGGCAACCTCTCGGATGATAAGAGCCATCATGCCCTCGTGGATAAAATGCTTGATGAAATAAAGAGCAACTGAAAGGATGGACAACGGACTGATACCACGCAGATATGCCAAGGCATTGTATAAATTTGCCTTGGAAAAGGGTGAGACCAAAAGAATCTATGACCTCTCCAAAAGGGTGATAGAAGCTTTCAGGGAAAATCCCGACCTTCAGAAGGTATTGTCGAATCCATTTATCAGTGATGAGGACAAAGAGAAACTTCTGGTGACGGCTGCCGGTCAGAAAGATGAGATATTCGACAAGTTTATCCTACTTATCCTGGCCCAGAAGAGAGTGGAGTATGCACAGGCTATGATGCTTGCTTATCGTGACATTTACCGCAAGGAGAATCATATATCCCAGGCAAAGATCACTACGGCCGTGAAACTCGATGACTCCACCATGAAGAAACTACGAAAACTTGTAACCGATGCTTTCAAGGATTCCGAACTGGAATTTTCAGAGGCTATAGACCCGGCTCTTATCGGTGGGTTTGTAATAGATGTGGATTCGGTGAGAATGGACGCCTCATTGAGCAATGAACTTGAACAACTACGTCAAACACTTTTAAGTTAAGATAGAGATGCTAAATCCCAGTGAAATATCTGATATATTAAAGAAACAACTTGAGAATGTAACCTCGAAGGCGAAATTCGAGGAAGTGGGTACCGTGCTCGAAGTGGGCGACGGCGTGGCCCATGTGTACGGACTCGAAAACGTGCGCTCCAACGAACTCGTGGAGTTTGAGAACGGCGTGAAGGGAGTGGCGCTTAACCTTGAGGAAAGCAACGTGGGCGTTGTGTTGCTCAATAACGTCAACGATGTCACTGAAAACATGTCGGTGAAACGCACCGGCGAGATTGCCTCTATACCGGTGGGCGACGGTTTGCTCGGAAGGGTAATCAATATCCTGGGTGAGCCGATCGACGGCAAAGGACCTATCGAAGGTAAACTCCTTAATATGCCGTTGGAAAGAAAGGCTCCCGGTGTTATCTTCCGTCAGCCGGTGAACCAGCCACTACAGACCGGTATCAAGGCTGTAGATGCAATGATTCCTATCGGGCGTGGACAGCGTGAGCTCATTATCGGTGACCGCCAGATAGGTAAGACCGCCATAGCCATCGATACAATAATCAACCAAAGGCAAAATTACTTAGACGGGAAACCGGTATATTGTATTTATGTGGCAATAGGCCAGAAGGGCTCAACAATAGCCTCATTAGTGCACACTTTGGAGAAATATGGAGCATTGGAATATACTGTAGTGGTAGCTGCAAGTGCTTCAGACTCAGCATCAATGAGGTATTACAGTCCATTTGCAGGCGTTGCAATAGGTGAGTATTTCCGCGATACCGGCCGTGACGCACTTATCGTATATGATGACCTTTCAAAACAGGCAGTGGCATACCGTGAAATTTCACTGATTCTCAAGCGTCCATCAGGACGTGAAGCATATCCGGGCGATATCTTCTATCTCCATTCACGTCTTTTGGAACGTGCAGCAAAGATTATTGACAATCAGGAAGTGGCTTCAAATATGAACGACCTCCCGGAGGTACTCAAACCGATAGTGAAAGGTGGAGGTAGCCTCACTGCATTGCCTATCATCGAGACACAGGCTGGTGACGTATCCGCTTACATTCCTACCAATGTAATCTCAATTACCGACGGTCAGATCTTCCTTGAGACCAGCCTCTTCAACCAGGGTATACGCCCTGCCATCAATGTAGGTATCTCTGTGAGCCGTGTGGGTGGAAATGCTCAGATCAAGGCTATGAAAAAAGTGGCCGGTACACTGAAGATAGCACAGGCTCAGTTCCGTGAACTTGAAGCATTCACAAAGTTCGGAGGTGACATTGACCCTGTAACTGCAAAAGTGATAGACAGAGGTCGTAAAAACCAGCAGCTGCTCATCCAGCCGCAATATCAGCCATGGCCGGTAGAAAATGAAATCGCTGTGATATACTGCGGAGTCAACGGACTACTGGAAAATGTGCCAATCGATAAGGTAAAAGAATTTGAAGGCCTGTTCATACAGTTGCTTAAGGCTAAACATCCTGATGTGCTCGAAACCTTGAAGAAGGGAGTGCTAAATGAGGATGTGGAAAAGAAACTGAAAGAGAGTGCCTCAGAAATTTCTTCAAGATATAAATAATCAACCCTAAAACCCAACCGGATGGCTACGCTCAAAGCGTTAAGGATAAGGATAGGCTCGGTTTCTTCCAGTGAGAAGATAACCGGAGCCATGAAAATGATATCTTCTGCAAAGGTCCATAAGAACGAGATGGAGTTGAAACGACTGCTGCCTTTCCGCAAGCAGGTAGATTCCATCATGGGTCATTTGTTGGCCACCGGTCTGGAATTTCGATCCCCACTTATCTCCAAAAGGGATGTAAAGCAAGCCGCAATCGTAGTCTTTGGTAGCGACGACGGTTTGTGCGGAGCCTATAATATTAATATCTTCAAGTATCTTCTCACGCGTATACGTGCATTGCGTGAAGAACATCCAAATGCTCACATCACCATAATTCCGGTGGGCAAGAAGATAAAAAACGCAGTAAAGAAACTTGAACTGCCATATCTGACTGTAGAGGAACCCTTGGAAGGAGTAGACTCCAAGATGCTACCCGGTAAAGTAAATGAATTTACCGAAGGTCTTCGCGAAAATTTCAGCAATGGCACTTTCGATCAGGTTCAGACTGTGTATATGCGGTATGTCTCTATGAGCAAACAGTTGCCTCAGACAGAGACACTGTTCCCGGTAAGTCCGGAAGTGAAAGGGGAAGGGGAAAAAGAAAAGAAGGATGATAACAAATTCTATCTTTTTGAACCGGATCCCGACAGTATTTTCAATGAAGTGCTCCCGATGTTTGTGTTGTCGACAATGCAGGAAATAACTATCGAGAATAGAAGTTCAGAACAGGCAGCCCGTGTGATGGCCATGCAGAGTGCCAATGATAATGCCAAGAAACTTCTTGAAGAACTTCAATTGGAATACAATAAACTGCGTCAGCAGGCAATCACAACAGAATTGCTTGACATTCTGGGAGGACAGACGGAAAGATAACAAAAAACAATAAGTTTTTTAAACAATAAACAGTAAACAATAAACAATAAACAATAAGTAAGTTACTATTATCCTGCGATTAACTAATCACGATAAACGAATCACGATAAACGAATCACGAATTACGAAAAACGATATAAATGGGTAGTATAAAGGAATATTTCTCTGAAGCCGCCAAAGGTCTTAAAAGCCTGGTAGACGGTATGGTGGTGACAGGAAAGGAACTCGTGACGCCGAAAATCACGGAACAGTATCCGGAAAATAGGGCCACCTTACAGATTGCCGACCGCTTTCGTGCCGAACTAACCTTGATATATGATAGCGAGGGGAGACATAAATGTATAGGCTGCCGGATTTGTGAAATGAATTGCCCCAATGGTACCATTCAGCTCACTACAAAAATGGTGGACCTTCCTGACGGGAAGAAAAAGAGGAAACTCGATAAATACATGTACGATCTCGGGAGCTGTACGTTCTGTATGCTGTGTGTTACTACATGTCCGCAGGATGCATTGGAATTTTCTAATGATTTTGAACAGGCCACTTTCACGAGAGACTCTTTATTGAAACAACTCAATTATCGTCCTGAACCTAAAGAAGAGCCGGCAGCACCTCCTAAACCTGCCATTGACCCTGAAAAGCTTGCCAAAATAAAGGCGGAAGCATTGGCTAAAGCAGCCAAAATAAAAGCAGAAAGGGAAGCAGCCGCAGCGGCCGCAGCAGGGAAACCGACTGCTGAAACTCCGAAAGAGGAACCACAACCGGCAGTTGAACCTAAAGAGGAACCAAAACCGGCAATTGAACCGAAAGTAGAGCCAAAGCCGGAAGTTAAAAAAGAGGAACCTAAGCCGGAAGTTGACAAAAAAGAAGAGCCTAAGCCGATAGAAAAATCTGATAAAGAGCCGGCAGAATAAAAATACTTGAAAAGCAAACTAACTTAACATAATGGATTCAGTAGGTAATATAATAGTCTATTTTGCCATAGCCATAGCCTTGGTGATTTTTTCCATTAAGGCTGTAACGGCAAAAAAGATACTTAGGGCAGCCACCTATCTGCTATTTGTACTTATCGGTACCGCAATTTTCTATTTCCAGCTTGGCTACCAATTCCTGGGAGCGGTGCAGATAGCAGTATATGCCGGCGGTATCATGGTATTGTTTGTGTTTGCAATCTTGCTCACCAACAAACCCAATGAACAGGATACAGAAGGGAAAAACCGTAGAAAAATATGGGGATTCCTTGTATCGGCTGCTTCTTGTGTGCTGTTATTGTTCGCAGTTTTCTACATGCCTTTGATTCATGGAGCATCGCTGGTGGAATGTCTGTCAGCCAGCAACATGATAACGATGCATGATATAGGTGAAGCTTTCACCGGAGGTGAGAAATTCCAATATCTCCTTCCGTTTGAAGCGATAAGCGTATTACTTTTGGCATGTATAATCGGCGGTGTGACTATCGCTCGTAAAGATTAGGCAGATATGGATTTAAGTATGTTATGGTATCTGGTGCCAAGCATTATAATGTTTGTGTGTGGCATCTATGGTTTTATGACCAGAAAAAATCTTATCGCGATATTGATATCCCTGGAGTTGATGCTCAATAGCGCAGACCTGAATTTCGTGATATTCAACCGCTACTTATTTCCCGGCAGCATGGAGGGTATGATTTTCACACTCTTTGCAGTGGCTCTGGCAGCTGCCGAGACAGCTATAGCCATAGCGATCATCATCAATATCTACCGTGCGGTGGGTAACACTGACATCAACGACGTTAAACAAATGAGATTTTAAGTTATGGAGGTAATAATTCCTATTCTGATTCTTGCGTTTCCTCTTTTCACATTCCTACTTTTAGGATTATGTGGAATGAAGATGTCGCATAAGATAGCAGGATTTATCGGTATAGCCATGCTTGGCACCACTGCCGTGCTGGCTTATATAGTGGCCTGCACTTATTACTTCAGTGGCAATCCGGAATTTATTCTGGATGGAGTGCGCCAGCAGTATCAGGTGTTTGACGTGACATGGCTTGCATTTACACAGAGTCTGGTCGTGAAGATAGGTTTCCTCATTGATCCTATTTCAGCCCTTATGCTTGTGGTGATCACCACCATATCCTTTATGGTGCACCTCTATAGCTGGGGATATATGGAAGGAGAACCGGGATTCCAGCGCTATTACGCTTTCCTTTCACTCTTCACATTCTCAATGCTCGGTCTTGTAGTGGCCACCAATATTTTCCAGATGTATATCTTCTGGGAACTTGTGGGTGTTTCATCATACCTTCTCATAGGATTCTTCTATAAACTGCCCTCGGCTGTATCTGCATCCAAAAAGGCGTTTATCGTGACAAGGTTTGCCGACCTTGGATTCCTTATCGGTATTCTCCTTCTCTCATACTATACCGACACCTTCAATTTCATAGAATTGACCCAGAACCCTGAATTGGTATTCGGTACTACAGGCGGTGCCACCTATATGGGTGCTTCAGTGTTGACATGGGCCATGGTATTGATTTTCACAGGAGGTATGGGTAAATCCGCAATGATGCCTCTACATATCTGGCTTCCGGATGCAATGGAAGGTCCGACACCTGTGTCGGCACTGATTCATGCGGCCACAATGGTAGTAGCCGGTGTATATCTTGTGGCCAGAATGTTCCCGCTCTATTGCGTGGTAGACTTCTCACTTACCTTCATATGCTGCGTTGGTGCCATTACAGCCTTTTACGCAGCGATGGTGGCATGTGCACAGACCGATATCAAGAGAATCCTGGCCTTTTCCACCATTTCCCAGATAGCCTTCATGATGGTGTCGCTTGGTGTGGCTTATGATAAACCTATCGAAGGGGTACATTATTCAGGCCTGGGATATATGGCAGGTATGTTCCATCTTTTCACCCATGCCATGTTCAAGGCCCTTCTGTTCCTCGGTGCCGGCGCCCTTATCCATGCAGTACACTCCAATGAATATACTGCTATGGGCGGTTTGAGGAAATATATGCCCATCACTCACTGGACTTTCCTTATCGGATGTCTGGCCATCGCAGGTATCTGGCCATTTGCAGGCTTCTTCTCCAAAGATGAGATGCTTGCGGCCATGTTCCAGCGCCACTGGTTCTGGGGTGCCTGGATGACTATGGTGGCAGGACTCACAGCTTTCTACATGTTCCGTCTATATTTCCTGGTATTCTGGAACAAAGAGAATCCTCATTACAAAGAACACAAACCTCACGACGGTCCCTGGCAGATGTCGGTGCCTCTCCTCCTGTTGGCCGGAGTATCAATCTGCTGCGGATGGATTCAGTTTGGTGAGTTTGTTACCTGGAACGGAGAACCTTATCATATACATATAGAAGCACCCGTGGCTTGCACTTCATTGATAGTGGCATGTGTGGGAATAGGTCTTGCAGCTTTGATGTATCTGAAGCCCAACAATCTTCCGGCACAATTCAAGAATGCATGGCCTGCATTCTGGAAGGCAGCCAACCGCCGCTTCTACTGGGATGAAATTTATATGTTTATCACCCATAATATTATCTTCAACATTATCTGTAAGAGCATAGCCTGGTTCGACCGTCATGTGATAGATGCTACTATGGATGGATTTGCCAAGGTTACCCAGAGCATCTCTTACCGTATACGCGGCATGCAGAGCGGCGAAGTGCAGGGATATGTGGGATGGTATATCAGCGGCGCCATAGTGATTGGTGCGATAGCATGGCTATGTTTTGCATGATTCCCGAGTGACTTAAGATTATACTAAAATGAAAAACTAACAAAACATCATGTTTGACAATATATTGATTTGGTTTGTGGTAATACCCATCGCCATGATGGCCGGTCTGGGCCTGTGTCACAACAGTGGCATGAAGGCTATACGTGCGGTGATGGTGGTTTGTTCCACAGTGTTGCTCGGCCTCGCAATCTGGCTCTGCTGTGATTTCTTGCGCCTTCGTGAAATGGGAGTGACCGATGAGATGCTCTTCACCGGAAGCTGGATGTGGTACGCACCGCTCAATATTCACCTCGCAGTAGGTGTAGACGGAATCTCGGTGCTGATGATTCTGCTTTCAGCCATCATAGTATTTGCCGGAACATTCGCATCTTGGAAAATCAATCCCCTTCCCAAGAATTTCTTCCTTTGGTATGCATTGCTCAGCACCGGTGTATTCGGCTTCTTCATCTCTATAGACATATTCACCATGTTTATGTTCTATGAGGTGGCACTTATACCTATGTATCTTCTCATAGGCGTATGGGGTACAGGTAGGAAAGAATACTCAGCCATGAAGCTCACACTGATGCTTATGGGAGGTTCTGCATTCCTCATGCTCGGACTATTGGGAATTTTCTGGCACAGTGCGCCCGAAGGCGGCCAAATGACATGGAATATACTTGAGATATCTCATAATGCAGCCATCGATCCCGACTGGCAATATATGCTCTTCTGTTTTACTTTCGTAGGATTCGGAGTGCTCGGAGCGATGTTCCCCTTCCATACCTGGAGTCCCGACGGACATGCCAGCGCGCCTACAGCAGTATCTATGTTGCATGCCGGAGTTCTAATGAAACTTGGAGGTTACGGATGCTTCCGTATCGCCATCTTCTTATTGCCACAAGCTGCAAACGAGCTCGCCTGGATCTTCATTATCCTTACCGGTATCAGTATTGTATATGGAGCTTTCTCGGCCTGTGTGCAGACCGACCTCAAATACATCAATGCTTATTCCTCAGTGTCGCACTGCGGAATGGTGCTTTTCGCAATCCTGATGCTCAATGCCACGGCTATGACCGGCGCCATCATGCAGATGCTTTCACACGGACTTATGACGGCTCTCTTCTTTGCCCTTATCGGTATGATCTATGGACGTACCCACACAAGAGACATCAGACAAATGGGTGGTCTTATGAAGATAATGCCTTATCTGGGAGTATGCTATATGATCGCAGGTTTTGCTTCACTCGGTTTGCCGGGTCTTTCGGGCTTCGTAGCTGAAATGACCATTTTCTTCGGTGCATTCCAGGATGCAGATGTATTCCACAGGATATTCGTGATATGCTCCACTACAGCTATCGTAATCACAGCCGTGTATATCCTACGCGTAGTGGGCAAACTGCTTCTCGGACCGGTTCAGGACGACCATCACTTGAGTCTAACGGATGCAACATGGTTTGAACGCCTTGCCACAGTTACACTGATACTCTGTATCGCAGGTATAGGTTGTTTCCCCAACTGGATAAATGAGGCCATCAACCATAGCTTCACCCCGATTATCAATGCCCTTCAGGCAAGTGTGTTCTAAAGAATGAATGTTTGACAAGATAAAACAAGAGATTTCACAATGACTTATTCTCAGTTTGGACACATGATACCCGAGATGATAATTCTCGGCATCTTCATCCTTGTGTTTCTTTTCGACACGTTCTCTAATGAGGGAGGCAAGAAATATCTTACACCCTTCACCACGATACTTTTTGCATTAGGCACGATAGCCATTTGGGTGATTCCGGCCTCAGGCGATTATGTATTCGGAGGAATGTATATAAATGATACAGCTACCAATGCTATCAAGGCTATACTTAATGTGGGAGTTTTCATAGTGCTCCTTCAGGCAGCAGAATGGCTCAACAGCGATGACGCAATAGTGAGAAAAGGAGAGTTCTATGAACTCCTTCTTGTCACCGTATTCGGTATGTACCTTATGGTATCGGCCCGTCATTTCCTGATTTTCATAATCGGTCTTGAGTCGGCTTCTTTACCACTTGCAGCTCTTGTGGCTTTCAATAAGAAAAGGTATGAAAGTAATGAGGCATCTATAAAGTATATACTTACAGCTGTGTTCTCATCAGCCGTTCTACTCGTCGGTTTATCGTTTATCTATGCCTTTTCGGGTGGATCGCTCTATTTCAACGACCTGGCTTTTGCTATCAGTCAGGGAGAAATGAGCGGATTGCTGATTGTTGCGCTCGCCTTTATGATTGCCGGTATAGGTTTCAAGCTTTCTCTGGTGCCTTTCCATCTTTGGACCGCCGACGTATATCAAGGAGCCCCCACTGCTGTGACCAGTTTCCTTTCTGTAGTTTCGAAAGGAGCGGCAGCATTTGCATTTTTTGTGATTTTCACCCAGTGTTTCGGCGCTGTATATTCTGATGCCTGGGAATGGATGATGTATGCTGTGATAATTCTCACTATTACTGTGGGTAACCTCTTCGCTCTTCGTCAGAAGAACATGAAACGATTCATGGCTTTCTCATCAATCTCACAAGCCGGTTATATTATGCTCGGTGTAATGGCTTCGGAGACTTTAGGACTTTCAGCTTTAATGTTCTATATCTTCGTCTATGTAGTGAGCAATCTGGCAGCCTTCCTCGTTATCAATACAATTGAGGAAAAGACCGGTTATATCTCAATGGATGATTATAACGGCCTCCATAAGACAAATCCATGGCTTTCCTTTGCCATGACACTGGCTATGTTCTCACTTGCAGGAATACCTCCTTTTGCAGGCTTCTTCAGTAAGATACTTATCTTTACCTCAGTTACCGCCTCCAATTCATGGGCCCTATATATGCTCGTGCTTGTGGCTTTGATCAACACTATAATTTCACTCTATTATTATCTGTTGGTAGTAAAGGCCATGTGGATCAGTGCTGATGAGCCGAAGGTAGAAGCCATAAAGACTTTCAGATGCGAGAAAGTAGGATTATGGCTTTGTGTGGCCGGCATCATGTTCTTCGGCTTGGTACCATATATCTACCAATATTGCTACGATGCAGTAGTGAATTCGGTGAAGATACTCAATGTGATAGTGCCCTAATAAAGACACCGAGCACTAATAATGTAAAAAGAGCCTGATAAATAAAAAGACTCAAAGGAAATAAATGAGCCGCGACAATTGTCCCGGCTCATTTACTATTGGGAAGGGGCTCTTAAAGTACCTTCACGGTCTCTTCAGTATTAACATAGTTTAACAGTAAGGTCAAAGCAAATTGAAATTTAATAATTTAATTTGCGTTTCTTATTAAAGGTTATTATCCTTTTTTCAGAGGATAATGTTTTCATATATCTTCAACTTAACCAAAAAAGAAATGAAAAGATATTTACCCTTATTAATTGCCATGGTGATGTCAGCTCCGATTTTTGCTGCCTCACCGAAAATGCCTGTACCCGGATTCAAGAAAAATCCGAACAAGGTGAAACGAATAGATGCAAAGGCCCAAAACGAGTCACAGACAGCTCGTAGATTGCCTCAATCTTCAGCCGCTCCCCAGACATTTGCAATGTTGGAAGATTTGACTGAAAGAGAAGTTACCGGTATCCGTCTTATTGCAATGAGTACAGAAGAAAGAACCAAAGATGGCGGAAACACTTACGCTTATAACTATACTTATTCCTACGGCAAGTACGGATTCCTGCAAAAATGGGAGAATGATAACGGAAGTTACGCAGAAACTGAATATCAATGGTATGTTCCCGGACAGAAATGGAGTCAGAAGGTTGTAACTGAACATTACGGTCAATACACTTATGTGACTACAACCAACAGGACATTCTACGCCAACGGAAGTGTCAATACCAGTAAAGAATATGACACCGACAATAAACTTGTGATGTCTCGAACTTTCGATGAAAACGGCAACCTGATTGAAGAAACCCGTGGAGATGAAACCAGATCATGGGTGTATTTCCCTTATACTGAGCAATGGTATGAATCCATTTCCAACGACAATTACAAGATGTTGTATACAGTAGAAGGCAATGCCCTCATATATGAGGTACAACATCTTTATAACAATACCTGGGTTAGACAGAATTATTATGCCTATTACTATGATGAAAATGGTACACAGGTAGGAAACCTTAATATAGACTATGATTATGAGGGCACCCCTACATATGGATCCGGAAGTAAGCCTGAGATAAGCATACAAGGTAGCCAAATTATAATTTCTTACCTTAGTTTCTCTATGGACACCATGGACTGGGTGATGTATGCTCAGGAAAAGTTAAGTGCCAACTTTAATGAGCCATGGATATACAGCGCAGGCGAGGTTCGTACTCGTGACAATTATTACGGATACAATAATGGGAACTGGTTTAGCATAACTAATGAGGTATATACCTGGATTAACAAGGATATAGTGAAATGTCAGGTTAAGGATCAGGATTATGGCCATACCAACAACTATGTACGTTATTATCTGGTAGAAGACAATAAATTGGATACTGAAACAGATTTCTATTACGATGAATCCAACGGCAACTATGCCATGGTAGAATGGGACAGCCAGAATGAATATGATATCTATTCCTATTATAATGCTGACGGTACATTGTCGAGCCGTATACGTGTTAAGGGTATGTTATGGCAACAATGGAACGGCAGTGCTTGGGTAGCCTGTACAGGTAATGTCACTCTCTATGAAGGAGAAGACAGACTGGAAGGAGTATTCAATTCTCAAGGGCAACTTGTGGAAGTATCGGAATACGATAACGGTATGCTTGACGAAAAGACAGAGTTCACTTATATTCCAAACGGCTATACATATAAAATCTATGAGCCCGATGACAATGGTGTGCTTTATATGTACGAAACAGGTACCTACACTCTGGTAAATAACATCGAGACTGATGAGTATTTCTATCACGATGAGGACGGAGAAATTACTTATGGCTATAAAAATGTAGAAAACCTGACCGAAAATTATACCATTTTTTATTCTTATTCTCTTGATCAACAGACCTGGGAAGTAACCTATCGATATGCTAGTCCGATCACAGAGGTTCTTCCGGATGGAAAAATTCAGACTATCACAAGGGATTTTGTGGGTGATGAAATAGTATATGTAGACAAAGATATTACCCAGGATGATTATAATACTGGAACTTACTATTTAGAACGTTATATCTGGGATAACACTACTCAATCTTGGGTAGGTGAGTATAAGAGAGAGTGGGGCAGAGTTACCGTTCCTAATTTCGAGGTGATCTATCCTACAGAGCCTTCATATTTCTCAGATGAATATTTCGTCCCGGCAAATCTGCAGGAGGGATCTTCCGCATCTCAGGAAATTACATATAATTTCGATTATGTATGGGATCCCCAAAATAATGATTGGGTGTTGTCTTATGGCTCTAATACCACCTTTACCGTCACCGGTAATACAATGGTTAAAGAGATAACAGACCAATACTCTGAAACTAATTTCGATTATACCACTCAAATTATTAAGGTAGACAACTCACGCCGAATCCTGAGTGACATTACTACCTACAGAGACCCTGCAAGAACTACAACTAAATCAATATCTTATACTTATGATTCCGAGGGGTATCTGATTAACCGTTTTACAGATGATCCCAACTCTACCTATTCAGAAAACTTCACTTATGGAGAAATCACTTATGTGACTGATATCGAAGAGATAGCAGAAAATGCGGTAAAAGTGATTGTATCCGGTAAGAAAGTTACTGTGGCAGGAGATGCTCTTGTTGAGATCTTCAATATGCAAGGTCAGAAAGTAGCCGAGATCAAGGGTAATGGCAGTGTATCGCTTCCTTCAACAGGAGTATATGTAATCAAATATGAAGACAAAGCTGAGAAGGTACTCGTGAAATAAAAAGGAAACTTTTATAAGAGAGTCTTTTCAATTTAACTAATAATAGAGTCCGGCGATAAAATTCAGCCGGACTTTATTTATTTGAAAAAATTTTGGTGTTATAATGTCAATTTTTTAATTTTGCAGCGAAAATAATAACAAAGCAAGCGCTAAAAACATATCCTGAAAGACAAAGTATAGATAAAACATACATATCGAAGATATCTGAAAGAAACATTTTGACCACCCCGATTGGAAACAATTAGAGAGATCGAAAATTTCAAAAAACAATCACAAATCGTTAAAGCTAACGTAAAAATGTCAACACTCAGATTCAAAGCAGTGGAAGAAGCCATGGGCCGCAAGGCTGTGCCCGTGGAAATTCCGGAAGAACGTCCGGAAGCCTATTACGGCAAACAGGTATTCAACCGTCAGAAAATGTTTGAGTATCTACCGATGGAAACTTTTAATGTATTGGTAGATGCAATAGACAACAGAAAGCCCTTACCCCGGGAATATGCCAACAGTGTAGCAGACGGAATGAGAAGATGGGCTATCGACAATGGTGCACGTCATTACACTCACTGGTTCCAACCACTCACCGACGGCACCGCAGAAAAGCACGATTCATTTATTGAGCACAACGGAAAAGGTGGAGTAGTAGAAAAATTCACCGGCAAGATGCTTGTGCAGCAAGAGCCCGACGCATCAAGTTTCCCGAGTGGTGGTATCCGTAATACTTTCGAAGCCAGAGGCTATTCAGCATGGGATATTTCATCGCCGGCTTTCATAATAGGCGAGACTCTGTGTATACCCACAATATTTATTTCCTACACCGGAGAAAGTCTTGACTATAAGACACCTCTTCTGCGCGCATTGAACGCCGTAGATAAGGCCGGAACACGCGTGGCTCGTTTTTTCGATCCCGAAGTGAAACATGTAGATGCCTACCTGGGTTGGGAACAAGAGTATTTCCTCGTGGATGAATCTCTTTATTTTGCCCGTCCCGACCTGGCCCTTACAGGCCGTACCTTAATGGGGCATGAGAGCGCAAAAAACCAGCAGCTTGAAGACCATTATTTCGGTTCAATACCTTCAAGAGTAGAGGCGTTTATGCTCGACCTTGAGATTGAGGCACATAAACTGGGCATCCCGGTAAAAACTCGTCACAATGAGGTGGCTCCCAATCAGTTTGAGCTTGCTCCGATATTCGAGGAGGTAAATCTTGCCAATGACCACAACCTTCTCATTATGTCGGTGATGAGAGAAGTAGGAAGACGCCATAATTTCCGGGTGCTTCTTCATGAGAAACCATTTGCAGGAGTGAACGGATCCGGCAAACATAACAACTGGAGCCTCGGAACCGACAAAGGAGTGCTTTTATTCAGTCCGGGTAAGACACGTAAGGAAAATCTGCAGTTCCTTACTTTTGTGGCCAACGTGATGGCAGCCGTACACAAACATAATGCCCTTATCAAGGCTTCAATTGCTTCAGCAACCAATGCCCATAGGCTTGGAGCCAACGAAGCACCCCCGGCAATTATATCAATATTTACCGGAAAGCAGTTGAGCGATATTCTCGATGGAATCCTCAACGGAAATGTAGACTTGGATCTGGCCGACAAAGAGGGTATCACAATCGGTGTGAACCAGATACCTGAAATAATGATGGACAGCACCGACCGCAACCGTACTTCGCCGTTTGCCTTCGTAGGTAATCGTTTCGAATTCCGTGCAATGGGTAGTTCAGCCAATTGTGCATCTTCTATGCTTGCCTTGAATGCTGCTGTGGCCGATCAGTTAAATCAGTTTGCTGATGAGATTGAAAAACGTCTAAGCAACGGTGAGGAACTCAACAAGGCTATACTGTCAGAAGTAAAGAAACTTATTAAAGAATCTAAAGCCATCCATTTCGACGGTAACGGCTATTCAGATGAATGGAAAGAGGAGGCTGCTTCCCGTGGTCTTGACTGTGAAACCTCAGTACCCAAGATTTACGACGCTTATCTTAGCGAATCATCCAAAGAGATGTTCCATCGCACCGGAGTGCTTTCAGACGTGGAACTGGAAGCCCGCAATGAGGTGAAATGGGAGATGTATACTAAGAAAATCCAGATTGAAGCACGTGTGCTTGGTGATCTGGCTATCAATCACATCATTCCGGTGGCCACTCGTTACCAAAGCATGTTGCTCGATAATGTGAAGAAAATCCGTGAGCTCTTCCCTGAGTATGAGGCAAAGACTCTGAGTGAAGACGATATGGCTACCATCGCAAAGATGGCGGAACACATGAAGGTAATCAAACAAGAAGTTGCGGCCATGATCGATGCACGGCGAATCGCAAATAAAGTGACAGAGGAGCGCAAGAAGGCTCTGATGTATCACGATGAGGTGTTACCTCACATGGATAAGATCCGCTACCACATTGACAAACTTGAACTTATGGTGGACAATGAAATCTGGCCGCTTCCGAAATATCGCGAACTCCTCTTTATACGATAAATACCGGTCTACAGGTAAAAAAGATCAATAGGTTTCACAGCCGGATGGTTAAGGTATCTCCTGAATCATCCGGCTGATTTTTTATGCTTAATCTTCAGGAAGGAATTTTTGGAATAGCGGAGGAAGTGGAGCCTCGAGCTCGATCGGCAGTTTGGATACCGGATGTGTAAATGAGATGTTTCTGGCTAATAGAGAAATACTGCCGTCGGGATTGCTACGTCGCGCTCCATATTTCAGGTCTCCTTTTATGGGATGCCCGATATTTGATAGCTGTGCTCTTATCTGATGCTTGCGACCTGTAAGTAGGTTCACTTCCAGAAGTGAATAATGGTCGCCAACTGCTAATGTTTTGTATTTCAGGGTAGATTTCTTGGCTTCCGGATTCTTCTCGTCAGAGATGAAAGTCTTGTTGATACGTCCGTCGCTCACAAGAAAATTATTGAGAACCTCTTCTTCCTTTTCAGGTTTACCCTCCACGATAGCCCAGTAAGTTTTATGTATTTCGCCGTCACGCAGCATCTTGTTGAGGCGCTCCAACGCCTTTGATGTTTTTGCAAAGATCACAAGGCCGCCTACCGGACGGTCTATCCTGTGGACTACACCGCAAAATACATTCCCCGGCTTATTGTATTTCTCTTTGAGATACAATTTCAGTTTCTCGGAAAGTGGAGTATCACCGGTTTTGTCGCCCTGCACTATTTCACCCGGCTCCTTGTTTACTACCAGGATATGGTTGTCTTCGTATATAATCTGCATGATAAAAAAAAGCACATCCGGCGATGTGCTTCTTGTTGGTGGCGGGGGCAGGACTCGAACCTGCGACCTTTGGGTTATGAGCCCAACGAGCTACCACTGCTCCACCCCGCGATGTAATGATGGTGCAAAGTTAGTTATAAATTTTTAAATGCCCAAATTTAGATTCTCCAATTTCTTTAGAAACATATAAATTGGATTAAGACAACCATTATTTTTTACCCGAAGAGTCATTGAATAAAAATAATTCGTTAAATTTGCTCACAATAAATAGAAATGTGCATTTTGATGATCCACAGGCCAAATGCCATTTCTTCCGAACCGATTTCACTATAGCATTATGGTGTCGAAGACACGGGAACGTTTTATAGAGGTAGCACGTCAGCTTTTCGCCAGAAAAGGAGTGGAAAATACCACAATGAACGACATAGCGTCAGCTTCCGCAAAAGGGAGGCGCACCATTTATACCTATTTTAAAAGTAAACGTGAAATCTTCAATGCAGTAATCGCAAGTGAGACCGATGAACTGCTGAGTCGGCTCCGGAAGATAGTGGAACTCAAGATACCACCCCAGGAAAAACTCAGAAAATATATCGACTGCCGATTTGACACCATGAGTGAGATAGTGTCGAGAAACGGATCGCTCCGAGCAGGATTTTTCAGGGATGTAAGAAAGGTAGACCGCGCCAGAAAACTCATCACCGACAAGGAGTCGGCCCTTCTGAAAGAGATTCTGAGCGAGGGAACCCTCCTGGGTGTATTTAAAATACGAGACCTGGATGCCGCAGCGCTGGTGATCACTCACACCCTCCACGGGCTTGACGTGCCCTATGTGCGCGATAATATCTCGAAAGAGGGGGTGACACAGGAGCAACTTAAGAAATATATCACACGTCTCATCCTTCATGGCATAGAAGGCAACGGGATGGAAGATAAAGAAGAAACAGATACTACCTCAGTATAACACGCCTATGTATATAAATGCAATGGGGCATTACGTGCCCGCCGGAAGGGTTCCGAATGAATATTTTGAGAAAGTAAACGGACTCACGCCCGATTGGATTGAGCAACGCACCGGCATCAAGAGCCGCAGTAAGGCTAATGCCGATGAAAACTGCGACACGATGGCTCTGGCAGCCGTAGACGATGCCTTGAAGACATTGCCATACGATATCAAGGAAGTGGACCTTGTGGTGGGTGCATACTATGCTGTATACGACAGTGTGGCCACCGCAGCCCATGTGGCACAGCGCCAATATGGTATCGCACATGCCAAAGTAGTATATGCCTCGGCCGCTTGTTCTTCATTTATCAATGGTCTTGAGATTGCCGAAGGATATTTCGCAATGGGTAAGGCTAAGAAAGCCCTCATCATCTGCAGTGAGCACAATACCTACTATAGCAACGAAAAAGATCCGAAAAGCGGACACCTATGGGGCGATGCAGCCGTGGCTTTCTTTGTAAGTAAAGAAAGGGAAGCCGATACAGATATCGAGATACTTGATATCTTCACTGAGGGACTCGGCGATGTGGGAAAAGGTCCCGGAGGAGTGAAACTTCGTCCGGGAGAAGACGGCATCAATATGCCCGACGGCCGGGATGTGTTCATCAATGCATGCCGCTATATGATTTATGCCCTCGAAAATACTCTCAAACATACAGGGCTGAAGAAAGAAGACATAACAAAGTTTATCTGTCATCAAGCCAACAAGAGGATTGTGGCCCAAGTGGCACATCAACTTGACAAACCGCTTGAAGAATTCTACAATAACATCGAGGAACTGGGAAATACCGGTTCTGCCTCTGCCCCCTTGGTATTGTCGCAACATAAGGGAGAATTAAAAAAGGGAGATGTGATCGCCCTGATGGTTTTTGGAGGCGGTTATTCATGCGGTTGCTTCATTATAAGAGTATAGTGCACAGTGCACAGAGCATAGTGCACAGCCGGGGAGAGAATAATTAATTAGAAGAGATTAGGATATAGTTAATAAAAACTGTGTACGGTGGATTTGGCACCGTGCATTTAACCAAAGAGAAGACATGGGACTATTGACAGGAAAAACCGCCCTTATTACAGGAGCGGCTCGCGGAATCGGTAAAGCATTGGCACTTAGGTTTGCTGCTGAGGGTGCTGATATAGCTTTCACTGATCTTGTGATCGATGAAAATGGAAAGCAGACCGAGGAAGAAATAAAAGCTTTAGGTGTGAAATGCACCGGATATGCTTCCAATGCAGCAGATTATGCCCAGACAGAAGAAGTAGTGAAGAAAGTGCATGAGGATTTCGGTAAGATTGATATTCTTGTAAACAATGCCGGCATTACGAAAGATGGCCTTATGATGCGTATGACTGAAGGCCAATGGGATGCAGTGATCAATGTGAATCTTAAGTCTGCCTTCAACTTTATTCATGCCGTGCTTCCCATAATGATGCGTCAGAAAAGCGGCAGCATTATCAATATGGCTTCAGTAGTAGGAGTACATGGTAATGCCGGACAGGCCAACTATGCAGCCTCAAAGGCCGGATTAATTGCCCTGGCAAAGAGTATAGCTCAGGAAGTAGGTTCACGTGGAATCCGTGCCAATGCTATAGCTCCCGGATTTATCGAGACAGCGATGACAGCTGCATTACCCGACAATGTAAGGGAAGAATGGGTGAAGAAGATACCTCTTCGTCGTGGCGGAAAGCCGGAAGATATCGCAGAAGTGGCTGTGTTCCTGGCATCCGACATGTCGGCCTATGTTACCGGTCAGGTAATACAGGTAGACGGCGGTATGAATATGTGATGAGAAAAACGTTTATCGTTTTTCGTTTATCGTTAATCGTTGGTATTTTAGCGTTAATCGTTTGTATTTTAGCGTTAATCGTTTTTCGTAATTCGTTAACCGCTTTAAAATACTATTCTACTTATTGTTTACTGTTTAATGTTTATTGTTTAAAATTTAATATTTAATATTAAATTTAAGCTTTGAGGAAGTATGCAGTGATAGTGGCCGGAGGCAGTGGGAGCCGGATGGGTGGTGGAATACCAAAGCAATTCCGTAACCTGTGCCGACGTCCCGTACTGTGGTGGAGCATGAAGGCTTTTCATGATGAAGACCCCGAAACTCAACTGATACTGGTATTGCCGGAAGAATTCATTGGACAATGGAAAGATTTCTTCTCTTCACTGCCTGCCACTGAAAGATTCGAGCACTGTACTGTGGCCGGAGGCAAGACCCGTGGAGAATCTGTGAAAAAAGGCCTGGAAATGGTTAACGACCCTGATTCTTTAGTTGCAGTACACGATGGAGCCCGACCTCTTGTCTCACCCGATATTATTGCCCGGGGATGGGAAGAAATGTCAAGGAAATTTGCAGCGATACCGGTAATACCGGTTGTAGATTCCTTGCGTCTAATCACCAAAGGCGGCAGCATAAGTGTAGACCGAAGTGAATATGTGGCAGTACAGACACCACAAGTCTTTCACACTGCACGTCTTAAGGAGGCTTATAAATCGGCAAGTGATAGAAACTTTACCGACGATGCCGCGGTGATGGAGCATGCAGGATACGAGATAGCGCTTTTCGAGGGTAATCCCGACAATATAAAAATCACTGATCCAAAAGATATGGCCATAGCCGAGGTGCTGATGAATAAGTGCAAAACTGATGCCTGATTTCTTAGATTCAGACATAAAATACCTCAAAGGAGTGGGCGAGGCCCGTGCCAAGACCCTCGCAAAAGAAATAGGGGTCGCGAATTTTCGCGACCTCCTTTACTATTTTCCCTTCCGGCATGTAGACAGAAGTCGGTTTTATTCTATCGCAGAACTTCATGGCGAGGATCTTCCGGCACTTCAGATAAAGGGAAGTTTCATCAGTTTTTCCACTGAAGGAGAAGGTGCAAAAAAGAGATTGGTGGGAATATTCACTGATGGTCAGAAACTTATTGAGACTGTGTGGTTCAACAATATTAAATATTTTTCCTCCCAGTATCGTCCCGGAGTGGAGTATGTGCTTTTCGGTAAACCCACAATCTACCGTCAGGCTTATACCATCAATCATCCTGAAGTGGAATTGTATGACCCCGCAAAGCCTCCTACCGGCTTCAGAGGTGTATACACTATCACAGAGCCGCTGAGAAAGAAAGGTTTCAGTGTCCTCACGCTTCGGAGGATGGTGAAAGAGGTATTGAGCCTTCCCGGTTTCAACACAGTGGAGGAGACCTTGCCTGATGAAGTGGTGAAAAGATATCATCTTATGCCTTTAAAGGAGGCTTTGGTCAATATGCATTTCCCACAAAATCATGAAGGGCTTCAGCGCGCCATCGAGAGATTCAAATTTGAGGAACTTTATTACATCGAGATGAATATCTTGCGATTCTCTATGGAAAGAGGCGCAAGGATCAAAGGCTATACATTTACAAAGATAGGGCCAAAGTTCAATACCTTCTATCAGGAGGCGCTTCCATTCGAACTCACAGGAGCTCAGAAAAGAGTGCTGAAAGAAATTTGGCGTGACATGAAGACAGGTCGGCAGATGAACCGGCTTCTACAGGGCGATGTAGGCTCGGGGAAAACCATGGTGGCCTTCCTCACGGCCCTGATGGCAATCGACAACGGATATCAGGCAGCAATAATGGCGCCCACCGAGATTCTCGCTACCCAACATTACGAAACTATAAGAAAATGGGGAGCACAATGCGGAGTTTCAGTAGCCCTGCTCACGGGGAGTACGCGCAAAGCAATGAGGCGTGACATTCATGAGGCACTGGAAGATGGCAACCTTAATCTTATTATCGGCACCCATGCCTTGCTGGAGGATAATGTGAAATTCCGAAACCTCGGTACAGTTGTTATAGATGAGCAGCACCGGTTCGGAGTGGCTCAACGTGCAAGGATGTGGATGAAGGGTCATACTGCTCCGCATGTACTGGTGATGACAGCCACTCCTATACCCCGTACACTTGCTATGACTGTATACGGCGACCTGGATGTGTCGGTGATAGATGAGCTCCCTCCCGGAAGAACACCGGTAACTACTCTGGTGAGGTACAACAAATCGAGAGTTGAGGTAGATAACCTTATTTTCAGTCAGTTGCGTCAGGGACGCCAGATTTATATAGTCTATCCCCTTATACAGGAGAATGAGAAACTTGACCTTAAGAGTCTGGAAGAGGGATATCAGCGCACATGCGACACTTTTGTAGGGTATAAGGTTTGCTATGTGCACGGAAAGATGAGGCCTGAAGAAAAAGAGAGACAGATGGATCTCTTTGTGAGAGGTGAGGCAAACATAATGGTGGCCACAACGGTTATAGAAGTGGGGGTGAATGTGCCCAACGCCACTGTAATGGTGATAGAAAATGCCGAAAGATTCGGACTCTCTCAGTTGCATCAGCTGAGAGGTCGAGTAGGCCGTGGCGCCGACAGAAGTTATTGCATACTGATGGGAAAGGAAACATCAGGTGCCGACACTAAGAAACGTCTGGCTATTATGGCTCAGACCACCGATGGTTTCCTTATCTCGGAAGAGGACATGAAACTACGCGGACCGGGCGATATGGAGGGAACCATGCAGAGCGGTATGCCGTTCAGTCTGAGGGTAGCTAATCTGGCCCGCGACGGTCAGATTCTTTCCATAGCACGAGGAGCCGTCTTATCAGTACTGGCAGGCACCACTCCTTTAAGGGCTGAAGGTGCCGCACCGCCATCCGCGAGCAATTCCACACCTCCCATTATATTGAGTGAAAAAGAAATAAAGATGACTCGTCGCGAACTCGCACTTAGGTTTCCAAGAAGCGTTGACTGGTCGCTCATTTCTTAAGATTCTTAAGATACTGAAGATATGAAGGAGAAAGAGATTTTAGAGGGAGTGAAGACCCGGCTCGGCATAGAGCAGCTCAATGCCATGCAGCAGGAGATGATGAAGAGAGCCACCGACGGACAGGACATAATGCTTTTGTCGCCCACTGGAAGTGGCAAGACATTGGCTTTCACGCTTCCTGTGCTCAAGCTCATGAAGCCTTCCACCGGAAGGATACAATGCGTGGTGATAGCGCCTTCGCGCGAACTCGTGATACAGATAGCTTCAGTAATGCGAGAGGCCGGCAAGATATTCCGCGTTGTAGCCCTTTATGGAGGCCATAAGGTTGAGGATGAAGTCAATAGTCTTAAAGTCACTCCCGATATTGTGGTCGCAACCCCGGGCCGTCTGCTCGACCATTCAGTGCGGCATAATCTCGAACTTCTACCGGTAAGGATGCTTGTGCTCGATGAGTTTGACAAGACTCTCGAACTCGGATTCGAAGAGGAGATGGGCAAACTTATGAAGCGGATGAAGAATGTGAGCCGTATTATTCTCACCTCGGCCACAAAGGCTGATACTTTGCCTGAGTTTCTGAATCTGGATAATCCTGTTATTGTAGACTATTCTTCGAAAACAGAGGAGGTGAGAGGCAGGATGAATGTAAGAAGAGTTGTGACTGATAGCAATGACAAACTGGAAGGTCTCCTGACTCTTCTCCATAATTTGAATGCCGGTAAGGCAAGTGCCGAGAAAGCTATGATCTTTGTCAACCATCGTGAAAGCGCGATGCGTGTGTATGAATTTCTAAGAAAAAATAAAGTGGCTGCAGTGCTTTATCACGGAGCTCTCGAACAGAGGGAACGTGAGACAGCCGTTGCACTTTTCAACAATGGAAGCCGTCCGATAATAGTGGCCACAGATCTTGCAGCCCGAGGCCTTGACATAGAGAAAGTGAAATCGGTAATCCACTATCATCAGCCTCTCACCGAGGAATCTTATATACATCGCAACGGTCGTACAGCGCGTGTGGAGGAGGAGGGCGATATCTATCTCCTTGTAGGACCCGATGAAGAGTTAAAGGAATTTGTAGCCTCCGACGGTGATTTTATCCTGGAAGGCAAACGAGAGGCCGACCTTTCTCAGAAATTCATGACGTTATATATCAGTGGAGGAAAGAGAGAGAAATTATCGAGAGGAGATATCCTGGGATTCTTGGTGAAGGAATGTAATGTGCCGGCAGCAGATGTGGGAAAGATAGATGTGTTCGACCATTATTCACTTGTGGCTGTGAAGGAAGATAAAGTGGCAGGAATTTTAAATGCAGCAGAAGATAAGAGACTTAAGGGCGAGAAGAGACGCATAAGTACCTTGACAAAATAAATGTTTTTACATAACTTTGCAGTTTAAAGTATGTAACCCTGTTTTTCTTATGAGATTCAGGGCCCATAAATATGGAATTGACCTTTAAGCCTGTCTGATAAAAAGGAATAGGTGAGAAGGGACAAATTTTTCAGTAAATACTTAAACCCAAACAATAAATAACTAAACTATGAGCAAAGCAAAGCAATTCCTGACTTGCGACGGCAATCAGGCAGCGGCGCATATCAGCTATATGTTTACGGAAGTAGCGGCTATCTACCCTATCACTCCGTCGAGCACCATGGCTGAATACGTCGACGACTGGGCGGCTGCCGGCAAGAAGAATATTTTCGGCGAGACAGTGAGCGTACAGGAGATGCAGAGTGAAGGTGGCGCTGCCGGTGCAGTACACGGTTCTCTGCAGGCCGGTGCCCTCACCACTACTTATACAGCTTCTCAGGGTCTTCTTCTGATGATCCCGAATATGTATAAGATAGCCGGTGAACTTCTTCCTTGTGTATTCCACGTATCGGCCCGAACCCTCGCATCTCATGCTTTGAGTATTTTTGGCGACCATCAGGATGTGATGTCAACACGCCAGACCGGTTTTGCCATGTTGTGTGAAGGCAGTGTACAGGAGGTGATGGATCTTGCAGCAGTGGCTCATCTTTCCACTCTTACAAGCCGTGTGCCCTTCCTCAACTTCTTCGATGGATTCCGTACAAGCCACGAAATTCAGAAAATTGAGGCTATTGAAAAAGAAGATATCGAAGGTCTGCTCGACCGTGAGGCATTAGCTGAATTCCGTAGCCGCGCACTGAATACCGAAAACCCGGTGGCAAGGGGTATGGCTGAAAACTCCGACGTTTTCTTCCAGCATCGTGAGGCTTGCAATCCTTATTATCTTGCAGTGCCCGAGGTGGTGGAGAAATATATGGAAGAGGTATCAAAAATCACCGGCCGTAAATATGGACTGTTCGACTATTATGGTGATCCCGAAGCCGACAGAGTAATCATTGCCATGGGTTCGGTGACTGAATGTATTCGTGAAACTATCGATTATCTCCGTGCAAAAGGTGAAAAGGTCGGTTTGGTAAGCGTGCATCTGTACCGTCCCTTCTCAGCCAAGCATTTCCTCGCAGCAGTGCCCAAGACTGCAAAGAGAATCGCTGTACTCGACCGTACAAAAGAGCCTGGTGCAGTGGATGAACCTCTCTGCCTCGATGTGAAGACTTGCTACTATGGAGTGGAAGGTGCTCCCGAAGTGGTGGGAGGACGCTACGGCCTCGCTTCTAAAGACACTACTCCGGCTCAGATAGTATCTGTATATGAAAACCTTGCACTTCCGCAGCCTAAGGATCATTTCACAGTAGGAATTGAAGATGACGTTACATTCCTTTCATTGCCTCTCCTGCCCGAGATAGCCCTTGGCGGCAAGGGTATGTTCCAGGCTAAGTTCTATGGCCTTGGTGCCGACGGTACTGTAGGTGCCAACAAAAACTCAGTGAAGATTATCGGTGATAACACCGACAAATATTGCCAGGCATATTTCTCTTACGATTCTAAGAAATCGGGTGGCTACACTTGTTCTCACCTCCGTTTCGGTGATGAGCCTATCCGTAGTACCTATCTGGTGAATACTCCCAACTTTGTGGCTTGTCATGTTCAGGCTTACCTGAAGATGTATGATGTATGCCGTGGTCTCCAGCCAAACGGTACCTTCCTTCTCAACACAATCTGGGAAGGAGAGGAATTGGCAAAGAACCTCCCGAATAAGGTGAAGCGTCTTTTTGCTAAGAACAACATCACCGTCTATTACATGGACGCCTCCAAGATAGCACAGGAAATAGGTCTTGGTAACAGAACCAACACTATACTCCAGAGTGCATTCTTCCGTATCACCGAAGTGATTCCGGTAGAATTGGCTGTTGAGCAGATGAAGAAATTTATCGTGAAGAGCTACGGCAAGAAGGGAGAGAACATTGTAAACATGAACTATGCTGCCGTAGACCGCGGTAACGAGTATAAGAAACTTGAGGTAGACCCGGCTTGGGCCAATCTGCCGGATGATGAAGAAAAGAAGAGCGATGCTCCGGAATTCATCACAAATGTGGTATTCCCCATCAATGCTCAGGATGGAGATCTTCTGCCTGTGTCAAGTTTCAAGGATATGCCCGACGGTACCTGGCATCAGGGCACCGCTGCTTATGAAAAGCGTGGTGTGGCCGCATTCGTACCCGAATGGCTTCCTGAAAACTGTATCCAGTGTAACAAATGTGCATATGTATGTCCTCACGCAGCTATCCGTCCGTTCGTGCTTGATGCACAGGAAATGGCCAATGCTCCGTTTGGCGACGACCATGCATTACCCGCTATCGGCAAATCATTCGCCGGAATGAAGTTTGTACAGCAAGTAGACGTACTCGACTGTCTCGGTTGCGGCAACTGTGTTGACGTTTGCCCGGGCAAGAAGGGAGAAAAGGCTCTCGTGATGAAACATGAAGAGAGTCAGCTCGCAGAACAGAAGAATTGGGATTACTGCGTAGAGAAAGTGGCTACCAAGCAGAAACTTGTAGATGTAAAGGCCAATGTGAAAAACAGCCAGTTTGCTACTCCGCTGTTTGAATTCTCCGGTGCCTGCTCAGGTTGCGGTGAAACTCCATACGTGAAACTTATCACCCAACTTTATGGCGATCACGAAATAGTGGCAAATGCCACAGGATGTAGCTCTATCTATTCCGGTTCTGTACCCTCTACTCCTTACACCAAGGATGAAAATGGTCACGGACCCGCTTGGGCTAACTCACTTTTCGAAGATTTCTGTGAATTCGGTATGGGTATGCATGTGGCTTACGAGAAACTGCGTGAGCGCCTTGTTGACCTCTGCCATAAGATTGAGGAATGTACAAACTGTTCGGCAGACGTGAAGGCTGCTGCAGCTGCATGGCTCGAAGTGAAGGAAGATGGCGACAAGAGCCGCGAGGCCGGTCAGAAGTTCCTCGAAGAGGCTAAGAAATGCGGATGCGATCTTTGCAAGAAGGTAATCGAACTTGGCAATTATCTCACAAAGAGGAGCCAATGGATTATCGGTGGTGACGGAGCAAGCTATGATATTGGCTACGGAGGTCTCGACCATGTGATTGCTTCCGGTAAGAATGTTAATATCCTTGTACTCGACACTGAGGTATATTCCAATACCGGTGGTCAGTCTTCAAAATCTACTCCTATAGCTGCTATAGCCAAGTTCGCTGCAGCCGGTAAGAGAATCCGTAAGAAAGACCTCGGACTTATGGCTACCACTTATGGATACGTATATGTAGCCCAAGTAGCAATGGGAGCAGACAATGCCCAGACCTTGAAAGCTCTCCGTGAAGCAGAGGCTTATGATGGTCCGTCACTTGTAATTGCTTACTCACCCTGTATCGCACACGGTCTGAAAGCAGGCATGGGTCGTTCACAGGAAGAAGAAAAGAAGGCTGTAGAATGTGGATACTGGCACCTATGGCGTTACAATCCTGACAATGAGCTCAGCGGAACAAATCCGTTCACACTCGATAGCAAGGAACCCGACTGGAGCAAGTTTAAGGATTATCTGAAAGGTGAGGTGCGTTTCGCATCGCTCTTCAAGATGCAGCCGGAAGCAGCAGAAGAACTCTTCTCTGCCGCTGAAGCAAATGCTAAATGGCGTTATAATACCTACAAACGTCTTTCACAGCAGAACTGGGGAGTGGATCCTGAACTCACAGAGAAAGATCTCCGCGGACAGGAATAAATTCCTCCTATAACTAAATAACAAGGGCACGTTGAATTTTCAGCGTGCCCTCGTTTTATTTAGAAACTTATAATAAGATACCTGAGATGAGATATTTGCAATTGGACTATTAGATATTTTGCAATTGGTCTAAGGAAAGGCCGGTGAATTTAGATATCTCAGCTAAAGAAACTCCACTTTGTTTCATGGTCTTTGCCACGGCCATCAAAGCCTCGTTTTTGCCTTCTTCGCGGCCTAAAGCTTTGCCTTCCTCGCGGCCTAAAACTTTGCCTTCCTCGCGACCTTCATAATGGCCGTTGTACCAGGCACTGTCTACCACGTCTTCAAGCGAAAGCATGGTGTCAATATATTTTTCATATGCTCTTCTCTCTTCCAAAGGAAGAGTACAGATTCTTAACTCTTCAGCTGCTTCCTTCAGACCCGGTGCATCGGCATTTTCCGGTAAACGGCTGTTGCGTAGAAAATACATCCATTGTTCCAGCGGTGTCACCGCATATCTGTCAAAATCATTCACTTTCAGAATGTAATATTCTGGGAAAATCTCACTTAATTTATTTACCTTGAATTTTTCCTTCAAAAGAGGTGACAATTGTAATAGGTCATGATTATGTACACCTCTGAATTCTGTAGTGCCGTGATAGATATAATCAGTTCCTTCTCCGAGTTTGAAGTACACAATATTTATACTATAAACTTTTGTTACCTTATCGTAGCTTTGACCTTTTTGGAGGTAATCATTTATAATTTTGGAAGTACCGAAGAGCATACGGTGGAAATAAGAATTTTCAGTTTCATTCTGAACCTCAATGATAATTTTTTTCCCATCGGCATCTTCGGCAAGAATATCCACCCTATTAGATTTATTCTCTTCATCTTCCTTGTTTCCCTCACTTTCCAAAATACGGTCAATCTTAATGGATTGGCCCAAAAGAGAAGAAAGGAACCCATTTAAAATAGTGTGATCGGCCTTATGTCTCAGAAGTCGTTTGATGGCCCAGTCAAAACGCACGAGATCCTTATTGTCGCACATATGAAATAATTTTCACAAATATAGTTTAAGAGGAGTAAAAAAACAAGAAGGGCAGCCACTCGACTGCCCTTCAGATTTTGTATTAGAAATAATTAATCTATTATTTTGTCAGATACATTTTTTAGATTAATGTATTTCTTGGATTAATACATTACCTTCATAGGATCCGCTCCCTTGTTGTAGAGGAACTCGCTTTCAGGTACTGAATATCTCCAACCGGCATTGAAAGATGGATCGAAACTCTTTACTTCCGGACCCCAGTTACCTGAGTTCGGATCACCTTCTACCCAAGCCTTACGTACACAGGGGTCACCCCATCGTTTTAGATCGAACCAACTGAAACCTTCATCCCAAAGTTCAATTTCACGATAAGCTTTGATATGGTCGAGAAGATCATCACCTGTAAGGGTACAATCATACTCTGGGTCACGAACATCCTTGTTGAGATAATTCATCATCTCTTGGGCTTCAGTTGTGTTACCAAGCATATATTGAGCCTCAGCCACTATATATCCCATTTCAGAAGCTCGCATGAAGGGGAAATTGTTATAACAATAGTTTCCTATACCCCAGAATTTGAATCCCTGACCAAAACGAATGTTATAATATGTATCAGGTTCTGTCAGATCACTGTCGTAAGTTACCAATGCACTTCCATATTCCGGATAGTCTCCCCAAGCATAAGTCAATGCATAATTCACAGCCTTGTATTGCGGGTCTAAGCAAAGGATATCATATCCTGTAGGATATATAATACCACCTTTTGTGTAAGGGAGGAAGAAATCTTCAGGAGTGATATCAAATGCATCTGCAAGAACTGGAGTTAATTCTATAAGTTCGGGAGTGAAATATAGGAGTTTGCGGCAGTCAGTCATTGACAATTGCTGATAAAGAGTATAGTCAATTGAGTCCGGACAGTCAAAACGTGCAGTATAATTACCATTAGTCCCGAAGAAATTACCCCATGCTCTTTGACCTACAGCCACCACTTCTAAATCGGTAGCCCAAAGATATTCACTATTAGCATAAATGAAACCTGAACGATATTGATCGGCCGACATTATAGGGTGATTAGCCATAGCTAAAGTAGCCTTTGCAATAGCTTCATCGTAATCATTCTGTATCATTGCGGCACGTGCATAAAGGCCGTAAGCTACATCAATGTTTGGCATCCAGATATTACTACCTCTCATATCTCCAATTTCTTTCCATATAGAAATTGCTTCATTAAGGTCGCCATAAACCTGGCCAAGAACCTGAGACATGGTAGAGAAGTCTTTGTCGACATTATCAACAGTTGCAGGTTCGGTACGAAGAATCAAACAATATGTATTGCCATTGTTAGAATCCTCCCAGCGGGGAGCATACATTTGCAGCAAACGTATGTAGGCATGAGCACGGATTGTCAAGGCCACAGCCTTAATGTTGTTGCGATCTGCCACTTCATCTTCAGAAGCTTCCACATTATCTATAACTGCCAGAATGTTGTTAGCATTATCAATGAGATTGTATGCGTAACGCCACATGTTGGTACCATAAGATGCGGCAGGGTTGTTCATATAAGTCCAGTTAACGAAACGCCACTCATAGTAGAGTTCCAAAGATTTCAAGGAGGCATTACCCATTGCGTCTCCATAAAAACCAATGAGGTATGGTTCTCCACAGGGATCGTTGATACCGAAGTCACAATAACGGTACATACCGTTGCAAAGACCTACCATGGCAGCTTGTGCACCTACCATCGTGCTTGTCACCGTGTTGGTACTAATATCGGTGATGGGGGCAAGATCAAGGTAATCATCTTTGCAGGAAGTAAGGGTAGTGGATAATACACCTACCGCAACCAATCCTGCAAGTCCTTTAGTTATTATATTTATTTTCATACTATAGTTACCTTTATGTTTTAGAAATTAGCAGTCAATGAGAAATTAAATACTCTAGACTGGACGAAGTTATCACCTTGACCACCACCATAGCTATATTGCGGGTTGATACCCTTGCGTGCGGTTACAGTGAAGAGATTCTCGATAGAGCAACCGAGGTTGAGGCCCTGGAGTTTCATTGCGCTTACCCACTTTCTCGGGAAGTCATAGTTCACGTTCAGGTTTTTGAATACGAGCCAACTGCCGTTGGTGAGCCAGCGAGAAGAAACTGCCCTGTCATAAGCTGTATAAGCAGTGTTCAACTGAGGTACGCCATTCTTATCGATACGGTTGGGGCTGTCTTCGGTCATACCTGCAGGTACAGCCTTCCATGCTTTGAGGTTATCTTTATGGAATGTACTTTCGAAATTACTGCTTGGCTCATAACCCATGATGCCGGCATATACTGAGTCATAGATCTTACCGCCAAGGCTATAGGTGAAGAGCAGACCGAGGTTGATGCCTTTCCAACTGAGGCTGGTGCCGAATGACCCATATACAGTTGGGAGTGATGATCCTTGGAAGTCATAAGAAGCATATTGGGTATTTGTGGTATAATATTTACCATTGTATTCTATCAGTTGGTTGTCTTGTGCAGCACGAGCTAAGTTTGAATCCCATGTTGCCTGATTGAAGGCCCAGTTGCCGTCTGCATCCATAGTTTCCCAACGGTGACTGTCAGGATTGATCTCATAGAGTGAACGACCTGTCATCTGGTCAACACCGGCAAATGTAGGCATATAGAATTCATAGCGGCTCTTGCCTTCTACGAGACCGTAGCCGGTACCTGTACCCCACTGATTTCCGTTCGGAAGTTTTGTAATCTTATTTTTAATGAAAGTGGCGTCGATGCTTGCACTCCATACAAGGTCTTTGTTGCGGATAATATCACCGTTGATGCCGATTTCCCATCCCCAGTTCTGAATATCTCCAAGGTTGGAAAGTACTGTCCATGTGTATCCGTCATAGTCACCACCGGCACTCGGAGGCAAAGATACATTGTAAAGTAGGTCGCTTGTCTTCTTCAGGAAGTAACCTACTGAGAAGTTGAGGCGGCTGTTGAAGAGAGAGCCTTCCAGAGCAAGGTCGAGTGTGCTGGTGCTTTCCCATTTTGCATCTGTAGCACCAATCTGGGAAGGATAGATAGAGGCAAAGCCGCCATATCCGTCTGATTGGTTCATATAGAGCGACCAATAAGCATAACTTCCAGCTGCTGCATCGTTACCTACACTACCGTAAGCGGCACGTAGTTTCAGATTGTCTACCCATGCCACATCGTTCATGAATTTCTCTTTAGAGATAATCCAGCTTGCACCTACACTCCAGAATGTACCCCAACGTTTGTTCTTTGCAAAACGGCTGGTACCGTCACGACGGATAGATGCCTCACCGAAATATTTCTGAGCATAATTATAACGAACACGGCCAAGATATGATTCTGTGCGACGTTGAATATGATATGAATCATCACCATATTCAGTAGCATAGTTGCCTAATTCAGGTATGTCAGGGAAGGTTTCACCTATTTTGTCGATATAGTCATAGCCATAGTCATACTGATAGTTCTCGTGGTCAAGCATCACGTCTATATGGTTAAGACCATATTCATGATTCCAAGTAAGGGTCTGCATAAAGTTGTAGGAATTTGAATAGATCCATTGTTTCTCTAAAAGACCTCCAATATTTTTACCTGATCCTACATTTGGTGACCAGCTAACAGTGTATGTGTCGCGATCTCTATACATATTGCCTCTTACGGTAAGTTCGAAACCGTAAGGTATCACGGCAGTACCATAGACTGAAGCATCTACTGTCAGAGCATTATAACCTTCATAATCATGACGGATTGTATAACCAATGTTGTAGCCTTGTACAGTGGGAGAGTAACCGTTGGGACCACCGCCACCTCCGGGTACTCCTAAGTTCCATTCAGGATTACCCTCTTCGTCATAAATGATGCTGCCATCTGAATTGTGAAGATAGTAGGGATAGAAAGGTGCAATATTGACGTTGTTAAACGGATTGCTTACAACATTCAGGTTGGTTGAGGAGAACTGTGCCTGGTCGGAATCCTGATAACCGGCAAATACATTTGCACCGAATCTAAAGTAACTTACCGGGTTTACATCGATATTGAAACGTCCGGTGAAACGCTCAAAGTCTGTCTTGAGCACATAGCCGTTTTCTTTCAAATAGCCTACAGAACCAAATACGCTTACTTTATCTGTGGCTGCTGTAGCATTGATATTGTATTCCTGACGATAACCATTGCGGGAAACAATTTTCCACCAGTCAAGGTCAGTATAACCTGAAAGCGGTTGAACGCCCGGTCTTACTTTACCATTGGCATCGAATATTTCAGTTGCGTCCAATCCATAGGTATTGGCTATGGTCTGTTGATTATAGAATGTGGCTATATTTGTTGCAAGAGCCTCCTGGTAACTCTTACCATTTGTAACATCTCTGTTAACCAATGCATCAAGACGGAGTTCCATCCATTCATTCGGAGTTACTCTATCATAGAAAGGAAGACCACGGTTGTACATACCTTGGTTCACCTGTACTGTCACATCAACTCGGCCGGTCTTTTTTCCTCTTTTTGTATTGATAAGGATTACACCGTTGGCACCCTTGGCACCATAGAGGGCACAGGAAGCCGCATCCTTGAGCACTGACATCGACTCTACATCGGCGGGGTTAATGTCGGCGATGCTACCGTTATAGATCACACCGTCTACTACATAAAGAGGTGCGGTAGTACCATTTACAGTATTGATACCACGGATAAGGATTGAGGGAGAAGAACCCGGAGTACCTGTAGTGTTGCTCACTTGCACACCTGTAGCGTTACCTTCAAGAGCTGAAGTTACGCTGGTTACCGGACGTGAAGCGATCTCGTCGGAGTTAACTACGGCTACTGAGCCTGTAAGAGATTCCTTGGAAGCGGTACCGTAGGCCACTACCACCACATTGTCAAGCGCTGTGGAGGCGCTCTGCATGTAGATGGTCATGTTGTCGTGAAGTTCTACGGTCTGTGTAGCGAAGCCTACATATGAAATCTGGGCCTTGCTCACGTTTGCCGGCA
>JAFLTT010000015.1 GCA_022509165.1 Muribaculaceae bacterium
ATATAGTATTAGAAGGAGTAACGGAAGGAGAAAACAGAGCCCGCATAACCTCATCGGCTATAACGGGATTGTATTTTCTTGGAGATGACTTAAGTGAATCCGGTGATTCTATTACAAAGGAAAGAGTGAAAAATTTCTTGACAAATCCCGGAATCAACCAAATGGCAAGAGAATGTAAGTCTTTTCGACCTGTTGAAATCGGTCACGAAGATAAAGCAACTGATTCTTTTTACTACCTTTTGAGTGATACGATGTATTTGGCTGTTTTCAATTTCGATGAAATTGAAAAACAAAAAACAATCGATTTTTCACGATTGGGACTTGATTCTGATAAAAAATTCCTGGCCAAAGAATTGTGGTCAGGAGAATATTTAGAATTTGTTAATGACTTAAACATTGATATCTCACCAAAAGATGTAAAAGTCTTCAAAATCTCTATTTAAAGAGACTTTTGATAATTTATCTTTAATTATTTTTCGCGTTTTATAGAATTTAACTTAATCATTTCTTCATTAAAAATATTCAAGGTCTCTTCTTTACTAAGATGGTCAATGAGTTTTTCGAAGCCGGATAGGCTAATGGAAAGTTGGAGATTGAGCTCCTGGAGGATAACTCTATCGCCTTCATATTAGACTTCAAATTGTAGGAACCGGTTTTTGCTCCTGAAATGAATAGAGATTTTATTTCATTTCGGATTTCAGAGAGCCATTTCTCCCTGCTCTCCTTATCCAAAATTATCTCCTAGAACTTTCCAGTCTATAGCATTCATTTTAAACTAACCTATCTCATTAGCCTTATTCCTAAATGGTTATTATATTTGCACTCAAAACTTGTATTGATATGATAATCAAAAGAGAAGAATACAGATGGAGGGTATGTCAACATGTTGACATACCCTCCATCTGTATGACGGGCAGGTTCTGTATCTATGGTGGAAGTCCATAAGGGACGTAGTTGCTGTTGAACCCCATAGCGACTCGCAAGTTTCAAGTGGCGACACTTGGGAGAGAAGAAGCGATAGGGAACTCGTGGCCTGACTGAAAGAAACATGGTACCATTTTTCACTGTCTCTTTTTGTTTTATTGACAAGTAGAACTACCGCATACCATATCAAAATGTTTTCTTAACTTTGCATTTTATCCCCTAAATATCCCTCAAATAAGAATATCAAGTTGGAAATGACCCCTATAGTGAACAAGTCTGAATCCGATAAACTCTATGAGGAAATCAAACAACTGTTGATTTCCGCACGTCGCAATACCATATCGGTTGTAAACACCGCCCTCGTGCAAACCTATTGGCAGGTTGGGAAAATGATTGTCGAGGCTCAAGGAGGAGAAGAACGTGCCGGATACGGTGACAATCTCTTGAATGACCTTGCGGAACGACTGACCAAAGAATTTGGAAAAAGTTTTTCTGCTGATAACCTTCGTAGAATGCGTAGATTCTATACCTATTTCCCAATTTGCGACACAGTGAGTCGCAAATTGAGTTGGTCCCATTATAAGCAGCTTATCAAGGTTTCAAATCCCAAAGCAAGAGAGTATTATGCCAAGGAAGCCGCAGAAGGGAACTGGAGTACACGGGAACTTGAACGCCAAATCGCAACTCAGCACTATGAACGCCTTCTCTCCACTCACCGGGATGAAAACGAGATGAAAGAACTTGCGGTCAAAAACCTCCCTTCCAAACCGGAAACATTCGACCCACTCACACTTGTTCACGACCCCTTTATCCTTGAATTTCTTGACCTAAAGCCTGATGCTGCCTTACAGGAGTCAGAGCTTGAAAGTGCTATACTCTCTCACATCGAGCAGTTCCTTCTTGAGCTCGGTCGAGGATTCGCATTTATGGGTCGTCAGAAAAGAATCACCATCGACGGTCAGCATTTTTATCCCGACCTCGTGTTTTACAATATCATCACTCGGAGTTATATAATCGTTGACCTTAAAATGAACCGGGTGGATTATTCCGACATCGGACAGATGCAACTTTACGTAAACTATTACAACATGGAAGTATGTCGACCAGGGGAAAATCCCACCATCGGGATAATTCTCTGTTCGGAGAAAAACGAGGCTGTGGTAAAATATACACTTGGTGACCGGAAAGACATCGGGGTCTTCTCCTCAGAATATAAACTTATTATGCCTACTGAGGAAGAATTGAAACGTGAGATAGAGATGACGAGAAAGAATTTCAAGTTGCTTAATTCATAAAGATATGAAGGAAGGTATATTCCTTGGTTAAGCAGAACTGAAAAGCAACTTTAACAATCAGACCGCCAAGACACATGAAAAATTTAAAAGGGTGTGCAGAAAAACGTTCTGCACACCCTTAACAATGATATGACGGGCATATTCTGTATCTATGATGGAAGTCCATAAGGGACGTAGTTGCCGACGAACCCTTGGGATTGGATTTATTACCATTTCTGGTAATGAATATTGTCGGCTTTGAATTTGTCTTTTGGTTCCGGATTTTGATCTGGATATCCCATGGTAATAATGTTTAGGGGAATAATATTTTCCGGAATATCCAATGCGGCTCTTACTGCTGCCACTCTTTCTTCTATCGGATAAACTCCGCACCATACAGCGCCAAGGCCATAAGCATGGGCTGCAAGAAGAATATTTTCAGAGGCGGCAGAACAATCCTGAACCCAGTAAGCCTGTCCATCACCTTCCATTGCTTTAGTCAGGTCTCCACAAACGATAATTGCAGCAGTAGCAGTCTTTAGGTTGTAATAAGGACTTATAGTGTTGAGGGAGTCGAGCACTTCTCTTTCTGTCACAACTATAAAGCCCCAAGGTTGTGCATTTACGGCTGATGGGGCTGCCATACCTGCTTTTACAATCAGGTCGAGGGTGTCCTTAGCAACCGGTTGGTCAGTGAACTGCCGGATGCTTGTACGAGTCATGATATTTTCAATCACAACTGCAGTGGCATCTGATGCGTTTTCTTCCATACTTTTGTCTTTTGAATCAGTGCAGGCTGAGAATATAGCGGCTGCAACAAAGAGGGGGGATAAAAATTTTAAATTTTTCATAACTTATAGTTTATTCAATATCTTCTGATTTTTCTTTATTATTATCTACCGGATTTACAAGGAATGCATTGAACCCAATTTTCTTGAAGCCTTGCAGAATCATTTCAGGGTTTGTTTTCTCCTTATCAAAAGTAATCGTTATCGTGTTGTCTTTAAGAGAAGTTTCAATTTTGCTTATTCCCTTTTCAAATCTAAGATTAGACTTAATTTTTTTTTCACACATCTGCGACATCTGATGGTCGAGAGTAAAAACGTCTGTCACCTTTTCACCGGCCCACACAGCCAATGAAGAGACTAAGAATGCAATTGTAAGAAATTTCCTCATATGTAGAAAGTTTAATATTTTGTAAAATTGTATCGGAATCCTATATAAACCATTGGTCCGTGAATGGGAGCATACACCATAGTGGCATCAAAATTATCACCCCATGGATTGGCAGCATCAATTATCGGGGTCTTCTGTCTGAAGCCGGTAAGGTTTTCGCCCCCCAAATATACCTCCCAATTTTTGAAATTCCTTGAAATCTGTGCATTAAGTTGCGGAAAAGTTTTATATTCCGGTTGCCATGACAATTCTCCATCAGGTAAATAATATGGTTTCGGCATTCTTCCCATACCATTTATAGCTAATGTGACATCCAGTTGCCATATACCCATCATAGGAGTCCAGCTCAGTGAAAAAAGACCTTTATTTTTAGATGTGAGAGGTTTTTGAACGAGCCCGTAACCATAATCAACCTTCACATCCGTAAACCTGTAAGCCGCTGTAAAAAGCAGATCTTCAATTATAGGGTAGGAAAGTTCCACTTGAAATGTGCGGGAATAATTGGGCCGGTTCTGAGAATCTTGAATTATTACTGCATGAGGATCAGTATCAAGATCTACCAGCAATTGATGAGAGAAACGGGTATAATAAAACTCAGTGCTATAATCGAATGGTCGCCCAAACAGATTAATCTGACCCGATATACCTCCTCCGTAGTTCATGGCCGTTTCCTGCTGAAGGTCTGACCCGATCACTATTTTTCTTGAAGATGCCAAATAGAAATGATTTTCTGCCAGGGGATGAGGAGTACGGTAACCGCGGCCTGCTGAAGCATGAAAGGATAAGGCACCGTCCAAGATTGTGTAGCGGGCATGTAGTCTGGGTGTGAGCATAGATCCATATACAGAACTATGATCATATCTCACTCCAGCCATAAGGATGAGTGAAGAATTAAGATCGTAGGTATATTGTGCGTAGACACCGGGAGTGGTTTCGGTTTCTATCTTTCTATCCGGTTTGACATCAAGGTTCTGAGATAGTCGGAAATATTGATTGAAACGGTCGTAGTTTAAACTCAAGCCAGTTGAGATGCCGTGAAGTCCATCTTTCCATTTACGCTCATAAATGAGAGAAGCATAAATATTGTCTTGATTCACGTCATATATCCGGTGTCCATAGGAGGCATCTTCTTTATGTAGAGAACCTGATGCTATCAGGGCGACGTTTTCTTCATTGTCGGTGTTTATGAAGTAAGCATTCTTGGTGAAAAGCTCCCAGCGTTGAGTGTCTATGTTGATTTTAAATGGTTCGTGTTGTGAATCCGAATTAGCCATGCCATGATGGGTGTCCTGACCACTTTTACGGTTTTCAATCAGGTATCTTAGGGCTGCCTGGAAAATGTATTTTGATGATACAAAAGCCCATCTGTTCATGGCCGAAATCTGACGGATTCGGGGTAGATCGATGAATCCATCGTTATTGTCATCATGCGAAGCAAAAGCGTTTTCTCCATGTAGAAGTAGACCGGTTGACCATTTATCGTTAAGATGAATATTCCCGGCCGCATTTAATTCAGCTTTCCCAAAAATATCCACATATCCGTTTGCCATAACCGATTGGTCAACCTGAGGTTTTAGAAATTCGATATTTATCTGACCTGTAATGGCTTCGTAACCATTTTTTACTGAACTTGCCCCTTTGCTCACCTGGATAGAATTCATCCAAGGACCGGGAATATATCCTAAGCCGTAGGGAGATGCTGCTCCGCGTAGGTTAGGAATATTTTCAGTAAGCATCTGCACGTAAGTACCATCGAGACCCAGTAGCTTAATTTGTCTGGCCCCTGTGGCCGCATCACTATAATTTACATCTACCGAGGCATTGGTTGTAAAACTTTCGCCGAGATTACAGCATGCTGCCCTCATCAGCTCACTTTTTGAAATGGCATCGGTATTGAGGGCTGTAGACTTGAGTTTCCTCACCCCCGTATTTCTTTGCAGGACGACGAATTCATCAAGTGTGATGTCAAAATCCGACTCAGTTGTCAGACTGTCAGCGACTTCAGCCCCTATAGATGCAGGGATGGTGAATGCAATAAATGCCAGACTTAATACCTTTCTGAACAGCATGATGAGAGATTATATTAATTTAACGCATTGAAAAAAATCCTTATTGCCATCTGCTATTATAGTGATGAAATAAATCTGCTATTATAGTGATGAAATAAAAAGAAGTATATTTGCATTAATTTCTTACAGTTACCCTTTTTCCACTTTAAAAATGAAAGATATAAGAAGGAAATTCATAAGTTGGTCATTTATAGCTTTATCACTTACAAGCATATATGCCGAGGAAATTCCGGAAATAGCTAACGGAGATCTTATTTTTCAGGTAGAGGGGAAATCTGATTTTTCAAAGGCAATTGCAGCAAGCACAGCATACGGAGATTCTATAAAGGTGATACATGTGGGTATATTGGAAAGAAAACCGGAAGGGAAAATTAATGTTATAGAGGCCTCTCCGGAAGAAGGAGTGAGGATAATGCCACTGAAAGATTTTCTCGAAGAGTCTCCGGTAATTTTCGGAAAACCTGGTGTGATAGTCAAGAGAGTCAATACCCCTTTCCCCAAAGAATCTTCGGTAAATAGAGCCAAAAGCCATCTGGGAGAGGATTACGATTGGAACTTTCTACCGAATAATGGTAAAATGTATTGCTCGGAACTTATTTATGATTCTTACCTTTATGAAAACGGGGAAAGAATATTTGATCTTAAACCGATGAATTTTCTTGATTCCGATGGGACAATGCCTGATTTCTGGATAGAACTTTTCGGAAAACTTAATCAAGAAGTGCCACAGGGAGTAGAGGGCTCCAATCCAAATGATCTGTTCAAAGATCCTCTTTTAATAGAGGTGAAAAGATATTTTTAGGGGCAAACTCCGGAATAATTCTAATGATTATCCTCATAAATACCCCCATTAATGAATTGCCCTCAAACGTAGGGACGCACGGCTCGTGCGTCCGAAATAAAAGAGGGATAATTCATTGGTTATCAGCGGACGCAATGACCTTGCGTCCCTACATATGACGTTTGGGATATTATTCGGGATGATCAATTAATTCTAATAATAGGAAATTAAGGTATAAGGGGAAAAAAGGGTTTATACTTATAAAGGCGAATAAATTATTACCGGGGAATTAGGTAACCCCACATAAACCCGATTTTTATTTTTCTTATAGGAATCGTAAAATTTCACTGCTTCTGAAAGAGAAGAGAAGGAACCGGCCACAGTATAAAACATATCTTCCGTATCTTGCGCCGGAAAAGCATCAAAACCCTCATCTCTTAGTGCCTGTGACTGAGCCCTGCAATTGGTTATCATTTTATAAGCTCCCACTACTACATTGTAATTACCCGGCAATGTTTTATTTTCTTCCACGGGTTTAAGGTGTTGGTTGTTAAAATACACCTGAGAACCCTCAATTGTCTTTAACTGCGGACCATCTACTTGTTGGAAGGCTCCTTCAGGTAAGTTTACATTTATGTCGGCCAAAGCCGCTTCCCTTTTACCCAGTGCCGCATCATAGGCAGCCTTATAGTTCTTTTCTGTTGGTTTACATGCTGTTGCAATGAGAAGTAAACTCATTAAAAATAAAAGAGATGATCTTTTCATAAATGTTTCAGAAGTTTTAAAAACGTAAACCGATATAAGCAGAAAAGTTTTCTACCGAACTGAAAAGAGATGTCCTTCCTTGCTTGTAAAGATGTCCGTTGAGATTTCCGAAAATACCGAAGAAATAATTTCCGAGGTTGTATGTAAGAGAAAGTTTTCCTTGAATATTAAGAGAGAGTAGGTATTTATCACCCTCGATAGAATCTTCATAATAGTGGCTGAAACCGATCGAAGGCATCACGGTAGCATTGAAAAGCAACCTCGGGGCGATCACCCAGTTATAACCATATCCGGCCAATATAGCGTAAGAATTATAATGGAAATAATAGTTTGAAATATCGGCATCCGGCAGTTCATGTTTCAAACTTTCCGGCAATTGGCTGAAATCAAATGAAAGTTTCTGATTGGCTATAGAGATACCGGCCATAAATGAACCCTGGCTTTTCAGCTGATATTTAGCAAAGTTATAGGCTGCGCCTTGAGAATATTTTTTATTGTTGAAGAAATAATATGCATCCAATCCATAGGAATACATACTTACTCCCGGGAAATATTCTTTTATAAGTTTACCATCGTTGATATTACCGAATTTTCGAATGTTAACTCCGCCTCGATTTTCAAGGTAATACATTTCTACATTGAAAAGAGCACATATAAAACCGAACTGATATTTCTTATGCATCGGCTCCTTATGATTGAAGAGTTTCTCAATGTCGTAAGAAGACCCTATGCTTACTGCCATGTATTGTATATAGGCACCAATATTTGCAGAAATATCACTGCTCATATTAGCCTGCACCCCTTGAGGAAGTTTCATCGCATAGGTATCAAGCCAATTATCGCTCACCAACCTTACTTTCCATCTTTTACCTGTTCCTATCACATACTGAGGGTCATAAGAGTTGAAAGTATGGTCTGCCCAGTTATAAACGTCAACACAGAACTTCAGGAATTTGGGCCATACCACAGTAGAATCGTTCATCTTAAGTTTCCCCTGTTTGAGCAGGTTCCACCACCATTTCTGATCACGGGTATAAGTGAGGGGACGCAATTGTGCATCTTTCGGAGGCATAGGTGCCTCAATGCCGTCAACATGATCTTCCATTTCCATAAGTAGTTTATGGCCTTCATGTTCTATCTCGTTAACGGCTTCCATGGCCTGTTTTTCCTGAATCATGGATTCTTCTATCATATCCTGACGGAAATTGGTATGACTTAAAGAATCCAGGTCCTGCAAAAAATCTTGTGCAAGCGATAATGAAGGAAAAGCTGTCAAAACGACAGCGCAAGCCAACAATTTATATAACAGCATCTTCATCAAGATGCAAAATTACTGAAATCTGCTGAATATTATTTCCTGTGGAACAGGAGGTCGTATGCTTCTTTATATTTATTCTCCGGAACATAGAGGTCGATCGAACCGGTACCTGCTCCAGGAGCAGGGAAAATATCAGACATTGCGTTAGCCACTACCTGACATTCTATTCCATTGCTCTCAAGATATCCCTTATCGATGTAAGCTTCGGTTTCATTGGGGTATTGGTTAAGAAGAGTCATGTCCATATCGAGTAAAATTTTAAGAGGATTAAAATTCTATGTTTATTTTAGAATAAAGGTCCGTCCGGAATTAATTTAGCGGCATTATCTCGCTCAATTAATATTTCTTCGGTTGAGTGCCATCTGGTATTTTCGGGCATTCTGCATATGAGTATTATAATCCTTGGCAAAAGAGTGATAACCTGAGAAATCATCTTTGGCACACATGTAAATATACTCATGTTCCGGGGCATCCAACACGGCGTCAATGTCGGCTACAGTGACAGTACGAATCGGACCCGGAGGCAGACCCGTCACCTGATAGGTATTGTATGGAGAATCCACCTTCAGATGCTCTCCCCTTATTCTTCGTAGAGAAAAGTCTCCTAACGCAAACTTCACAGTTGGATCAGCCTGCAGTTTCATTCCTTTTTTCAGACGATTCAAATATAATCGGGCCACCATAGGCTTTTCATCCTTCTTATTGGTTTCCTCATCTATAATTGAGGCTATTGTGACCACCTGAGCCGGGGTAAGACCAAGCCTTTCGGCTTTTTCAATACGCTCTTTATTCCAAACTTTCTTATAGTTTGCCCCCACTTTTTCAGCCACGGCAAGAGGAGAGGCATCCCAATACACCTGATATGTATCATCAATAAAAAGCGCAAGGGCTTCTGAGGGTTTTAATCCATATGACTTTAGAAACCCTTCATCGTGAAGCTGATTGAAGAGAGAATCTGCTGTGAAATCGAGTTTGGAAGAAATTCGTTTACTGACAATATCTGCACCCCGTGCCCCATTAATCACGATATTCACAGGATGTTGGGCACCCTGACTTAATTTACGTTGAGCGATAAAGGGTGAAACTCCCGAATCAATCATGTATGCACCGTGGCGCTTTGTGTAATCTGTACCTTGTATTTTAGACATCAAAGCTACTTTTGAAGCATATTTGTCTCCCAGATATTTAGCCACAGAATCTCTCACCATCTCGGTGGTGGCATTAGCCGGAATTTTTATAATAGCCTGGGTCTCACTTTTATTGGCTACTGCCGGAAGGAATATGTAAAGCAGGATAATTCCCCCCAATACGAAAACAATAACCAGAAGGGTTATCCATAACTTTTTACTAAGAATGGCGCCTACATCCGTAGTAGACGAGGCGCCATTCTTTTTTCTATTTGGTTTCTTGGCCATTATTTCTTGTCTTTGATTTTTTCAAGTTGAGGCTTTAGAGCATCAAGTGCGAGGTCGAAAGCTTCTTCAAAAGTGTCGGCGGTCTTAGAAGCGAACAGATCAGAATGTCCCGGAACTGTGAGTTTCACGCCGGCTTCTTTATTCATGGCGGTCTCCGGCTTTACAAGTGTGAGTACTATATCTACCTTGGTCACTGCCTCATTGCGGCGTGAAATCTTTTCTATTTTTTTATTGAGGAAATCCACCAACTTGTCTGATATGTCGAAATGTACTGCTTTAATGTTTGTTTCCATAGGGTAAAAATTTTGGGTTAATAGATAAATATATTCCTGATAGAATATTATTAAGAGTTTTTACTCTTGAAATCAAATTTAATGTTTTCTTACCCTAATAACAACAAAAATCCTGAAAATGTTATGAGAAAAATTATGGATAATTGATTTTGACCTCACGAATCTTTATCCTTCGACTCTTTAAGAGAGCGTGGATGCGCATTGGAATAAGCCTTTTTAATCTCATTGAGAGAAATATGGGTGTATATTTGAGTAGTGGCCAGAGAAGCATGTCCGAGGAACTCTCTCACGGAATCTATCTCGGCGCCTCCGTTGAGCATGGCGGAAGCAAAAGAATGTCTCAAGGCATGAGGACTCTTTTTTCTGGCAGTGGTTGTACCTAATGCCTCATGCACAATTCGATACACCTGATTTGGAGTGATTCTCTTGCCTTTTATAACGAACAGTGGATTATCTTCCAATTGTAGGCTCTCCCGGTCTCGCAGTTTCTGCCACTCCTGAATTTTGGCCATCAGTTTTTGAGGTACCGGTACTATCCTTTGCTTAGATCTTTTTCCTGTCACCCTCAATTCTCCTGAGGAGAAAGAGATGTCCTCATCATTTATTCCTATTAATTCAGCGCGCCGAATACCCAGACTATAAAGTATTTCAAGCACTAATACTTTCAGAGCCTTATCAAGTTCCGGCAGCTTGTCATCCTCTTCGATACTTCGGATTGCCTCCTCTATTTCTACGGGTTTTATCAGATCAGGCAGGGGTTTGGACAATTTAGGCAAAGGCAGATCAGTAAGAGGGGAATGTGATATAATGCCCGATTTCATCATCCAATGGAAGAGCGAGCGGAGGCAGATGATTTTTCTACGCAAAGTACGGGGAGTATCGCCCTGCTTGCTTCTTGCCGCAAGCCAGGCTCTCACATCGGAAGAAGTGACTGAAATGAAGTCTACCTCCGATGGATCTTTGGGAGAAATCCATTTGCAGAACTGTTCTAAATCGGTTCTGTAAGCCTCAATAGTGAGAGGAGCCCGATTCAGTTCATACCGCAGATAATCAAGGAAACGATTTATCAAAGTTTATAAAATGAAAAAAGGCCAGGTCAGCAATAAATTGACCCGGTCTCGATGGGATAGTATTCTATATTAAAAAATGATTTCGTCTGTAAAACAGTGGTTTCCGGATTACTGTTCAGCCTGGCGGAGTTGCTGTACGTAGGCAGCCTTAATCATTTTCTTACGGTTTGTCACCGAAGGCTTTTCGAATGCCTGACGTCTGCGAAGTTCTTTAACGATACCAGTCTTTTCAAATTTGCGTTTAAATTTCTTGAGAGCCTTTTCAATGTTTTCGCCCTCTTTAACCTGTACGATAATCATTTGTTGTTTTTTCTTGTTTTCTTGAGTTATTAAATTTGTGGTGCAAATTTAGTTAAAGTTGTGTTATAGACAAAATTTTGCCATAAAATCTTGCAAAATTAATGATCATATAAAAAAATGAGTGGGGGTGTGAAACTAATTTAGGATCCGGGCGTCTTATCATTGGTTTTATTATGATGAATCAAGATATAGAAAAGGAATTTGAAGATGCCATTGCAGAATATGGAGGCATCATCACAAAAATTTGCTACTACTTTTCCACTAATACTGATGAATTCAAAGACCTGAGGCAGGAAGTGCTTTATTATCTGTGGAAAGGATGGACAAAATTTCGTGGCGATGCCTCGTTGTCTACGTGGATCTATAGAGTATGCTTCAACACCTGCATTTCCTATCAGAGAAAAGAGCAGCGAAGTAAAAATAAAGTACCGATTGAGGAAGCGTTGTTCCTTCCAGCAGAGAATGATTCGGAATATCTGGAAAGATATCGTACCATGCATAAACTCATCGGACGCCTGAATTATGAAGACCGTGCCATAATTTTGATGTGGCTTGATGAGAAAAATTATGAGGAGATTTCTGAGATGATGGGTATAAACCGAAATACCATTGCAACAAGATTAAAAAGAATTAAGGAGAAACTGGAACGGATGAATCCTGAAAAAGACTAAAACATGGAAGAATTAAAAGATATAAAGACTATGTGGGAAGAACTCAATTTTCGAGTGGAGCGGCTCGAAGAAGAGAATCGCAGGCTCGCACGTGAAACGATGTCGTCCCGATATCAGACAGCCCGTGAAAGGCTTGTGAAAAGATACCGCATATTTATCATTCTGGCACTGGTGATGATTGTGTATATGTCGGCTCTGATATTATTAAATCCTCTCGCAGTGGAGAAATACAAGCTTGCCACGGCCATTTATTGGGGAGTGTTTTTAGCCGCAGAAGCAGCTATTGACACCTATCTGATGATAAAAGTGCAAGAGATTGATTTATACAACTCTACGGTAAGTGAAATAGCAAGTAAGGCCGCGCGCAACTGGCGTATCCATAAAATAGCGGTAGCCATAGGTATGCCTTTGGCCATAGGTGCATGCGTGCTATTAGCACTTTTGTATGATGCCGATAATTTTATTATTTTCGGCATGATTGTAGGAGGCGTTATAGGTCTTGCTATAGGTATTTTCCAATTATTGAAATTCATGAATTATTATAAACTTTTACAAAGCGAGAATTGATTATGAAAAAAACAATTTTAGCACTGTCGGCATTACTAATCGCCGGTATTTCAGTTGTTGATGCCCAGATACTTTATAAAGTAGAGGGCAACGGGGCAAAGGCTCCTTCATACGTATTCGGTAGCCATCATCTTTCACCGATCAGTATAGTGGAAGAATCGGGTGTGATGGAATATTTCAACCAGACTGATCAGGTGGTGGGAGAAATAGATATGACCATAGATCCCATGGCACTCTCATTGGCCCTTCAGCCATATATGATGGCACCGGCCGATAGCACCCTTACAGTACTTCTTGCCGGAGAGGATATGGATGCCCTGAACGCAGAATTTCAGAAATGGGCGCCAATGCCGGGAATGCAGTTACAGATGCTCGACCAACTTAAGCCAACGGCAGTCACAACTATGGTAGCCGTAGGAATGAGCAACCAGGTAATGCCCGGCTTTGATCCAAGTCAGCAGCTTGACACTTTCTTCTTTCAACAAGGAGTGCAGGAGGGCAAGAAAATTGCAGCACTTGAAACTCCGGAATATCAAGGCAACGTATTATTTAACATGACTCCGCTCACAGTCCAGGCTGAGGGACTGATTGACATCCTGAAAAATCCCGGAGATGCAATGGATGCGGCAAAAAAACTATCAGAGGCTTATCAGAATAGAGATCTCAATGCTATGATAGAACTCGAGAAAGAGAGTGATGAGAATCCGGAATTTATGGAACTCATACTTTACAAACGCAACGCCGATTGGATGGAGAAACTGCCCGGTATAATTGAAGAAACACCATCGTTTATCGTGGTGGGAGCATTACACCTTGCCGGTGAAAAAGGTATACTCGAAGGTTTGAAATCAAAAGGTTTTACAGTTACCCCTATATGGTGACCCTATAGAAGAGCTCCGTTCTCCCTCATTGCGCGAACAAATCTGTATGACGCGAGGACACATGAGCCGTGTGTCCCAACATTTGGGGGGAGAAGCCATAGAAAAAACACTGTGGGATACTTTTACGAATAATCATTTAATAAATTGGGGAAAGGGCTCTTAATAATCCGGAAGTTTTTCAAATACTTCCGGATTATTATTTTATTATTTGAAAAATGTTTATATTTTTGCCAAAAACAAGAAATAAAATGCAGAAACCTTTTTCTCTTAATATATATCTGTTAGCAATTATGACATTTTTTGCTAACTTTGTGAGTGCTCAAACACTTGAAGAAAAAAAAGGAATGGAAAATACCGACGGCGTACTTGTAGAACTTAAAACCACATTGGGAGACATAGTGGTGAATCTGTATAATGACACCCCTTTGCACCGCGACAATTTTGTTAAGCTGGTGAAGGATGGATATTATGACGGATTGCTCTTCCACAGAGTGATAGACAGTTTCATGATTCAGACCGGTGACCCTGATTCAAAAGATGCGGCACCGGGCAAGATGCTGGGTAGCGGTAATCCCGGCTATACCATTGAGGCCGAGATAGATTACCCGAAACACTACAACAAATATGGTGCCTTGGCAGCCGCCCGTACAGGCGACCAGGTAAATCCCGAAAGAAGAAGTTCAGGTTCACAGTTCTATATCGTCACCGGCAGAAAAATGACCGAACAGCAGTTTGAGGCCATGAAGATGCGTCAGCATCAGGAGGAACTGGAGAATACATTCCGCAAACTCGTGAATGAAAACCGTGATACCATACAGCAGCTCCAGGCAGCAGGCAATAGTGAAGCACTGGAAAACCTGCGTCAGGAACTAATAAAGAAAACCGAAGAAAGCGTCGACAGCAGGGTACTACCCGAAAATATAAAAAATGATTACATCACAAAGGGAGGTGCTCCACACCTGGATGGCGCTTACACCGTGTTTGGTGAAGTGGTAAAGGGAATGGACGTGGTGGAAAAAATCCAGAAGGTTGAAACCGATTCCCACGACCGGCCTTTGGAAGATGTGAAAATAATATCAGCGAAAATCATAAAAAATAGTTAAATTTGGAAAATTAAAGGGCGGATCACAATGATTCCGCCTGTAAGCATTAATACCTTGTCATAATGAATGAGAACGAAAAGCTCCCGTTGAATACGGAAGAACCTCTGAAAAAAGATGTTTCCGCTCAGGAAGCAGACCCTACTGTGAAAATCGAAGAATCCACTGCTGAGACCTGCAGCGATGAATGTGCCCTGGATTCATCACCTTCGATGGATTTAGCCGAGGCAGCCGACAGGATTTCAGAAGAGGAAGAAGAGACACAAACAAAAGAGCCTGAGGCAGAAGTAAAGGAAAAGGAAGAGTGTGACGACGCTTGTGCCATAGAGTCATCACCCTCACTGGATCTTGCCGCTTTTGCAGATGAGGAAACAGCAGAAGAAGAAAACGAGGAGAAGGTTCAGGAGAAATCGTTTCATCAGATGAGCAAGGAAGAACTACTGGATGCACTCACGAAGATAGTAGACAATGCTGAATGGGAGCGACATAAGGAAGTCACCGCCATCAAGCAGGCCTATTATGCTATCCTGAATGCAGCCAGAGAGAAAGAACAGGAAGAATTCATAGCAGCCGGTAATGATATAGGAGCCTTCTCATATTCACCCGATGAGACTGAAGAGGTTTTCAAGAATCTTATGGCAGAGTTCAAGGAGAAGAGAAATGAATTCCTTGAAGCACGCGAAGAATTGCGGAAGAAAAATCTGGCTGATAAGTATGAGATAATAGAAAAGATCAAGAATATCTCTGAGGATATCGACACCATCAATCAGCAGTTCCCCACCTTCCAGCAGTTACAGCAGGAATTCAAGGCTGCCGGAGAAGTGCCCCAGGGTTCTGAGGTGGAACTATGGAAAAACTATCAGTTGGCCGTGGAGCAGTTCTACGACAGACTGAAAGTTAATAAAGAACTCCGTGACCTTGATTTCAAGAAAAACTTTGAATTAAAGTCTCAGCTTATTGAGAAGGCTCAGGGCCTCGCTGAGGTAGCAGATGTGCTTGAGGCCTTCCGCACTCTTCAAGGCTTGCATGAGCAATGGAGAGAAATAGGCCCGGTTGCCCGCGATGTACGTGAGGAGATGTGGAACAAGTTCAAAGAGGCTTCCACAGTGGTTAACAAGCGTCATCAGGATTTCTTCCAGAATAAGAAGGAAAACGAGCAGGCCAACGAAACAGCCAAGACTGAACTCTGCGAAAAGGTAGAGGCTATCGATATGGAAAACTTCAAGAGTTATTCCGACTGGGATGAGGCTACCAAGCAGATTCTTGACCTCCAGGCAGCCTGGAAAGAGCTTGGATTTGCTTCACGCAAAGTCAACAATGCTCTTTTTGCCCGTTTCCGTAGTGCCTGCGATAAATTCTTTACTGCCAAAGCTGACTACTTCAAGAAGATGAAGGAAGAAAGCCGCGATAATCTCCAGAAAAAAGAGGCTTTATGTGAAAAGGCCGAAGCTCTTGCTGCCGATTTCGAAAGAAAGGGTGCATTGGATGAGATGCAGGCACTGCAGAAAGAATGGCGTGAGATAGGTGTGGTGCGCAGAAAACAGGGCGACGAAGTCTGGAAGAGATTCTGCAATGCCCTTGATGAATTCTATGGCAACCGCAAGAAACTTTTCAGCGGGAAGAAAGCCGAGGAGGCTGCCAACCTGAAGGCCAAGCAGGATATCATTGCAAAACTTAAGGAGATTTCGGAGGAGGAAGACCGCAACGATGTAATCAGCACCATCCGTGAACTTCAGGCTGAATGGCAGAATGTAGGCCATGTGCCATTCAAGGATAAGGATGAGGTGAACCAGGCTTACCGTGCAGAACTCGATCGACTCTTCGGTGCATTTGATATCCGTGAGACACGCCAGAGAGTAAGGAGATATGAAAATGATATCAAGAAATTTGCTGCCGAAGAGGGCCGCATGAGCCGTGAGCGAGACAAACTTGTGAGAGCTCTGGAATCAAGGATATCTGAAGCAAAGACAATCGAAAATAATCTCGGATTCTTCAATGTTAAGAGCAATGCCGGCAACAGCATGGTGAAGGAGATGGAGAAGAAGATCCAGAAACTGAAGGCTGAGGCAGAGGAAATCAAGGAGAAGATAGCTCTGTTAGATGCCCAGGAGAAGGCATAAGAGAATGATTTAAATATGGCAAAGGAGGGTATGTTCAAAATCTGAAACATACCCTCCTTTGACATATAGTTTTCTCTGAAAGAGAGGGGGAGATCAAGAATTCACTTGGAGACGAATACCCGGCTATTTGAGCACCCCGAGAGAGATCAGGGCATCTAAAGAGGGTTGTATCTGCAACGTGTTTTTTGTGCCTTTCAGGAATTCTTTAAGGCGAGGATGAAGCTCGAAGGTTTTGCCGGTGGCTTCTTCTATAGTTTCCTTAAATTTTGTAGGATGAGCCGTCTCCAGGAAAGTGCCGGTTTCCCCGGGTTTCAAGTCTGCTTCCAGAGCCAGATATCCACAGGCACCATGGGGATCGAGCAGATAGCACGTTTGTTCCAGACATTCGTTTATCGCCTTCTTTATCTGAGAATCAGAGAACCAATATCCTGTGATAAGATTCTTCATCCCTTCATGGTCCTTAAGAATATCGATAAGACGTTCAAAATTGCTGGGATTTCCCACATCCATGGCATTGGCTACAGTTTCAACACTTGACCTTGGACTGTATACACCTGAATTCAGATATTCATACACCACATTGTTGGCGTTGTTGGCGGCAATAAATCGTGAAATTGGAAGTCCCATTTCTCTGGCTACCACTCCTGCCGTGAGATTTCCGAAGTTACCGCTGGGCACACACACCACCCAGTTCATGCCGGCCAATTTTTCCTTCAGTTGTGCATAAGCCAGGAAATAATAGAAAGTCTGAGGGAAAAGGCGTGCCACATTGATAGAATTGGCCGAAGTGAGAAAGAATTCCTCTTTGAGCTGCTTATTATTGAAAGCCTCCTTCACGATACGCTGACAGTCATCGAAGGTTCCCTCCACTTCAAGGGCCGTGATATTTTCGCCCAATGTGGTGAACTGCGCCTCCTGTGCTTTGCTCACCTTGTCTTTCGGGTAAAGTATCACCACATTAATGCCGTTGACTCCCACAAAACCGTTGGCTACAGCCGAACCGGTGTCGCCACTTGTGGCCACAAGCACATTCACATTCTTACCGTCACCTCTCTTTTCAATCAGATATCTTAGCAGACGTGACATGAAACGGGCTCCGAAATCCTTGAAAGCCAGGGTGGGACCATGAAAAAGTTCGAGGGCGTAAATATCTTTATTTACCTCTACTACAGGACAGGGGAAGGCCACCGTTTCCTCTACAATCCTTCTCAGATCAGATTGAGGTATATCTTCACCGAATAAGGCATCGGCAACACTGAAGGCAATTTCCCGGGGTGTAAAATCCTCAATATGATCGAAAAAATCCTTCGGCAACTTTTTGATTTCTTCAGGCATAAAGAGTCCGCCATCGGGAGCGAGTCCTAAGATTACTGCCTCATCGAGGGTCACAGTGCATTGAGGACTGCGTGTGCTATAATATTTCATAAAATTTTCAGCTGTTACTTAAAAATTTTTGATTATCAGAGGACGCAAAGACCTTGCGTCCCTACATCTGTCGATTGGGATATTATTGGGGATAATCATATAAAAATTTTTGAATGAATTCTGAGGGTTGGAGAGTACCGTATTCACCTTTCCGGCAAGATTCTTCATCGAATTTAGTGACTTCGTCAGCTTCTGCACCTTTCTCATAAATTACAAACGGCACGGGGTCTGAAAGATGCTTACCACTCTCTACTGATGTAGGATGGTCAGGCAATAAAGCGATTCTTACCGGTATCTGCATCTTTTCCGAGGCTTCCACAATGGGTCTTACGATTCTGTGGTCAAGGAATTCTATTGTCTTCAGTTTCAGGGCGACGTCCCGGTCATGGCTTGCCTCGTCGGTAGCCTCCACATGCACAAACACAAAGTCATTGTCTTTGAGAGCATCGATAGCAGCCTGAGCCTTTCCTTCATAGTTGGTGTCGGCCAGACCGGTTGCACCCGGCACATTCACCGGTTTTAATCCGGCATAGTGTCCTATTCCCTTAAGAAGGTCTACGGCAGTGATCATCACTCCACCTTTGATATGTGGGAAAGAGGTGCTCAAAGGTTCCATGCGGGGTCTGTAACCCTCGCTCCAAGGCCATATGAGGTTTGCCATCTCTTTCCCCTCTTTTTTACGCTGAAGGTTTATAGGATGGTTTTCAAGTAGATCTTTAGATTTCCGGATGATGTCGGCAAGCAGCAGGGCGGTGACTTCCATCGGTTTGCCGGCTGCGGAGTCAAGGGTGACGCCCAGTAAAGTCTCGGTATTTTCACCCACATGGTCGTGGGGAGGAAAAAGATTGAGGTCCTTCTTTCCACCCTTTATCACCAGGAGATGACGGTATTGTATACCGGGATAGAAATGTACACGATCGTTACCGAGGTGTTCATTGAGATACTTTATAAGTTCATGACCATCTTCGGTCGACAGGTTTCCTCCGTGATGATTCAGGATATTTCCCTCTTTATCTGTGGCAATGATGTTGCATCTCATTGCCAGGTCGTCGGGCTCCATTTCATAACCGATACTTGCTGCCTCGAGAGGGCCGCGGCCTTCAAAAGATTCCTTCACGTCATAGCCCAGGATCGACATATTGCCTACTTCGCTGCCCGGAGGGAAACCGAGAGGGATAGTATACAACAGGCCGGTTTTACCGTTTGCCGCCAGGAAATCAAACCAAGGAGTGTTAGCAGCCTGTAGAGGTGTTTTGCCATTGAGAGCTTCCACCGGCAGGTCGCTCATTCCGTCGCCTAATATAAGGATATATTTCATTTTATCGAGCGTAGGAGGAGAGAAGGAGAGTGTATAAATAAAACAAAAAGAGCCACTTCTGCTTTTTAGTTCAGTTGTGTGCTCTTACATGGTGCGCACGAAGGGACTCGAACCCCCACGTCGTTAGACACCAGATCCTAAGTCTGGCGCGGCTACCATTACGCCACGTGCGCGAATCTTTGCTGCAAAGTTAGTTAAATTAGTTTTAAGTTGCAAGGATAATCCCTCCGCCTAAATTTTATTTTGGGGAGGGGCTCTTATCTTTCGGCCCGCATCGGATTATTGAGGAAATCCATGTAGGCGAGTCTTATACCTTCGGGGAGTTCGGTTGTATACTTCCAGCCAAGGGCAGTGGCTTTCGACACGTCGAGAAGTTTGCGGGGAGTACCGTTTGGTTTAGAAGTGTCCCATTCTATTTTGCCTTCATAACCAACGATATCGGCCACTAATTCTGTAAGTTCCTTGATGGATATCTCTTTTCCGGTTCCGGCATTCACTGTTTCATTCCCGCTGTAATTGTTCATAAGAAACACGCACAGGTTTGCGAGATCATCTACATAGAGAAACTCCCGCAGAGGTGAACCGTCGCCCCAGCATGCCACTGATTTCGCACCGTTTTCTTTGGCTTCATGAAATCTGCGGATCAGGGCCGGAAGCACGTGTGAATGTTGGGGATGGTAATTATCGTTTGGACCGTAAAGATTTGTAGGCATCACTGAAATGAAGTCAGTGCCATATTGCCGGTTGAGGTATTCGCAATATTTGAGACCGCTGATTTTGGCCAGAGCGTATGCTTCGTTGGTTTGCTCTAATGACGAAGTTAGCAGGCATGATTCCGGCATAGGCTGAGGAGCCAGACGAGGATAGATGCATGAGGAACCCAGAAACTCCAATTTTTTCACTCCGTTTTTCCAGGCTGCATGTATCACGTTCATCTCCAGCATCATGTTTTGGTACATGAAGTCGGCCGGTGCGTTTGAATTGGCGATAATGCCACCTACTTTTGCAGCAGCCAGGAAAACGTATTCCGGTTTCTCTGCTTCAAAGAAGTCATTTACGGCTTGCTGATTGGTGAGGTCAAGTTGGACGTGGGTACGGGTTAGGATGTTTGTGTAACCTTGTCTTTTGAGTTCTCTTACGATTGCTGAACCGACCATACCGCGGTGACCGGCCACGAAGATTTTGGCTTCCTTTTTCATGGCAAAAATAAAACAATAAACAATAAACAATAAACAGTAAGTGGGTTACTGGCTAAGTATTAAACAGTAAACAAGTTTAAACAATAATAAACAATAAGTCAGAGACTTAAGTAATAAACAATAAACAGTAAACAAGTTAAACAATGAACATTAAACAATAAACAATAAACAGTAAACAAGTTAAACAATGAACATTAAACAATAAACATTAAGTAGAATAGGATTTACTGATTTTGTAAATTAATAAACCATATTCTACTATTCTTACTATTCAATAGTTTAAGATATGCTGATTTTGAAAATTAATAAATCGCTTAGAGCTTTAAACCTATTCAAAATTTTAAAATATACTGTTTTGTTTGGTGGATTTTATTATAGCAGAAAGTATTTTGATTAAACTTTCACATTTTTCCAGAAGGGTATGATAATAATTATTATCAATATATCCTGATCTATATAAGATTTTCAACCAAAACCTTGTTTCTGATGCTTCTTTTTGAGAAATTTTTAATTTATGAATAAAGTCCGTATCACTTTCAGCATATAGGGATTCGTATATATTAGCTCCAATAGACGTTCCGGATTTTACGATCTGTGTAATAATGGCCATATTACATTTTTTCCCCTCTAGATAAGAGGATAATTTCATTATATCGACTCCAAAATCCTCGGAAAGTTCTAATTTGATATCCTTCCCCATACTATTATCGTTTATCGTTATTCGTTAATCGTTTTTCGCAGGATAAAACTATGTTTATCGTTTTTCGTTTATCGTAATTCGTTTATCGCAGGATATTACTATTCTACTTATTGTTTACTGTTTATTGTTTAATACTTTAAGCGAAGCGACTAAGCGTAGCGCTAACTACCATTCGAAGGCGATGAAAGCGCCGATGGCCTGGAGAGTGATGTTATTGTTGGTGTTGTACCAATAATTGGAAGTGAGCAACTTATACTTCACGCCCACGTCCACCGCCTGTTTCGGATTCTTCTTATTGCACGGCACCCTCACACCTATTGAAGGATTCAAGAAGAAATACTCCTTATTGGTCAGATAACCGTCGCCAATTGCAATCACCTTATTTGTGAGCAGGAAAGAACATCCCACCTTGAGATCGAGAAAGAAAGATACATGAGAAGTGTCGCCGATCAGAAAACGGAAATCAGCGAAAAGAGGCAGCATGGGTCCTGTTTTGGTCACCTCCGGATTCCCGGCAGGAGGAATACCTTCGCCCCAATGTACACCCGGGTGGGATAGGAGAAGGTCGAACCCCAGACCGGCTCCCATGTAAAACCAATTATTATACTGGTATCCTTGCGAAGTACTGATTTCAAAGAAATCACCATTATATTTCGACAGAGTATGGGAATAACCGGCCTCCACATAACCTTTGTAATTGCCCGCACCCGAAAGAGCCGGGGAAAGTACAGACTGAAGAGTGTTGATAGTCTCATATATTTGTGCTGACGCGGATGTACAGCAGGCGGCTGCGATAGCCAGGAATAAGATGCGTAAAAGTTTCATTGGGTTTGGAGTTGTTGGAGTTGAATCTGAGGGAAGGGGAGAGGCGGAAAGACTAAATATCCTTAACATTTATGGCCACCGGAGGTAAAGATGGACCATCGTATACCACGGTTGCGCCTTTTATCTTGTCTCCTAAAAGATTCTCAAGATAAATTAAATTTTTCCTGAAATCTTTATGGAAAGTTGATGACGATTTAATTTCATAGAGAAAAATATCGTTGGCTACGATTTTTAAGAGGTCGACTTCTCGAGCTCCATTTTCCCTATAAAAACATAGTTCATACCCTGCCTGAGAGTTGTATTTTTCCTTTACCATCTGAGCGATGGCCAGATTTTCAAAAATTTGTCCTCTCAAAGGGTGAGTCAAAAGAATTTCAGGCGAAGTAATGCCTAAAAGATAACATAAAAGACCTGTGTCGTAAAAATAAACTTTAGGTGTTTTTGTAAGTCGTTTTTCGATGTTGGCAAAATAAGGAGGGAGAGAAAACGCTATGTAAGAAGTCTTGAGAATACCAAGCCATTTTCTAATAGTGGGTGCACTTACCCCGATTTCGGCCGAAAGGGCATTTGCATTGAATTCGCTGCCCACTCTTCCCGCCAGGATTTTAATGAAAAGTCGGAAAGAGTCGAGATTATCAATGCTATTGATTTGTCGTGCATCCCTTTCTACATAAGTGGCATAATAATTGGCGTAGAAAACGCGAGGTTCAATTCCTTTAGCCAAGACGCCGGGATAGAAACCGTTAAGGATAATCTCGTTGATTCCGGTAGAATGGATATAACTTTCCACTTCTTTGAAAGAGAAAGGAAGCAGAGTGAATAGCGCGGCTCTACCGGCAAGGGATTGGGTTATCTTCTCCATGAGAAGGAAATCGCTACTCCCCGTGATAATAAATTTCTTTTGAGGCTTGGCGTCGACACAGACCTGGATATAAGAAAAGAGAGTTGGAAAACGTTGAATCTCATCGATAATAATGTTATCCGGTCCATTATTAATAAAAGCTCTTGGATCAGCTTCCACTAACTCCCTGATTGTAGGATCTTCCAGGTTGAAGTAAGGGAAATCCGGGAAAAGATGCAGAGCCAGGGTGGTTTTGCCGGTTTGTCGAGGGCCGGTAATCACTATAACCTGATACCGGTTTTGGATTTTCTCAATCTGAGATGCTAAGATACGAGGGATGAAGGTCATAAAATCGTGTAATTTGAAAATTGATTTTCAAATTGCGCAAATTTATCAAAAAGAGTCGAAAGTTGAAAACTTCGAAACAATAAACACTGCTTCGCAGAAGTATTAAACAATAAACGCTGCTTCGCAGAAGTATTAAACATTAAACAGTGAACAATAAGTCAGTGACTTAAGTAATAAACAATAAACAGTAAACAATAAGTCAGAGACTTAAGTAATAAACAATAAACAGTAAACAATAAACAATAAGTAGAATAGTATTACAGACGGGGAACGAAATACGAATGTCGGGGAACGAATAACGATAAAGTAGGGACACACGGCTCGTGTGTCCGAGATTAAAAAGACTAACTAATTGGTTTCCAGAGGACGCACGAGCCGTACGTCCCTACTTTTTGCCCTTGAGTTATCTACGGGATAATCATAATAGATTATATATCAGAGGGCAAGGGATGTCAGTACTTTACGCAAATCCTCTTCATTATTACATTTAATTATTGATGAATTTAAGGATAAGTGTTTAACCTTTGTTTGGGTTCTTTTTACAGCATCAAATATATATTGTATGTCAGTAGGAATATTTACAGTTCTTGTTTCTATTCCAGGAATTGGACGCAATTCGAATGTATTGTAATACTCATCAATAAAACTTCTTGTGGCAAATTTTACATTAAGGAAGTCTATTTCCACCGAAGTTAAATTTGAGTTTTTTATAAAAAGTAACAAATCATGAACCGAAGATCTGGATTTCAAATCTTGGCTTATGATAGTAGCAATATCAATTATTTGACGCATGATTAATTATTCTTTCAGCAATTGAAGTAGGAGCGGAACCATTCTACTGTACGGTTGATACCATCCTGGAGGTCGGTATTCGGAGAGAAACCCGTGGCCTCAGCTAAGGCAGAAGAATCGGCATAGGTTTGATATACATCTCCCGGTTGCATGGGAAGGAAATCTTTCTTAGCTTCTATTCCGGTAGCCTTCTCTATGCAGCTGATATAGTCCATCAATCTGGTAGGTTTCTGATTTCCTATGTTATAGACACGATAAGGAGCCGACGAGGTGGCAGGATCAGGATTTTTTTCATCCCAGTCGGGATTTGGTGTCGGAATCACATCTGCAATTCTTACAATCCCTTCCACAATATCATCGATATAAGTGAAATCGCGCCACATATCACCGTTGTTAAACACTTTCAGAGGACGGTCGTGAAGTATAGCATCCATAAAAAGGAAAGGAGACATATCAGGCCTTCCCCAAGGACCGTATACAGTGAAGAAACGCAGACCGGTGGTAGGGAGGTTATATAGTTTGGAATAAGCATGCGCCATAAGTTCATTGCTCTTCTTGGTAGCTGCATAGAGGCTCACCGGGTGTGCTATTCCATCATGTTCCGAGAAAGGCACTTTACCGTTGAGACCATATACACTCGATGAAGAGGCATAAACCAGATGTTTTATTTTGTTATGTCGGCAACCTTCGAGGATATTAATAAATCCATCCACGTTGCTTTCCACGTAAGCATGGGGATTCTCTATAGAATATCGCACACCGGCCTGTGCACCTAAGTTGATTACTATGTCAAAGTCACCGTTTGCAAAGAGCATCTGCGTAGCCTGATTGTCTTCCAGATTCATGCGGATAAAAGAGAAATTCGAGTGGATTTCACTTTTGGCAAATTTATACCAGTCCACATTCTCCTTCTTGATTCCGAGTGCGGCTAATCGGTCGTATTTCAGCTGAGGATCGTAATAAGAATTGATATTATCAAGACCGGTTACATTAAAACCTTTCTTTATGAAACGTTCGCAGACAGCGCTTCCGATGAAACCTGCAGCACCTGTGATAAGGATATTCATAGTGTAGGGGAGTTGTTAAAGTTGTTGAAGTTGTTGAAGTTGTTGGAGTTGTTGGAGTTGTTAAAGAACATTACGTTCTGCGAATCCTGTATAATAGCTAGAGCATAGAGCACAGTGCACAGTGCACAGAGCACAGTGTACAATTGCATTATTCACAATTGCATAATTCACCATTGAATAATTCTTAATACATAGAGCACAGTGCACAGATAAGGGAGAAAGAGAAGTGCTAATGAATTGACTGGAGGGTTAGGAGTAAATCTTGTGGGAGAAGTTCGGGGAAATCATCGATGATTATTTTGGCTATTTCGATTTTAAGAGCATTCTCGATCTTAAAACTTTTGAGGAAGGGGTAAGTATTCTTAATCTTGGTTTCCAGATCATGTCCCCGATATGTGCAAAAAGATTGGGAAATATGTAATTCCCATCCGTTCACTAATGTATACTCTTTCATTGGTCCAGTGTCAAGCCCGAGATCGGAGAGAACCTTATCCACCATTTTCTGTGCATCTTCTGGAGACAGGCTTTTAGCGTTTACAATCGAAGTGAAAGAGAGACCCAGATCGCTCGGATTCCATTTTCTTTCCCGAATGAGAAAAAGTGCCAAGAGCAAAGGGTCGAGTATATAATTTTCGATAGCATACCTTTCACCGTTTCCGAGAACTATAATATTGTCGTGAGAAGGGTTGTGGTTGTCATAATCGATAATACCATATACTCTGTCATTGCCATTCGTTCCCATCAAATTTACTATTCTCTTCACATCATCGCAGTTGGATCCGGCAGTTTTATCCTTATGTGTTTCCAAGAAAACCAATTCGCATGATATCGCCTCAGGATTATATTTTCTCAGAGCATTTCTTATATACTCATAATAAGAGACATCATAGCCGCTTTCCACAAAAACCTGTCGTCTATTGTCGGTTGAAATTTTAAGATAAGGGATATCACCAGAGAGCGAAAGAATGGCACGTTCGCTGTTCACTTTCTTAGGAATCTTACCCTTTTTCATTTCATATACCGGGACACCCCCGGCAGCAATCAGAGATACAGGTGAGTGGGTAGAGATAGCCACCGGGATATTCAATTTTTCCACCACTTCCTCCTTAATCACCTTGAATAATTTTGATGCCAATGAAGGGTGAAGACCAGAATCGGGTTCATCAAGAAGCAGCATATCCGGTTTACCAAGTCCGGAGTCACTGCCATAAATAATAAAAGCCAATGCAAGCACTAACTTCTCACCCGTAGAAAGGTCATCATAATGAAGTTCTTTACCTTCTTCATTATTAATAGTGAAATGGAAAGGAGCATCCTTCACACAAGAGGAGGGATAGGAGACCTGAAATCCCAGATCAAGCTTTTTGAAAAAAGAATTTATAAATTCCCAAGGTGCCGGTCCATAATATGAGATGAATTCCTCATCAGAAAGAGGAACCTCGTTTGAAAGACCTTGCTGATTAAGAAACTGTAGGAATTTATTATCGATATAACGGTTATGATAATTCAGAAATATTAATCCGAAATTTGATGAGAAAGCATAATTTTTATTGATGAAAGAAACATCGCAATTTTTCTTTAAGTCTTCTATAGAAAGGTCTGCAATTCTTTTCCCTGTTTTATCCCTTACAGCATGAATAAAAGCAATATCATCAGGATCCATTGCATCAGGATCATATCCATCTTGTCTAGTTATTATATTATTTATGGCTACTGAGGGGTTGTCATGAAGATGATTTTGTAATCTTGTAAAAATGGAGCTTATAAAATCTTCCACCTCTTTTTCCGATGCCTTATTTGGCACCTCCAGGTGAAGATTATTGAAAGGGAGATAAATGATATTATCCAGCAAGTTGCCATTTCTTCTTACATAAATATAATCCCGATCCGACATAGTCTGTAGCAACTGTGATTTTCCGCTGCCGTTGACACCTGTAAGAATAAAGAAATCCTCCATGTTGAAAGGTTTTGGAGGATCGAATGGTATGATAGATTTATAAGGATTCAGTATAGTAACTGTGAGCATAGGAAGAGAAATAAGAATTGGATGAGGAATAGAAGAGAAATTATATGAGAAAAAAGGCCCGGGCAAATGACGAAGGGATATGTGGATGTGTGGAAATTGAGGGAAGTCATTTACCCGAGCTTTTTAATAAACTAAATTATATATTTTTTATTATATTATCATAAACAGTTAAAACTTTATTAATGTCAAATTTTTTTTCAGCTAATAATCGCCCCTGTTTTCCCATTTCAATACGTTCTTGGTTGGATAATAACAAAAATTTTTCTATTTTATTTACCAGAGATTCTGTGTTATTAGGAATACATAGGAATCCGTTTAGTCCTTCAATTACAGTTTCTCTACAACCTGGAATGTCAGTAGTAATTATGGGTTTTCTTAAAGCCAAAGCTTCCATTAACACCCGCGACAATCCTTCATTATAATAGGTAGGATGGACTACACAATCAATTTCTTTTAGAATTTCTTTTACATTGGTTTGATATCCTAAATATTTGATATACCCGGATTCTATATCTTGTTTTACTATTGTTTCAGGAACATGATTCTTATTGGCAGTATCTATTTCTCCAATCAAAATGAAGTCATGTTCAGGTTGTTTCTCTTTAATTTTCTTGGCAGCTTCAATATATTGAGAATATCCCTTATCATAAAGAACTCTGGATATCATTAAAAATTTCATATTAATTAAATTTATCAAGATTCACACCTTCCCCACCTTCTAAAAGGATAATCTTATCTGAGGAAAGATATTTATTTTCAATAAGAAAAGTATAATTAGATTGGTTTAAAACTAATACTTTGTCGGAATATTTTAGACTTAATCTATAAAGAAATCGTGCGATTCTATCTCCAATTCCATTATTTGAGAAACAAGATCCTAATCCCGCTATCATCGAACATGATTTTATCTTAAGTGCTTTTGCACTAAGAGTACCGTATATATTTGGTTTTATTGTGTAATGAAAAATATAATCCGGCTTTATATTTTTATATAGTTTGAAAAGTTTAAAGGTATAACTTAAATCATGAATCGGATTGTTACCTACATTATCCAATTTCACTGGGAAGTAATTTATCTTTTTAAAGAAGGGATACAATTTCTCTGGATTTTCCAAATTATCAGGAGCTATAACATTTACTTCATATCCCAAATTAAGAAAATGATTTATGACGTCACCCCTAAATATCATTAATTCTTTTAATGAATTATCAACGAACAATAGTTTCATAATAATTCTTGAATTTAAATTAATTATACCTTAATAACTTATGTATAATTAGCTTATAAATGAATTTATATAATCTATCCATTCTTTTGAAATTTTTTTAACTTCTAATTGGTGATAAAGTTTAGCACCTTCTTTCCCGAACTCTGTTTGAACTGTTTCATTTGTAATTATATATTTCATTGCCTCATACAAATCATTTGGGTTGGAGTCAATTAAAATTCCATTTTTTTTATTTTTAATTAAATCAGTTGCTCCTGATACTTTAGTTGAAACAACCGGCAAACCCAAACACATGGCTTCAATTAAGGCATTGGACATACCTTCGTAATCAGATGTCATTAAAAATAACTTCGCATCCAAAATCTCAGAATGAACGTTCTTAGTAGGTTTTTTTATAATGATTTTATTATGCAGGTTCTTGGAATCGATTTGATTTTGTATTTTATCTTTTAAGACCCCATCCCCATATATTTCAACTTTATAATTTGGGTTTATTTTATTGAAAAGGGAAAATCCTTCTATTAACAAATTATAGTTTTTTTGGGGATGCAGCCTTCCGATCGCAACTATTTTATTTTCTTTATTTACATTTAAAGCTGAGCCAATTAATTCTTTTGACAAAATTATAGGATTGTATATTACCTTAATTTTTTTACGTAAGTATCTAGGATAGAGTTCCTTAATAAAATTAGTCTGACATAGAATTCCATTTGCTCTACGGAAAAGGATATTTCTTATCGTACGCATTATATCACCTCCCGGTAAAAGTCTAGGATCTAATCTTTCGGCAACAATAATCTTATATTTTGTAAATATTATACTTATTAGAACCAATAAACTATAAGGTGTAAGAAAACTTATAATAATATCTGTATGCAATGATTTTATTAGTGAAGGAAACTTGAAAATCTTTTTAAATATGTTATTAGACTTAGAGTAACTAGTAAAATCAATCACATTAACTTTTGGATTTATTTCATAGAAATCTTTCCCTTGATTCCATTTTATCAGATTTACGGTTTTATATTCTTCTACAAATGGATTTAACAGAATAGAAATCACTCTTTCCGCCCCACCCGATACCAAAGGTCCACAAACAATAGTTAGTGTTTTATCCATTGATTTTATCCAGTTATTTCTTTATGAAAAATTTATCTTCTAAAGATAGCAATAATTTTTTTTCCCTTGAGATTTAGATTTTTAGAATCTAAATTGAATTTTTGATTTTTTTTATATAATCATCAACTTTACAAATGAATTTAGCAGGAACACCTCCCCATACTTCATTATCGGGAACAGAATGTGTTACAATCGAACTCGCCGCAATAAGAAAATTATTCCCAATAGTTATCCCTGGCATTATATGAATTCCTAAGCCTACGTAAGAATTATCTCCAATTTTAATTTTACCAAAAAACATCAAAATTAGGATATTTTTTTCTAGAAATGTGTGAGCTACCATGAGTATGAAAATACACATCTTCCGTAATTTGTACATTATCTCCTATTTCAATCAAATATGCCTCAGTAGGCCATTTTGTTGTGGCAATAAATGTATTTTTACAAGTTTCACACCTGAAAATTTTGCATATTTATATTTTGGCAAGAATATTTTATAAATAATCTTAAAGAATTTGTTTTTCATAAAAGTTTTACTATGATATAATTTCTTCAGCCAAAGATTGTAAATCCTTATCTTGTTGATTTTTTATAATGTTAAAACGTTGTAATGCTTTCACACTAAATTGGTTCCGGATATTTACGTCTTCTATTTGAAGAATTCTATTTGCGATTTCAAATTCTTGATAAGGATTAAAATATAATACGGAATCACCACATATTTCCGGTATAGAAGTAACTGCAGATGCTAAAACTGGAGTCCCATATTTCATTGCTTCAAGAGGAGGATAGCCGAATCCTTCATTTAATGTAGGATATACTAAAGCATAAGCATTAGCATATAAATTTTCCAATTCTTCCCTTTCTAGGTAACCGAATAATTTGTAGTTCTCCTTATTTTTAATTTTCTTCCAAATTTTACTGTCTTTTTTTAAGCCGGTAATAAAAATCTTTACATTAGGATCTATAAGAAAATTATCAAATAAATATTCAAATGTCTTTATTGCTCGATAGGCATTTTTTAGCCATCTATCAGCAGACACAATAAGGTAATAACGTTCGCTTTTATTCTCATTCAATTTATTACTAATAATATCTTTACTAGTATTAGGACTGTATTTGACTGATATTTCTTTAATATTAAAGTTAGGATAGAAATATTTAATTGAATATTTTGAATGATTAGATACCGTTATAATTTTAACATTATTTGAATTAAGAATTTTTTGATACTTTCTTTTGTATTTTTTATGAAGAATTTTAAAATACGGTGATTGTTTTATCCAATATTTAATAGTATCTTTGATACTGTTTGAATAAATAGCCTCATATCTGTCTCTATTGATCTCTAGTGCTCTCAATCCATGAATTGTAACAATAATCTCAACTTTAGTATTAAGGAAAGTATCTATCCTAGATCGGA
>JAFLTT010000016.1 GCA_022509165.1 Muribaculaceae bacterium
GATGTAAGGTTCCATCCTAAACCGATATTTCTTCATCGGTCCCGGGACATCGGAGTTTGAAACCAGTGATGCAAAATTAAAGGACAGTTTAAGGGAAGTGATGTTATCTTTGCATTAAGAGTATTGACAGGGAATATAATAAGGATACCAATCTCCGAATAGGGTAAGCCAGCAGGAATCATAACTTGATATGGAACTTTTAAACCGGTAATTGACTGAGGAATTGATATGGTGATTTATAATATAAGGATTCAGTAGCATACCAGTGTATAACTTCAAGGGGTAATCCTCGAAGCCATAATGAATAAAGATACCGGGCATCGACATTAGGAAAGTGAGGAATTTTTCTGCAGTTGCGGTATTGAAGTAAATTTTTATGAAACTCTATTTTATCTTCCCGGAAATCAAACCTGTAAATTTTGTTCAGGTCCTCGTACCATGGCAGTGTCAGTGTTTTAAAAGGAGACTTTCCGGAAGCAGCCGCGAGCCATTCTTTTCTGATAAATGATTTTCTCACATAAGGATCAGTTGTCATTATTATGACCGAATCAGTATCATTGGAAACTACCGGGAAGGTTGCCCGGATAACTTTTCTTATATTATCATTTCCTTTATCATTCCACCTACTGACTTGGTGGAGTATAAGATAAGAGAAATTTCTGCCTCTTGAAAAATCAGGATTTGAAATAGTACCGAACCATAATCTTGAATCGGTTTCGGGAGAGTATAATATATTAGAAAATTCGGTTTTATAGAATTCAAAGAAAGGTGATGAAGAATCTATCTTAGAATTTAGAAAGAAATCTCTGAGGATTTTCCTATTTTTTGAGGAATCTGTGATGGTCATGACATTAAGGCACGGTTTAGAGTATTCTTTATGCCATATAATGAAAAGATTGATTATGATGGATATATCACAATCGGGAATTTTTTTGATGATTAGTCGTATTATCTTGTTCTCCCAACGGATTTTCTGTAAATGTCGGAGAAGGGATAGGTAAGGCTTGAGATTTATGGAGGAATTGAAATTTTGAGATATCCAGAAAGGGAAATCGTACTTCATACGGGAAGAATGAAATATCTCATGGAAATGGGCAATTGAATGAAAATTATCTTTAAAGAATTGTGAACGAATAAATCTGGGGAATGTACCCTTTGAAATTAGAATTTTGATGAATGGGATCTCCTTCATTTTTAAAGGTAGATATATTTTTTTGATGCCAGGAATATTGAGGAGGAAACGGTCGGGATCGTTGGGGTCTCCCAAAATGGGATCGAAAGGAGTGAAATATTTTTTTAGACGTTTTGAATTTTCGCGTATGATTGAATTATGCATAACTGGAGGACTAATTTTTAAGGCTGGAAATTAAAGGGAAAAGATGAGAGAAGGATGTTAAGTTTGCAAGGATGGTGATAAGCCAGATTGGAAGGAATGTATCGTTAAGCAAGGATATAGTATTTGAAAAGGCTGAAGCGAAATAGAGCATTTTCACCCAAAGACAGACCAAATAAGGCTGTTATACCTCATTTTGCAAAGGAAAATACAATATGGTAAAGATCTATTATTAACAAACCCAAAGATGAAGTTTATAAATCGATTGTACAAGGACTGAACCCTCAACTTTCCATAGCTCTTTTCCGGCTATGAAAAGCTCACGGATCAGTTGGGCAAAGAGGAAACTTTAGATTTTTTCAACGAGGGAATTACTGATTTAAAGGCAAAGTCTAATAAATAATTCGTAATTTTGTGACTGGAAGAATTATATTTTATGTCAGAGAAGGAATTAGACAGCTATCGTTTTCTATCGGGGGAAGACCCAACGGACGAAATGCTTGAATGTATTATGAAGGAGGCTGCTGAAGAAGCAATTGCCAAAAAGAAAAAGGCAGAAGAAAGAATGGCTGAATTCATGCGAAAACGTAGAGTGGAGTTACACGCTAAATATTCAGAAAAAATCAGAGAGATTTGCGGTGACAAATAAAATAATAAAACCTGAAATGATAATTATTGCCGGGCCGAATGGATCCGGTAAAACCACTGTCACTCAAAAATTCCTTCACCATGAATGGTCGGAAGGAGTATTGTATATTAATCCTGACCAGATAGCGAATGATGTCTTTGGCGATTGGAATTCCCGGGATGCTGTGCTCAAAGCCGCTAATTATTGCACAGAACTTCGGGAAAAGTGTTTGAAAGAAAAGACAAGTTTTGTTTTTGAAACGGTGTTATCAGGAGATGATAAAATTGATTTTATTTTAAGAGCAAAAGCTGCCGGATTCTTTATTAGAATATTCTTTATTGCAACAAATCATCCTTCAATCAATGCTTCTCGAATAGCTAATAGGGTCATGGAAGGAGGCCATGATGTGCCAATTTCAAAAATAATATCACGCTATTACAAATCAATTTCCAATTGTGAATTAGTATCTAAAATTGCAGATCGTTTCTATGTTTATGACAACTCTGTAGACGGGGAGGATGCTAAACTATTATTTAGATTGTCAAATGGCGATCTCGTAAAAAAATACACGTCATATATACCTGATTGGGCAGAACACATTTTGCCAGGTAAATAAATCAAAGACACAGTTTATCTAACACCACCGAATTGGAAGAAGGTTTGTAAATTATTTCAATTTTAGTGATAATATTAATGAAATTTATCAATTTACATTTTATGATATTAAAATTTTAATATTTAATTATGAAAAAATTATTATTATTTTTTCTTTTAATTTTTATATCCTTACAAGGAAGAGCTTATGAATTTATTGTAGATGATTACGCATATTCTATACAAGATTTTAATGAAAGAACCGTTTTTGTAACTTATAGATATGGAGCAACTTATCCTAGCATTGTGAATATTCCAGCCACTATAGTTTACGAAGAACATGAATTTACAGTTGTGGGAATAGGAAGTAGCGCTTTCGAAGCTAAAAATAATATAAATAAAGTTATTTTACCTAATACAATTAAATATATTGGGAGTTATGCTTTTAAAAGTTGTAAAAACTTAACTAGTGTATCTCTTAATACAGGCTTAGAGACTATTGAAAGACAAGCTTTTGAACTCTGTGAAAGATTAGAGACTTTAATTATACCAGGCTCTGTCACCCACATGGATGGATGTTTAAAAGACTGTAAGAATTTAAAGGTTTTAATATTTGATGACGGAGACAAAGATATATATATATCAGGACAAAGTCTAGCAACTACTGCTTTAGAGACCTTATATTTGGGTAGAAATATTTCCAACTCCAGTAAGAATAATCCTTTTCCAGGCACATCAAAATTAAAAACATTCTATTTTGGACCCTCTGTAACGAAAGCAAGTGAACTTAGTATACAAAGTAGTGTATTAGAAGAAATTTACAGCTTTTCAATGACACCTCCAAAGGTAAAAAGTTTTTTAAACAGCCAATACATGAAAACAATAGTTAATATCCCATTCGGTTCTTTGTATTCTTATCAAAATGATTCAAAATGGGGTAGTTTTTGGCATTTACAAGAAACGCTGGAAGTGTTAGGTGAACCAGAATTAGAAGCTTTGTTTGTTAATCCAGAAATAATTTCATGTTTTAAAGGAGATTCTTTCAAAATTGAAGTTTATCCTTTTCCAGAAGAAGCTTCATTACCTGAATTAGTTTGGGTTTCCGATGATCCCCAAATTATAATGGTGGATAAAAACGGGAATTGTAATGCAATTGCCAATGGTCAAACAATCATTAGAGTGCAAACTTTAGAGTTAGATAAAGTTCTTTCAGCTGAATGTCAAATAACAGTGTGTGCTAAAGAACCAGAACTGGAAGCAATATCGATATCAGAAAGTTCTTTAGAAGTTCATCCCGGGCAAGAAATTTCTCTTAGAGTCATTACATCTCCTGAAGACGCGAAGATGCCAGAACTTAATTGGATAAGCAGTAATCCTACTGTTGCTACTGTAAGTAAAAACGGTCATGTTAGTGTATTGACACCAGGTGAGACAACTATAACTGTTGAAACTGTGGGACTTTCAGAAAATTTAACGGCATCTTGTGAAATTAAAAGTACTGAAATTGAATCGCCTATTCCCGAAGAAACTATTTATTTGGTGGGGAGTCCAACCGGGTGGAGTATCGAAACTTCAAATATGCCATTATCTAAAATTGCAGATGGAATTTATTCCGGAACATATTATATTAATGCAGGGGATTTATTCTTTAGATTTTATACTCAATTAGGTAATTGGGACGTAGGTAGTATAGCGGCTCAGTATGTAGATATTGCAGTCCCCACAGAATTAACAGATGGTATATATATGGGTAATTGTGTAGATGGGAAAGGTTCATGGATGATTGAAAATTGGGAAGGGGGCTATCTTACCATGACTGTTGACCTTAACAACATGAAAGTCGGATATTACAAGAATTTGGAAGCTAGCCTTCCCGAATGTCTCTATATACCTGGGAATCTAAATGGATGGACATTAGGTGAGTATAGTAAATTACTACCACAAGGAGGAGAGAAAGGTATCTATAAAGGTGTTTTTGATGTCTCAAATGGTAGTATGGGAGAGTTTGTAATTACCACTTTACCTGATTGGAGCGGAGCTCAATTTGGCGGCCTCTGTTTCAGTCTGCTCTCCGGTCAAACATATACAGCACTAATGTTATCAAAAAAATATTTTGATAAAAATGCTGATTGTGTGTCATTTGAGGGAATTAAATTGGAAGTTACTGTAAATTGGCTCACACAAGTAGTAGCATTCAAATCAATCGATGATGAAAATGAAGAATCTTCAGATTATTTGGATATGATAGTATATGAGGGTGATAATGAAATGAATACACGTGAATTCATCCTTGTTCCAAATTCTGATATACGGGGAATATACGAAGGATGTTTTGATATAGAACCAACTTCGTATAATGCCTTAGAATTTAACATTGCTACTCCATTGGTATGGAATGAGAATAGGAATCAATTTATACATGAAGAATATTATGGAGGTCCAACTTTTAGATTATATTCCAATATTCCGGTAACATTTCAAATGCACCCAGACGGTAAATTTAGAATTGAAAGTTGGGAAGGTGGCATTTTAAATGTAACAGTTGATTGGAATACAAAAGAAATAAGTTTCTCTTCACCTTCACAACCTGAAGGGTATGATTTCATGGTGGATAATCTGTATTATTCAATTATAGAAAATAATAATGTATCTGTATCTGCTTATATATGGGATGAAACATTAAGGAATTATGATTTAGTGATTCCCGAAATTGTGGAGTATAATGGCAATGTGTATAATATCATAGAAATTGGTTCATCCTCTTTCACTTACAGTCCTTTTAAGACAGTTAAAATACCAGATTCTGTCATAAAGATTGAACCTTTTAGTTTTACAGGTTCTCAAGAATTAGAAAGAGTAGAATTAGGAAATTCCGTTGAAGAAATCGGAGGATTTGCAAATTGTGAATCTTTATCTTCGATTAATCTTCCAGAATCCCTCAAAATTATTAGAGAAGGATGTTTTTCATTTTGTTTCGCATTATCAGAAATTGAGTTACCTCAATCTCTTGAGATTATGGAGAATGGAGTTTTTTATAATTGTAGTAGTCTGAAAAATATTGAAATACCAAATACCATAACTGAACTCGGTGAAATAACATTTTTCGCATGCTGGGAATTAGAGAAAGTTGTTTTACCGGCATATCTCACTAAAATTGGAAGTGGGACCTTTAATAGTGATTACAATTTGAAATCTATAATTTGTGATGCCATTGAACCTCCAGTATGCACAGGAGAGTGTTTTGATATGGTGCCAACTGAAACTTGTGAACTAATTGTACCTGCTCAATCTTATGAAAAATATGCCACTACCTATCCTTGGTCTGAATTCTTGAATATAAATGCCGCTATTGAAAGCATTAATGCAGATCCTTCAACTCTCAAAATTTACAACCTGATGGGTGTTCCTCAGAATTCGGAGAATCTTTCACCGGGTATTTATATTGTAAATGGAAAGAAAGTTGTTGTCCGAAGAAATGGAGATATGGAATTTTGAAGTTTTAAATATTCCATCTAACTACATGACAAAAATTTAAAGATATCGAAATTTGGTGTTCTGAAAGGCCTGCCCAAGACATCAGCAATCTCTTCGAGGCCATATTTGACCAATGACTTTTCAGCATAACCATGTTTCAAGATCTTTAAAGGTTTACACAAATATCTTTATGAATTCTGACGAGATAAGCCAGGTAAAAGCTATGCACACCAAGGCTAGAAGCCTTGCAATGCATTCGGCGTCATGCAGATGGGTTTTCTGTATATCGAATACAGAGCTTTTCAAGCCTTTGAAGAGGGTCTCGATCTGCCAGTGCTTTCGATAAGTCTCGATTCCCTCTTAGGGACGGTCAAAACAGATGAGGATCTGATAGTCCGTCACTCTGTTGCTTGTCCGGAAATGGACCCCCTGCAGACTTCTGTGGGCATGAAGCTATCCAGTTTATGAAGGCTCACTGTCTGGGCTATGACAAGGGCATGGAGCAGAAGCGACATATACTTTATGGGGTTGAGATTGACATTATTTCCGAAATGTTCTTTCAAGACAGGAAGGATTTGGTTAACTTTGTCCGAGTCCTTGGAGGCAGTAAAAATCATAGAAAAAGCGGTCAAACTTTTCTTTAAATTTACTGATTTTCAAGGACTTTTGCAATATTAAAACATTGACAATCAAATGTTTGACAACATGTTTTCAAAAAATTGTCATGTAGTTAGGTAAATATCTTTTAATTGTTAATTTAATGCCGAACGAGATACAATTCCTTTTTTATAATCTGCCGGAGAACCGGGAGCAGGTGAAGGCTGTAATCAAAGATGAATCTATTTGGTTGACCCAGAAGGGTATGTCACAACTTTTTGATGTTGGCATACCAGCCGTTAATAAACATCTTGGTAATATTTATGCTGAGGGCGAGTTAGACCCATCAGCAACTATTTCCAAAATGGAAATAGTTCAAAAAGAGGGTACCCGTGAAATTAAGAGGAACATTGACTTTTATAATCTTGATGCGATTATAAGTGTAGGATACCGTGTAAACAGCCGAAAAGCAACTTTATTCCGGCAATGGGCTACTAAAATCCTTAATGAGTATATTCGTAAAGGATTTGTGATGGATGACGAACGGCTTAAACAAGGGAACGCTGTTTTCGGAGAGGATTATTTCCGGGAACTTGTTGAACGTGTCCGTTCTATCCGTGCCAGTGAACGACGAATCTGGCAGCAGATAACAGATATCTATGCCGAATGTAGCACTGACTATGATTCTCTTTCTCCTACAACGCGAGACTTCTATGCGATGGTACAGAATAGATTCCATTATGCGATAACCGGTCAGACAGCAGCCGAAATCATTTATACTAACGCGGATCATTCCAAACCTAATATGGGATTGACAACATGGAAATATGCCCCCGACGGAAGAATCTTAAAATCTGATGTATCGATAGCAAAGAATTATCTTTCTGAAAAAGATATAAGAAGATTGGAAAGAACTGTAACCCAATATTTTGATTATATTGAAGGTCAAATTGAAAGACGCAATACTTTCACCATGCAAGAATTTGCGGAGAGCGTAAACCGTTTTCTCACTTTCAATGACTATAAGATTCTTCCGGACAAAGGTAAAATATCAGCGGAACAAGCAAAGGAGAAGGCAGAGAAGGAATATGATATTTTCAACCGAACCCAAATTATTGACTCTGATTTCGATAAAGAACTCCGAAAAAAATTAAAGAAGGGATAGCCTCGTTAATACAATTTTTCTGATGATCGGCTGAAAGTTACTTACTGGTTGCTTATTGAAAATAAGAAACCCTTTAACTTTCAAAGAATCAAAGGGTTGTTGGGGTGCCTGGAACGGAGACTTTGGAATTTGGTGATACTTGGTCTAACTTCTTGATTTTTAGGAAAGGTTCAAAATAATCTTGTAATATTATTTTGATATTTCCAAGAAAAGGTGATCAAAAATATCGTCACTTTTTTGTTAATAGAATAAGGATTTGAAAATGAGTTTTATGGCTCCAAATCTGCTTTTTGTTTTTTAAATCACCTCTTCGTTCGGCATTGTGAGCCTTTGATACTTCATCAGTTAGTATCCTATCATTGCTCCCTTGAGGGTAAATTAAACTAAATCAGATAGAAAATCCTTTTTCCTTAAATTTGATAATTAATCGTTTAACCTATAATAGAATAATCTAACAGAAACGGGATAACTCCGATGTAGGTTATGCCATCCTCAATCCAGGGTTTGCGGTTGCCGTCAACAATGACGATTCTGCGATAGAAGTCTCCGGTGTTTCGTAAGGACATAGTTTCCTGTGTTTTCTTTTCCGGGGTATCGACATTGAGCGCCGATTGGATATATACCTTGTTGTTACCCGTATTGACAACGAAATCAATTTCATACTGGGATTGATATTTTACCCCTTCTATAGTTTTAGTGATTTCGACTATTCCAACATCAACTGAATATCCACGGCGGATTAAGTCATTATAGATAATGTTTTCCATAAGATGAGAGCGTTCCTGCTGACGGAAATTTAGTCGGGCATTTCGTAAGCCTACGTCGGTGGAATAATATTTCTGTATGGTATCAAAATATTTACGGCCTTTTACATTCCATCTTTTTGCACTTTCAAACAAATAAGCATCCTCAAGGTAACCAATAAATTTCTGAATCGTAGGACGTGTAACATTCTTGGCAATCAACGATGATGCAGTATTTGCAAGCCTGTTTGGATTTGTAAGTGAACCGATGGCTGAACAAAGCGCATCCGTCAAAGCACCTAAGACCTCAACATCTTTAATTTTGTATCGTTCCACAAGGTCTTTGAAATATACTGTCGTAAACAAATCAGCCAGATATTTTCTCTTTTCCCTTTCATCTTTTTCAAGAACCGCAAGAGGCATTCCTCCATAAGTGATGTATTCCTCGAAAGCGTCTACCTTATCCAACTCAGAAACTGACAGAAACTCGGCAAATGACAAAGGATAAACCTTTATCTCCGACCCTCTGTCTCTGAAATTGGTAATGATATCCTTGGAAAGCATTTGAGAGTTGGAACCGGTTACATACACATCTAAATTAGGACGTGCAATCAAATCATTAAGCACATCATAAAAGGTTGTGTAGAGGGAATCTCTTTCTTCTTCCGGCACTATCGACTCGTCAATGTCGGTGTTCTTTACTTTGAATGAAAGCTGTATTTCATCTATAAAGACATAATATTTTCTACTTGTATCCTTGGTCACTTCTATGATATAGTCAAAGAGGAGGTTGGGATTACGATATTTTATTCCTGATTTTCGGTCAAGAGCAATTTCAATAAATTGGTCTTCCTCTACCCCATCTTTTAATAATCTGTTCTTATAAAGCGTCGAAAGAAGGAAAGACTTACCGCATCGACGTAATCCGGTGATAATTTTCACCTTACCATTACATTGTTTGGCAAGAAGTTTATGAATATATGAAGGTCTTTCTATTATCATTAATCCAATATCCTTAATCCAATCAAAGTCTATTTTCAGAACAGTCGCAATTGTCGACCATTTTGAAAGTACAAATATACAAATTATCTTTTAATAGCTATATTATAATTATACAAATTAGAATTAAATATTTAATATGATCTAAAATTTTTCTTATTGACTATTTATTTTGGCTACCCGGAAAGAAGAAACCCTTTAACTTTCAAAGAGTTAAAGGGTTGTTGGCTGCCCAGAACAAAACGAATGGTTTGTCCGTCTGTGTCTGTCTATGTCTTCCAATGTCTTTATAATCAGTAACTGGATAAACTGCTTACCGGACATTTGTGGACTCTCATGAACTTAAAGAGACACTAATCTTACGTAAGATTGCACGTAAAATTTGGAGTTCTACTCGAAGGTTATTTCGTCTTTTTATAAAGTTGCCAAGCCTCTTCGGCTGTCAGCGTGATTACCTTCCCGTTTTCATCACATGTGACAACGCTCTCGAATAATTACCTCTTGCGAAGCAACATCTTCTCAAAGGATTCTTTCAGACCCTTGGCCAGTTTGTCTTCAAGTTCTATCCTTTCTTCTGCCTACATGACTACTTTATTCTTGCAAATTTAATAAAAACGACAAATCATCAAAGCGTCTTTCAAGGAACAAATAAGGGAAAAGATGTTTTATTTATTATCTTTTTCTTTAATAACTTAATAACTCGAGTAAAACGTGGGTCGGGTCAAAGGTTTAGAGATGTCTTTATTTTGAAAGAATTCCACAGCAAGTTCTTCAATATCATTTTCTTCAAGAATATAGTCATCAGACCGTATAATACAAGGATTGAACAATTTTTCCAGCTTGTGTAAAGTGTCTAGTAAATTGTTAATCTGTTTTATACTTTCTGGGTGATTAAGGATTTCATTTTGCAAAAGCATAATATTTTCCTTAATGTTTTTCCAAATGTTAAGTCTTTTTACTAAAGCTAATTGTTTGATTATTTCTTCTTTCTCTTTACTTTTTAAACTTTGAATTTCTCGTTTTCTTTCTTCTTCTTGGCGCTGTAGTTCAGCTTGCCTTATTGCCTCTAATTGTGCTAATCGTTTTTCTTCCTCTTGTTTTCTTTTATATTTCACCGACTCGATAATTTTTGTTATTACCTTGTCTATTTTAGCTTCAAGTTTTTCGTATTCGGTATCTTCAATCACATACTCATCGTCAATTTTAATTTTCAGTTTTCCTGATCTTACAAACTTATATTCTCCTTCATAAGAATATTGAGGGTTCGTGTTTTTGATACGTTTTAGTCTTTCTACGATTCGTAAGGCAACTCGTGTATTCTCAAAAGACACTTGATTTGTTTTTTTCTCCCAATTATATTGACGATTTTCATATACCATAGTGCCTCCCAATGCTTCCAGTATAGATATGAGGCTATCAAAAATTTTAAGAGCTCTTATTTCGTTTTCTTTTTCTACTTCAATGTCAAGTCTTTGGTGCACTTTCCTATTTAGAGGATGTTTCTGCTGCTCATCCCAAGGTAAATGCTGTAGCGATAGGTAGGTTCGGGTATCTAATATAATTTTTCGCTTTGAATTAAGAGTTTCACTAACAGGAAAGGCTCTTGTAGCTTTTAAAATTTTATCCTTCCATTCTTTTGGATCGGATTGGAAATCTATTTTAAGTTTTCCCTGTTCGGCTAATCTGATCAGGGGGGTTCTATTTTTTAAGCACTCCGCCTCTTCTTTCTCAAGAATTTTATCCAGTTCTTCTGTATATCTTCCTGAGTTGAAGGACTTGGCCTTACCATCTTTTTTAAGTTTAGTCTCTTTTGATGAATCATTGATTTCAATGGAATAATTATTTTCCGGGTTCGGTAAAAGAGGTTTGGAGACAGGTCTTCCCAATGCTAATTGAATCCAATAATGGCTCGTAGGCGTAGGTATATCATTATTTTTACAAATCTTTGAAAGATCGGTTGATTTAATTCTCAATTTCTCAGCTGCACCCTTTAATTTAGAAGTCCATACAAGATCATATAATTCATTTCTACTTATTTTCATATTGATTTATCTTTTATTCCTACGGTTTAAATTTCTCATTCTCTCAATTATCGTTCCTATACGACCATCTTTGATCCATTCAAGCAATTCCTTTTCAAAGAAATAAACTTTTGTACCACGCTTGTAATAGGCAATTTCGCCTTCATTCATTAATTTGCGTAGATTTCTCTCAGATATAGAAAGAAAATCAGCAGCTTGTTCCAATGAGATAGGTTTTAACTGTATGGTGTCAAATCCCAATCTAGTGACAATAAAATCAAGTTTTTCTCTTATTTCTGCTAATTCAGACAATACACATCCTAAGGCAACTTCTGTATCCTCAAAATTTATTTCTTTCCGTTCTTCCATAAGTTTTCAATCAAAGGTTATAATTTTTACAAATTTAATTAATTGTAACTTCTATCTCATAGAGTAGGAATAAATATTTCACCATAAAATAGGAAAGGAAATTTATAAAAAAGAAACGAATTTTAGTACCTTTATCTATCAAAGAAGTTTATTACCAGTCAAATAATGAGTGTCAGGGGTCATAAGAAGATGAAACTTTCTTGAAATCTATCAGGTTGTCATTGGATGAGAAAGAATATGATGGAGCCAGTACAGCATCAGACGGATTATTTTAACCGGAAAGGAGCAGCTCACCATATAGGTGTTCACAAAATGGTTGGACACTTTTTATTTTAGTTTTTGTCAACCCAGACTGAAAATTTGTTTTTATAAATATAAGTAGTAGTTTTGCGTTAGATATGAAGGAGTTTATAATGAAGACCAATAAACCACATACTATTTTCAATTCTTCAACAGAGGTTAAATCAAAAAATAAACCTCTGTCAAATTCTCATAAGGCTATAAAATTGAGAACTATATCCAAGGAAGAACGAGAGAATTTAACAATACCTTCTTATCAGTATCTTCTTCCATGATATTCTCAGTCTTGAGGAAATTGATAAAATGTGGAATACCCATTATGAAGGGGAAAGTCCGGAGATAAGAAGAGGTTTTATGTTCTGCCTTTATAGTGGCTTACGTTTTTGTGATGTGATAGAGTTGAAATATTCCAATGTAGATTATTCAAACAAGCTATTGAAATTTGAACAGGTGAAGACCAAAGGCCACAGTTCGGCAAGTAATGTAGTGATTCCTCTTAGCGAAGCTCTTTTGAAATTAATTGGAGAACCCACTAAAGGACAAACCCGTGAAAGTCTAATCTTTCCTCTTCCTACACATAATATGTGTTTGAAAGCTCTGCGTCATTGGACCAAGAGAGCCGGTATCGAGAAACATATAACATGGCATTGTGCCAGACATTCCTTTGCCGTCAATATCCTGAATAATGGAGCCAACATAAAGACAGTTGCCAGTCTCTTGGGACATAGAGGGTTAAAGCACACGGAGAAATACACCAGGGCTATCGATAGTCTCAAAGAAGTAGCCATCAACAGCCTCCCCGATTTCAAACTATAAAATAAAAAAATGTAGATATGGAAGATAATGAAATAATCATATATCAAAGTGAAGATGGGAAAACCCGGATTGAGGTAAAACATTCGGATGAAACTGTTTGGTTGTCTCAACAACAACTCTGTGAACTCTATCAATCTAGTAAGGCAAATATAAGCGAACATATCAAACATATATTTGAAGATGGAGAGTTAGAAGAGAATTCAGTTGTTCGGAAATTCCGAACAACTGCCTCTGATGGAAAATCCTATAATGTAACTTTCTATAACTTAGACATGATCATATCATTAGGTTATAGAATCCGGTCTGTGATTGCTACTCATTTCCGTCGTTGGGCTACTGAAAGGCTCAAAGAATACATGATTAAAGGTTTCACCATGGATGATGAGCGTCTCAAAGGAAATGGTGGTGGTGCATATTGGCATGAACTGTTGGATAGAATAAGAGATATCCGTTCATCCGAAAAAGTTTTATACCGGCAAGTGCTTGATCTTTATGCCACATCGAAAGATTATGACCCCCGCTCACCTATTTCAGTGGAATTCTTTAAGATTGTGCAGAACAAACTTCATTATGCCACACATGGACAAACCGCTGCTGAAATAATTTTCAACAGAGCCGATGCTACTCAACATATGATGGGATTAACCTCGTTTACCGGTGACCATCCAACGCTTCGAGATGCAAAAATCGCTAAGAATTATTTGAGCGAAAATGAATTGAAGATATTGAATAATCTTGTTTCCGGATATTTTGACTTCGCAGAAATCCAGGCCATGAGGAGAAAACCAATGTATATGGAAGATTATGTCCGACAATTAGACAATATTCTTTCCTCTACAGGTGAAGCACTTTTAGATGGAGCAGGAAAAGTGAGTCATCAACAAGCAATGGAAAAAGCAGAAAAGGAATATAAACTATTCAAACTACGGGAGCTTTCACCAGTGGAAAAGGCATATCTTGAAACTATCAAATCCCTCAACAATAAAGTTGAGTGCAAAAAGAAATAATCTCAACTATTATAAATTTTCTAATAGTTCAAATAATTTTCAAATCCTCAGTTAAAAATAAAGAATTATAATGTAAAATTGCATAGTTAATGACTCGACAAGAGGAAATAAAGGCTCTTAAAGAGGAAATTGAGTGGCTAAAGGATTTGCTTCGAGTGAATGGAATCCATGTGCCTGAAAAGGAATTTGCCGAGGATTTACACTTATCTCATGAATCATCGGTTAAAAAGCCTCAATTTGTCTCCAATCTTTCTTTGCAAGAGAAAGTGACTTTATTTCAAAACTTATTCAAGGGTCGTGAAGATGTATTTGCAAAAAGATGGTTCAGCAATAAAACAGGTAAAAGTGGATATCAACCAGTGTGCTTGAATGAATGGGATCCTGAATACTGCAATAAGACAAAATATAAATGTTCTGACTGTCCAAACCGTAAACTCAAGCCACTTGAATATGAGGATTATTATAAGCATTTAGAGGGTAAGGACCCTAATGGAAAGGATGTAATCGGAGTATATGCCATACTCCCAGATGAAACCTGTAATTTTCTTTGTTGCGATTTCGATGACAAGAACTGTGAACACGGATTTCAGGAAGATGTAAAAGCCTACATTGAGGTTTGCAAAGAATGGAATATTCCGGCTTATATCGAAAGGTCCCGTTCCGGTAATGGCGCCCATGTATGGATTCTTTTTACTGAATCAGTCAAAGCAATCATGGCAAGAAGATTGGGTAACACGATTCTTACAGAGGCAATGGAAAGAAAGGGAATGATATCCTTCAAATCTTATGACAGATTCTTCCCCAATCAAGATACTATGCCAAACGGAGGTTTCGGCAATTTAGTTGCTTTGCCCCTTCAGGGACAAGCTCGCAAAACAGGAAATTCTATTTTCCTTGATGAAAACTTTGAGCCATACCCTGATCAATGGGAATTTCTTCAAAATATAAAAAAGATTGATAAACCCTTCCTTGAAAGTTTACTCTTTAAATATGGAAGCCAGCATGACATGGGTAATTTTTCCAAATCAAGCGAAACTGAACCTTGGGAAAGACCGATCCCGAAACCATTGACATCACATGATTTTCCCTCAGAAATAAAAATTGTAAAAGAAAACGGTATTTATATTCCCATAAAGGAATTATCGGGAAAGGTAATCAATTATATTAAAAGAATTGCTGCATTCAAGAATCCGGATTTCTATGCAAAAGTGGGTATGAGATTACCGGTATTCAACATTCCCCGAATAATTTCTTGCTCTGAAATTATTGATGATTATTTGTGGTTGCCAATAGGATGCGAAGAATCCGTTGTTGAATTTTTCAAAGAAAATAATGTAAAAGTAGAATTGGATGATAAATCTAATCCTGGAATTTCAATTGAGGTAAGTTTTAAAGGTGAACTCTATCCCGAACAGAAATTAGCCCTTGAAAAACTGACTAAATATAATTGTGGAACTCTTCATGCATCGACTGCTTTTGGCAAAACAGTGACTGCAGCTGCCATTATTGCAAAAAAGAAGGTAAATACCTTAATTTTAGTACATAACAAATCTCTCCTACAACAATGGAGAACACGTTTAGATGAATTCCTTGAAACTAATTTTCAACCTGCAGAAACAAGGGAAAGAAGAGGAAGAAGGAAGAAATTCCAACAATTTGGTGGTCTCTCATCAGATGAAAACACATTGAATGGCAAAATTGATATTGTTCTCATACAATCCAGTATGGAGGACAATGAAGTGAAACCATTTGTAAGGAATTACGGAATGGTGATTGTAGATGAATGTCACCATGTGCCGGCAGTAAGCTTTGAACAAGTACTTAAAGGAATAAACGCCAGATATGTTTATGGATTAACTGCCACTCCTATACGAAAAGATGGTCATCAACCCATTATATTTATGTATTGTGGTGAAATTAGACATAAAGGAGAAAGCAAGCCTTCTTCAGAAGCGGATAATTTTGAAAGATTGTTGATACCACGGTTCACTGGCCATCGGAATTTCGAGGCTAAAGAAGATAATTTTACTCTTTTAGTAGAAAAGCTTTCAAAAGATGAAGCCAGGAACCAACTCATAATTGAAGATGTGGAAAAAAATCTCAAGGAAGATAGAACCCCTTTGATTCTAACCGACAGAACAGAACATGTAGAGGTATTAGCTGAGCAATGTAAAAATATCTGTCCTAATGTCATCAAACTGGTAGGTAATGTTTCTGTAAAAGAAAAGAAACTTCAAATGGATAGATTGAATTCCATTTCATCAAATGAGCCTTTGGTTATTGTTGCTACCGGAAAATACATAGGAGAAGGTTTTGACTTTGCGAGATTAGACA
>JAFLTT010000017.1 GCA_022509165.1 Muribaculaceae bacterium
CAAGTTCTACGAACCGGTGGAGAGACCGGAAAAGAAGGAAAAGCCACAGGGCAAATCGAAAACAAAGAAGGCTGCCTGAAACAGCCTTCTCCTCATAAAAGCGGCTCCGGCCGCTTTTTCTTTGCTCAATGTGATATAGATGAACTATCATTTTTACCAAAGTTATACCCAACGTATGTTAAATATATTTCGTAACCTATTGTAATTCATCTAATCCTTTTTTAACAGAATACCCAACTATTTCCCACATCAGTCTTTTAACCTCTACTTTTGACCCATTATATCAGATCCTAAAGAATCATCTCAATCGATCCGGTTATCCGTTTTACGACGGCGAAATTGGGATGTCAATGCCAGTCTGCAAGCCACACTCCGTTCTTCGGGCTTGCATTGGTGTCATTTCAAGACATCCCCCTGTATTGCCTGTAAAACGGATTGTCCGTTCCCGGAATCCATTTCAAGGAAAGGGGAAACAATCCACTTCACACTTAAAATCAAAAGAATATGGATGAAAATTATCCCGACTTTCCGGAATACGGAAGACAAGTAGAGTTGACAACTCCGTGGCGTGGTTATCGCCGTGGTACTATAACTGAAAAGACGGCAAAAGGCTTTATAGTGCATTTAAGCTCCGGTGCCGAAATTGAGGTATATGCAGATGAGATTGAAATTGATTGAATAATACTAAAACTTTAGCAATGGAAAAATCAGTAGAACAAATCCCGACTTATGCTCTCCCTTATCTTGTAAATGGAGACAACACCAACCTCAATAAAGAGGAAATTTCTGAGATTGATACAATCCTAAAAGAAAAGAGGATTGAACTTGTATGCCCTATCAGTGATGATGTTCAAGGTGGCACACAACCTTATTTCAGCCGGTTCCCGATGTTTGGAAAACCGACAGAGGTTGAGGACTGTATTGTAATCACACGATAAAAAACTATAGAACTATGAAAGGAACGGAACAATTTAATCAGACAATAAAGGCATATCTTGACGAGAGAGCCAAGAACGATGAACTATTCAAGGCGATGTATGAAAAGGTCAACCGCCCCATTGAAGAAATAACTACTTTCATTATAAACGAGGTAAAGAAATCCGGAAGATGTGGGTTTGCCGATGAAGAAATATTCGGTCTCGCAGTCCACGCAGCTGAAACCGAGAACCTTGAAATCGGGAAATCCACTAATTGCAGTGTGGTAATCAACCACCATTTAGAACTGACGGAGGAAGAAAAGGCAGAACAAAAGGCACTTGCACTTAAACGCTTCCAAGATGAGGAATATAGGAAATTGGAGCAACGCAACAAACCGAAACCAAAACCCCAAGTGGAGAAACAACCCCAAGCCTCACTCTTTGATGAATTTTGACCTATGAAACCGAGAAACAAATATGAGAAAGGGATTATTGCATTGAGCAAGACCCTAAGACCTTTGACCACCCCACAAAGGAGATATGCAATACTGAACGCATTGCCACACCTCGCAAAGCGTTCAAGCAAAGGAGTGTTCCGGTGTCTGGAATGTAACCACGAATGGAAAGATAAGTCAAAGGATATTCCGGAAAAGGTTGTCTGCCCTCATTGTGGTATGGAACTGACTTTGGATAAAACCCCGAAAAGGTCTTTTCTTTTCAAAGATTATTTCATCACTATAACTCAAAGAGCCGGTGTGCAGGTGGTAAGGACCTTTTACATTGAATCAAAAATCCGTCAAAGGCAAAAGGCAGAATACTTCATTTCGGAGGTATTTCAGAAATGGATAGATCCGAGTGGAAGAACCACTTTGGTTGCAAAGAGACGTTGTATGTCATATTATATTGACCAATGGGTATTTTCAGACCCTATGGAAATCCGGCATGAGCATAATGTTCACACTATTTATTCCGACTGCATTTATCCCAAAATGTCTCTTATCAATGAGATTAAACGAAACGGCTTCAAGAATGATTTTCACAATATAAATCCGAGCAGACTTTTCAAGGAGATATTGACTGACTGCCGTTGTGAGACTCTTTTGAAATCCGGATATACAGAGTTATTGAGATACATATTACAGAATGAAAAGAGAGATTTTACCCAATATTGGCAGTCTGTCAAAATATGTATCCGTAACGGATATATGATTAAAGACCCTTCAATGTGGTGGGATTTGCTTTCTTTGCTTAAATACTTTGGTAAAGACCTTCATAATGCAAAATATATCTGTCCGGCTGACCTAAAGGCAGAACATGACAGATGGTATGAGAAGAAAGAACAAAAGTTGGCACAGGAAAGATTGCAAAGAGACAGGGAGAGATATTTCGCAGACCTCAATCAACAGAAGAAAGATGAAAAGGCATACAACAGAGCCAAGAAAAAATTTTTTGGTATAGCCATTACTGACGGAGAAATATCTATTAGTGTATTAAAAGATGTCAAATCTTTCTATGAGATTGGAGCGATTTTGCATCATTGCGTGGCAACCAATAAATATTACAACAAACCTAAATCTCTTATACTATCAGCCGAGATTGACAACAAGCCGGTTGAAACAATCGAGGTTTCACTTGAAACTATGGAGATAGTCCAATGTCGTGGCAGACACAATCAGAACACTGAGTATCACGAAAGGATTTTGAACCTAATGAGAGATAATATGCATCAGATAAAAAGCCGAATGTCGGCATAAAGATATTAGTTCCTTTCATAGTTTGGAAGAGCTGTTGATGTCTAATAGACTGATACGGCTCTTTTTCAAATCCGGTCTGCCGACGGCGTTTCCATTTATAAAAATTTTTCAAATTTCCAAGAGATACACGGTGATAATCACCGTGATATCACCCATTAAAATACTTTATATTAACCTTTTATAAAAATATCACGTTTAAAAAAATTTCCTTTTATAAGGATTGATCTCATTTTTAAAATTTTCAAAACTCAATTATAATTTTCTTTCCCTCCATTTATACCCATTTATTATTCGTTTATAGCCATTTATAGAAAGTTTATTCTTCTTTTTCCGGGCGACCTTATCGGGTAATCATTTTTCTGCGAAGGTAATTAGCCGACTCTGATGATTACCAATGCCGCCTACGGCTACGGATCCATGAAATCTTCCTCTCACAAGTTCGAGCGTATTTCACGTCCCGGCCTTGGCATCATGAGCCGGCACCTTCTATATGCAGAAAAACGATTTTCCCTACGGTCGCAAATCAGACCGAAGAAAGGGAAAACGAAAAGACAACAGAAAGGTTAAATATATGAGTTACGACAAATTGAAATCACTTATCGCCAATGTCAATGCGATAGAAACGGCAATGGCAGTCCGTCTGGAGAAACGGAAAGCCACACCGACCGAAAAGGAGACCCTATCCCTTTATTCAGGCTTCGGTGCAATAAAGGAAATCCTTGAAATAGGGTCGAATTTATCCGGTCCTATTCATCGAACATTTGAGCGAATGTCGGCAGAGCCGGTTCGCGATGCGGAGCACAAATGTGAGATAAATCGCCCTAATGTTTCCGGAGATATGGGAGAGCAGATTAAAAGGCTTGAAAACCTTATATCTTCCTATCCCAATTTTACCGACCAACAACGCAAAGATGTTATCGAGGGCATTAAGTCTTCAGTACTGACCGCTTTCTATACCCCTCAATATGTCATAGACACCATAGCCAATGAGATACAATCCCTTTTCAAAAGAAACGGCATATTCATGAGGTCTTTCCTTGAACCGAGTGCCGGAACAGGAGGTTTTTTACCTGTGGCTATGCCCGAAACACAATGCTATGCCTTTGAGAAAGACCCCCTGACCGGGATTATACTCTCTTTGCTAAATGACGATACCGAAACCGTTATTGGCGGTTTTGAGACCATTTCAAGCCAAGACATGACCCACAAGACTTTTGATGTTATCGCTTCCAATATCCCTTTCGGAAATTTCCGGGTCTTTGATTCCGAAATGTGGAAGAAAGGCGGTATCTATGAACAAAGCACCAAAACCATTCACAATTACTTTTTTATCAAGTCAATGGAGCTTCTTAACGAGGGAGGTCTGTTGTCGTTCATCACCACAAGAGGGATAGCCGACACAACGGGAAACAAGTTTGTCCGTGAATATCTGATTAACAATGCCAACCTTATAACCGCTTTAAGGCTTCCCGACAATCTTTTCCTCCATACCGGTGGCATTGAGGTAGGTTCTGACTTATTGATATTCCAAAAGAACACCCACAAGGCGACCCCGACAAGCCGTGAGAAGATGTTTCTTCAAACATCAAAAGAAATGGTTGATATGTCCGGAATTATGACCGAATATGCCAACAAACTTTTCACACAGCCGAGAACCGCACTATCCACTTCAAGCAGTATCGTTAAAAACCAGTTCGGCAAATATGTGAGGAAATATAAATGGGAGAACGGAGAAAACGCATTGATTGACTATCTCTCAAAATATCTCCGGAATGACTTTGACCGATATTTCAGCAAACGTCTTTTTACCGAGCCGACACAGGCACCACAGGTGCAGATGTCTCTCTTTGACCTTTTCGGAGAAGACTTTGACACCCCGACAGCACCACAAAACAAAGGAAAGAGAGCCTTTACAGATAAAATGGAGTTTTGGTACAAGGACGGAGCGATGATACTCTTTGAGGGTCAGTTAGGCTTCCTCAAATTCCGCAAGTCAAGCCATTACAATGAAACGGCAGTTGATTTCGTGCCTATGGCAGACGATTTCAAGAATAACCTTGAAACCAACACCGAGAGGGCGAATGATTATCTTCCTATACGTAAGACTTATTTTGAACTATCAATAAACGAAAGGGAACGAAAAATCGAATATGCAGATTTGAGGGAGTTATTGAACAAGCAATATGACCGCTTTATTTCCAAATGGGGAACATTCCACTCCAACGACAACAAGGAGTTCATTATGCTTGACACTCTGGGAATTGAGGTCTTTACCATTGAGAACGAAAACGGAACGGAGACAAGCAAGGCTGACATAATGCGTGAGCCGGTCGCCTTCAAGAAGATTGACACCGCAGAGATACTGACACCGCAGGAGGCTTTGGCAAGCAGTCTCAATTTCTTTGGCAAAGTTGATTTGTCATATATTTCAGCGAGAGCCGACAAGAGAGAGGAAGAAATTATCAATGACCTTAAAGGGGAAATCTTTTATAATCCTGTAAATAAGAGTTGGGATTATAAGGGTCTTTTCCTTTCGGGCAATGTGGTTGCCAAATATAAGGAGATTACAACAATACTTTCAGACCTTAATTCCGATGATAGCAATTCCGGAGATAAAGACAACGAGATTAAAGGTTATATCGAGAACTCTCTGAAAGCTCTTGAAGATATAACACCCGAACCTATCCCTTATGAGGAACTTGACATCAATATGGGCGAAAGGTGGATTGACACTCAGCTCTATGCCGATTTTGCCACACATCTTTTCGGAACTGAAACCCAGGTAATGTATTTTGATGTGAACGACACCTATGTTGTTTCATGCAGAGGTTATTCCCCTGTAGTATATAACACATATTCAGTCCGCAACATTCACGGAGAGGATATGTTTGTTCATGCACTACAGGACACCGTGCCGGAGATTACAAAGGAAATCTATCGGGACGGAGAGAAAGTAAGAGTGCCGGACGAGGAAGCCATACAGGAGGCATCAACCAAGATACAGGATATAAGAAACCGCTTCAACGAGTGGTTAGACCGTCAGCCTTTGGCTGTCCGTGATGAACTTGTAAGAATATACAATGAAAGGTTTAATTGTTATGTGCGACCGAAATATGACGGATCCGCACAGACTTTCCCTAACCTTACATTCGAGCAGTTCCCTTACAATGAACTCTATCCCTCGCAGAAAGACGCAATATGGATGATTAAACAGAACGGTGGCGGTATATGCTGGCACGAGGTAGGCACAGGAAAGACTATGATAATGTGCATATCGGCATACGAAATGAAACGTCTCGGACTTGTGGAGAAGCCTATGATTATCGGACTTAAAGCCAATGTACACGAAATTGCCGACACATTCATGAAAGCCTATCCCTCTGCAAAGGTCTTATATCCGGGCAAAGATGATTTCACTCCGGCAAAGAGAAAAGAGGTATTTTCAAAGATAGCAAACAATAATTGGGATTGCATAATAATGACCCATGAGCAGTTTGCCAAGATACCGCAGTCAAACGAGACGATGATTGAGATTTTTTATGAGGAACTTGCAGACGTGGAAAGAAGCCTTGAAGCATTGGAGAACTCAACGATGAGATACCGTAGCCGTGCTATGGAGAAAGGTTTGCAAAATAGACAGGAGAACCTAAAGGCTAAATTGGCTGAACTGAAACAGAGCATAGAGGAACGCAAGGACGATACACTTGATTTCCGCAGTATGGGTATAGACCATATCTTCATTGACGAGTGCCACATGTTCAAGAACCTTATGTTCCAGACCCGACACACAAGGGTTGCCGGCATAGGAAATAACAAAGGCTCTCAAAGGGCGATGAACCTTTTGTTCGCAATTAGGGATATTCAGAGACGGACAGGCAGAGATTTAGGGGCGACATTCCTTTCGGGAACGGTGGTTGTGAACGCCTTGACAGAACTATATGTTATGTTCAAGTATCTTAGACCCATCGAACTTAAAAGACAGCGGATAAGCTGTTTTGACGCGTGGGCAGCAATATTCACTAAAAAGACAGCCGACTATGAGCTGAATGTTACAGGCTCTATCAAGAGGAAAGAGAGATTTAGAACCTATATCAAAGTTCCGGAACTCGCCGCTTTCCTCCGTGAGATTACAGACTATAGAACTGCCGATATGATTAATCTTGATGTGCCGGAGAAGAATGTCAGGTTTTTATCACACGCTCCCACCGCTGAACAAGAGGATATGATTAAGCGGTTAGTGAACTTTGCAAACTCCGGGGAATGGTCTGACTTGGGACTGTCCTCTATGCCACCTGAAAACTTGGACAAGGCAAAAATGCTTATTGCTACTAATGTGGCTCGTAAAATGGCTCTCGATATGCGGTTATTGGGCGACAAGTTCAGCGATGACAGCCAAAATAAGGCTTCTATCTGTGCAGACACTATCTTTGACTATTACCAAAAGTCAGATGCCAACAAGGGAACGCAGTTTGTTTTCTCCGACCTCTCTACCTACAGACCCGACTCATGGAACATATATGTGGATATTAAGGAGAAACTTATCAGTCGTGGCATTCCGGCAGATGAAATCCAGTTTATCCAGTGTGCCAAAACGGAAAGGGCGAGAAAGAGATTGTTTGAGGATATGAATAATGGTAAAGTCCGTGTTTTGTTCGGCTCAACATCTATGCTCGGAACCGGTGTGAATGCACAGAAAAGAGCCGTTGCGGTGCATCATCTTGAAATACCTTGGAGACCGGCTGATCTGGAGCAGAGAAACGGCAGAGCCGTGAGAAAAGGCAACACCGTGAAACTATGGGGCGGAAACGTGGTCGATGTGGTTATCTATGGAACTGAAAAGACGCTTGACGCTTACAAGTTCAATCTTTTGCGTAACAAACAAATGTTCATCAATCAGATTAATAACGGCACTATTGCTGTGAGACGGATTGATGAAGACTCTATGGACGAAGACAACGGAATGAACTTTGCCGAATTTGTGGCTATCCTTTCCGGCAATAGCGACCTCTTGAACAAGGCGAAACTTGACAATAAGATTATGCAGTTGGAAAAGGAATATGCCATATTCAAGAAAGAGAGAAGCCGTGCCGAAAGGAAGATTGCCACCAATAACCAGGATATTGAAAAGGCTAATGCTTTTATTTTCAAAATGGAGACTGACTATAATTATTTTAAGGATTATAAGGGAGAAAGGTTTGTCAGCCTTAACACCATTGGAGAATCAGCCGGAGAAGATTTGGGTCGTGAACTTCATAGGATTTCAAGAACCAACCGCAGTAAGGATAGAAATATAATAGGTTCTTACATCGGATTAAATCTGTCTGTGCGTAGTGAATATTCCATAGCCGGTACTTTCGACCGTAACCTGTTTTTTGTTCAAGGTGTATCAGGTATTAACTATAGGTGCGGTCAGTACGGTTCTTTGCCACAGGGTTTTGTTGAAAGTTCATACTATCCCGAAAGGACACTTGAAAATATCCCTAACCTTATAGACCGTCAGCGTGAGCAGATTGCAAGGCTTGAAAAGGAACTCCCGACATTACAGGAGATTGTCAGCCGTCAATGGAGCAAGACCGCTGAACTTGAAACATTGAAAAAAGAGTGTGCGGATCTGCAACGCAGAATTGCTGCAAGCCTTAAGGCGGTTGAGAATGGGAACTATCCCGAAGAAACCAAACCTAAAGAGACTGCCGAGATAGCAGCATAACGAAATTATCCTGTTTCATATATTTAACCTTTATCCCTGTCCGGTTGTGAAATTAGACAGGGATTTTCTTTTAAATAGTAATGAAACAAGTAGTCGAATTTAGCCTATAGGCCAAATTCGACGTATCCATTTTATAAAAACAGCGTAAAGATATTATAACCTTTACGCTTATATATAGTTTAATTGTATTCAGAGGAGGGGATTCGAACCCCTGACCCCTTACGGGGTTCCCGATTCTCACTCGGGCGCCTTAAGGCCACTAGGACGTAACCTCTCCACCGCAAAATTAATTAAATTTTTTGAATTATAAAACTCTTAGGTTTCGGACTGAATCGGATAGATTCCACGTTCCATAGTCGTTGATTCCGGGGCGACGATACAAATTGCCTCTTATCTGATTTATATGCCCGAACTTGATGCCGCTGGGCTCGCTTAAAGAGATTCCAGTCCCGTTCACTCACTCTGTCTTACTTCGTGCTTCGCAAGCGACGCAGCCAATCATTCGTTCCTTAAATCCTGCAAACTCTTTATGTCTCCTCCGTCGCCACCGCTCAATCAGTGGCTATCCTGGCATCTCAATCGAGGCACTGTATCCCTTACGCCCCTCCCTTTAACGACTATTCCGCCTGCTACATCATCCTCACACCCGAAACCTAAAGTTCCCTTTTATACTTTGTAAGTTCTCTTTTTAAGGATTAGACCGATTATAATTTTCAAAATACTTGGGTTATAAACCTTGAGTCCTTGGGCGTCTGGCCGCTCTCCTTTTGTCGCAACTGCAACTGTTCAAATTCTGGTTGTGTCATAACTACTAAAATTATAGGATCTGTAATCACACAAAATTACATGCCATATATCTCATCGTCAATGTGTACTTCAGTTAATGTTTACGAAAAATTTATGAACAACCTCAATCGAGTAGGTCGGAAAACGAAGTAAGTTTTCTGACCTACTCTCGTTTTCCTTCCTCTCACACCACCGTACGTGCCGTTCGGCATACGGCGGTTTAATTTGTTTTCAAAGAGTGTCTAATTGAGTAATAGTCAAGTATACTCACAAGTCCTCTACGGATAAGGATTTCTTTGGATATGGCTCTGACTACGCATGTAAGTCTTACAATTCATTCGTAGCGGTTTCCACAGTAGGATGTGAGTTTTGCCATGTCGTTGTCTATGCCAAGTTTCCGTAGTCCCCATGCTCGCTTCTGCGGTGTCTTCCATTGTTTCCATATCACTTTGCGTATCATCGTTCGAAGATGTGAGTATATATCCGCCATTTTGCCTTTCATGTCGGTTATGGCAAAGTAGTTTATCCATCCTTGGATTGTTTGGTTCAACTTCGTGATACGTACATCCATGGAGATGCTCCACGAGCGTTTGTATAGTTTCTTGAGTGTGCGCTGGAACTTTGCCACCGAACTTTCGTGGGGTCTGGTTGCCCATTTCTGCGTCTGTGCGGATTTGTAAAATCCAAAACCAAGATATTTCAGTTTGTTCGGTCGTCATACATGGGTCTTTTCGGCATTGACTTTCAGCCCGAATTTCTGCTCTATCCATTTGGTTATGGTATGCATGACTTGGTTGGCACTCGCACTGCTTCTGACCGATATCACGCAGTCGTCGGCATAGCGTACTCAGTTCAGTCCTCGCCTTACAAGCTCCTTGTCAAGTTCGTTGAGCATAATGTTGCTCAATAGTGGCGATAAGTTCCCTCCTTGCGGTGTACCGAGTTCCGTTGCAGAATATATCCCGTTTTCCATAACGCCCGATTTGACATACTTCCGTATCAGACTCTCGGTGTCCGGGTCTTGGATTACTCTCCTACGTAACTCATAAGCTTGTCTTGCGGCACGTTGTCGAAGAATTTCTCCAAGTCTATGTCTACTATCCACTCGCATCCGTCATTGAGGTATTCAGTGAGTTTCAAAATCGCTTGTTCGCAGCTTCTGCCGGGACGGAAGCCGTAGCTGTTATCTTGGAACTCTTCCTCAAAGATTGGTATGAGGATTTGGACTATGGATTGTTGTATAACTCTGTCCACAACACTCGGTATCCCAAGCTTACGCACCCCTCCGTTAGGTTTGGGTATCTCTACCCTCCTCACGGGTTTGGGACAGTACTCCCTCGCAAGGATTGACTCTTTGATACTTCCCCAATTGGCGTTCATGTAGTCACGCAGTTCTTCGACCCGCATGCCGTCTATGCCTGCCGCTCCATGGTTGGCGATGACCTTTTCCAAGGCTTCCCGCACATTGCTCTTGGTTAGTATCGGCTCAATTAGTTTCATCTTCCGTCTTTCTAAATTTCCGCTTCCCTCGCTTTATAAGCCTACACCTATCTATTCCACCTCATTTACGTTTCGGTTCCTATCGTTGTCGGCTATCACTCGGGAACATACATTTTCAATTGACGTTACAAATTATTCGGCCCTTCGCCTTGACTGACACGCAGTCGGCTACTTCGGCCTCTGCTGACTTCTCGACATTCGTTGTTACTATGACCTTTCAGCCACTGCTGAGACCTCGCGGGATAAGCTCTGCATCTTTCCTCGTTTACCAGCATGGTCTACGCATCAAGGTTACGGTTGCCTTTGGGAACTTCAATGTATATTGCCATCTTGTCCGCTTGATACGCCTTAGTACCATGTTTCTGTCCGTCAGGCCACGATTTCGCTATCGCTTCTTCTCTCCCAAGCGTCACCGCTTGAAACTTACGAGTCGCTTTGGCAAATGCTCCATCGCCCTCATTTTACCAAAATTTCGGCCGCCACAGGCGGCATAGACCCATGGCTAATTTTCTTTTCAGTAGCTTATTGATTGCGTAGCGTATTCATTAGGATAAAGACCACCTCTGCATCATCTTTTACATAAACATTACATAAATCTAATTGCTAATTTTATGTATTAGCTAATTTTATTCTATTGTTCCTTACACCGTTGTTGAATGAAATTATTGAAAACCGTTCTATGTGATTTAACAGTATATTACATATCCTATAATATTTTATTTTCATATCTGATTCCTCGGATTGAGCCAGTCTTTCAATCACAGTCAATAACATATCAATCTCGATAATTCCTATATATTTTTCAAGGTATTTGATTATAGATATGTCATCTAATTCAATTATTTCTGAAAAATCAACTCCATATTGTTTCAAGCCAGAGAATACCTCTTCTTTTGTCGTTTCTACTCCATGTGTATATTCTCTTGAAGTAATTTTACATAATATCTCCAACAAAAATTCTGATAACTGAGAGAACTGTCTCATTATATAATCAGATTGTTCCATAGTAGCCAAATAAGAATTAAAGTTTTGAATATACTAAAGAACAAACCTCGGTTAGCTCCAAATTATGATAGACTATCCCTTTTTCATAACAGGAAGATATCAACTCTACAATATCACCTTGAGAAATGTCTAGATTTAATTGCTCACAATAATTTAAAATATCTTCCATTGATCTAACTTTTTTATAAGTATAGTGCAAAATTGACATTTCGTCAATTGTAAAATGTAATTCCTCTATAAGTTGCTCATTGAGGTATTCTCGATATATTACAAAATTCTCTTCATGAGAAAAACAATATCTATATTTATTAGAAAAAAAATAATACTGAATATCCTTAAATATTTCCCAAAGAGGATTTTGGTATGGTAGAGAATACTCAAAAAGATCCCATTTATATTTTGACGGTATTAATGAAAATAACGCCTTCTCCAAGTAATTCAAGGATGGTTTATAGTCATTTAATACCGATTGTATAGCGTCAAAATATCGACTTGATGAATTGACATTTAGAACTATAAGCGATAATGCAAATCCTTTTCACTTTTGATAAATAAATCGAAAAAATCGTATATTTTTAATAGTTTCGAATATGTGATTATCATTCTCTTCTATCAAATTGGAAATTATATTCGTAGCTATAGGTCTAATTCCGCATTCCACACAGTGATGAAGAAGAGAAATATTTGTGGCGAATGTATTCTTTTTATTAATTAATTTTAGTAATTCATCAGAAGAACTTTCATATCCAAGCTGAACACCTTCAATACCAGCCTTGGGCATCTTTTCTACCAACTCGTATGAAGTATTAATGCTCATTATTTCTACTGCATTGATTCTGAACTCTGGATATTCTTTTTTTAATAATGTGAGTTCATCTAGTAAATGAATATATCTTTCTATATCATTCCCTATTATATCATTGTCAAGAAATTGGAATGTCATAATTCCATATTCACTAATGCAATGTCTCATTTCTGCAATTATAGATTCAACTGGCTTTAGACGATATTTATATCCAGAATTTAGATAACAAAACTTACATCTATTCCAGTGACATCCTCTCCCTCCTTCAAATCCAATAATTGAAGAAAAGTTCTTTAGTTTTTTAGTTTGAACGAAATAATCGGTATAGTCCGGATAAACTGTTTCTGTATTAAAGTTTATGAATTTAAAACAACCATTGGGAGACAACTCTAATCCTTCAAATATATGTGATACAACATTTTTAGTGAATATTTTTGAATTCCGGGCATAGTAATTTGCTATATCAAGTAGGGCATATTCCCCCTCTCCCCATATAGCTATATCAAATTGCTGAAATGTATTTATATAAGATTCTGCCTGATGTTTCGTGTTAATTCCTCCAACAACGACCGGTATTGATTTGTCTGCTTCTTTTACAATTTTTGCTAACAATGAGGCAAAAGCCTATTGCCCCATCTTAAGAGTGAATCCAAAGAAAAGCGCATTAGCAATTTCATCGCTAATTACCTTGAATATTCGTTTCTTTAATTCTTCTATATGAGAATTTATATGGCTATCAAGAAATTCAATATCCTCATTTAGAATAATAGGTTTTATAGATAGTAGCTTTACTCGAATTTCGTCGAGTAAAAGTATTCATCCTCTTAAAATAGTCTATATGGCAAGAGGAAGAGAACCCATATAGACAAAATAGAACGAATCTATTTATTGAATACAATATCTGAGTCATAATTGTCTATTTAGAGAGTTCTATAATATAATCCAATATACTATCAGAACTGTTTATAAGTTCATCGACAGTTGATTTAATTTCAATATCAGGTAACAACCCTTTGCGATAAGTCGATTGCCCAGAGGGGTCCAAAATTGACACACCACTGAATCCTGTTAATGCTCCGCCAGGTAACCAAAGGGGTGCAATGTCACCGTCCGTTCCTGAAGTCCGTCTGCCAACTAATTTAGCATTTGGCAAAGACTTAAGAGCTAATGCTGTATATTCGGCTTGACTAAAAGTATTTTCATCGATTAAAACATATACTGGATGCTTATACGAAAGCATGCCATTACCCCTTAATGGTTCAGCATTTATTATTTCGAAATCTCGGGGCTTTATACTTTTCAATTTGCGAATTTTAGCAAAATTACTGGTTGCATTAGCAAGCATATTGCCTAATGAATACAAAATATATTCTTTAGGGTAAGACCGGCAATCTACCACTAATGCTTTAGTTTTACGGACGGATTTCCAAATTTCGCCGAGATGTTTTTTTTGAAGACTACCAATATTTATATAGCCAATGTCTCCAAATTCTTTATAGCAAGTATCAACCTCAGCTTCATGAGGTATTTGAGGAATACTATAAACGGGTACGGTCTTATGACACGCCCTATTACTAGATTCAGTTGAAATCGTTAAAATTAAAGAATCGGCATTTGTTCTTAAAATCTCTTCTCCAATTTTAAGTAATGTATATTCATCGTTTGCTGAACTGGTTAAACATTTTCGCGCATTACATATTTCAATGACATTTTTTCCATTAATTGAATTTATTTCGGTTCCCCTTGTTATTACATTAGAGAGGCTTTCATCAACTTGTGAAACATAAAGTTTATTCTCTATAAACTTTACTCCTAGTTTTGGTTTTTTTGCTCCGAATAACATTTTATATGGATCATTTTCCATATAAACCTGACTATGCCCATCAAATATCTCATGGGAAATCATATTTAATGCAAATAAATAATCGGATTCTGTCTCTGCTTCAAAAAAGATTGGAATATATTTTTTTAGTATGTTATCCCAATTAGGAATACTTTCTATATTGGGATAATAATATTGAACAGCATTCCAAAATCTAAACAATGCCAAGATTTGCAATGTTTGTGATGGATACTGTATCGTCTCGTACTTTTTTTCATGCTGAAAATGGGGTACACCATTGTTTTGCACCTCTATGTAGTGTGATTTTTTGGGGAATTTATTTGGCCAAAAATCATTAATTAAATTTGAAATATAGGGAGAAGTATTGGAATATGACCAATTTGGAGCAACAGTGTTATTTTCAGGAATTTGAGTGTCGTTAAATGATTGGCACCAAGTAGTTATGATAGATTGAACGGAATCTTCATCGCCAGTATTTAAAACAGCAGGTAATAATTTTGCCAATTCCAAATCCATATCAATTTTCCCATTCGTAATGCTTGGATGTGCATACTTTAAAGCTCCCCAAATCTTACATATGTCAAACAGATGTGTTTTTTGTGCGTCTGATAAACCCCCATTTAAGATTGACTGATTAAAAACAGAATCATTATTAATAATATTATTATGAATAGGAGAGAGGGCACACACTGGCACACCATCAATAGAAATAGAAAAATCATCGAACCAAGCTTCCCCCTCGCCAATTAGCATCCCACCAAAAACTATTTGAGTTGCCACACTATCATATGGCACAGAAATCTCGTATTTCCTCCATTCTGAATTTCCAACAACACCATTCTTATTCATATTTGCAAACGACACATTTGGATCAACGCGAACCCAAATACCAGCATACCCTTGTGTTACATTTTTCGTCTTTATGCAGCCCGAAACGGTTAACTGTTCGCCTAAAAAACTATCCGTAATTGTATTTGACCAAGACCCAAACTGGCTGTCTCTGCTTTCAGGAGACTTAATAACTAAACAATAATCATCAAGTGCTACTGTGTCTAGCGAAAATATATAGTCTGAATGCTGAGTATTAGGAACCCAATTAGTTGGTTTTCCGTTTTCAACATTGTTTATATCCATATTGTAACATGTGGAATCTACCACATTCTGTGATTTACATGAAACCATGAATGACGCTAATGCCAATATGAGTAAAGATCTTTTCATATGAGGTCTTTTTAATTCGCCCTTAAGTTAATAATATTTTTTCAATTCTCTTAATCCTGCAAACTCTTTATGTCTCCATTCGTCGCCACCTCTCAATCAATGGCTGTTCCGGCATCCCAATCAAGGCTCCGTATCGTTTTCTTTCCTTACATCATTAACGACTATTCCGACTGTTGCATCATCCTCACACCCGAAACCTAAAGTATCCGGTTATAAGTTTCAATATCTGATTATAAGATCGATTCTCCCTTTTTATTCATTATCCTTTCCCTTCTTTTATTTTCTAATCTCCCA
>JAFLTT010000018.1 GCA_022509165.1 Muribaculaceae bacterium
ATACTTTAGATATGGTTTTGACGATAATCCGAGAGATTCCCGAATTTCATTCTCATCATCAACCCTCACCGTAGTGATGTGTTTTAACTGCATTGGGTCACCAATCACGACTACTTGCTTTGCCCTTAGTATAAGAGGCAAGGCAGATGCCACATCACATTGTGATGCTTCGTCAATAATCAATATATCAAACAGATTGTCTGTCAAGGGGAAACCCGATTTTACAGAAAGGCTCGTCACTGAGATTAGACGACAAACAGATAAGAAATTTCGGCTTCTACTAATAAAGCCTGGGATTTCGTTGTTTTTCCATGGAATGTTGTCGGGGAGATATGACTTGTATTGACTAATTTTACGAGATGCATCACAGCCTCTCTCAATTTCCATTATCTTTGCAGTAACTAATTGTGGCCCAAGATTTACAAGACCCTTCTTTGACCACTTTATTGAATTTAGGAATTCACCTTTTTTCTTAGTCAAGCTTTCCATCTCACTCGAGAGAGAAGCAGATTGTGTTTTAAGTTGATTGAGCCTTGTGCTTAGATTAGATACGATTGTAGAATGGCGTTTCTTCTCCTTATCAGAATCTCTTTGAAAATCAACAATTCTACTTAGAATCGAAACGATTTGAGACGAATATGCAATTATTGCATCACCATCTTTGAAATCATCTATGGAACAGATGAGGTTCTTGCTACGTAATTCCGATTTAATTGAATAAGGTAGTTTTTCGACGTACCCAAGAATTGTTTCTGCATGTTTCTTCCGGGAAAATATGTTATACCAAATTTTCAATACGCCTGAATATTTCCTTTGCAAAGAGTTCTTCAATCGAGCAATTTGACTCATTATTGAGTCAACTGATTCCGCGGACACATTCTCGATATATGATATTTCAGAATATCGATTCCTTATCTTTTGACAATTGGATGCGAAAATCTGATTTTCCTGTTCTATCTTTGATTCGACGTCGGACTGTTCTGACAACAATTTTGGAATCGAAACTTTGAGTTCTTCTATTCTCGAAAGCTGCTTCTTCGCATCGTTAATTGTTGATATCAAATCACGGTATTGAGAAAGTAACGTTGACAGTGTGTCTGGTTGATTCTTCAGAACATCAAGTCGATTTAGAATTTGAGTCAAAGCAGGTATAGTTTGACTCCTAACATATTCCTTCTTACCAAAGCGCAAGAGGTAATGACTGGAATCGATGGCATCAAATCTTTCTTTGACATTATCAACAGCCTTGTTGTTTTTGCTCGCGACCAAAACAGATTTGTCTTTCAACAATGCGTTCGCAATAATATTCAAGATTACTTGTGTCTTTCCCGTACCAGGAGCACCGGTAATAACCGTGAACCTATTACTCAATGCATGAGCAACGGCAGCGGCTTGACTTTCATCCAACGAACTTATCGGGATAAGTTCATCTACTGAAATATTTTTGAGTTGATTCCCAAACTCCGAGTGGTTTAGAAAATGTTTAATTAAGTCGTTCCTGTCTATCAAAGAGGAATTAAGATGGTTGAGTTCTGCCGAGATTTGTGCCAATGCAATATTCTTTGAACTCAATCCCAGTTGCAATTCCAACTTTAAGTCGAAATTTTCTCCGAATTGATTCTTGACTAATACTTGCAGGTCATTGATGCTTTTGACTTTTGCCAAAGCATCTTCAATCTCATCAATTTTTTCTTCCGTAAGTTCTAACTCATCAACGTGGCGACTATCAAGTGAAAAGTTTGTGATTCTAATCGGCAATAGATTTTCATAAGGATCAAAACCTTTCAAATCCTCATAGTCGATAGTCAGACTAAATGCTATAATCTGACCGGTTTTATCTTTGCGAGTAATGGGTAATCCTACATAAAGGTCTTTAGGGAAAGTCAAATCCCTATTGTCAAGAAAAGCCTTTGTAAAGTTAGTATTGCATGGAAAATCAATGAGAATAATGCCATTGTTATTATCCTTTGTATGTATTTCATAAGGATAATAATTTGTGATGTCTGGCTCTTTACTCCTTTCTAATTCAAGAATAGTTTTGTAAAAAGCAATAATCCTATCCATCTCTGAGAGATGGGGCGTATTATACTTTTTCAAAATCCTTTTTAGGTGTATGTTGTCTACTGGCATAGTCAGATATTGTTTACTTGGTTAAGGACGTTCATAATGAACCAGGCATCGAAGCCTTGAAAGACCGTACGTTTTGGTTTAGCTTCCTCTTTATGGACTTCAAGACCATCGGAGTAAGGTGTAACACCTACCAATTTGGCGTATGGTATCTTTACGCTTGCTGTAGGACAGTGAAAGAAGAAATGTTTGTTGGTTACTACAAGAGAACCAACTCCAATCTTATCCATACTGCTTCGCTCTACGGGATGTCCTTTGAACGAGCCCGTGCGATAAGTCATACCCTTGAATATGCGATAACTCATACCTCTGCTTCCGCCGACGTATTCGCGAGTTACCTTCTCTTGAAACATAGTTACATTGTCATATACCCACAAGGCACATTCTCCTTTGCTGAGCATCACCGGCACAGTCAAAGGCTTTTGGGGTAATACTCCACGTTGTAAGTCTTTGAGTACCATTGCTTGGCCAATCCGAGCAAGGCTTTCGCTCCGATATTGCATGGGCAAGCAATTCAACGCTATGCCTAAAGAAGATGTATATGCTTCCAACTGGTTCTGCTCAATGTCAGTGAGTAAACCGTTAGACATAAACTTGTCCGCAGCCTTATTCAATACATTGAAATAAGCCTCGTCTTTCTTTTGTTGACTCAAAGGGAGAACTGAAGTTACAGAGTCTGTGCTTATATTTATTTGACTCATAGGTACACCACGCGCAAAAAAGTCCACAACATAGCCCTGGAACAACTTCATAGAAAGTTTATCCAAGTCTCCTTTTTGATTAAGCCTTGCATATGGGATATTCAAGCTTGAAAGAAATCCCTTGATTTTTGAAAGTACGTCAGCTGGATATGGGCGTTTTAGAGAATCTCCATAAGCCTTGATTGCATTTATCGCCACCGACGCAATATCATCATCAGATAAAAAATACGGCAGTCTATTCTTATCAAGCTTTTGGGTAAAGTATTTTGCAGTAATAGCTCCGGAGAAATAACGACGCATAAGGTCTGTCATTCCCTGTAGTCCTCTGTTATGTTTTTCCTCACATTCTTTATGACTGTGAGAGAAAAAACCTGCATCCTGCCCACAATACTTACACTTCATAATCTATAAATCTTTGAAAAGCTTTTCTTGATATTGTCTATCGTTTGACTCCTTTTCTATTCTCATCTCTTCTTTATACTGGATTATTTCCGATAAAACTTTTTTACTTGTTATCTTATCTTCATAATTTAAATATAATGAATATTGACCTTCAAAATATCTACCGAAACACATGGATATTCTTCCTTCTGGTATTTCAAAGAATATTCCTTTGCCTTCCTGAGGTCCATATTTTCTAATATCATCATCTCTATATGGAATTCCATATTTTTGAATTAGCAAAGGATGTAACTCGTTATATATCATTAATGTTTTCGTTATGGCTTTAGAAAGATATACTTCGATTTTATAAACCGATTTAGAATATGGACTTTCGTAAACATAAATTCCTGAACCATACCCAAGGAACATTTCTGTTCTACCTAAAGCATTATATAATTTTTTTACATCTTTCGAATCATTATACTTTGAAAAAACATAACCTTTTTCTTTCAAGTATTTGTCTATACAGTCAATGTTCTGACCTAAATTAGTTCCCCAGAATTTAATATGATTGTAACCATGATATGAGGCAATATTTCTTTTATCAAACTTTTGACCATCTATACAAGAACTATCTGAGTTGTGTACATTAGAAGCTAATGATAAACAATTTATTATTTCTTGAACTACTTGTTCATTAAATCCATCATTTAATAATTTTGTATTTAAAACAAATATCTCATTAGACTTGGCTCCAAACTTCAACAATTGCCATAATCCATAATCTATGGCTGCTTTAAGGGCAAGTCTGAATTTAGGATATTCATTGAAAACGCCATAATCTGAAAGAATAGAATAAATTTGAGAATTAGATAGATTTTTATAATCATCTAATTCACAAAGTTTTGACAAGGATTCTGAGATGGTCATCTATCTATTTAATTTATTATTATATTCTTCGAACATATTTAAAAGAACCGGAGATCTATTTCAAGTATGATTTAAATTGTTCCTGCAATCTTCATACACTCTTGAGTCCGTTGAATGGTTTTTGACTGGTCGCGAACAAGCCGCAACATTTTGATTTAAGGGAGCATTGATTACATTCTGGAAGATATTTGTTCTTCCATTCACTAATGCTCTTTTGAGCAAATCGGTGAATTTGCTCCGGGATAAGACAAAGAGGGACGTTATAAATGGCCACTTCTTTCCTCCATTGGGCGAGAGTGAGAACGGCTTCCGCCAGTTTGTCTGCATAGTTGATTGGTTCAACCCATACATTGCATTCATTAGAAACAGCATGTCCTATATGCTCCATAGCCATAAATGCTGTCCAAGCTACAAATGGAAGATTTTTATGAATAAAATCGGCCATTTGAGGCAAGCGCATATAGTTTAACTTGTTGATCACAATTCGCAGTTCAATGACCGCGCCCAAGGCTCCGAGATTGAAAATTCCAGCGATTGTTTCGTTATATGCTTCTTTGGCACCGGCTATTATATCATGGTCTCTATAATAGTCGGAATGTAGAGGTACGCCGACGAACAACTTATCGTTAGCTGCTTCAACAACCTTTCGAGTATATTCTATATCTTTGAAATTACGTCCATTAGATAGAATATGGATGTCAGAATCTGGCAATGTCTGTCGGATATGCCGAAGAAGATCAACGAGTTTATCGCCAAGTAGAGTAGGTTCGCCTCCGGAAATTCCAACGACAGGAATGTTTTTAGGCGCACGATTGATTATCTCTATGTTGCGCTGATAAAGTTCCTCTATATCATCGTTGTCAAGCGGTGGCTGACAACACATGATACAGTTGTTGTTACACCCAGCTGTGGTGAACAACGTATTGTCGTTGCTATCTATTCTAAAATCGCCTCTCATGCCACCCAACTTCTGAATATTGGCATCACTTCATCATGACGCTCTATGATTAGCGATATAAGATACTCAATGATTGCCTTATTTTTGCGGCAAAGTAGGGAAGTCGCTCTATTTCCATACATATCACCTTGCGTCGAGTAATTACGAACAGGGTCTGCACCGCAATATTGCTTCAGTGCACAATCGGAGCAACCGGCAAGAGCTTCATTTGCCCATATGTTGGCAATCTCCTTCGCTTTCTTGCCGAACACCAAATCCTCATAACGATCGTTTACACTTCCCAACTTGAAAGTGTAGTCATTAAACTCTGCAAGCATGCGCGATTCATCGGAGCAATATACGCCGCCATCGTAATTATAAATCAAGACAGAGTTAATTACTCCTGCAGGGGATTGTAAATCAACAAATCCCGTGCAGTAGGGAGTAAGCATCTTACGAAGAATAATTGCTGCAAATTCTTCAACAAAATATGTCCCTTGTTTATTCAGTTCTATAATATGCTCTAATGCTTTCTTATAAAACGCAATAAACCTATTAGTATAATCGCTCCAGTCATCATTGTGCGTTGCAAGTCCATATGGATTCAACGCCCTAAGGAACATTGCTCGGAACCCTAGCTTTACATACTCATCAACAATTTCAATAGGGTAATTCAGCCCTTCAACGGATGTTGTCATTAATGCTGAGACTCTGTCGCAACCAACGGCTTCACGTCCCTTGGCAATTCCGGCCACGACTTTTTCGTAACTATCTTTCTTTCCTCGGTTTGCATTATGTAAAAAGGCAGGGCCATCGAGAGATGTTGAGATTACTACGCCGTACTTTTTACAAATATCAAGCATACGATCTGTAAGATGTATGCTATTTGTACAAAGTACATAATGTATTTCTTTCTTCGCATCTTTATTTCTTTCTTCCGCAAGTTGAATCCCGTATTCTATCAAATCTGGGACAAGAGAAGGTTCACCTCCTTGAAACTCCATTGTGATAGAACTGGAAGGGGAATGAAACATCAAATCCACGCCTCTTGCCATCGTTTCGCGGCTCATGGTGCAACCGCTACTATCTTCATTTTGACTTGATGCCTGACAGTATACACAATTTTGATTGCATCTTAGCGTCAAAACAAATATGTGAAGTCCTGTCCAAGATTCGAGAAAACGTTTCTTTTCTCTCAATCTTTCAGCATAGACTTCGGCCAACGGAGGAATTATTTGTTCGGACAAGAAGAAGTTCGATACTAGCGATTTGTAGATTTCATCTTTAGGTAAGGTCCCATCAACAATCTTTTGCACAGTCCCTTTAGGAGATATAATCATATCTCCCAACTCGTTTACGAGAACTTCCTTACCCGAAAGTTCTGTAAAATCGAATGGCAAAAGATAGTATGGCCTTTCAGTCATGAATGTCTTCCTCACTTAAATCCTCATCCTCGGCAAATGCCTTGGCGTAGAGAATAGTTTTTATATCTCGAGTCTCATTAGCAACAATCTGTCTTAACTTGAAGTCGTTGAGAGATTGGAAGAATCGATTTTCAAATTGATTTATTGAATCGCTATCCGAATTATTCAGCACAATATCAATCTTCTCAGTAAACTCATCTAGGGTAGTTCGGACGATTTTATAATCGCCCGACAACCAATAGACAACTTTAGAAATTACGCTGTCATTATATATTCTCTTGTCAACTGTCATATTCAGTAATTCTTGAACATCCACCTCTGCGCCCAGAACGATGAGAACGATGAGAGGAGTGTGAGCGATGACGCATCTTCATAGGATCCATCCCTATTACGGAAAAGGTTGAAAGACGCTTAATTTTGTAAGTTAGAGCATCTATAGGAGAATCGACAACATTTTGAGATTGATATGATACATCTTCAGAGGAACTATTCCTTCCCTCAGAGTCTGTTTCAATAGACACTCCTCCTAACAGTGATAAAAGAGCGGTGCCACATATAGATTTTATAATGGCATTACTTACGTTCATTTCATGAATGTTTTTAGTTTTGTGAGTGTCGTAGCGTTTAATTCACCATTTGGTTGAATGCCATTGTATGCCTGAAACATCTTAATTGCAGTGATAATATCATCTGTAAAGACATAGTGTGCACCACTTTTTTTTAATTTGGCTGGATCTGGAGGATATCCCGCGTTTATCAGAAGCTGCACAAGCTCGTCCACATCAAACCCTGATGTTTCTGCCGATGCTGAAAGTTCTCTAAATCCCAATGGTATTGTAGTACGAGATGCCGACCAAGACTTCAATGTCGTTAATGCGGAAGATGTAAGTTTTCCGTCTTGTGTCAATCCGGCATCCTTTTGGAAGTGCTTTACAGCGTTTACGACATTGCTATCATAAACGTAGTATCCGCCTTTTTTAGATACAACACCATCTTTAAGATAATAGTATCTTACGAGATATGGGATAAGCTGGTCTACATCGGATCCATGAATTCCCGACGAAAGCGTTCTATCTCCGAGAGTATAATCTCCTGCGGTCTTTACTGGTGTAACATAGGATGAAGAACTGCTTCCCGATCCATAGGAACTGGAACTATGTGAATAGTGTGAACCACCGCCCGAACTTCTATGTGAGCTATGGCTTCTATGGCTCGAACTTGAAGAATGGGAATAATGCCCACCGCGAGATGAACGGTGTGAACTATGAGATCTATGACCGGCAATGAGTTTTGGCTCTCCCGAACGCAATATTTTATATACGTTCTTGATTATCGGCTGTTTCCCCTTTGACACCTCAGGGGATGCGCCTCTATTACCTAAATCAAGGTCAAGGTCAAGCGAAAAATCCTTCTTAACGTCAGCCTTTGCTGAGCCATGAAACAAGGCGACAGTTGCAGAAACTAAAAGTGTCTTGATTATACTTTTGGACTTACTTTTCATTTTGCCTTCTCCTTTATGAAGTTCAACCAATAATTATCTGGAACTACAGCAAGCATCTGCTCCAGTTCTTCCTTAGCCGCAGCCGACAGTTTACCATTATTGGTGTAGATGTCATTTAGCATATCATCTACCATAGTTTGTGTTCGACGCTCAAGGTCGGAATCTATTTGATTGCATAGATTCTTATATGTTTCCTCGGAATTGCCGCTAAATACTAAATTTTGCGGCAAAGCAAGAGTCAAAGCCTTTGCTTGAGCAACTTTATTGCTCTTCAAAAGTACTTGTACTTCCTCCTGCCAATCAGATAAAATCTTGGCTGTCGCCTCTGCCGCCTTGTCATGTGCCTTACCTTTATAATCTGAAGATGAATATAACGCATCATAATTATTCTCCGCTTTCTGGTATAAGTCAAGCGCAGCCACATAATCGCCTTTGGCAAATTCTGCATCAGCTTGTGACATTGTACTCTCATAAGCTGCTCGTGCATCAGAGGACGATGTATAGGATATAGTCTGACCACCGCCAATCAATAACGCGAGGCCGGCTACAGCACTAATAATTATGTTGCGTTTTTTTCGTTTCGCTGCTCGCAAACTCCGATTCGTAGAAATGGTGGTGTTCTCTATATTACACCATTCTTCCATATTTTTCCCAAGCAGCGAACCAAGATTGATTAGTTTCCTGCGAATCTCTTTTAACTCATCGTCGTTAAAATCAATCTCGCCTGACTTTGTCGACTTGTCAAGTTCTGACAGTCTATTCCGATACTCATTCTTTAATTGATCAAGAACACCATTGCGAGCAGTGGCCGGAGAACTCTTAGATGCTAAAAAGTCACTCTTAGTTTTATTTGTCTTATCTATCCAAGACTGGGGATCATCCTTAATTCTCCTTCCAATCGCAATTATCTTATCTTCAATGGCTTTTAAATCAGCTAAAGCATTAATGTTGAAACGAGCAGACTTCAGCCCAAATTCGTCATCTTCTACTACATAACTTTTCTCTAAAAGGGATTGGTATTCCCTTTCAAGTGAAGCCATCTGGTCTTTTAAGGCTTGTTTAATTTGGGCAGTTGTAGGTCTATTCTTAGTTTCAACCTTGTCTTTCTCCGACTGTATCCAAGCATCTATCTCGGTATTGCCAGTCTCTTTCGCAACAATCTTTAGTTTTGAAGCCACAACGTATAATCGAGTATTGGCTTCAGTGGTATAGTACCCATATTTGTGCCCAAACTCATCAGTAGTTAAAGTGATAAGTTCTTGCAATAAATTTTGATACTCTTGTTTTAACGCGAATATTAATTCTTTGGGATCTTTTATTCTGGGTTTATACTCTGTGGAACTTCCAAGCGATGAAGATTTTGATGTACTTGCATTAGGCAATTCATTAATCAAGCCAAGTGCATAAAGGAGTTGTGCTGATATACTATTTACCAAATCGTCTTTATAACCTGATTTGGAAATGTAATCGAATACAGATTTTCTAACTTTATTCTGCCAGTTAGAATCTTTATTTGCAGTTAACTGACACAACAAATCTCCGAAACCACCATCAAACATACCTTTCATGACCCTTTTAGAAGCGGCGGGTTCTTCTTTGAACGCGCCAATATCATCTAAAACGTTCACAAATTGTTTGGTGGAAACAATCTCTACGCCATGCTTTGCGATAATTTCTTTTATGCCTTCGTATAGTTTCATTCCGCAGGTTGTTCTTCGCTTGTATCAGTTGATAAATCTTCATCAGAATCCTCCGTAACAGGAGCAATATTTTCATTCTTCGCTACTTCTTCGCTATCACAGACTTCATCTTTTTCAGAGATTTCCTCCTTTACGTTGCCATTCAATTCAACAAGTAAGGTATCCAGCCGTCCTTGAAGTTTGCTTCGAGACTCGATGGCTCGTTTCTCATCTGCATTGGCGTATTGCAAGTCTATGATGTTTTGCCGGGTAGGATGTTCAACCGAATCTAGTGTTTGCTGAATCTTATTCGCTTTAGCAATCTTTTCATTTTCATCGGCAATCTGACGCTTTACGTTGCAAATCTGCCACTCAATGAGCCTTGGGTAAGCCTCATCGATCTGGGATTGATTGTACACCATAGCTATTGACATATCGTCTTGACTGCCGATTTTGCTGAGTTGCGGCAAAGTTGTTTCAATTTCGGTAATGGTAGCTTCCAATCCCTCTTTTACAAGTGATTTAAGAATCTGCACATAGAAATTTTCTTGGTTTTCCTCTGCTCCGAAAGAATCATCAATGCCATCGGAGCCAAGAATAATTGCCATCGGAAAACCTCCGTCACCCTCATAGCAATAACGAAACTCATCTATTGCCCCGCTATCGCAAATAGAGGTTGTCTTGTTTAAGAAGCATCGCTCATCCCAAGGAATCGGCTCGCTCCAGTTACCATTTTGGTCAACTGCAAAACACTTGCCGTCTCCAATTTGGAATGCAAACCAAAATGCTGGTGTCGAGGCATAAACTATCAACGTGCATCCATAAACCTTTTCGAGACTATCGCCTTTTTCAAACTCAGTTATCCATCGTTCTTCCAATCCCGATTTTTCTTCTTCGCTTATCGGGGTGGCTTTGGCATGTTCCGCAACTAAAATGTTCCATTCATAAATGATGGAACCGAACAATTGACGAAACGCTCTTTCGGTCGGACTTTGTTTATCAAACTCTCTATTGTCAATCTGCGTGGATATTGCAGCTCGTTCGGTCAGTTTTGTACCCGACAAAAGTGTAGTACCTACGGCCTCAATAAAGGCAGTTACTTTCTGCTCCGTTACTTCGGCCGCAATTTTCGCACCTATGTCGCTACGAAAATATCGCTTCCCACCATGACCATCACAGACAATGGCTATAGCGTTGCCATTCTCATAGACTTTACTATAAGAATAGTCTTGGCAGACCTTGCCTGTGGCGATATGGCTCTCGCCTTGACAGCTGAAGTTTATTGCATTCATTTATCAGCGATTAGTCCCAATCGTCGTCATATGAGCTGCTATCAACCGCAGTGGCGGCTTCTGCACCTTTGATGTTCTCGACCGCGTCTTTAACTTCCTCGATTACTTGTTCCTGTTTTGTAGTGTCTCCGGCGGTGCTACTCTTGCTACCAATCTGCGAGGATGTAACAGCTACCACACGGATTATTTGTTTTAGGGCATCAATATTATGCACAGTGAATACAGCTTCACTGTTTCCGGCGAATTGTTTCAGTATGTCTTTGTCTGCATCATCACCGATGGCGATGGCTATCTTAATGGCCGCTTTGAACCAGTTGTTGCCTTTGAGTTTGGCAAGACCGCTCTCAAAGTCATCCGTCGGACCTCCATCAGAAAGGAGAATAATAGCAGGGGCAAAAGATCCACTAGCCGATTGCATATAGCCGCTACGAGAAAGTTTGGTTGAAAGTTCAGCGCATGCGCCGCCAAGCGAAGTAAGTCCGCCGGCTTTCACATCTTGCCATACGAAATCGGAGGCAAGTTTTGGTTCTGAGTAAAGCCAATTAACGCCGCTTGAAAATTCAAGGGCCGCGACTTTGATTTCTGCGTCGGGGTTTTCAGCCGATATTTCATCGAGCATAGGTAGAACGTTGGCTACAGCATCATTGACTGCGCCAATCTTGCTTCCTTCCATTGATCCTGACGTGTCAATGAGAAAGAATAGGGTCATAGTTCGGCGTGGTACGCTTACTTGTTCATCTAAGAGTGACATTTCTTATCTTCTTTTGTGGGTTATTATTATTCTTGTGTAAACTCTCCTTTGTAGACGTTGGAGAATGTTATCTTAATGCCAGGATTGACAGGCATAAGACCTTTCGGCTCAACAACCTTAATTTTACCACTAGGCGTTTCGGCAGTCCAGTTGTTGGGCGAAAGGTTTTTCAGCATTATTTTGGTGGGATCGCCAGGATGCACGACAATCTCGGCATCGGGAATATTGTCATTATCAATATATACCTTCGTACCTTTTGTCAACATCACCGAGCGAGTGCCGAGTTTTAATCTCTTTGATGTATCGATTGAAGCACCGCAGTCCATACACTTACCCGATTCTTCGATGAACGTTTCTTCTCCGCATTTCGGGCATCGAACGAGTGTATCGCGAATCCCGGCTATCAATTTTTCCCATAGTGATTCTATCATGCGGGTATTAGGATTCTTCAGTTTCTCTTGCGAAAACTCCTGTTGGAATGTTTCCCGGAGTTTTTTGGGGAAAGCGGGCCAACGACGAATTACGTTCTGATGTATGCCTCTCACTGGCAGATTGCTTTTATCCGCATCATCATAGATGAACACGGCCTCTGTTCCGTAAAACTTCTTCTCGAAAGATTCGGTCATACAAGGACAAGCGACAACCTTTGCGCCTTCAAATGGGTGGTTGGCATAGAAAAGCATGAACAGAATTACCGACAAAGAAAAGCGGTCGCTATACTTGTCGGGGATACCTCCTGCAACGATTTCCGGAGCCATATACCGCGCTTTGCCCATTATGCCTGACTTTTCTCCTTGTGGCATGACATTGTCATTGTCGCAAATCAACACATCGCCCGTGTTGGGGTCTATGAAGAAGTTGCCATCGTTAAGGTCTTGATAACTGTAGCCGCAACGGTGCAGCATCATGAAGCCATTGCATATCTTCATGGCTGCGGCAAGCATTGCAGAATATGAACGGAACGACTTTTTGGCGAGCAAAAAATTGCCAAATTCAAAGTAGTTCTGCGGACGCAGTTTCATGACATAACCATAACTGCCTTTTTCTTTCCTTGTCAGATACTCAGGCCAAAGGAAAGCCTCAGATGGAGCACCGCTCATTATATTATGTTCCAAGTTCTTATAGAACTTATCGTCGGGAGCATTGAGATACCATTTGAGGGCTTTCTTTTCTCCATTCAAATTTACAAGATATACAATACCTTGACCGCCACGACCAAGTTCTTTCTCGATCGTTACGAAACCGCCTGATGTCAGACTTACTTTTTCGCCTTTCTTTAATTCTGCCATAATATTTTAGAATCCACCTCCGTGTAGGTCGACTGATGAAACTGATGAAACTTCTCCCGATTGTCCGCATGATGGGCATGTAACAACTCGTTGTCCATGCCAACACATCACCGCTCCACATGAGCAGAAAATAAACTGCTTGCTTTTACAATAGGGGCAACCGGGATATTCGGAATCAAGTTCAACACTCCCGTGGACGTGTTGAGCATCATATCCCTCGCGTTTTGCCTTATCCTTATCTATTTTGAAAGCCCACACGAACTTATAGGCATTGCTCCGTAGATAGTCTACGGTGATGCCATAGTGTTTTTTCGCTTCTGGGCAAACAGCCATTATTGCGAATGCCTTATCGCTGACAGGAGTCATGATTTTATTTTAGTTTAAGGTCACTTACGCGACATTATTAGTTTAATAAAAACGTGAGCGTCCGCTATTGCTCGTCCCACATATAGGGGCTCTGACATTGCCCATCGAAGTTGAACGAGCAACGCCAGATACCCACGTTGTATGAATAGATACGTCAAAATACCACACCTTTCGATGTGATTTTTCGCCGTATGATAACCATTCTATGGGCGACCTTTGTTGCTTCGAACTTGACTTCGATAATACCCAACTCTTTGGGATGGAAACTGTCAGATTCCTATATGTCAAGGACAAAGCGTTAGAAACGCCTTTATAAATATGTCTCGGATAAATAGTTTATGCCCAATCTTGAACTGTACATATACTATTTAGCCAAGGCAAAGTTAGCAAAAATAATTGAGATTGAGGTAACATTGGTCAAGATTTATTAGCAATACTTTCGGAATACTTTTCTTTAATTTAGAATTGATTCTTAATTCATTTCTTTTTCTTCATTTTTAAGACGCAAGTCACGAAGTTCTTCAAGATAACTGGCTGTTATCACTCCTGACGGAAGGGCTATAATGGCCACACCGAATAGGGAAGAAACCATGGATACTATTCTCCCAACATCAGTAACCGGCGTGAGGTCTCCGTAACCTACCGTGGTTAAGGTTACAGTAGCCCAGTATAACGCATCAAAGAATGATGAGAATGTTTCCTCTCCTGTTTTTGGATTTATATGAGGCTCTGCATTGAACATAACGAGAGCCGTTAGAAAAATATAAAATATTGCTAAGACTAATACTCCGAATAAGACATGACGTTCCTTTTTCAAAACTACGAGGAACATCATTATCTTTTTGGAATATCTTGTAATTTTAAGGAGTCTTACAATCTTTAGCAACCTTGTAAGACGGAATAATTTGAAGGATTGGTTTATCAAGTTTAGCCCTGGCAATATAGACAACATATCTATAATGGCCATGGGTGTAAACGGATAGACCAAATATGAATAATTGCCTTTCTTTAATTGAATGGGTGACGAATACCACCGCAACAAGTAATCGATGATAAAGGCAATGACAGTTACTATATCTATAATTTTAAAGATTGGATATTCTTCAATAAATAAAAGGGGGACAATACTTGCCAAAATCATGACAAGCATATACCAATCATATATTCGGCTCGCAATATCCTTTTTATAGTCTTTATTTATTAAATTATATACTTTATTCTGCAGCATATTGAAATATTTCAATAAAACTTACAAAATTACAAATATTTTTTAGTGTTTCAGGCTTTTTAACTAAACTATTTTATTAATCAGTCTTTTAAAGGCCACCGATTTTAGAAATGGGATTACTTCGTTGGAGTGATTGTTCGCCACCATGGATGGTACCGAACATTGAGCTTTTGGGGTTGGGATTTTAGTTCATATAACAGCGGTAGCTGTACCATTGGTAATCGTCATCATAATGATGGCGATTTTTTTATCTGAACTTCCCAGAGGAGCGGTCGGTTTTCAGGAGTATTACGCTTGTGGCCGTTGAGGATTACCAAGCCGAGTTCCACGAAAGTCGCCAACAGTCGGCTGGTTTCGTCTAACTGACAAAAGAATTACCTGCGAAAAGGATTTGAAAAGTTGTATCGAGAGCATTCATAAGACAGGAATCTCATCCACTGTCTTATCCCTTTCGGCACTATAAGTGGCGCAGGTTTCGCGTTGGGACAACACTCATTATAATTATAGTTGGAAATATCTGATAACTTCTGCTGGATTGAGTTGTGAAATCATGATAATTTCTCTATGGAATTTAACCGGTTTTCATGCTTTGAGATGAGGTTTAGAATAGAGGTCTGTTCATCTTCAAGAAGGTGAAATTTCTCTCGAAACGGTATCTGTTCTTTCTTCGGAGAACTTCCATTCTCATCAGCTTATTCCCAATCTCAGTCATTTTCTTGTCATTCTCAAGGCGACGGGATTGAAGATTTTCGATAATCTCAAGCCACTTTTGCTTCTGAATTTCTTTTGAAATCGGTGTCGTTTCAATGATATCCTTAGGAATAAAGACTGAAAAATCGGTTTGTTTTCCCTC
>JAFLTT010000019.1 GCA_022509165.1 Muribaculaceae bacterium
ATATAATCGCTGTACTACAAAAATACTAAAGACCGATTCTTCTGTAACAGTTGAACCGGTCTTTATAAATCTACAAAAGTACAAATCCTTGAAATCCTCCCAAAGGTGTACTTCAGTTAATGCTTACGCTTATCGTTCCCAATTTTGATAACCTGGCCATACATCATGGCATAAACTTCCTCATACTTGGCTCGAAGATCGAGACCGCCATGATTGGCTTTCTTTCCGGTAAATGGGTCCTTACGGCTTCCAAATTGTGAAGTTACCTTGATTCTATTCAATGGATAAGAAACCGAGAGATACCGGTCAATCCATTCTTGTCTGTTATCCTGAACCGTATCAGTAGTAACTACTTCAGGAATAGATAAATCCGCTAAATTCTCTATGGTATCAATTTTGTTCTCTACCCTCTCGATTAGATATAGGGATTGTTTCTGTTGTAGAGTATGAAAAATCGAAGTATTATTATCAATCTTTTTTGCTGAACTGTTTGCCGTCAATAATAATGCAAATGTCAATAATGTAAAGTATTTCCGTATCATTCCACGAAATTAGTCTAACAATTATTAAATCCATTATTTTAAAGGAACTTTAACCTGATTCAAAATAAAATCATACTCTGTTGAATTTTAACATTTAAAATATTTGAGTATGAAAATAGAGTTTGATTTCATTCTTTATAATAATAATATTTAAAAAGAGAATGAATTATACTCTGTCATAGCAATCATTCATTGACATAGGATTATTTTTGCTCCAAAACTAATCCTATAAAAGATAATGACAGAAACAAGATTCACCCAGCCGGAGGTACCATACGACACTCTCGCCAAATTCGGTCTCACACAAGAAATGCTTGAAGATCTGCCCGGAGAAGTCTATCAGGACATGCTCAACGGCAGACGCACTCCATTGTTACCCATTTCATTCATAGATGATGAAGGCAATGAGGTACTTTCAAGGACACGTTTCATGCTTGTAAGGAAAGACGACAAAACAGTGGATGTTATGTTCTATCCGCAGTTGAAGGCAACAGAATTAAGCTATTTCACACCTGAAGAAAAGAAAGCCTTGCTCAACAAGCAGGCCATCATTGCACCTATGAAAGACGGAAACGGTAACGAGATACCGGCTTTCCATCAGATAGACCTTGCCACAAACCAGATTCTTTCAGTGCCCACACCGGTAATTGGTAGAAACCTCCAGGTAATTTCAGACGAACTGCATCTTACCAACGGGGAGTTGACTTGCCTCCAGAAAGGAATGCCAATCTCTATTGTTGACGGAGACGACATCATGCACACAATCGGCATAGACCTTAATGAGAAAACGGGAGTCAGATTCACCGAAGGAAATGAAAAGAAATGGAAGGAAGAGATGTTCAAGACCTTCGATAAATACAATTTCGGTCTTAACGGATGCTGGGTGACAGATGAAACAGGCAATCTTGACTATGTGCCTGAAGACAACTACACCCAGGAGATGTGGGAGGAACAGGCAAAGATAATTGAGAGAAGGTCAAGAGCCGCAATGAAAATGTAACCATTAAAAATGAATATCATGGAAAGAAAGAAATACCATCCCGAAGGGATACTCATCCAGAAAGTCCAGTCCGGAGAATACGGCTGGAAAGAATATATCGAACACCACTCCAAAGAACTGAATGATGAATATGAGAATTACTGCAAGTTCCACGCATACGATCCAAACGAAGAAGAATCGGCAGCAAAGTTCATGGAAATGAAAGAAGTGGAGCTTGAAGAAGCCTTTGAAACCGAAAACGTATAGCCTATGGCAATAAGGACAAATACCAATCCCATACCATTGTCACTTTCCCCCGGTTTACAGGAGATACTTGTAAAGAACGGAATGCAGGCACAGGTCGTTGGAAGCAGCAACGGCTTTGCCCTTATTGTGCAGGGACATGATTCACCTGTACTTACATATCCCATTACTGAGAAACAGCTGAAAGCTCTTATAGATTGGGGAACTAACACAGCCAACAAAAAAGCATACAATACCTTCGCAAGCATCGTGGCCGCAGATTTCGATCTGCCGAAAGACTTTGTTCACGCCCGAAATGCCAACGGACGTGTTGCAATGGGTCTTCACGGATACAGGATAGGAGTCGGAGAATATGGACGCATTGGAGGTCCAGGATGGAGACAGCCTTATCCATACCATTCAATGGGATGGTCATTCTTAGGATGGACACCGAGACAACAGGCGGGATGGCACATGAGAAGGATCGGAGGACAGCTTTATTATCCAGGTGCCCCGATGGTTCCGACAAGGCCTGACGGAAGAATGAAACCCGGAGAACTCGCCAACGGAGGTTACGGATTCTATTATAAAGGCCATACCACCGCACCGGTTGTTCAGAACCAACTGGATGTCCTGGCTCAGCTTCAGACTGTAATAACACCGATTCAACAGCCTACAAGACCGACTGGACCGGCGATACCTTATAACACTGCCATAGGATCTGACGTGTATTTCTCCAATGAGAAATGGCAGGAAGTTCTTTCCAGTCATGGATTAATAGTAAATGCCGAGACACACAAACTGACTGTTCAATCTTCTGCCGTTGATGCAGACTTACAATATGACCTTACTGACGAAGAAATCAAATCTTTGACATCAAACTCAATTGAGGAATATCCTGTAAGTGAAAGGCTGAAACTTCTTTCAAACATATTGAAAGATGATTTTTCCCAACCGGTCACCATGGCAATGCTCAATTCAGAGAAGATGATAGACATACCGCTTCATCCGGAAGTATTGGCAGATTTGAACACTCAGCTGAATCAGCAACAGCAATACTTTCAGCAGCAAGCCAATGGTCAGGATTTAAACAATGTGGTTCAGCAAGGTAACGGACAATATCAGAACCTGCAACTTCAGCCTGATTACGGGCTTGACAGGGACCTTCCCAAAGGAGGTGTGCTGATGAACGGCAATGACCTTGCTTATATAGATCCTGAAAAGGGATGGTTCCGTGAAGGGAAACATGGCCGAGAGGTATCTGTTGAAGATATCCGCGTTGAGCCTGTCGAAGGAGAAGGAGGCACAATGAAATACAAGATGTCGGCAGTCATTGACGGTGAAGTCATAAGCCATGAGATAAAGCAGAAAGACTATGAGAAATTCATGGCCGTCGATGATTTCCACAGGATGAAACTCTTCTCCAAGATTTTCAAGGAGGTTGACATGAAAGACCGATATCCCGTCAATTTAGGAACCAAGATAGCTGCAGCCCTTACTGCCGGACTTGTAGTCACAGGCGAGATATTAAGAGGTCCGAGACCAATCCCTCCGATGTATATGGACAGAGTTCCCGGTCCGCCACCTCCTAGAGTCTATTTCAAGCCTGGAGTTGATACGCCAGCCGATGTGGCAGCACGACAATTTGATGCAATGATAAACAATCCGAATCACCGTGGTCCTGGGATGGGTCAAGGGATGTAAAGGGTTTCTACCATAGATAAAAGTTCAGAGAGATGGCAGATCTTACATACGATGATTTCAAACGGATGGTCGATATCCAGGATGTACTGCAATACGCCGGATACCGGCTTAACCGTAGGGACGGGATGCGTTATCCATCTTATGTAAAAATGGGCAGTGACGGCAGACGTGTTCACGGCGACAAGTTCATTGTCACCTCCAACGGTCTATGCTGTTTCCAGCCGCCACAACAAAAGAACTATAATGTAATCTCCTTCATCAAGGAACATCCGGAACTCTTTTCCGATTACAATCCCGGAATGTCAAAAGACAGGCTTGTCAATATCGTATGCAACAGGATCCTGAACAGACCAATAGAAAATAGACCCGTAAATATAGAGAGGGAAAGACCACAAAAGGTATTCAATATCTTCAATTATAATGTAACCACTTTTGACAATGACAACTGGGATAGCCAGAAGAAATTCTATCCATATTTCAAGAACCGGGGAATAGACATTCAGACACAGAGAGTCTTTAGCGGTCATTTCTTCCTTGCAAGTTCTGAAAGGACTGACGGTAAGCAATACACCAACCTCTCATTTCCCCTGACATTGGCAAAATGGCCGGGGAAAGAGATTGTCGGCATGGAAGAAAGAAGCAGACCGAATGCTGACGGAAAGACAGCCTATAAAGGTATGGCAGCAGGGAGCAACGCACAGGAAGGTCTTTGGATAGCCAGACTTGAAAACCATCGAAGCGACCACGGATTTAGCAAGCCTATCGGGAAACATGAAGATATCTATTGGTTCGAAAGTGCCTTCGACGCGATGGCATTCTATCAGTTACAAATGAAGAATCATCCTGAAGATAGGCAAAAGATCGGGAATGCCGTATTTGTTTCCACAGGAGGAAGCCCTAGTAACAGACAGTTCTCATCACTGATAGAACAGACTCCGGAAGCAACACACCATCTATGTTTCGACAGGGACAGGGCCGGTCAGATGTTTAGTATCAACTTCGCTCTGCAGCATAACAAAAAGATCTTCACTTCACATCTTACTCCCGATAAATCTAAGCTGATTGTCACAGACCTTACCAAAGCCTTGCAGAGACATGAGATAGCATTAGGATCTTACGATTTCAAGGATATCTGCAGTCGATTGGGCCTTGTATGTTCCAAAATCGGTTATGAACCCTGTGATCCGAGATATAAAGACTGGAACGACCAGTTGCTTGACAAACCAATTTTAGAAGAAATGTCGGATAAAATGTCGGAAGAAATGTCGGAAATATCCAAAGAAAATAAAGAACAGGAAGAGAGACAGTCAAGAGGATTCAGAAGATGAACAGGATAAATACAATCATGCCACCCATTAATTTTGGCACTATAGTCAGGAGGCCAAAGTCGGCTCAATTCATTGTCAATGACTTTATGGCCATAATCCTATGCCTTGCCGGACTGATTGTTGCCGGTATACAGGAATGTTTCCTTGAAAGCATTTTGTTCTGGGCTTCCCTGATTATCTCTCTTTGCCTTATTTATAGACTGATTTATCTGAAACAGACAATCTATTATATCACTCCGGAACAACTCATTTATGAACACGGAGTATTCCACCGTTCTAGAGATTACATAGAATTATATCGGGTGATAGATTTCAGGGAGGAAAGCAGTTTCCTTCAACAGCTGTTCGGGATAAAGACCATCAAGGTCTATTCAGGAGACAGAACCACGCCTTGTCTTAAAATGGCAGGTATGGAAAGAAAAGACTTGCTGATCCCACCCATAAGGGATAGAGTCGTGATAAACCGTAAAATGAACGGAATTTATGAGATTACAAACCGTTAGGATCTTATTTGTATTCATGGTTTCCTTTATCTCCTTCATAGAGATAAAGGCTCAGCTTGTTGTATCAAATCCATTGGAATGGCTTGCACTTGCCGAAGGTAACGAGGCAATCAACGGCCAGATAAAAGATCAGACCACAAACCAGCTCAAGACAGCGGCGTTGCAGAATACCATTGCAGCCGAGTTCACCCAGATTAAAAGTTGGGAATCCAAGTACAGCAGTTATCTGCAGACAGTATCTGGCTTTGCATCCTCGCTGAAAGCTTCATGCACCCTGTATGAAGATGGTGTAAAGATAATCATCACCTTAGGAAAACTGAAAAATGCCATTTCGAGCAACCCTCAAGGCATTGTAGCCACTATGTCAATGAACAACCTTTACCTGGAGACAGCCACAGAACTGATATCGGTTTATACCCTTCTCAAAGATGCAATAGCAGCCGGAGGAACGCAGAATATGCTTACGGGAGCCGAAAGGTCACAGACATTGTGGGCCTTGCAGGACAAACTCGATTCCTTTTCAAAGAAACTACACTTCCTATATCTGAGCATTAAGTATTACACCATGAACGATGTCTGGAATTCCATTACTGCAGGTTTGATAGACAGAGACAACGGTACGATAGCACATCAGGCATTGGACAGGTGGAAAAGAGCCGCCAAGGTATTGGAATGACTGACCTAAAAAGAGAGTTTTGAAAAAGTTATTTGCCATATTGCTGATTATTCTCGGTTTCGTGCCGGTGTTCGCTCAAAGCGACCCGGTGCTTGCCGGGATGATAGCCATTTACACAGACAAGGCTGAAGACCAGCTGAAATCACAGGAAAAGGCTATGATGCTCCAGACTACAGGCCATATATGGACTAAAGAGGAAATCGAAGCCACAACGGATTTTCAGAGAAAATTCAACGATTACCTTGATTCATTCAGATCCGTGATTGTTTATGCAGCCCAGATTTACGGCTTTTATCATGAGATAGGCAGACTGACAGAGAATATGGGCAAGCTTACCGACCAGATGAAAAAGAGTCCGGGTAACGCCATTGCCGTTGCCCTCACCCCCAAAAGGAACACGATCTATCGGGAAGTTATATTGGGAAGCGTGGATATAGTCAATGATATAAGGATGGTCTGCCTTTCCAACAACAAGATGACAGAAAAGGAACGCGTCGAGATAGTATTCGGTATCAGACCGAAGATAAAACTGATGAACAAAAGACTTCAGCACCTGTGCCTTGCGGTGAAATATACCTCACTTTCAGATGTCTGGAGAGAGATAGACCTTAGGTCAAGAGAATATGAGATTGTCAAATGGAAGATAAGCGACCAGGCTTTCAGACGATGGCATTCCAACAGCAAGATTAGACCGAGTCGATAAAAGGAAAACAAACTATTAATCACAATAAGATAAATAAAAAGAAGATATATGGGAAAATGGTCCGCAGTCCTAAAAGGAGGGAAATATTTAATCAACAATCCGCTTACACGTTCCGTGGGAAGTGCGATAACAAGTCCGCAGAAAACACTTGTGGGAGCCGGCAGAGCGGTAAAGACAGCCACAATCGGAGCCGGGGTCGGCTATATAGGCTGGGAAGCACTGGTGAATGACAAGCCCGTTGTAAGAACCGTTGCCGATGTAGCCATAGGTAAAGACAATGTGGATGCCGTAGTGGATACCACCAGCAATACCATGGATTCCGTGAAAGAAACAGTCAGTGATGTGAAAGAGACCGTAACCGGTCTTCAGGGAACCGTGCAACAGGCAAACAGCACATTCGGAGGAATATCTGAATTTCTGAAAAATATATTCGGCGGCAACGGCACCAATATGTTCGGCAATTTCTTTTCCAACATAGGTAAAGGAAATGTATCGGGACTAAGTATAGTCGGACTCTTGGCAGCAGGACTGATGATATTCGGAAGGTTCGGCTGGTTGGGAAAGATAGGAGGTGCATTGTTGGGTATGATGCTTATAGGCAATAATTCAATCCTGAGACAGCAACCGCAACCGGCAGTACAGCCGCTGACACAGAACCAAGGGAATCTTCCCACACCACAGACACAGATAGAGGGTCCTGCTTCAGGAGGATTAAGAAGATAGACAAATTAAGAATTATGGAATATAACGAAAACATGAATCTCATTTCCGAAAGCGGTTACTGCATGCCCTTCAACGGTAAGAATGAAGATGTAAACCTGGTAAGCAAATTCGGTGAAAACGGAAATACCAATATCATATTGGAAACAGACCGATATGTGTTGAAAGGAATAGCAGACGGCATTGTGACGGCAATAGGAACAAATCCTGCAACCGGCCTGTATCAGACAACCAGATATGACAAATATGAAGTGACATACGGAGGCATATTCAATGCCCTTGTAGGTTTCGGGAAGAAGGTTAAGGCAGGAAGCATACTTGCCATAAGCGGCAAGAAGCTAATACTGGAAGTCAAATATGACGGAGAATTGATAGACCCCATTGATTTTTTATCGATGATATATGGGAATATGAGAATGAGCGAAACCGGTAATGAATCCGGGTTTCCTGAATTTGACACCCTTGATATAGATATCCCTACTGACTATGACGATAACCGGGAAGAGATTGAGAGCCTGATGGCTCAATACTATCCCAATTATCTGAAAGAGATAATCCAAGGTATCTATCAGGTTCCAGAACATACTGAACAGTCATTGAGAAATGTTTTCTCGATGTCCTCGATGAGGAATTGTTTCTTCGAGACTATCCCTTCGATGAGTAATCCTTTGGGAGTCGGAGAAAGGTCAATTCCAATGGCAGTAAAGGTTCAGAATCTCCTTATAAGGGATTTCTTGAACTATCTTGCGTTAAGGCACCGGATTTTCTTATCTGCCATGGATGAACTGAGTAAAAAAAAAGCTATGACGAAGCCGTCGCCACAGCAGGAATCATAGACCCTTTGGAAGACCTGCAGATAGATGTCCAGAGTTTCGACATACAAAGACTTGTCACAGTGTATCCCGACCGAGCCGGGATACGCTGGTGGGCGAAGTCATGGTGGAACGGATCGGAAGATGGAGAGGCTGCCGTGGAGATCGAGACACAGAAGGCAATCGGTTTCATCAATGAATCAATCGACAAGGACACCATTCTTGAAGAATATTATCCCAAACAGATGGAGACCTACAGGAACGCCATAGAACAGACAAAAGATCAGTTGCTGAAACAACTTAACATATCCTGATGAGCAAGCCCAAAGACCCGCAACGATTAGCAGAGATTGAATACTGTATAAGCCGGTACTTCAGCTCGAATATCCTTCCCATAATGAAAAGTGAGAAGGAATCCTTACAACGTGACCAGGCAAAGGAATTTCACGATAATTCCCAGAGTTTCGCTGCAATGTCAAGGAGTGCCGTAAATGCCAGACATGGTTTGCCGGACGATTCTTTGTTGTTTGTAAGATTCGGTAAGGAATGTGGCAAGACAAGTGAAGATTATGTGGAGACTTGTCTCCAGAAGATCAGCGAGAACGATGCAATCCAAAAGGATTTTCACAGGTTGGCCGGTGAATGGCGAACCGCCATTGTAAATGAGATCGGAAGAGAGAGATATGATGAATTGTCTGAGAAATTAGGGACAGACCTTGCATTCGCATATCTGGAGAACCGGATAGAGCAACAGATGATCGACAGGATGGTGGCCGACAAGATGCCCAAATCATCTTTCGATTATATACTGCATAAGGGAATGTCCGAAAGTCTATTCGGTATCGGATATGAAATGCTCAAATCCCCGCTTGACCATGAGATAGACGCACGATGTGAGGCAGCTTATAAGCCGACTAAAGGAGAAAAAATTGCAGTCAAGGGAGTTTCATTGACAGCTGATGCAGTGACTTTGGGAGGTGTCTATTCCTGGGGGTCATTGGCAAAGTTAGCCGGCACCGAAATTATCTTTTCAGGATTGGAAAAGATATTTGATAAGGAAGTTCCCAAAGGAATGAATGTGGATGAAGTTTTGAGTCAGGCAATCTTCGGTGATGAAAACAATTATTTCCCCTCAATAAGGAAAAATAGTGCAGAAATAGTGGAATATGAAAATACTTATCTCCGGGAAGTTGATTCAACACTATCTAAGAAAATGAACATCCTTACTGAAAAGCCGGAATATGAGGACTGGTTCAAAACAGATCCGGACTTATGGCAGAAGAATAATCCTTTAGACCTGAATTCGGATTATTGGAAAAATCAACCGGTCAGTTTTAAGCGTGAAGTACCTTTGGTTATCGCTCCCGGACAGGAACAGGCATACCTTGATTGGAAAGCTGAGCAGGAAGGAAAGGGGAAAGGAAATTACAAACCTCAATCAACTTCAAATACTTCAAGACCTGATGTTCCATTGGTTATAGCACCGGGGAAAGAACAGGAATATCTGGATTGGCTGGAGGAACATAAAAAGAAAAAAGAAATGGCAGAAAATCAGACTATACAGAATAAACGGGAAGCACGGGATGTTCAGGAAACCAATCAGACGGTTCCTCAAACCGACTCACAATCTCCACAGACTGAACAGCCGGTGGATAACAATAATCTCGGTTGGTCAAATCTATTCAGTTCAGTAGGTCTGGAAGGATTCGGGGACATAACCAGGAACCTGCCCTTTGTGATATCCATGTTGCCCGATATGCTCGTGGGACTTCTTACAGGGAAGACAGAATCCGTAGGATTGAAAAAAGATATTATTCCGGTTGCATCCATATTGTTGGGAATGTTCATCAAGAACCCGTTATTGAAAATGGTGCTTATTGGAATGGGAGGAGCCAACCTTCTCAACAAGATGGGTCATGAGGCGATCGGCCGACAACAGCCGGATGTTACCGTGACACAGCAATTCAAACAATATGCCGATGAACCGTTGAATCCAAGGATTGACAATCCTGTTCTCAAAGGCAATACGCTTATAGCAACGATAGACAATGTCCCATGTTCCATAACCATTCCTGAAAATGCTGCCAGAGCATACGAAGCAGGAGCTTTACCTTTGAATACCCTTGTGAACGCCATTCTTGCACGGAATGACAATATGAGGGAAATGGCTTCAAGGAACTATCAGGAAATGGATATGCGTACAATAGAAAGAGACAGAGGTATCGGCCTAAAATAGACCTTTTATTAATGAAATTTCCTAATCCACGATAACTATAAACATAACTATATGAGAGAAAAGACAGTACAGGAGCAGACAGCGGCTATAAGACAGGTTGAACTGATAACCAATGCACTCAGCAACAGAGATGATAAAGGCCACTGGATGAATATAAGTGGCAAACTGACTCCGAGGCTACATTCCAAAGGTGCTGCGTTGAGTCCGTTCAATGCAATGATATTGATGCTCCATTCAGATACCAACAATTATTCTACCGGTGTCTATACCACATTCAAGAAGACACATGATTCAGGCAACACAGTCCTGAAAGATGAAAAGTCTGTTCCCATGAACTGGTACAACTGGAACAAATACGTCAACCGTAGCGATGACCGGGACGTGATTGACCGTGAAAAATATATTACGCTCACTCCGGAGGAACAGAAGGAATACAAGGTAATCCGGCAAAGGGAAATCCGGTCACTTTTCAATATAGAACAGACCTCTTTCCCGGCAGCGGAAGAAAAGCAGTTCGAGGAACTTGTGCAAAATTATGGAGGAAAGAGAGACAGAGGATTTTTGACCAAGGCAGAAAAACAGCTCCGGGGTGAGATTTCAGGATTCAGAGGGATGATAGGAGCAAATCTTGTCCCCATCCGCAAGTCCACTACCGGAATCGCTGAATACAATCCTCAGAAAGATGCCATCTATATGCCCGACCAGAAACAGTTCCCCGAATATGAGGAATATGTAAGGGAACTAATAAGGAAGGCGGTCAATGCCACAGGTCACAGGGAACGCCTCTCAAGGGAAGGAATGGTAATGAACGGTGGCCGAGCCCCTTCAGAAGATTCCTTAAGGTATGAAAGACTTGTGACAGAACTTGCCACCGGTATAAAGTTGGCTGACTATGGTCTTCCTGCCAGGATATCTGACGAAAATATCGGAATGGTTGAATACTGGAATCGTGAGCTGAAAGAGAATCCATGTCTGATTGACGCTGTTGAGAGTGATGTCAATAATGCACTCGATGTTATCCGCAAAGCAGAGAAAGGAGAAAAGGTAGAATTTGCCAATTCGCGGAACAGACAGGAGACTAGGGATCTTCAAAAGAAAGACGGACCTAATGTATCAATAACTGACGCTCTCATTATGACTGACATTCTCCGTCACGGAGGAATGGGAGTTTCAGAAAGAAACTTCCGGTCACAGGCCGAACACCTTGAATTCATGGACAAATTTGATTTGGGCTTTTATAACCAGCAGATCCAGGAATCAATTGCAACTGCAAAATCCACCGATGATCAGGAGGTCATGAACATTGCCTACACAGAGGCATCGACAGCCGCTTCCAAGATAAGTCAGATCTGTACCGAATTATTGCCAAAAGACTGGGAACTGAAAGGTTCCCATATAATTGCAAGTCAGATATCAGAGGGAGTTGACCGCAGAAGCAAGGAAATGACAGTCGTGATTGATAAAAACACAAAGATAGCGGATGTCATTCTTCCCGGAGGAGCTTTGAGCGGTGGCAATGTCGATATCCCCGTACAAGGCAAGCAGCCTTACTACATCACTCCCGACGAAGTGATGTCGGAGCAAGAGAGAACAGAATGTAATGCGAGGGTTTTGTCTAACAACATTCCAGGTTTCAACAAAGATAAGATATCTATGGCACTATTGGGTCAGGGAGCTTCCTATGTGAGGTTCTTCAATAAGGACGGATTCTTGAAATATAATCCTGATGATTCATATTTCGAAGACAAGGAGGTTTTCGGAGCCAGGTTGCAAGGCAAGGAACTTGCCAAGACAACCACTTACGATGTGAGCGAAGCAGTGAACCGTGCGACCGAGATGCAGTTTGACAGGATACAGATGGTAAGGGATGACAACAACGGATGGGCTATGTATCTCAAACCGATGAATGAACCCGGTTTTGCAATTTCACCAGACAAAGGTGATATCAACCGTTTCTTTTCGACTGTGAAGCAGAACCAATCAGAGGCAGACTCTGTAAGGAACGAGTTGGCTCAGAAATATTATGCCATGGCCAAGGCCAATCCTTCAATGAAGTCAGACCTGTTCGGAAGTGTACCTGAAGGTATAGACCCATTGAGAATAAAGAGAGTCAATGTCTTTAAGACAAAGGACAACAAGATCCTGTGTGTGCCGGTGATAGATGGAATTCCAAAAGTGCAGCCAAGGGAAGTGACGAAGGAACAATGGCAAAGGATGTGGATAACCGATGATGTCAGCCAATACAAGACAAACCTTGCAGCGACTTTATTTGCAGATATACTCCGTCAACAGGTTCAGACTGAAAACACGGAAAGGAACAACAATATAGAGGTAGCCAAATCGGAACCTGAAGTTGCCCACAACTTTGAGGGGTTGAAGCAGTATGAAGAATTGAAAGACAAATACGAAGACTCCACACTTATGCTGAAAGTTGGTGAAAGTTACGAGACTTATGGCAGAGACGCTGTAAGGGTCGGTGATATTCTGGGCATTGCACTCAAAGAGATGATGCCGCCTGAAAAATTAGAGAAGATGAATTTCCTCTCTATGACGGTCGATGAATATAACAGCCATCTGCCGAAACTTAAGGAAGCAGGTCTGACAATAGCCGTACAGGATTTTAAGGAACCTAAGGCTGAGATGGCAATGGAACCGGCAATGTCAGAGGAAAACAGTCAAAGATCCGGATTTAAAAGATAAAATAATTTAGAACCTAATTCTAATTGAAAAAAATGGCAAACAGTTCGCAACAATATGTCGATCAATATGCTGAATATGCCATGGAGCAAATGAGGCTTTATGGTATTCCAGCCTCTGTGACTTTGGCTCAAGGTATTCTGGAAAGTGCCAACGGGAAAAGCCGTCTGGCACAGAACGAGAACAATCATTTCGGTATCAAGGCGACTCAATCCTGGATCAACAATGGAGGCAAATATGGTCTCTATACAGATGACAAACCTAACGAGAAGTTCTGCAGTTATGATTCGGTAGCCGATTCATACGCACATCATTCAAGGTTCCTCAAAGAAAATTCACGATATGCATCCTGTTTTGCTCTGTCTGCCGACGATTACAAAGGATGGGCATGGGGACTGGACAAAGCCGGATATGCCACCTCAGGCAAATATGCTCCGTCACTGATTTCTGTGATAGAGAAAATGGATCTCTCCAAATATGACAGGATGGTTATGGAAGAGATGGCTGCAAAAGGACTTAAACCGGGTCAAGGCCAAGGGACCTCTTATGGAGGTGCGGTAGTTTCCTCCGATTATGCCTTCCCATTGAAGAAGAATGAATTCATGCTGGTTACTTCTCCTTTCGGTCTTAGGCAGGATCCCTGTAATCCGAAACATGAACAGATGCACAAAGGCATCGATATCAAATGTAACAATGAACCTTTATTGGCAACCGAAAAGAACGGTAAGGTAATCGCTGTCAATGAGAATACCAATACTCCCGGAGGAAAGTCGGTTACCATACAATATGAAAGAGAGGACGGCACAAAGATGCAGGTCTATTATGCACATC
>JAFLTT010000002.1 GCA_022509165.1 Muribaculaceae bacterium
TGCCGGCAAACGTGAGCAAGGCCCAGATTTCATATGTAGGCTTCGCTACACAGACCGTAGAACTTCACGACAACATGACCATCTACATGCAGAGCGCCTCCACAGCGCTTGACAATGTGGTGGTAGTAGCCTACGGTACCGCTTCCAAGGAATCTCTTACCGGCTCAGTAGCCGTAGTTAACTCCGACGAGATTGCTTCACGTCCGGTAACTGCCGTTACAGCTGCCATCGAAGGTAATGCCCCCGGTGTGCAGGTGAGCAACACTACAGGTACTCCGGGTTCTGAACCCTCAATCCTTATCCGTGGTATCAATACCATCAATGGTACCACAGCACCTCTCTATGTAGTAGACGGTGTGATCTATAACGGTAGCATCGCTGACATCAACCCTGCCGATGTAGAGTCGATGTCAGTGCTCAAGGACGCTGCTTCCTGTGCCCTCTATGGTGCCAAGGGTGCCAACGGTGTGATCCTTATCAATACCAAAAGAGGTAAACAGAATGGTCGCGTTGATGTGACAGTACAGGTAAACCAAGGTATGTACAACCGCGGTCTTCCCTTCTATAGCACTGTTTCACCCAACCAATGGATGGAACTCCGTATGCAAGGTCTGGTAAATAGAGACATCTCTGTACGTGGTCTGGACCGTGCTGCAGCCTTGAATAATGAAATTAACGGAGGATTTTTCAATGGTGCCACTTTTGCAAATACTTACGGACTATCATTAGATCAGATTTTCGATGAAAACGGTATGGTACGTCCCGGTGTGGCTCCCCTTTCAGGATATACTGATACAAACTGGTGGGATATAGTTTCCCGTCACGGATACCGTCAGGAATACAATATCAATGCTACTGCAGCAACTGATAAATTTAGTGTATTCGGTTCCGTAGGTTATCTGAAAGAAAACGGATACCTTCTCAAGACCGACTTCGAACGTTTCACCGGACGTTTCAATATCGATGTAAACCCGGCAAGTTACTTCAAGTTCGGAGCCAACCTCTATGCAGGATATACTGATTCTGATCAGCCTCAGTTCTCTCAAACCAACCTTAACACTGTGGCCAACCCGTTTATGAACGTTTACCTGGCTCCCTTCTATCCCTACTATCTCCATAATGCCGACGGCAGTATCATCTATGACGCCGACGGACAGCCGGAATGGAACCTTAACCAGGGTGTAGGAGGTGGCCTTAACGGTAGGTCTCAAACTATCCTTGGCAATAACATCGGTTATACTCTCCGTCATGACTACGACGGATACAGTGCCCTCACTCTTGACGGTTCTATCTATGGTACTGCAGTGATTCCTTACGGTTTCGAACTTACTGTACGTGGCAACATGTATCGCGACCGCACCACTTCCACTGCAACTATGAATCCTAATGTTGGATCAGGTGTATCTATTGGTGGTTTGATGGAGAAAGCCTGGTATTACACCAACACTTACAACTTCATGCAGCAACTCTACTGGAGCCATGAATACGGCCTCAACCATATCGACGTATTGCTCGACCACGAGAACTATCAGTATGACTATGGCTACGACTATCTCGACAAGATTACCGAAATCGTACCTGATGTACCCGAACTTGGTAACTATATCGAGGAATATGGAAATGACTCATATCATATCCAACGTCGTACAGAATCATATCTTGGCCGCGTTCGCTACAACTTCGACCAGAAATACTTTGCTGAGGCTTCTATCCGTCGTGATGGTACCAGCCGTTTCTCTAAAGACAAACGTTGGGGTACATTCTGGAGTGTAGGTGCCAGCTGGATTATCTCTAAAGAGAAATTCATGAACGATGTGGCATGGGTAGACAATCTGAAACTCCGTGCAGCTTACGGTAGCGTAGGTAACGACGCTGCTGCCGGTAGCTACTCTTACTGGACATTGTTCGACAAGAATCCTTACGGCTACGGCGATTATCCAAGTATCTTCCCGGGTCAGATCGGTGCTCCTGATGTGAAATGGGAAAGCACAAAGACTTTTGACCTTGCATTGGAAGGCTCACTCTTCAACAGCCGCCTTAACTTCTCTGTAGGCTACTTCCTGAAGAAGACCAACGACCTCCTCTATAATGTACCTCTGCCTCCAAGTGCCGGTGGTGACTATTCCGGTGCTACCTGGTCAATTCTTTCAAACCTTGGTGATATCCAGAACTGGGGATGGGAACTTGCCTTCAACGGTGATATCATCCGCAATAAAGACCTTATTTGGAGTGCCAGCATCGACGCTACTTTCATCAAGAATAAAGTTCTCAAATTACCTAACGGCAACCAATGGGGTACAGGTTCAAGCTACGGTCTCGTAGAGGGAAAGAGCCGTTATGAATTCTACCTACCAACATATGCCGGTGTTGACCAGATGACAGGTCGCGCTCTCTTTGAAATCAACAGAGACAGCCACCGTTGGGAAGTGGAAGACGCAAATGGCAACTGGGTATTCAGCGAGGCTTTATGGAATAGTAACCTGGCTCAGGCCGACTACAATGACGCCCTCGTAGAATATAACGGCAGATACTACACTACCAACCGTGCATACGCTTCATATGAATTCCAGGGCACTTCACTGCCTACAGTTTACGGTTCATTCGGCACCAGCCTCAGCTGGAAAGGCATCAACCTCGGTCTGCTTTTCACTTACAGTATCGGTGGCAAGGTATATGACTCACTGTATGCTAATATCATGGGATGTTCTCCAAGTACTAACTATGAAAGAACTTTCCATACAGATAACCTCAAGGCTTGGCAGGCAGTTCCGGCAGGTATGACCGAAGATAGCCCCAACCGTATCGATCCGAATGGTATACCTCAGCTCAATGCAGCCTATACTTCTTACGATAACGGTGCTTCATCACGTTGGCTCACCAACGGCAGCTGGCTCGTATTCAAGAACCTGAACGTGAACTATGACTTCCCGAGAAAATGGGTAAGTGCAATGAAACTCCAGGGCCTCAACCTCGGTTGCTCTATCGAGAACCTCTTCACAGTAACTGCACGCAAGGGTATCAACCCGCAGTATAACTATGGTGGTGGTCAAGGTGAGAACTTCGTACAGTCTAGAGTATTTAATTTCTCATTGACAGCTAGATTCTAAAACTTAAAAGGAACAACAAGAATGAAAAATAAGATAATGACAAAAGGACTTGCAGGGCTTCTTGCTGTGACGGCTGTATCTATGGCTTTCACATCCTGTAAGGATGATTACCTCGATCTTGCTCCTATCACCAGTTATCCTGATACTGTGATAGATGAACTTGGAGGTCTGGAGGCAGCTACAGTAGGTCTCTGCAACGCCATGTACCGTGGAGCTGATTATTTAGGTTTCAACGGTGCAAATGGTGAACCCTGGCTCCTCGAATTTTATGGCGAGGCTCTCGGTAATGCAAACCTTACCGGTCTATGGGGTTCATACGTGAATTTCGGCACCTTGTTTGTAAATGGTTCTTATGTCACCAACTCATCTGCCGGTTATTCAGAGTTTATGTGGGTTTACTGCTACAACCTTATCGACGATGCCAATCAGATTATAGCAGGTACCAAGAAATATGAACCCAAGAGTGAAGATGAAGCTGCACAGGTAGCTTATTATCAGGCGATTGCCTATACAATGCGTGCGCATGCATATATCCGTCTGCTCCAGACTTACGCACCCCGTTGGGCCGATTCAAACAATGGAAGTGCATATGCAGTGATATTAAGGACAGAACCTACAACACCTGATAATACTGATGTTGATTTCTCTACAATGAACCAGGTTCTTGGACAGATTTATGAAGACCTCGATGAGGCTATCGCTCTGTTTGAAGAAGGATACTCAGACTTGAGTAATGAAATCTGGGCTCCTTCTGTAGATGTAGCTAAAGGTTTGTATGCCCGTGCCGCTATGCTTCAGAATGATTATCCCATGGCAATGGAGAAAGCTTTGGAGGCTATGGCAAATTATGATCTAATGTCGGCCAACGAGTATCGCTCAGGATTTGTTAACGCTAATTCTGAATATATGTGGGCAACCGCAATGGATGCCAAGGATCTCTTCTGGGATACCTTCGGTGGATGGACAGCATTCAACGGATATTATACAGCTGCTTTTGGTATCGGCGATTCAATGGATTATACTCTTTATAAGAATCTTTCTATGACCGACTGCCGTAAGTATCTCTATCTGATGCCTGAACTGTGCGAAATTGCACCCTATACGGCTGCATATTTTGGAATAACTCCCAATGATTTCTTTACCACCACTGACGGTGGAGGTTGTGTAGATGATATTGATACCTCCGTGATAATAGAAGGCCCGGATTACATAATGGACTGGTTCTGTTATTATTATGGTGCCGGAAAGTTGGCTGAATATGGTTATGAAAGTGCTCTTGTGGATTACAGCGGAGTGGCTGATGTCTGGGGTCTTCCTACCTGTAAATTCGGTTTCGGCATGAAGTTCTGGGGTACAGGTGACTATTGCAGCAGCAACTTCCCCTTCATGCGTGCTTCAGAGATGGGATATATAGTAGCTGAGGCTGCCTATATGATGGGCGACGAGACTACAGCTCAACAGATGATGAACTATCTCAACCAGGATGTACGTGACCCGTATTACGATTGTACTTTGACCGGCGATGATCTTCTCGATCATATCAAGGCTTATCGTGAAATCGAACTCTGGGACGAAGGCTTCAACTGGTTCGACCTCAAACGTTGGGGTGATCCCGCTATACGTGTAGCATGGGAACAAGGAAATCCTGACTCAGGTAACTGGGGTCCATTGGCCAAGAGTTTTGCAGTTGATGATTTCAATGGCTGGAGATGGGCAGTGCCTGAAAGCGAGTACATCTATAACAAGGGCGCTGATCGCTCAAAAGTAATGTAATACTTTATAAGATTGCAACTAAAGGGCAGCCTTTTACGGCTGCCCTTTTTATGCGCCTACCAGTGCTTAGGAGTATCTAGGAGTATCTAGGAGTGGCTAGGAGTGGCTAGGAGTGACTAGGAATGGCTAGGAAAGGCTAGGAATGGCTAGGAGTGGCTAGGAGAATCTGAGGTATTATTGGAATCAGAAGGATTCTGAGTATTTTGCGAATTTTGAGTATTCGATGGATTCTGCCTATTTGAAGGATTCTGCGTATTTGAAGGATTAGGAGTATTTGAAGGATTAGGAGTATTTGGTCTATTCGGTTTTTGGGAGGTATTCTGTGAAGTAGGAGAATTCGTATTATTCTGGGTATTTGAATTAGTCGGTGTATTTTGGGTATTCGTTTTATTAGGGCGATTCAAGTTAGGTTTTTGTCCATTTGGATTGTTTCTTGATTGTAATCTTGCTTTATACATTCTCTCTTTCGTCCCTCCTTCTGTCAGAAAATCCATTTCCTGTTTCTTCAGAAGACCCACTAACATTTTGTCAGCCATGTGAATCATGGTTAAAGCAATATTGGCTAAAGTTTCATCCGTTCTTGTTTTTGCTATTTCTAAAAAATATTTAGGAGTTTCTTCCTCGTTAAAGTTATTGATTTTATCTTGTACTATTTTTCTGGTTTGCGAGGTTCGTGAATCATCTACCTTCCATTGTTTTAAATTTCTTGCCCGAAGATAATCTTCATAATCTTCAAGAAGTTCTTGTAAACTCGCTCTCGATACATTTGTAAGTAACAATTCTGAGTGAGAAGAAAACTGGCCTGCAATGCTACCTTCAGCAAGATTCTGTTTTCCAGATCTGGCTGATTGTTCCATTTGATCTTGGGTTCTATCTCCAATATTCAAGAATCTATCTTTAAACTTAAAAGTAATATCATATATTATTACTAAATATTTGTATACTTTTAAATTTTTGTAATTTCCTTTATAAGAAAAAATACCCTTGTTTCCCATGGATTTGAATATGATGCTATTTTTTCAAAAGTAAGAAATCCTAACTAAACTCACAAATCAAATTTATTCATCTTAAGAACCTTTTCAAATTTCCTAGCAATTCCTAGCTCCTCCTAGTCCCTCCTAGTCACTCCTAGAAAGTCCTAGATTCTCATAGAAAATCCTATTCACTCCTATTCACTCCTAAGCACACAAAAAAGGCCCGAAAAGGGCCTTTCTTTGTGCTAAATCAAATGGGGTTCTTAGAGCATGATCTTGGTTGATTTCCGGTTGCCGGCATAGTCGGTGGCAGTAACTACTATCACCCCTTTGCCAAGGCCGGAAAGCTTCACGAAAGCATTGTCACCATTCGGTGTCACTTCTATAGGTGCTCTCATACCGTTGAGATAGTAGGCCTCAACGCTTGCTATACCATTTTCTCCGCCTACCACATTCAGTGACTTGCCTGCCTGATCATATAGGAAGAGTATCTCACCCTCATTTGTTGTGATGGTTTCTACACTTACACTCGGGTTGTTGCCTTGTATGAGAATCTGTACCGAAAGATATTGCTCTATGAGTCCGCTACTGTCTCTCAAACCTAAATAATAAGTGTCGCCTATTACTGCGGTCGGGAAACTGATATCAGTTATCCAGGTTTTCTCACTTCCGGCATTCATGAACTCATAGCCACCCAAAGGATAGGTAGTGGTGAGATCAGCCGTGCCCGTACCGTCGGGTGTATACAGACCCAATGTAACCTGGTCGGCAAAATATCCGCTGATCACTTTCAGAGTAGACTCAGTCTGGAAAGCTGAAGCATTCTTCACACGGTAAGCGCCATTCGACATCTGTGTGGCTCCTACCACACTTACACTGGAAGATAATTGTAATTCCCCGGGCAACGGATGCATCACTACGGTCTCGTCGGTCTTATAGAAAAGTTTCTCGGTATCGGGGTCCATTAGTCCCAGGTAGTACTCAGTATCTTTTGTGATATTAGGAGCAGTTGATGATTTGGAAAGTGATGTAATGAAATCGTAAGTCTGCGAACCTCCGGCAGGCAGACTCACCAGAAAACTCTCACCAACAAAATGCACGCGAGCCGATGTGGCTGTGGATACTACCACCGGAGTCAACCCACGGGTAAGTTCCGTATTATTTGGATTGGATACAGTAACTTGGAACTTGGCTGCAGAGTTAAAGTAAAGTTCAGAATCCAGTGTCATGGAAACTCCCTGGAGCATCAGCTGCGGGATATTCTCGACAGTATATTTACCATCTGTTCCCTTGGTGAGGTAAAGATAATTGGAGTTGCCCACACCGGCTTCCACTACATTCCATTGCTGATTGCTGAGGTCCTGATAAGCGCTCACTATCTTATATTTGGTACCGGGAGTGAGGTTTACTCTGGTAAGGTCTACACCAACTCCGGCATCGGCCCTTACATAGTATTGGCCGGTGAGAGAGTATCTCTTAGGACTACTGCCACTGTATTGTGCCTGGAACTGATATCCGGCATCGGGAGTGTCGGCATTCACATATCCTATACCCATATAGAAATTTAATGTGCCTGTGCCTTGATATTCCCATCCCGGAGAAGCAGCGCCTGTAGGTACAAATGTGAGATTATTACCGGCGATAACTCCGGTAAGAGAACCGGCCAAAACAAGTTCAGACTGTTCCGGAGTAGTGGAACCGCTCACCGGTTTGCGGATATTGAAGATTGCATCCTGGTTGAAGATGAAACCACCGCCTCCGCCACCGATACCCAGGGCCGGAGGATCCATTGCGTCGAGCAGGTAATAACCGTCGCTAAGGCCGCTCCATCCCCAGTTGAAATGGAAATATCCATCCTTGTCATATCCGTCGCACACGAAAGAGTGTCCGCCGGCTTCGCCGCTACCATCGTAGATCAGGGGACCAACCTCCTTAAGGTTGTTGTAGATCTTAGTAGCCCATTCGGTGTAGGTATACATGTCGCGTGTTGTATAAATCACGCCCGGGTCATAGCTGAAATAATTGATCAGCGCATAAGGGATAAGTCCGCTGGCAGCGCCTGAAGATCCCGGCACATAATCCATTTCTACACCATATCCGGCAGCCTGCATCAGAGTCGCCACAGCATTTCCCTGTGCAGCGGTGTAATTGCCCAGATAAGAATCGAGCATATTGTCCCAGTCGAATGTAATGGTGGAGAAATTGAGGCTCAGAGGCATCTGTAGGGTCTGGGTGGTATAATTTATCGAACCTTTTCCTTTAGCCGGGTACTGATAATAATTCATTACCTGCGACATTGCCGTGGCCACACATCCGGTGTATCCTTGATATGTCTTACCGTTGTATGAAATCTGCGGACACTTGTTGTTGAACGGAGCGTCCTGATTCCAGATGGTTTTCAGCATTGGTTTGATAGGTTCCCAATCGGGGAGAGTGATACTATAGTTAGCCAGTCCGTTTCTGGTGGTTGCTCCGTTTGCACGTGCATACTCAATCTGACGTGCATATTCTCCCAACCAGTATTCCAACGCAGGAGGGAGGTTGGCAGGATCAATAGTGCCTTTATCGGAATATCCGAGCAATGGTATTGCCGCATCGTCAGCACTCACTACCATAAAACCGTCGTTTGCCACATTCTCAAACACATAGAGAGCAGCCTCGCCATCGGGAGTGTCGAGAGTCATTTTCAATTGAGGCATAGCGATTGCGCGGGTACCTTCCAGAGGCACCATCACATTGCCTGAAGCCTGGGCACGGCGCAGCGCCTCTTCCGGCGATATCGGAGCAGCCGTGGCTCCCAAGGCCGATGCAAGGACCGTCAGTCCCAAGCCTAAATATTTGTAATTTTTCATGTTTATTTTAGCGTTAATATTTAATCGTTTATCGTTAATCGTTTATCGCATTAAAATACTATTCTACTTATTGTTTATTGTTCTGTGTTTATTGTTTAAGTACTTTCTTACCATTGATGATATAGATGCCTTTGGGAAGGTTGGAAAGTTCCGAAGCTTCTTTTGTCTTCAACACTTTGTGTCCTTGGAGATTGAATACAGTATAGCTGCCGTCATTAGAGTCAATATCGCTTATTATTTCCTCAACACCGGCAGGATCCGGTAGGCTTATAAAATATCCGCATGAACCATTCTCGTTAGTTATCCAGAACTTATTCTGGCCGAATCCCACATACGATAAATCGGAGTTCGACACGGGTATACCGGTGGCCAGAGTGGTAACCGGGTAGAATTGCCAGTTCTCCATATCTACCTCTTCATAGGTATGAGTCATATTTTCCTTCATCCAACTTGCTGTAGGAGGGTCTACCTTTTCTACATACTCGTAGATAGGAGTGAATTTTGTAGCATCGGGCAGCAAAATGAATCCATTATAAATGCCATACATGTCGTTGTTGTACTGGCCCAATACCGTGCCGTTGTCAGCCAAGCCTGATACAGTGATCTGCAATGTTTCTTCCGGATAATTTTGGTATGTATCTGTAGTGATATCTATTACGTAAGGCACAAAAATCTTGAATTCTCTGTCGTTCTCGATATCCAGGTAGAATTTCTGGTCCGTCGTGGCGTATTTAGTGCCATCGGAGGTAATGAACACGTTATTGTAACTGAAATTCGGCACTGTCATTTCATAATTAAGCATAGCTTCTTCAAATTCATCGAATGCCTGTTGCCATTGTGCTTTTATTACGGTGAAAAGCACTTTCTCTTCCGGAGTTAAGAAATCTTCGATATTCGGATAAGATTCATAATCTGAGGGGGAATTTTCAGCCCAATACCTTAGAGCGTCCTCATACTCCTGTATTTCTTCCGGAGTCATCACATCACGTTCTGTGGGTCCGTCACCCGGATCTTGCGGAATTGTGAGTCCTTCAGGGTGGAAAAGTTCATCCACCAATAATTTATATTCCCATTCGCCGGAAACATTCTGGGTGTAAATTAAAGGCTGGCAGATTCTTCCCTTATAGTCTCTCATCTGTCCTGCTATGATTTTGCCATTGTCTGATACCATCACTGCAGTGACGTACTGGGGACTGCGCTGAGAGAAATCGGTATGAGGGTAAGGTAAAGAGAGGGGGCCCGAGTATGAGCCGTCGGCCTGACGCACCCAGTAACAGGGCACCTGCATTATCCCCTCATAATCGCCGCTATAGGTGGGAGGCGCAAAGTTTCCCACTATCATGCTGCCATCGGGTGTGATGCCGTTGGCATAAGCCATAATATTGGAAGAGGGGATGGGAAGGGCATTCCAGGCACCGTTTTCCCAGTATGCCGGTGTTTCTTTTTGGGTGTTGTATCCCACTATTATTCCGTTGGCTGAGATACAGTTTCCACTTCCTGAAGAATAAGATTCGTTGTATTTATATTGCTTATCGGCTACGAAGTCCTGTATCACCATCGGGGCATGCAAGCCATCGTCGAGTATTATCAGTTTTCCCTGTGGACCCACTTTTGCAACCGGATTTCCATCAAAATAGGTCGGTACCTGCTGGGCAAAGAGGGGAGATGCTCCCAACGAAGTCAACAAAATTAAGGGTAAAAGTCGTTTCATAATATATAATTTTTACAAATATAGCACTTTTTAGTTTGCAGACAATACAATTTGCTATAAAAAAGAAAGGGCCGGCCCGGAGAAGGGCCAGCCCCTGATTGTGGTTGATTGCTAAATATTTACTTGCGGATCATCACCTTCTTGCCGTCGATGATATAGATGCCGGCAGGCAGGTTGGAAACAGATGAAGCATCCTTGCTAACCTTCACACCCTGGAGGTTGTAGATACCCTGGGCGGCAGCTTTCACCGGAGCGGCCTCGATTCCCTGTATACCGGATACCTTACCATTCTCAACTGTAAAGAAGATTACTTCTTCACGGTTAATATAGGTATTTGCATAATCATTGGTGTACAAAAGGAGATTAGCTTCCGGAATAATGAGCTGGTATTCACCATCTGCATAGTCAAAAAGATAGATTGTTGCAGACATTAAAGATGGATTGTCTTCATCCTGCATGAACCATAGGAATGGAGTGGAGATCGTCTCATTGTCCGCATTACGGATCTCTGCATCGTTTACATAGGTACCATCAATAGCTTCATATCCTGAATAAGATATGATCAGGTTGTTTTCCTCTGTAGGAGATACGATAGCCTGTGACGGAGCAAGCGGATATATACCGAAGTCGAATTCCTGTTCAGGATTGATAAGTCCATCTTCGTTCTGTACAAGACCTTCCGGTATCTTTACGTAGTAACGTCCATAGCCTTCCTCCTCATAGAGATCAGATAGGTTAACAGAAATGGCATTGAAGGTTTCATCATCTTCGGCACGTGAATCCACTACCGGGACGTCACCCGGGTCGTTGCTCGGTCCGCCGTCACCTTCCTCAACCTGAACCTTTACCAGTGTTGCAGCCACTTGTTTTTCCTCTCCTTCGGGAGTAGTAACTATTACATTTACATTATTGTCATCTACAAATGAGATGTTGGCATAATTCCATGTGAAATTTAATGTACTTAAGAATGAAGAAAAAGTGTTGTCAGGATAATCTAAGGTTCCTGCTGCCATTCCGTTGAATACTTTCACGTAGTAAGTATCTCCACCTTTGTAAATGGTTTCACCATTGAGAACGGCACAATTTTCCGGGAAATAGATGGCGTACACACCCTCTGCATATTGTGAAAGATTTGCAGAAAGCACGGTGTTGTCATCATTAGGCACAAGCGGGAGCACTGTTGTGGCACCATCCTCTTCTGAAGGATAATATGCCCAGCCATCATTATCAAGCACGCAGGATGTGATTGTTACATCTGCGCCTTCAATAAGTTCCACTTGCTTTCCATCCCAAGAGAACTGGAGTTCCCTAAGGTCGGCGGGACTATAAGCCATCACATAAGCAGCCTCAGCAGCCATTAAGATAACCGGGGTAGTCTCAGGTTCATCTGAGGTAGAAGCATATACCAAGAATCCATCTTCATACAGAGTATTCATTTCTGACCCTGCTTTCACTGTACCGGCCGGTACGGAAACTTTCCATACACCAGACTGTAAAACATCCCAGCCGGAGTAAGGATCAGTTACATAGAAGGGTTTAGCTCCCCAGGGTATATCGATTATAAGACCGACACCGGTGTTCTCACTACCTTCTGCCGATCCGCTCTGACCCTGGAAGAGAGTTGCAGACACAGTTCCGTTACCGGTCTCGGGAAGAGTGATGTCAACTTTTACAGCACCATCCTTATCTGGGTTCACTAATTCAATGGTTGAGGCTTCGCCATCGTTCATCCATTGTATTACAATCTGACCGACGGAGGTGAGATATTCACCCGATGGTTCGGTAATCTGGGGTGTGCCCAGACTCTGGGCGAATGCACCGGCTCCGCAGAGGGCCATTGCGCTGAAGATTGCGTAGAATTTTCTCATGCGTTTTAATTTAAATTATACTTATGATTGGTTAACAATTAGTTGCAAATATAATACAACTATTTTATTAATGACAAAATTTTAACATAAAAAACTTCATATGTTGGAAAAAAGATAGAAATTTTTTAGAAAATGTAAGGTAGCATGACGTAAAGGAGATGCCGGAAAGAATAAGATGAAATTATGTTAATAGGAAGATCAGAATGTAATTTTTTTGATTATCCTCATAAATATCCCCCCCATTAACAAATTGCCCTCAAATGTGGGACGCACGGCTCGTGCGTCCGAAATAAAAGAGGGATAATTCTTTGATTATCAGAGGACGCCATGACCTTGAGTCCCTACATTTGTCGTTTGGGATATTATTCGGGATAATCATTTAATTTTTTTAAATTATATTTTCTTGTGTTTTTGCTTTTTACCATTTTTATGTATATCTTTGAAAACTCATAAGCGATTATTTAAACCTTAAAGGGTGGCAAAATGTCAAATATTTGTCATCAAAACCATAAAAACATATCCTGAAAACTAAGCGAAATGAGAAAGGTATTATTTGCAGCAATATTGATTCTGGTAGGATGCAACGCCTACGCCCAACTGCCATCAGTGCAGGTGAAAGACCTTGACGGAAAAGTGGTTGACACCTCCACTCTTCAGAATGATGGCAATCCCTTTGTGATAAGTTTCTTCGCCACCTGGTGCAAACCATGCTTGCGGGAACTTAAAGCCATCAACGATTATTATGCCGACTGGCAGGATGAGACAGGTATGAAGCTAATAGCAGTTTCGATCGATGAAGGCCAGAACGTCAGCCGGGTTAAGCCTCTGGTAGAGGGTCAGGGATTTGAATATGAAGTTTTGCTGGATACCAACCAGGAGTTCAAACGGGCTATGGGCATCCAGGATATCCCGTACCTCATAATAGTTGACGGTGACGGAAACGTGGTGGAGACCCGCAACGGCTACACCGAAGGGAGTGAGAGCCATATCATCGATAAGATCAGGGAATTGAAGCGGTGAAACCATTAGGATTATTACTGGCTTTAATGGCTGTGATCCCTGCCGCTGCAAGCGACGGGGACAAATACATTTATATACCTGAGGATAAGCCCGAAGGATATGTGTATATATCCGAGGGTGAGGATAAGATGAAGGAGAGAGATAATGCCGTGTCGGTGCATGGAAGTATTCAGGCCGACATCCTCTTTCCGGAGACCGACCTCGAAATTGGTGAAACGGTCTACAATGATAAGATATTAGGTAATATCTTCGGTGATGTAGCCCTCTACAGCAAATATGTCGACGCAGGCTTGCGGTTTGAATATCTCCAGCACCCTCTGCCGGGATATGAACCCGATTATAAGGGCTGGGGAGTGCCTAATATATATGTGAAGGGCCGGTTCGGCAAATTCGAACTCACCGCCGGCGATTTCTATGAGCAGTTTGGCAACGGTTTTATCCTTCGCACATACGAAGACCGGGCCTTGGGAATCGATAATTCAATACGCGGAGGGCGCCTCAGTACACGAAATATCAACGGTATGAGATTCACTGTGTTAGGTGGTGTGCAACGCCGCTTCTGGGACTGGAGCCTCAAGAGCCAGGTGTATGGAGCGGATGCCGAGGTGTATCTAAATCAGTTGAGCCATAAACTTGCCGATCATGGCTGGAGCTGGATGGTAGGAGCATCTTATGTGCTCAAACATGAAGAGGATGAAAATGTGATAGTGCCGGGCACAACATATAAACTTAACCTGCCAAAGGTAGTGAGCGCTTTCGACGTACGTACTCAGTTTATGAAGAATGGTTTCGACGTGCTTGTGGAATATGCCTGGAAGAGTCAGGATCCCTCTTACGACAATAATTATACCTATGCCAACGGTAATGCCATAATGTTGTCGGGATCATACAGCCGCAGTGGTCTGGGTGTGCTCCTTCAGGCTAAACGCAGCGACAATATGGCCTTCCGTTCGAAGAGGTCGCAAGACCTTTCATCGGCCTTCATCAACAATATGCCGCCCTTTGCCTACCAAAGTACCTATGCTCTGGCAGCCATATATCCTTATGCCACTCAGGCCGCTCCGGGTGAATGGGCTTTCACCGGCAACGTTACCTATAAGTTCAAACGGAAAACTCCTTTGGGAGGTAAATATGGCACTTCAATCACTGTGAACGCCAGTTATATACGAGGTCTAAACCGTGAGACCCCGGAACTTTTCAACAAGACTCAATACGGTACCAACGGCGGAAAGACTAAATTTTTCTGCATGGGTGAAACATATTACCGTGATATCGATGTGCTGATAGAGAAAAGAATAGTAAGGGATTTCCTCTTGAACTTCACTTATGTGAACCAGGTGTACAACCAGACCATACTTGAAGGTCATGGAGGCAATGTGCATGCCAATATATTCATACTCGACGGCAAATGGACCATGTCGAAAAAAGTGACCGGCCGTATGGAACTGCAGTATCTTCAGACAGAACAAGACCAGAAAGACTGGAGTTATGGCCTTATAGAGGTGTCATGGTCGCCTTATCTTATGTTTTCGGTAAGCGATATGTGGAACAATGGAGGTACCGGTACCCATTATTGGATGGGGTCGGTGACTGCTACATATAAAGCCAACCGGCTTATGCTCGGATATGGTAGAAGCAGAGCCGGATACAACTGTTCGGGAGGTGTGTGCCGATATGTGCCGGCCTTCAGAGGTTTCCAGATTTCTTACAATTATAATTTCTAATTCTAATTTTAATTAATGAAAAAAGTTTTTCAATATCTGATTCCGATTCTCTTCCTGCCGGTATTGTCGGGGTGCGACAATATTGATGAAGACAATCGGTATATAGACCTGGGACCGGTAGAAGTGGGCCGCAAGGTGTTTCTGGAGGAATTCACAGGTCAGAGATGTACCAATTGTCCTGATGCACATGCCATCATAGAACTCCTGGAAGAGCAATATGGAGATAATCTAATAGTGGTGAGCGTGCATGCGGGATATTTCGGAGTGAAGTATCCTACAGGGCTTCAGCAAGAGGAGGGTGACCAATATGCAGCACGCTGGGGTGTTGAAGTTTATCCATCCGGTGTGGTAGACTACAAAGGCGGCGTGTTGAAGATGGACGAATGGTCGGATATCATAATGAAAGAGATAGGTTTGACCACCCCATTGGAACTCGTGCTCGAAGCAAATGTAAATGAGGAGGGAGATGCAATCGATGTATTCACTACCTTGGGTTCATCATCCAATCTGTCGGGCAACCTGCAGCTTTGGGTGGTTGAAAACGATATAAAGGCTTATCAGATATATGGTAGCCAGGTGCTTTATGATTACGTACACAATAACGTGTTCCGCGCCTGTGTCAACGGACTTTGGGGCGAGCCGGTGGCGGTAACCGCCGGAGAACTGAAATATGTAAATTATTCAGTGGCCATCAATCCGGACTGGAAACTTGAAAACGTGCGTATCGTAGGTTTCTATTACAACGACAGCGGTGTGCTTCAGGTGGAAAGATGTAAAGTGGAGGAGTAAACAATAAGTTTTAAACAATAAACAATAAGTAGGATAGTATTTTAAAGCGGTAAACGAATTGCGAATAACGAAAAACGTTTAACTTAGTATTATCCTGCGAATAACGAATCACGATAAACGAATAACTAAAACTATATTATATGAAGAAACTTTTACTATCAGCAGTACTTTGTAGCGCGGGGGTTTTAGCGGGCCAAGCCACTATTACCTTCCAGTATCAGGGAGAGACTCTGCCAACCGGTGCGGAAATAACCTATACCGGTTATGAAGCTTTACCGGGCGTAACGGTGGGAACTTGGGAATATGTCCTTAACCCGAAAATTTTTGTGGTTTCCGACGAGGCTACTACTATTACTATCCAGATGGAGTCAAACGAACCGATACAGTTTTGTGCCGGAGGAACTTGCACTCCGGCAAGTAAAAATCCCTCTAAGAATGATGTACAACTGAAAGCCGGAGTACCGGTAGACCTTTTGCTTGAATACATTACTGATGCAGGTGACGGTTCTGAAGGTGTAGATATTCCTTCCATTACACTTATGATTAGTGCATACCCTAACAGCAATCCTACGGTAAAGACCACGGTATGGGTTAAAATGGGAGGTTTCCTGGCAGGAGTAGATAGTCTTGAAGCCGATATGAATTCTGTGACACTGAAGGGCAAGTCTCTGGTTTACAATCTTACGGGTGCGTCCCAATTAAGCGTTTATAGCCTTAGCGGAAAGATTGTGGCCAATGAATCAGTAAGCGGCAACGGTAGCCTGGATCTAAGTGCATTGCCTTCAGGCGTTTACCTCTACAAACTTACAGGCAAGAAAGGAGCAAGTGGCAAACTCGTGCTTAAATAATTGAATCATAAATCAACAACCAAATAAGAAATGAAAAAGTTATTCTATTTATTTGCAGCGGCAGCCTTGATACTTGGCAGCTGTAGCGACAAAGAGCCGGAAAACAATCCCGGAGGCGAAAGCGGTGGTGGTGGAAGTGATACCCCGGAAGTAACCGGTCCTACTCTGGCATTCGGTTATTGCGGCGATCTCTATACGGCAATAGGCTCTAGATACGCCGGAACTGTTCTCGAAGCTGCTATCCAGATTCCTATGGCACAGGCTCAACAATGGATAGGCAATAAGGTTACCGGTATTAGAATCGGTTTCGGCCAGGGTTCTACAGATAATATAATGGTGTTTGTTACCAAAACCCTTACAGGTACACCTATTGTTATTGAGCCGGCAAAGATCACTACTATGATGGGATGGAATGAGATTACCTTCAAGACACCCTATGAAATCGATGGTAGTCCTTTCTATATTGGATACCAGTACCAACAGATGAATGTGACTGAATATCCGATTGGATTCGACTATGTGGTCACAGATTCTCCATATGCGGATAATTTAGGGTTTGATAATGAATGGGACCATCTCGGATCCCTTTTCGGAAGTGTCTGCATACAGGCAATGGTGAGCGGAGAGAATCTTCCTGAAAATGATGTCATAGTAAATACTCTTTACCTGCCGGACTTCGCTCTGACTAATGAATCATTCAATTCACTCATTCAGGTAGGCAATACCGGTACAAAAACTGTAAACAGTCTCACTGTTACCGGATCTGTAGGTGGAGTAGAGGTAGTAAATCAGACCGTAACTTTGGAAACCCCTCTGAAGACAGGAGAATTTGACTATGTTGAGGTAGACGGGTTGACCTGTAATACAGATGGTGTAAACATTCCTGTGACCCTTGCAGTGACTCAGGTGAACGGTGTGCAACCTGCTTCAGCGGTCAACAAATCTGTGACCGGCAGCGTAAATTGTGCTGATACAAGTTATGATAGAAATGTAGTATTTGAAGAATTCACCGGCACATGGTGCATATGGTGTCCCAGAGGTATTGTAGGAATGCAGTATATGGAGGAAAATTATGGCGATGACGGCTTTATAGGTGTTGCAGGTCATATGAGTCAAGATGGAGGAACTGCTGACCCGATGGAATCACCAACATACGCTGAGGTAGTTGATTTCTTCAGTCAGAGCAGTTTCCCAAGTGCAATAGTAGACCGTAAATATTATTTCGACCCGGGTCCCGATACTATGGAGGAATATTTCCAGATCCAGAAAGAAACTCCTTCAGTAGCCGGTGTAGAAATCTCAGCAACCTACAATGCAAGCGATGAAACCGTAAGTGTGACCGGTACTTCAGAATTTGCTCTGAATCTGTCTGATGTCAATTATGGATGGGTATTTATCTTGTGCGAAAACAAGGTTGGCCCTTACAACCAAAGCAATGGCTACGCCGGTGGTTCTGAAGGTGAAATGGGCGGTTGGGAAAAACTTCCGAGCCGTGTGGCCTGGATTTACAATGAAGTGGCTCGTGATGTCGTAGGTCCGTTCGGTGCTACCGGAAGCATTCCTGCCAATATCACAAAGGCAACTAAATATTCTTACGATGCAACTCTTGATGCCGGTGATGTAGTGGATATCAACAACTGCTATGTTGTAGGTATGATTGTAGCTCCTACAGGAGAGTGGGAGGTGATCAATGGAGCCAAAGTATCTGTGAGCGACAACTCTGTGGCAACACAAGGTATGAAGCCTTATGCTAAGACCCGTTCAAGCAAGAAAACTGCTGGTAAAATCGATAAAAGAAGCAGTTACAAAAATCAACTGGAACCGGAAAAAGCCGGACAGGACTCTCGTTTCCACAGCCTTAAAAAATAAGGTTTTATGATAAAAACACTATCCCTGTATCCGGTTTGTTCCGGAGCACAGGGATAGTATTATAAAAAATTAGACTTTATAAAATGAAAAACTCTATACTTCTCAGTTTAGGACTCGTCTGTATGATGGGTTTCACCGCACAGGCTCAAGTGTCGGTGGTAACCGTGGAGCCGGCCCCAAGCAGTAATTCATATGATCCGGTGACCAATTACGAGATTATGGTTTATGCTAATCAAGGCATTACAACTTTCGGCGAAGCCACGATCAGTTATAATGACACAGAACTAACTCTTGAAAAAGGACTATATGCAGGTACAAACGGTGCACCGGGTGCCGAGGGTCTGCAATTGAAGATTTCATATCCCGGGCTACCGGTAAACTATGTAAAACAGGCTATGGAAGCAGGAGCCAACTCATTTACAGTTAAGATTACGGATGTGATGTGTGGCGATGAACCTGTGGCAGAGAGCTCTCTCGACAATCCTTATATAGAGGTAAACAACGGTACGATAACTCTTGAATACGGGCTTTCAGCACCGGCTGTTTATTTGGCAGATGATTCAGTTTGGCCTGCTACTTTTTATAAATATTGGGCCCCCGGAGAAATGGGTTCTGTTGCAATAATGGTGTTTGACCAACCTGTTAAAGAGGTATATGAAGCCAATGTGATTATGGCTCATGCCGAACCAAGTTCACCTCTTCCTGACGGAGTGGAAGTTTACCCCCTGACACCGATAATTGATGGCGACACCATAAGTTTTGATCTGGCCGGTGTAGAACGTGATTCATCACGCAGCGAAGTAACTATTCAAGTTACGACAGTGACCGGAGAGAATGGTCTGCCGGCTGATATGGGTGGTGGTTCACCTGTGTTTACACTTTATCTTCCCTATTCGGCTCAAGAAGTGGGAGGAGTTGCAGGTATAGCAACCGATGCAAACCAAGCTAACACTATCTATAATCTGAACGGTGTGAAGGTGAACAGCGAAAAGCCCCAACCCGGCATCTACATCATCAACGGCAAAAAAGTTGTGGTTAAGTAATAAACAATAAACAATAAACATTAAGTGAGTTACTTACGTAAAGTAATAAACAATAAACAATAAACAATAAACAATAAGTGAGTTACTTACGTAAAGTAATAAACAGTAAACAATAAACAATAAGTGAGTTACTTTTTGATAAGGTAGCTCACTTATTATTTTGCGTTTATCGTTTATCGTGATTCGTTAACCGCTTTATAATACTATTCTACTTATTGTTTATTGTTTAATGTTTAATGTTTAATAAACAATAATCAAGATTATTGTTTATTTTGCTTAACCAGCGGGATCAGGTCGCCATACCCTTCTTTCTTCATGTCTTCTAAGGGTATGAACTTCAGAGATGCACTGTTGATACAATACCTCATTCCACCCAGTTCGGCCGGTCCGTCGTTGAACACATGACCCAGATGTGAGTCTCCGCTTTTACTCCTTACCTCTATACGGTTCATTCCATGAGAAGTATCTACATACCCCTTTACCACATCGGCAGTGATAGGCTTTGAGAAGGCCGGCCATCCGCAACCACTTTCAAATTTATCAGTAGAAAGGAAAAGTGGTTCGCCGGTGACTATATCAACGTAAATACCGGGACGGAATTCCTTGTCATATTTATTGGCATAAGGTCTTTCAGTTGCAGCATTCTGTGTCACCTCATACTGAAGGGGAGTGAGTTGTTTTCTCAACTGTTCGTCAGACGGCTTGGTATAAGTACGTTCCAGACTTCCTTTTTCTGTTTCGGGCTGAATTTTTTCTTTATTCAGTAAGGTCGTGTCTCTGGCTTCACGAGCCATACGGAACAAGGCCGGACTTATATGGCAATATCCTCCGGGATTTTTATCTAAGTAATCCTGATGATAATCTTCGGCCGGATAGAAATTCTTAAGCGGACCTACCTCTATTGCCAAAGGCTTAGAGTATTTCTTTTGCAGATTAGCCACACTCTGCTCTATTACCGGGAGTTCGGAAGGATCTGTATAGTAAATTCCTGTACGGTACTGAGTGCCGCGATCATTGCCTTGTTTGTTTAGCGAGGTCGGATCGATAGTTTCATAATAGAGATTCAGCAGGAAGGGGAGTGAAACTTCCTTAGGATTATATGTAACCTTTACAGTCTCAGCTGCACCGGTCCGACCCGTGCATACTTCACGATAAGTGGGATCGGGCACATTGCTGTTGGCATATCCTACTTCAGCGTTTTCCACACCATGAATCATTTTCATAAAATGCTCTGTTCCCCAGAAGCATCCTCCGGCGAGGTAAATAGTATTTGTATCCATATTTTTGTCTTGTTGAGTTTGTTGCGATGTCTGTATCTGAGAGGAGAAAGAGTCGTGTGTAGTTTGTCCGCTCCCGGCTGAGCATGAACAAAATGACAGCGTGAAAGCCACTGCAGTGATGTATTTCCCTAAATTATTCTTCATGACTCTGTCTTCTTCTAAGATAAAAAATTTGGTTGCTTTGTAGTTTTAACAAATTGGTGTAATCGAAGTTCATTTCATGAAATTACATTAACTTTGCAGTGATGAAAAAAGGATTTCTGATAGGCAATCTTTGTATCCTCATAGCTGAGATATTCTGGGGTGTCAACGTGTCAGTTACCAAAGCCTTGATACCGGAATGGATGACGGCATACGGTATCATAATAGTGAGGCTGGTAGGAGGAGCCATACTTATGTGGCTTGCTTCTCTGTTTGTGAAGAACTCCAAGATTATCAAAGGCGACTGGATAAAACTTATTTTGGGTGGAGCCATCGGCCTTTTCCTTTTTATATTTCTATTTATCCTCTCACTTAAATATGGCAACCCTATAGATATTTCCATCATAATGACGTTGCCACCGATGTTTGTGATACTAATCGGTGTGATATTCCAGCATCAACGGCCCTATTGGGTAGAATATCTGGGTGTGGTAGTAAGTTTCATAGGGGCTGCAATCGTGATATTGGATGGAGGCAAAGGCCATAGCGGCAGCAATAATTTACTTGGAGACATACTTGCAATTTTATCCACTATCTGCTATGCTTTCTATCTGGTGATATTAGTAGGACCTACCCGGACTTACAAGCCTATCACGATGCTTAAATGGGTTTTCCTTTTCGCTGCTATCCCGGCATTGGTGCTGATCCCCTTTGCAACCCACCAGCCCATATTCCACACACGGGAAGCGGTGCCATGGATAGAAATAGCCTTCATACTTTTCTGTGTCACTTTCATTGCTTACTTCCTTGTAGAGCCGGCCATAAAATATATAGGCTCAGAACTGGTGTCGATTTATCAATACCTGCTTCCCGTTTTTGCCACGGTATCGGCAGTGCTTATGGGTCTTGCACACTTGAAATGGCTTCAGATTGTGGCAATGGTTATTATAGTGGCCGGGATGGTACTCACCAATGTGGGTAAAAAACATAGAAAAAAAGAGATAGGCTCCACTCCGGAATCTGCTTCACAATCTTCTCAGACTCCCGATGAAAAGGTTCAGACACAGATGCAGATGACGGCACAAACTCAAACACAAAGCAAATAACAATTGATAAGATGGAAAGAATTGTAGTGATTGGAGGAGGTTTTGCCGGAATAAATTTCATGGCAAAGATCGATACCTCAAAGTATGAGGTAAAGGTTGTGGACAGAAACAATTTCCATTGTTTCCCGCCACTATTCTATCAGATCGCCTCTTCAGGTCTTGTGCCCTCTAATATCTGTTTCCCCTTGCGACGCGAGCTCCATAAGCGTAAGAATATCACTTATCACATGGGGCATGTGAAAGAAATTGACATAAAGGCCAAGACAATCACTACCAGTTATGAAACCATTGAATACGACAAACTGGTGATTGCAGCCGGTTCTACCAATAATTACTTTGGAATAAAAGACTTGGATAAGAAGGTATTTGGCATCAAGACAGTGGCAGAGGCATCCTATACCCGCGATGAGATTTTAGACAGGCTGGAACGTGGGGCAATCTGTAAGGATCCGGAAAGGCGTAAGGAGCTATTGAGTTTCCTGGTGGTAGGAGGTGGACCTTCGGGAGTGGAAATAGCCGGAGCACTCGGAGAAATGAAAAAAGATATAATTCCCAGAGAGTATCCCGAACTTAATCCGGATGACATCAATATCACTCTTGTAGAGGGCAGCAACCGTCTGCTTGGGGCTATGAACGAGAAATGCTCTGAAAAGGCTTTGGAGTATCTCAAAAGTCTTATGGTAGATGTGCGTCTGGGAGAGATAATGAAGGGATATGACGACAAGATGGTGGAATTTGCCGACGGTCATAAGGAATACTGGGAGACATTGATATGGACAGCCGGTGTGAAGGGTGAACCCATGCCCGGTTTCCCGGAAGAGTGTATGCTTAAAAACGGTCGCATTCTTGTGGATGAATACAACCGGGTGAAAGGATTGCCGAATGTATTTGCCTTGGGCGACATCGCCTGTTGCATTGACGAGCAGTATCCGGCCGGCTTGCCTCAACTTGCTCAGCCCGCTATCCAAGGAGCAAAATGTCTGGCCAAGAACCTCAATGAAGGTGAATTCCGACATGTGTTCAAATATCGTGACAAAGGTTCTATGGCTACGGTAGGAAAACACCGGGCTGTAGTGCAGATGGGGAAAATGTTTTTCGGAGGATATGTTGCATGGCTCGGATGGATGTTTATTCACCTGATATCAATTCTGGGTATGCGCAACAAAGTGAATGTGCTCCTCAACTGGACCTGGAATTATATCACCTACAGCACTTCATTAAGGTTGCTGTTAAGGCCTAAGAAATATCCCGAGAGACGGCATTGGGGCGACTGATTCAAATACTTTCGGAAGGATTGTTGCTGACAGTGAGCGAATAAGAAAATTATGCATATTTTTCCATGAATATAGGAGTGGAAAAATATGGCAAAGGTGAAAAAACTTCTTATATTTGCACACTAATCCGTTTCCGGGTTTAGAAAGACCACGTAATCGCTTCACTAACCAAATTTCACAAAGGAATGATAGCTGCTCTTATCGCCATCTTTGTTGTAGGCTACATTTTCATAGCCTGCGAACATGTTTTTTCTATCAACAAGGCGAGTGTGGCCATTATTATGTGTGGTATCCTTTGGGCCGTATACTCGCTATGCGCCCACGATATGCTCATTTCCGAGGATATGGTGGAGGCTCTGGGAGACACATGTGAGATTGTGGTGTTTCTAATCGGTGCCATGACCATCGTGGAACTGATTGACAAGTATGGCGGTTTCCGGTTTATTGTAGACAACATAAAGGCCGGCAACAAACGGGGCCTTATGTGGATGCTTTCTTTCATAGCTTTCTTCCTTTCGGCTGTACTCGACAATATGACCACCACTATCATCATGGTGATGATGCTGAGGAAATTATTGGCTGACCAGAAGGAAAGATGGCTTTTTGCTTGTATAATAGTACTTTCCGCAAATGCCGGCGGTGCCTGGAGTCCTATCGGTGATATCACTACCATCATGCTCTGGATGAAAAATTATGTCACATCCGTTGATCTGATTGTAAACCTGATATTACCCTCTATCATTTCGGTGGTAGTGCCGCTGATTATGGTTACGCCAATGATAAAACCGGAACCGCTGGCTCCGGTGGATAACCTGGAGCAACGCACCGGTTTCGACCTTTATACCCACAACCGCAAACTCTCTTTCGTAATATTGGTATGCGGTGTGCTCGGGCTTCTCTTTGTGCCGGTATTCAAGGCTCTCACTCACCTGGCTCCCTATATCGGAATCCTGTTCTCTTTAGGCGTGCTTTGGGTGTTGACGGAAATACTGGTGCGCAAGCATAGTCTTGACGACAAAATGCTTGGGAGAATCTCACAGATTATAAAGCATATCGATATGGATACCATCATCTTCTTCCTTGGTATCCTGATGTCGGTGGCTGCTTTGGGTCAGGCAGGAATACTTACAAGCCTGGCAAACTGGCTCAACATCACTTTCCACAATCCATATATGATCAATGGTATTATCGGCATACTCTCGTCGATAGTGGACAATGTGCCTCTTGTGGCCGCTTGTATGGATATGTATCCGGTGGTAGACCAGACAGTGGTGGAGGCATCCTTAGATCCGGTATATACTTCCTATTTCCTGCAAGACGGACTCTTCTGGCATCTTCTTACCTTCTGTGCCGGTGTGGGTGGCTCCATGCTGATAATAGGTTCGGCTGCCGGTGTAGTAGCCATGGGTATAGAGAAAATACCTTTCGGCTGGTATCTTAAGAGGATAACCCTGCTTGCACTTTCCGGCTATCTTGCAGGTATGGCATTCATTTGGCTCGAGACATTCTTCCTCGAGATCTGAACCCTAAATTTTATGGGAAACGGCCTCTGAACCCTATACAGGGTCAACATCGTAATGAATGACTGAGGATTTCATCTCAGGGGTAGAGGCTATGGAAGCATGTATCTTGTGGAGATATTCCTTTACTTTTTTCATCGATACGCCCACTTCCATTTTTAGCATAATAGCCTGGATATAATAGGAGGATATGCGGGAAACGTAGGGTTTTTCAGGTCCTAAAACGCGATCGCCGAAAACTTTCCGCAAAGCAAGTGCGAAATCCACAGCTGCTTTATCGCACATTTCCGGATTCTTATTTCGGATATAGATATTTATAATTTTGGTGAAGGGAGGATAAGCATATTTCCTTCTTTCCTTTATTTCAGAGGCATAATAACTAAGATAATCATGATTCTTTACGTGCCCGAGAACTTCGTTATCAGGATTTACAGTCTGTATCAACACCTTTCCCTTCTCGCGTCGGCGTCCGGCACGTCCGGCCACCTGCTCGAGCATATTGAACGCACGTTCATTACTACGAAAGTCAGGGAAATTAAGCAGCGTGTCGGCGTTGATTACCCCTACCGTGGCCACATCGCCGAAATCCAGCCCTTTCGACACCATCTGCGTACCGATGAGAATATCGGTAGAGTGTGATGCGAAATCTTCTATTATATTCTGATATGCGTCCTTATTACGTGTGGTGTCAAGGTCCATACGGGCCACGGTGTATTCCGGAAACTCCTCTTTTATCTCCTCGGCAATGCGTTCGGTGCCATAGCCGAATATTTTCAGAGAATTCTGGCCACAAGCCGGGCAGAAAGGTGGCAGGAGGGTAGAATAGCCGCAATAATGGCACCGGAGCATCCCCAGGTTCTTATGATACACCATTGATACGTCGCAATGTGCACATTTGGGAGTCCAGCCGCATTGCTCGCAAATCACCACCGGTGCAAAACCACGTCTGTTCTGAAAAAGGATGGCCTGACGGTGTTGGCTGATGGTGGAAAGAAGACGTTGCCTGAGAGGAGAGGAAAGAATGCCTTTCACCTCCTTCTTCTTTCTCATCTCTTTCATATCTATTATCTCCACATCCGGTAGCAAAGATCCTTCATAACGTTCGGTGAGAGTGACAAGACCATATTTGCCTTCCAGGGCCTTGAAATAGGTTTCAATGGCCGGAGTGGCGGAACCTAACAATGACCTGGCTCCATGCATGCGGGCAAGCATGAGGGCAGCATCCCGGGCATTGTAACGGGGAGCGGGGTCATATTGTTTGAATGATGCCTCATGCTCTTCATCCACCACTACAAGTCCTAAATGGGAGAACGGGAGGAAAAGCGATGAACGTGCACCCAAAATTACCAGAGGCTCATTGGTGGTGAGTAAACGGCGCCAAATATCCACTCTTTCCGAATCAGAAAATTTTGAATGGTATACCAGCAGCCTATGGCCGAAGATCTTTCTTAAGCGGTCTGATAATTGTGTGGTAAGAGAAATTTCCGGAACCAGGAAAAGCACCTGATTGCCTGCTTCAAGCACACGGGCCATCAGATGTGTGTAAATTTCTGTCTTACCGCTACCGGTGACTCCATGCAGAAGTTGGATGGAAGTCTCTTTAAAACCTTCTTCGAGTTTCTGAAGTGCTGTGGTCTGAGGTCCTGATAATACCGGCAGGTCGATTCCGTTTCCCTCTTCTGAATCAGAATCAAAGCGGTTGACTATCTTTTTCTCAAATTTCAGGATTCCCTTATCAGCAAGCGACTTTATTACAGATGGAGAAACTCCGGAGACATCTGTGAGTTGCTGACGTGTCACGGTGGCAGGTTTCTTCATCGGATTCAACCAGCCCGATAGATCAAGGAAAGTGAGCAGGGCTTTTTCCTGCATTTTCGACCTTTTCACCAGATCGAAGAAATGATGAAGCGATTCCTGGTCATCAGGGGAGCAACCCAGATTCACAACATTGATTTTCTTCGGACGGTAACGTTCTGCAATTCTTTCATCGATTTCAATTATCCCGGCATCGAGCATCGGCATCAGTACCTTCGTAACATTTCTGATACCTGTATGTGCTTCCAGGTCGGCCACCGACATCTTTCGGTGTTCCTGCATCACCATAAGCACAAGGGCCTGATGTTCCGTCATCTTAAACGGATCGGATTCATCGGGCTCATAATCGGGATTTATGGAGATACGTGTCTCGCTTTCCGGTTTGAGGCCGGTTGGCAACGCAGCTTTATAAACCTCTCCGGGAGAACAGAGATAGTATTCCGAGATCCATTTCCAGAAGTTTAATTGGGGGTAACGTAATATCGGTTCCCGGTCAAGCAGTGAAGATATGGGTTTCACCTCGTAGCCTTCGGGTGCCTTAGAATGAATGGCCTCAACTATACCTGTGTAGTATTTTTTCTTGCCAAACTGCACAAGTACACGAGTGCCCACCTGTATATCTTCACACCATTCTTCAGGCACCGAATAGGTGTAGGACGAATAGAGAGGCAGGGGGAGAATAACGTCTACGAAACGCTGTATGCTCAAAAGAGATAGGCTAATTGAATGAAGCCGCCACGGGGCGATGCCGAAAAGTTGTCAAGTTTCACGGTACGCACCTGATAGCTCACGCCCCAGGAATAACCGCCCGAAATCTGGTAGTGCTCGAAGAGTTCCACTCCTCCGGCCACCTGAAGGGCTACATATCCGGCCGGATGTTCAATTGCGGGACACTTGCTGGTGGCCATTGTGAAATTGAATACGGGTCCACCATATACAAAAGGCGCAAGTATACGTTCAAACCCGTTCATACGGGTCCATTTAAATTTTAGGTTGAGTGGAATCTCAAGTGTGTGCAGCCAAAGATTCTGATTAGGAATGCCGTCGATGGCCCATATTTTATGGTCACCAAAATTCACATGTGCTCCATGCATGTTGTATCTCAGTGCCATGTCTACTCCGAACCCTATACCCGGAATCATCAATTCACCGGTGACACCTACATTGAATCCGGTACGCATGGAAGTGGCTACCAGATCCTGCTTCCAGTGAAGAGTAGAAAAATTCACTCCCGCTGTAGGGCCCCAACGGAATTCCGCTGAGGCACACAGCGCTGTGAGTGCTAATATCGTGACAGTAAGAAATTTTCTCATATTTTATCAAAACAGCCAGGCTGCTGTGATAGTCCAGTAGTTGTTATGGTAACTTACAGTTTCTACATTTGGTATCACTACTTCAGCTATCTTATTCATACCGAAACCATAAGAGGCACCGATCTGAAGATGCTTGAAGAACTCAAGGCCTAAACCAACGTTCCATACTGTCTGGAAGGTTTTTGTCTTAAAATATTGCACCGTATTCTTATCCAATTTGAAATCAAATGAAGGACCGGTGAAAATGTAAGGAGAAAGAAAACTTCCCACTACGGGCAAACTGATCTTATATTTCAGATTTAAAGGAATCTCCAAAAAGTTCTTGTTGTCGGAGATTGCAGAATTCATATATGCATATTGCACTCCGAGATCAAAGCCAAGTCCGATCATAGGTGCAATATATTCCATCATTACACCACCTGTGAAACCTGCTCTGTTATTTTTGTCAAAGTTTGCCTTTACATTCGTACTGATATGGTCTACATTGGTTCCCAGTTTTACACCAAAACGCAGCCCGGCCTGAGCCATCCCGGCACTCATCACCATGATAAGAAGCACGGCTAAAAATTTCTTCATTGCATTCATATAATTTAAATCTGATATGTTTATGTGCCTTGATATTATTGCAAAGTTAATAAAAACTTTCAAAAGCCATGAAAAATAAGTGAGAAGGTGGTAAATTTGCATAAGAAACCGATGCTAAAGTATAATAATGCATCCGGGAAACTTAACTATTTAATATAAGTGCCATTATGGAAGAGAAAGACAAAAAGGAACAAGAGATAAAAGCTGAGGAACAAAACGAGGAAATACTAAAAGTGACTGAAAAGGCCATAGAGATGCTACGCACAGTCTTTGATCCCGAAATACCTGTAAATGTATATGATCTGGGTCTGATATATAAAATAGACTATAAGCCTGAAGACAAGAGCTTGCATGTGGATATGACCCTGACCGCACCTCATTGCCCGATGGCCGACTTTATAATGGAAGATGTGCGCCAGAAACTACTCAGTGTAGACGGCCCGGAGAAACTTGACCTCAGACTTGTGTTTGAACCGGAATGGACCCAAGACATGATGAGTGAGGAGGCTAAATTGGAACTGGGGTATCTTTAATGACATCCCATCGCTTAAATTTTAACATAAATTGTGGAACGGGCTCTAAATCAAATATGGATAAGTACACATATTTTTTAAGCGACCTCCATTTAGGTGCCCCTTATCTTGAAGGAGCCCGGGAGAACGAACTGCGTATAGTGAGGTTTCTGGATTCAATCAAGGGGAATGCAGATACCATCTACCTGCTTGGAGATATACTCGACTATTGGTATGAATATAAATATGTGGTGCCAAGGGGTTATGTAAGATTCTTCGGAAAATTGGCAGAACTGGCGGACGCGGGTATAAAAATTGTGTGGATGAAGGGGAACCACGACATCTGGATTTTTGATTACCTGCCCGCTGAACTTGGCATAGAGGTGAAGGACGGAACCCTGGTGGAAGAGATACATGGGAAGAAATTTTTTCTTACCCATGGAGACGGGGTAGGTAAAATTGATCCAAAATTCCGACTGATTCGAAGTGTATTCCGGAATAAGTTTTGCCAATGGATGTTTTCCGGGATTCATCCGCGCTGGACAGTACCTTTTGCCTATAACTGGAGCAATCATAGCCGCTATACTGGAGAGGCGCGTGGTATTCCCGATGAGTCACTTCTGAAAAACCTCAAGGAATTTGTGAAGGAATACCATCAGCTTCATCCGGAGATTGATTATTTTATTTTCGGCCATGTCCACGTGTTGAGCCGGGAGATTATGGAAAGCGGATGTGAGATGATTGTGCTTGGAGAGTGGATACATACTTTCAGTTATGCAAAAATGGGTGTGGATGGATTGCATCTGCTGAAATGGGAATAAAAAATGGATAGTATCTTCCGTTGCATACTTTTCAGCGAGGGACACACTATATAAGTATTATGTTTTACAACATGTTTGGGTTTTTTAGTCTAATATTTTTTGGAAGACTTTAAATAATGGTATAACTTTGCAGTGAACCTAAAGACAATCTTTTTTACCTTAAGATTTTTTACCTGTAGAAACTTATAAAGGAGGGTGCGACCGGAGAGGGTTATCACCCTTCAGTTTTTTTATACCATAGGGTTCACAAATTTATCCCGGAATCAATAAAAGGTTGAGGGGCAGTGATTAATCTATTAAAGATTAGATCTGATGAAGATCATTTCAGCGATGGCCCAGTCTTCAGGGGTATCGAGATCCATACTTCTTGACCGGGGCATTTCGTAAGGCACAATTTTAGTGAAAGATGAGAGGGGCCCTTTAAGAAGAGAAGAGACCGACATTACATAAACAGCACCGTTATATTCCCAAACGGTGGGTGCATCCTGACGGCGTGTGAAATTGCCCTCTCCTTTAGAGATTTTCAGAAAGCCCTGAGCATCGGTTTCAAAAAGATTATAATAAGGATTTGCCTCCGACTTACATACACTCACCACCATATCAATCTCAGGATTCCAAAGCGAAACGGCACCTTTAATATCCTGTATGGAGCGGAAAGGGGATGTAGGCTGCAGCAATATAACCCTGTCGAATTCAAGGCCCGATTGCCTGAATGTGGTAAGAGCATGAAGGATAACGGAATAAGTGGAAGCAGAATCGGTGGAAAATTCAGCCGGCCTCATAAATGGGATTTCACATCCGACCTTGGATGCTTCAGCGGCTATATCATCGGAGTCGGTGGAAACAAATACAGTATCTATGTTTTGAGCACATTCTAATGCCTGTTTCACTGCACGGCTTACCAGAGACTCACCACAGAAAGGCTTGAGATTCTTGTCCGGTATTCCTTTGCTACCTCCACGGGCCGGGATAAGCCATAGACTTCTGTAATTCTCCATCTTTCTCCGGGCTATCGGTTGTAAATTTCCGGCTTATATTTAGCGAGGTTTTCAGGTCGGCAAATCCAATCGATAGTTTTCTTCAATCCTTGCTCCAATGAAATTTCCGGTCGCCAATTAGTGAGAGATGTAATTCTGGAATTGTCGCCTAAAAGACGGAATACCTCACTTTTAGAAGGTCGCAGTCTCTGAGGGTCTGTAATCCACTTCACATCCGCATCCATAAGCCGTGAGATGGTTTTCAACACATCTTCCATGCTTGTTTCCTTTCCGGTGGCGATGTTAATTTCCAATCCTTTTGTGGCCGGAGTTTCGGCAATTTCAATGAAACCGCGGCAGGTATCGGTGACATAATTGAAATCACGGGTAGGGGAGAGGTCACCCACTTTTATTTCGCGGATGCCGGATGCAATCTGAGTGATGATGGTGGGAATTATGGCCCTCGCGCTCTGGCGGGGTCCATAAGTATTGAAAGGTCTCACCACAGTGACATCAAGGTCGAAAGCATTGAAGAAACTTAGTGCAATGGCATCGGCACCAATTTTGGTGGCTGAATAAGGGCTCTGTGGCTGCCGCGGATGTTTTTCATCTATAGGTACATACCTGGCTGTGCCATACACTTCTGAGGTAGATGTGACGAGCAGTCGCTGGTTGCCATGCTGCCTGGCAGCCTGACAGATATTCAGAGTGCCTTTTATATTGGTATCTACATAAGAATCGGGAGCTATATAGCTGTAAGGGATTGCTATCAATGCAGCCAGATGAAATACAGTATCGGCTCCTTCGGTGAATCTCCTGCAGAATTCCGGGTCTCTTACATCTCCACACCAAACATCCAGGCCTTCTCTGGGTGCTATTTCCTCAAGCCAACCCCAGTTGTTGAAAGAATTGTATTGCGCAAGCGCCTTTACCTTGCATCCCTTTGCCAGGAGTGCTTCCACCAGATGGCTGCCGATAAAACCGTCGGCGCCTGTAACCGCTACATTTTTCATATGGATGTGTGGAAAAAATAATCAGGTGATAAATCCCGGGCTCTTATTTACGGAATGTAGATTCCGATTCCTTGAATGAATGGATGTGACGGCGTTTCTTTTCTTCAAATATCTCTGAGATTTTGAAGAAAATGCCTGTTTCCTCTACGTTGCCGAATTCATGATTTACCGCTGTGCCAAACATTTTCATGGTAGGTGACAATGACATGTATGCATTCACCAACGGAGGTATATTACGCCCCAAAGAACGTATGGTCTGGTTGAGTTTCCGGTAATCTTCACGGAAATCCTTGCCGTCGAAAAGTTTCTGTATCTCCGCCGACCTGTAGTCGCTCGGGAGTTGCTCCAGAGGCCATACCAGGCGTTCGTCGTCATGGAAATATTTGTCGAGAAACCCTAAAAGGATGTCCCGCGCTTCCTTTCCGTATGAAGGATACATGGTGACCTTGCCGAAAAGGTATTTGATTTGAGGATAAATCACTGTAAGGGCCCCCAGACCGTCCCAAAGATTGTCGAGCACGTAAATGGCCTTGGTATTGGCACGAGTGCTCTGATAATTAATGGCAACGAACGACCGGCCGAGTTCGAGAGTGTTAGGCAGATAATGGTTGAGAAATTTATCTGAAAAACCAAACATGTGGGATGTGGCGATATTAGGCACATTGTCCTTTAGCTGAATATCTTCGCCAAGAATGAATCTGTAGCCTCCTACAATTTCCTTGTCGGTCGGATCCCATACTATGAGTTGGCGGCAAGGCTTCTCCATTGTGTCGAACTCATCAATGTCGCAGTCTAACCCTGTACCTCCACCGGCGTCACGGAACGCTATTTCTCTAAGACGCCCTATTTCTCTCATAGTGTTGGGGGCGTTGAAAGCATCCACCACATAGACTTCATTATCACCTTTGTTCGCCTTACGAAGCAAACGGTCGGGTGTTAATTCCTTGATTATTAATTCTCTGTCTATGGGATTTATGATTGGTTGCATGCCGGGGACAAACAAATTTCTCCTGTATATGTGCAAATTTAGTAAAAAAATAAGTTAAGGCAAAAATAGAGAAGATAATTGCTACGTTTATCCAGTATGAGCACATATAATATACAAAGGATTAATATAAAAAGGATCGGGTTGGCTATCCTTATGACGCTGGCCATGGTATCAACCGCTATAGCAGCCGATAAAACGGCAGCACGTATCAAATTTGAAAAAACTACTCATGATTTCGGCAATATACGCGAAGATGGGGGCCCGGTGACTTATGAGTTCCAGTTTACGAACACCGGAAGCGATCCTCTGAAAATTAATAGTGCAAGAGCTGAGTGCGGTTGCACAAGACCGGAATATCCAAAGGGAGAAATTGCACCCGGAGAAAGCGGAGTGATTAAAGTGACCTATAATCCGGCCGGTCGTCCGGGAGGATTCACCAAAGTGGTAACTGTGAGATGCACCGGCAATCCCGGAAAAGTAAATCTGAAAATAAGAGGGACAGTTTTGCCTAAATGATAGTCAAACTGTCGCTTATATTCCTTCTGACTCTTGTGTCGATGGTGCCGCTGGAAGCAGCAGACAACATAGAGTGGCTTGAAAAGTGTATTGACTTCGGGGTGATAAAAGAGACTGACGGAGTTAAGTACGGTGAATTCAGGCTGGTGAATCATGGCCGTAAGAAACTGGAGATTTCTCAAGTAAAAGCTACATGCGGATGTACCGAATTAGAATATTCACAGGGAAAGATAGGAAAGGGAGATACAGCTGTGATAAAGGTGGCGTTTGACCCGTTTGAACGTCCGGGAAAATTTGACAAAGGTATATATGTGTTCATCAATGATGAAAAGATACCCGTAAATCTCCGTATAAAAGGGGTTGTGCTGGCATCGCCTGAAACCTTGATGCTATTTTTTCCTTATGGTGAAGGAGATCTCAGAAGCGATACCGATACGGTGGCTTTCGGGGAAGTGACAAAAGGGGTGAGGACAAGGGAATTCATAGATATTTACAATAGCGGAAATAAGGAAATTACCCCAAAGATAAGCAGTAAGGATGAAGCACTCTCCTGGAGCATAGAACCGGAAAGTATCGGGCCGGGGGAGACTGCCACAGCCACAATATATCTTGACTCCTCACGTGTGATGTGGCTGGGGAGAAAAACATTTAAACTCTACCTTTCAGAAGAAGAAAACAAAGAATTGGAGGTGCCGGTAACCGCCATTCTGATTCCTGCCGATCCATAGCATAGGGCAAGGTGGGAAAATCAATGTTTTTAATTAATTTTGCATTCGGTATGTACTTAAGAAGACAGCCGAAGATAAATGGAACATCCTGAAAACGACCTCCAATATAAAGGGCTACAAGTGAATGCCGGAGTGCAGTCACAGCCTATCACGAATCCATATAAAAACCGAAGACGCACAGCCACACCGGCCCTCACTGTCAACGACTATGTAGAGGGAATAAGAAAAGGTGATGTAAGTATACTTGGCAGAGCCGTGACTCTTGTAGAAAGCATGGCTGAGCAACATCAGGCTTTGGCCCAGGAAGTGATAGAGAAATGCCTGCCCTTTTCCGGTAATTCAAGACGTATAGGTATCACGGGTGTCCCCGGAGCCGGTAAATCCACTTCAATAGACGTTTTTGGACTCCATGTAATCCGCAACGGAGGTAAACTGGCTGTGCTGGCAATCGACCCGAGCAGCGAACGCTCAAAGGGAAGTATTCTGGGAGATAAGACCCGAATGGAAAAACTCTCTTTGGAGAAAGATGCATTCATTCGGCCTTCACCTTCAGCAGGGTCTCTGGGTGGTGTGGCAAGAAAGACACGCGAGACTATCGTGCTCTGTGAAGCCGCCGGATATGATAATATTTTCGTGGAAACTGTAGGTGTTGGCCAAAGTGAGACCGCAGTACATTCCATGGTGGATTTTTTCCTTCTTATCCAACTGGCAGGGACTGGTGATGAACTACAAGGCATAAAACGTGGCATCATGGAGATGGCCGATGGAATTGTAATCAACAAAGCCGACGGTGATAATATAGAAAGGGCAAAACTGGCGGCATCACAATTCCGTAATGCATTGTTCCTTTTCCCGCCTTCACCCAGCAAATGGAAGCCGGAGGTAATAACCTACAGCGGATATTATGAAATTGGTATCGATATTGTGTGGGATATGATCGACCGTTATTTTGCCTTTGTAAAGAAAACCGGCTATTTCGAAAGAAGGCGTAATGAACAGGCTAAATACTGGATGAGGGAGACAATCGACGAACAACTGCGGAATCATTTCTATCAGGTGCCGGAAGTGCGGGCTTTGCTGCAGCAAAAAGAGATACGGGTGCTGAATAATGAGCAGTCTTCTTTTACCGCTGCCCGAGACGTACTCGACAAATACTTTGAAATAATAAGCAGAAATAAATAATATATAGGAGATTAGTTGTTATATTGATATAACAATCTCAAATGTATTAGGGAATGGCAAATAAACTTTGTGAAATAGTGCCCAGGCATGCCAGGGAACGAGGGGAGGCCGAAGCCTACCGCTTTTGCTGGAGAAAAGATGGCGAATGGCTCAAGACTACTTGGGAAGAATTTAACGCACAGATCGATGTGGCCTCAAGAGTTTACCCCCAGCTCGGGCTTCTGGAAAAAGATACGGTAGCCATCTGTTCGCCTAATACACCACAGATCCTTATTGTTGAATTAGGAGCTTTTAAAAATAGGATTACTGTAATCCCTATATATTCATCTTCATCTCAGGAACAATTTGATTTCATTGTGAGCAACGGAGGTGCGCGTGTGCTTTTCGTTGGCGATTCACACCAGTATCCATTGGCTTACAATTACTGGAAAAAGCATCCCGATGAAGTCACAAAGATTGTAGTATTTAAAAATGACAATCTTGAGCTTGAAAAGGATGATACCATCTCTATCTACTGGGATGATTTCGTAAGACTTGGCATGGAAGCCTCACAAGAGGTGAGGGAAGAGGTGGAAAGACGCACGGCAGCCGGTCTGCCTGAAGACATGGCCACCTTGATCTATACTTCGGGAACTACAGGGGAACCAAAAGGAGTGGCAATCACTCACTCCAACTACGACGCCGCCATGGCTGCCCATCTTGAACTCCTGACACAGGTGACAGACAAAGACCTCTCGATGGCTTTCCTTCCAATGAGTCATATTCTTGAAAAAGCCTGGTGCTTCTTCTGTATCACCAAAGGTATTGCCATTGCAGTGAACTATGACCCCCGGGTGATACAAGACACAATACATAATGTGCATCCCAACATAATGTGCTGTGTCCCCAGATTCTGGGAGAAGGTCTATGCCGGTGTGAAAGAGAAAATAGAGAAAATGGGCAAATTGCAGAGGGCAATGGTGAAACGTGCCATCAAGGTGGGCGAACGCCGGAATCTGCAGTATAAACGATTGGGCAAGAAGGTGCCATTATTCCTTGAAAGAGAATATCGTTTCTGGGATGCCCGGATTTTCAGTAAGGTCAAGAAAGCCATAGGAATTCCCAATCCAAATATGTTCCCCACAGCAGGAGCACCGTTAAGCGACCGTATTGTGGAATTTATGAGGGCTATAGGAGTGGAGGTGCTTATAGGTTACGGCCTTAGCGAGACCACAGCTACGGTAAGTTTCTACCCTAAGGTGGATTATGAAATAGGCACAGTAGGTGTGCCCTTGCCCGGACTGAAGGTTAAGATCGATAAGAATGGCGAGATACTGGTAAAAGGAGCCACGGTCACCCCGGGTTATTACAAGAATCCTGAAGCCAACGCCAAAGCATTTACATCCGACGGGTATTTCCGAACCGGTGACGCGGGTTATTTCACACGTGACGGGGCTCTGGTGCTCACAGAAAGGGTGAAAGACCTCTTCAAGACTTCAAATGGTAAATATATAGCCCCCCAGATGCTTGAAAGCCGCCTGGCAGAAAATAAATATATCGACGAGGTAGCTGTGATCGGCGACCAGCGAAAATTTGTGACTGCCTTAGTGGTGCCTAACTTATCACAATTGAGGAAATGGGCCGCAGAAAATGGAATTTCCGACCTGAGTGCCAACGGCCTTGCCAATAATCCTGAGGCCATAGCATTCGTGCAGTCTGAAATCAACAAGGTGCAACAGGGTGTGGCTGATTATGAAAAAATAAAACGTATAACACTACTTCCCCATCACTTCTCAATCATGAACGGGGAGGTGACTAATACTATGAAGGTAAGGCGTCCGGTGGTGGCGAAACGCTATAAGAAGGAGATAGAAGCCATGTATGCCGAATAGACTAAAAAGACTAACCGCATTTTATGATAACACAGGAACAATTTAAGGAGGCGTCGGAAAGAAAGGATGCCCTTAAAAGATATCTGGATATTGACAATAAAAAAATAGAGGTGGAGGAGGAGGAACTACGCACCCATGTGGCTGATTTCTGGGACAACAGAGAGAAAGCCGAGGCTCAGATGCGTAAAATAAAGGAACTCCATTTCTGGATTGACGAATATGAGGAACTCGAAAAACTTACCGAGGAGCTGACTCTGGCATTTGATTTTCTTAAAGAGGAACTGGTGACTGAGGAGGAAATAGATGCTCTCTATGCCAGACTTATCGACAAAATAGAGAAACTGGAGCTCAGAAATATGCTCAGGCGCGAGGAAGATAAACTGGGAGTGGTGCTCAAGATCAATTCCGGTGCAGGTGGAACCGAGAGTCAGGACTGGGCACAGATGCTGATGAGGCTCTATCTGAGATATGCCGAGAAGCATGGGTATAAGACTTCAGTGGCACAACTTCTGGAAGGTGATGACGCAGGCATAAAATCAGTTACCATTAATATAGAGGGCGACTATGCCTACGGATTCCTTAAGAGTGAGAACGGCGTGCACCGTCTGGTGAGAGTGAGTCCCTATAACGCACAGGGAAAACGTATGACATCTTTTGCATCGGTTTTTGTCACACCTCTCGTAGATGACACTATCGAGATAAATGTGGAACCGGCACGAGTATCGTGGGACACTTTCCGTTCGGGAGGAGCCGGCGGACAGAACGTCAATAAGGTAGAATCCGGAGTGAGATTGAGATATCAATACAAAGATCCGTATACCGGTGAAGAGGAGGAAATCCTGATAGAGAATACTGAAACCCGCGATCAACCAAAGAATAAGGAAAATGCCATGAGGCAATTGAAATCTATTCTATATGATAAGGAACTGAAACATCGTATGGAAGAGCAGGCTAAGGTTGAAGCCGGTAAAAAGAAAATAGAATGGGGCAGCCAGATCAGAAGTTATGTATTTGATGACCGCCGGGTGAAGGATCACCGTACAAATCATCAGACCTCCGATGTAGGTGGAGTAATGGATGGTGAGATCGACGATTTCATCAAGGCCTATCTGATGGAGTTTGCAGGATCGGAAAATTAAGGCACCATAAAATCTTTGTGTAACTAAATCAGTAGATTACTTTCCCGAATCAAATTCATTCGGATATAGAATTGTAGCGAGGCTCTTTGCAAAAATCCTAAACCATACTAATGCATTGATTGTTATTCATAAAGAAAACAATCAAAACAAATTATTATGAAAAAAGTGGTTATAATGGGAGCCTCATCCGGTATGGGTTATGGAGTGGCTGAAGCATTGGCTTCTCGCGGTGTCAAAGTAGGTATCGCAGCACGTCATACCGCTCCGATGAAGGCTCTGAAGGATAAATATCCCGAATTTGTAGAATATGCCCAAATAGATATCACCAAACCTGAGGCTGTGGAGCAGCTCAACGACCTCATTGAGGAACTCGGTGGAATGGATATCTATTTCCATGTGGCCGGAATGTATTATGAAAATTTGATGCTCGATTCTGAAATCGATGTGAAGGTGGCTGAAACTAACTGTTGCGGATTCGCACGTATGATTTCTGCAGCCTACAGATATTTCCGTGCCAATAAAAAGAAAGGTCAGATAGCAGCAATCACTTCTGTAGCCGGCACAAAAGGTATCGGACGTCTGGCTGCCTATTCTTCATCAAAGAAATTCGGTCAATGGTATCTGGATGCCGTAGAGCAGATGAGCAATGCAGAAAAAACCGGTATTACATTTACCGACATCCGTCCGGGATGGGTAAGGACTCCTCTGGAAAATCCAAGTGAGAATTATCCTATGAATATGTCGGTAGAATATGTAGTTCCAAAGATAATAAAGGCAATTGTAAGGAAATACAGGGTAGCCGTAGTAGACTGGCGCTGGAATCTTTTCACCGGTTTCTGGCGTTCGATACCGCAGGCTGTATGGGTTAAGATAAACCCCACCATCTCCACACCTGATCCCAATTATCCTTCAGTATCAGACCTCCAGGAAGAAATGCACGAACTCGGCTAATTCCCGGAATAAGTTATTTAAATTGTACTATTATAACAAAAGAGTGAATTGAAGTTTAAATTCAGTTCACTCTATATTTTTTAAAATTTCCTTAAAGTAACGGTCGTGCTTGCATTACTTAAAATCATCTGACCTTTCGAGGGAAATTCTACATCAAAGGTTACGGGATTAGTAAAAATTCCATATTGTTTCATGATTTTATAATCATAATCCGGAGTAGCCGTGGGGAAATCCATAGTCAAAGTACTCCCGTCGTACTGCATGTTACCGTTCATATACACCTCATCAAAAACTGATAATTGCACAGTATGCAAATAAAAACTATAAAAAATTCTTGAGTCCACAAATTGTTGGGGTTGAGGCGTCACTGACATTACTTCCCACAAACCGTCTAAATTTCCGTTTATAGGCTCCTTCTGGCAGGAGATATAAAGTGGAGATATAATTGACGCTATGATGCCAAGAATAACCGATTTTGAAATTATTTTAGTTTTCATTTCTTCATTTTTCTATTGAAGGAAAAATCCCCGTTATATCCTAAAGATATTACACCACCGAAGTTATTTCCTAAGAGATGGCCTTTGTCCCAGGCTAATGCTCCCTTAATATATGTGCCCTTGATAAAATCACATTCATAATTTACTTCTATAAGGCCACTGAAATTGTTCATAATATTTGGTAAAGGCTTTGAATATGTACCCCAATTGCGTGAGAAAGTCAACAACAGTCTCCAAGAAAGATTATTGTATGGATTGCCTTCAAATCCTAAATGACTCACTTTAAACCGAGTGTCGTAAAGTGCCAGATGATGGTTACGGTTATATAAAGGAGAAATGGCTAAAGGAGTGCCTATAACCATACCCCAATTTTGCCAGGCTCCATAAAGATAATGCTCGAAATATTCATCGTTTCCACTTATTTGTTCCGGTACTTCCGGAGTAGAATTATGTAATAAGGGAGCGGTCTGGTCGTAAGTTGAAACGTATTCAAAGAGGAATTTAGATATAAATCTGTTAGAAGGAAATTCAATTTCTAATCCCCATAACCCATCTTTCCAAGCACCATATTCAAAGGTCATCATAGATTGGTCTTCGAAATAATGTTCCCAATACAATTTTAATTTCCAATCTTTAGGGTGATACCTTAAGGCAATACTATATTCCCCGTTCATGTTACCTTGTACATTGTTTTGTTCCGGGGTGATTGTTGCAGAACTACCGGCATAAGGGACAACCGCTTTAATCCAATCTTTGATACCGGTAGGCATTTTTATGGTTTCTCCATTGTAAAGAATTTTTCCACCAAATTGAGTGCCCATTTCAATACCCACATCCAGCGTAAGTGGAAAAATTTCCATATTGCCCCCTCTTAACCATAACCCTCTCCCGCAAAAAAGAACATCAGTGGCTCTATTGCCTCCCGGATATACCCAACTGTCAACCCATTTGGAGTCTGTGAACATTCCATATGAAAGATATAATTTTACTGAAAACCAACCTTTTGTTCCCCAAAAAGGGGCAAAATCATAGGTGCCTATCCTTAGTTGAGGGATTGACATAGCATTACCTGAAAAGAGAAGGTCTCCGGTAGAAAGATAAGGGTCATTATAATTTGATTCGATATCTTTGGCACCGATTGAAACCCATATCCTTCGATATTTTAATTCTCCATAAAGTTGTTTTATCCTGAAGGCTCCTGGGAGATTCCATCCACCGGTAATATCAACAGCTCCACCAATAGAAAATTTTTTATCCGGTCGCAACGGTTTTGCTACAAATCCATTTACATACCCATTATTGAATTCCGGCGAAGAGAGACCTCGTTGATTACTGACAAGCCAGAAAGGAGTATTTTCTCCTCCGGCAAAAGATGCTCTTACTCCACCTCCGTATACAATAGAATCTCCATCAAAAATAGAGGCTTGCAACGGAAGGTGAAGAATAAAAAATCCAAAAAGTAATAATGATAGGATTTTATAGTTATTAAAATATCGAGACACTTTTTATGTGGTATTTGTTTTATTCTGGAATAAAATTTTAGATTACACAAAATTACCAATAAAAACCAAATTTGCCAATTAACATAAATTTTGTTAAACATAAGGCATGTTTTGACTTTTAAGTTAAATAAACTTACCTTTGCAATTGCTTTGCAGTAAAAGATATAATCGAGGAGAGCGGAATAGAAAGACAAGTATATGAGAATCTGGATATTCAACGACATTATAGCCTTTTTTGTCTCACTCTTTCTTGCGGGTATCATCATACCCCAGATACTTCTGATTGCATTCCGTAAAAAACTTTTTGATGAAATAGATGAAAGGAAAATTCATAAGGGAGTGGTGCCACGCTTAGGTGGAATCGCCTTCTTCCCTTCCATTCTCTTTTCCTTCTGCATCGTGGTGGGATTCAATCTGAAATATTTCGGATGGGAGATTGCGGGATATTACTTTGAATCGGTAGTGCCATTCTATTTCATGATTTGTGCAGTGCTCCTGATGTTTCTGGTTGGTATAGCCGATGACCTGATCGGAGTAAAATATAAGGCGAAATTTGTAGTACAAATACTTTCTTCGATACTTATTGTATTTTCCGGGGTTTATATCCAAAGTTTCTTCGGTTTCTTATGGATAGAGCATATATATGACTGGATAGGCTGGATTGTCACAGCATTTATGGTAGTATTTGTAGTTAATGCCATAAATCTGATAGACGGTATCGACGGTCTTGCATCAGGTCTAAGCACAGTGGCATTCGTATTTTATTCCATTGTATTCTTCTCAGCAGGACAATATAGTTATTCTCTTTTATCGGCAGCCGCGGCAGGAACGTTGCTTCCTTTCTTTTACTACAATGTATTCGGCCAGGCAAAGAAACAAAAAAAGATATTCATGGGTGATACCGGAGCACTCACCACAGGTATGATTCTTATATTCTGTGCAATAGCAATGTTGCATCTTGGAGATGTGCCGATTGCAATGGATTATAATCCGGTGATTTTGGGTATCTCACCTCTTATCATACCTCTGTTTGATGTAGTGCGAGTATATATCCACAGAGTGATCAGACATCACAATCCTTTCTTGCCGGATAAATCGCATATACATCATAAGTTGCTGGCCCTTGGGCTCAACCAGCGTATCGCACTCACAGTGATTATGCTGTGGTCGATGTTTTTCATTGTGATCAACATGTTCTTATCATCATATATTAATCCCACTTTTATTATTCTGGCCGACATTGTAATATGGACAGTAATAAACTTTGGCCTCTCCAGAGCTATTTCACGTAGAGAGGCAAGACTTGGGACTACTTTATTTGACTAACCTCAGAGACATGAATTTCCATAATACAGGAAGAAAATTTACAATCGGCACCTCCTTCATTCTTTTGATTTTAATTTCATTTACGGGTTGTAAGACTCCTCAGGATGTTACTTATTTCCAGGATGTTACAGATGCCATAATTACTATCCCAAATACCGGTGAACTTAAAATCAGGCCCAACGATCGTCTGAACATAATTGTGAAGACAATGGACCCAAATCTTACTGCCCTTTTCAATATGGCAGTGGTCACCGATAGGATAGGAGAAAATACCATTTATAATCCAAGCGGAGGTACATTCAGAAATTACACTTCGACCTCGACCGGTATTCCTAAATATATTGTGTCGCCGGAAGGAACAATTGACTTCCCTGTATTGGGGGAAATAAAAGTAGCCGGGATGACAAGAAGCGAACTTGCCGGATTTATAAAGGGAGAACTTATGGGCCGCGATTTGGCAAAAGATCCTGTAGTGTCTGTGGAATTCATGAATATGGGAGTATCTATGCTGGGAGAGGTAGCAAGACCCGGTATGTACGATCTTAATCAAGATCAGGTAAGTATCCTTGAAGCAATAGCCATGGCAGGCGATCTGACGCTACATGGTAAAAGAGAGAATATTATTGTAATGAGGGAGAGCGATGGAGAGGTAAAAACATATAGGGTGGATTTGACCAATTATAAGGAACTTTCAGAATCTCCGGTTTACTTCCTTCAGCAGGGTGACATTGTATATGTAGAACCTACAGATCTGAAGAAGCGTGAACGTACCACCAATGGTAACTATGTATATACAACAGCGTTCTGGATTTCTTTGGCATCTCTTGTCACATCTATGGTGACTACAATCGGAGTATTTGTGATAAGATAATTTTTGAAACATTCATGGATTCTAACACTCAAAAAAATACTTCTCGCCAAGAAGATATTACTGACTTGAATCTCAAGGAATTCTTTAAATTTTGCCTCAGCAAATGGCTTTGGATTGCCATTTGTGTCGTATTTGCTGTGGGAATTGCATTATTTTATGTATATCGCAAAGAGCCTATATATATGCGATACGAACAGATTCTTGTCAATGACCAAGACTCCAATGGAGGTATAGGAGATATCTCTAAGTCATTCTCATCATTGGGACTATTTTCAAAGAACGCCAATGTATATAATGAACTATTCACAGTAACATCGCCGGCTGTCCTTTATCAAGTGGCAGATTCCCTGCAACTTGATATGAATTATTCCGTAAGGAAAGGTCTCAGGTCTAAGACTCTTTATGGCAAAACTTTACCCTTCCGGGTTGATATGCTGGATATAGACTCTCAGGAATCGGCTTCATTCAAACTCAAAACCAACCCGGATGGAAGTCGTACTTTATATAAATTTGTGAGATACTTACCGGATACTAAAATTAAATATAAAGATAAAATTGAGGTTCCGGCCGGAGTCAATTTGGTAGAAACACCTATAGGTAGGATTCAATTTTCCGAAAATCCAAAATATGTCCCCAATGACATTCACATTGGCAGAGTAATGGATATATTTAAAAGGCCTATGCAAACTACAGTAGAAAGATATGGCCTTAAATATGTTGGAGAAATACCGGAAGAAGATGCTGACATTATAAATCTGACAGTAGAGGATGTTTCAGTAGAGAGAGCCGTAGATATTTTGAACTACGTCTTGATTGTATATAATAATGACTGGGTGGCAGATAAAAATAAAATGGCAAAAGCCACTTCAGCCTTTATTGATGAACGACTAAAAGTAATAGAATCAGAATTGGGAGTGGTGGATCAAAATATAGCTCAATTTATGAAGAAGACCGGCACTCCTGATGTGGGCGCAGCAATAAAGGCTAATCTGGAATTAGGTTCTGCAGTTGAGGAAGAATTGATTAAAGCATCCAATCATCTCAGCGTAGCAAAATATATGCAGGAGTTCCTGGCAAAAAACAAAGATATTACCACTATTCTTCCTGTAAACTTAGGTATAGAAAGTGAGGATGTTGGAAAGCAAATACTCGCTTATAATGACCTGCTTTTAGCACGAAACAATATTCTTAGCAGTAGTTCTCTTTCAAACCCGTTGGTAAAAAATTATGGAGAACAACTGGAAGATATGAGAGCGGCCATTGTTAAGTCGGTTGACAATAATGTGTCTAATCTTCAGACATCAGTCAATAATCTTCAGAAGGAGATGAATAAAATGACTGCAAATATGGCAAATGTGCCTGAGAAGAACCTTCCTCTACTTTCTGAAGAACGTCAACAAGAGGTAAAAGAGGCTTTATATCTATTCCTGCTACAAAAGAGAGAAGAGAATGAGCTTTCTATGAAATTTGCGGCTGACAACATCCGTGTGATTACTCCACCCGTTGGACCTATTAAACCTGTTGCCCCCAAAAAAGCTATTATTATAATTATCGCCTTTATAATAGGTTTAGGTAGCCCTATCGTTCTTCTATATTTCCTGGAGATTGGTAATACCACGGTAAGAAGTAAGAAAGACCTTGACAAAGTGAGGATGCCATTTACCGGTGAAATTCCATTAGTGGAAGGTGCTTCTAAAATACGTAAATTGAAAGAAAGGAATCCCTTAAAGAAGAAGGATAAAGAAGAGAAACCGCCTTTGGCAGTAGTGGAAGAGGGGAAACGGGATGTGGTGAACGAGGCGTTCCGAGTAATCCGAGGAAATATAGATTTCATGACAGGGAAAAATGCGGGTAGCCAGGTTATCATGCTTACTTCATTTAATCCCGGAAGTGGCAAATCATTTATTGCTTATAATCTTGCCATGAGTTTCTGTCTGAAAGGCAAGAAGGTATTAATTATAGATTGCGATTTACGACATGGATCTGCTTCTATGTATGTAGGGAAACCAAATAAAGGTTTGGCAACCTATCTAAGTGACAATGCCTCTGATTGGCAAAGTCTCTTAGTACATGTGAAGACTATGCCCAATCTATCGATTTTACCGGTTGGAAAGATTCCACCTAATCCGGCCGAATTGCTCGAGGATGAAAAGTTGAAGGACCTTGTGGAAGAAGCGAGGAAAGAGTTTGACGTGATTTTCCTGGATTGTCCTCCGGTAAATATAGTGGTTGATACACAGTTAGTTGCATCATTGGCTGATCGTACACTTTTCGTGGTAAGAGCCGGATTGCTTCAGAAAGCAGCTCTCAAAGAACTTGATGAATTCTATCAGGAGAAGAAATTCAAGAATATGAGTATAATACTGAATGGCACCGAAGCGGTACACAGTCGTTATTATACTTACGGCAACTATCAGAACCATTCGTATTACAATTCATAATCCTTCTCTTCTTGATAAAAAACTTAAGTAGAAATAATTCTTCAGTACTCATAATTCAATACTTGAAGTTCAAAACTTAAATAAGTAACTCACTTATTGTTCATTGTTTACTGTTTACTGTTTATTGTTCATTGTTTAATGTTTAAACCACCATGTGGCCTTTCAGTAAGAAAATAAATCTCGAAGAATCCGGAATTTTTAACGGTTTTACTGACTGGCATTCACATATTCTTCCCGGAGTGGATGATGGTATAAAAACAATGGACGAATCATTAGAAGTGCTTCGAGAATATGAAGCATTAGGTTTTAAGAAAGTTTGGCTTACTCCCCATATCATGGAAGATTATCCAAACGAGACTGAAGCCCTCAAGAAGAAATTTGAAGAACTGAAAAATAATTGGAACGGTAAACTTGAAATAAGTCTTGCTGCTGAGAATATGCTTGATAACCTTTTTGAAGAGCGGCTTCAGACTAATGATTTCTTACCAATTGGGGAAAATGGCGATCATCTTTTAGTTGAGACCTCATATTATACCCCTCCCTATGCTATGGATGAGATGATAGAGGAGGCTCAAAAGAAGGGATATTATATAATCTTAGCCCATCCTGAGAGATATAGATACATGGATGAGAAGGATTATTTGAAATGGAAAAACAAGGAGCTGCTTTTTCAGATGAATATTCTTTCTCTTGTAGGTGCCTACGGTGAGACGGCACGTAAAAAAGCAGAATGGCTTCTTTCAAAGGGTATTATTGATAAATTAGGCACTGATATACATTCTTTTAAGTCTTTTATCCATCATAAAAGAATGAAGGGATTAGACTCATCTACCATAAAGAAAATACCACAATAAACATAGAACGGGAACCGCAATTAGTAAGGAGAATTTATTGAAATTTAAGGTTTCTATATTTAATAAATGGTATATCTTATTCCCATAATACTGATAACAATAGGAGTATTGTTTTATGACTATCTTCAATATAAAAGAGGAAGAATAGTATTGTGGATTTTAATTTGCTTATATCTTATATTATTAGCCGGTCTACGATATCATTTAGGTGAGGATACCCTTTATTATGATGAGTTTTATCAGAGAATACCACCTCTCAACCATTTCTCCACCTCTCAACTTAAAGGAGAACGCTTCAGCATAGGTTTTATGGTGACCGCTTCTTTCTTTAAGATGCTTACTGATGAATTTACAGTATTCCAACTTTTCGTATCTATTATTATAAACACAGCCTTTTTCTATTTCTTTTATAAAAACTGTAAGAATATCTTTTTCGCTGCTTTAGTATATTATATATATTCCTATATATTTATGGCTTTTCTACAAATAAGGGAAGCCTTATCGGTGTCAATCATCTTACTGGCGTGGCCTTTTTTTGTACAAAAAAAATGGCTACAATGGTATTTACTCACTTTCTTTGCAACCTTCTTCCACCTTTCTGCGAATATTATGTATTTTCTGCCTCTAATTTATTTGCCTGGGGTTAAAAATTTCTTCATATTTGGGAAAAGGACTCTTTTTATTTGTATTGGAGTAGCGGTATTAGGATTGATAGTTCAAAGATTTTTCTTCCAGTATCTTCAAATATTTTCATTTTCAGAGGCTATCGGAGAAAGAGTAGATATGTATAAGGATACTTTTTTTGCAGGTCAAATTCTGAATATAAAGGGAATAATAGCTACAATCATTGAGTATATCCTTTATCCTATTATAGCACTATATTTTATGCGGAGAGAAGGAGAAAAAGAGAATTATAAGACAGGATTTAATCCTGAGAAAGCCATGGTTCTTATAAATACCTACATTACCATTTTTTCCATTTTCATTTTTATTATTCAAAGGTTTACAAATTACTTTTTCCCTTTTGTCATAGTCATTCTTTCCAATTGGGTTTTCAGTCTTATTCCATTAAATGATAAAAAAATTCGTCTTAGTTTCTTGACATGGTTTTTTATATTCCTTCCAATGTTTGCCTTACATTCTTATAGTCTGGCCTTTTCTAAGATAAATAAATCGGGATCTTTACGCACTTATACACTATATTATCCCTATAGTAGTTATTTTGACAAAACCAGAGATTCTGACCGTGAAAAAGCATTCCGATATGTCAGAAGGAAAAAGTTGTAATAAGATAAATTTTTCACTGTCCTCCTTATACCTTAGTCTTCTCTTAGGAATTTTCTAAAATAAAATTTCCTTAAGTGATAATATTCCTTTTGGTTTACATCAGATAAAAGCCAACCTCTGCTTGAAAGAAATAAATAATACACACCATTAGTGAGGAATTTTCTCCATTTCTTCATATTTTTATTTAAATAGGTAATCCGACTTTTTTCTTGGATTTTAATTTTATGGGGATTAATTAGAGAATCTTCTTTAAAAGACTTTCCTTCGAGATGTATAATCTGAGCAGCGGGGACATTATACAACTTATAACCAAGTTTCTGAATCTTATAGCAAATATCAGCATCGTCATAATACATAAAGATATCTTCGGAAAATCCCTTGCATTTTCCCCATATAGATTTTCTAAGCATCATATCTGCGCCTGAGATATATGAAACTTCAATGGGTTGGGTGGAAAAGTTGTGGTATCTATAGATTATTTTGGAAGTGGGACGAAAAAATTGATGGGTAAGATATCCCATTTCCCATTTTAGGCCGGGGAATTCCTTTCGATAAGAAAAAGCAGGAGTCTGATTCTCGCTAAATAAATTCCCTCCACATCCTCCAGCCTGAGGGTTTGAATCTAGGAACTCGGCAAGTATCTCTAATGCATTATTCAGTAATAGGGTATCGGGATTTAAAAAGAATAGATATTCACCAATGGCTTTTTTTGCACCGGCATTATTGGCTCCTCCGAATCCTTTGTTTTCCTTTAAATAAACAAACTGAATTCTTAAACCATCTTCTATAAAGGCTCTAAATTTTTCTGAGAGATCCGGTTCGGAATTATTGTCAACTACTATTATTTCAAATTTTAAATTTTTGATTTTATTGATAATGGATTTTACAGAATTATATATCAAATCCGATGTGAAATAATTCACATAAATTATAGAGACATCAATGTCCGTATACATGGATAAACTTATTTTTCAACTGGTATATACGTTTAACATTTGATTCGCCATTTTTTCTATCGAAAATTTTTGAATCGAAGATGGTGGTTTCCTAATCTGGGTTTTAAAATTCATTAATTTATTTAGATTTTCTACCCATATTTCTATATCATTTTCTAAAGACAATCTTATAAAGAGTTCCGAAGCCTTAGCATCAGACGGCACTCCTAAAGAAGCAAGAACAGGAAGTCCGGTAGCTTGCGCTTCCAGTGTAACCATGGGGAGCCCTTCATGGAAAGAAGGAAATAAAAGACAATCGCTTGCACATAATAATTCGGCGATATCATTTCTTTTCCCCAAGAAAATAACCTTATCGGCTATTTCTAACTCTTTGGCATATTGTCTTATTTCAACTTCTAATGGACCTTCTCCCACCAAAAGCAATTTTGCTCCAGATTTATTGTTTTGAAATTTTTTGAAAATTTCAAGAAGAAACTTATGATTTTTGACTTTCAGAAAACTCCCTATGTGTATCACTACATCGTCCTTCTCTTTAAGTTTTAATTCATTTCTCTTACTTATCCTTATCTCTTCCTGAAAATTAAATCGGTTTAAGTCTATTCCATTATATATAAGTTTTGCTTTATTATAAATGTGAGTGTGTCCAAATCCCCAGTCAACTGCTTTTTTAGAACATGCTATATAATCAGATGCGAACAAACTTAATAAATGCTTATGAAATTTATGAAATATTTTTGCATATAACACGTCATTATTAGTACCATGTATATGCATGATTCTTTTAGGGATTTTATATAATCTGGAGAAGATTAACGGCTCGATGGAAGCTAAGGACATGGAATTTGCATGAAAAACATCATATTCCTTTGCATGTTTGGCAAAGAATTTTTTTAGATTCCTATAAAAAACAAAAGGATTGTTTTTTCTCGGAGGAATATGGTAAATATTTGTTCCGGCTTCTATCATCTCTTGATAATATCCTACTCTATTCTCATTATAAATTAGAAAATCCACTTGAATATTCATAGCAAGTAAGGCTCGAGTCAAATTAATGATAGAGGTTTCTATACCATTTTTCTGCATAGATGGAATCAAATAGAGGATGCGCATAGTATATATTGTGCAGGATTGATAAATTCAAATTTATAAAAATCATTTTAATTGGACAAATTAAAAAAATATGGGTAACTTTGAGTTTAGAAGAATAAGATTCCAGTATAATTTGATGCATCCCTTAATAAGTCAATCTACAATTTACAATTAGAATAAAGATGCGTTTTTCACAAATAGTTGTATTATACAATGCTCTAATAGGATACCTAATCAAATTTTTAATTGATATAAAATTAGTAAGACCCTATAAGAGGAAAGATAAAAGAAAAGATGATTTAATTGTCTCATTAACTTCTTATGGCCGTAGAGTGGAAGGTGTGGTATATTATACTTTAATTTCATTATTAAGGCAGACCCAAAGACCGGGAAAAATTATATTATGGTTAGATAAAACAAGGTGGAATGGAAATAATATTCCGAATAAAATAAAAAATTTATACCCTTATGGGGTGGAGGTTAAATATTGTGAAGACATCAGATCTTATAAAAAACTTTTGTATTCTATACTGGAATATGGTAGAAAAACAATAATTACAGTAGATGATGATGTAATTTATAAGCCCAATCTGATAAAAAAATTAGTAGAGGCTCATTTCTTGCATCCCAGAGATATAATATCTGGAGATGCAAGATATCCTGTTGCAGAAAAAGATAAGTTTCTTTCCTATAAATATTGGATAAATCACGGTAATTATACCGAAAAAAAGAAATATATAATGCCTGTGGGTGAATCCGGGGTGTTATACCCTCCTCAAAGTTTATATAAGGATGTGACCAATTATCAGTTAGCCAAGCAATTATCTCCCTTAGCGGATGATTTATGGTTTTGGGTGATGTCAAAATTGCAGGGTACGGATCATATAGTTATTGGGAAGAATAAGACAGCCGGATATTCCTTTGACGCTATTTATCAATTTTTCCACAAAGGTAGCGCACTGACCCATACAAATAATGGTGAGAATCAAAACGACGTACAACTGCAAGCCATAATGGATTATTATGGGATTCAGCCTGAAGCTCTAAGAGAAACCTCATCATCATAATGCTCATTTATACCATTGATTTGGCAGTGTGAAAAATATCAAGTACCTTTACATTAAGTTTTCTTAGCCATAGTACTGGGAATAGAATCTATTAGAACAAAAGTATAAGAAAGACTTTTAAATTTCAAATAGTCTATATCTACTCAATAAGGTAAGTTTACTGAAAGCCTTTATGATGTTAATTTAGAATTATAGAAAAGGTTTTATACCTGTTGGTTTGAAATGCAATATCCTTGTTTAATTTCTATAATTACTGCCTCGTATAATTGTTCCAAATTTATAGGGGATACGATAAAATCAATCCAAAGCCAGACCTATAAGAACTGGGAATTGATCATTACCGATGACTGTTCCACTGACAATTCCAGGGATATAATAGAAAAGTTTGCCAAGGAAGATACGCGGATAAAGTTGCTTAAATTAGATAAGAATTATGGTGCCGGAGTTGCTCGTAATAATTCTATCAAAGCATCAAAAGGAAGATATATAGCATTTTGTGATAGTGACGATAGATGGTATCCTAATAAACTTGAGCGTCAGATAGCTTTCATGAAGGAAAAGGATTGCGCTCTCTCTTTTACTTCCTATGACGTTTGTGATGAAAATAATAAAATAGTGGGTTATGTAAGATGTAATCCCACTATAAATTATGATCAAATCACACGTGATGATGGTATAGGCTGCTTAACCGCTATATATGATGTAAGCAAGATAGGGAAGCATTATATGCCCGAACTGAGAAAAAGACAGGATTGGTGTCTTTGGATAGAAATAATTGCTACTTGTCAGACAGCCTATGGACTACAAGAGCCATTGGCTCTATACCGAAGAAGAATAAATGGGCTATCTTCAAATAAATTAGCCTTATTGAAATATAATTTTGAGGTATACCATTCATTCTTGAAGAAAAATAAAATTTCTTCCTTTTTCCTCTTAAGTTTCAATTTTTTACCCTATTATTTCTATAAAAAACTAAAACAGAAGAGAGATTTCTTAAAAAAGAAATCATATGAAACTTCTTATAAGGAAGAGTTAGAACTCACCACTCCTTCCACTACAATTAAAGGTTAATCCCAACATCAGAGATTTTTAGCCCTAAGGGTAACTAATCCTATCTTTCTATATTGTCTTTACTTGTGAAATAAAGATAATATAGTTTTATTTTTATTTATAAATATCTGGGTTGAAAAGAAATAAATGGCTGTGATTAAGGCAGCTAACGTCAAAACTAAAAAGTAATTATAACTTCTGAATATAAAGTAGATCATTAAAAGAATCCCACATAAAGGGATGTTAAACAACAATTCTCTGAAGAAATTTTTCCAGGCAAAATTAATATCAAATTCAATTTTAAGTACAATCTGAGAAAGGACCATAATTGTTGTTTCCGCACTTACCCATGTGATAGCTGAGCCTACACTCTCAAGATGGGGAATCAGGAGAAAATTTAATATGATGCCTATTAAAGCGCCAATACCAGCATTTATCATTACTTTTTTGTCTCGTTTTAAAGGCATCAGGCACTGTACTATCTGAATTTGTTCATATCCTATTATCAACATTAAAGGCATAATTATACGCATGGGTGTGATAGCACCTTCATAACCCGGACCGGATATCAGCATGATAACCTCAGGAGCATATATAGTGCAAAATATAATCACTGGAAATGAAAAGCAGAAAAGAAGAGAAGTAGATTTTCCAATGAAAGATTTAAATTCATCAAATTTATTTTGAGCTAATAAATTGCTCATTCTTGGCATAAGTACGGTAGTGACACCGGTAAAGAGAGCTAATAAGATATTGTATAGCCTGGTGGCAGTGGTGTAGTATCCTACTTGAGTATCATTGGTGATAAAACCTAAATAAACTACATTAAATGTGGTGTAAAGTGATGTCATCACCAAGTATGATCCTAATACAAAATAGGGTTTAATATAATTCTTTAAATTGACTAATTTTAATCGGAAAGAGGCAAATTTTGTGGCGTAACTGATGTTAATAATTGCATTACCTGCAATGGTAAGAGCTGTGAGAAGGTAATAAACCGGGTAGTCTTCTCTATCTCTCACAAAAATAAAAACTGAGGCAACGAAGAGGCATTTTATAAAAATAGTTCTTACTGTAATAAATCTGAAATTCTCTATTCCTTTATAAAACCATTCTATTAAAAGGAAATTGCTTACTAATTTTATGGCTCCATACCCCATCATGTCACGATTCTCGTATAATTCAGGAACAGTAAGAGTTACTCCTAAAAGAATAAATAGGGCAAAAATAGTGGTGAGGCCATTAAGAGCTAAAAGACTACTGAATGGATTACTCAAATTAATGGAATTAGCCTTATCCATAGCTATTTGTCGAGTGCCCAGGATGGTTACCCCCATCATGGAGAATAGGATAAAATAATTGATAATACTGTCGATAAAATTACAAAGACCGATATTTGTCACTCCAAGCACTCTCGACACATAGGGATAAACTATAAGAGGGAAGATATAGTTGGAAGTAGTAAGGATACTGGTATATAGGATATTTCTTTTTATCCCCATTCAGATGAGAACGTATATTAGGTCTTTACTAAGAATAAAGCAAAATTAATTATAAGATATAATATATGAAATATGTAAATCCCCAAGATTATTTGATATTAAGTTTACCGGGATATAGATTGGGACATAACCGGCAAATTTGTTTGAGGAGGAGGGTAAATCTGATATCGGAGTAGAATAACTTAATAGGTAAAATAAATTTAATTGGGAGAAGATAAGCAAGATAAAGGATTGGGAAGGTAAGATAAAGGATTGGGAATGGAAGCTGCAGGATAGGGAGGAGTGATAAAAAAGAGGACATATCATATAAGATATGTCCCCTCAAGGTGTTTCTATGTACTTTTAGTCAGTCTGCAGCTTTTAATTAGTCAGCAGCTTTGCCGTCTGAACCAAGTACGTTGATAATTTTGTGCTTGTAAAGTTTCTCCATTTCGTCGCGAGCCGGGCCCAGATATTTCCTTGGGTCGAATTCAGCCGGATTATCATTGAAAGCCTTGCGGATAGCAGCGGTCATAGCAAGACGGCTGTCGGAGTCAATGTTGATTTTCGATACGTCCATCTTGGCTGCTTTGCGCAGTTCCTCTTCAGGAATACCGATAGCATCGGGAAGTTTGCCTCCGTTCTCAGCGATAATCTTAACATATTCTTGTGGTACAGAAGAAGATCCGTGAAGTACGATGGGGAAGCCGGGAAGTTTTTCCTCAACCTTCTCAAGCACATCGAATGCCAATGGAGGAGGTACAAGAAGACCGGTCTTCGGGTCGCGTGTGCACTGTTCGGGAGTGAACTTGTAAGCACCGTGAGAAGTACCGATTGAGATGGCAAGGCTGTCGACACCTGTGCGGGTCACGAAGTCTACTACCTCTTCTGGATCTGTATAGGTATGATGGTCTGAACTAACTTCATCTTCCACACCGGCAAGAACTCCAAGTTCGCCTTCAACAGTAACATCGTATTTGTGTGCGTAATCCACTACTTTCTTAGTGAGGGCTACATTTTCTTCATAAGGAAGATGGCTACCATCTATCATTACTGAAGAGAAGCCGTTGTCGATACAGTCTTTGCAAAGCTCAAAAGTGTCACCATGGTCTAAGTGAAGCACAATCTGAGGATGTTCCCAACCAAGGGATTTTGCATATTCCACTGCACCTTGGGCCATATAGCGGAGCAGAATCGGGTTGGCATAGTTGCGGGCACCCTTTGATACCTGAAGGATAACAGGACTCTTGGTGTCGGATGCTGCCTTGATGATGGCCTGAAGTTGCTCCATGTTGTTGAAGTTGAACGCCGGAATTGCATAACCGCCGTGTACTGCCTTCTCAAACATCTTCTTGGTGTTGACAAGGCCTAATTTCTTGTAGTCTACCATCGTATTTTTGTTTTATATGCTTTACGCTTTTTTGATATGCAAATATATTAAAAAACCGCTATATATACAATTTATGTCTTGAAGTAGTGATATCTAAGTTTGTAGTAATTCTTTTTGGGTCCTGTAGATATCAACCACCAACGGCTCAATAAAAATAATGAATATAGGAAATTTGAAATTCCTCTCTTTATTGGTCCATGGTTTAATTTATAATAGATATGCCGGCTTTTTTCAATCTGTTTGGTTTTAAATTCAGATTCCCACTTTCCATTTTCCGGCATCGATTTACTTTCAAGATGAATTATCTGAGCCTGAGGAACACTGTATATATCCCATCCGGCTTTTTTAATTCTATAACATAGGTCAGTTTCTTCATAATATAAGAAGAATTCATGACGAAAGTATCCCGTTTTATCCAATACCATTCTTTTCACCATCAAGTCGGCTCCAGTGATGTAACCTACTTTCATAGGCTGTGAAGTGTTATTGAAAATATTATTCTTCTTCCCAAAGACAATGTTCTTAGGGATATCATGGAGTAATTCATTTAATTCCCAAAAGGGGCCCGGGAGTACCATATTGTAAGAATACATAGGTGTGCCATTTATATCCAGAAGGTTGCCTCCACATGCTCCGGCTTTTGGATGGGAGTCAAGAAAATCTGATAATATCTTTATGGCATTATTCACCAACAAGGTATCCGGATTAAGAAAGAGAATATTTCTGCCTTTAGCAATCTTTATTCCTTCATTGTTGGCTTTTCCGAAGCCTTTGTTTTCATCAAGAGAGATAAATTGAAAAATGTCTTTCTTTTCATCAGGAACTTTCTCCAATATTATTTCTTTAAAATCTTTTTCTGAATTATTGTCAATTACAATGATTTCATATCCAATACCTTCTGTTTTATCTAATATCGTCTTCACACAGTCTGCTATTAAATGGGCTGTGTTATAATTTACGATTATGACAGATACAGAAGGAATCATGTATTGGAAGGTTTGAGAGCAGGGTGGGAGGGTTTCCTTTCCGGGTTGAAAATGATGGTGATGAGGGCTCCCAGACCCATCACTATGATTGAGACTATAAGCACGAGCGATGACCCTCCGGCATGAAGAAGGATAGGGATGAAAAATACCCCTAATACAGCGCCTACTTTACCTAAGGAAGCAGCAATTCCTGATCCTACTCCTCGGTCGGCTACCGGATATACTTTCGGAGGCAATACATAAGTGATAAGATGTGGCCCCATATTGAGAAAGAGTTCAAAGGCCATGAAGGCTATAATAGATATCCATTTGGCCCAATGATTATCATAGGCCAGGAGAAGAATAAGAAGACACACTCCGCTGAGCAGGAATCCTACCCATTGAATCTTAGCAGGGTCTACTTTCCTTATTAGTATCAATCCCAGAATAAAGCCCGGAAGAATTATACAAGATATCCAGAGTGTTACTTTCACTGAAGAGGCCACATGCATCAGGGCTGTCTCATGGGCTGAAATATGTTCTATTCCAAGAGCCATAACCAATATAGGCAAGAATACTCCTATGCCATATACCCCGAGGCCTTCGCATGCCCATGGCAGACCGGTGAAAATAATATTCTTCCAATTGCGCTTGAAAAAGCCGGCTTGCCGTGCAGCCTGTTGCTTCCGTGCATCCACATCCGCCTCAACATCACTCTCTGAAATATTGACGTCGGGACCTAAAAAACGATGTGTATCTATTTGCGCCTCTTTAATTTTCCCTTTTTCCAGGAGCCATTTCGGACTTTCCCAGAACCAAATCCTGAGCACAAGCATCAAGCCGGAGATTACAATCATCAGCCACATCATTCTCGGCCATAGAGCGGCACTGGTCCAGTCGTTTATCATCAGGAAGCACACACCTGCCACTATGATGTTGCCAAAGGCACTCATAGCTTTTGTCACTCCCACCATCATGAATACCCATTTAGTGGGCATAAGTTCCGACACGTAATTGCTGTCGAGGCTATATTCACCTCCGATACCGAATCCCATAAAAAAGAGACATACTATCAATACGGCGATCGAAGGGAAAATTAGTGCAACTATTGCGGATACACATACAATAGCCGGACAGATACGGAAGAAATAGATGTAACCGTATCTGTCCGAAAGTTTACCAAGTATAGAAGACCCCACCATTATTCCGATGAGGTCCATAGCACCCACCACTCCCTGCATAAAAGAGGAGAGTTCTGGATGAGCCACCAATTGATATAAAGGGATAATCACCGAAACCAAGGTAGCCAGACCGGTACCTATCAGTTGGCCCAACGAGGCGACACCTGTAATATAGTAGTGTCGCCACGTGAGCGGTGCATTATCGATGGTATATTGCATCAACTATTTCTTGGCCGGAGCCGGTTTCGGCATAAAGAATTTGTAAGCCGGGAAGAGGAAAATCCATGTTGCCACACAGAAGGGTCCTGTAAGAGTCGGGAATCCCATCGGAGTGAAGAACACGTTCATTGCGGCCTGTACAAAAACTGTGGCTACGATACCGCAAGCACACCAGATGGCTGCTTTCCATGAAAAGTTGCAGAATGTAGCTCCTAAGGCTATACCGGTCAACACTGCTGAGAATCCATAAAGACCATTGGCGATGTCAGGACCGGGACCTTGCCAGATTATGGCTACAAATAAAGAGAGTGCAGAAGCAATTGCAGCCCACAGACATGCACGCCAGCTGTTAACTGCCAATGCAGCCAGGAAGAAAACACCACAAACCCAAGATTTGATGAGGAACACCTGAGAGATTCCCCTTAGCCAATATATCACCAAATCTCCGAAAGCCAGGGATACATTTTCACTTGCAAAATGTTGGGTTACTCCTACGTATGCTGTAGCCCCATCTACTAAATGAGGAAATTCGGGACTACCCATATCTACCGGTGGGAAACCGCTGAATACACGGGCTGAAAGCAGGAAAATCCATGTAGTGGCCACAAACGGGAAGGTAAAAGATGAAATGCCCCATCTGCTCAGGATGTTGTCCATGCCCGATTTTGCTATTGTAGACAAGGCAGCGCAAAGAATAAGACCAATCCACATCCATACTGTTGCGCCTAAGAAAGTGGGGAAAGCACAACCCACCAGCGCTCCGTTGAAGCCCCATAGTCCCTGGGCTCCTCCCTGGTCTGGTAATCTAAGGACATAACCGGTGACTGTAGACACGAATACACCGGCGATACAGCCCCAGCATACTAATCCCTGACCTTCCTGATATGCACCCCAGATAATGCCGCATAGGAAGAGAATACCGGTCCACATTGAGTCTTGGAACATTACCTGACCAACGCCTCTGAGAAGTGTGCGGGGAAATTCTTTCACCGGAGGACGCTTCAGGTCTTTGTCAAGATCTTGAGCCAATTGGTGGTTGAGTTCCTCCACCCGTTGGTTCAATTCTTCTACTTGTTGTTTTAAATCCATAATCCTGTTTTGATTTATAGTTAGAAATGTTTTACTGATTTTGAGAAGTAGCAGCAGCTGGAACTGATGCTGCAGATGTAGTACCTGCTACGACCGGTGCCCCGGAAGAACTATTGTCTGTGTCGTTGTCTTGGTCATCATGATGGTCATCGAAAATTGGTGTATTGTAGAAAATGGGTCCGTCTATAGAAACCCCCTGTTTCTTTGTGCGTGTAAGGAGATTGGTTACATAGACAGTAAATATCGGGAACATCATCATGCCTAAGGCTGCCAACAAAACTGAAAGGATTCTTCCCACCGGTGTCACGGCCACAATGTTGGAACCTACAGTAGTGGCGTCCATACAAGCCCACCACAATGCATCCTGATAGTTCTTTACCAGAGGATTCACATGATGTTCAAATACATAGAAGGCCAGTGAGGCAAAATAAATGGTAAATATCAGCGTGGCCAGATAGGATATGAACAGACCCGTGGCACGGTTGTAAGTAAACCAACTCACCACAATCGACATGGCATAACCTCCCCTTATAAGAGGTATATAATGCAATGCATAAGTCACTTGCGGTGAAAAGGTCCACCCATAGAAGGAAATTATTGAGTTATATGGAATTGATACAAGGAAAAAAATGAATCTTGACCTTATATAGTGCCATTTATTGTCGGCAAGGAAAAATTCCACAAAGAAATCGAAAAGAAATACTATACAGATCCAGAACTGGAAACGAAGAAATCTATGTTCCAGATAGAATGCTTCATTATGAAAAGTATCAATAGATATTCTCACCACAAGGAAAACAGATAGCACCAGAATCAGGATATGGAGGAAAGCATATACTCCTTTATCCCTTAGTGTCTCTTTTACTTTTTGTAATGACTGGTTAGAATTCATCGATTGATATAAGGTGCAGTTTTCAAAATTACTGCCAATTTATGGAAAACACAATCATAAATTGAAAATTTCATGACTTCAGTCATTGTTTTAACTATTCTGGGGTTTCAAATGTTTAAAGCCGATTAATAATTTTCCGGTAAAATTCCTGAATGAGAGGGTGCTCAATAGTGAGTCGGAAAAAGGGCTTACATGGTATTAAATTTGTGCAATGAAATGTTATTAATTACTTTTGCATAAAGAAATTAACTCTTGGAAAATCACAGGTCATGAAAACTATAAAGAATGAAGAATTTGGCGGTGAACGCCCCTTATATGCCTCTCACGGATTGCGTCTGGAAAATGTCACCATCCATGCAGGTGAAAGTGCTTTGAAGGAATGTTCGGACATAGAGGCCATAAATTGCCGGTTTGAAGGGAAGTATCCTTTCTGGAGCACAGACAGGTTTAAGATAAAGGATTGTCTCTTTACCGAGGGAGCCAGGGCAGCTATCTGGTACTCCAGTAATATGGAGATGGAAGATTGTCTTGTAGAGGCACCTAAAATGTTTCGTGAGATGGATCACATGACTGTGAAAAATGTCACTATCCCTAATGCTCTGGAGACATTATGGATGTGTCATAACGTACATCTTCACAAAGTGCAGGTGGATAAAGCCGACTATCTTTTCATGCACTCCAACAATATTGATATCGACGACTATCGACAACAGGGAAATTATTCTTTCCAATACTGTTCCAATGTTGTGATACGCAATGCAACGATCTACAGTAAAGATGCCTTCTGGAATACTGAGAATGTCACTGTTTACGATTCCTATATCACAGGGGAATATTTGGCATGGTATTCCAAGAATCTTCGTTTGGTAAATTGCCGTATAGGTGGTACCCAGGCTTTATGTTATTGTGAAGGTCTGATAATGGAGAATTGCACCATGGATGAGGATGCCGACCTCTGCTTTGAATACTCGAATGTGCATGCGGAGATAAAAGGACATATCACAAGCATCAAGAATCCCCGAAGCGGCAAGATTGTATGCGATAGCGTAGGGGAAGTGATTATAGATGAAAATATCAAGAAACCCGGTAATTGTGAAATCGTGGTGAGGGAATGAATTTCCTTTTCAAAGAAAAACAGGATCTTACTTCAGTAATACAAGGGAAACAGCCTGTGGGGCGCCGGGAGCAGCTCCGACTGGCTGTTTCTTTGAGTATTCCGGCTATAGTGGCACAGATTTCTGCCATCATTATGCAGTATATCGACGCTTCTATGGTGGGAAGTCTTGGTGCATTGCCGGCAGCATCCATAGGTCTGGTCACTACCTCTACATGGATTTTCTTTGGTCTGGTATCGGCCTGTTCGGTTGGTTTCTCAGTACAGGTAGCCCATCTTTTAGGGGCCGGTAATCCAAAAGGAGCAAGAGAGGTGCTTCGTCAGGCACTTGTGGCCGCTTTATTCTATAGTTTTCTCCTGGCAGGAATTGGAATAGCCATCAGCTGGGATCTTCCACGTTGGCTTGGAGGTGAACCTGCTATACGCCATAATGCCACTCTTTATTTCCTTGTGACAGTAGCGGCTATGCCTCTTTTCCAGTTCAGTTACCTCTCAGCCGGTATGCTGAGAAGCAGTGGCAATCTTGTATTTCCGGGTGTCATTGGTACCATGATGTGCATACTGGATGTAGCCTTTAATTTTGTGTTGATTTTCCCTACCCGAGAGATTCATCTGGCCGGTCATCCTTTCACTATGCCGGGATTCGGTCTGGGAGTGTGGGGAGCGGCATTGGGTACCTCTTTGGCAGAAGGTATAGGAGCTATCATAATGCTCTGGAAATTGATATTCCGTTCCCGGGATATGAAACTTACTGGTGAGAAAGGCAGTTTCAGGCTTAGAAGAAGTTGTATGAAAAGAGCCTTCCATATAGGGTTTCCCTTAGGCATAGAAAGATTTCTCACTTCGGGGGCACAAGTGATGATTACAGTGATTGTGGCACCCTTGGGAGCCGCATCAATTGCAGCGAATGCCTTTGCTGTGATTGCAGAAAGTATCTGCTATATGCCCGGCTATGGAATCGGAGATGCCACCACCACACTTGTAGGCCAAAGCATAGGCGCAGGACGTCAGAAACTCACACGTCAGTTTGCCTGGACTTCAACCTGGCTTGGTATGGGAGTGATGACAGTGCTTGGTGGCCTGATGTATGGTATAGCTCCCTTTATGATGGAAATAATGACCCCCGACCATGAGATTATATCTCTTGGAGTGGTGGCTCTTCGCACAGAAGCTTGGGCTGAGCCCATGTATGCTGCCTCTATAGTAGCTTACGGTGCTTTTGTAGGGGCCGGGGATACTTTGATACCCAGTTTCATGAACTTAGGCAGTATGTGGGGTGTAAGAGTAGTGCTTGCTGCCATATTAGCCCCCATATATGGCCTACACGGTGTGTGGATAGCCATGGCAATCGAACTCACATTCCGTGGAGCAATCTTCTTGGTACGTCTAAAGAGCGGAGCCTGGATGTTGAGAATAAACAAATTGCGCAATATGTAGGTTATTAATATAAAGACTTTTATCGCTTTTGCAGGTGTCAATTTTATTGATATTACGTACTTGGGAAAGGATGCAAAGCCGGAAAGTTCAGAGAGTTAAGGATTCTCTAAAATTCACAAAACAAAAATAACCCGCTATGAAATTTGATTTTGACAAACCTATCGACCGCCACAATTCCAATTCTTATAAATGGGACACCCTGAATATGGAGAATATAATTCCTCTATGGGTTGCCGACATGGATTTCCAGACTGCTCCATGTATTATCGAGGCACTGAAAAAAAGAGTTGAGCATGGGGTGTTCGGTTACACCCGTGTGCCTGACCGGTATTATCAAGCTACGGTGGAATGGTTTGCCCGTAGGCATAATTGGAATATCCTCCCCTCCGACATTATTTATACAAGCGGGGTTGTCCCGGCTATTTCTGCAATAATTAAGGCTCTCACCAATCCGGGGGATAAAGTTATAATACAGACTCCTGTCTATAATTGTTTCTTTTCCTCAATTCGCAACAATGAATGTGTGGCCTCCGAAAATGAATTAATTTACAAGGACGTTGCATATACTATAGATTTTGACGATCTGGAGAAGAGAGCATCAGATCCAGCGGCCAAACTTCTGCTGCTTTGCAATCCGCATAATCCCTCGGGTAGAGTATGGACATATAACGAACTAATCAGGATTTATGAAATATGCCATCGGCACGGTGTCGTAGTGGTAAGCGATGAGATACACTGCGAGTTGGTTTATCCTCCTTTTGTATATATACCTTTCTGCAGTCTTTCAGAGGAGGTGGCTCAAAATTCTGTAGCCTGCGTATCACCCAGCAAGTCGTTTAATATTGCAGGCTTGCAGATTGCAAATATCGTATGTCGCAATGAGGAGATGAGAAAGAAAATAGACAAAGCAATAAATATTAATGAAGTTTGCGATGTAAATCCATTTGGTGTTTTGGCCACTATCTCTGCTTATACCGATGGAGAACCATGGCTCACCGAATTAATTGATTATCTACAGAAGAACTATGAGTATTTGGTGACTTTTTTCAAGAATGAACTCCCGGATTTCCCTATAGTAAGGCTCGAAGGCACTTACCTTGTGTGGGTAGACTGCAAACATCTTGGTATTCCATCGGTGGAACTGGAAGAGAAGCTTATACGTGAAGGAGGAGTCTGGTTGAATCCCGGGTCGATGTATGGAGAGGCCGGTGAAGGTTTCATGCGGATTAATATCGCATGTCCGAAGGAAAGACTTGAAGAAGGCTTAAAGAGATTAAAAAAAGTTCTTGCACCTCATTATGAAGACGACAGTGACATCCAGTAAAAAGAATTGAATGATAAAGTAATATGAAAAGTAACAGAGGCTCTAATCCAAGTGGGGAAGAGCCTCTGTTATTATTGCCGATTAGATGAGGGAAGGAGGGATCAGCGGTTTTTGTACATCTGGTCGTAGTATTTTTCGTAATCACCGCTTGTCACGTTGTCTACCCAGTCTTTATTGTCAAGATACCATTTCACAGTTTTTTCGATACCCTCTTCAAATTGCAGACTTGGCTCCCATCCGAGTTCTTTCTGTAGTTTGCGGCTGTCGATTGCATATCTCATATCATGTCCAAGCCGGTCGGTCACATAGGTGATGAGATGTTCGGAAGTGCCCTCCGGTTTTCCTGTAAGACGGTCGACAGTCTTGATAACTACTTTAATCAGATCGATATTTTTCCATTCGTTAAATCCCCCGATATTATAAGTGTCACCAGGTTTTCCCTTATGGAAAATCAGATCAATAGCCCTGGCATGGTCTTCAACAAAAAGCCAGTCTCTTACATTTTCTCCTTTTCCATATACAGGAAGGTTCTTGCCTTGCAGGATATTGTTGATGAATAATGGTATCAGTTTTTCCGGGAATTGATATGGACCATAATTGTTGGAACAGTTGGTCACGATGGTTGGCATGCCGTAAGTATCGTGATAAGCCCTTACGAAATGATCGCTTGAAGCTTTTGAAGCCGAATAGGGAGAATGAGGGTCATATTTAGTGGTTTCAACAAAAAAGTCCACACCGAATGCCATATGGTCGTCGGCTGAAGCCTTAGTTGTGAATGGAGCCTTCACTCCTTCAGGGTTGGTAATTTCCAATGCACCATACACCTCGTCGGTTGAGATATGATAGAAGAGTTTTCCTTCATATTTTTCCGGAAGAGAGTCCCAATATTCTTTGGCAGCCTGTAAAAGTGCAAGCGTTCCCATCACATTTGTTCTTGCAAAAGTAAATGGGTCTTTTATGCTCCTGTCTACATGGCTCTCGGCAGCCAGATGGATTATCCCTGTGATCTCATTATCTTTTATGATTTCACGCATTTTATCTAAATCGGCTATGTCTGCCTTCACAAACTTATAATTGGGAGCATCTTCGATATCCTTGAGGTTGTTGAGATTGCCGGCGTATGTGAGTTTATCCACATTGACTATCTTGCTTTGAGGATATTTCTTTACAAAAAGTCTCACTACATGCGATCCTATAAATCCGGCACCTCCGGTAATCATTATATTCTTAGGAGATTGACTCATAATCAGGGTCTTATAATTGAGTTATATGAAATTTTGACTTCAAATTTATCGGCTGTTTCTTTTTGCCGACCAAATTTTCAAAGAATCGTGCCAGTGCGGCACATTCTTTCCGAAGGTTGTCTTATATTTAGTTTTATCGAGCACAGAATAAGAGGGTCTCACCACCTTTGAAGGGAATTCAGAAGAATGGCAGGGCAAGACCTCTTTATTGTCCAATCCGGCCAGACGTGCAGCCGCATGAGCAAAGTCATACCAGGAACACACTCCCTCGTTTGAGAAATGGTAAATTCCTTCATTGCCTTTGATTTTCCTTTCTGTAATCATGTCAACGATTGCATGGGCCAGATCGGTGGCATAAGTAGGAGTTCCGCATTGGTCAAACACTACTTTTATTGTATCTCGGTTTTGTAATAGGGATAATATTTTTTCTACGAAATTATTGCCATAATCTGAATAAAGCCAAGCGGTGCGTAAGATTACAGCAGTGGCTCCGGATTTCTCGATTTCTTCCTCTCCCTTAAGTTTAGTTCGGCCATAAGCACCGGTAGGGGAAGGTTTCTCATCTTCGCTGAGAGGAACATTTTTCCCGGCACCTCCAAATACATAATCGGTTGAAACATGAATCAGACTGCCTCCCTTTTCATGGATAGTACGGGCAAGAATCCCCGGTGCATCCCCATTGATTTTCATTGCAAGATCTTCATGGTCTTCCGCAGCATCCACGTTGGTATATGCAGCGCAATTCACAATTACATCCACATCATTGTCATCTACAAACTTTTTTACAGCCTCCGGATTGGTGATGTCAAGTTCTTCTACATCTGTAAAGATATAATTGTCGCTTGTGCCTTCCGCTTCTTTTCTTATGCTCCGGCCTAATTGTCCGTTGCTACCGGTCACCAATATATTCATTTTCCTTTTATGGTTTTTTATTTGTCAAATGGTGTTACAAAATCAGCAAGCTTCGGGTGCTTTTTATCTTTATCAGAGATTATGGCTTCATTTCTGGCAGTATGCCAGTCTATACCCAACATTGGATCGAAAGCATCAATTCCCCCCTCGGCTTCCGGATGATAATATTCGTCGCATTTATATTGGAACACGGCCACATCACTCAATACTTCAAAACCATGTGCAAACCCCTTTGGTATGAAAAATTGGCGATGGTTGTCTTCTGTAAGTTCTACCGATACATATTGTCCGTATGTGGGTGAATCTTTTCTCAGGTCGACAGCCACATCAAGCACACTGCCCACTACGCATCTCACAAGTTTTGCTTGAGAATAGGGAGGTTTTTGGAAATGCAGGCCTCTTAGCACTCCTTTTGTACTACAGGATTCATTATCTTGTACAAAATCCACATGTGCAATTGCCTCATCGAATGCACGCTTTGAATAAGACTCAAAGAAATAGCCTCTGTCATCTTTAAAAACACGGGGCTCAATTATATAAACTCCCTCTATTTTTGTAGGCGTTGCTTTCATTCTATATCTAAGTGAATTTTTTAGTTATAAGTTACATCTCATAGGGAAAAGAAATCCTTTAAACCGGTCTTTCAACTTAGTCCAGATTAGGACTGGCCGTTCTTTCCACTTCGTCTATCACCTTCATGAGATACTGGCCATATTGGTTTTTAATCATAGGTTTTGCCAGGTCAATCATTCTTTCTTTAGAAATCCATCCTTGTCTGTATGCGATACCTTCAAGGCAGGCAATTTTCAGACCCTGACGTTTTTCCAGTACCTCCACATATATGGAAGCTTCTGCCAGCGAATCGTGGGTTCCGGTGTCAAGCCATGCAAACCCTCTGGGGAGTGTCTTCACCATGAGGTCACCATGATTCAGGAAAACTTGATTGACAGTGGTAATTTCATATTCTCCTCTGGCTGAAGGTTTGATATTTTCAGCTATTTCCACCACTTTGTTAGGATAGAAATAGAGACCCACTACAGCATAGTTGCTTTTTGGATGCTCCGGTTTCTCTTCTATAGAGATACAATTGCCCTGATGGTCGAATTCTGCCACACCATAGCGTTCAGGGTCGTCGACCCAATAACCGAAAACAGTTGCTTTCCCCTTTTCATCTACATTATGCACAGCCTCCTTTAGCACTTGAGAGAAAGAAGGTCCATGGAAAATATTATCTCCGAGTACAAGGCAAACTGAATCATCGCCTATGAACTCCTTCCCAATGACAAATGCCTGAGCGAGGCCATCGGGTGAAGGTTGTTCCGCATATTGAAGGTTTACTCCAAAATCCGAACCATCCCCCAGAAGACGTTTAAAAGCCGGAAGGTCTTGGGGAGTGGAAATCACGAGGATATCCCGGATGCCTGCGAGCATCAGGGTAGAGATGGGGTAATACACCATCGGTTTGTCATAGATGGGGAGCAATTGTTTGCTCACTCCCTTGGTCACTGGATAAAGCCTGGTGCCTGATCCTCCTGCGAGCACTATACCTTTCATCGACTTAATATTATTTAATTAAAAAAAGAGCATGCGCTTATTATAATTTTCACACATCCTCCTTTACATCTTTTAAATTGAAGAAATATTGGTGTCCAAGATGAGACTCGAACTCACACAACCGGATGGTCACTACCCCCTCAAAGTAGCGCGTCTACCAATTCCGCCACCTGGACTTCTTCAGTTCGTATGGCAAAGTTAATCTAATCCGATTAGATTTCCAACCATTCTATACTTATAAAATTACCCAATGTTAACAGATAATTTCAATTTGACCGGATGCGCAGGGAAAAAATAATTAAAGATAGGAAAAGAGGGAAGGTGGTTAGTGCCATATTGGGGAATTAATTCTTAAATTTTAAAGAAGAGAGACTTGGGAAAAAAGTGAGAGAAGATAGTGGATTGATAAGAAATTTTTTGTGTGTTTTGGTGCTTTGAGGCTTGAAATACCAAGGGAAAATCTATATATTTGCGGAAATGAAAAACATCCGGGGTGGAAAAGAGATTTCCGACCCCGACAGGCCTTAAAATCTAATATTATGGGAAAAATCAAACGGCTCTTGTTGGGAGACGAGGCCTTTGCACAGGGAGCCCTTGATGCCGGGCTGTCAGGTGCTTACGCCTATCCCGGCACACCTTCTACGGAAATCCTTGAATACATACAGCAATCTCCTCTGGCTCAGGACAGGAAGATTCATTCTCATTGGTCGAGCAATGAAAAAACCGCGATGGAAGAAGCTATGGGGATGTCGTTTTGCGGTAAGCGGGCAATTGTGTCGATGAAACATGTGGGCCTCAACGTGGCGGCTGATCCATTTGTGAATTCTGCCATGACAGGTGCCAACGGTGGTCTTATAGTAGTGGCCGCCGATGATCCGTCAATGCATAGTTCACAAAATGAGCAAGATTCACGGTTCTATGCTGATTTTGCCATGATTCCCATTCTTGAGCCTTCCGACCAACAGGAAGCTTATGACATGGCTGAATATGGATTTAATCTTTCAGAAAAATTCAAAATACCGGTGCTTCTGCGACTGGTGACCCGTCTCAGTCATTCACGATCCGTAGTAGAAGTGGAGGATGCTCCAAAACCGGAGAATACTTTGCATTATCCGGAAATCAGAGAGCAATGGGTGCTCATGCCGGCCATGTCACGCAAAAGAAATGTCAGGCTGATTGAAGACTATAAGAAGTTTCAAAGGGATTCAGAGTCATCACCGTTCAATCTTTATTCAGAAGGAAAAGACAAGTCACTTGGTATAATTGTAAGCGGCATTGCCTGGAATTATCTTAATGAAGTCTTCCAGGGAAAGATTCCTTATCCTGTAGTGAAAGTTTCTCAATATCCATTGCCTGTAAATATGGTCAAGCATCTTATTGATTCTTGTGAAGCTATTTTGATTCTCGAAGAGGGACAGCCCTTTATAGAGAAGAAAGTAAGAGGAGAACTTGACAATAATCTCAAACGCATATACGGCAAACTCACCGGAGAAGTAGTGAGAACCGGAGAACTTACCCCGGATGAAGTCAAAAAGAGCCTGAGGGCAATTAAGACAGAACAATGTGATGATGAGATAAACAAACCTGAAGGAAATTCTGAAGTTTTATTGCCTCGACCTCCTGCTTTATGTCAAGGATGTGGTCATAGAGATGTATATAACGCGCTTAATGAAGTTTTGAAAGAATATGACTCACCCAAGGTGTTTGGAGATATTGGTTGTTATACTCTCGGATATCTTTCACCGTTCAATGCCATTGATACTTGTGTAGACATGGGAGCCTCCATCACAATGGCTAAAGGAGCGGCTGATGCCGGTCAACACCCATCGGTGGCCATAATCGGGGATTCCACATTCACCCATTCGGGTATGACGGGTCTTCTTGACGCCATCAATGAGAATTCGCCCATTACCGTGATTATCTCCGATAACCTCACCACCGGAATGACAGGAGGCCAGGATTCTCAAGGCACCGGAAAACTTGAAGAGATATGTCTGGGTCTCGGAGCTGCGCCTGAACATGTGCGTACCATTGATTCTCATCCCAAGAATATAGCAGATATGGAGCAACTGTTTAAAGAAGAGATAGATTATCCGGGATTATCTGTGATAATATCACGCAGGGAGTGTATCCAGACGGCACGCCGACATTCATCTAAAAAGTAAGAACCATGAAAAGCGATATAATACTTGCAGGAGTCGGAGGGCAGGGAATACTTTCGATTGCGACTGTAATAGGAGTGGCTGCTCTTGAAGACAATTTATACCTAAAACAGGCTGAAGTACATGGCATGAGTCAGAGAGGTGGTGACGTTCAGTCAAACCTGAGGCTCAGTAGCGAACCCATAGCATCAGACCTTATACCACTGGGACAGGCTGACCTGATAGTTTCGATGGAACCGATGGAGGGTCTCCGTTATCTTCCCTATTTGAAGAAAGAAGGATGGCTCGTGACAAATACGGTGCCATTTGTCAATATAAAAAATTATCCTTCGTCTGAAGCATTGGCTGAAGAGATGAAGAAAGTGGATAATCTGATAGCATTCGATATGGATGCAGTGGCAAAGGAAGTAGGTTCACCTCGGTCATCAAACATGGTGCTCCTCGGAGCTATTTCACCATTGATATCGATAGAGGAACCTCACCTTATCAATGGCATCCGTAAGATATTTTCGAGTAAAGGTGATGCTATAACGGAAATGAATATTGCAGCCTTCGCCAAAGGTAGGGATTATACAGTGGAATTCTTAAAAAATCGTTGATGCCATGTTACCTATTACCGAAGATAAACTTAATTCTGTGATTGATGCTCTGGAAATAACGGATCTCACCACAGCTACAATCAGGCAAATCTGTGCTCTTTCAGCTGAATTGGAAAGGGCAGCCGGAGAGAAATATGTGCATCTTGAGCTTGGCAATCCGGGATTGCCGGCAGAAAAGGAAGGCCTGGAGGCTGAATGTGAGGCTTTGAAAAGAGGTGTGGCCAGTTGTTATCCCGATATAGCCGGAATACCTTCACTGAAAAAAGCCGGGTCAGATTTTGTGAAAGCATTTATCGACTTGGATGTACCCCCTTATTGTATTGTTCCCACCGTAGGATCAATGCAGGGAAGTTATACTTTGCTCACTCTTCTTAAAATGAGAGTGCCCGGAAAAGATACCGTGTTGGTATTCAATCCCGGATTCCCGGCCCAGCGCCAGCAGGCAAAGATGCTGGGCATGAATGTGGTAAGTTTTGATATTTACTATTCCAGAGGTGAAAAATTACGGGAGAAACTGGAAGAAATTCTGGCAGCCGGCCGAGTCACCTGTATGATTTACAGTAATCCCAACAATCCTACTTGGTCAAACTTCACTCAGGAAGAATTAAAAATAATTGGTGAAGCAGCCACAAAGCATGATGTGATAGTTCTTGAAGACCTTGCCTATATGGGTATGGATTTTCGTCGTGATTATTCCCAGCCCTATAAATCACCGTTCATTCCCTCGGTAGGTAAGTATACAGAAAACTATATTCTGTTGATTTCTGCTTCAAAGATTTTCAGTTATGCAGGTCAAAGAATAGGTATAGTATGTATGAGTCCCGAGGTATTTAACAAGAGATATGATCATCTTGAAAAATTCTTCGAGATGCCGAATTTCGGTGAATGTTATATTTACGGCGTACTATATACTGCCTCCTCCGGTACTGCTCACTCAGCACAATATGCAATGGCGGCGATGCTGGAGAGTGCAGTGGAAGGGAAACTGCCATTTGTTAAAGAGACAGGTGAATATGCCCGTAGAAGTGCCCTTATCAAGGATATGCTGAAGAAAAACGGATTTCACATAGTATATGAAAAAGATTGTGACGAAGATATATCTGAGGGCTTCTTTTTCACCGCCGGATATAAGAATTACGGAAGTGAACATCTGCAGCGAGAATTGTTAAGACACGGCATATCCACTATCTCGTTACCTTGCACCGGAAGTACCAGGGATGGAGTGAGAATATGCGTGTCGACTGTATCCGACCAATCCACTTTTGATAGATTGGCCTCACGTCTAAAGGAATTTTCTGATGCACACCCGGAATAAAAAGACAGCTGATGAGGCCGTGGGTCTCATTGAGAGCGGAGATCATGTATATATCCAGGGCAGCACATCGATACCCGAGGTATTGGTAGAGGCCTTGGCTAAAAGAGGAGATGAATTAAGGGATGTCACCATCTATTCCGGTTTTGCAGTAGGAAAGAAGGAGGCTCCATTCTGCAAACCCGAATTCAAAGATAGTTTTCTGGTAGACAGTTTCTTTGTAAATAATTCAGTGAGGAGATGGATTGCAGAAGGATATGGGAGCACCACACCTTGTTTCCTTGGGGAGGTGCCCGGATTGATGCGCGACGGCACATGGCGGGTGGACGTGGCATTGATTAACTGTAGCTTGCCTGACAAAGATGGGTACGTGAGTTTTGGTGTTTCAGCCGATGTGGCCACAGCAGCAGTGGAATGTGCCGACATAGTGATTGCGCAGATAAATCCACACATACCCTTCTCTTACGGCGACAGCGTGATTCATATGTCACAACTTGCAGCCTGGGTAGAAGTAGATGATCCCCTTGTGGAGGTGCCTACCCCGGTGCCTAATGATCAAGAAATCAAAATTGGTGGATACATTGCTTCAGAAATCCCCGATGGAGCTACTTTGCAGATAGGAGTAGGAGGTATTCCGAATGCCGTATTAAGCGCCTTAAAAGATCATAAGAACCTGGGACTTCATACAGAGGCCATGACCGATGGTGTACTGCCTTTAATTGAAAATGGAGTAATCGACAACACACAAAAGAAAGTGATGCCCGGTAAGTCGGTGGCTTCTTTGGCCTTAGGTTCGCGCAAACTCTATGACCTGATGAACTATAACCCGGATATGATTTTCAAGGATGTGGCATGGACCAACAATCCCTATGTAATAGCACAAAATCCCTCTGTTATGGCCATAAATTCATGTCTGGAAATAGATCTTACAGGACAGATATGTGCCGATTCAATCGGCACGAGAATTTATTCGGGCATAGGAGGACAACATGATTTCGTGTATGGGGCCTCACTGAGCGAGGGTGGCAAATCTTTTCTTGCCATGCTTTCCACTACTTCTAAAGGTGAAAGCAAAATCAAGCCGGTGCTCACGTCCGGGGCAGGGGTGGTGACCACAAGATTTCAGGCAAATTATATAGTGACTGAACACGGAATAGTAAACCTGAGGGGACGAAATCTCGCTGAAAGAGCTAAACTTATGATTTCTTTGGCTGCACCACAATTCCGAGAAGAATTGGAAAAGGCAGCATGTGAAAGATTCGGATATAGTTTTATGAGACTTAGGGGTAAATAATTTAATCTCCCAAGGATAATTAAACGTATTGAAAAATAGACTCGGCACCTAAATCCTTAGGTGCCGTGTTTATCTTACACCGATAAAACGGTGAGTCTGTAGAGAAAGCCGCCATCGAGGATCCTCCAACACTCTTTGGATAGTGCGCCGCAGGTTTTCTTCTCTTTCCTTATTGTCTTCCACAAAACATGGCTGTAAGAGCATTACAGTATCTTTATTCACACAGGGCAAAGTAAAATATGGATTAAGATCCTGCCCTGTATCTACTACCTTTAGTTCGTTGGCATATTGCACTTTTAAGGATGCATCTCCATGAAGACTCATACCCATCTTAGGCGATACTGTGATCCAGTCAATTCCCTTCGGCAATGGTTGTGTACCATTGGTTTCAACCGCTATTGGCAATCCGGTTTCGACATGGAGACGGTCAATAAAATCCTGATTTATGAATAATGAGGGTTCACCTCCCGTAAGTACAATTTGGGCAGAAGGTAAACTTTTAATAGCCTCTATAATCTCATCATCATGCATCAGCCGGCCATCTTCATGAGAGGTATCGCAGAAACCGCATTTAAGGTTGCAGCCTGAAAACCTCACAAAAACCGAAGGGACACCGGTGTGGCATCCCTCTCCCTGTATGGAATGGAAAATTTCATTAATTTTTTTCATTCTCAATCCTTTTCATAGGCTGCAGAGTTTCCCTCACTCTCCTGTACTTCGCATCGCCAGCAATTAGGAACATTATCCACAACCCATTTTGCAATGTTTTCCGCAGTGGGATTGCAGTGAAGCACATCATTTATCATTGCATGATCGAGTTTGCCCATCACCAGGTCTTTAATATGGGTGAAATCGGTCACCATGCCATCGGAGTTCAGGTCCCGGGCTTTACATTCCACAGTTATGATCCAGTTGTGACCATGCACCTGGGTGCATTTGCTCTCATAACTGAGTGAGAGTCTGTGGGCTGCGCTAATTTCAAATCTTTTCTTTACGTAATACATATCTTTTTGTCAGGAATGGGACTTATAAGGCACAGGGTCTTCCATGCCTGCTAAATTAAAGGCCTCCTTGCGTTCACGGCAGGTGCCACACTCTCCGCAGTGCAATTCTTCTCCACAATAGCATGAATAGGTGTGGGAATAATCTATGCCTAATTCTTTGCCGAGTTTCACTATTTCTGCCTTAGAGTACATAGTGAAAGGATCGATAAGGGTGACTCGTTCATATGTGCCGGCTTGCATAGCCTCACTTATGGCTTTGGTGAATTCAGGCCTGCAATCGGGATATATGGCATGGTCTCCACCATGGTTGGCCATCATCACATGCTTCAATCCTCTGGATTCGGCTATGCCACAAGCTATTGCCAGCATGATACCATTGCGGAAGGGCACTACTGTGCTCTTCATATTTTCATTGTCGTAGTCTCCTTTAGGAATCTCTTCCGCACCGGCAAGCAAGCTGCTTTGGAAATATTGGCCTATAAAATCAAGGGGAATCACCAGATGCTCGATACCAAGTTCACTGCATTGCCACCGGGCACATTCAAGTTCCCGTCCATTATGGTTGGAGCCGTAATTGAAACTGACGGCAAGTGCTATGCGGTGTTTCTGATAATACAGAAGAGTGGTGCTGTCGACACCTCCGCTGAGAATGATAACGGAATCCTTCTCCATTAATTTATTTTTTTGTGATTGTGTCGAATGCGTTAAAACGACGCCGGAGGCAAAGGTCTTCATGATCGGCATCTCCTGCATTTGCAAAAGGATGTATTGAAATGCCTCCCCGAGGCATGAAATAACCTTTCACTTCTATATATTTTGGATCCATCAGTTTCTGAAGATCTTTCATGATTATGTTTACAACATCTTCATGAAAATCACCATGATTTCGGAAACTGAAGAGATACAACTTAAGACTTTTACTTTCCACCATCCTCTGGCGAGGTATATAACTGATGACAATGTGGCCGAAATCGGGTTGCCCCGTTTTTGGGCATAGGGTAGTAAATTCCGGGCAATCCAAGGTCACCACATATTCATTCTCGGGGTGCTTGTTTTCAAATGTTTCCAGCAATCCCGGATCATAGTCGGTGGGATATTTTGTTCCTTGGCTTCCTAAGTGAGAAATGCCTTCCAATTCCTTATCGTTTCTCATTCTAAGCTATTCTTCAAAAACATCTTTGTTTTCCCCCTTTAGATTTCTCCGGTATTTATCACAGGCTGTGAGGGTTCATCGGCACACAGCACCACGAGCAGGTTGCTCACCATGGCTGCTTTTCTCTCTTCATTGAGTTCTACCACACCATCTTTTTTGAGTTGGTCGAGAGCCATTTTCACCATAGAAACTGCGCCTTCCACGATTTTCTCTCTGGCAGTAATGATAGCGGAAGCCTGTTGGCGGCGTAGCATCACTGCTGCAATTTCGGGCGCATAAGCGAGATAATTTATACGTGCTTCCACCACTTCCATACCGGCAATGGCCAGACGTTCATTTAGTTTTCTTTCGAGGAGTTCGTTGATTTCTTCACCACCTCCACGCAATGTCAGTTCCTGACGGCTGGAATCAGTTTCATCGTATGCAAACTGTCCGGTGACCTCTCTGAGTGCGGCATCGCTCTGTATCCTCACGAATTTTTCCAGTGCATTGTTGTTGACACCGGTATTGCCGGCTCCCTGGGTATCGATATCAAAAACAGCGCGATAGGTATCTTTGATTTTCCATACGAGCACCATTCCGATTAAGACCGGGTTACCAATCTTATCGTTGACTTTGATGGGTTCGATATCCATATTTCTGATACGTAGAGAGAGTTTCTTACGGTTGAGGAAAGGATTGACCCAATAGTATCCGGTCTGACGGCATGTGCCGCGGTATTTACCGAAGAATATCATCACACGGGCCTGATTCGGTTCCTGAACGAAATATCCCACGCAACCCAGTATGAAAACAAGGCCGAACACAGCGTCCAAAGTAACAGCCAGACCCGGCACCGGGTCCATGAGAACAATACTGGACACTATCAATATGGCGGGAACCAGGATAAAGGTAAAGAATATCATTATAAAGCCGTTGACTACCAGGCCTTGATATTCATATTCCTTGTTGGAGTCTTGTCTCTTATTTTCTTGCATAGCTACCTTCTTAACATACAAAATTACATATTTCACACTCCATATCCAACTGAAAAGTTTGGAAATGGTATGGTAGAGAATCATGAAAGAAAGAGAGAGTGGATAATTTCACTGTTTTTTTATAAATTTGGGTGTTAAAAACTGCATTGCAATGAAGACAGCTCTTATCACTGGAGTTACCGGCCAAGACGGCTCCTTTCTTTCAGAATTATTAATCGAGAAGGGGTATGAGGTGCATGGCACAATCAGGAGATCGTCGGTAGATTTCCGAGAGCGAATCGCCCATCTGGAGAGTAATCCCCATTTTCATCTCCATTATGCCGATTTGAGTGATTCAATGTCGATTATTCAGGTGCTTAACAAAGTAAAGCCTGATGAGGTATATAATCTTGCTGCGCAAAGCCATGTGCAGGTAAGTTTTGATACGCCGGAATACACGGCAAATGTGGATGCCACCGGTGTGCTTCGGTTGCTTGAAGGTATTCGTGTTTGTGGATTAGCCGACAAGTGCAGGTTTTATCAGGCTTCTACTTCCGAATTATACGGTAAAGTGGAAGAGGTGCCACAGAATGAAAAGACTCCTTTTCATCCTTACTCTCCTTATGCCGTAGCAAAGCTTTATGGCTTCTGGATTGTGAAAGAATACCGGGAAGCGTATAATATGTTCGCTTGTTCGGGAATTCTATTTAATCATGAAAGTGAAAGGAGAGGGGAAACCTTCGTGACACGTAAAATTACATTGGGGGCTGCCCGTATTGCACAAGGGAAACAGGAAAAGCTCTATCTTGGCAACCTTTCCTCGATGCGCGACTGGGGTTATGCCCGTGATTACGTGGAATGTATGTGGCTTATTCTACAGCAAGAAAAGCCTGATGACTATGTGATAGCCACGGGAGAGCAACACTCAGTGAGGGAATTCTGCCTTCTCGCTTTCAAACATGCCGGAATAGACCTGGTTTTTGAAGGAGAGGGTGCCAATGAAGTAGGTCGTGACGCTAAAACAGGCAAGGTGATAGTAGAAGTTTCGCCCGATTTTTATCGGCCCACGGATGTAGTTAACCTTCTTGGCGATGCTTCTAAGGCTAAGCGAGAACTGGGTTGGGACCCATTGAAAAAAACTTCTTTTGAACAATTGGTGAAACTTATGGTGGAAGCCGACATGGCAAAAGTGGCTATAGAAAAAGCCGGCGACCATGTGGCAAGAAATCTTGCAGAGTATCTGGAGAAAGGTATTGTGAAGTAACAGAGTACCTTTACTTGAAGCTTTAAAAAGATTGTAAGAAATTCAGAGTAACGTTTTGTATACAAAAAATTAATCAAAGTGCAGATAATTTTACTTTCCGGAGGATCAGGAACTCGTCTGTGGCCTTTATCCAACGATGCCCGGTCAAAACAGTTCCTCAGAGTACTTCCTAAGGAGGGAAGCCCGGAAACTGAGTCAATGGTTCAGCGAGTAACACGTCAAATCAATGAATCGGGTATTAATGCAGATATAACGGTGGCTACCAGTCTTGCGCAGAAAGATTCTGTCACCTCTCAGTTGGGCGACCGGGTAAATATCGTTACCGAGCCTTCGAGGCGTCATACCTTCCCGGCCATTTGTCTTGCTTGTGAATATCTTGCAAAGGTAAAGGGATGCAATGAAGATGAAACAGTGATTGTAATGCCATGTGATCCCTTTACAGGAAAAGGATATTACCGGGCAATCGAATTAATGGCTGAATCTATACAAAATTCAGAATGTAAGTTGGCGTTGATGGGTGTCAAGCCTACTTATCCCTCTGCAAAGTATGGATATATACTTCCTGAGAAGCCCTTAAATGAAGAAGAAGGACAGCTGCTTAAAGTAGTTAAATTTACAGAAAAGCCATCAGTAAGTGAGGCCGAAAGGCTCATTTCAGAAGGTGCGTTGTGGAATGCAGGAGTCTTTGCTTTCAAACTGGGATATCTCCTGTCGATGTCTGCCCGGTATCAGCAGCATGACAGTTATGAGGAATATGTGAAGAATTATGAAAGTTATCCTTCCACAAGTTTTGACTACGAAGTGGCAGAGAAGGAAAAGTCGGAAGGGGTGGTACCATTCAACGGTTACTGGAAAGACCTTGGGACCTGGAATACTCTTACCGATGAATTGAAAATCACTGAGTATGGTAATGTCACTACCGATGGTACGGCTTCGAATACACATATCTTCAATGAACTCAATATACCCATACTGGTACTTGGCACTGAAAATCTTGTTATTGCGGCATCACCCGACGGAATTATAGTATCGGAAAAATCAAAAAGTGAAAATGTAAAGCACTATGCTTCACACTTGAAGAGTCGCCCTATGTATGAGGAGCGTCGTTGGGGCACATATAAAGTGATTGACCATGTAGAGTTTCCCGATAAATTTAGTGCCTTGACTAAACAGCTGACTCTTAATCCGGGCGCCAGCATCTCTTATCAGCGACATTCGTGCCGTGATGAGGTATGGACATTCATTGACGGGGAAGGAGAGATTGTGCTTGACGGTGAAAGGAAACCGGTGAAACGTGGTGATGTCATAAATATACCGAAGGGACAGATGCACGCTCTTCGCGCCATCACGTCCCTTACGTTTATTGAAGTTCAACACGGTTCAAACCTCATCGAAGAAGACATAGAACGTTTCCCCTTCGAATGGTAAGAATGTTTTAATCTCTTCCGTATAGATCCCGGGTATAAATTTTATCAGATACATCTGAAAGTTCTTCATTAGAGCGATTAGCCAATATGGCGTCGCTCTCTTTTTTGAACTTTTCGAGATCATTTACCACAAGACTTCCAAAGAAAGTGCTTCCATCTTCAAGTGTAGGTTCATAAATAATCACTTTTGCACCTTTGGCTTTGATTCTCTTCATTACCCCCTGAATGGAACTCTGCCGGAAGTTGTCGGAATTGGTTTTCATAGTGAGACGATACACTCCTATGGTAGCAGGTTTCTCCTGTTCCTTGGCATAAGAAGTAGATTCAGTGTATCCATACCATCCGGCCATCTTGAGAATCTGGTCGGCGATGAAATCTTTTCTGGTCCTGTTGCTCTCTACGATTGCACTCATCATGTTCTGCGGGATATCGGCATAATTTGCCAGAAGTTGCTTAGTGTCTTTGGGCAGACAATAGCCTCCGTACCCGAAAGATGGATTGTTGTAATGAGTGCCAATACGCGGGTCGAGACCTATTCCTTCTATTATTGCCTTTGTATCCAGACCTTTTATCTCTGAATAAGTGTCGAGCTCATTGAAATAGCTCACTCTAAGAGCCAGGTAAGTATTGGCAAAGAGTTTTACGGCCTCAGCCTCCTTCAGACCCATCAGCAGCACAGGAATATCTTCCTTGAGAGCGCCTTCTTTAAGAAGTTTAGCGAAAGTTTCTGCTCCTTTCTGAAGGTAATCCAGGTCTGCAATGGTATTGATAGCTTTATTTTCTAAAGAAAATTCCGGTTTGTCTATGACTTTTGGAATTCCTATTATAATGCGTGAAGGATAGAGATTGTCGTACAGCGCTTTGCTTTCACGCAAGAACTCCGGAGAGAATAAAAGGTTAAGTCTCTTTACTCCTTGTTCGTAATATTTTACATATATATTCCGGCAGAAGCCTACGGGTATTGTTGACTTAATCACTATAATCGCCTTGGGGTTTATTCTCACCACTGTGTCGATTACAGCCTCTACGCTTGAAGTATCGAAATAGTTCTTGTCCGGGTCATAGTTAGTAGGAGTGGCCACTATTACAAAATCTGCATCTTTATATGCAGTTTCTGCATCAAGGGTTGCCCTCAGATTAAGGTCTTTCTCGGCAAGATATTTTTCGATATAATCATCTTTAATAGGGCTGATACCCATGTTCACCATTTCCACTTTCTCAGGTACCACGTCCACGGCTGTCACTTTATTATGTTGAGCCAGAAGAGTAGCCACCGACAGGCCCACATATCCCGTGCCTGCTACTGCGATATTATATCCCTTCATGATTTATCCCTTCTAAATATTGTTGATTGATCGCAATTCAAATATAATAGTGAAATGAATTAAAAAAGTCTTCGAAATCTGTTCCAAAGACTTTATAGATGCCCGGCATTTTACAAGGTTGTATGTCGGGGGAGTATTTTAGTTCAGGCTTCAGCTGCCGGTGCTTCGGGAGCCGGGGCAGCCTTAGTGCTCTTTCTTCGTGTGGTCTTGGGAGCGGGAGCCTCTTTAGCAGGTTCGGGAGTTATTCCCACAAGAGCACCGTCTACCATAATTCTGCCACAATATTCACATACGATGACCTTACGGTGCATCTTAATTTCGAGTTGGCGCTGAGGCGGTATACGGTTGAAGCAACCACCGCAGGCATCTCTTTGCACTGTTACGATAGCCAGTCCGTTGCGAGCATTCTTGCGTATTCTCTTGAAGGCTGCGAGAGTATAGTCATCGATTTTTTGTTCAAGTTCTTTTACTTGTCCTCTGATATTCTCTTCCTCTACTCTGGTCTCTGACACAATTGCTTCGAGTTCCTTCTTTTTATCCTCAAGGATATGCTGATTGTCGGTCAAGCCCTCTTTTGCTCTTTCCACTTCCTGAGTCTTGACCTCTAATTTTTCATTAGCCTCACGGATATTTTTTTCAGCAAGTTCGATTTCAAGTCCTTCGAATTCCTTTTCTTTTTCAAGGAAAGCAAACTCGCGGTTATTTCTTACATTGTTGATCTGTTCGTCGTATTTTTCAATTTTGGCCTTACGGTCGGCTATTTCCCCTTTCTTTTGGGCCACGAATTCCCTAAGTCCTTTTATTTCTTCCTGATATTTATCCAGACGTGTCTGGTAACGCACGATTTCATCTTCGAGGTCTTTCACTTCGTTAGGAAGTTCACCTCTCAAAGTTTTGATGCGGTCGATTTCGGAAAGATAGGTCTGGAGTTGGAAAAGATTGTTAAGTCTTTCTTCCACACTGCGTTCTATGTCATTCTTCTTTTCGGTTGCCATAGGCTTGTATGATGTTATAATATTTTTATCGGGTTGGATTCAGAATCACAAAAATAAGTAGGGAGTTCAGGGAATTTTTCCCTTATAACTCTGGAAAGTATTTCTCGGCTACAAAGTTCGCTTTCATAATGGCCGATATCGGCAATTATTATTTCATCGCCGTAAGTTGTGAAATCATGATATTTCACATCACCGGTCACGTAGATGTCGGCTTTTGCCTTGATGGCATCTCTTATAAGAGAGGCTCCGGCGCCACCGCACACTGCCACTCTTCTTACCACAAGGCTTGGACTTTGGGCCGAATATCGGAGAGCCGAAACCTTGAATGTATTTTTGATTTTGCGAAGGAACTCTATTTTAGGCAGTGGCTTGATATTTCCCACAACACCGAGTCCGATACGGGAATCTTCCGTTGTTGGCTGAAGCACCTCGAGGTCTTTAATTGCGAGTCGCCTTGCTATTTCGTGGCTCACACCATCCCATACAGAGTCAAGATTGGTGTGGGCGGAATAAATAGCGATTCCACTTGTGAGAGCTTCTATCACAAGCCGTTGGGTAGTATCGGCTCCGGTGAGCGATTTGATGCCATGAAATATGAGCGGGTGATGTGATACAATCATATTACATTCCCGGTCTTTGGCCTCTTTCAATACATCCTCGTTCACGTCAAGGCACAAGAGCACGGCCGACACTTCAGCCTCAGGATTGCCTACCTGAAGTCCGGCATTATCGTAAGATTCCTGCAGTTGCTTAGGTGCGAAATCCTCGATTGTCGATGCTATGTCCTTTACTTTTACCATTAAAGAGGTTTTAATTCGAGTTTCAACTCTTCAAGTTGTGCAGGGTCAAGAGGAGATGGTGACTCATTCATCACATCACGTCCGGAATTGTTTTTCGGGAATGCAATCACATCCCTTATTGAATCAAGACCCGCCAGGATAGAAACAAAACGGTCAAATCCCAGAGCCAGACCACCATGAGGAGGAGCACCATACCTGAAGGCATCCATTAGGAAGCCAAATTGTTCTTTTGCCTTTTCAGGTGTGAACCCTAACAGCTCGAACATTTCGTTTTGTAGTTTCGGATCATGGATTCTTATAGAACCTCCACCTAATTCATTTCCGTTCACTACTATATCGTAGGCTGTGGCCCTTACATTTCCGGTATCTGTATGTAACAAAGGTATGTCATCCGGATTCGGTGAAGTGAATGGGTGGTGCATTGCATAATATCTCTGGGTCTCTTCATCCCATTCAAACAATGGGAAATCAATAACCCAAAGAGGAGCAAAAACATTTTTGTCGCGCAAACCCAGTCGGGATCCCATTTCGAGTCTAAGTTCGGAAAGTTGCTTGCGGGTCTTCATAGCCTCTCCGGTCATGATGAGCATAAGATCGCCGGGCTTGGCATCCATTTTGTTAGCCCATTCCTTCAATTGTTCCTCAGAATAGAATTTACCCACAGAACTCTTGATAGAACCGTCGTTGTCTACTTTTACCCAAATCAGACCTTTGGCTCCGATTTGCGGACGTTTTACAAATTCGGTAAGTTCATCTATTTGTTTGCGAGAGTAACCTGCCGCTCCGGGCACTGTGATACCAACGGTGATTTCAGCATCGTCTATCACTGAAAAACCTTTACCCTTAGCCAAGTCTGTGATATCCACAAATTCCATTCCGAAGCGGATATCTGGCTTGTCGCTACCGTATTTTTCCATAGCCTCTTTCCAGGTGATGCGTGGGAACGGCTCTGTAAAATCTATATCTTTCACATATTTGAAGATGTGTTTTACCAGACCTTCAAACATATCAATCACGTCTTCCTGCCTTACGAAACTCATCTCGCAGTCAATCTGAGTAAACTCCGGCTGCCTGTCAGCTCTGAGGTCTTCGTCTCGGAAACATTTTGCTATCTGGAAATATCTGTCGAACCCACTCACCATCAGAAGTTGCTTGAAGAGTTGCGGACTCTGTGGTAAAGCGTAGAATTCGCCGGGATTCATTCTTGAAGGTACCACGAAGTCACGTGCTCCCTCCGGAGTGGATTTTACAAGTATGGGAGTCTCAATTTCGAGGAATCCTTTCGAATCCAGATATCTTCTGATTTCAAAGGCCATCTTATGGCGTAATTCCAGATTCTTTTTTACGGAAGGGCGCCTAAGGTCGAGATACCGATATTTCATTCTCAAGTCGTCGCCACCATCGGTATTGTCTTCAATAGTAAAGGGTGGCACATCGCTTTTGTTGAGAACCTTGAGTGATTCGGCGATAATTTCAATATCGCCGGTAGGGATGTTGGGATTCTTGTTTTCCCGTTCGGCTACTTCGCCTGAAATCTGCACCACGAATTCGCGGCCTAATGAGTTGGCTTCATGGAAAAGATCGGCGTGTTCTGAAGAATTAAACACTACTTGAGTCACGCCATATCGGTCGCGGATATCCAGAAAGGTCATTCCGCCCATCTTACGGTTTTTCTGCACCCATCCGGCAAGAGTCACTTTTTGTCCCTTGTCAGCCAGACGCAGTTCTCCGCATGTCTTGTCTCTATACATATTGGGGATTACAGTCTTTGTGTGTATGAGTCGGCATATCCTTTTTTATAATAAGGCTTGCATAGCGACTCCTATAAGGGTTTAATGTGCAAAATTAATGATAAATTAGAGATTTAGCTCATTTTTCCTTTCAAAAAAGGGAAAAACACGCTTTTCAATTAATCCATTCACTAATTTATTTGTTGTAAGTAATAAAAGAAGAACAATATTGTCCCTCTTAACTCTAAAAAAACAAAATTATGAGCGACGTGCTATCATACGAAGAAAAGAAAGAACTTCCCGACAGCGTATTCGGATTGCCGGAAAGAAGAGAATATCCGATGCCGGATGCAGCCCATGTAAGAGCAGCTGAGGCTTATTTCAGATATTGTCCTGAAGACCTTAAACCGAAGCTTGCAAGAGCCATTTTAAGGTTTGCTCAGGAATATGGTGTAGACGTTGAGAGTCCCACCATTCTCTCCTATGCAGAGGAATAGACTACGACGCCTACATTCCCGGGATTTATGACCCGGGTTCCCGTAATAGCCTTCCTATATTGCAGTTATTATAAAAATCGTTAGTGAATTTAATTGTTAAAGCTCTCCTTCCTCCTCTTCCGGGGGGTAGGGGAGCGGATTATTTTTGAGCATATCAATTGCAAATTCAAGTATTGCGTCCCGGCCTTGCGCAAGTTCTTCATCAGGTGCTCCCACCTCACAACCCGGTGATGGATCTATTCCATTTTCGATAAGATTTCCTTTGGCATCAAGAATGGGGCAAGCCGAGAATCTTATGCTCCATCCATTGGGAAGTTCTGAAGTGAAGGGAAGGCCGCCACCTCCTCCGGTCTTGGCTCCTACAATCTTTACATTGGGCAGTTCTTTCATTACCGACACAAAATTATTTGCTGCCGAGAAGCATGACCGATTGGTAAGCACTACAATATCTCCTGTCCATTTTAAACGCCCCGGTTCTGCAGGTTTGTAAGTCATAGGATAGGGCTCGGAAAAATCGTTGTGACCGGGACCCGTCTTATGTTGGATATATCCGCCTGTAATCTCTTCATTTATAAACCTTCCCACTAAAGTATTTATATTGGTAAGAGCTCCACCGCCATTGTCGCGAATGTCGATTATCAGACCCCGGCTGTTGGCCAGAATTGCCAGAATATAGTCAAGAGAGGTTTCACTTATTGTGTTGGTAAAAGATGGATAATAAATATAAGCAACCTCATTTTTAATCTGTTTGTATATGATACCGCTGGTAGTTAGCCAATTGAAATTAAGGTAGTATTGTTCAATGGTACGCATGTTGAAATCCTGATCATATTTGCTCCACCATTCACGGTAGTAGCTTGAGGAATATCGGGAAGTGAGGTTGACATGACCGTCGCGAAGTTCATCAAGCATTTTTGCACAGATAAAAAACAGCTCCATTGAAGATGTCTCTGGAGTGATGGTTGCCCGATAAGCGTTTGTCACACTTTTCCAGTCGATATCTTTATCTTGAAAGAAACAGTAACGGGTGTCGATTATATCTGCCAATGCGTCAAAGTTGCCTGTTATAGAGTTGTCGTAATCCGGAGCATCATGGCATGCAGTGCATATTGATGCTATGGCCAGGATAAGGGAATATGCGATTTTTTTATTCATTACAATCATAGAAAAGATCCTGGTAAGGATGATGAAAAATGTTTCAGATTATGCAATCAATATAGGGAATAGTTTTCAGAGATACCTTTAGGGGAAGTTTTCTTCATGCCTATACCACCCGGAATAATTCCAATCACAAATGAGTTGGTGATAATCTTGGTGTTAAGATTATTTGCCCATTGGTTGTAGACATTAAGCCGATAGCCCAACATCATGGCGGTTCTGCCGAAATCAAGAGTGACTGATAAGAGATTGTCTATTCGGAAGTTGTTTCCCCACCACCCTGCATGAGCCAGACCCTTATGGTTGCCTAAATATATTTCATAATAAGTTTCACCGTATTCCGGGTTAAAAAATATTCCTAAAGATGGAAGCTTCACTCTGTCAGTCACAAGAATAGGTAGTCGGCCTATTTTGAAATGTTTAGAGGCCGATGCGGATAGCATCAATGATATATTTGCAATGGCTTGCACCGGATTGTTGCCATTACGAAGAAGATAATACGCTCCTCCGGAAATTTCCACTCCACCTCCTGCAGTGACCTGAAAATCCATTGGAAGACGTTTTCTCCAGGATAAATCCCAAGAAAAATCGGCCATCAGTCCCAACATTCTTGCTGTGCGGGCAGGATTTAAAAGGTTGGAGTATTCTACAGAAGCATCAAACTGCATCACGGCACTTTCCGGACTGAATGGCATTGCCTTGCTCCAGCTTCCCGACACAGCATAACTTGTGCCTTTGTAGGTGAGGGGTGTGAGATATGTAGCCTGCACTCTCTTGCCTCCTATTTCGAAATTGTAAAAACCGCTCACAGGTCTTGACTCTTTCTCCTGTGCTTTAGAGGGCATGCAAAGAGAAATCAAGCAAAATAAAAATAAGAGTCTTAGAAAGCTTTTAGATATCTTTTTCATTATTTCCATCGAATTCAAATAAATCACCTTGCACCACTTTGGGGTTGACCGAGGTCACAGTTTCTTCAGGTGCGCTATCTTCTGCCTCCTCTTCCTCTTCTGTTTCTATTTTTACAGGTTCTTCTACTGGCTCCGGGAACCGGGTAGGCTCAAGTTCTGTAATAGAATCGATGGTATAATTAGAGATTCTTTTTCCTTTAGCCTTATATCCCTTTACACCGATAAATTCTTCAGCATCAATTATTATCGGAGGCCGGACTGCATCTGCTTCACCAAAGGTCACTTCCATACGGGGATAAGGAGTATCAGAAAGAAGAAGAATCTTTGATTCAGGTTCATTGCCTACAAACCTTTGGGGCTTGACAGAAGGTTCAAAGGTGAAGCGTTTCAGATATGGATAATGGAGGGATGCATCATACAAAGCCAAGGTCCACACTTTATGGGGGTCGAATTTCTCAATGCGGAGTATATTGTCATCATAGTGATTGGAATCCGAATAGGAAGTAGTGAAATATTCCCCATCTTTAGTTATTACCAATACCTGGTCGTCACCCTGGAATACACCCAGTTTCTCACCACGTCCGTCGTAATTCAGGCGAAGTACATCTCTGTCAAACCACACATCTCTTCCTCCCAAGGTACTTGTACCCTTTTCCAGGAGTTTTACGTTTGCTACCTGATATTTTGTGACCAGGTTTCCTAAAGAATCTTTGCCCTTTATGTCCAATTCCGAAAAATCTACTATCACATCTTTAGCACGTGGACGTCTTCCTGAGTCGTTTGGCTCATCTTTAAGATCCACTTTCACCACTTCGGCTTCGCCGTTAGGATTACACGACAAATATTCTACCCTTGAATCCGGGGCGCCTTTGGTGAGGTTATATTCCTTATCTCGAGTAAGTCCTGTAATGAAGAAACGTTTCTTGTAAGAATATCCCAGAGGTTTTCCTTCTTCATCAAGTGTGCCGGGTTTACCGTGACGGTAAATTACGTTGTATATTGTACGTTTGTCGCCTTTCTTAAAAAGACCGATATGTATGATTTTTTTGCCTACATAGAGTTTGTCTTGTACCTTTACCAGTTTGTAGGTGCCATCCTTATAGATAATGAGGATATCATCGATATCAGAGCATGAGAAAAGGAACTCATTGTCTTTCAACGCGGTGCCAATGAAACCACCGTTCTTGTCGAAATAAAGGCGCTTGTTTGCTTCAGCTACCTTTGCAGCCTGTATTGAATCAAAGCCCCTTATTACAGTGTGTCGAGGGAAAGAAGCCCCGTATTTCTCCTTCAGATGTCTGAACCAGTTTACAGTATATTCTACGATATGCTGAATATTATATTGGATTTTTTCAATATCCTCCTGTAACTCTGCTATCTTTTTATCAGCTTTGTCGGCATTGAATTTCAATATCCGGCCCATTTTTATTTCCCAGAGACGCATGAGGTCGTCATCGGTAATCGGTCGGAAGAAAGATGGCTTATAAGGTTCGAGTCGCATGTCGACATGGCGGAGGGCTTCCTCCATGTTTGCTGCATTTTCTACTTCCTGATCTTTATATATCCTTTCTGTGATAAATATTTTTTCCAGAGAAAGGGATAATTGTGACTCCTTCGTTTCAGAAAGTTTAATTTCCAATTCCTCCTTGAGCAAGTGAAGAGTGCGGTCGGTGGAATATTTCAGAAGTTGACTCACCGAGAGGAACTGAGGTTTTTTGTCTACAATCACACAACAGTTTGGAGAGATGCTTACTTCGCAGTCGGTGAAGGCGTACAGAGCGTCGATAGCCTTATCTGAAGATGTGCCGGGTAAGAGATGTACCAGTATCTGGGCAGAAGCGGATGTATTGTCATCCACTTTCCTAATCTTGATTTTTCCTTTCTCCATTGCGGCAAGGATAGAGGAAATAAGGGAAGTAGTGGTTTTCCCATAGGGTATCTCGGTGATGGCCAAGGTTTTATTGTCGATTTTCTCGATCTTGGCCCTTACCTTTATATTTCCTCCTCTGGCCCCATCATTATAGCGTGAGGCATCCATGAGGCCACCGGTCTGAAAATCAGGAAGCAGGGAAAACTCTTCTCCGGACAGATAAGAGATGGCTGCATCTGCGATTTCGTTGAAATTATGTGGCAGAATTTTTGAAGAAAGACCCACGGCAATACCTTCCACTCCTTGAGAGAGAAGGAGAGGGAATTTTACCGGGAGGGTCACCGGCTCTCTTTTTCTTCCGTCGTATGATAAGGTCCACTCTGTAATCTTAGGGTTGAATACCGTTTCGAGTGCGAATTCCGAAAGGCGAGCCTCAATATAACGAGGTGCGGCCGCGGAATCCCCCGTGAGAATGTTTCCCCAGTTACCTTGAGTGTCGATCAGGAGGTCTTTTTGTCCGAGTTGAACCAGAGCATCTCCGATTGAAGCGTCGCCATGAGGATGGTATTGCATGGTGTTTCCCACAATATTCGCAACCTTATTGAAGCGGCCGTCGTCAAGGGTCTGCATCGAGTGCAGTATACGGCGTTGCACCGGTTTGAGGCCATCCTCTATATGAGGCACAGCCCTCTCTAAGATAACATAACTTGCGTATTCAAGATACCAGTCGCGAAACATGCCTGACAGGGCCGTCTTCTTGACCGGTGCATCAGGATTAAAACCTGTGGTATTATTGCTGGAATCTTCCGCCATTCGAGTTTTTCAATATTGTAAAGATTAGGTAAAGTTAATGAAATTACGCCTAAAACACGTAATTAAAGGAAGAAAGGCCCCTAAATTATCTTAGGAGCCTTATTGTTTCGTTTATTATTTCGTATATCCTTTTCTTACATCTCGATCTTAAGGCACCCCTTGATATCCTTATAAGGTATTACTACAATGGGACATCCATCGGATCCCGGTGTTAATTCATACATCTGGTAAATGACACCCAGACCCTCTTTGAGCAATGCTATATCTCCTGCCGGGAAGTTTTTTACGGTGATCATTTCATTGTTGTCCGAGTCATTGAAATTGTCTAACCATACATTCAGAGAGTCCACATACTGTTGTACAGTTTTGATGTTTTCATAAATAGGATAGGAGTAAGCCATGTGGGCCGCTATTTCCTCTCGTACTACTCCGGCATGTTCCGGTTTCACAATGTCGTCAAAAGACAGTTCTTCACCTGATTTAAGGTCGAAGGTTTTCAGATAAGTTATATTGATTCCATGGGCACCACCTGTGTAACAATAAGCTGATTCCCGGTAAGTAATATAGTTGTCGTCAAGAAAAACCGGATAAATCAGGAAATAAGCATTGAATGGCGATCCATAGGAGGTTATTGTGTCAACCTGGTTATCAAAAGCTGTCTTGAAATTATCGAGAATGGCAGCGGAGGCTTCTTTGTAATTGAGCCCCTGATTCATGAGTGAGGTAACTTCATTATCCGGGAAACTATAGGAAGGTTCCACAAACCCATATTCTGTAAGTTGCGCTATTATAAAATTGAACAAGTGTTGGTTTATGGCCGGGGCCACATCCAATATGGTAAGATTGCTGAAGTATACATAGGTATCTTCTTTAGATGTTGTGAAATCGTTGTCGAAGATAAATCCGGGTATGTTGGCTTTTCCGAATGTATAATCATTTGGATTTTCTTCTTCATTTGGAGCCAGTGGTCTGAACACCACATCAGTATCTACCTCATAAGGAACTATATTTCGTGAATGTGAACATCCGGTAGCGATTAGAGCAACCAATGTAAGGAGAGAAATAAAAAAATATTTGAATTGCATATAATGTATATTAATTAACTCTTATTAAGATTTGTTGCAAATTTACAAAATTCAATGCAAATTTCCTTTAAACTTCCTATCTTCTCTTTAAAAAAGAGAGGTTTTAAGGGAATTTTTATGTAAATTTGCTATATGGAGATTCAGCAGGCCTTATATATGATACCCGTGCCGATTAGTGATGGTGAGATACAAAATGTTTTACCTCCATCCAATATCGTCATTGTCAGGCAAATTCGACACTTTATTGTAGAGAATATAAGAACTGCAAGGAGATTCCTAAAAAAGATCGATCCTTCTATAGAAATTTCGGAACTCACGTTCTATGAATTGAACGGACATACTCCGGAAAATGAAATAAATTCTTTTATTGATGCGTTGAGAAAAGGGCATCCAATAGGAGTTATGAGTGAGGCAGGGTGTCCCGGAGTAGCAGACCCCGGTGCTAAAGTGGTAAGTTTGGCACAGCGTGAAGGCTTCAGTGTAATACCTCTTGTAGGCCCTTCGAGTATCCTTCTGGCCTTGATGGCTTCAGGCCTGAATGGACAAAAATTTGCTTTCCAAGGGTATCTACCTGTTAAAGACAATGACAGAGACAAGGCTATCCGCGACCTGGAGAACCAGAGTCGACGGCAAGACATGACTCAGATATTTATAGAAACTCCCTATCGCAACAATAAGATGATGGAGAGTTTGCTGAAAAATCTAAGCGCCGATACTCTATTGTGTGTAGCAGCAAATATAACATCTGCTGAAGGAGAAAAAATTGTTACCAAGACCGTGAAAAGGTGGAGAACTGAAGGATTCCAACTCGATAAGGTCCCTACTATTTTTTTATTCTATAGTCTTAGAGCCCCTTCCCCAGTTTCTATTAGAATTTAGGACATTTATCTTTGAGGGCTTTATTAACGAACTTTTAACAACCCCGTTATTTCAATAATGTTAAAATTACTTTCTCTCGAATGTCTACATGGCATTTTTGTGCGCTCGTGTCGCTTACAATGGACTGACATTGTTCCTTCACTGCGCAAACAAATATGCATGACATCCAATCACATGAATCTTAACAAAAATTGGGGAACGGATCTTAATCCTGCCAACCGGGAAGGTTGATTTTTATGGCCAGAAAAAAAATTTCATTTGAGGGAATAGGCACGCTTCCATTTGAAGAATGGAAGGAAGAATATCCGGTGGTTCATCGTAGCGTTTATGAGCGCCTTGAGGTGCAAAGTGAAAAAAATCCCAAGAATATAAAGTCTGACGGACTTCTTTATTATATATCTTTCGGTTCAGGTTCCAGCGGCAACAGTTGTTATATCGGCACCAGTTTAGGGGGTATAATAGTTGATGCAGGCCTTAGAGCCGATGATATCGAGGCAAAAATCAAGGCCAATGGTATTGATATGAAAAAAATATGCGGGGTGCTCCTTACACATGACCATTCCGACCATGTGAAATATGCCTATAATCTTGTTAGGAACAACCGCCACATGAAGGTGTACTGTACCAACCGGGTGCTTAATTCTATTTTAAGACGACACGATATTTCTAAAAGAATAAAAGACTATCATATCGCCATATTCAAGGAAATACCTTTCAAGGCAGCTGATCTGGAGATAACTGCATTTGAAGTGCCTCATGACGGAGCAGACAATATGGGCTTTTCCATTTCGTATGAAGGACGCAATTTTGTACTCGCCACTGATTTGGGAGAGGTGATGCCTCGAGCTCACCATTATATGAGCCAGGCCGATTACCTGGTGATTGAAGCCAACTATGATCTTCGTATGCTTAAGTCAGGGCGATATCCGGAATTCTTAAAGGCAAGGATCCAGACTTCTTCCGGTCACATGGATAATGAGGATACAGCCCAATTTGTGAAAAAGATATATTCTCCACGTCTCAAATATGTGTTCCTGTGTCATCTTTCGAAAGATAACAATACTCCGGAAAAGGCTTTAGAAAAAGTTCGCGCCGCCCTTCAGGAGGCCGGCGCGACAGTAGGTAACGGAATGGAAACACTCGAAGACCGTAAGGCTGATGTGCAGCTGATGGCTTTGCCACGGTATGAGGCCACCCGTCTATTCGTATTCCGTGATCATTGAGTGTATAGGAATCTCTTTATGCTCCGTTTAGGAGTTTTCTCAAATTCATTCGGCATCAATACTATCTTGGCCACCTGTTCATAAGGTGCCACTATTTTATTGAGCTCCTTCCTTACATTTTCCATTGTAGAGTCCATGTCGGCCAATGATACTCCTAATTTATCCATAGCATCGTAGTCGGGATATACAAGGGCGTTAAGCTTGCCGTCACGTTCCACAATCAGACTTTCAGCCACAAAAGGCATGTTGTTGAGTTTGGCTTCTATTTCTTCCGGATAAATGTTCTGGCCTGAAGCTGACAGTATCATGGTCTTATTGCGACCGCGTAAGAAAAGCACACCGTCGGCAGACCGGGTTCCCATGTCGCCGGTATGAAGCCAGCCTTCATCGTCAATCACCGCTTTAGTGGCTTCGGGATTTTTGTAATATCCTTTCATACGGTTCACACCTCTCACACAAATTTCACCCGGCACATTTTCCGGATCATCCGACAGAACCTTCGATTCCATATCAGGTATGGTCTTACCGGCTGAACCCACTATAAATTCTTTCCAGGGGCTGTAAGAAATAAGAGGACCACATTCGGTCATGCCATAACCAACGGTAAACGGGAATTTAATCTTATGCAAAAATTCTTCCACTTCATGGTTCAAGGCCGCACCACCCACTATCACCTGATTGAATTCACCTCCGAATGCATCAATCAGTTTCTTTCGAATCTTGGAATATATCAGAGAATCAAGGAATGGTACCGCCAAGGTCCATCTCATAGGTCCCTTTGAAATCAAGGGCAGAATCTGATTCTTATAAATCTTCTCAAGAATCAAGGGCACGCATATCACAAGTTTAGGACGTACATCGCTTAGGGCCTTCAGCAATACTCTGGGAGATGGAATCTTTCCAAGAATATACACATGCACACCTTGTGCAAGTGGAGTGAGCATATCAAATGCACATCCATAGGCGTGAGCCAAGGGTAGGAATGATAAAGTGTGAGCACCTCTCACGAATAATTTGGCATATATGCCGAAACAAACGTTGCCTGACAGGTTGGCTCCGGTCAGCATCACACCCTTCGAGAATCCTGTGGTGCCTGAAGTGTAATTGATTTCAACCACCTCATCGTTAGAACGATCTATGTATAGTACGTCATTCTTAGTGAATCCGTTGGGATATTTGCGGTTGAAGCGGCGTTTCAACAGACGAAGATTCCTTGACAGTTCAATTTCCGGATCTTCATGCATGAGTTTCTTTGTCTCGATACTTATCACTCCTTTTACATTCAGGAGTTTATCGGGCTCCATGTGTTCCCAGATATGATCAGACACAAAGAGCATGCATGCTTCAGAGTGATTCACAATATGTGTCACATCCACCGGATTGAATTCCGGAAGAATAGGCACGATAATAGCGCCATAAGTAATGGTAGCCATGAAAATTTTAACCCAAGTGGCCGAATCCTTTCCACATAAAGCTATCTTGTCTCCGGGTTTAATGCCCAAGGAGTCGTAAAGCATATGAATTTTGGCTATTTCTTCGGCCAGTTCTCCATACGTCATAGTGTTGCTACGGTCATAGTCTGACAATGCCGGCAATTCCCAGTTGTCTTTAAAACTCTGTTCGTAGAGTTTTATGAAGTTCTGGATTTCAAAAGGTATTTTTTCCATGGTACTGTGGGTTAAAGGGTTTTCTAAGCCGGTTGCTTCTCGGGAATCGGTTGCTTCTCATTGGTGACTCTTTCAAGCCATTTGAGCATCGCAAACATTGCACCCATTGAAATGAGGCAAACTACCATGAAAACGAGCCAAGCTACCCATATCGGGCTATTGTTGTAAATAAGCGGGCCGATCCATAGAAGCAGGTTCCCGATCGCTGTAGCACCTAACCATAGGCCCTGACAGAGGCCTTGCATGTGTGTCGGTGCAACCTTCGATACAAAAGATAAACCAAGTGGAGATATAAAAAGTTCAGCCACAGTCATAAAGAAATAATAAAGTATCAGAACCCAGGGGTCGGAAAGTAGAGGAGCCTTAACGGTTTCTGCCAGTGCACGGAAATCTGTTCCTGAGGGATAATCCTTTACAAACGACCATATCATCATGAAGAGATATGCTATGGCAGCAAGGCCCATACCGATGGCTATTTTCTTTGGTGTGGAAATTTCTTTGCCTGCCTGAGAAAGTGATGAGAAGAATATGATGATAAGTGGCGTGAGCAGAATCACGAAGAATGGGTTCATGGCCTGCCAGATCTCAGGAGCTATTGAGGAAGTGTCCATGAAGTCGCGGGCAAAGAGCGACATCGAGGTACCGTTCTGATGGAATGAGAACCAGAAGAACACTGCTATACCAAGCACTGCAAAGAGGGCTCCCATACGCTGCTTGATTTCGGTTGCCATCTCTTTCTTCTGTTCAGGAGTGAATTTCTTCTCTTCCTTAACTTCCTTCTTAGACGGGTTGGGAAGGCGTTTCATTGTAAAGAAGAAAATGGCGAGCGACACGAGCATGGCGCCGATAGAAGCAAGGAATGAGTAATGAATTCCGGTGTTGAAAACATCCAGATATTTAGTACAGAATTCTGAAATATCCATCTGGGCTGTATGTCCCACCTGGGTGGCCATGGCATAGAAGTTTTCCAGAGTTTCTTCAGTCATGGTGTCGGCTTTGCCCAAGTACTGATGGCACATAGCCGGGAAGTTGGCGTTGTAAGTCATATTATTTACATCCAGCCACCAGCTTCTCAACATCGGAGCGATGAATGGTGCAGCAACTCCACCGATGTTAATGAATACATAGAAAATCTGGAATCCTGCGTCACGCTGTGATGAATATTTGGGATTGTCGTAAAGTTGACCCACTATAGCTTGGAGATTGCCTTTGAAGAGACCATTACCGAAGGCTATAAGGAAAAGGGCGAAGCAGGTGAGTGTCAGCAGCCACGCTGTATTTCCTTCTGTGGCTAAAATTGGGATGGCAAGTATCACATATCCCATTGTCATAACAAGCAGACCGCTTATTATGGTGCCTTTGTAATTCATAGTGCGGTCGGCTATAGTACCGCCTACTAAAGAGAGGATATAGATGCCGGCATAGAATACTGAATATACGATGGTACTGGTTTCCTCGGCCAGTCCGAATTTTGAACATAGGAAGAGAACGAGCACGGCGTTCATGATATAATAGCCGAATCGTTCACCCATGTTGCTCAGTGCCGCCGGTATCAAACCTTTTGGTTGCTTTTTAAACATGATGTTAGGTGTTTCAGGTTAATCGTTTTTCTTTAATCGTTACTCTTTACTTTTTTATTTATCTAAGATTTTGAATGCTGTGGCGTAATTCCGGATTTGCTTTATCATGGCCAACAGACCATTGCTTCTTGTGGGAGACAGGTGTTCTTTCAATCCTATCTTTTCTATGAAATAGAGGTCTGCATTCAATAGTTCATCCGGGGTCCGGTCGTTAAGTACCTTGAGCAACAATGCTATAATCCCTTTTACGATCAATGCATCGGAATCGGCATCGAAATGCACCGTCTTATCATCGTTTCTCTTAGCAGAGATCCACACACGGCTCTGGCACCCTTCGATGATATTGGCCGGTATCTTTTCACTCTCAGGATAGGGAGGCAAGGTGTTGCCTAAGTCTATGATATATGCATATCGGTCCATCCAGTCGGTGAGATCTTGGAATTCCGATATAATCTCGTCTTGAGTTTCGTTGATTGTCATAGTTATTCCGAAGGTATTTTTCTTTGGTATAAACTTTATTAAGAAGTTTAGTAGACAAAATTAACCAAAATCCTTAAAATCCCAAATTATCCCTTTTAAGGTTGATTTCATATATATCATAACATACAGCCCTGCCTCCGAAACTCTCTTTCTGATGTATGAGAGATTCATTGAGCACCTTTCCCATATCTTCATTTGATGTGCCGAAATCAAAGTATCTTCTGTCAGTGAATTCGTTGTTGATGATATGATTCACCAGGGCATCGTTGGCTCCCACTGCTTTACCCTCATCATTGGCATGGATATACTGGGCATGTATCACTTCTGAAGAGACATAAAATATTCCTCCCGCTACCATTCTTTGACCTATGGAAGCTGAGAAGAACTTTATGTTGTCGGGGAATCGCCTCTTAAGAAGTTTCATATCCTCCAAAGAATGAACAGGTGAAGCTCCATATTTCTGATTCAGATTTGTCTCCATTATTTGCCAGAAGGAATCAAGATCGTTGGATTCTTCTATTTTCACTCCGAAATCATAGGCTTTCAAAAGAGAGCGACGTCTGAGACGGCTTAGAGGGATGGGCATGAGCCGGTCGTAGGTACAGGATACGTTGCGTCCGATCAGTCGTGCTTCAAGACGGAAGAGGGCATACAGGTCTTCCTGGGCCGGAAGAGAATGATAGATGTAAGGTACGGGTTTGTATATTACTTTTTTAATGTGACAGTCTGTAAGAAATCGTTGAATCTCATAAAAAACTTTGAGAATTACTTCACTCACACAACTTGAGTTCATGACAAGGCCTCCGTATGTGAGTCCTGCATGTGAAAAAAGAGTATCATCCTTGATACAAGCCGGAAGAAGACAATAGGGTTTGTTTTTAAAATAGACTATCAGAGAGAAATCTTTAAAACGATGCGAGTGATAGTCCATGTAATCTCTATTGAAAAGGAAAGTTCCATTTTTGGAACTTTCCACGAAATCGTCCCAGGTTTTCTTCAATCCCGGTTCATATCTTCTGATTTCAATTTTACTATCGCTCACCTATATTGCTGTGTGTTGTGAAAAAGATACTCTTTTATGATTTATCAGTCAGTTTTCTGTTTGGCCACCCATTCCAGGAATTCATCGTATTCACGCATATAGTCTGATTCATCGTAAATTTCAGGCGCCACCACCATGCAGACTGCATCTTTAGAAAAATCTTCGAGCGAAATCCAGTTGCCGGGATATACAAGAAGCCCATGATTTGGCCGATCAAGTATAAAGGTCTCTTTTTCTTTTGTGTTGTCTATCACCACACGGAAATGACCTGACACAGGGATAATAAGTTGTATCTGTTCTTTATGTGCGTGGGCCGCACGGCCTTCTCCTTCGGGGACCCCGTAAATCCAGAAAATTCGTTTGATTCCTTCTGGAAATTCACGGAAATTCTCTACCACCGACAGGTTGCCCCGATGGTCGCTCATTTTTGGTATTTCAACAATACTTATCCCTTTCATTTATGGCCCTTGTGTTCCTCGGTGTCATACCATTTCGAATACATCAGATAGTTGCGGGCTATCTTTTCATTCATCTCTTTGGCTTTCTCCGGTTCTACCATCTTTACGAATTTGGCCGGACATCCGGCCCAGAGTTCATGAGGCCCGATCTTGGTCTTGGCAAGCACAACTGAACCGGCTGCAACCAATGCTCCTTCTCCTACCACGGCATCATCCATCACTATACTGCCCATTCCTAATAGGGCATAGTCGTGGATATGTGCTCCATGGATTATCACGTTGTGACCTACCGACACATCATCTCCGATTTCTATTGTGGATTTCTCATAGAGAGTATGAAGAACGCTTCCATCCTGAATATTTACGCGGTTGCCAATACGTATGGAGTTGACATCTCCGCGGAGCACAGTTGAGTACCAGATGCTACATTCCTCTCCAATTATCACATCGCCAACCACTACAGCATTCTCTGCAATGAAAGTATCTTTGCCTATCACGGGGGTAAATCCCCTCACTGATCTAATAATTGCCATTTTCTCGGAATGTGTGATAAGTTTTTTATTTGGATATCGGTGTAGTCTTTTCAGCGAGCCATGCTTTTTCCTCAGGGTTCAGAAAGTCGGACAGACGTTCGTAAACCTGCTTATGGTAATTGTTTATCCATTCGATCTCAGGTTCAGTAAGAAGTTCAGTGTCTATGAGTCTCTGGTCGTAGGGGAACATGGTAAGGGTTTTGAACTGGAAGAATTGACCAAAGTCGGTAGTTTTCCATTTCTCCACAGCTATAAGATTCTCTGTCCGGATTCCGTATTTGTCTTCCAGGTATAGCCCCGGTTCGTTGCTGGTAACCATTCCCGGCTCTAAATTGGTAGGATTTTCGTTAAGTCTTATATTCTGCGGCCCCTCATGGCAGTTGATAAAGAAGCCTACGCCGTGGCCGGTGCCATGATAATAGGCTTTACCATCGGCCCATAGGAACTGACGTGCCAAGACATCGAGTTGTGAACCCCTGGTTCCTTCCGGGAATTTGGCACATGCAAGAGCAATATGCCCTTTGAGCACTAAGGTGAAGTCACGTTTTTGTTCCTCGGATGGATTTCCTATTGCTACCGTGCGGGTGATATCGGTGGTGCCGAAAGTATATTGCCCTCCGCTGTCCACAAGAAGGAGACCGTCGCCTTCGATGGTGACGTCAGTTTCAGCACACGCCTCATAGTGCACGATTGCACCATGGGCGTTCCAGCCGATAATGGGATGGAAACTTTCATCTACACATGAGGGATCTGCAAGTCGAAGATCTCGGAGTAGATTCCCTAAGCCCACTTCTGTGAGTTTGCCGTTCGGAGCGTTTTCCTCTACATATTTAAAGAATTTTACCAATGCCACACCATCTTTATTCATGGCGATGTCGATATTCTCGAGCATGGTAGGATTCTTTATGCTCTTGAGACGAGCCACTCCTGCACCTCCAAATACTGTAGTGCATCCTACCTTATCGTATACTCCGCGAGCTGTCTTGGTGGGATCCATCAGAAGTCTTCCCACTTTCGGTAGGGTAGCCACAAATTCAAGTACATCATCATATGGTTTCACCTCTATGTGATATTTGTCTAAATGTTTCTTCACTTCTTCGGTCATCTTCTCCTTGTCGATGAAAAGAATCCTTCTTGCATCATCTATATAAAGATAAGATACGAATATCGGGGAATAAAGAATATCATTTGAACTTCTCACATTGGTGGCCCAGGCAATGTCATCGAGCGAGGAGATAAGAACTGAATTGGCAAGTTCAGCTTTCACTTCCGTCATTATGGCATCCATCTTGCCATCAACGTCCTGGCCCACTATGGTCTCATCATGTACAAAAAGAGGATTCAATGGGCGTCCCGGCCTTTCAGGATAAATATAATCGAATTGAGGGAAATTGGAATTGAATTTTATTCCGTTGTCGTTACACTCCTGTTCAATTCTCTGGGCATAAGCTACAGAAAAAGTCATACCATCTATACCCACTGTCTGTCCGGCATCCAGATGCTCCACAAGCCAATCGATAAGGTCGGTTGCCTCCGGGCCGTCTTCTTTCATCATGCTGAAGCCTGTGCCCTTGAGTTGTTGCTCAGCCTGGATGAAATAGCGTGAGTCGGTCCAACAAAGAGCATCCTTCTGAGTCACCACTGCCGTTCCGTTAGTGCCGTTGTCGCTGGCAAAACCGGTGAGCCATTCTCGTCCTCTCCAATGCATCGGTGGCAATTCACTTTGGTGAGGGTCGGTACCCGATATCACTACGGCATCTATGCCGTGGTCTTTCATCGCCTTGCGCAGACGTGCCAGATATTCTTTATTTACTTTTTCCATGTGATGTCTTATTTTGTGTAAAATTAATAATTATTAGGTAAGGAAATAGCAATATTACAATTTTTAATAAAAAATTTAGGCTGAAGTGTTAATGAAAACGAAAACTATGGATTGTCATTAAACGTTGTACTTTCTGTAAGGTCTTATTTGTGTAATCGCAATGAAGTGATTACAAAGTTCTGCAGAAACTAACATTTTGATAATAACTAACACTGAACATAAGATGAAGAAAATTTTTGTAAGCATGATGTTGGCAACCGCTCTTCTCATAGGAGGAAGTGTATATGCTCAGACCACCGATGGTAATACCGGTGCTACTCAGAAGAAGGAACAATGTGATAACTGCAAGGGCGATAAATCCGGAAAAGCCAAAAAGGATGGAAAGGGAAAGAAAGACATGCGCCCACAGTTTAACCCGTTCGACGGCATTCAGCTCACTCCCGATCAGCAACAACGCCTTCAAGTGCTTCAACAGGGTCTCGGTCCGGTAGTGCTTGATAAAGCTCAGCAGGAAAAAATTCCTATGAACAAGGATTTGACTCCTGAACAGAAGAAACAGCTCAAAGAGGAGAAAAAGGCCCAGAAGCAGGAGGCTAAGAAGAATTATCTTAAGGGCGTGAAAGAAACCCTTACTCCTGACCAGTATGTAATTTTCCTTGAAAACTGCTATCTCTATTCAGCTCCCGCACAAGGTCCCGGACGCGATGGATCTATCAAACCGGGCAAAGGTATGCATCAAGGCGACAAAGCTCACAAGGGTAAAAAAGATGGAAAGAGTAAATCTTCCAAGAACAAACAATAAGTATTAAACAATAAACAATAAGTGAGTTACTTAAGTATTGAACAATAAACAATAAGTAATAAACAGTAAGTGGGTTACTTAGGACAATTTGTGAGATACTTAACAAGGAAATAATTAAACGGTAGTGGGATGCCGGAAAACAATAGGGTAGTCATTCATAAGATGACTACCTTATTTTTTACATTAAACTTATTATTTACATTAAACTGACCGGTTTTATCTTATATCCGATAAAATATCTGATAAACTTTTACTTTTTATTAGATAAAGTCGGGCTCGTGTTTTTTTCGTAAATTTGCATTATGATGAATATGTTTAGAATAGCGGTCCTCTTACTATCAGTGATTTATTTTCTGCCAATATATGGGCAGAATCCAAAAAGAGAATTCAGGGGTGCCTGGCTTCATGTGATCGGTCAAAGCCAATGGATGAATAAGAATGTGGCACAACAAAAAAAATATATAGAAGAACAGTTCGACCTTCTCCAACAGGCAGGTTGTAATGCTATAATCTTCCAGGTAAGGCCCACAGCCGATGCACTATTTATTTCCGAACTGGAGCCTTGGAGCGCATGGCTTACCGGTAAGAGGGGGAAGGCTCCCTCACCACTATGGGATCCTATGCAATATGCAATTGAGGAGGCTCATAAACGTGGAATGGAATTTCACGCTTGGTTGAATCCATATAGGGTCACCTCAAATGCAAAAGAGACTCTTCCCTCCTCTCATCTTTTCAATAAGGAGCCACATAGATTTATAAAATTCAACGGACAGACTTTCTTTGACCCGGCTTACCCTGAAAACCGCGACCATATTTGTGCGGTGGTAAAGGATATTGTGACCCGATATGACGTAGACGGTATTCATATAGACGATTATTTCTATCCTTATCCGGCCAATGGTAAAAAATTTGAGAATGATGATGCCAGTTATAAGAAATTTGGAAACGGGATGGAACGTAACGCCTGGCGTCGACAGAATGTGGATTTATTGATCGAACAACTCTATTCTACAATCAAGAATGAAAAAGAGTGGGTGAGATTTGGTGTAAGTCCCTTCGGTATCTGGCGTAATAAAAAAAGTGATCCTAAGGGTAGTGAAAGTTCCGGACTTCAGAATTACGATGACTTATATGCTGATGTGCTACTTTGGGCAAAAAAAGGCTGGATAGACTACCTGGCACCACAATTATATTGGACCCTTGACATGAAAGCTGCCCCGAGCCGGCATCTTGCTCAATGGTGGAACGATAACGCCAATGGAGTGGATGTATATATAGGACAGGATGTGCAACGCACCATGACAAATGCTGACCCCGGCAATAATGACTCCAATGAACTCGACACTAAAGTGAGACTTTCTCGAAGTTTGCCGAATGTAAAGGGAAATGTATGGTGGCATGGCTATTGGGTAACTGAAAATCTTAAAGGTGTTGCAGATTCCCTTGCTCTCAAATATCAGAGTACTATTGCTCTGCCCCCTTCTTATGGAAAAGATATAAAAAGGCCGGTTTCTGTAAAAAATCTCCGTTTAGTGAAGGAGAAAGGCAAAATTTTCCTTACTTGGGACAAATTTTCTTCTAAAAATAATCCCGCAGCTTCCGACCCTATAAGATATGTAGTGTATCAATTTTTCCCTGAAGAAAGTATAGATATTGAAGATTCAGAGGCCATCATAGCACTCACACCATATAATACGGTGCTTGTTGAAGACTCTTCTGAAGGTCCCTCGGCCGAAGGTTCTACATTTATTGTGACTGCTCTCGACCGACTCAACCGGGAGTCACAACCTGTTTCTGTCAGTTGGTAACGATCCTCCGGTCATTATCTCGAATTATAGGATAAAGTAAATGAATCATAAAAAAATAAGCAGGGAGATTGTCGAGCTACTTGACAGCGAAGCTGAAAGAATCAACTGTCCGGCGTTCATTGATAAGGATCCGGTGCAATTCCCACGTCGTTTTGAGTCGCTGCAGGATATAGAAATTGTTTCCTTCCTGGCAGCCATGTTGGCATGGGGCAACCGTAAAATGATTTGCAGAGATATAGAGAAACTTCTGAGTCTTTTGGAGTATAACCCCTATAAGTATATGTTGGACAGGGGATACGAGGATTTAGATCCAAAACTGAATATCCACCGCACCTTTTTTGCTTCACATCTTAAACATTTCCTCCGGGGCCTGCGTGCCATTTATGAAAAATATGGAAGTCTGGATGCATTTGCACTGACTCATAAAGTAGGAGAGAGTGATGCTCCGGCTTGGAAACTTGTGGAGGAAATAAACCGCATTCTGGAAAGAGAAAATGGTGAGGCTTCAAGCCGTTGTTTGCCGTTGAATCTTAAAAATTCGGCCTTGAAACGCGTGAATATGGCTCTTCGTTGGTTAGTGCGCGACGACGGGATAGTGGATATGGGGGTATGGAAATCAATACCTAAGCATAAACTTTATATACCCCTTGATGTGCATGTGGGCAATGTGTCGAGAGAATTGGGATTGCTTGAAAGAAAAGCCAACGACCGCCGAAGCGTGGAAGAACTCACCGCTTGCCTCCGCACCTTACGACCCGACGATCCGGCCATATATGATTTCGCCTTATTCGGCATTGGCATTGGTGAATAGGTTGGGAGAATTTATAAAAGAAAAAATCCTTGATTTTGCGGATCAAGGATTTAATTTCTTTGCGAGATCAGGATTCACAGCCCGAATCGTGGAAATGAATGTGGAATCAAAGGCCTCGGCACATTTCTGTTTTCCACCAATAATATATTGACTTTGCTTCACTTTGGTATCAAGCAATGCTTTCTGAAGTTGTGCAGTGTCATTCCATACAGGCCCTAATATTCTTCCGGCAGCTCTGCGCCCCTCCATCTGTGCTGCGGTGATTTCAGCCGTGATATTTTCTGTCCTTTCGGTTTCCTTGCACGATACAAAGACTATAAGGGAAATCACCGCCAACACACCGAAATGAATCTTCATAAACAATTTCAAATATTGTGAAGATTACATCAGTTTTTGAATGCTTTTCAGTCTGATGCCAAAAACCAGAGTGGTGAAGGGAGGTACATTCCCGCTTCCGAAGGCACCATAACCTGCTGTGTAAGGTATCACAGTTGTGACTGTATCACCTACATTCATATTTGTGACAGCAGCCATAAAGCCGGTTATCATCTTATTAGGCACACAGTTGAAATCAGCCATCGAGTCGATTTTCTCTCCCTGTACATTAGTTAATTTATAATTAACAATGCAGGTAGAGGTAGAAAGGGGATAAAGAAGGTTGGTGTTTTCAGATCGATCGTTGTGCCATCTCATCAGGATGGAAAACGACTTATCCCAATCCGGAATGATTTCGGAATAAACCAATTTGCCATCTTCAATGAGTGCCAATGAATCATTGAAGGCTTGTGCATTAAGATTTCTCCATTCGGTATAATCGGTTTCTTCCGAGTCTTTAAAACAAGATGAAAGAATCAGAAAAACGCCTATTATTAAAAAAGGGAATATCCTTGTGAATTTCATTCTTCAGATATTAAAAAGAAACTTCCGGAGCTCTCTGTGCTCCCTCTTCAGCCTTAAACTGCGGTTTGGCATCAAATCCGAACCAACCTGCATAAACTACAGTAGGAAACTTTTTGATGGCCGTATTATAATCCCTTACCGATTCTGTGTAACGGTTGCGGGCTGTTGTAATTCTGTTTTCTGTCCCTTCAAGTTGAGTCTGGAGGTTCATGAAATTTTCATTTGCCTTTAGGTCCGGATATGCTTCAGTTACAGCCAACAGAGATTTCAATGCCTGAGACAATTCGTTCTGTGCAGCCTGAAATTTGGCAAGGTTTTCTTCCGTGAGATTATCAGCATCGATGGTGATTGAAGTTGCCTTGGCACGAGCCAAGGTCACTTTTTCAAAAGTCTCACTTTCATGTGTGGAATATCCCTTAACAGTATTTACCAGATTAGGGATAAGGTCGGCGCGGCGCTGGTATTGATTTTCTACCTGAGCCCAGGCCTGATCCACATTTTGCTGTTTCTCTACAAGAGAATTGTAATTGCAGGATGTAAGCGGCAACACAGCCACCAACACCAGCAGATATTTCAATATCTTTTTCATAAAAGTTTGCGAAGTAAAGAGTTTATGCTCACTTTTTCTGCCAGGATCTTTTCAAGATCGTCTACATTCACACGTTCCTGTTCCATTGTATCGCGGTGACGAAGAGTCACTGTGTTGTCTTCTAAGGTCTGATGGTCTACTGTGATACAGTATGGTGTACCGATGGCATCCTGACGACGGTAACGCTTACCGATAGAATCTTTCTCATCAATCTGGCAAGTGAAATCGAAACGAAGTTTCTGTTGGATTTCTTTAGCCTTTTCAGGCAGCCCGTCTTTCTTCACAAGCGGTAGCACAGCACACTTCACCGGAGCCAAGGGTGCGGGGAAATGAAGCACCACTCTCTTGTCTCCTCCTTCAAGCTGTTGCTCTTCATAACAGCTACAGAATACTGAAAGGAACATTCGGTCTACACCGATTGAGGTCTCGATCACGTAAGGTGTGTAACTTTCATTCAGTTCAGGATCAAAATATTGTATTTTCTTGCCTGAATATTTTTCATGCTGGCCAAGGTCGAAATTGGTACGTGAGTGGATACCTTCCACTTCCTTGAATCCGAATGGCATCTGAAATTCTATGTCGGTGGCTGCATTGGCATAATGGGCAAGTTTGTCGTGATCGTGGAAACGATATTTCTCATCACCCAGCCCAAGGGTCTTATGCCATTTCATGCGGGTCTGTTTCCAGGCATCAAACCATTTGAGTTCTTCACCGGGACGAACGAAGAACTGCATTTCCATCTGTTCGAATTCGCGCATGCGGAAAATAAACTGGCGTGCCACGATCTCGTTGCGGAATGCTTTACCGATCTGAGCAATACCAAATGGTATGCGCATTCTGCCGGTTTTTTGCACATTGAGGTAATTTACAAAGATACCCTGGGCTGTTTCCGGACGCAGATATACTTCCATGGCTCCGTCGGCTGTTGAACCCATTTCTGTCTTGAACATAAGGTTGAATTGCCTTACATCGGTCCAGTTGCGTGTACCTGAAATCGGGTCGACTATTTCATAGTCAAGAATAATCTGGCGGAGTTCATTCAGGTCGTTGGCATTCATTGCATCGGAGAAACGCTTGTGAAGCTCATCGCGTTTCTTTGTGATTTCTACAACCTTGGGATTAGTCTGACGGAATAGAGTTTCGTCAAAACTCTCTCCAAAACGTTTGGCTGCTTTAGCAACTTCTTTGTTGGCTTTATCGTCAAACTTTGCCAGTTCCTCTTCAATCAATACATCAGCGCGATATCTCTTCTTAGAATCTCTATTATCTATGAGAGGGTCGTTGAAGGCATCCACATGTCCGGAGGCTTTCCATATAGTGGGATGCATGAAGATAGCAGAGTCGATACCTACTATATTATCATGAAGCATGGTCATTGCTTCCCACCAATAACGCTTGATGTTGTTTTTAAGTTCTACACCGTTCTGTCCGTAATCGTATACTGCCGACAGACCATCGTATATCTCACTGCTCTGAAATACAAATCCATATTCCTTGGCATGTGCCACAATTGTCTTGAAGAGGTCTTCCTGTTTTGCCATTTTTAAATTTCTTAAGTAGCAAAGTTCTATATTATCAGCAAAGTTACATAAAAAATCCCATTCTCTCTCATAAAGTAGGATAAGTGGCTCTCAAGCTCTTCCTTAACCGGTAATCAGAACTCGGCAGAAAGATTTATATTGATTTGGCGTCGTGTAAGGTAATTGGGTACCGCATATTGAATGTTGTTTACATCTGTCACCCAATAATAACTGCTCACGTTGGAAATGTCAAAAAGATTGAAAAGATCGATTCCTACACTCAGACGCTTGAAATGCCTCCAGAAGTTATATTTTTTTACACCATCTTTTGGTTCACCTATAATGAGGTAAGATACTCCTATATCCACCCTCTTATATGAAGGGGCGCGGAAATAGGCTTGGTCACGAGTCACACGAGGGGGAGTCATAGTAAGACCATCGGAGATTATACCTCTGAGGCTGAACCTCAGTCTTGGGAACTTCGGGAAATAATCCGTGAAATAAAGACCCAGGGAATATCTCTGGTCGGTGGGTAAAGGCACCTTTGTACCGTTTAGATCTTGTTGAGTCTTCATCAAAGAGAATGAAAGCCATGAATCGGAACCGGGTACAAACTGACCGAAAATCTTGAAATCAAGTCCCATCACATAGCCCTTTGAATCGTTGACCCCTGAGTAGGTCACCTTGAGGTTATCGTATTCATACGAGATAAAGTTGTGCAGGTTCTTGTAGTATGCTTCCGCTGTCACTTTGAATGGGCGGTTGAAAGCCCGGAAGGTGTAATCGGTGCCAAAAACGGCCTGGATGCTTCTTGGTGACTTTATCTTATTGTTGAGCACCACGTATCCGTTGCCAAGAAAGTCGGTGACAGTTTCCCGGTATTCCTTGTAAAAGGGTGATTGATAGTACACTCCTCCGGCCACTCTAAAGGTCCAGCCTGTATGATTTACCGGTGTGAAACTGAGATTAACTCGTGGTGAAACAAGAAATTCTTTGTTGAAACTCCAGTAAGCAAACCTGAGGCCGGCATTTATCGTGATAAAGGCCTTGTCAGTCTCCAGGTATATTGCATCTTCCGCAAATGCAGCTACCCGGTTTCCTTTTATGTCTTGATTGGAGGTGAGGTTGTAGATCAGGTGCACTCCTTCCGGTACTGTCGGCAATGAGTATCCGGCACTGTCACGCCATTCCCATTCCTTTGTGCGGTCGCGGAAATTCTCATGTGAATACTTAAGTCCATAAGTGAGGTGATTTTTTCCAAGCACACTTTGTCCTGTTATGGCCGCAGTGATTACGGATGCACGGAGACGGTTGCGTGCATGTTCCATATATTTGCCCACGCCAAGTTCTCCGCCCATTCCCTCGGCTCCGGATGTGCCTGCTTCATCCAGCCAATATTCGCCCGAAATATCGTAACTCACCAATTCATTAGTAAGAAATCCCGACAAGGATAATGTAAAGGTGGTGTTGCGGCTCTTTTTATATTCCAAGGAGAGAGAACCTAAATAGGTTTCAAACTTATCATTTTCTTCCCCGTCGAAATATACCTTAAACTGTTTGGCATTTTCCATCGTACCGAAGGTGGTTTCTCGGTCGGTTGGTTGGAATCCGAAATGGTTAAGAGAGATATTGCCAAGGAAATTAATCTTGAATTTTTCCGTGGCTTTCAAAATCATATTTGTCTGATAATCGAAATAAATCGGGTCATATTCTCCGCGTGTTTCCTGAGATGAGAGCAAGGAGTTGTTGCGCCGAAAGCGTGCTCCATGCAATTGGGAGAATTTGCCTGTATTCGATCCTATCGCCACACTTGCACCCATGAGGCTCAGGCCAATTGCTGCCTCAAATGCCTCAGGCTCACGATAAGTGATATCAAGTGCCGACGACATCTTGTCGGCATATCTGGCAGGAAAGCCCCCGCTTGAGAATTTGATGTTTCCTACCATATCGGGATTGATGATACTCAATCCCTCCTGTTGACCACTCCTCACGAGTTGGGGCCGGTAGATCTCCACGCCATTGATATATACTGAATTTTCATCGAATGAACCACCTCTCACAGAATATTGTGAACTTAGTTCATTCGAGGAGTTTACTCCAGGCATTGTTGCAAGCATTGATTCCACGCTTCCGCCACTCACATCGGGAGAACCCTTGTAGGAATCCACATCCAGACTCTGCATACCGTTGATATTGCTGCGGAATCCTTCCACCTCCACTTCATTCAGCATTATATCGTCGGGAAGCATTTTCACATTAAGTGTCACTTCCGGCTGAGGGTCGATGAGCCTGCGGTTGACAGTTTTGAACCCTACACATGAAAACACTACTTCAATGGTGTCGCTCTTTGCGATATTGAGAGAGTATTCTCCCTTAAGGTCGGTATTGGTGCCTATGGCTGTACCTGCAATCCTTACTGTGGCGAATTCCAGTGGTTGGTCCTCATTATCTCTTACGCGTCCTGATATTTTCACATTTTCAGCCATCATAGCAAAAGCTGTGAGCATTAATATCACCAGACAATATATGCGTAAAAGGGATTTCATCAATAAAAAAACGAAAGGTCTTAACACCTTATTATAAAAAAGGCTCCATTATAAAAAAGGCTCCGTGGATACCTTCCACGGAGCCTTTTGATTCTTTTTCTTCGGAGATTAGTTAGAATGAGGCTGAACGTTGATATACTTTCTGCCCTCTTTGCCGGTTGAGAATACTACCACACCGTCGATAAGAGCAAATAAAGTATGGTCTTTGCCCATGCCTACATTAAGGCCCGGGTGATGTACAGTGCCTCTCTGGCGTTTGATGATGTTGCCTGCACGGCAGTTTGACCCACCGAAGATTTTCACACCAAGTCGTTTGCTTTCTGATTCGCGGCCGTTCTTAGAACTACCGACACCTTTTTTATGTGCCATATCTGATGAGTTACTTTACGATTGATTTAACCAATACTTTTGAGAACTGTTGGCGATGACCATTTTTACGGCGATAGCCTTTGCGACGTTTTTTCTTGAAAACGATTACTTTGTCGCCTTTTACAAGCGGCATAAGTACTTCACAGGTCACCTTGGCACCTTCTACGGCAGGTACTCCGACTGTTACGTCGCCGTCGGCATCTACGAGCAACACCTTGTCAAAATCTACTGTGTCGCCTTCTTTTACTTCATCGCCGAGATGATGGACATAGAGGAACTTTCCCTCCTCAGCCTTGAATTGCTGTCCTTTGATTTCTACAATTGCGTACATTATAATTTTAATGATTTTCAATCATTTCCGTTGGGCGGGAGCCTTCTGGCTGCCTCTTTTTGGGCCTTGGCGGATTTCGCGACTGCAAAATTACTCAAATTTCTGTAAATTTGCAATATCTTATATAACCCACAGGGTGGTTATTTGAAAATTTAAGCATAATGAAACCCAGCATTCCTAAAGGTACACGTGATTTCGGCCCCATTGAAACGGCGAGACGAAACTATATTTTTGATACTATCCGAAAGGGATTCCGTCTTTTCGGGTATACTCCGATCGAAACTCCCGCCATGGAGAACCTTTCTACTCTGATGGGGAAATATGGAGAAGAGGGCGATAAACTACTTTTCCGGATCCTGAACAGTGGTGACTATCTGAAAGATGTTTCATCAGAGGAATTATTGCAAAAGGATTCTTTGGCACTGACTCCCAAAATAAGTGAAAAGGGCCTAAGATATGACCTAACAGTGCCTTTCGCTCGTTTTGTGGTGCAAAACAGAAACGATATTCAGCTGCCTTTTAAACGTTGTCAGATTCAGCCCGTGTGGAGGGCTGACAGACCACAGAAGGGTCGTTATCGTGAATTCTTTCAGTGTGATGCCGATATCGTGGGAAGTGATTCACTATGGAATGAAGTGGAACTCCTTTCTCTTATAGATGAAGTATTCAAAAACCTGAAGATACGGGTTGCAATAAAACTCAACAACCGCAAAATACTTACCGGAATAGCAGAACTTATCGGCGAAAGCAACAGAATTACCGATATTACCGTCGCTATTGATAAGATAGAAAAGATCGGGGTGGAAAAGGTGTGTGATGAGCTCCTTTCTAAGAATATTCCTCAGGAAGCAGTGGATAAGCTTCTGCCAATTCTACAGTTGACAGGTTCAAACAGTGACAAACTTAGCCAACTTGCCGAAGTGCTTAAAGATTCGGAAACCGGTCTTAAAGGGGTGGAGGAATTGAAATGGGTGGTGCAACGTTTCGATGCCTTAGGTCACAGTAGCCTGCTGGATGTAGATGTATCGTTGGCTCGAGGTCTCAATTATTACACCGGAACAATTATAGAGGTCAAAGCGCTTGATGTGCAGATCGGAAGTATAACCGGAGGTGGTAGATACGACAATCTCACCGGAGTGTTTGGCATGCCCGGACTTTCAGGGGTAGGTATCTCTTTCGGAGCCGACCGAATCTATGATGTGCTCAATCAGCTTGACTTGTATCCTGCTTCTGTCACTGAAAGTGTAAAAGTACTATTCCTTAATTTCGGAGAAGATGAGGCAGCGGAAGCAATGAAACTTGTGAAGCAACTCCGAGAAAATGGAGTATCGGCTGAATTATACCCGGATGCTGTGAAACTTAAAAAGCAGATGGCTTATGCCGATGCCTTGAAGGTGCCTTATGTAGCGATGATAGGAGAAACAGAACTTAAGGAAGGAAAACTTCAGCTTAAGAATATGTCTACCGGCCAACAGCAGAGTCTTTCTTTTAATGATTTTATAAACGATTGGGGAAAAAATGATATCTAAGGAACAATTTCTGTTGAGGCAGCCGGCTGCCCCGGAAGTGACTGAGACCGATCCATATTATCTGACTCTTTGCAACCGTCTGGTAGATTTTGCACGAGAGAATAACCTTTTTCCTTCATATCCGGAGAAAGTGGTGGAAAGATGCGCCCTTACTCTGATCGGATATTATCAGGATGTGATATGTGATGCCGGTATATGGCGTTCATTCATTACTGAATGTAGGCGTCTATATAATTTTACAGTGCCTTTTTATTCTCAGGAAGATGATTACGTAGACTTTGAACTCAATGAGGCCGACGTAAAGTTTATGGTATGGTATTCCTTGAGCATGAATTATGAGCCAAGAAGAGTTTGTAATCCTTTTGACCCGGAGTTGCTGGAAGGAGCTGAGAAATGGTACCGGGAATTGGAGAAAGTATATGATGAATCACCTTTGCCGGTAGATTACAGATTGGTACACGAACTCGAAATCCATGCAGAGGAAGACCGTCCGGCTATCATGAAACTCGCCAATTGGCTATTTCTCCATTGCTACCTTATGACACCGGCTTATGCACTCACTCTAAGTGAAATTGCTTCGGAATACGACCTTTCTTCGGAAGACGGCATATTGGAGATGCAGAAACGGCTTGATATTTCTATGTGGAGGGATCCGACTGGGCCCCTTGCCCTGTATCTGGGAGAATGGCTTTATCTTATAATCGAAAGTAAGCCTGCACCTGAGCAGCAAGGTGGCGAAGAGGAAAAAGGCCCTCATAAATATTATACCTCTTTCACCTCCTATACCCAAGGAAAGACAATGGAATTCTTCTCTTCTTATGAAGACTTGAATAAATTTTTCATAGAAGCGCTCGGATGGGCTCAAGGAGAGGAGCATCTACCCCAAATTAAGGGTGATTCCGATTTTATATTAATGGTGGATGAGCAGAAGGGGATGCTCCTGGCACGCAATATAGCAAAATGTATTGCTTCCCCCGATAATCCTCTCTACGATAAGGAATACGCACAGAATCACGCCATGGACCTTCTCACAGAGAGAGGTTGTTGTCCGGCCGATCTTCTGAAGGTGATATGTGAAAATGGCTGGCTTCCTGATGCTCATTTCCCCGGTTCTGACGATTATAATATCGTAATGAAATATTGGGATTTCATATCACGTTGTTATTTACAGCAATACTATCGCGGAGACTGAAAATGCATCAAGTATTAGTTATCATCCCCACATACAACGAGATTGAGAATATCTCTGCCATTATAGAGAAGGTGATGTCGTATCCCGACAATTTCGATGTGCTCGTTATCGACGACAATTCACCCGACGGTACTGCTCAGGCAGTGGAAAAATTAATGGAGAGATTTCCCGGCAGAGTATTTCTTGAGCAGAGAAAGGGTAAACTTGGTCTTGGCACGGCCTATATCCATGGTTTCAAATGGGCTCTGCAGCGGGATTACGCGTATGTGATTGAAATGGATGCTGACTTTTCACATAATCCAGATGATCTGACCCGCCTTTATCACAATAGCAAGGACAAAGGTTTCGATGTCACTATCGGTAGCCGTTATATCAGCGGAGTGAATGTGGTGAACTGGCCGATGGGACGTGTGCTCATGTCTTATTTTGCATCCGCTTATGTAAGGATGATTACACGAATGAAACTGAAGGATGCCACTGCGGGCTTTGTATGCTATCGAAGAAGAGTGCTTGAATCAATTGACTTGGACAAGATTGAGTTTAAGGGATATGCTTTTCAGATAGAGATGAAATTCAAGGCTCATAAGAAGGGATTCAAAATTTCAGAAATACCCATTATCTTTATTAACCGCCAGCTTGGTACTTCCAAAATGAATAGTTCCATCTTTGGTGAGGCAATGTTTGGAGTAATCAAATTAAAATTAGATTCACTTTTTGGCCGATAGTATCTGATATAAACGGTATTAAGTTTCTCACACTCTTTTCTTATTACACTGTTCTTTCACAAACCTTTAAGGCTTCAGGCTTGTTATATTGATACAAAACTATTTGTATTATGGAAACAACAGTATTCTTAAATGGTAATCCCATGCATCTGGTGGGTAATTTACCAAAGGTAGGTGATGAAGCCCCTTATTTTGTTTTGGTAGACAAAGATCTTAAAGATTTTAATCTCCACGATTTTAAAGGAAAGAGAGTAGTATTAAATATATTTCCAAGTGTAGATACTCCGGTATGTGCCGCCTCAGTACGCAGGTTTAATCAGGATGCTGCAAAACTCGACAATACTGTAGTGGTTTGCGTTTCTGAAGATCTTCCTTTTGCACTGGCCAGGTTCTGTGCTGCCAACGATATAGAAAATGTATATACAGGAAGTGCTTTCAGAAGTGATTTTGGAAAGGACTATGGAATCGAATTGGCCGATGGTCCGATGAGAGGACTTCTCGCCAGAGGTGTAGTGGTGATAGATGAAAACGGCAAAGTGATCGGCACAAGTTTATGTGAGCAAATCACCAATGAACCTGATTACTCATTCGTAGAAAATTTATTGAAGAAATAACCCCGTTTGTCAATTGTTTCAAAATGGAGGGCACTTTTAAGGTGCCCTTTTTTTATGAGGAATGAACTTTTTTAACATTTCTTTTATTATAATATTGATAGACAATATAATATGATCAAAGGAAATAAATTCTACAATTCCTGAAATTCTAATTAATATTCACTATAAACAAAGACTATGAAAAGAAAAATTTACTCCTTGTGCTGCATGTCACTTTTATTGGGCACTGTTGTTTTAATCGGATGTTCTTCAAATGATGATTCACCTTCCACCCCTCCCTCTTCCTCTACATCTTCGAAGGGTGAGATTCCGGCAAATCAAGACAACGGTAAAAACAACAATTCTAATCCTGACAACCCATCAAGTTCCGGAGATTCGGGCAATAATGGAGGCTCAGGTTCCGGTGGTTCCTCAGATGGAACAGGCGGTTCGGGCGGCTCAACAGGAAGTACTTCAGAGTGGACCCTGGTTTTTGAAGATGATTTTGAAGGCACTGACGAAACCCCTAATCCCGAATACTGGACTTTAACACCCAAGGGAGATAAAACTTGGAATAGATACATGTCCGGTTCCTATGATCAGGCATACCAAAAGGATGGGTACCTATATCTTTTCGGCATGCTCTCAAATGGTCAATATCTGACAGGAGGTATTGAAACCCTTGATAAATATTCCTTTACATACGGTCAGGTAAAATGCAGGGCCCGCTTCCTAAAGCAGCCGCAAGGCAACCATACCGGTATATGGATGATGCCTGAGCCCCCGGCTCAAACTTGGCCACGTTCAGGTGAAATTGATATAATGGAGCACTTGAATGATGAAAGCGTAATCTGGGAAACTGCACATTATTGGGATGGAACTACCGAAGAAACAGGTGAAGATGCCGAATCTCATACTTCAACCTCCGTGGACAATGATGAGTTCAATGTGTATGGTATAATCTGGGATAAAAACTCCGTATCTTTTACGGTAAATGGAGTGGTTCACCATACTTATACAAATTCTGACCCTTCTAACGAGGATTTCTCTTACCAATATCCCTTCACTAAACCCTTCTATCTTATCTTGAGCCAGAGCCTTGGTGGTGAAGGCACCTGGGAAGGTCCTATCACTGATTCTGAGTTGCCTGCAGTATTTCAGATTGACTGGATTAAAGTATGGCAAAAGTCGGAATAAAAAGTAGGCTTCTCATAAGTTATTAAATATTAGTGAGTTAAAGATATATTTAAAAAATTATCTATCTTATTAATCAATTTTAGGATTTTAATTGTTAATAAATTAAAACAATAAAATTATAGAACTATGGCTGATAAAGATAACAAAGAACTCAAGGCTGAAGTAGCTGAAGAGAAAAGAGAACTCGATGCTGAGAAAGCTCAGTTGGAGTCGAAAGAGGCAATAGAGGAAGAAATGCAGGAAGAAATCAGGAATTTTGCAGAAACTTCTCCTGAGATGGGACCTAATTCATTCTGGGGACAGGGAGGAACCTGGTGGGTGCTTGGCATTGCCGGTATTCTTATTATTTTCCTTGTGATTTGGGTTTGCTTCTTCTACGGACCGAATTGATTTTAAATTTTTTATACAAAGATATTACGAGGGATGAGTCAAAAAAAATGACTCATCCCTCTTTCTATAAATTATTTATTATTTATATTTGCAAGAACTTATACCTATATTTAGATTATGAGTTTTTCCATAAGATTTCTTTCCATAGTTGCTTTCTCTTTACTCTCTATTCTATCTTCAGTATCAAAGGCTGAAGAGAAGGATTATCTTCTTTCTCCCCTGCCGGAATCATGGCAATTGGAGCAACAATATTATCAGACTCTACCATGCGATGATGCCTGGTGGAATACTTTCAACGATCCTGTGTTGAATGAACTAATCCGTAGGAGTGTAGCCAATAACTACAATATGGCATCTGCATTGAAACGGATTGAAATGGCTTCGAAGGAAATAGGTATTGCACGGGCCGGATATTTCCCCTCAATTTCAATTGCCGGAAGTTGGACAAAGCAGCAAGACAGCGGAAAGATGTACGACATTCCTACAGCGCCAATTAAGTCTTCTTATTTTAATCTGGGTGCTTCCATGAATTGGGAGATAGATGTATTTGGAAGGGTATATTCAAATGTGAAAGAAAAAAAGGCAGCTTATAATGTGGCAAGAGCCGATTATGATGCGGTAATGGTGAGTCTCTGTGCAAGTGTGGCCACTGCATACATGCAGTTGCGTACATACGAGGAACAGCTTAAAGTTGCCCTTCAACATATAAAATCTCAGGAATATGTTTGCAAGATTACGGAAGCCCGGTATCATGCCGATCTGGGGAACATGCTTGATGTGACTCAGGCCCGGGTGGTGCTTTATGAAACCGAATCCACGCTTCCTACCATAGAAGCCAATGTGCGCACGGCAAAAAATTCTCTGGCTCTGTTGGTAGGTGAATATCCGGGTGCAATCGATGCATTGCTTGATAGTGAATCGGGTCTGCCACAGTATCAGCAGACAATAGATATAGGCGTGCCGGCTGAGTTGTTGCGTCGACGTCCCGATATTGTGGAAGCGGAAATGACTCTCGCAGAATACGCTGCTGCAGTGGGAGTTTCAAAAAAGGATTTCCTTCCCACACTTTCTCTCACCGGAGATATAGGTACCACCACCCATAGAGGAAGAGATCTTTTCAGTAAGAATAGTCTCACATATTCCATTGCACCGCAGTTAAGTTGGACCGTGTTTGAAGGCTTATCGCGTAATTATGCTTTATCTGAGGCCAAACTTCAGCTTGAATCCGCTATCGATCAATATAATCTGACTGTAATGACAGCCGTGGAAGAGGTAGACAATGCTCTTGTGTCTTATGCTTCTTTGCTAAATGCCATTACACTCCAGGAAAGAGTGGTGGAGGAAAGTAAGAAGAGCCTGGATCTTTCATTCGAACTTTACAGAAGCGGTCTTACAATGTTCACTAATGTGATGGACAGCCAGATAAGCTGGCTTACAAATCAGAATACCCTCACCCAGATGCAAGGAGAAGCTCTGGCTGCTCTGGTCACAATCTATAAGTCGCTGGGCGGAGGATGGAAGTCGTTCCAGAATTAAATTCCCTTCATCAATACCTAAGATAATTTAAGATTATGAGATATAATTCTTCAAAATATAGTTTACCGGCGTTTTTCACTTTATGTGCCATGGCTCTAATGGTTGCCGGATGTCATAAGGAAAAGAAAGAGAATTATTCCGATATGGTGCGTCCTGTTGAAGTAGCAGAAGCTTTTTCTGATTCTGTAGTGCTTTATCATTCTTATCCCGCATATCTTCTTTCAGAATATTATGCCGAGGTTGTGGGGCTGGTCAACGGACGTCTGGAAACCATGAACTATTCTTCAGGCCAATACGTAAAAAAAGGACAGGTATTGTTCACTATAGATCCCACCATATATATCGATGCTTTGCATAGGGCAGAGGCCACTCTAAAGAGCAATGAAAGTAATCTGCAGTATGCCAAGTCGCATTATGAAGCAGTCTTGAAAGCCTTGGAGGATAATGCGGTCTCCCGTATGGAAGTACTTCAGGCAGAAAGTGATTTCCTTCAGGCGGAAGCAAGTGTGAAAGATGCCAAGGCTGCGCTTCATACTGCTCAGGTAAATTATGGATACTGTACAGTCACAGCTCCCATTTCGGGATATGCTACCAATAATGTGCTTAGCACGGGCAATTACATCACCGGAGCAGACTCTCCGGTAAAACTCGCCGAAATATATGACAACACCCATCTTTATGTGGATTTTGAGGTAGAGGATTCAAGATACGAGGCTATGAGGGCGGCCAGTAATCCCACAGAAGAGTCAATACTTTACAAGAATGTGCCCCTGCAATTTCAAGAGCCCCTTCGCCATACCTACACTGCCGACCTCACTTATGTGGCTCCGGCGGTAGACCGTTCAACTGGTACCATCACTCTTCAGGGTAAGATTACTAATAAAGACAATGAACTTAAACAAGGCATGTATGTCACCGTGACTCTGCCTTATGGAGAGAATCCCCATGCCACTCTGGTAAAAGATGCTTCAATCGCTACAGACCAGCTTGGCAAATATATGTATGTAGTAAATGATTCAGACATAATCGTGAAACGACGTCTGGATGTAGGAGAAATTTACCAAGACTCACTTAGAGTTATCAATAAGGGTATCAGTCCCGGCGACAAGTATATTACTAAGGCGCTTCTGACAGTTAGGGCCGGAGAAAAGGTGAAACCTATATTGACAAGGTAGATTCCTTTGTATGGTAAGGTTGTCTTATCCTTTCTTCCAATTCAATTTCTAAATACCTTTCAATCTATCACATACCAATCGTTGTAGCGTGTTTTCCAAATTCTTCATAGACCGACCAATTTTTGCAACCGTTCTGGCGTTGCTGATGATTTTCGCCGGGGTGCTCACGGTGAAAACCCTCCCTATCGGACAATATCCCGACAATATCTCTCCGCCCACAGTTTCGGTATCAGCTTCATATCCGGGTGCCAATGCGGAGACTGTAGCAAAGGCTGTAGCCGTGCCTATTGAGGAACATGTAAATGGTGTGCAGGGCATGCTATATATGAGTTCTACCTGCGGTAGCGACGGAAGTTATAGCCTTACAATTACTTTTCATAACGATGTAAATCTTGACGATGCGGCTGTAGAAGTACAGAACCGCGTAAGCCAGGCGAGTGCTCAGATTCCCTCAGTAGTGAGTGAGGAGGGTATTAACGTGAGGAAGCAGAGCACCGATAATGTACTTTTTATATCTCTGAATTCCGACGATCCGGAACTTTATGATGCTCTTTATCTTACTAATTACGCGCAACTTAATATTACCGACGCACTTTCCCGTGTGGAAGGAGTAGGAGCGGTAAATGCTTTCGGCGGTGGAGAGTATAGTATGAGGGTATGGCTCGATCCTCTGAGAATGAGAGCCCGCAATATAACTCCCGACGATGTTGCTGCTGCAATTCAGGCTCAGAATATAGAAGTGTCGCCGGGTTCAGTTGGTAATCCTCCGGGTGATAATAATGCGGTGTTTGCTTTCACCCTAACCACCCAGGGACAGCTCACAACCGCTACTCAGTTCGGAGATATTATTCTGAGAACCGATGGTAATGGAATCCTGCGTCTTAAGGATGTGGCCAATATAGAGCTGGGAAGTACCAACTATACTGCCGTGTCTAAAATAAATGGAAGGGAGACGGCTCTTATAGGTGTGGCTCAACGTCCCGGGGCCAATGCTCTCACAGTAGCTAAAGGCACATTAGATCGTCTTGAAGAACTCTCGCAATACTTCCCTGAAGGAATTCACTATAATGTGGTGCTTAATGCCACTGATTATGTGAATGCCTCTATAGATGATGTGCTGGTCACATTCCTGCTGACCACTCTGATTGTGATGGCCGTGATTCTTATTTTCCTACAGAACTGGAGGGCGGTTATCATTCCTATGATTACTATACCGGTGTCGCTTATTGCCACATTTGCCATAATGAAAGTGATGAATTTCTCGCTTAACACTCTCACTTTATTCGGACTGGTACTGGCTATCGCAATTGTGGTAGACGATGCTATCGTGGTGGTGGAAGACTGTGCACGAATTGTAGACAAGGGATTGATGACCCGACGTCAGGCTGCGGAAAAAGCTATGACAGAACTCCAGGGACCTATAGTGGGAGAGGTGCTTGTGTTGCTTTCAGTGTTTATCCCTACAGCATTTATAAGCGGTATTACCGGTGAACTTTACAAACAATTTGCACTTACCATTGCGGTATCTACAGCTTTCTCAGGATTCAATGCTCTGACACTTACACCGGCATTATGTGCTCTTTTCCTTACTCCACGTAAGCCTACTAAGTTTTTCCTTTGGAAATGGTTCAATAAGGGATTCCATGCCACTGAAGACGGTTATGGACGACTCACAGCAAAAATGCTGGCACATCCTTTTATCTCTATAATTATATATTTTGTAATTTCCGGTGTTGCTTTTTATGGCTTGGTTAAGTGGCCTTCAGGATATATTCCGTCAGAAGACCAGGGATATTTCATGACTTCCATTCAATTGCCGGATGGTGCTTCTCTGGAGAGAACGGAGCAATTGGTGGATGAATTAGGGGCTGAAATCAAGAAGATACCCTACGTGAAGGATGTAATGTCGGTGGCAGGATACTCAATGATGGGTGCCGGAGCTTTGTCCAACTATGGTTCTTATTTCGTAATTCTTGAGCCCTGGAGTAAACGGGGAAAGAAAGGCAATGTAAATAATGTAATCGACGAAGTCAACCGAATCTCCGAACGCTTTACGGAGGCAATAATTTTCTCAATCAATCCTCCAGCAATCCCGGGCTTGGGTGTATCTTCAGGTCTGCAGATGCAGTTGCTTGATATCAACAATCTGGGCACTGCGGCAATGATGGAGGCTATGGAGCAAATCCAGATGGCAGCATCGAAAGATAGCCGTATCAAGGAAATAACATCTCTTTGGACCGGGCTGGTTCCTCAATATGCTGTGAATATAGACCGTAATCGGGTAGAACTTCAAAATCTTTCTATCGAGGATGTCTATAATGCTCTGTCTTCTTACATGGGCTCTTCTTACGTAAATGATTTTATTGATTTCGGAAGAATTTACCGTGTGATGATTCAGGGTAATGGCTTTTCTCGGCAAAGTGTAGAGGCAATTCCCTCTCTATCGGTAAGAAATTCTGATGGAAACATGGTGCCATTCTCTACATTTGCAAAAGTTGTACCGATGATGGGAGAGCCGAGCGTGTCGCGATATAATATGTATACCACCGCGTCCCTCACAGCCACTCCGGCAAGTGGAGTTAGTTCCTCTGAAGGTATAAAGGCTATGGAAGAGATCGTTCACCAGACATTGGGAAGAAATTTCTCTTATGCCTGGACCGGTATAGCCTATCAGGAAACTCAGTCGGGCACTACAATAAGTTTCGTATTCATTTTTGCTATCATAATGACCATACTTGTGCTTGCGGCGCAATACGAAAGCTGGACAAGTCCTATAGCAGTCGTCCTCAGTATGCCAATGGCAATTCTGGGAACCATTCTTGGGTGTATCATCATGAAGCAGAGCCTGACAATCTATACACAAATCGGATTGATTTTGCTATTGGGTATGTCGGCCAAGAATGCAATTCTTATAGTGGAGTATGCAATGGACTTCCGGAAAGCAGGAGTAGATATTGTAAAGGCTGCACATGATGCCGGTGTGATCCGTTTCCGACCCATTCTGATGACTGCCTGTGCATTCGTTTTCGGTGTGATGCCTATGATGTTTGCTACAGGAGCAGGAGCCAACAGCCGGATCGACCTCGGTTCGGCAGTGGTGTTCGGTATGGCAATGAATGCTATCTTTGGCACACTCTTTGTGCCTAACCTTTGGGAGTTGATGCAGAAGTTCCAGGAGAAGTATCTCGATGGTCTGTTCAAAGATCCGGCTCCTGCTTCGGGGACAGTAACAGACACTGATCCTAATCCTCCGGCCACAGGAGCAGCCAATATTTGATTGAAGTGAATGGCGATTCTGCCCGGATTAATATTGCTTGCCTCTTCAGTGGTAAATAACCTATCGGTATCTTTAGGTGCCGATTATATTCCATCTTCAGCAGGTGATGAATTAAGAGAGGAAGTGCCTGTAGAGGACCGTACCTATGTTCATTCCTCTATGCCTGTCGGGCTTAAATATTCATTTTCTTTCACCGACCCGGAAATTAGGAATTATCTTCCCGGAGGGTATCAGGGGGTAGGAGTGTCGGTGCTGAATATAGGGACTTTTGAAAAGCATGGAATTTCAAAATCCGTATCAAAAATAGGGTATCCGGTCCTTCTATATGTTTTTCAAGGAGGCCCTTTCTGGCATTTCAATCAAAATGTGAGTCTGGATTATGAATGGAATTTTGGCGCCTCCTTCGGTTGGAAACCCTATTCCTCTTCAAATCAAGATTTTAATCTGACAGTAGGCAGTAAGGTTAATGCATATCTAAATCTTGCCTTGGGATTGAGTTGGAAAGTCAGTGAAAATACATCCATTTTTGGGGGTTTGACAGTTTCTCATTTTTCCAATGGCAATACATCATGGCCAAACCCGGGAGTGAATTCTTTTGGATTACGTATGGGAGTTACATACACTCTTAACCCTTTACATAAACCTTTCCCTCCGCTTATATCTGATACTATACATAGGAAGAAAATACAATATGATGTAATGCTTTGGGGCGCGTCGCGTAAAAGAGTTTATAAAGGAATAGACCCTCCTGTATTGCTCAACGGACATTTTGCTTGCGCCGGGATCTCTTTTGCGCCTATGGTCAACCTTGGCCGTTGGTGGAGAGTGGGAGGCTCTGCAGATTTGCAATGGGATCAGAGTTCGGATAAGCCTCACAATTACATAGAGGGAGATACATCGGAGGATATAAAATTTTCAACTCCTAATTTCTTTCGTCAGCTCACATTCGGTATTTCTGCCCATGGAGAATTGAAGATGCCGATTTTTGCGGTAAATATAGGATGTGGATACAATCTCGTAGCCCCTTGGGAAAATCGAGGTTCCTATCAGAATATTGCCTTGAAAACCTATTTTGGTGCTAAATTCTTTATCAATATCGGTTACCAGTTACGTAATTTCCATCAGCAAAGTTCACTGATGCTCGGAGCCGGTATTACAATCTGATAATCATTCCTCCTCGTCAGTAGACATATAGGTTTTTACCCAATAACCATGGTCGTAGACATAAGTCCAGTTAATGGTGACTTTTTTATTGTCGGGTGACAGATACCTCACCTCTTCTATATCGAAGCAAAGTATTCTATCATTAGTTTCATTGTCTCTGAAATAGAGTTCGTGCTCCTCAGTTTCATCATTGTTGAGACTGAAATTTACAGTCCAGGTATCGTTAACAACATTTATACGAGCCCATTCCTCTTCAAAGAAAATATAAGTCTGTCCACCCTCTTCCATACGGGTAATGTACCACCATTCTTTATTATCTTTGTAGGTTAAGGTTACCGGAAGAAGATTACCCTCATTTTCAAAATCGTAATAATAGTAACTGTCTTCATCTTCGTTGTATAGGAACCAATAACCTGCACCAAACCTCAGAAAATGGCCGTCGAATTCATTATCGATCCATGAACTTATTTTAGTGATAGCCATTATATCGAATCGGTAGAAGTGATTACGCAAGAAAGAAGTCCATAGATTAGGATGGATATCACTGTCAACAGTTGGCTTGGAGTTAGAGTTGTAAGTGGCAAAATCTACTCTGAATCTGCCTGAAATCGGTGCATTCCCATTTTTGTCGGAATAAGAAATGTCAAAATAAGGGCGTTCAGGATCATTAAGGTTTGAACCTAATACCATTTCAGGAACGTATGCTACCCACTTGTTGTAGGCCGGTATATTGCCTTGTGCCGGCATCGGAATTTTTACAAAATTCAGATTCGGTTTTATTGCAATTAAGGATGTCTTCGATACACTTGTGGCATGGTCATAATTGTTTTTATCCGGTACAAGCCGGCCGTTATATTGATATCCAGTAAGTTTTACACTTTCAATCTGCAAGGTGGTATTACCTGACGGATCAGTGACATTATAGAGATAGTCGTTGATCTCAATCTTGGCCAAGACACGTTGAAGGTTCACGTTAGCCCATATTTGCTGAACTACATATTCGATCCTTTTTACGTAACCAAACATGGGGATGAGTCTTTTTTCTTGTATATCGGGCATCCAACTGAAATTCTCTTCACCCAGTTGAGTAAGGAAAGTGTAAGAAGAAAGAAGATCCCACGCATTCTGATTTATAAAGTTGGAAAAATCAGGGAATTTGCAATTGTTGTCATAATTTTTCCAGTTGGCAAGTACCATCAATCCAAGGTTCTCCTTGTTTTTTATTCTCTGAAGGATATCTTCATCTTCAAGTTCATAATACAGAGAATATTTTGAAAAGGGAGATATATAAGACTCACGAAGTTTATAGGAGTTCCCTTCTAAGGCAGTCAGAATGTCGTCATTACTGTCTAAGATAAGAAGGACCAGGTTGTCAGTGTCTATATAATTTTCAGCGTCATTCCCCGGAGAAGATGACTCCGAGGCACGTGAAGAGGTATATAAACTGTTGAGGTCAATTTTTAAGGTTACTTTACCCCTTATGTCTATTTCCTCTTCCTTATCATTATGGGAGCATGAAGTGGAAATAAGCAAAAAACCGCATACAAGAGCCACCGTAAAGGGGAGCATCTTTATATCGTGAAAAAAGTTATGAATTCTCTTTTTCATAAGTTAAGTATAGTGGATAATTAACTTATTCAGGATCAAAAAATTCAGATGAGTCTTTATTAAAATCAGGAGATAACTGTACGTAAATTTTAGGCTTCGTACTGATTATCCACCCTACTATATTAGTTTGATTATTATGCTTTACCGGCACGTTTTTCAATTCAAGTATATTAGAATAAGGCACTTCCATATCCTTTTCTTTTCTTATACCGGCAAGGGTAAAACGAAGGTTGACTGTAGAAGAAATCATCTTTGAACCCAATGGGAGAAAATAACTCATTGATATCCATCGAGACTTTTCATATACCAATTTTCCGGTGTCCTCAGGAGTAGCTGATGTGTCTCCTTCTGCGGGACTACCACTCGACCCCATTAAATAATACAGATAGTCATTGGGTGATGAAAATATAGGAGTCTGTTCAAACGAGATAGGATAGTCAGTGGATTCATTAAAATAATCATCATCGATGAAATAGCATGCTCCGGTTACCAGATCGTATCTGTTGGCAACACCGGAAACTTCCATCCTTGTCTCAGAGATATAGAGATTTAAATCTGTTTTGGCACCTTCAAAGTCATCAAGTACGGAGCCGAGATTAACCTGTGCAAATGGACGCTGTAGCACTATTTCCTCTACACCTAAATATCCATCGTGCTTCCTTGTATATACGGCACAAAATGCATCTCGTGATTCATCATTATTTAAAGCACTTTTATAATCTATGCCTACAACAGGGAGTGAAGAAAGATCGAATAAAGCAGGCATATCTTGAGTCAATGTCTTGGCCTTTCCACATTGAGCCCAGAATATCACCTTATCAGTCTCGGCATAAAAAGGAATTACTAACCTGTAGACACCGTCGGATGAAGTGAAAGGTTTTCTAATTTCTATGATTTTACTATCCTTGTGGCAGGTGTATTCACCGTTTTTATCCGATACGGTGAAATCAATCGGGTTATTCTTGCTATCCAAGGCCATCAGATATAAATAATCTATCAGCTGCCCTTTCCCGATAGTGCTGTTATTTATTTCCTGAGAATCATTAAAAGATTCAAATGAGAGCTCAGCCCTCTCATCAGTTCCATTGTCCAAAGTTAATGAGAAGGAAACATCCCCTATAAATTTTTCCTGTTCATCAATAGTGGGATTGATAATTTCCTCTTTTTCTGCACATGAAGAAAGAATAAGGAAAATAAGAATAATATAGGTAAAACTATAGATTAAAGGTTTCATTGATAAATGGAAAATTTCTACATCTTCTCTCTCCACTTCTAACGAAAAAACATTGAAATTATTTTGTAAAAACTGTTATAAGGAGCCAGTGTATCGCTACTTTCTAAAGGATATTCCGGCTTCAAATATAACTTATTTTACTATTCTCAATATTAAAATCACGTTTGATAGTTTATAACAAAGTTTAAGTATTTGGATATTATACAGATTAGTCCGCTTGTTTCCTCACAATGACACCTCTCAGCTACTTAAATCCAACACACGAGCCCTTAACTTAAAAATAGGGTATGATCTCATGTCTATAATAACAGATTCCATGAAGCGTTATATAACTATAAGAATTGGATAGTTACAGATATTTCCATAACTTTGTTGGCTTCATCGTGAGGATGAATTTTACCTTAATCCATGAAACTTTTTTCATTACCAAATAAAAAGAATTTTCTTCAAAAGAAACTGCTTGGTATCATCTTATTGTTGATATCAGGAATTGTGGCATCATGCTCTGATGAAAATGATTCTAAGGCAATAAATGAAAACTTACCGGGCAGTCGATCAGACGTGGAGGTTAGCCTTTCGTGGATTAGAACTATGGAAGGTAGACAATATATCTGCGACGAATTAACCGGAGGTATCAATTTTGAGGGGAATACAGAACCTGTCTCCTTAGATTATACACCAATGATCGCCGGCCTCACGGTTCAAATTTTCAATAGAGATAATTTAAGCCAATCGAATATACCTGTAGAAAATATTTTTATAGAAAAAGAATTTGTCTCTGAGAATTCAGATTGGAATTTTAATGTGACACTTCCACCCGGTCAATATAGTGCCATAGCCTGGATTTCTTTAAGAGAGGCTGAGGGTAATTATTTTTATGATTTCGAGTCATTAAATTCGGTGACTCTTACCGGTGATAAAAATAGTATTACCTCCATGAGAGACTGCTTCAGAGGTGAATGTAATTTCGAAGTGAAAAGTGAGGCAGCCAGAATTGATATTGAAATGAAAAGACCCACCGGTAAATTTTCAATAATTACTAACGATCTCGATAAGTTTCTTCAGAAACAAGGAGATGATTTATCATTATTTGAGGTTGAAGTGAGTTATGCATGGTTTTTCCCTACCTCATATAATGCTTTGTCTGACCGTCTCTCCAATTCTTCTACAGGAGAGAAATTCAAATGTAAGATTTTGCCTCTTTCAGAATCCAGGGCTTTGATCGCATCTGATTATATGCTGATGAATCCGGGAGAATCCGGTTTGACAGCGGTATTGTCAATTAAAGGCCCGAAGAATTACACTTTATATCTACCGGCAATTGAGGTTCCCTTATGGAGGAATACAGATACTGTGATTCGTGGAGACTTTTTAACCAAATCCGGAGACGGAGGATTCGGTTTGAATCCCGGTTTTGACGGAGATATAATTATTTTTCCTGACTCAGGGATTTAATTAGGATTTGAGATGAAACATATAAGAAAGTTATATTCAATTTTATTCGTTCTTACTGTTGCACTGTCAACTTCATGTTCCGAAGATTCAAACCTCAGTTATGAAGATTTGGAAGATACGGATATATATGAAACTGTTTCCTTGACTTTTAATATAGGGTTGCCGGAAGAAGAAGGAATGGAAACCAGAGCATATGCCTCTGAGATGATGGGTTATGAAGATCTGTTCGATACTATGGTTTGCCAGGTATTTGATGCAAAGGGCAACCGGGTGATAATTAATCCACGTCCCGTAGAAAGTGAATATTCTGATCCGAAAGATTATGAAGTTGCATTGAATTTATGGAAAACTTACGGTGGAGAGGAGGGATCTTCAGTAAAAGAGGAACAAATAAGAATCAAAAATTTTAAATATAAAGACAATCAAAGGCACGAAACCCCTACACCTCTTACTCTCAAACTTATAAAAGGACTTGAATATACCGTATGCCTTTGGGCTCAAAGAGGTGATAGGGAATATGATGCTAATCAGAATCTTATTTCCACCGACCATGAAATCGGTGATGATTTTTATCAGACTTTAGACGAAAGTGGACATTATTCTCTGAAAAATGTATTGATTTTGAATAATTATGAGGGAAATGAAGATAAGCCTTTTCTAAACAATGACTTCAATAGAGAAGCCTTTTGTTTTTCGTATAAGATTATTCCTTATGCTTCTTCTGAAATCCACTCTTTTCAATTGAGACGCCCTTTTGCTCAGATTAATTTCGGAATTTCCGACAGTGAATTGCTTTCATTGACTGGAGAACAGTCAGTGACAAAAGATTTGTTAGGTAAAATAGAGACCGGATGTAAGGTTTTTGGTACTGCAACAAATTACAATGTATCAAACGGAGTGAGCAGTTTTGAAGCTTTGGGTGATTCCGGCGATACCGGTCACAACAGTTTTAATTTCAGTATGAATTATGTGCCTACCTACCTGAATAGTAATTATGTGCTGAAAATTGCAGAGAGGGATCCGACAGCCGGAAGTACAAGTTACAACTGGCTCTCTATGTGTTTTGTTCTTCCTCCTAATCAAGAAAATCCGGGAGTAGCAACATATGTACCCTTGGAATTGCTTATAGATTTCCCTACTCCGTCGGGTAAGATGAAGAAACTTATAAAATTTGATAATATACCCCTCTTATCAAATTATCGCTCCAATATTATTTTAGATAAAAACATGATATTAAAGGGAGAAACTATCGAATAAGATTCATTATGTCAGCCTCAACAAAAATAACTTTACTCACCTTTTTACTGTGCAGTCTCTTTCTATCGGGATGTAAGGATGATTATTTTGAACTGAATGATTCCTATTCGGAAGAGGTAACTGTAAAATTCACCGTAGGTATGGAAAAATCTGTGGCAACAAGGTCACAGGATTTTTCTGTTGTAGGTCCCGGTGATTACCTTTGGGCCGAGAATCATCCCATGATTGGGGATGGTACAAGGGCTCATTATCTCACTTATGCTTTATATGAAATAAAGCCTGATGGATCATACCTTAAGGTGCCGACTCCGGATGCCGAGGGAAAGAAAAGTGACCGGCACACTATCTATTGTAATTTTCCGTACGATGAAATTCCGGAATTTACAGTGGCGAAAGATAAGGATTATGTGATGGTATTTTGGGCACAGGGTCAAGGTGACGAAGTGCGTAACACATATTATAATGTGGATGAACTTCAAAACATTAATGCCAGATATGATACACAGGAATTGGAAGAAGATCAGGGGTCGGGCATGTTGATTTCATCTGTGGGTCAGTTAAACAATATGGATGCCAGAGATGTGTTCTGTGCGAGCCATAGATTTAATGTTAACAATATCAGCCAGAATATTAATATAGTGCTTCACAGAGCGGTAGCTCAGGTTAATATAGGGTTCACCAAAGAAGCCTGGCAACGGCTTCACGACAATAATATAGATATAAAGCAATCCTCCATATCCATTGCACAAGTGGCGCGTAGAATTGACTTGGTGAACAACACAGTGGTCCTTAACACAGATGAAGATATAAATCAGTCTACCTCTTATACACTCGCAGGTTTCTCAAAATTCCGAATACCGGAATATATGGAATTTGAAGTAGGGCTGAACGGTATGAAGGAGGAAATGGACTATGAAGGCAATAGAAGCAAATATTGCCAGAGATTGTTTGTGGGAGAGGAAGAATATATCTGGGCCTCTATGAGTTACGTATTATCGGCAGGAGCATTTAATCTGGATGCGCCGGATAGTGAAGCTTTCTCTACTGTAGATATTATAGATATAGGTTTCTATGATGCTGAAGGAAATGATCTGGGGCTGCCTTTTAAGAAGCTCTATAATGTGCCGGTAAGAAGAAATTACCGCACCAATATAATATTGGATGAATATCTGAATGCAGATATTTCAGTGGATATGCAGATTTCTCCCGACGTAACTAATGATTTTAATTACGATGAAGGAATGTTAGTGGAAGGTGAACTTGCGCCGGGACTTAGTTATAAGATCAACAATATTTCCAATTGGGGATTGAAACCTGGAATTGATTTTTTTGTATCGAGTGCTCATGGATTGAAATGGCTGGCAGACAGGTCGAATGGTTTTGATTTTATTGAAGAGGATATACCTACCTGGATTGATAAGGATGGAACTGTCACCACATATCCGGCATTTTCTTCTACTCCCGACGGGAAAAATCCTGATCTGGAAGTATACGAAAATTTTGTATACAACCTAATTGCAGGAAGAGCAACACTGAATGGCGGCGTATCAGAGGCAAAATTCAGACGTAATTCCAACGGTTATAGAGTGCCTTGGTCTTATGACCATTGTAGGTTCCTTCTTGTGAATGATATAGATTTTGCTTTGGCCGAACCTTATGTAAGAGAGGGGTGGATCGGTTTTTCAAGTAATCTGTCTTACATTGGCAATGATCTTGCAGGTAATCTGAATTGGGACTGGTATAACGGAAAGATAAATACCGGACCAAATGAGCCATTGGCGTTTAAAGGTGCTATCGATGGTCAAGGTTACACAATCTATAATATGAAGATTGATAACCGAAAAGACTTCTATGATCCTTTCGCTGAGAAAAAAACGAACAACCACATTACCAGCAGGAGGAAGCTAAATAATGCGGGACTCGTATGTACCGGAGGCGGTGGTTGCACTATAAAAAATCTAAGATTATATAACGCCAACATTATAAGTGATTGGAATGTAGGGGGATTTGTAGGTTACTATAAGCAATCTGACGGAGGTACATTACTTATAGAAAATTGTAAACTGGAAAACAGCATGGTAGAATCCACCGACGGTGAATTCCAGTCACCTTCTGATGATGCAAATGTGGGAGGTATAGCGGGAAGTTTGCCCAGTGAATATACTATTGTGAATACATCGGTTATAAATTCTGTCATAAAAAGTGGATATATCGGGGCTCTCTTCACCGGTATTTCTTCAGGTAGGGGTAGTTATAAAAATTGTGTGGTAGCGAATTGTAATCTGATACATACTGAATACAATAAGATTGGTACAATTACGGGTAAAGTGCCAAATACCAGAAAATCTTCTGACGATGTGTTGAGAATTTTAATCGGGCAGGATTCATACGATAACAAAAAAGATGAGGTGAAATCAGCTTTCACTGTTTATAATAACATTGAGAATGAATTCTATGGAATAAAATATTTCAATAATAGTTCCATCAGCGGTAATGAATCGCTATATGGTAAAAGCGAAGTAAAAGACCTTCGGTTAGATCTATTCCCTGAGATTTCCACTATGTATGCTCAGAATATTATATTGGCCTCCCATATTTTGGGAAGTCCTTCCGTTGTAAATGGTAATGTGGGATACGGAATAAAAGTGGATGCTACTACACAACCGGAAAGAGGTAATTCAAAACTTACCAATAAAAGGGGTGGAGTGGTGACAGGCAACGATGGATGGATATTTACTTTGGCCGGAAACAAGGGAGCTTCATTGGAAACCGGAAATAATCCTATAGTGAATGTGCGTAAAGATGCTTTGGATAAAGTTTATGGCTTTTATTTCACAGGGGATGATGAAGGAAAAAATGAAATACAAGTCAGTGACATTATATTGACAGGCCTTCCTACTATTGATTATGGACTCTTTTTCAATAAGGTAAAGATGGTAAGATTATATGGAGTATCGGTATACGACGTTATGAATACCATCTCTGATGTAAATGTGCCTGATGGAGCAGAATTTTATTCTGATTATTGTGATTTCCGTGGTCTGGTAAACATTGGAAATGGTTATTCCAAGGTCATATTTAATAAGACGGTGTTTAATATAGGTTCGGGTCACAAAGATAATATGCAAGGTATCTTGGATTGTAAATCTAACGCTGAATTTACTGATTGTTTCTTCCGTAATGAATATAAGATAAAGATTTCAAAAGGTGTATCTCTGAGACTTAAAGGATGTAGTTTCGGTCCTCCGTCACTGGTGGAGTTTCAATCAAAAAAGATATTGGAAAAATATCTTGATACATCGATTCTTGACTACTGCACCATATCTGATCCGGATGATGAAGGCTGGATAACAATTACCCATTTTTAAAGACTCATGTAGGTAATTAAAGGAGAAATGAATAGTCTTGATACTTAACTGAAAAAACATTCCATAAAGAAAGAGGGTGAAGGTCTAATTAAAGTCCTTCACCCGCTTTGTAAAGTAATGCTGATCGTTTCAGTCGATGTTTACGATAGTATAGTTAGTAGTGCCTAATCCTATCTTTTCAGCGTGGTCTATGATATGAGTGCCGTGCATCTTCTTTACGCGTTCGATGAATGGCTGAGCGTCATCTCCTTCAACCGACTCATGGTTGAACACCATATCAATGGCCGCTTTATCAAGGGCCACAGGATCGGTAGAAGCAAGAATGCCCATATCTTTCAACACCGGAGCCTTGGGGTGACCATTGCAGTCGCAGTCAATCGACATGTTATTCATTACATCTATATATACGATATCTTTGCCCGGTTGCTTGAAGTAATTGTGTACACCTTGAGCTGCAGAAGCCATGGCTTCGATGAATCCATCTTGATTGTCCGTGTATTCCCAGATGTGGTCTACGTCTTCGGTACGTCCTGCAGAATGGATATAGGTCTTACCGGCTGAAGACGCAACCCCGATACTGGCGTTTTTCAGCACGCCTCCGAAACCACCCATTTGATGACCCTTGAAATGAGCAAGGTTGATCATGAAGTCATAGTTTGGAAGATGTGAGCCTACGATGTCATAATGAATCCAGGTTGTGTCGTTAACCGGTATCTTGATATCTGCCTCTGCATCCATAATGTCAACAGGTGCTACATCCAGATATCCTCTTTCTGCCACTGCCTGGAGATGGGCCTCGGTGGTGTTGCGGTTACCATGATAAGCAGTGTTGCTTTCCACCAATGTACCATTCACTTTCTGTACTAAATCTTTAATCAATGCCGGACTAAGGTTGTAAGATTCTGCTGACTCTCCTGTAGAAATCTTTACGGCCACTTTTCCATTGGCTTCTACACCCAGTGCCTCATAGATCTTTACAAGAGACTCAGGTGTGATCTCTTTAGTGTAATAAACCTTTGCTACCGGTACCGAATCATTGGCTACTTCCTCAGTTTGTGCAGAGGCCTGTTTATGGCCGCATGCTGAGATAATAGTAGCTCCTATTAGGCCAAAGGTTAATTTGCTTATTATCTTCATGATGATAAAGTTAATTGATTGTTTTTAGATTTTTATTTATTTCTATTAACGCTGATTTTCTGCATTTTATTTTTGGAATCCGATAAAGTCTTCTTTTTATTTATGGCCTAATAATGCAATTGCCCGGGAACATTTGTGGCGATGAAATAAAGAGTTAGTTTTGCAAGAAATTAAATCCGGATGCGACTTGAAGATGCTATGTTATATTGCCTGGTAAATGAAGGTAGAGGTTTGACAGTACCTCAATTAACCTATCTTATAAATCGAGAAAAACTTCATATCAAGAAAAATGGCACTCCTATAAGTGAGGATGAGGTCTGGGCTTGTTATTTCCGAAATCGCCACACATTTATATGGGAAGGTGGCATCATACACCTTTTGATATAATGTAATGGTATGTCTAAGGAATTAATAGAGAAATCTTATCAAGTATATCAAAGGAATTAGTAGAGAAATCTTATCAAGTATATCAAAGGAATTAGTAGAGAAATCTTATCAAGAAAATATACCACTCCTAGTAATTTATACCACCATAATATTGGTACGTTTAAATTTTAACTGGGTGATTTGAAAATCGGATTGGGTAAATGTTGAGCAAATTGGAGAAAAGAAAATCGCAAGGAGTTGGAATTCAACTTCTTGCGATTTTGGGAGGTGACCCCGGTGGGGCTCGAACCAGCGACCCAATGATTAAGAGTACTTATAAAGATACTATTTAGTAGGGTATGTGTAAGAGAGTTATACTTTTTGTTATCTTTATGGTTAAAACATTTAGTAAAACAACACCGGTTTTCAAGGTTAATAATTCATATCTCTATACCAGTCTTCATCACATCATAGTAGAGAGGACTGTCACTTCCTTCATACATCAAAACTGGTTCTATAGTAGTGCTAACTTTACGGCATAATGACCATAGTAAGGAACTATCTTCCCACCATGTATCCTCACTTCTGTCTGTAGGTACTATTACAGCCACATCAATATCACTTTCCTTTGTATAGCCACCTTTGCTGTAGGAACCAAATAGATATAATGACTTGACAGGGAGATGTTGGCTTACCAACTCCTTATATCTTTTAACAAGACTTATAACTTCTCCTTTATCCATTGTCTTAAATTGTTGGTTTCCTCTATTATATATTGGCATACCTCTGGAGTCAATCTTCGCTGAATACTCATCTTATAGTCAGGGTATCTTGCCTCTATGTTGAGAGGTTCCATTCTGTCAATAAAATTCAGTTGCTCCTCAGACATCTGTTCCAGCAGACCAGTCTTTTCAGCAAGCTTTGATAAAGTGTGTATCTTCAAAGGTGGAGTATCTAACACCTTGCTCCAATATGCTTTAAGCATCTTTTCAATTAATTGATGGCACATAAAAGCAACATAGAGATATCTTTTACTCTCCATAAGAGCCTTTGCAGTATCATAATCATAGTCTGCTATGTCCACCCAATATGCTACTCTGTCATTCATGAAAATGGATGCTTACATCTGCAAAGTTAATACATTCTTAAAAATTTAGCCTTATCTACATTTAAAAATTTGCCCTTATAGCTTGTTCTCTAATAACCATAAAGAGGAAAAAGAATTTAGTAAGACACCATAGTGAGCATGAGAAATGCCCAAATACAAGGCGAACTCCAAATTAGAAATAATTTCTGAGGATGAAAAATTAGGAACGGAAGTCTCTTGACTTTCGAGGTAACTTATAAAAATAGGACATTATTTCAAAGCTTTCCTATTTTGAAACTATCGTGTTAAAAATCAGAGTATGATTTTACTGAACATATGTGAAAATCCCCATAAATCGGAGTTTAGAACATGATTATGATACAATCAGAGTATGATAATTTAAATAAATATAAAGTATTCATTGTGTTGCAGTTAGTTAAAATATCTGCCATAACTTTGCAGTGATAAAACAATAATCAAAAACAAATTTTCACAATGAATTGCTATGAAATTAACAACTCTCCACAATACCTGATGATGATATCTCCTGAAGATTTTGCCAGTGCAGTTGAAACTGCCATTTCGAAAGCCATGACATTCTCAAAGCCTAAAGAAACTTTTCTCACTATTGAAGAGGCTACTTCACGATTAGGAGTGAGTCGTTCCACTCTATGGAGATGGGATAAAGATGGCTATCTTAAGAAGATTAAGAGAGGGAAGAAAATTACTTATCGACTTTCTGATGTTGAGAGAATCATAAATGGAGAAATCAAATAAAATTTTTCTTCCATTTTTACTTTCCGTACTATTCAAAATTTTCAATAAAAGGTCTATTCAGAATTTATTCTGAAAAGGCCTGTAAATACAGGCCTGGATAGCTAATTCCCCGGACGTAAAAGGCGAACTTTTCACAACCGGGAGAATGAACCTAAAATACTCAATTTTTGGCTCACAGAAAGCTGAAAAGTAGGAATAAAATGAATTTAATCCATTAAACCAATCTTAAATTTTATGTATTTCTATTAATCTTTTCTTTTATTTTTTCCTTTTTAAGGATTGTTACGGCCTAAAGATCCGGAGACTTTAATTAAATCATGCAAAAAAAACAAGAATCTTATTAAGTGAGGAAGTTGAAGATTTAGAGTCTTAAAGAAAAAACCTATCAAAATAAAGATGCTTGGAGAGAAATAGGATCTGAAAAATCTTATCAATTACATCAACAATATAATGCTCGGAAGAACTTGCCTTTTACATTCTTAAATAAAGATAAATTATTTTAACTGAGAAGGCCCAATCAATTTAATATTTATTTGCAAATTTTAGAGACTAAAAATTTATTTTCTGAGAAATCCGTACTCATACACCAAAGGTTCAATTTTTTCTGCCAGAACCTTTAGTTTATCCCGTAGATCTCGTAATAAATCCATGTATTGTTTATCCTCACTAGAATTATTCATTTTACCTTTTTCATTGATTCCCTGAAAATATTTTCGGATATCATAGAATGAAGCATTTGGGTCAGAATTTCCCATGGAATGATAATACCTATATAGTTCCTTTCCAGCATTAAGAACTTCCATAGCTTCAACAGAGAATTCTAGAGGTCTTCTGGAATCTCCTTTGTCACTTAAATTTGAAAGCTCTCCTTTTGGGAAACTTCCATTTATATAGTTTATCATAAAATGACTCTTATATCTGTCTTTAGCATTAACTTCATCTTCTTTATAAGGAATCCAATGATTTATACCTTCTTCTGATTTAATGTTATTATTGAATAATGTGAAGACTAAACAATCATTTTGAAATTCTATATCTTCTTTCCAGCCATCATTCGGGAAAAGGAATTGATCCCGGTCATTTATCCATGTCGCTTCTATTACATGGCGAACAGCAAAATATATAGCTATCTCCCTGAGGTTCTTATCGGTAATATTAGTGCCACGAGGATGGGGCAATTGGTCTTTTCTATTTATTATGAAAATATAGCTTTGGTTCTGAAAGTCATTACCTTTAGCTGACATAAAACCAATTTTTTGTTCCCCCGGCCTATTCCTCGTAGATATTATCTAATCGTTAATAGAGTCACCGTTATCGGGTAATAAGGTTTTGTAACCAATAAAATCGCCATCCTTATTAAAAACACTACCCTGTGTCTGAGTAAAAATATCTTTTTTTTCTAGATCCCAGATAAAAAATCCTGCAGGAAATTTGCCTTTAACATTATCAAATGTTGCTGCTGGGACTAAAAAATTTCGACCGAGCTTCGCTCGGAATACATTTCTAAATTGTTGGAAATTCGGAGCTTGCACAATTTTTCAACTTTGAAAATTGTGCAAGCTTACATCCAGGAATTTCTTGGTAGATTCTTATTATAAATTGAGCAAAAAGTTCTCTTCCTGCTATACCTATATCATTAATATATTTCTTATAGGTTAGATGTTTTACTGCTACATCTGTTTTATTATCGCCCGTACCTCTTATCTGTTTGGCATTGGCAGCTTCCCCCCATGGTGGATTAATATAGACTATTAGTTTCTTCCTTAATTCCGGATCATTAATAATATCTTTTAAGGATTGTGGCAAATTATTAAATGAATCGTTTAAAAAATCAAATTGAAAAACATGATTTTCAAGAAGGTTAGCTCCGTTACGAATGCGATCTTTCATAACTTTTACATCCGCAGGATCTATTGTTGAAGCCCAAATATTATATTTATTGGTTAACCCATTTAATAAATTTCCTGTACCTGCAGCACAATCCCAAATAAAATATTCGTCTTGCCAGTTTTCCCCGAATTCTTCTGCTAGATATTGTTGAGAAAGTTCAACCCATTGTTGAGGGGTGAAATAAGATCCTCTCCTTTCCCTTATGTCTTGAGGTACTAACAAGTCTTGACGTTCCACAATATAATCCCAATATTCTTTTTTAGGGGGACGTTTATACCGGTTCCAAAACTTCGTATGAGCTATCTGATCATCTTTGAAATAAACGGTTTTAGAATCAAAAGCTCCCATTTCATCCTTTTTCAATCCTATTTCATAGTAATCATTCTTTAGTCTGACAAACAATTCTTTAAAGGAAAAATTATTATCTGACATTATGTCTGCCAGATAGAAATTATAATCATAAATTCTTTGCTTTTTGGCCTCGTCCCAATTTACTTGTATAAATGGTTTTACTTCTTTAAGCCATTTTTGATAAATTGCTGTAAAATTGTTTTTATTGATTTGTATCTTTGATATTTTGGTTTTTCCGATTTTAAAATTTTTTTTGATAAATCTTTTCAGCTCTTTTGAATCATCGGAAAATTTAAAAATTAAAACCTCTTTATCCAAAATATTCTTAACAACTGAAAGAACCTGTTGAAATTCTTTTGTTGAATGATCAGATGGGGCAATTTTCCAATTGAAATCGTTCTGGTTAAAGATATCTATTACACTATTATATGAAATAAACGCAATCTTTTCACTATCGAAGGCCCCTAAAAAAGCAGGAGGAAGAAAAGAATCAAATGTTTTTTCCTTTCCAATAGTAAGAATAAGTTGAGTTATGGATTCATATATATCATTTTGGTTCCCCTTCTTTGATTCTGCCCAAAAGAAATATTCTGTTTCTTTCAATTGAGGGATTGGATTTGGTACTGCAACTGCGAAATCCACATTACCTAAAATCGGAGTAGCATCGTATTCTTGAAAATAATCCACTCTCAATTTATTCTTTAATTCCTCTTCCCTAATTGATTTGTTATAGCTCATCTCTTACTACTTTTTTCTTTATCTTATGAAATCTCCAGTTATATTAGTTCGGCTCTAATGTTCCTATACCACCTGGAATTATACACAAAAAGAAAAGAATAACTAAGTTGGAATGTGGAAATTATCAATATAAGAAACATTCAAGAAATACGCTATTTCCGCATATTTTTGTGGTATTTCCCTTTCGAGAATTAACAAGGTGTGTATATCCGAATTATATTGTTTAACCGCTTTTTCAGCTTCAAGAATGGCTTTATATTTTACACATTGATAAATTCCTCTTAAAATATCAGCATCGGCAGAAATATGAGACTTGACTTCTATCGCCCATATCTGATTGCTTGATTTGAAATAGATATCAAGTATGTCACCAGATATTAAACTATACTCTTTCTCAGATTTGACTACATTCTTTATATCAAGACATTCCGGATTATTATAAACAAAATCCTTAAGACGTTTATGGTGTTCTCCTTCTCCACCTTTGTGTGAACTAATATTTTTCCTTGCTGAGTCAATTATAGAAGAAGGAAGAAGAGTAGGCAATGTCAAACCCAATTCATTCAATACCCAAGAATAGTCATAATCATGAGCTTTCTGATTCTTACCTTTTGCATATGTTTCCTTTTCCTCTTTTGAAAGAGATGAATAGGATGTCTCAACATAATCTAAACCATCCGAGGGCAAACCAGTATTTGCATTTACTATTAAGGCATTTAGTGTTGGGATATTACGGTTATATTTTTTATTTAGATCAACAAAAATATCGTCGATTAATCCTAATTGGTATCCTAACCTTGGTGTTTTAGCCCCAACTATTTTAGCTAAATCTCCATAAGTATGTTGTTGGGTCCATGAATACATTGACCAAAGAACCATTACAGGGATCATCTTTTTGATAAGTTCGTCAGACCGACTTCCATCATTGTATTTATATGCCATCAGGGAAAAATAGTTTTATAAATTAATTTGTTGGACTTATTCAGTTTTCTCATTCTTCTAATTCTAAATATCCGAATTTTACGCCACACGGAGTGTGGATGTCTAAATGCTCTATATCCGTTGCTCCTTCTTTTCGTAAAATATCAATAAATTTTAAAGACTCAGAATCTGATGTGACGAAATATTTGATTCCCTTTTCGTAAGAACCCTGTGCAAGGATTTTTGAATCATTAGGCACAACAACTCTTTCCTTTACTATTAACTCACCGGTCTTCTTTGCATTAAATAGAATTCGTGTGAAAATTCCGGCTTCTTTGGCATGAAAAATATTAAATGGAAGGATTCTAAGGTTGTTGAAAGGTAAATCATTAAAATCGCCTTTTACGCAATATTCGGCTACTGAAATAGTAGAAAAATAGAGTAGGATATCATTGTTTAGAAAGTACCGGAAATAATCTATGGCATTTTGGTGCAAGGGTGAATTTAGGTCTAAAAGACGAATTATGAAACTGGTGTCAAGAATAACACTATAATTGGGTATATTTTCTTTTTTAGCCATTTCCTCCTCTTAAATTATATATCCAAGTATCAACATCTTTCACATCCTCCCAATGAGGAGTAGCCCTTTTTATTAATCTTTCAAGATATTGAGCATTATAAGACGGATCATGCGGGTTAAGTTCCATCAGAACCAAACTTGTAGGATCTAATTCTCCTGTTTCAATATTTTGTCTTCCCAAAGCCCTTACTGAAAAATGTTTATACAATACATTTTCAGTTAATTCTTCAAGGTATTCTTTTTCAGTCTTTATTATAAGCAAACCTTTGTCTTTGGTTTGAATATGAATATTCGGTTTGTCTTTTCCCCCTGCATTAACCAATACCCCATAAAAATAGAATTCAGCATCAGCCCATAAATTTTCATTTACATGATAAGACGTTTCATGTGAGATTACCAGTTTAGGTTCGGAAGCTTTATATTCACCAAATTCATATGTATACCCTGTTCTATGAGCTGATTTTTGAACCTCGCTAAGGGCACGAGCTGTTTCTATTTCCAATCCGTCTAAATTACCATTGTCTTTAACCATACTTATAATAGTAAGGAATACCGCGGCACTTTGAGGGGTGGTTTTAAAAATATTTCTAACGGATCCTTTTTCTATGGAATAGGTAATAGGTGCTCTCTTAATTTTTTGATTAGGATATAACAAGGCTTCAACGATATCAAAAAGACTTTTTATCTCCTTGATGTCAAAGTTATCAGGTGTCAATGGTTCATTTCCATTTTTCCCTTTAACCGTAATCTCTATTACTCCATTATCCGCCATGTCAGAATTCGAGATTAAACTACAAAAATAATAATTTGGATTAATTATAGGAATATTTTATGTTTTAAAACATAATTGTAGTTTTGCAATAATATAATCTGTTGTGCAAATGTTGTGCAAACTAGATATAATAAAATCGCAAAGCTTTGAGATTCATTGCTTTGCGATTTTGGGAGGTGACCCCGGTGGGGCTCCAAATTTACTCTCAGATAAAATATTTATTCTATATAATTAAAAGATATTCAATAGTTAATATTTCATTCTATTTTACTGCGTTTCATATTTGTGGTGCAAATTTTTAATTCTGTGGTGCAAAATCGCTATATTTGCACCACCATATTTTTGAAGGACTTGTACCATGGAAAGAATCACCTTTTTTATCAGAACCTCAAAATCGCAAGGCAGTATAAAACTAAGATTCCGATTAAGAGAAGGCCGAGAAGTAGAGCTTTATCATAAGAGCGAAATTAAAGCTGATTTAAAGGACTTGTCTAAGTTCACAATAGAAGGTACTCTCAAGGCAAAGGTATCTGTTTTTAATCAGGATTTGAAAAATCAGATTGACAATGAAATGAACTTGATGAGGGCAGCATACCAGTCCTTATGTGAAAGAATGGACAAGACACATATTACAGGAGAACTCTTTGAAGCGGAGATAGCCTCAATTGAAAACCCTGTAGAACCAGTTATAGAATCCGAAACCCTTCTAAAAAGATATGAGAGATTTATAGTGGAAGGGTTCCGGGATAAAATTTTTGGAGAAGGAAGAAAGCGTCACTATAATGTTGTTTTGGGATCTTTGAAACGATATCTCGCAATTAAACACTTATCAAAGATTACCCCTAACGAATTCGATTCAAATATGCTGATGGATCTCATGCATTTCTTTGCAGAAGAATACACATATGTAGAGAAGTATCCGAAAGTCTTTGCTGATATGAAAACAAGGGATCTCCCGAAACAAGTTCGCGAGAGAAACACAGTCATAACCCGGATGAAAAAATTACAGGCATTCTTTAATGAATTGGAGGAAAGAGATGAAATTGAGATTTCTCCATTCCGAAAACTTGGAAAAAAAAGGAAAGCCCAGGTGATGAGGGAAGAATATGATGATCCGAGATTTCTCCATAAGGATGAATTTTTACAGATAATGGTTTCAGAAGTTCCAAAGGAATTACAGGAAACAAAGGATGTGTTTCTTTTACAATGTTCTTTTGGTTGTAGGATTAGTGACTTTAAAGCTCTAACAATGGATAAAGTTTCTGTAAGTGAGGATGGAATACCCTATATCCATTATTTGCCTCAAAAAACAAAAAGAGAAAATGCAAGCAAAGCTGAGGTAGAAACACCAATAATGAAATTTGCCTTGGATATTATAAAGCAATATGAATTCAAGTTCCCAATTTTAAAATATGTCAGTGGTAAGAGTGGCTATAATGTTAAGATCAAAAAATTACTCGAGCATTGTAAGATTGAAAGGCTAGTAAAAATTTATGACGAAGCTAAAGGAGATAATGTATTCCTGCCACTTCATGAATTCGGTAGCAGTAAGCTTTGTCGCTCGACACATGTCGATATGATGAGAAAGGTGCAAGTGGATTTATATGCATCCGGTTTACACAAGGAGGGTAGCAAAGCGGTACATCGCTATACCATGAGTGAACTGGCCGACAGATTCACATTGATGTGTGCAGCTTTCAACCAACCGAAATATAAAGTAAACTCCAAATTGGAGATAATATCTTAGATTTTGCCAAAAATCGTGTTAAAAATCAGAGTATGATTTTAACTGAAAATATGTGAAAAACATAGGAAAACCATCATCCAGAGTATGATTTTATAGTTAATCAGAGTATGATAATTTAAATAAATATAAAGTATTCATTGTGTTGCAGTTAGTTATTGTTGTTTACCATAACTTTGCGGTAATAAAACAATATTTAATAGCAAAAACACACTATGAACAGAACAGAAAATCCAACCTCTCCGCAATACCTGATGATGGTATCTCCGGAGGATTTCGCAAGTGCTGTAGAATGCGCTGTAGCGAAAGCCATGACAAACTCAAAGCCCAAGGAAACCTATTTGACAGTTGATGAAGCTGCATCAAGGTTAGGTGTGAGCAGATCCACTTTATGGAGATGGGATAAAGAGGGCTATCTCACAAAAATCAAAAGAGGAAAGAAGAACACATACCGTCTTTCCGATGTTGAAAGAATCATTAACGGAGAGTTGGTATGAGTGCTTCAGAATATATCAGAGTCGGCACCAATCTATTCAGGATTGTTGACCAACCAATGCCTGATGGGACAACTAAAATTAAGAGGATACCGTGGAAACTTTCCACTTTTAGGGCAGACCATTCAAAAGACGAAGTGGCGGATATTCCTAAATATAATGGTTTCTGTATAGTGCCATCCCATGAAAATTATCAAAGGGAAATTAATTCCTTTTATAATATCTATGAACCGGTAGATTATGAAGCGGTCGAAGGTGATTGGTCTCATATTAAAAATCTGATAAGCCATATTTTCGGAGATCAATATGAAATGGGTCTTGATTATCTTCAGCTTTTATATCAGGAACCTTTGCAGGATCTTCCTATACTGATGTTGGTGTCAGTCGAAAGGGCAACGGGTAAAAGTACCTTCCTTAATTTTCTCAAAGCCCTATTCAAAGAGAATGCCACTTTCTGTACGAATGAAAGTTTCCATAGCCAGTTTAATTCAGATTGGGCAGACAAGTTACTTGTCATGATCGATGAAACTTCATTAAACCGACGTGAGGACTCTGAAAGATTAAAGAATCTCAGCACGGCCAAATCAATTAAATCGGAGGCTAAAGGAGAGAACAGAATAGAGATAGAATTCTTCGGTAAATTCGTTTTATGCAGCAACAATGAATTCTGTCCTCTTTTTATTGATGATAATGAAATCAGATATTGGGTAAGGAAGGTTCCCGTGCTACAAATTGACGATACTGGTTTTCTTCAAAAGTGTATAGATGAAATTCCGGCATTTCTCTGGACTCTCAAACAGCGAAACCTAACCACGCGGAAAGAAAGTAGAATGTGGTTCGGAAGCGATCTGTTGCAAACCGAGGCTTTAAGAAAAATTGTGAGAGCTAACCGAAGTTTTGTTGAGATAGAGATGGCTGAAATTTTGCGTGACATCATGGACGAGATGCAGGTCTCTATTGTGGAACTTACGGTGGGTGATTTGATCCCCATTTTAAATTACCATAATGTAAGAGCGGAGAATCATCAGATCCGGAAAGTCCTTAATGAATTTTGGAAATTGCGACCGGCTGCAAATACGTTAAGCTATACCTGTTATAAACTTAACTTTCCTGCTAACCCCAAATATAGTGGTTCAAGGTCTAAAGGGAGATTCTATACAGTTACCTATGACTTGATAAAATCTATTCTTATATGATTTTGATGAAATGATGAAAAGTAGGGAAAGAAAATAAATATCAGAGAGATAAACTTTCATCATTGTTTCATCAAAAGTTATCAAAATAAACTTTAGTTTATTTTTTCCCTACCTTTTAAAATTTTCTTAACTACGAGAAACATTTGCAGCCGAAGAAAAGAGTTCAAAGAGAACACTCTCTCGGAGCAAGCCTAATCCACTTATAAAAATCTTAATCCTGTTATATCTAACTTAATTTACCTAATCTATGAGCACTATCGCAATAGACAATCGGCACAACAATCCCTATCCTGATGCCGATATAAGCAAAAATAAAATTAAAAGTGATGAATCGGATGTTTGGGGAGCAAGTATAGGTTTTGAGAACTCCAAAACCACCGCCAAGTCGGAAGAAGGGCTGTCTGATACCCCTGAAACTATCAATCCCCAAACCTCCTATACCAATAAAAGGAACAAAGGAGGAAGACCGAAACTCGAATCTGAACGCAAAAAGCGATATGGTGTCAAGGTCTATTTCGAGGAGGAAAATTACAACAAACTTGTGTGGAAAGCCTCCGTTTGTAAGCTTCCGATTTCAAGAATCATATATGAATTCGCAGTCAACGGCTATGTAAAGGAAGCCGTTTCGACAGAGGTTATATCCCTGATGAGAAGACTTTCCGGTATGGCTAACAATTTAAATCAGCTTGCCAGAGACTCCCATACTTATGGTTTTACTGCCATCGAGAAAGACGTTTCATATATACGAAATGAAATAATTGAAATAATAGACAGTGTAAATAACTGATAAATTTTAATGCCATGATTGCAAAAATAAAACAAGGTGTAGGATTCGCCGGGCTGCTCAACTATGCCAATGATATATTGAAAAAGGATACAAAACTACTGGATTCTGACGGGGTGATATTAGTTTCCAACAAGACAGTTGCCTCTTGTTTTAAAGCACAGGCAAAAGCAGTGCAGGGAGATAAAAAGTTTGTCGGTCATCTGATCCTTGCCTTTTCTCCGAAAGATAATGACAAGATAAATGATGATAAATTGAAAGAAATATCCCATGAATACATGAGGAAGATGGGGATTGTTGATACGCAGTTTGTTATATTTCAGCATCATGATCAGCCCCATCCACATGTCCATATCGTTTATAACCGAGTTAATAATTTTGGTGAATTCATAAAATGTGACACTAATTGGAGGAAGTCAGCCGCTATTACCAAAGAGCTGACAAGGGATTTCGGACTGACATTCGGTAAAGGTAAAGGGGGTGTGAGAAGAAACCGGCTCAAGGGTAAAGACAGGACGAAATACAAGATTTTTGATATTGCAAAGAGGGTTCTTGAGACAAATTTTGATTGGAAAAACTTCATACGGGAGATGAAAAAACAGGGCGTTGAGATCAATTTTGCGAGGAATTCCAAAGGAGAAACCACCGGAATCGTCTTCACTGCTGACCGTATTTCTTATAACGGATTCAAGGTTGACCGCTCTCTGAGTTATGTTAAATTGACTGCAAAGCTTGGTGTTTTTGAGAGCCAAAATATGAATTTCAAAAATGAACATCCCCTGAATTTAGATGAAGAAATAGCCTCTTTAACCGAAAAATCTCAAGAAAATTCCCCCGTTTTATCTCGGGGAAAGGAACAAAAGAAACCATTTGTAAGCGAGGATTTTACTTCTATTGCAAAGCCTGAAGAAGTTATTTCAGATGAAAATTCTATGGTTTCCGATAACATTTCAAGCCCTGTGGGTAGCGCTGTTAATTCTGCTATAGAGTTGACATTGCAACCTCATGTTGTTCCGACAACAGGGGGCGGTGGAGGTTCGGCACCTTCAAAGAAAGATAATGACGATGATAAGGACAATAAAAAGAAAAGAAGTTTTAGAAGGAGATAAATTATGGAAAAGAGACCTGAACCATTAAAGAAAGACAATATAGATCCTTTCAAGAGGATTGATGAAAAGTTAAACAGTATTTTAGTTGCCATTGAAAACAAAGGCAACCGGAAAATAGATTTTAATCCTTTGGAAATTTCACTTAACCGTAAATTCAACAATATCCCGGAACAGTTGAAGCCTATTATAATTGAAATCCTGAGTGAAAAAATTCAAGATATTTCTCCGGAACCTTTATACTCCGGATCAAGATTATACCCCGAAGATAACTATGCTATATTACGAGGAATGTATGATCTGACGGACACCCATATAAGGTATATCTCGGGATGGGTACAAGAGATGAAAGACCGGAATGTTCCGAACCAAAACGTAGAACTTTATCAAATGAGGATGGCTATTTCTAAATTTTCTGAAGAGGTCAGAGAAATAATCCATAGTGAATTTACTGATTTCCGGGAAGAATTAATCAAAGAAAAGGCTGCAAACCTCCTTCCGAAACTGCAATTTACAATTCCTTCCGGCTTTAAGAATAAACTAAAATACCTGTTTTATATTTATCCTATTCAGTGGTTGAAACAGGATAAGGTATTAACTTTCGCCAAACAATTCGGAGTAATTTTACTATCCATTTTTACTGCCATTCTTCTTTCCCTGGTAATCTATCTTGCCAATGATAACCATCATTTAAGGCAGGAAAATTGCTATAAACATCAAATTCTATATGGTTTTGAGTAGTATTGATTTTAAACTCTGTTACCTTATTATTTCTGTCTCCATTTTACAAAATGTTTTTCATGTAGATAAAGATTAATTATTAACTTTGAACTTTAAACTTTTAAAATAATGAGAAAGACAAGCATTATTACCCTTTGCATCCTTGCATCAGTAATGTTTTTAGGTAGTTGTAAGGAGAAACCTAAAGGCAGGATTGAAACAAAATTTGAGGAATACACCAAGAGGAACTTTGCAAATCCTAAAGATTTACAAGAGATTGTAACTGTTTATCAGACAGATTCAGCTGATTATGCAAAGATGCTATCAGAAACGATTGGGATGTATAAAGAGGTAAATATGATGAGGGATAGTTTAACTGAAGTTTTTTACAAAGTAATGCCCGCTACACCTACTTCCATTATTTATAAAGATGATGTTCAAAGAGCCATCAAAAACAATATTGCCACGGTTAAAGATCTGAAATTTGATATTGCTTTGGGTAATGCAGCGGCTAAAAGATTAGAAGAACTCTTAGATTCAATTCCCAAAGATAGGATGATAATGAGGTCTTATGAAATTAAGGCAAAGATAAAAGGAGAGACTGAACTTGTTACTTATTATGCTGAAGATTGGATGGGTATTGATTCAGTTGATTTTTCTAGAACCATTTTTAAGAAGAATGATATGCCAGAACTTCAGACCCAAGTTTCATTTTTGATGGAACAGACAATGAAGGGTATAGATGCTGAAAAAAAATTAGGAGAAACATTTTTGGTCATATTCGATTTGATTAAATCACATCAGAAATAAATTATGAGGGCGTTTAAAACACCCTCATAATTTTATAAAATATCCTTAAGCTAGAGACTATATCAATCATTAATATTATATGATAGTCCTACGAAATTTAAGATATAAATCATCAGATTTGCCCAATTTATCTAATATTTTCTTAAGATTTTCAAATATATCATCACCACTTAGATTTTTTTCGTAGAAATAATTGTTAACAGTGCCAGGTCTTCTAAGTTTAGATATATCAGGAGTTAATTTAATAATAGAGGAACATCTAGATATAAAAGATTCCTCATCTTCTGTAAAAAGATCCTCTATTATATAGTCATATAATTTAGAAAGGCTTTCTTTAATTACTTTATTCCCTTTATAGAGAGCATATTCCAGTTTAAGAGTTTTATCATAGGTCAATTCATCTATATTTATTTCAGGAATATCTATTATATTTTCAATTTTAGGGAGATTCCAAATTTTAAGAAATCTTTCCGATAATTGTTCAGCCCTCTTTTTATAATTAGCAATATCCCAAATACTGAATTCTTTTAAATCTCGATTTATCCATAGTCGGCTATATTTATATCCTTGTTCCCCTCCATTTTTATTCATATCCCTTTTCTCAATAAAACTTTTATTTCCTAATTTGCCATTATTGCCGGATAAAGTCAAATTTCCCAAAGTATGGAGATATTTAGTTGAAAATTCTGAATAGTCTTCTTCATTGATATCCGATCTCCATGATACATCGGGATTTTGAGGAAATATGTGTTCTATTGTAATTTGACCTTCATCAATGATATGAACCTTCTCCTTATTATTATAGTTTTCAATATTTTCAAGAATATATTTTAACATTCTTGAATGAGAGTTGTATAAATCTTTCTGGGCTAACCCATTTTGTATTTCAAGATCTGTGGGCATGCGAGATTTTCCAGGACGTGTTAGAATATATTTATACAAAGATTCCTCATAGTTTTCATAATCAATTTGTTTTGGGAGAACCATAAAAACCTTATTTAGAGCATTTGTAGGGAGATCCAAAATAAATCTTCTCGTCACATAAGTTAAAATAAACTTTAAAATTGAAAGAAAGGCTTCTTTATTAATTATATTTTTATTAAAATCATCAAATAATTGGAGCAAGAAAGGATACGCTACATTAACTTCAATATAATTTAAATATGTCAAGGCTTGTTTTATTTCATCCTCTTTTATTAAATTAGGGTCAAGAAAGAATTTGTAGATTTCGGAAAATCTATAAATTTCGGAAAGCATTTTTTCAAGATCTTCAACATTTCCAATATGATGATATCTTTTGAAAACATTGTAAACCTTATCCTTTCTTGGAATTTCTCCTGTTTTGAGGGTAAGATAATCTCTAATGAAATTTGAAATATGAGATTGATTATTAAGAGTAGTATTTCGTTCAATAGGTTCCCAAAATTTTTTATATAATAAATTTTGTTGTTCCGGCTGTAATCCCATTAAAATATAATTCCTAATTAAATCTCCCTGAGAAAGATCTAAACCGGTGGAATTTAAACTTTCAAATATTTTTTGTGGATTATCTTTACCCCTTTCAAGGCTTATTTCAACAAAATAAAGCTTTTTAAATCCATCCCATATTATATTTCTATTTTCTTCATTAATCTCTCTTTCAAAAAAATTATAATTATTTTTTATTCTAGAAAACTCATTAGATATAGGTCTTTCATATAGAAGTGCGTTCATATCCTGACTATTGTCAGCAGTAGCTTTTAATTTTAATTTTGAAGGATCGGAGCTTCTCTTATTTATAATATAATCTTCATATATTTCTTCAGCAATAGCTGTATTCCCTGATTTTTTATAAGATTTATATAACGCAATTAATAATAGGGTTAAAGTCGTTATTCGTTGTTGTCCATCTATAATAACATATTTATTTTCATCAAGAAAGAAATTATCAGAAATGTAAACTATACTGCCTATAAAATGAGAATCATTCTGATCTGATTTTCCTAATTCAAGTATATCATTTAGAAGTTGGATGCATTGTTCTTCTTTCCAATCATAGTTCCTTTGATAAATTGGAATTATAAATTCAATACCTTGTTGATTAAACAATCTCCAAATCCTTTGTTGATTTGCCTTCATAAAACAATTTAATAAAAGATTTCTATTGATAATTACTTCTTTTTCTTTGGGAGGATTTTCTTTTCTTCGGCTTTTAGGCGACGTTCAACCTTTTTTACATCTTCACCTCCGGGAAGGTTTTCGGGTCTAATCCCACGGTCAAGGAGCATATCCCGGACAGCGCTGTTATTATCGATATGTTCTTTTTCTATTCCTCCATGTCCTCTAAGATCCTTCTGCTGGACATTAACAGAAGTCATTCCGGCGGCTAAGGCTTTTGCATTGATGGCAACTGTAGAGAGGAAATCGGCGAGAGGTCGTTTTTCAGGTGCACCGACTCTTCTTTTCATCATTGCTGTGTCAAGTCCGAAAAGGGCTTTATCTCCTTTGGCTCGGATTATAGCAAACCCTTTAGAATCAACTCCTCTTTCATATAATACACCGGAAAGAGTGTTTTCCGTATTTGCTAATCTTGCCCTTGCTTGAACTCTTTCAGATTCAAGAAGACGTTGCTGAACAAGTTCTGCACGTCTCGTCTGTACTGCAAAATAATTTTGGGCGAAAGCAATTTGAGGTTTACGAGGATCGCCATTTTGTGCTACAAGATAACAAGCATAACGAGTCAGCATAATGTCATCTATTTGACGCTCAGCACCTGATCCAAGGCTAACCATTTTCCCGGCGTCGGCAAAATGGTCAGTAATATTTTCTCCTGCATTAGTACAAGCTTCTTTAGCTTTATCTATGACATCCTTAAATCTTTCCCATTTTGCATAACCAAGCAGAGGATATAATTCTCTTGCACTCCAACATTCCACTCCATCATATTCAATGGCTATGCTTTCAAACCTATTGAAAAGATCCTGAATCTCGTTTGCCTTCATCCTTTATTATCTTAAATTGCAAAGATAACCATTTTTAATCAAATGGAGCTATCCCAATAGTTTTTGATGAATGACGATGAATTTATAAATGTGTGAAATAGAGTTTGGAATAAATAGAAATCATCAATTCATCAAGGAAATTGATTTTGGGGGTTGAAAATGTTTTACCATTTTCCCAGCGTCGGCAAAATGGTAAGTAAAACATTTTTTATAAATATTTGAAGGGAATCTCAAAAATTCTGTGGTGCAACGGTGGTGCAATTTAGAGAAAAGGAAATCGCAATAATCTGATAATTAGATTATTGCGATTTTGGGAGGTGACCCCGGTGGGGCTCGAACCCACGACCCAATGATTAAGAGTCATTTGCTCTACCAACTGAGCCACGGAGTCATGTTTGTATCAAGGAGGGGTATTCCCTCTTTGCGAGTGCAAATTTAGAAAGAATTTTTATGCTTTCCAAACTTTTATAGAAAAAATAATTGCTTCGATTCCTACAGACATAGTAGAGGCAGAGTGGCCAGGAATGGATGATTGAGATAGGCAATACTAGGAGTGGCTAGGAATGGATAGAAAGGGCTATGAGACACTAGGAGGGGACAGCCACAGGTGAACCTAGTGGCTCTGGCCTTCGGCCGACAAAAACCGAGGGCATGAAAGAGACAAAAATGATGGATCAAAAGAACCAAAACTTAGGGCACGAAAGAGACCGGTGGGATAGGAGGAGCTATGAGGGAATTGCACTACCGGAGTCAGAATAAAGGTGCCGGAGACAGAGAGGTATTGAGGAAGGGTACTATAAGGCGGGGGGTCAGAAGAGGTCGTAGTCGATGGTGAGGACTTGGAATTCTGTGCGACGGTTGATTTGGTCGGCTGCTTCTTGGTCTTCCGGAGAAAGAGTAAGGATATATTCCTCAGTGAGCACAATACCCTCTTCAAATTGAGGATAATCCCGGTTTATCCGCTTTGTAACAGTTTTAGGGACACTTTCTCCATATCCCTTCGGGCTTAGTCTTTCTTCGGCGATTCCGGCCTTAATTAGATAATCTATTACACTTTGTGCACGTCGCTGGGATAAAGCTATATTATATTCTTCCGAACCCATCCTGTCGGTATGCGACCCCATCTCTATAGTGACATGAGGATTTTCATTCATCATTGTTACGATTTCATCGAGAGCAGCTACCGATTCCGGTCTTAATGTGGCTTTATCAAAATCATAGAAAATATTTTCTACTACCTGGGGTTTATTGATGGCCGCCAGAATAAAATCAATAGCATAATCGGCGTCTTCTTCGGCTATATCACTTTCAAATTCCTGTTTCACATTCAGATATCCCGGGGCGCCTGCCTTCATTACATATTTTACTCCCCTGCCCAGATTAAAACGGAAAGATCCATCATCCCGGGCTACCTCACGCTGGTTGCTCCCGTCATCCCCTACAATTCTGATTACTGCACCGGGCACCGGTTCCCCATCTTTGTCGACAACATATCCGGAAATTGTTATTTTGAGATCGGGCAGTTCAAAACTATAAATATGATCATACCCTCGTGAGTCTCCTCTATTAGAACTGAAAAAACCGGTTTCTCCGGGTCCGAATGTTATTCCGAAATCATCACCGGGGCTATTTATTGGCAACCCCATGTTTTCCACGCTCCAATAATCACCGGTGGTATTAAGTTTTGCTTTAAAAATATCTAATCCTCCAAAACCCGGATGGCCGTTTGATGCAAAATAAAAAATTGAGTCAGTGCGAGAATAAGGAAACATCTCATCGCCCGGAGTATTTATTTGTGGCCCCATATTATACAGAGTACCAATCCGATCATTGATATCGATGCGCCATATATCGAGACCTCCGTATCCTCCCGGCATATCGCTTGTGAAATAAAGATGCTTACCGTCGGCAGATACAGCAGGATGTCCGGTAGCAGTGATGCTATCGTGAACGATCACAAATTTTTCTGCATTACTCCATGACGCATCCGAACGCCGCGACGTGAATATTTCTACCGTACTATGAGAAGTTTCAGATCGAGAAGCGCGTGTAAGATACATCGTTTGTCCATCGGGAGAGAAACTAATGATGCCCTCATCGGCTTCAGTATTTAATTCTCCCTCCACCGGTTCAGGACGGAGCCATTGGCCTCGTTCGTTTTTACGTGCAAAATATATGTCACCTTTTTTCATGCCGGTGATTTCCGACTTGTTGGTTCCTGTGACCTTTTCATTAGTTGACGTGAAATAAAGCACATCTGCGGATTTATCCAGATACATAGGAGAGAAATCTGCACGGCTGGAATTAAAATTTTTGGCATTCTTTACTACATACCGAGTTTTCGGCTTCTCCTTAGCCACTATTGCCATATTGCATCCCCTTATCCCTTCAAGTGCCAAAGGGTCATCCGGTCGAAAATGCATAAATTCCTGATATGCAGAGATAGCGGGTGTATACTTTCCTTCCGCCTGCAAAGCTTTCCCAAGATAAAAATAAGCCATACTGTCGGGGTATTCATATCGGATTGCATTCTGAAAAGCAGCCGAAGCCCTTGGTGCCATATTCAGTTTATTATAGCAAAGACCCAATTTGAAAGCCACCTCACCCCTAAGCGACCGATCTTCTTTCTTAGTAAGCTTATTATAAACCTTCTTATAAATTTTCTGAGCATCAAAGAATTCTCCCCGTGCATAAGCCGCCTCTGCATCAACAAGTTTTGCACTTTTGCAACCTGTAAGCGTCAAAAGGAATACAAAAAATGATATAAAGAGAAAAGATGGGGATACTCGTTTCATAATATGGAATAAGAGAATTGCAGGGCCACCACAGGATAAACAGGCAAAGCCTTAACTACCTTCATGTATGTGCCCACCTTACCTCTTATATTAACGAGATCTTTGGTGAAATTAATATCTTTTCCGGTGTTGTAATCATGATTTATCACATTGGGTGCACCACCCCAGAAGAGAGCCCCTATATCTACGCTGAAGTGCCATCTTTTCCCCTTATCTAAGTCGGTGCTATATCCGGCTCCCAGATAGGGTTTGAAATGATTTACAAACGCTCGTGCCGAAAGTGTGCCATCCGGAGCAGGATCCATTATATATGGAGTACCATCTTTGAAATCTCCAATATGCATTCCCATCCTGCCATATTCTTTGAAACGCTTCTGCAGGTCTTTCACTTTTTCGGGATCGAGTAAAGGAACATTATAGATACTTTTCAGATTCGTGAAATATTCATATGCACGGTTATAAATATTCAATCCCACCAATGTAGGTTTCTCTTCATATGTGTTTACTGCCTTTGCAATCATAGAAGTTCCCGCATAGAAACCAGCAGTGATATGCCAGTGACGGTTGGATGGTTTGGGAAAGAAATCAATAAGGAATTTAAAATTTACCATTGAACCTTTACCGGTCATATGAACGGTTTCATCCATCTTTATTCCGGTGTTTTCATAAAGCATGTTAGCCACTTTATTAAAATTCCCGGTCGGGATGCCATCTGAGAAGGTATTAAGATTGAAAGATAACGGCACATCTATTCTGGGAAGCCAATCAATTCCGGCTCTGATATCAGTCCATTTAGTCACAGGGGTTTTGACTTCCAGCCCAATTCCCATTGATCCAATAGAAATTCCAGCATCCAGGCCGGTGGCTATTTTATTTTCACGGCACCATGAGATGAAGCCTTTGCTATGGTTGTCAGGCTTTTGTGCGAGTATTTCCCCGGAAAGAAACAGGGTATACAGGCAAATTAGAATTACAAAACGTTTCATCATTTATAGCACCATGGTCTGTTATGATTTGCATCGCTTCATTTCTGCGAAGGGATGTCAAATTGTTGCAGATCAAGAATAAATTCCCGCAAATTTACCACCAATTATCCTAAAATCATAATTTATGAAAATTGTATGAGGGTGAATAAGGATATTATCTTTGAATATTTTTGACTAAATTCGCAGATTAATAAGAAAGAAAATAAAGGCAATGGGATTTTTCAATAAATTATTTAACCGCGAGAAGAAAGAGAAACTTGATGCGGGATTGCAAAAGACAAAAGAAGGGGTATGGGGAAAGATATCCAGGGCAATTGCCGGGAAAAGCAAGATTGATGATGACGTGTTGGATTCCTTGGAAGAATCATTCATTACGAGCGATGTCGGAGTAGACACCACTCTAAAGATAATAGACAGGATACGTGATCGTGTGGCTCGTGACAAATACGTGAATATGAATGAACTCAACCAACTTTTAGGGGAAGAAATAGCGGCCATGCTTGTAAGGCCCGAGGAAAACTCAGAAGTGCAGGAAGATTTCACGATTAAGAAGAAAGGTGTGCATTACGTAATCATGGTAGTAGGAGTGAACGGAGTAGGGAAGACCACTACTATAGGTAAACTTGCGGCACAATTTAAGAAGGCCGGCAATAAAGTAGTGCTTGGAGCAGCCGATACGTTCCGCGCAGCAGCTATAGAGCAATTAGACATTTGGGGAGAAAGGGTAGGCGTGCCCGTGATTAAACAGAAAATGGGAAGCGATCCGGCCGCTGTAGCCTTTGATACGGTAAAATCCGCAGTGGCTCAGGAAGCAGATGTGGTAATCATAGATACAGCAGGGAGACTTCACAACAAGGTAGGTCTGATGAACGAACTTACGAAAATCAAGAACGTGATGAAGAGGGTGATACCTGAAGCACCACAAGAGGTTTTGCTTGTACTGGATGGTTCTACAGGACAGAATGCCTTCGAACAGGCAAAGCAGTTTGTGGCTGCTACTGAGGTTAATGCACTTGCAATCACCAAATTAGACGGTACTGCAAAAGGTGGAGTAGTGATTGGTATCAGCGACCAATTTAAGATACCTGTAAGGTACATTGGGATAGGGGAAGGTGTAGAAGACCTGCAAGTGTTTAACCCTGAAGATTTTGTTGCCACTTTGTTCAGCCTGGAATAAGCCACGAATGTCGTAAAATATGAATAGACCAAAAAGGGGCTTAATAGATGTAATTTCCCTGGGGTGTTCTAAAAATCTGGTGGAGAGCGAGCGGCTCATACGCCAGCTTGAAGCCAAAGGCTATAAGGTTAACTTTGATTCTGAGCATCCACAGGGAGAATATGTAGTGGTAAACACATGCGGATTCATTTCAGATGCTAAGGAAGAATCAATAAATGTTATTCTGGAATTAGGTGATCTTAAGGCTAAAGGCAGGATAGGAAAAATTGTGGTGATGGGTTGCCTCTCTCAGAGGTATCTGGAAACCCTGAAACAAGAGATGCCGGAAGTAGATACTTGGTATGGCAAATTTGACTGGCCGGGATTCATTTCACAACTTTCGGACCTTTCCGGAGAAAGTGCAACACCGCCACTTTGGGAAAGAAGTCTCACCACTCCACCACATACAGCCTATCTGAAGATTTCAGAAGGTTGCAACAGATACTGTGCTTTTTGTGCGATACCTTCCATTACCGGACGCCATACATCACGACCTATCGAAGAGATAGAAGAAGAGGTAAGGGCTTTGGTAAAAAAGGGTGTAAAGGAATTCAATGTAATCGCTCAAGATCTATCAGCGTATGGCACTGATTTATATGGGGGGAGAAAATTGGGAGAACTGATTTCACGTCTTGCAGATATTAAGGGAGTGGAATGGATTCGCCTTCATTATGCATATCCGGCTGATTTCCCTAAGGAAGTATTGGATGTAATGGCAAATAAAGATAATGTGTGCAAATATCTTGACATTGCCCTGCAGCACATTTCCGACCCTGTATTAAAGAATATGCGACGTCATATTACAAAAGATGACACATTATCTTTACTGAAAGAAATCCGGGAGAAAGTTCCCGGAATCCGAATACGCACTACTTTGATGACCGGTTTCCCGGGAGAAGGGGAGAAGGAGTTTGAAGAATTGATAGACTTCGTAAAGACTCAGAGATTTGACAGAATGGGAGCTTTCACTTATTGTGAAGAAGAGGATACTTATGCGGCCTCCCATTATAAGGATATTGTGCCTCAAAATGTAAAACAGGAAAGGCTTGATCGTCTGATGTCGCTGCAGCAGGAAATTGCACAGGAACTCAACGACAGCCTGGTTGGAACTATTCAAAAGGTCTTGATAGACCGGGTAGAGGGGGAAAAAGCATTTGGAAGAACCCAATATGACTCACCGGAGGTAGATCCCGAAGTAATAATTAACAATGCCGGAAAAGTGAAACCCGGAGATTTTGTGAATGTAAAGATCACGGAAGCTTATCCGTTTGAACTAATAGGAGAAAGAGTTTAAAATGGGTATAAGATATGAAAGAGATTCCCGACGGGCCACCAATGGTCCGTTGATTTTCTTTAGTATAGCTAAAGATGAAGCTTTTGAAGAAGAGATAAGGAGTGCATTCATTTCCGGATTGTCTTTTTATGCCTACCGGTTCCCCAATGACAGTATGATGTGCTATGGGTCGTCAGAGGGTTATGAAGTAGGCCTGGATCATCCCGGATTTGTAATTGGGAGGTTTGAACCGGGGCTCCCCATCATCACTATACCCTATAACGGAGCAAAGAGTAATGACACTTCCATAGAATCTTATGAAATGCCGGATACTTCCACAAAATATGAAGAATATTCAAAAGAGGTGGAAGGTATAGTTGCGTCTCTTCAAAATCACCCGAAATCAAAAGTGGTGGCTGCCAGAGTATTGATAAAAGAGAATGAGTTTGACATTGCTGAACTATTCTATACATTGTGTCAACGTTTCCCTGATGCGTTTGTTTTTTGCTTCAGCACTCCTGCCACAGGTTGTTGGATTGGTGCCAGCCCCGAATTGTTGTTATCGGGGAGAGAAGATAATTTGCAATCCATGGCACTTGCCGGTACACGTCCTTTAGGTGCAATCGGAGAGTGGGATAAAAAAAATATTGAGGAACAAAGGATAGTGACAGATTATATCAGTGATATTTTTAAGGCACAAAATTTGTTTCCATCTATAGGAAACCCCCAGACGCTTGCCACAGGTAAAATCGAGCATATATGCACCGGCATTTCCGCAACACGGGATAAAGATTTCAATCTGGAAAAAATGATCAGGGCTCTCTCCCCCACACCGGCTTTATGTGGCGAACCGAAAGATTTTGCATTGAAAAAAATTCATGAATATGAAAAATTCGATAGAGGATGTTACGGGGGTTTCTGCGGTCCATATCATTCTATCTCCGATTTTTCATTTAATGTGGTTTTAAGATGTGCTTCATTGACAGAAAGGAAGATATGTCTGTACGCCGGTGGAGGCATCACTAATCATTCCGACGTTGAGTCAGAATGGAAAGAGACTGAAATGAAACTATCCAATACTTTCGGACTCTAAACTGTCAGTATAGTTTCCGGCAAGTCTGGTATAAAATAAGAAGTGTGCCATCGGAATGAGAGCACACTTCAATTATTTTTTCTTGGTAGAAAATTACCAGATTATAACTTGCTCGGAGGCCGGCAGGTACATCGGTTCGCCTTCTGTGATACCAAAGGCTTCAAAGAAAGGTGTAATATTCTTAAGAGATACATTCACCCTATTCTTGCCGAGAGAATGCACATCGCCAATTGTAAGCCTTCTTATTTCCTCGTCACGGATATTGTTGGCCCAAAGGTTGGCAAAATTCATATAGAAAACCTGAGTGGGGTCCAGACCATCTATTTTAGCCTCTTCGGAATTAATATCCACACCCTTTTTCTTTTGAGAATCCAAGAAAGCAGTGTAAGCGATACGCAATCCACCTTGGTCGGCAATATTTTCACCTAAAGTATATTGACCGTTAGCATACAGTCCGGGGAGCACTTCCACCGCACTATATTGGTCAACTAATCCCTGGGTGAGGTTTTCAAAAGCCTCTTTGTCTTCCGGAGTCCACCAGTTCACCATATTTCCCTGAGCATCGAATTGAGAACCCTGGTCGTCGAATCCGTGGGTGAGTTCATGTCCTATTACCACTCCGATACCACCATAATTTTCAGCATCACTGGAATTGGGATCGTAGAATGGAGCTTGAAGTATACCTGCGGGGAACACGATTTCATTATTCATCGGATTATAGTAGGCATTGATAGTCTGAGGAGTCATTCCCCATTCGGTTCTGTCTACAGGTTTACCCCATTTTTTCAGATATTCGTTTTGAGCCCACATTCTGGCATTCTGCACGTTTTCAACATAGGATAAAGCCGGGTCGAGTTCCATTTCTGAATAATCTTTCCATTTATCGGGATAACCAATTTTTACAGTAATGGAATTAAGTTTCTTCATAGCCTCCACCTTAGTGTCATCGCTCATCCAGGGAAGGTTAATGATATGCTTTCCAAGGGCAGTACGGAGATTTTCCACAAGTCCCTCCATATAAATTTTAGAACTCTCCGGGAAATATTCCTTCACATAGAGTTCGCCTACAGCTTCTCCCAGAAATCCCTCGGTTGTAGCCAATGCTTTCTTCCATCTTGGCTGTTGCTCTTGCACACCGCTGAACACCTTATTGAATTCGAAACTTGTCTGGCTGAAGTCATCACTGAGATAAGGTGAAGCGCTTCCTACAATTTCCCACAGATAATAATCTTTCTTTTCACGGTCGGTGAGATTGGCAAGAAGATTATCACCTTGTTTTGCGGTATTGATAGTGGTAACAATGAACTGTTCGGGAGCCTCAAAGCCCATTGTTTCAACGAAGAAACGGTCCCAAGGTACATTGGGATACATCTCCTTTACCTGAGCAAAAGACCTGGGATTGTACATGGCAGGTATATTACGGCTTTCTTCACGAGTCCAGGTAGAATCGGCAAGAAGAGTCTCAATCTTCATCACGTTTTTCATGATTCGCTTAGCATCCTTCTTGTTAAAGCCGGCATTTATCATCTGTTTTTCGATGAGTTTTTCGTAAGCCTCTCTCACTTCCTTATTCCTCTTATCATTAAGAAGATAATAATCGCGGTCACCGAGTCCCAGACCGGCGCCGTCTACATACATTGCGTATTCCTGGCTGTTGGCAAGATTTTCCTGAAAACCTATATTGATGAAAGGAGAGCCATAATTCTTGTGCATCCATAAGAAAAGGTCGGTCATCTCCTCGGGAGTAGCGTTTTCAATTTTATCAAGTATGGGTTTGATCGGCTTAGCCCCCTCATTATTACGCCTCACTGAATCCATGGCGGCTTCGTAAAGAGTGGCGATGAGATATGCATCAGTACCTTTCTGAGGATTTGTCTTGGCAAGGTTTGTCACGATTCTTTTCACACGGTTGTTGCTTGAATCGTTAAGCACATTAAACTGTCCGTAACGTGAATATTCAGGGGTAAGCGGGTTTGCCTCAATCCATCCTTCGTTTACATAAAGGTAGAAGTCGTCGCCCGGTTTTACGTTATTGCTTATTCCGTTGCCATCCAGACTTTTTAAGTGTTCCTGGGCACTCATTGTGGCAACAACCATCAACATTGAAGCCGCCGACAAGAGAAAACGTTTCATAATATTGAATTATTTATTTGAAGAGATATTGCGAAGAAATCGATTGGTTGTTATGTATCCTGCGGATAGTGTCTGCAAAAAGTTTAGCCACAGGAAGCACCACTGCCTTATGGTTTTCTTTCCCGTATGGTATGGAGTCAGTAAATATAATTTCGTTTAATCCCGATTCGAGCACTCGTTCAGTGGCCGGGCCACTCATTAATGCGTGGCTACAGAGAGCTCTTACCGACTTGGCACCTTTCTCAAGCAGAAGGTCGGCTGCTTTTGTGATGGTTCCGGCAGTGTCGCTTATATCATCTACGAGCACTACATTTTTACCTTCTACATCACCTATCACGGTCATTTTCTCCACCACATTTGCCTTAGCCCTCTGCTTATGGCAAAGCACCAGAGGCACATCGAAGTATTTTGCATAGGAATTGGCACGTTTCGCCCCACCCACATCAGGAGAAGCTATCACCAGGTCGTCCAGATGAAGGCTCTTGATATAAGGTATGAAAATAGAGGAAGCATAAAGATGGTCGACCGGCACATCAAAGAATCCTTGAATCTGGTCAGCATGCAGGTCCATAGTGACCAGACGGTTTATCCCGGCTACGCTGAGGAGGTCTGCCACAAGTTTTGCTGCTATCGATACCCTGGGTTTGTCTTTACGGTCTTGTCTTGCCCAACCGAAATAAGGCACCACCGCTACAATTGTAGCAGCCGAAGCTCTTTTGGCTGCGTCAATCATAAGCAAAAGTTCCATCAGATTATCCGTGTTGGGGAAGGTAGACTGCACAAGATAAACTTCGGCACCACGGATTGATTCTTCAAAAGAGATTTCGAACTCACCGTCGGCAAATTTCTCTATTTTCATTTTACCGAGCTCTATGCCGAGCTCCTTGCAGATTGATTCCCCGAGATAGTGGCTCTTAGTGCCTGCAAACACCTTGATAGGGGGAAGATAATTACTCATTTTGCTGTTTGGGATTGGTTGCTGCAAAATTAGTCTTTTTTATTGACTTTCCCAACGGAAGAATCACTGCATCTGCGGCTCCTACGAAAACGGAAGTAATCTGATCGGGGGCTAGTGTCACCTTATAAGGCCGTTCCCACAAAAGGTCGGTTGTGGTGAAGGTTCCCACAGGTAATTTGGCCATGGAAAAGGCAGCTGAAGGTATATTTATATTAATAGTGGAAGATTCTTTTGAAAAATTCACCACAATGAGCAGAATATCACCATCCTTATATCTTAAGAAAGCAAAATGGCTATGTGGATTGAAACCCGGTTGACGCAGATTGACGTACATAAGATCAAAGAAATCCCCCTCTTTTATTTCCTTTCGTGAATTGCAGAGAGTGAGCACTTTTTTATATAATTGGCGCAGGAATCTTTCATGGGGAGTGAGCAAAGTGTCACCCCAATTGCCGCCATTGATCCATCTTCTCAGAGAAGAAAGGCTCCAATAGTCGAATATTGTGGTACGGTGATTGTCGCCGGCAAAACCTTCATTTTCTTCACCCTTCTCACCCAATTCCTGTCCATAATAAATAAGGAAGGGACCTTTTGAAATCATAGCGCTGACAACTAAAGAGGGCACCACCCTCATTGAGTCACCGGCATAAGCATCTGAAGCAAATCTGACCTCATCATGATTTTCCAGGAAATTAAGCATACGGTCTCCGATACCGTCCACAGTCTGCCAGCAACCCGTAAGCTGAGCTGCGCTCCATCCTTTAGTCTCGATACCTACCAATGTGTCGTAAAGGTTTACTTTGTCGTACAGGTAGTCGAAACATCCATAATTGAGGAAGGGACGATATTGGCTCACATCATAAATTTCACCAATGAAAAAGATATTGGGATAAGTTTCTTTCACCTGCGGTATTGCCCAATGCCAGAAGGGGAGGGGCACCATGAAAACCATGTCGCATCTGAAGCCATCGATGCCTTTAGAGCACCAATACCGGAGAATATGTAGCATTTTCAGCCAGGTGTCCGGCACCGGATCGAAGTGATCGGAATGGTCATTATAATCATGACCATAATTCAACTTCACGGTTTCATACCAGTCGTTTCTGCCACAGAAAGCAGTAAAACAGTCATTACCGGTGGCTTTGGCCGGAAACTCCACATAGGGTTTATCTCCTTCTGCTGCCAGGTCAAAATCGGGATAAAACTGCTGATTGGAAATATAATAATAATTATTATTCCTTTCAAAATTCATGTGAATGTTGTCGTGTTTCCCGAAATCGTCTATTCCGGCCGGTGCCATGTCAGAGTGATATTTGCGGGCAGTGTGGTTTGGCACGAAATCGATTATCAGTTTGAGTCCTGCCATATGAACTCTTTTTACCATAGCCTCAAACTCATCCATTCTTTTTTCTACTTTCACTGCCAGAGCCGGATTCACATCGTAATAGTCTTTTATGGCATAGGGAGAACCGGCTTCACCTTTCACTACATTAGGATTATCTGGTTCGATACCATATTTGGAGAAATCAGTTTTGGTGGCATGTTCAATCACACCTGTCATCCAGATGCAATTCACTCCCAGGTCTCTGATACCTGCAAGCAGAGAAGGAGTGAAATCGTTGAATTTACCACTCCCGTTTCTCTGGAGAGGGCCCCAAGGCACACAATTTTCAGTTGCATTAGAAAATATTCTTGGAAATAGTTGGTATATAATCAATTTTTCCATTTTCAAAAATTAAATAGAACGGTCACAAAGATAGGTAAAATTTTAGGAATTCATTCGGTCAAATACTTTCATGGCAGCATCATAACCGGCCATCACGCCTTTGCTCAGAGAGGAGAGGTCGAAAGTAGACACTTGCTGAAGGTGATTGATTTCTATCACAAAGTCACAAAGCCTTATGTCTTGTGCGATATTAGCTTTCAGCATGAGATGGTAGGAACGGAAAGCCAGGTCTACCAGAGATTTCTTTCCGGTGAATGTATGCCGGAGAGGACTGCAGTTTGCTCCATAAAGGGTTTTGCAATAGGGTCGTATTGCCCAAGCCGGTAGATTTCTCAATACACCTCCGTCTACATAATTTACACCTTTGATTGTTTTTGGATTAAACACTATCGGAATACTGCAAGAAGCCACTACTCGAGGTACAATCTCCCCTTTGCTCCAACCCACGGATTTCCCATGGTCAAGGTCTGTGGCACATACCACAGTGGGTATTTTCAGGTCTTCAAGATATTTCACCGGAAGCCAATCATCGAGCAGCCTTCCAAATCTGTCGAGTTTGAGCAAGCCTTCTTTTGGAATGGCCCATTCTGCGAAATCTCCAAATTTTGAGGCATCGGTAAAGCATTTTATCATGTCTGCCGGTGTTAGACCGGCAGCATACAGAACTGAGGCAATTGATCCGGCCGACACTCCCGACATTATGTCAGGCTTTAACCCGGCACGCTCAAAGGCCATCAGCACACCTATATGAGAGAATCCTTTTGCTCCCCCTCCGCTCATTGCCAGCCCTATGGTCTTATCTTTACGTAAGCCTATGCGTTCAAGGAGGTTGTCAATTTTCAGTGCCATCTTTTTCTTCTTTATTATTTAACAACGGTGTGGCCAAATCTTCTGCCGATTCAATGGCTTCCTTTTTCTTTTTCCTTAGGAAAGAGATCCAGTCGTCGAAATCACGGCGGAATACCAGACCGAGACCCTGCGTCGTAAGAGCTTCCCGAAGGTAATAATTCTGGTCGTTAAAATGATTATAAGCTTTAAGCCTTAAATTCCCATTTTTGGTAAGCAGATATTCCACGTCAAAATCACCCACGAATGTGGTGCTTGAGTTGCTACGGTCACGATAACCGAAGTTGCCGTTTATGAGCAACCGGTTATTGAGCAACCGTGATGAAAGAGCCACATCTACTTCAATATCTGAAAAATCTCCTTTGTCACTCCTGAAAGAAGGTGACACCGAGAATTTATCCGTAAGTTGTCCGAGAATGTTTGAAAGTTGTGAAGAGATTGTAGATGAGGCCACGGCTGCCAGCTCTCCGCCATTGCCGGTGCCTCCCATATATTCGGGAGTATAGAAACGATTTAAAGCCAAAAGATATATTATCTGCCGGTTCATCATATCGTCGGTAGAGATGATACTTTTTACCTTACGTTCCACATCCTGGGTGAGAGTAGGGAGCTGTATATCGAAAGTAATGTCGGGATGGGTCATAAATCCGTTGACAGAAAGAACAGCGTCTACCGGCACATTGGTACGGTTAAGGTCGCGGTCGGTAGAGAAACTTTTGTCAAGGTCTGACAGGTTAGTGTTCACCCGGTAAGTTGCGCTGATATCAAGGTCAGCATTAAGCGGGTCACCATTGAATGAAATAGAGCTACCCTCTTTTATCTTGAAATCTCTTAAAATGATATCTTGCAAAGAAAAGTTATAATTTCCCTCATCGATTTCATATTTTCCATACAGCATCATTTCATCATTGTCGCTCTCATATTTCATCTGCATGGCCCCACGACCGCGTGCCGTAATCTTATCTCCGGCAGCAGGGTCCATCACAAGTGTGAAGAGAACTTCCGGAGTGACAGTGGCCCGAATATCGATTCCGAATCTTGAAAGAGATCCCTCGTCGTCTTTTTTCATACTGTTTTTCAGAAATTCCTTGATATCCCGGGGTGTCACAGGTTGGTCTTGTATGGCAGCTTCCTTTTTCTTATCAGAAAAGGTGAGGAATTGATAGTCTCGTGCATATTGTGTATCATTGAGCACGAAAGTAAAATTAGAGTTGCCGGCCACTGTCATATCTGCAGATATTTCCACCAGTCCCGGGATTCCTTTTATCAGTGCTGAACCTGTTCCAAACAGAGTGCCATACCAATCCGGATTCAATTCGGAAGTAGTATCGTAGCATAAGAGGTTGTAGGCATCGTTCAATCGGAAATTGAATGAAGGGTCGTGGAAATAACGGTGAGTTAGTTCACCCGTAAGCATTCCTGAATTCCCATATTTGTCATAAAGACGGAAGTGAGGAATTTCGATCTGTCCCGGATTGAGGAAAACGGAGTCAGAACCATGATAAACTGTATTTGTATAATCCAATTTAACGGCCACCGAATCGGCAAAAATTCTACCGGTCATATCAATATCGCGGAAGGTGCCAAACAGTTTTACGTTTCCGCTTGCCATTCCTCCCACATGTGAGGAAAATACAGCCATAAATGGTTGTACAAAATCTACCGGTACTTTGTCTGCTTCTATATCGAAACTTAATGAATCCCTTCCAAGCCATATGCCACCCATGGCATCCACCGTTTTCTGACCCTCTTGAGAAATTACAGCGTTGATCTCAATTTCTTTTTCTTCATTGTTCCACCTGCTTGAAGCCACACATTTTCCCAAGAAGGCACCATTGTAAGTGAATTCGTTTATTTCCAGAGACTCTGTTTCTGCCACCGGATTGCCGCTGAGAAGAGCCTGCCCTGTTATTACACCTGTAGCTGTTCCTCCGAAAGTGACATAATTTATTTGAAGCATATCAAATATATAATCCACGTCTATGTCCCGGAGAGTGAGGTTCAAAACATCTGAATATTCAGGAGAAGCTTTACCTTTAATTTCCACCAATTGGTTATCGTGCCATAATTTGAAACCATTCACATCTATAATCTTGTCGGCATAAGTTATAAAACTGTTGCCAATATTCCAGTCGGCAGTACCCATATGGAGAACCGAAGGCTTAATATTCAAGCTTATTTCCGGTTGAGAGGTGAATTCATTTCGGCTAAATTCGGTATCAAGGATAATGTGCCCTCTAAACTCCTGGTTTTCTGTATTGAGCCAATGGAAATCTGTTGACAGTTTATTACGGAATCCGAATAAATTCACATTCAATGCCAGGTCTCCTTTCTTGATGGGCAACGTAGTCTGAATTAAAGTGTTGAGGGTACCTTCCGAGCCATCTATGTCGGCCACCACTTTGGTGTCGTATATAAGTTTATCTTTGCCTTGCTGCAGATAAGGACAATCGAGAGAAAGGGATGCAGAATTCGAAGAACTTTGGATTGTCCCGGAAATAGTGACAGGTACCAGTAATCGTATCGGTAAGTTAAAAAATTCCGGTATGGCATTGTTTTTCTTTATCACCGCATCAAATTCCAGATTGGAGGTTAAATAGTCATTTTCCGGGTTGTCAATCGGAATCAAAGCGGGGAAAACATTTTCAACCAGTTGTACAATCTGAGAGGGTAATTTTTTTATATCAGTATGACCTTCAACTCGAGCCTCTACCCAGTCGCTGTTAAGTGCAAGACTTTGGCGCCCGTCGGCACTATCTGCTGTAAGGTCCAGGTTTTTCAGGTGAAGACTTCGTGAGTTGTCAGGTGCAGTGAAGGCCATCTCGGATAGGAAGAGTTCACCGTTTATAAGATTGTCTTTTTCTATGCTTCCGTCCATACTGATATTGCCTGAAATCAAATAACCCTCGTAGGCTTTCATATCTATCAAAGATGATAGGTTGAGACTTCTAAGGTCAATATCAAGCCGTGCATTTTTTTCTTCTTCAGTCAGACTACCTCCAAAATTACCTGTGAAATCAGCAATATCATTCTGCATCAGAATATCGCCTTCTACGTTCTCTCCGATTTTATTCAGATTGAGACTCAAACCTTCGTATTTTTTCCCTTTGTAATCAAAATTTTCGATAGAGAGACTTACCATTCCTTCCGGTGAACCATGGTCGACAGTGACCTGTGCCACTACATTTGCATTTAAGGCCCCGATTGGTACGGAAGGAATTAGGTCTTGTACGCTTAGATTTTCAATATTGAGTTCACCTTCTCCCTGAAATTTCTTTCTTGCCACTTGATTCATTCCTCCTTCAAATGTCACCAGGAAATCATCGGTCTCGATTTCGATATTACCTTTTACTGATTTATTGGACATCGCACCGGCCAAATCTCCGGTGATCTTCAAATAATCCAGACGGGAAACTAACTGTCTTACCGTTGAAGGCAATTGATGAATGTTGGCAAGTGTTTTTAACAGATTGGAGGTGGCATGAAAATTAAAGTCTGCCACATTTCCCTTCATATCCGCTATATCTCTTATTTCTTCACACCCTCCTACGAAACTCATTGTAAATAAATCAGGATTACCCAATTCAAAAGTCTCCAAAGATACTTCATTCAGATTTCCTATAGCCCGGATATTAATTGAAATAGGTTGTGTAAAATTTTCCAAAAAAGGGAAAAGGAAAGCCAGGTCAGATGGGGTGATAAAACTATCGTCAATGTCAATGCTATGGTTTCCCGAAGATAAAGTTTTTAAGAAATTGCCCTCTTTCCCGGCATTGAGACTAAAGGAGGGTATGAAAATTTGGGAAGATGGAAGCTCAAAGATAAAGTTTTCCACACTGATGGTTTCCTGGTTGAATTCGCCTTTAAGGCCAATTTTCTCTATTACGGTAGCATCCGGTATCTCTAAAGAAAGTCGCCGAAGATCCACTTCTACTCCCTTGTCACTTATTTTAGGGAAAGAAATATCAGCTGCCAGATCGGTGAAACTAAGGTGAGAAAGATCGATGGTACCAATGGTTTTTCCTTTCAACCATGGTCTTTCAAAGACTGCGCTGCTTTTACGAAGCACCACATTCTTTAGTGCCAATTCAAACGGAGTTTTCTCCTTAGTATTGTCGCTGCTTGAAAAGGCTTTTATAATGAAGTCAATATTTAAAGGTGCATCTTTTTCAGGTTGCACTATATAAGCATTGAGGCCGATTATTTCCCCATAGGTTAGAATGATTCGCCTCTCGGATAAAAGTTTCCAAATGCTTATTCCAGCGGCTACTGTCTGGATATCAATACATTTGCGTCCTTGGGGATCAAAAACTTCTAATCCGGTAATTTTCACCTCGTTAAAGGGATAAACATCTAACTGCTCTATAAGCACATTCCCGCCGAGGAAAGCCGAGAGTTCATTGAGGGCTACATCTTTGATGGCGTTAGTAAAAGCGGGGATAGAGAGCAGGGTGTAAAGTAGTACATAAAGGCCCACCACAAAAAGCGTGACGGAGAAAAGAATACTACGGAAAGTTTTATATATGGCCCTTATAATCACCTTAAAAACCGTTGGAAATCGCAGATACTGCTCCAACTTGCAAAGTTATAAAAATTCTGATAAAGAGTTAGGTCTCTTTCGGGAATATTTGTTGAGGTCTATTTTTCCCGTATTTAAGGTTTGTTTAAAGTCGAGGAAGCGGATTCTTTAAGGAGGGAAAGAAAGGAGATATCTATGGGAAAGGGTTATTTTGATGGAAACTTAAAATAAATTAACTTTGTAGTCGGAAGATGGGCGACTATATTTTGGGCATAGAATCTTCGTGCGATGATACTTCCGCTGCCGTGATATGCGACGGCGTTCTATTGAGCAATGTTATTGCAAGTCAGAAAGTACACGAGAATTTCGGTGGAGTTGTACCGGAATTGGCATCGCGTGCACACCAGGAGAACATAGTGCCGGTGGTGTCGGAAGCGCTACGTGAAGCCGGAATATCGAAATCTCAATTGACAGCAATAGCATTTACTCGAGGCCCCGGGCTCTTAGGTTCTCTGCTTGTGGGCACCTCTTTTGCCAAAGGACTCGCCATGGCCTTGAATATTCCTTTGATAGATGTCAATCACCTTCATGGCCATGTACTGTCGCATTTCATAAAAAGAGAAGAAAGCGACTCTCATCCTGAGTTTCCGTTTCTGTGTCTGCTTGTATCGGGAGGGAATTCCCAGATAGTGCTGGCAAAAAGTCCGAAAGAGATGGAAATCTTGGGAAAAACCATAGATGATGCCGCAGGAGAGGCTTTCGATAAATGTGCAAAAGTGATGGGACTTCCTTATCCCGGCGGCCCGCATATCGATCGTCTGGCTGCTACAGGAGATCCCGGCAGATTCAAGTTTTCCAAGCCGCATATACCCGGGCTTGACTACTCCTTCAGTGGACTAAAGACATCGTTTCTTTATACACTGAGAGATGCTTTGAAAGAAGACCCGGAATTCATTGAAAAAAATAAGGCTGATTTGGCTGCCTCGCTTCAGCATACAATAATAGAGATATTATTGGATAAACTGGCCAAAGCAGTAAAGGAATATCCGGTGAAACATTTGGCCATAGGAGGAGGCGTATCAGCGAATAGCGGAGTGAGAAAGGCAGTACAGGATTTCTGCGACAGACGAGGTATTAAGGCCTGGATACCAGAAAGAGCCTTTACCACCGACAATGCTGCCATGGTGGCTGAGGCAGGATATTTCAAATATCTCGACGGTGAATTCTGCCCTTTGGACTCTCCACCCTATTCCAGAGTAACGATTTGAACATGAAGAAAGAGAAAGAAAATAAAAAAGATGACCAGATAAAGATAGGCGACTGCTATACCGAAACGCGCCATGTGGTGATTTACGGATATACCCGTCAGGAGCTTTCGAAGGTGATACGGCATTTTGAGTCACAACTGCCGGAATTCGTAAAGATCACCATCGAAAATACTCATCTTGTCACCAATATTACCCTCACCGGAATGAATACAGGTGTGGAATTATTGAGGTTTCAAATGAATCGTTACCACAATAATCTCAACAGTATCTTTACCAGTGACGTGGTGGCGATGGAAGATAAGACTGTGGGAGAAGTTCTGGGAGGCTTGCTCCATGAAAGAGAACTTACAGTGGCCTGTGCGGAAAGTTGCACAGGAGGAAATCTTGCCCACCGGATCACTCAAGTTCCGGGGTCGTCGGCCTATTTTTTGGGGAGTGTGGTAAGTTATTCCAACGATGTAAAAGCCCGGGTGTTAGGGGTGAAACGTAGCGACATTTCCAGTTTTGGGGCAGTAAGTAAAGAAGTAGTGGAGCAGATGGCCGAGGGAGTGGCTTCATTGATGCGATCAGATTGTGCCATTGCTACCTCTGGAATAGCCGGTCCTGATGGGGGTACGCCTCTAAAGCCTGTGGGCACAGTATGGATAGCAGTAAAATACGGCGACAAGGTAGTGAGTGAATGTCTGCATTTCCGTGGAGACAGGAATGCAGTGATAGAAAGTGCCACCAACCATGGAATGGTTATGCTGATTAATCTCTTGCGCAACAGTTACATTGTGCAGGAAGAAGTCAACGATGACTAAAAATAAAGGAAGGCTGAAAATTGATTTTGGTATTTCAGATATAATTTATTAACTTTGCAGCCAATTGTGGCACATCCGTAAAAGCCGCAGGAAAGGATGCACCCTGCAGCGATATGAGAATTGTGATGGCGCCTCCATTAATTAATAAACAATTCAATACGTAACATAAGCCATGTCAAAGGTTTGTCAAATCACAGGCAAGAAAGCCTCAGTGGGCAACAATGTGTCACACTCAAAGCGCCGCACAAAAAGGAAATTTGAGGTGAACCTCCACAAGAAAAAATTCTACTGGGTAGAGCAGGATATGTGGATTGAACTCCTCGTTTCTGCTAAGGCATTGCGCACAATCAATAAGATTGGCCTTAACGCAGCTCTTAAAAGAGCCGAAAAAGAGGGTAATCTTGATTTCAGAAAAGTAAATATTATCTCACTTTAATTCGCTATAATCATGGCAAAGAAAGCAAAAGGAAATAGGGTGCAGGTAATACTTGAATGCACCGAACATAAAGCCAGCGGTATGCCGGGTATGTCACGATACATCACCACCAAAAACCGTAAGAACACCACCGGGCGTCTGGAACTTAAAAAATATAATCCCATCCTCAAAAGGATGACCGTTCACAAAGAAATTAAATAATCTTAACCCATGGCAAAGAAAACCGTGGCGTCTCTTCAAAAAGGTGAAGGACGCACCTATAGCAAGGTAATAAAGATGGAAAGGTCTCCTAAGACCGGAGCTTATGTCTTCAAAGAGGAGATGGTGCCTAATGATGCAGTGCAGGCTGCTCTTAAATAAATTTTGAATAAAGAACATTAGACATTCTTTAAAATAAAAGAGGCGGTTCATTTTTAATGAGCTGCCTCTAATTATTTGTATTGATTATCCTCATAAATATCCCCATTAATAAATTACCCTCAAACGTAGGGACGCACGGCTCGTGCGTCCGAAATAAAAGAGGGGTAAGTCATTGATTATCAGAGGACGCAAAGACCTTGCGTCCCTACATATGTCGTTTGGGATATTATTCGGGATAATTATATTTATAAAAAGAAACTTGTGAATTCTATCCCCAATAATTTAATAGGATTCCTGAGCGTTAGGGAAATCACCTTTCTTTACATCGGCGATATAGTTTTGCACGGCATCTGTCATAATGCCGGCAAGATCGGCATATCTTCTAAGGAACCGAGGTGAGAAACCTTTGTTGATTCCCAGCATATCGTGCATCACAAGAACCTGTCCGTCTACTCCGCCTCCGGCACCGATGCCTATAATAGGTATGGTAAGTTCTTTGGCAACCTTTGTGGCCAGTGCTGCCGGTATTTTTTCCAGCACAATTGCAAAACATCCTATCTCTTCCAGAAGATGTGCATCGGAAATGAGCTTATCGGCTTCTTCCTTTTCTTTGGCTCTTACGTTGTAAGTGCCAAATTTATTTATACTTTGGGGGGTAAGACCCAAATGACCCATCACCGGAATACCGGCCGAAAGAATTCTCTCTACACTTTCACGTATTTCAGCTCCACCTTCCAATTTTACCGCTTCAGCGTGGCTTTCCTTCATTATTCTGATGGCGGAAGCTAAAGCCTCTTTGGAATTTCCCTGATAAGAGCCAAAAGGAAGGTCGACCACCACCAGGGCTCTTTTCACTGCCTTCATCACCGATTTCGCATGATATATCATTTGGTCAAGGGTGATAGGAAGAGTGGTGATATTACCGGCCATTACATTTGAAGCCGAGTCTCCCACTAAGATTACATCCATGCCTGCCTCATCTATTATTTTAGCTGAAGAATAATCGTAAGCGGTAAGCATGGAGATTTTATCTCCGCGATGTTTCATTTCCACAAGCCTGCGGGTTGTGACCTTTCGGGTATTGTCAACTGTATTGGTAGACATCTGTGATTGAATTATTATCTCCGTTTAAGGATAGCTATGAGAATGCAAAATTACACAATAAATGAAAAATATAGAAAAATAAAGTGATTGTAGCACCTGGAGTCTATCCAGTGTAGACTTATCTATCCAACTCATAAGTTTATCCAACTCATAAGGAATTAAGTTGTTGGAAAAAATATCTCATTGAGTTAAATTTGTGAATAAATTGATATAAGTTATGAAAACAAACATTTTAAGCATTCTCGCAGTGGTTTTGTTAGCGGCATGTAGCCATAAGGCAACCGTTTCCGATCAAAAGGCGTCAGAAGAATTTGTTCCGTCAAGAGTTGCGGGGATTGGTTCACAGGCTGTATATCCCAACGCAACAGCATTCCGAATGAGCGGAAATTATCAAGATAACGTAGCAGTGTCGATAAATCCGGAGGGAGAATTGATATATTTCCCGGCACCTACCGATATAACAGCAGATTCCAGACCTATAGCTTTGGGAGAAGGATGGTGGCTAAACTGTCAGGGTCTGGGGCCGAATTCAGTATTTACCACTTATACTTTTGAAGAATATGCCTCCTTGCCACAGGTTCCTTCACCTGAACAGATAAAAAATGCTATCATTCCCGGAGCTAAAGTGACCGGGTTTGTGGAACTACCCATTAAATTAGGAGCCGCCATTGAAAATATAGAACTGGCTAAGAAATCTTTACCAAGGGAAGAGTCAGCACCTATTAAAGTTGACTGACAAAAAGGCTCTTAAATAAACCCATATTCCAAAAAATATTGGAATTGATAATAATTCGTAAATATCAGACATTCAACTCAAATGGATAAAAAGAAAGTGCCTGTTCTTTTGCTGACTGGTTATCTGGGCAGTGGAAAAACCACCTTACTCAATCGAATTCTCACTAATCGTAGGGGTATAAAATTCGCCGTAATTGTAAATGACATAGGCGAGGTGAATATTGACGCCTCTCTCATAGCCAAAGGGGGTATCGTAAGTACTAACGATGACAGTCTTGTGGCGCTCCAAAACGGATGTATTTGCTGCACATTGCAAAACGATCTTATGCAGCAGGTATCCGATATCATGAATCAGGATTTCGACTATATCGTGATTGAAGCCAGTGGGATTTGCGAACCGGAACCGATAGCACGCACACTATGCTCTATGCCCTTGATGGCCCCTGAACTGACTAAAACAGCAGAGCCCCGCCTGGATGCAATTGTATCGGTGGTCGATGCCTTGAGACTGAAAAGTGAATTTGAAAGTGGGGAAAAACTCAAGAGTAGCAAAATTGCCGAAGAGGATATAGAAAATCTGGTGATACAACAGATAGAATTCTGCAACATTATCCTTCTAAATAAGAAATCGGAAGTAAGCGCTGAAGATTTATCGCAGATAAAAGAAGTGTTAAGAGCATTGCAGCCAAAAGCGGAGATAATAGAGTGTGACTATTGCGACGTAGACCTTGACCTTCTGCTTAACACTCATCTTTTTGACTATGAAAAGACTGTGACCTCCGCCACTTGGATTCAGGAGATAGAAAAGCCTTTGGAAGAAATAGAGGAGGAACAGGAAAATATACATAAGGATGCCTCCCATAATGATCACCATGAACATGGTCATCATCATCATGAACATGGGGAACATGATCATCATCATGAACACGGGGAACATGATCACCATCATGAAGAAGACCACAAGGATTGTGACCATGAACATGGGGTGTGCCATCATCATCACCACCATCACCATCACGATGGGGGTGAAACTGAAGAATACGGCATAGGCACATTCGTATATTATCGTCGTGAACCATTTGATATCAATAAATTCGACTGGTTTGTTGGTCAGAAATGGCCTTCAAGTATCATAAGGGCAAAAGGCATCTGTTATTTCAGCGACCAAAAGGATATGTCGTATATGTTCGAACAAGCCGGCGTACAAAAGAAACTGACTGAAGCCGGCAAATGGTATGCCACGGCCCCTCAGGATGAGCTTGAGGAACTCCTTGCAAGGGATCCGGGCTTAATGAAAGATTGGGATCCGGAATATGGCGACAGGATGCAGAAAATAGTTTTCATAGGAAAAGATATGGATCGGCAAGAGATCACGAGACTGCTTGATTCATGCACAGAGAAAAAATAAATGTGCGGCACATTTCTACTGATTTTGTGCACTTATTTATTTAAAAGTCAATATTTTAATAAAAAATAAAGTATTCCGGGTCAAGAAGTGACAAAAAGATAAATTTTATTGAAAATATTATATAACTTTGTCACCGTAACAGGTAAACTTAAGGATTATGAAACAGTACATGACTGAATTGTCTGACAAGACCATAGGTCAATGGCTTGAAAAATGGGCGCAGGAAACTCCCGACAGAGAATATATAATATTTTCAGACCGTGATCTGAGGTGGAGTTTCAAAGTATTCAATGACAGGGTTGACCGTCTGGCTAAAGGCCTGATGACAATCGGAGTCAAAAAAGGCACCCATGTAGGAATCTGGGCAAGCAATGTACCCGACTGGGTCACCATGTTTTTTGCGTGTTCAAAAATTGGTGCCATAACTATCACAGTCAATACCAATTTCAAAAAATATGAGGCTGAAGACCTTATGAGGAAATCGGATATGGAAGTGCTGTGTATTATCGATCATGAAAAGGAAAACAATTTCCTTGACATGACCTATAAAATACTTCCCGAACTGAAGACCCAGGAAAGAGGTCATCTTCAAAGCAAGACCCTGCCTCATATGAAGACTGTGATACATCTTGGTTCAGAGCCTCATAGAGGCATGTATACCTTGTATGAATTGATGACCATGGGTTGGGCAGTGACCGATGAGGAATATCAGAAGGCTAAAGATGCATGCAACTGTTATGACGCCATAAATATACAATACACAAGCGGAACAACCGGATTTCCCAAAGGAGCTACCTTATCTCATTTCGGGATTTGTAACAACGGCTATCTGACGGGTGTACATCTTGACTTTGATAAAGATACACGCCTTTGCGTATGCGTGCCTTTATTCCATTGCTTCGGTCTGGTGTTGGGAATATTGAATTGTGTGGTTCACGGATGTGCCATGGTAATAGTGGAAAGGTTTGATCCGCTACTTGTCCTTGCCTGCATACATAAAGAGAAATGCACGGCATTATATGGTGTGCCGACCATGTATATCAGTATGCTCAACCATCCTATGTTTGATATCTTCGATCTTACCAGTCTGCATGCAGGTATTATGGCAGGTGCCTTATGTCCGGTGCCTTTGATGCAGGAGGTGGAGGAGAAAATGCACATGATCGTAACAAGTGAATATGGTCTCACGGAAGCCTCACCGGGAATGACGCAGAGTCGCTGGGATGATCCGGAAGAAGTCCGTTTCCATACAGTGGGACGTGAATTCGAACATTGTGAAGTGAAAGTGCTTGATCCTGATGGCAACGAATGTCCTGACGGAGTGGAGGGTGAGATGTGTAATAGAGGCTACAACAACATGCTTGGCTATTACAACGATCCTGAGGCTACCGCACAACTTATTGACAAAAACAACTGGTTGCATTCAGGCGATCTCGGATATAAGGATGAAAATGGAAATTTCCGTATCACAGGCCGTATCAAAGATATGATAATCCGAGGAGGAGAGAATATCTATCCAAGCGAAATAGAAACCTTCATCCAGACCATGCCTGAGGTTAAGATTGTACAGGTGGTGGGAATACCATCAAAAAAATACGGAGAAACCGTAGGAGCCTTTATTATGCTGAATGAAGGCTGCCATCTGCATGAATCTGATGTGAAGGACTATTGCAAAGACCAGATTGCGCGTTATAAGATTCCGAAATATATATTTTTCGTAGATGAGTTCCCTCTTACCGGAAGCGGAAAGATACAGAAATTCAAATTGCGGGAGATAGCCCAGAAACTGCTTGCAGAGAAGGGTGTTACAATAGAATAATACCTTCAGAATACAAGAATATTTCAAGATAAAAAGAGAGAGCCGCGGGGTTGATTTCCGCGGCTCTTAATTTTGCAGTTAATTGTATTGATCTGATATGCTTCTTGGATAAATTATCAATAATAAGATTTATCTACTGTGAAAGCAAACTTCTTACGGAACAGGAATGTAATCAAAGTATAAGCAATCACAAGGACGAAACTCAGACTGAAAGCAAAGGTGTTTTCATCTCTAACGTGAAATAGTTTGCTGATACCACTGATAACGAAAGGTTGTACTGCAATGGCAAGATAGTTGGCCGTAAGCACGAAGGCCAGAGCCAAAGTAACTTTCGCAGGGTTAGTAACAGTATAGCTGGCCTTATCATAAAGCATCGGCTGACATATACCGTATCCAAGACCGGTGAATGCTGCTCCAACATACATAGCCCATTCCTGACGTACGAAAACGAATAGTCCGAGTCCGATCAGCATCATCAGGGCTGTCCAGAAGAATGTGTCGGCCTTTAATCTCTTTATGAACCAGGGTAGAATATAACCCGGAATAAGTACAAACAGGAAGAAAATGGCAGTTACAATTCCCGCAATACCGCTTGACCATCCTAATTGCTGGGTCAATTGCGAACAATAGTTGGTGATGGCAATTGAAGTGAAAGTAACAAAGAAGTATACAGCTATAAGGCCCCATATTCTCCCTACATTGAAACCACCATCTACAGTTTCTTCTTGCACCACCGGAATTTGTGTGGTCTTATCTGTTATTTGGGCAGTAGTGGGAATAAGTTTGTCAGCATCTTCTGTCAGCTGTTGTGCTTTTTCCGTGAGTTGGTCTACTTCATCTTGTGTTGCATTACAAGAAGTAGGAGATCCGGTCTGCTGCTTTATAGGGGAAGAAGTCTGGGGTTGAGAGGTAACCGCAGTCTGCGTCTGGACACTGGTATTTTCAGTTGCCTGAGTTATAGCTTTCTCAGCTTGTTGCTCTTCAAGTTTCTCGTCTTGTTTTGCCGTGGCATAGATACCGGGCACATTCTTAAGTCCGATAGAGAAGATCAAAGGAATACCGGCAGCCAGATAAACTATAAATGGTAAGTGCCAGTTTCTGCCTGTGATTAGCCAACCTACCACGAAGGTAGCGATAACCACGGTGGAGTTCGAGATACCCGATTGCCAGCCCATCTGCTTCATCCTGTATTTTCCGGCGAATGTATCAGCTATAAGACCGGTGGAAAAAGGAATCAACAAGCCGGCAGCGCATCCAAGAAGACAACTGATTATAATAAGAGAATTCATGTCTCCGGCAAACAGATACCATATAGCACATCCGCAATATAGAATCAGCGCACCCACTATAATCGGTATCTTATGTTTGGCTTCCGAAAGTTTTCCCGACAAAAGCACAAACGGAATAATAAGGAAGTTGGGCAACGTTGTAAGTAACTGCACCTCCAGTTCAGGAGCATGAAGAATCTCTTTCAACTTTCCTTCCATAGGTGCAACAGCAAGTCCGGGAAGGTTTACAATAAGAGATATAGACATGATGGCGAGATACGTCATCAATGTTATCGGCGCTTTTCCAGTTTTAACCATACCAGTGAGCAATTAGGATTATGATAGATTAAGGTTTAAGGTAGAGGGTCTATTTTGCAGGCGGAGGTACATCTTTTTGTTGTGCCTCATCCTGAGGAGTAGGAGGTAGAGTATTAGACTCTGCAACATTAGTCTGCGTATCGGCTGGTTTTTCCACAGCTGTTGAAGCAGATGATGGCTGGGCCTGCAGGGTTGTTGGAGAGGCCGAGGTCTGAACAGTTGCTTCCGCGGATACGGTATGATCATTAGCGGAAGTTGCCTGGTTATGGCCACTAAATAGTTTATGATGCTGGGTAGCCGCGGCAGCTGAAGCTTCCTCTAATTGTTCCTGTTCGGCCTCAAACTGAGCGGCAGCAGCAGCCAACTGAGCTTGAGCTTGCGGAGATTTATCCCAATGGAAAGGTACGAATGCATTTCCTGGAGTAAGCCATGATGCTTTCTTGTAGTGGAGAATTATAAAGGGCAAAACCGTGAAGATTATGGTGCCTAAGATGAGCACGGTGAACCAAACTGCGTTGGATCCCATAGCAATCTGACCCGGAGGGAAGAAACTGAAGACGAAGGCCACAGCACTACTTACAAAACCGGCACCGGCCACACACCACAACCACCAGTTGCCTTTTTTACCTACACGGAATGGACGTTTTGCATTCGGCATGGTGTAACGCAAGCGAAGTATAGAAGCAAACATGAGTAGATACACTATCAGATAGAGAATACAGGTGAGCTGAGAAAGAATCTGATAGAAACTCTGCACAGAAGGCATAAGAACCATGATGAACGCGAGAGCTGTAGTAGCCAAGCCCTGCACGTATAACATGTGGCTCTGAACGCCATATTTATTTGATTTCTGGAAGAATTTGGGAAGATAACCGGCCTGACCCACAGCAAAGACACCTTTGGAGGGACCGGCTACCCATGTCAGCACTTCAGCGAGCACACCACCTGCCAGGGCAATTGCAATGATGGGTGAGAACCATCTGAAGTGAAGTGCACTGAAATATCTGTCGAAACCCTGAAGAAGACTCTGTACCAGGTTGATATCTTTTACAGGAAGTATCACACCGAGTGCGTATGTACCGAGTATGAAGATGGCCACAGTGGCAAATGTACCGATAATAATGGCCTTCGGATAATTTTTCGTAGGATTCTTGATGTCTCTTACGTGGACACCACTCATTTCCATACCCGCATAGAAAAGGAAGATGGAAACCGCAAAGATAATATTATTGAAATTTGAAAAGTCGGGAATAAAACTGCCATGCCAGTCCATTTGCGACGGCTGGCCTATAGCCATGTATATAATGGCCAGTACCACAAGAATAAATACAGGTATGATGGTACCCACAAGACCGCCGATTTTCGACACTTTTCCTACCCACCCCATTCCTCGTAGAGATATAAGGGTGGCCAACCAGTAAATTGCCAATACAACGCATATCGTATACCACTTGTTGGCTGCCAGATGGGAATCGTAGATATGGTCCATTCCAATAAATGCCAAGGCCACGGCGCCAAATGTCAATACTGTTGGATACCAGATGGTACTTTCAATCCATTGGAGCCAGATCCCGAGGAATCCGAGTTTTTCACCATAGGCCTCACCAACCCAACGGAACATACCGCCCTGCTGATAAGGGAACATGGCCGCAAACTCGGCTGCAACGAGCGACACCGGAGCCAGGAAAACTATACCGGCGAGTATATAATAGAAAGCTGAACTGACACCGTATTCTGCTTCTGCCGGTAGACCACGAAGAGATACTACTGCCACGATGTTCATTATCACCAGAGTGAAAACACCCATCTTTGCTGCGCCTTTGGCGGGGGCTTGGGGTTTAGCGGTTGTTGCCATATAGAAAAAGTTTAATTGCGGGTTGATTATAGTGGATTAAAATCCGGATTAGTCACTAATGATCTTGACGGTATCTCCTTTAAATATGCCTAAGTCAAGTTTATTCATGAAAGCCTTTATAACGGCTTGAGCCTTTACGGAATTGCCGGCATCATCGAGTGGTGGAGCGAAGGCGGCGATGCCAAAGAGTCCGGGCATCACACCCATTACACCACCTCCCACACCGGTTTTGGCCGGTATGCCTGATTCATAAAGCCAGTCGCCGGTGTGCTGATAGAACCCAACGCTTGCTATCATAGAAGTGATTTTTGGAGAAATCTCCGGATCATATACTTGAAGCTTTGTTACCGGATTTAGACCATTGTTGGCAATTGTAGCTCCCATTATTGCCAGTTGGGAAGAAGTAATTCCCAGAGAGCATTGACGGGTATAGAGATCGAGACTGATGTCTACGTTATCATAGATTCGGTTGTATTGTTTCAGAAGCCATGCAATTGAATGATTCTTGAAGTTTGTGGCTGTCTCACTTTCATAAAGTTCATCCAAAAGAACTGCCTCCGAGCCACAGAGCTCAGCTATATTTTTAGTTATGGCTTTCCATTTATCTTCTGAATCGCCCTGAGGAGCCACCAACGAGCAAGCGGCAATCGCACCTGCATTCACCAGAGGGGTGGAAGGATGGTCATTTTCCAATAATAAGGCGAAAATGGAATTGAAGGGCAGCCCGGTAGCGTCAGCACCTATTTTTTCCAGCACTCCCTTAGGTGTATGCTGTATCATTGCCAGGATTGCAGTTGGAACTTTCGACACTGATTCGATTCCGAATTTATATTCGGTATCGCCAATATTGATAGAAGTGCCATCTGTCAAAGTTACACTGAGGCCAAACAGATTAGGATCTATATTGGCCAGGAAGGGAATGTAATTGGCATTCTTACCACCTGTAAGGTCTTTTACCTCATTATACGCGCTCTGAGCAGCCGCTTTTATTTCAGATATTTTAATTTCCTTTTCCACCTTGATGTTATTAAATATGATTTTTTAAATAAAAAATGACAGTCCGGAGTAGCCCGGGCTGTCATTATAACAATGAATTAATATTATTGGTTTATAAATAATCTGTATGAAGGATTAATTTATCAATAATTTTGAACATCTACTTTTTAGAACCGGTATGATTGAATGATTTGCGTTTGAGCGGCACATTCTTTTCCATTGCGATTCTGGTTGTGGTAGGATATTCAAGAGCATTTAGTTCCTCTACGGCACTCTTGATATCATTGATAAGCTGGTCACACATATCTCTGCTGAAACCTTGCTTGCAGAGTACACGCATCACAACCATATTTTCGATGTTGACAGGCATTGCATAAGCAGGAACCATCCAACCATGCTGTGCAAGTTTGTCTTGCAGGTCATATAGTGTCCACTTGGCTGATTTCTGTACTTCCGGTTTCATTCTCCAAACCACAATCGGATTGGGCACTTCGTCGGAATAATTTACGAATTCAGGCATCTTAGCAATTTGATCGTGCAGATAAAGAGCTATTTGCAAAGAGTTGTACTGTACTTCTTTATAGCCTTCGAATCCTAAACGTATGAACTGATAATACTGACCAAGTATCTGTGCTGCAGGACGGGAGTAGTTAAGACCTACCTGAGTTACCTCAGCTCCCAGATAGTCAACTGTAAATGACATATCACTCGGCAAATACTTTTTGTCTTTCCATACTACCCAACCAAGACCGGGATATACAAGACCAAACTTGTGGCCTGAGGTGCTGATAGAGAGTACCCATTTCAATCTGAAGTCCCACTTCTTCTCCGGGAAGAGGAAAGGCAGAATGTAACCGCCGGTTGCAGCGTCAACGTGGATACAAACTTCGTTGCCGGTTTCTTTATTATATTTTTCCAAAGCGGCGTCGAGAGCTTCCACATCGTCGTTAAGTCCTGTCCAGGTAACACCTTGTATGGCAACAACGCAAATAGTATTTTCATCACACATCTTGAGCGCTTGCTCGATGTCAAGTGTCACATGTTCTGTACTCAAGGGCACTTGCCTCATTTCAATATTCCAGAGGGTAGCGAATTTTTCCCAAACCACCTGATATCCGGCAGAAATTACGAAATTAGGTTTGTCATAAGGTTTGCCGGCTTTCTTCCTTCTTTCGATCCAACGTTTCCAAGCAGCTATACCGCCAAGCATACAGGCTTCCGAACTACCGATAGCCAAAGCACCGGCCTTCCATTTATTCTGTTCGGGAGTGTTCCAAAGGTTGGCCACGATGTTGATACATTTCTGACACATCACAGCTACACGAGGATATTCAGTTTCATCAATATAATTGACATTGATGGCTTCATTCATCAATTTGGTGGCATAGTCATCCATATAAGTGGTGACAAATGTACCAAGATTAAGACGCGGCTCGATCTGTGCGTAAGTCTCATCTTTCACCATCTGATAAGCTACAGAAGGGATAGTTGGTCCCTGCGGAATCTTTTCTACAGGAGCGGGTTGGAGCATTGCGTTTGTGCCAAAGGCTTCGCTTTTAGCGTCGCCCATACGATACATAGGGTCTTCCATAATTTTTTTGTTTTGATAAATTTTGTTTTGTATTAATAAAACATTCCGTTTGCCTATTAGTTCAATGGATACGAGTTTTTAACATACATTGATAAAAAAGAGAAGTGCCGATCACAATAGAGTCAGCACTTCTTTTATATTTAAATTTTGTTGAAATTCTACCGGAGATTTAGATTGAAAGATTGAGCATAAGCATTATTCTGTTGTCATGCACCTGAGTGCCGTCATAATTCATTCTTCGGCCCCAGAGATATTCCACTCCTACCTGAGCGAAACTGCTTACATTGAAAATAAGGTTGCTGGTAGCATATTGGCCGAATTTATACATTCCTCCCCAGTCTCCGCCAAAATTAGGAGCGTATGCCCTTACATGTGAATATGTGGCATTCCAGAGAGCGCATTTGCCGAAATTATATTGCAGTGTACCATAAGCACCCCAGGTTTTCACTGTCTCCAATTTGCCGGGCTTGTCTTTTACAGGCACGAGATCGAGGCCTTCGCCGGTGAGATCCTGGATATAACTTGCCACACCTTTACCGTAAACTCCTTGCCAGGTAAAGGAAAGGCCACCACATATCGGAGTGCTACCGCTCGCTTTTATACCCCAGCCGAATTCACCTTCATTTCTGCCTGAGCCGTTATTGATGTAGTTATCGCGGTATTGGAGATCACGGAAAATTGCAGAAACTCTAAACCATCCGTTATGGTCAGCCCAGTCTCTCTGAATGAAAAGAGGGATATCAGGCATTCTTTGGTGTATGAAACTTGTTGTGGCTGAATGGGTAAAAGCGTTCCCTTCTTTAAATATCCTGTTGTCGGAGGAGAAATCAGAGTTTTCAGCCAGTGGCATATCAAGACCTAACTGAGCGCTCCACATCTTGTCTTTGCCGAATTTATAAGTATAATAGATATTCGGGTGACGGATGAAAGTGATTGCATTGGGACCTGCAAAGTCTATGGCTACCGGGTCGGCTTTGATATCAGTGAAGGTAGACACTATATATCCGGCAGTAAATCCACGATATTTAAGGTATGCATGGTGGATGGCTATAACAGGATGGCTTGTCTTGCCAAGGAAGTTTATGTCAAAGAAAAGGCCAAGTTGATTGGAAGTTCCGGGAAGAGCCACAAAGTTCCAGTATATATTTGATTGTCCGATTGAAAATAGTGTCTGGCTTCTATTGCCGGCAGGTGCCGGTTCTAATGCAGACGGAACAAAAAGGTTGGGATTGGAAAGAGGTGCACCCCAATCAAAATCACCCACCATTTTGAGATTGGCACCCATACCAAGATAGAATTTACCCTCTTTACCTACAAGAGTGAAGCGTGGTACATCTTTCAAATTGGGATTTTGTGGTGCATTTTCAAACAGGATATTATAAACAGTGAGATCCTCTTGAGTAGTAATGAATCCTGTTTTGTCTTGGGCTAAAGCAGATAAGGCCAATAAAGCCCCTAAAGAAGTTAAGTAGAATTTTTTCATATAGTGGAATTTTTGTTATAGTTATTTAACACATTCAGGTAGCATTTGGATTATCACCGTTGTCATTTTTTTTCGGTTCGTCTTGCTTGGTTTCATCCATAGCCTCCAATGAGTCAGCCTCTTCATTAAGTTCTTGAGCCTCCCGATGCAGTTCCTGGGCCTTCTCTTCCAGTTCCTGGGCTTCCTGACGCAGCATCAGTGCCTGTTGATGTCGCATTGCTGCCAAGCTCATACGGGCTTCGTCAAGAGAAGTTTCGGCAGCCTTCATAATGGCAGCACTCTTTCCGGTGGTATGAATTGGTGCCGGAGCAGGGGTAGTGACGGGTGTAGTTTCCTCATTTGTCGGAGTGGGAGGTAAGCTACTTGAAGGAGGAGTTGCAGAAGCGGGAGCAGAAGATGTGGTAGGCGCAGAAACTCCCATTGGCACTCCTACCGGTGCCTCCGACTCTGCAAATGCAGATTCATAGTTGGCCTGTACCTTCCGGCTGTTGTCTTGCAATGAAGTGGATACATATCTCACACCCGGAGCCATGACTGATGAAGGTTGCTCCACTATACCTTTACCTTGAGGAATAACTCCGGCCTGTACCACAAAGTTTTTATGTTTCACAACCACGACTATAGCCAAAATTGTCATGATCACTCCATTAAGCACAAAGGGGAAAGATGGATCTTTCGAACCTTTCAGGAAAGCGCCGAAGAATTCTACTATAAAAGGAATTGCCGACAATGCCACATAGCTGCTGGTGAGAAGCAAGGCAAAATACTCGGTAGATTTGGCGTCGGTAGGTGCAAAATAAGAGGTTTTGTCATAGAGCACAGGTTGTATCACCCCATATCCCAGTCCTAAAAGAAATACTCCTATAATATAAGATGCGTATGTATGTATGAAACCAATTCCAAAGAGGGAGAGGGCTATAAGAATCATAGCAAATTGGAAGGTCCAGACGCCGGTGAACTTGATAACCTTGGAAAGTCCGAATCCTGCCAAAGTGGCTGCCAGATAAAACATTGATGTAGCCACACCTACCTTTCCCGACGACATCCCATAGGCTTCCATTGTAAAAGGAAGGTAGTAGGATATCACTAAAGCACCATAAGTAAGGATAAAATAAATGATAAGTGCAAACACCATCATATCTTTGGCCGGTTTGCCTTTGAAATGGAAATTCTGTGATGGTGCGTTTGGATCGGCCTGAGCCAATTCAGGAGCCCTGCGTGCCTGATTGATAAATTTATCCTTAATAAAAGGTACTAAGACGAGTGGCAGAATTGGCAAGAAATATACAAGGAATGAAAGATGCCAGTTGTGCATGGCCACCCAGCCTACAAAAAGAGTGGCTATGATCAGCGACAGATTGGAAAGCCCCGACTTAGCACCTAATATTATACCGCGTGGTTTTCCGGAGAAATTCTGTGATATGAGACTTGCTGCCAGAGGTATTACAAGACCGCTGCCCACACCAATCAGGCATCCGAGAAGAATGAGCACAATCATTGATTTGGCAAAGAAATATGCTACTCCGGTTGCTGTAAATATCGAAAGTCCGGCCACCAATACCTGCAACTGGTTTTTGGGTGTACATATTTTACCGGCTCCAAGAATAAAGGGGATCGTAAGTAAATTGGGCAACACGTTCAGCAATTGCACCTCAAGGGCTGTGGAATTTGGATATTCAGCCTTAATCTTCCCAAGCACAGGTGAAATAGCAAGACCCGGTAAGTTAACTATAAGCGAGATAGCAAGAATCGCAACTACAGAAATTATAGGAACTTTGCCTTCGCCGGAATCTACAAGTTTCATTTTCTTTTTGATTATTGAAAAACTATTTAATTTTGAAACAAATTATCCGGATAAAAAGTTATTTTACCGCAAATTTTGATTAGTATTTCCATTTTGTCATGACTTTCAAAAGTGTAAAAGGCTATTTTCTTGCAGCTTTGGCAGCCGCAGCCTATGGCACTAACCCGGCATTTGCCGTGCCTTTATATGACTACGGAATGAATCCCAACACAGTACTTCTTTTCCGTTATGTGCTTGGAATCCCGATTCTTGGGGTGCTGATGTTTTTTCGCCACATACCTTTTTCTATCCCTCGCAAATCAATCTTTCAGACCATGGTGTTGGGATTTCTGATGGCTCTTTCCTCACTTACTCTCTTTGAGAGTTATAATTACATGAATTCCGGCATAGCCTCCACCTTACTGTTTGTTTATCCCATAATGGTGGCATTGATCATGATGTTTTTTTATCATGAAAAAAACGGACCGTCACTTTATTTCTGTCTGCTTATTATGTTTGCCGGTCTTTTTCTTCTTGTAAATCCTACAGAGGGCATCGTTCTGAGTCCGCTGGGTTGCCTTCTGGTAATGATATCGGCTTTAACCTATGCACTTTATATAGTAATGGTAAATGTGTCGAAACGACTCAAGGTCATACCTACAACCAAACTCTTGTTTTATGTGCTTATCTGGGGCTCGATACTTTTCGGTATAAATATACTGTTGGGTAATCCATTCACATGGCCGAAATCAGGATTTGAATGGATAAATCTAAGTGCGCTGGCTGTGATACCTACATTATTGTCTCTGGCTTGTACCACGGCAGCAATCCAACTTATCGGGTCTACTCCAACAGCTATTCTCGGGTCGCTTGAACCGGTTTCTGCCGTATTGCTGAGTGTATTTTTTTTGCATCAGCCCATCACGACCATGGAGATAATAGGAGGCTGTCTTATAGTTATAGCTACTTTGGTGGTAATTAACGACAAACGAATTGACAGGAGCATACTTTATGTAAGAAAGATGTTTCCCATGCATCTTAACCGTTCAGGCAATGATACACACCAAAAAGAGGGGAAATAAAATGTTAAAATATTTGCATAAGAATTTAAAGATGCTTAATTTTGTGCCTAAATTCATTGGGGAACAGGTAAAAAATCAATGAGTTTCAAAGCTTTTTGTCACACATAATCAGTTAGTAAGGTAAAGAATCAACGCGTATTGATTACAAAAAAATTAAGGCTTTTTGAGCCTTTGTTAAATGAAATTAATCAAATCAATTTTCAATAACTAAACAAAAAAGGAATGAATAGGAAATTACTCAACGGCTTGCTGGTGCTCGCTGTAGCTACCGGTGGAGTCGGCACATTCACTTCTTGTAAGGACGATGACTTCAGGAATGATGTCCTTTTCACTGAGTCTATACTCCAGGCACAGATAAATGCTATCAAAGGCGTGTCGGATGCAGACTTCCAGCTCGCTTTGGAAGAATGGCTCAACAATTGGACTGAGAACATCAAGAACTCAGGATTCGAGGATTATCCTCAGATGGTTCAGGCCACTACCGCTATGTATGACATATATACAGCTATCCTGAGTGACAAACTTACTCCGGCTGCTTCCCAATATGTAGATAAACTCTACAATTGGATGTTTAACAATGAGATTCAGGCTTCAGACTGGTACGACCTCATTTTCACATTAGCCAACAAGAGGGCTACTTCAGTAGCAGTAAATCGTACATATAATCCTGTGTTCGGTTCAATCGACCTTCCGATCGGCCTTCACACCACTGTTCTGGGTACTTATATCGTAGACAGCGACAAACCTCTGGGATACACCTTCCCGACTGACCTGGTTGACGTTGACTACCTGGCTATAGCTAAGACAGATGCTTATGCTGATGCTCTTAACGTAATTGCCGGTCTTAACCCTGTAAATGCCCTTAAGATTGAGAAGGGTGCTTACACCGACGGTGGCAAATACGGCAACATGGGTGCAGCATACGTTAACATCAATCCTTCAAGCATCAACTTCGCAGAAGGCAACTATACTGTAAAACTTATCAATACAGTAGGTGAGACTGCTCTTTCAAGTGAAGATGTAGCTGTAGAAGGTGAAGGAGACGACAATGAAGGAGCAGTAATGGCTCTCGAACTGATGGTAAACGACGACGTGTTGAAATTTGGTTACACCCGTGCCGATGATGAAGAGGAGGGTGAAACATCAACCGCTGCAACCGGTATCTATCGTCTGAACGCCAATGCTTATGCAGATGCCAATATCGAAACATTCGACCTCAATGATGGCGTAGACTTCCTTTCAGACGTGGCAGATGCAATCAAAGACAGAACCATCTCTAATATCGCATATATTGGTGAACAACTTTATAAGAAGCTTAACAACCGTCTTGAGGCATACGCAGTAGAGGTTTCATGGGAAGAAAATGTAGTGGATCAGACCACAGGCGTGGCCACCGGCACTCAGACCAATTCAGTTCTTTCTAACTTCGACGTTGCAGCTGCTGTGATCCATCCGCTTTCTTATGGTACCGATATCAACTCTGCGCTCGGTTCTTCAGTGACTTCAAAGAGACTTCCGACTTTCAGTCCGCTTCGTGATTATCTGACCAGAATTCAGAATAAGATTACAGTAGACTTCACTGAAATTGACGGAATCGACTATATCAAGAGCCTTGACCTTAACGTAAAGCTCGAAAACGGTAAAATTGTTTTCACTTATGTAAACAATGAAGGCAAAACAGTAAGCGGTTACTTCGACTATGACCTTGGCCAGATCAATGCAACAGAGGCTCAACTCTCAGCCTTTGTAAGCGACCTCTTCGCAGCATTAGACCAGGAACTTACCGGTGCTATCAATAGCCAGGTAATCACCGATCTTAACAATTCTATCGAAAACATCAACAAACAGCTCAAAGATTACTCAGCTAAGATGGATGACTTCAACCAGAGCATCGATAGAATTAAGAACAGCAGCAAGTTTGACTATGCTGAGAAACTGGTAGATGCATGGAACAGATTAGCTGAAAAGCTCAACAATATAATTGCCGATCCAAACCACTACCTCCAGGTAGCAGCTATCTACAGCGACGGAGAGGGACATTATCACCATCTCTCAACAGCAATGGACGACCCGACAATCGTTTCACCGGCTGACGGCGGAGACTCATTCGAGATCCTGGCTTCATCTTACACAGGTGATGTAGTAGTACCTTCATATCAGAAGTACCTCGCCATCACTAAGTTGAACAATGCCGATGCAACAGCTGCCGATAATACTAAAGCCGGCGAAATGTTGAACACCGTATACCCGGGCGACACAATGAGATTCCCCGTAAAGGTGAATGGCTTCAATAGTGGCGACGTTCTCCAGCTTACATACGTTTCTGTTGACTACCACGGAATGTGCTCAATGCAGAACTATTACGTGAAAGTGAAATAAATAGAGAGTAGTGAAGTTTAACAGCAAAAAATCATCAAGAAATGAAATTAAATAAAATCTTTCTGACTGCTACTCTCCTGGTTGCGGGTGTGTGTGCAAACGCACAGGAAGTAGTGACTGAATATCAATTCAAACCACACTGGTTTGGTCAACTTCAAATCGGTGGTCAGGAAACACTGGGTGAAGGTTCGTTTGGCAAACTCTTCAGCCTTAACGCACAGATCAACGCCGGCTTTAAATTTAACCCTTATATCGGTGTTAGACTTGCAGTAGACGGATGGAGAAGCCGTGGTGCCGTAAAAGTACCATTTTATAAGAATGGTGAAAACAACTATTACAGCTGGTACTACGTAGCTCCTACAGTAGATGCAGTAGTAGACCTGACCAACCTCATCGGTGGCTACAATCCCACTCGTCTTGTAGAAGTGAACTTCATAGGCGGTATCGGTACCAACATTGCATTCTGCAATCACGATGCCCAGAGTCTGATGTACAATATGTCGCAGGAATTGACTCACTGGAATGATGTGAACTATGGTGCCCAGGGTATTGATTTCAATCCTATCAATGCCTGGACCGGTGGCAAATGGAGTTTCCTTGCACAATTCGGTTTTGCCCTCAACTTCAATATCAGTTCACGTGTACAGCTTGGTCTTGAACTTATGGCCAATGTTACCGACGACAGATACAACAGCAAATATTGGGACAACACCGACTGGTATTTCAACTGCCTTGTAGGTGTTGGCTACAGCTTTGGTCCGAAATACAGAACTTACGAACGTGTAGTAGAACAACCTGTGGTAGCAGCTGAACCTATCATCGTAGAAAAGATCGTAGAAAAGATCGTAGAAGTTCCGGTGCCTGTTCAGGAGAAGAAAGCTGCTCGTGAAGTTCTCCGTCGTGACGTATTCTTCCTGATCAACGAATATAACGTACGTTCAGAGGAAATGAACAAGGTTTCAGAAGTTGCACAATACCTCCAGAGCCATCCCAATGCTCAGGTTACTATCACCGGTTACGCCGATAAGGGTACAGGCTCAATGGCTTACAACCTTCGTCTGTCGGCCAACCGTTCAGAGGCTGTGGCAAAGATTCTTAGAAACGAATATAAGATACCGGCATCTCGCATGATCGTAAAGAGCATGGGTGAAGACATGTTCCAGCCCTATCCTGATCCTGTTCAGAACCGTGTAGCTATCTGTATCGCAGAGTAATATTTCCAAAAGCAACGAAAGTTGCTGATATTCCAGAAAGTCCCGGGTTGCATAATCCGGGACTTTTCTTTAATTTTGTGAGAAAGTAGGGAGAACCAAGAGGATTTTCTATGGAAGAACGGGTTAAAATCGACGGATTATCATTTGTGCCATTCCTAAAGGAGGAAGAAATACAGCGCGAAGTGAAGCGTGTGGCGCAAGAATTGCGTCGTGACTTGGAGGGGAAATCCCCTTTATTTGTATGTGTGCTCAACGGTGCATTTATTTTCGCTGCTGATCTTATAAGAGAAACCGGGCTCAATGAAGCTCCAATCAGTTTTGTGAGATATAAAAGTTATGATGGTACATCCACCACAGGTTCGGTGAAACAGATAGTTGGTCTTAACGATGATATAGAGGGGAAAGATGTGGTGATAATTGAAGATATAGTAGACACTGGAATAACGGCAAACCTGATGGTGAAGGACCTGAAAAAGAGGAACCCGGCATCAGTACGTTTTGTAACCCTGCTTCATAAACCGGAAAGTTCACGCACCGGATTTGAACCTGACTATGTGGCTTTCTCCATTCCATCAAAATTTATAATCGGATATGGACTCGATTTGGATGGTAAAGCCAGAAATCTAAAAGACATCTATATACACAAGCAATCATGAATATAGTATTATTCGGTGGCCCGGGAAGTGGCAAAGGTACCCAGAGTGAAAAACTGATCGAGAAATATGGTCTACATCATATCTCTACAGGTGAAGTGCTGCGTAAGCACATTAAAGAAGAGACTGAACTGGGGAAAATCGCTAAGAAATATATAGATGAAGGGCAGCTCATTCCGGATGATCTGATGATTAAGATTCTTGACGATGTAATCGAGAATGAGGCCAAAGACAAGCCCGGAGTGATTTTTGACGGCTTCCCGCGCACAGTTCCGCAGGCTGAGGCGCTTAACGAATTGCTAAAAAAACGTGACAAGAAACTGGATGCAGTTATCGGTCTGGAAGTGCCTGATGATGAGCTGGTAAAGAGAATGATCAACCGTGGCAAACTTACCGGCAGAGCGGATGATAATGAAGATACAATAAAGAAGAGACTTCATGTGTATCATAATCAGACCTCACCTCTTCGAGACCACTACATGAAACAAAATAAATATAAAGCTATAGACGGCAACAGGGATATCGAAGATATATTCAATTCTATTTCTAAAGCCTTGGAACCTCACACTAAGTGAGGCCGGTTTTGTGTATTTGTTTGAAAATTATTATTTTTGCAATAGAAAAAGCATTTATCCTTATTGCCTATTTTTTTATAATAAACAATTTTTAATTTATCAAAGCGGTAATTTTAATTTTAAGACCGCATAGATACCCCGTGAGGGGACACCTACTATTTAATTTAAAAAATGGATTCAGAAAAGAAACCGAAACGCCCCAGAATCGGGAGCGTAACTCCGTCGGGGAATCATGAAGACGGATCAGCAGAAACTCGTTATGAAAAAGTAAATTATCCTAACGACGAAAAAAGAAATGAGGGGAACCGTCCTTATCCTTCCCGCCAAGGATTTCAAAACAGAGGATACCAAGGGGGATATCAAAACCGTCAGGGTGGATTCCAAAGAAACCCGGGTTATCAAAATTATCAGGGATATCAAGGATACCAAAACTACCAGGCAGGCCAGCATCAGGAAGACATGACCGATAATGCCGCTGAGAATGGCGAAGTGGATGAACAGCCCAAAGAAGCTTATCAGCCGAGACAGGGTGTGTATCAGCCAAGACAGAATTATCAGGGACGCCAGTATCAGAACCGCCAGGGAGGTTACAACCAGGGTGGCTATCAGAACCGTCAGGGAGGCTACAACCTGGGTGGCTATCAGAACCGTCAGGGAGGTTACAACCAGGGTGGTTATCAGAACCGCCAGGGAGGTTACAACCAGGGAGGTTATCAGAACCGTCAGGGAGGCTACAACCAGGGTGGCTATCAGAACCGTCAGGGCGGCTATAACCAGGGTGGTTATCAGAACCGCCAGGGAGGCTACAACCAGGGTGGCTATCAGAATCGCCAGGGAGGCTACAACCAGGGTGGTTTCCGTAAGCCTGCAAATAATATGAAATTTACTCCGCGTCCTAAACAGATAGACTATATTATTGATGATATAGATCCGTCAGAAGAGGTACGCCTAAATAAATTCATGGCAAACGCGGGTGTATGTTCCCGTCGTGAGGCTGATGAATACATCACAAAAGGTCTTGTTAAGGTTAATGGGGAAGTCACTACAGAACTCGGCACAAAAATCAAACATGATGATGTGGTGGAATACGATGGGAAGGTAGTAGTGCCCGAAAGAAAATGCTATGTGCTTCTTAACAAGCCAAAAGATTGTGTCACCACCAGTGATGATCCCAACGGACGTGTCACTGTGCTCGATATAGTAAAAAATGCTTGTAAAGAGAGAATATATCCGGTAGGTCGTCTGGACCGTAACACTACCGGAGTGCTTCTTCTTACCAACGACGGCGACCTTGCTTCAAAACTGACTCATCCAAAGTTTGTGAAAAAGAAAATATATCACGTTTGGACCGATAAGGATATCTCGGAAGAAGATATGCAAAGGATTGCCGATGGTATTGAATTAGCCGACGGTGAAATACATGCTGATGCAATCAGTTATGTGAGTGAAACCGAGAAAAATCAGGCGGGCATAGAGATCCATAGCGGCAGAAACAGAATTGTGCGACGCATATTTGAACACTTAGGCTACAGGGTGACAAAACTCGACAGAGTGTATTTTGCCGGTCTAACTAAAAAGAACCTTCCAAGAGGTCGTTGGAGATATCTTACCCAGGAAGAGGTGACTGCACTCCGCACCGGTCGTTTTGAATAATAAGCACTAAAGTCAGATAGTTTTCAAGATATTATGAGAAAAACTATAAAAGAAATCCTGAAAGAGGGAGACTCATTGACTGGGAAGAAAATAGATGTAAAGGGCTGGGTACGTACCCGTCGTGGAAACAAGAATGTGCAGTTTGTGGCACTCAATGACGGTAGTACGATCCATAACCTTCAGATAGTATTCGATTTGACGAAGTTTCCTGAAGATGAACTGAAAAATATCACCACAGGGTCAAGTATCCATGTGAAAGGAGACTTGGTGGCATCTCAGGGAGCCGGACAGAGTGTGGAAGTGCTTGCCGACGAACTTGAGATATACGGCACCGCACCTGCAGATTATCCTCTTCAGAAGAAGGGCCATACTATGGAATTCCTAAGAGAGAAAGCCCATCTTCGTCCACGTACCAATACTTTCGGAGCGATTCTAAGAATACGTCATGCATTGGCTTATGCAGTGCATAAGTTCTTTAATGACAAGGGATTCAACTATTTTCATACCCCTCTTATCACAGCCTCTGACTGTGAGGGTGCAGGTGCACAGTTTCAGGTAACCACCCTTCCTCTCCAGGATCTTCCAAAGAATGAAGATGGCTCTGTCGATTATTCAAAAGATTTCTTCGGTAAGATGGCCAGTCTTACAGTATCGGGTCAGCTTGAGGGAGAACTTGGGGCCACAGCCTTAGGTCTTATTTATACCTTCGGACCTACTTTCAGGGCAGAAAATTCCAATACTCCAAGACACTTATCGGAATTCTGGATGATCGAGCCGGAAATGGCATTCTATGAAATAGAAGACAATATGGACCTGGCTGAGGAGTTTATTAAATATTGTGTAAGCTACGCCCTGGAGCACTGCTATGACGATATAAAATTCCTCAACGATCATTTCGATAAAGACCTGATTGAGCGATTGAATTTTGTTGTTAACAATGATTTCGTGCGTTTAGGTTATACCGAAGGTATTAAGATTCTGGAAGAGAGTGGCAAGAATTTTGAATTCCCGGTTTATTGGGGAGTAGACCTGGCCTCAGAGCATGAAAGATATCTGGTGGAAGAACATTTTAAAAAACCGGTGATTCTCACGGATTATCCAAAAGAAATCAAGGCTTTCTATATGAAACTTAACGATGATGGAAAGACTGTAAGGGCCATGGATGTTCTTTTCCCCAAAATTGGAGAAATTATCGGAGGAAGCCAGAGAGAGGAAGATTACGAAAAGCTTCAGAACCGAATCAAGGAAATGGGGCTGGAAGGTATGGACTGGTATCTCGATACCCGTAAGTATGGCACTGTTCCGCATAGCGGATTTGGTCTTGGATTTGAACGCCTTGTGCTTTTTGTGACCGGTATGCAGAACATACGCGACGTGATTCCTTTCCCGCGTTATCCGAAGGCATGTGAATATTAAGTGACAGGCCCAAAAGAAATATTGCACAGAATATGCGCCATGACAATATTGCTTGTCATGGCGTTATCATGGCATGATAGTATGGCCCAATCCTCTCTCACGGATACAATACAGGGTAGAGGCAAAGATCTCACTGTAAGCCTTATCACCTGTTATCCGGGAGAAGAGATTTATGAGCTCTGCGGCCATTCTGCCGTGAGAATACGTGGAGAACAGATAGACTCTGTGTGGAATTTCGGAATCTTTGATTTCAATCAGCCCAACTTTGTATATCGTTTTGTGAAAGGAGAAACCGACTACCGTGGGGCCGGATATCCTTTCCGTTGGTTCCTGCCCGAATACATAGAAACGGGCCGCAAAGTAGTGGAACAAGATATAAATTTTACGCCGGAGGAAGCACAAAGAATGTTGGAGATTCTCCGCACAGCCGTACTCCCGGAGAATGCTGTTTACCGGTATAACTATATAAAAGACAATTGTTCCACGAGAATTCTCACTCACTTGGATTCGGCCTCTACCGTAGAAATTATTTACCCGGATAGTGTGAGGTATGGTTCGTTCCGGAATGAGATGCGGGCATATCATGAAAACTATCCATGGTATCAATTTGGCATCGATCTGGCATTGGGATCGGGTCTTGACAAATCCACAAATGCCCGGGAGGAGATGTTTGTTCCGGTGGAAATGATGCGGGATGCTGCGTCTGCAAAGTTTGCCGACGGTCGTCCTTTTATCAAAGCTACCAGAGTCCTTAATGAGGGGAATGAATCTGCTGTCTTGCCTCCTACTCCCTGGGGACTGAATCCTGTGTTCTGGGCATGGATAGTGGCAGCCGGACTATTGGCAGCAGTGGCATGGCAAATCTTAAAATGGAGGATCTATCCCCCTCTTTATATAGCCTGGTTCTTGCTCTTGGGCTTAGTTGGTTGTCTCTTATTTTTCCTTGTGTTTATTTCAGTACATGAATCCACAAGCCCTAATGTGCTGATATTATGGCTTAATCCATGCCAGTTTCTCTTTGTAGTGTCAGCCGGAACCAGAAGGTTAAGGATTTTAGCCCGAACCATGGCATGGTACAACATAGGAGTGGTAGGTGGATTGCTTATAATCACTCCCTGGCTGGATCAGAGTTTTAATCCGGCCTTCTATCCTTTGATGATAGCTACAGTGGCTATGGGGGCTGCATATGCAATAATCAGTAATAATTCAAGTTATAAAAAAAGATGAACCGTCTGCTCACAACATTTGTGGTCGGTCTGGCCGGAATCCAGGGAATAACCCTGGCCGCTGAATCACGCCCGAAACTGGTGGTGGGTATAATGGTAGACCAATTGCGCACAGACTATCTGGAAAGTCTGCGCGATATGTTCGGAAACGGTGGCTTCCGAAGATTGATGCACGATGGAATCTATCTAAAGGATGTAGACTTCGTAGTGCCGGGTGGAGATGCTTCCAGTGCCTCTGCTATTGTACAGACCGGGTCCTATCCGCGAATGAATGGAATTTCGGGTGCCATGATTTATGACCCCTCTTCCAAAATGCTCAAGCCCATCTTTACCGATGATGCTTATTTAGGAAATTTTACTACCGAGACCTATTCCCCCGGAGCTTTAAGAGTCACCACTATTACCGATGAATTATCCGTGGAGGAAGGGGGAAAGTCGAAAATACATAGTATTGCTCCGGATGCCGCACAGGCAATTGTGCTGGCCGGTCACACCGGTCAATCTGCTTTCTGGGTAAACGAAGAAACCGGAAGATGGTCTACATCCACATATTATACTGACCCCCCGGCATCATTAAAAGACCGGAATTATACTCATCCCTTGATATCAAGGCTCGACACCATGATTTGGACCCCGTTAAAGATGGGAGAGCCTTATCCCTATGTGTCTAAAAAGGAAATATCTGATGGTTTCAGGTATACTTTTTCACGGTCGGACAGAGATGCTTTTTCGCTTTACAAACTTTCACCGTTTGTCAACGATGATATAACCGAGATAGCCACAGAATATATAAGCGACCTTAAGTTAGGTAAAAACGATGAAGGTACCGATGTGCTGAACATCGGTTATACTTTGGCACCATATCCTCTGGCAGGTAACGAAGACTATAAATATGAACTCGAAGATGCTTATTTAAGACTTGATAAAGATCTCGAGATTCTCTTCAATTCACTTGACCGTCATGTAGGCAAGGATAATGTGCTCGTATATCTTGTTTCTACGGGATATTTTGAGGAACCCATAGTTGATAACCAGGTATATCGCCTGCCCGGAGGTACATTCTCGGTGAAAAGGGCAATGTCGCTCCTGAATGCTTTCTTGTCGGCAAAATACGGCAATGGAGCATACGTAGACCAATATGCCAAAAATCAGATATATCTATCAGAGAAAACTCTTGAAGAGAAAAATCTCCATCCTGAGAAGATAGCAGAAGAAGCCAGAGATTTCCTTGTGAAGATGAGCGGTGTGGCAGACGCTTACACCATGGCCGACCTTATGAGTCCGGCCATCCCGCAACTTGAAACTCATCGGCTCGCCATTGACCATAAGACTTCAGGTGATGTACTATTGGAATTCTCACCCGGATGGAAAGTGGTAGACGACAGCCGTTATCCAAGTAAGACAGAACCCAAGCAGACTACAGCTTTTCAGGCTCCAGGGTTTATTATGGGACCTGGCATAAATGCGAGGGTAGAAAATAATCCTGTGCCGGCCACGGCAATCGCCCCCACAGTGGCAGGGAAACTTAGAATAAGATCGCCTAATTCGGCCAATACCAAACCCATAGTTCTCTAATACAACACAATATAAGATTAATACTTAAATAATATAAAAGCTATATTTTATGGCTATAGGAAGTTTTTTAAAGAAAATTTTCGGCGACCAGAGCGAGCGTGCAGTGCGTCCTCTCTGGAATCGTCTTGAAAAAGAGATAAATCCCATCAGTGAGGAGATTAAAAATATAAGTAACGATGATCTTCGTAAACGTATAGATGTGATAAGAGATTCCATCCGCGGTGAGGCTAAGGAATATGAAGATGAAATGGCTGATATCCGCAAGGAACTGGAAACTCTTGATTATGATAAGCGTGAACCTTACTGGAAAAAGATAGACGAGCTGCGTGAAGAAAAATTCAAGATGTATGCACGCAGGCTTGATGAGGTACTCCCTGAGGTTTTCGCAGTGGTGAAGGAAACTGCCAGACGATTCAAGGAAAACGACCTCATAGAAGTCACAGCCACAGAGAGTGACCGAGAACTCGCCGGAAGGGGTAAGGATTTTGTGACAATAGAGGGTGATAAGGCAGTATATCGGAATTCATGGATGGCCGGAGGCAACCAGATTACCTGGGATATGGTGCACTATGATGTGCAGCTTATAGGTGGAATGGTACTTCACGGTATAATGAATGGAGACAAGGCTTCCAATAATATTGCCGAAATGGCTACCGGTGAAGGTAAGACCTTGGTGGCTACCTTACCTGTGTTCCTGAATGCTCTTACCGGTGAGGGAGTTCATGTGGTGACTGTGAACGACTATCTTGCGAAACGTGACTCGGAATGGATGGGCCCTTTGTATCAATTCCACGGCCTTTCAGTGAATTGTATAGATAAGACTGAACCAAACTCTGAAGAAAGAAGAAGCGCATATCGTTGCGATATCACATTCGGTACCAACAATGAGTTCGGTTTCGATTATCTGCGCGACAATATGGCTCTTCAGACCTCCGACCTCGTGCAGCGCGATGAGCATTATTATGCTATCGTCGACGAGGTTGACTCCGTGCTTATTGACGATGCCCGTACCCCTCTCATCATATCAGGACCGGTGCCTAAGGGCGATGATCAGATGTTTATCGAGTTTAAGCCCAATGTGGAAAAGGTGGTGAATGCTCAGAGGAAACTCGTTCAGAACCTGCTTCTTGAAGCTAAAGATAAAATCTCTAAAGGTGTGGCAAATGATGACAAGACCTTGACAGAAGAGGGTGGACTTGCACTTTTCCGTGCCTATAAGGGTCTTCCTAAACATGGGCCGCTCATCAGATATCTAAGTGAAGATGGTATCAAGCAACTTTTGCTGAAAATAGAGGCAAGATATATGGCCGACAATAATCGGGAAATGCCAATTGCAGTGGAACCTCTTTTCTTTGTGATTGATGAGAAGAATCACAGTATTGAATTGACCGATAAAGGTATAGAAGTGCTGACAGGTACTACCCAAGACCCTGATTTCTTTATTTTACCCGATATCGCTTCCCAACTTTCCAGTGTAGAGGGCGAACAGGAAACCTCTAAGGAAGAGAAACAGCAGAAAAAAGATGAACTGCTTCAGAACTACTCCATTAAGGCGGAGCGTGTACATACCGTGAATCAGCTCCTTAAGGCTTATACTCTCTTTGATAAGGATGTGGAGTATGTAATCGACGACAATAAGATTAAAATTGTAGACGAACAGACAGGTCGTATCATGGAGGGTCGTCGCTACAGCGACGGATTGCACCAGGCAATTGAAGCCAAGGAGGGAGTGAAAGTGGAGGCGGCTACCCAAACCTATGCCACAATCACACTTCAGAATTATTTCAGGATGTATCGTAAACTTGCCGGAATGACCGGTACAGCTATGACAGAGGCCGGAGAGTTTTATGATATCTATAAGCTTGAAGTGACCGAAATTCCTACCAACCGTCCTGTGATGCGTAATGACCAGAACGACCGGGTATATCGTACGAAGAAAGAAAAATATGCAGCTGTAATAGCTGAGGTAGAAGATCTGGTGAAACAGGGAAGACCGGTGCTCGTGGGTACCACTTCAGTTGAAATATCAGAACTCCTCTCTAAGATGCTTCAGCTTCGCAAGATTCCACATCAGGTGCTTAATGCAAAGCAGCATCAAAAGGAGGCAGAGATCGTGGCACATGCCGGAAAGACCGGTACAGTGACTATTGCTACGAATATGGCCGGTCGTGGTACTGACATCAAGCTCACTCCGGAGGTGAAAGATGCCGGTGGTTTGGCCATAATTGGTACTGAACGCCATGAATCACGAAGGGTAGACCGTCAGTTGCGTGGTCGTGCCGGCCGTCAGGGAGACCCCGGATCTTCAGTATTCTTTGTTTCTTTTGAAGACACCGTGATGCGTCTGTTTGCCAATGAAAGGGTAGTAAAGACTCTTGACCGTCTGGGATTTGAAGAAGGTGACATGATTGAAAGCAAGATGGTGACACGCTCAATCGAGAATGCCCAGAAACGTGTGGAGGAAAATAACTTTGGAATCCGTAAGAGATTGGTTGAATACGACGATGTGATGAATGCCCAGAGAAAAGGTGTGTATGGTCGTCGTCAGAATGCATTGAAAGGTGAAAGAATAGGCTCGGATATTGCCAATATGATATATGAAACAGCTGAAGTGTTGGCAAACCGTGGTTATGAGAACGGCTTCCCGGAATTTGAGGAAGATGTGCTCAAGAATATGGCTATTGAGGTGCCTTTTACCGACGTGGAATACAATAAACTGGATGCAGCGGAAATAGCAGAGAAATTGGCTGAAGAAGCTATGCGTACCTATGAACGCAACAAGCAGAAAATGGCTGAAGGTGCTATGCCTTATATCAAGGAGTTTGTAGAGGAGAGAGGTGCCACTGGGCCGGTAGGAGTCCCGGTCACCGATGGTAGAAGAGTCTTTAATATCCGTTGCGATATTAAGGATGCTTATGAAAATGGCTGTAAACCTCTTACAAAAGCTTGGGAAAAGACGGTCTTGTTATCTTCGATAGATAAGTCCTGGCAAGAACAGCTCAGAGAGATGGATGAACTCCGCAAGTCAGTTCAGAATGCTTCTTACGAACAGAAAGATCCGCTCGTGATTTATAAACTTGAGGCTTATGAATTGTGGAAGAAGATGCTTTGGGAAATGAATTCTAAGGCAGTTGCAACCCTTATGCGCGGAAAACTGGCTGTGCCGGATTATGCAGAGGCTAAAGAGGCTGAAGCAAAGGCCAAAGAGGCTCAGGAACAACAACGTCAGGCAGCACAATTGGCTCGTCAGCAACAGATACGTCGTGAATACAGTACTACAGGTACTACTCCCAACCCGTATGCAAATTATAGCACTACACGCGAGCAATATCCTGGTGAATCAGCTCAGAGGGCGGCTGCACAGAATGTAAACAGGAGACAGGGACCTGTAGCACCTATCAAGGCTTTACCCAAGGTAGGACGTAATGAACCTTGTCCTTGTGGTAGTGGTAAGAAATATAAGAACTGCCACGGTCGTGACTAATCAGTCATAAAAAGCAAAAATTGAAAGGCTCAAATAGAAAAATCAGAGGCTCCATTTTTGTGGCCTCTGATTTTTTATAATTTCTTAATTTTGAAATTTTCCTATTATAATGAGAGTGCCATGAAAAGACCGTAAGCTATAACGCCGATAAAAAATGTTACACCTGTCCACATTTTAGCTTTACGGGAATATTCATGAGATAATTCATTCTTGCCGTTCTTCCAGTGTTTCTTGCTTTTATATGCATAATTCAGAGCCACAATACCTGTGGGGAAGAAGCAGAAAATCGTCACGAGCCACGCGTATCCTATCATAGAAACAGGAGGAGTGGTTGTGTCTTGCTGAGAGGTGATCTCATCAAGAGTAGGGAGGGGAGATTCTCCGGCTTCCTGAAGGAATTTATCAAAACGGGTAGGAGGAGGGCCGGCCGGATCGTTAGGTTTTACTTTATATTTATCCAGTTCTTCCGGGGTCATTACCACGGGAGCGGAAGATGGATGCATTATATCATAAAGGTGGTTGCGAAAGAGCCGGCATACATCTGCATTATCTTCAGCTTTTTGCCAGTCAGGCAGACCTTTGCACCATATATAAGTGGAGGGTCGCACTCCTGCTCTTGGCAATTCTTCAAGTGTGAAGGGGCCCCTTTGTTCCCCATCGATCATTGCATAGTATTTTGTGGCCATCAGATAGCAGAGAAATTGCTTATACTTGTGAAGAAACTGCCAAACCAGAAGGCTACGATAATTCCAATCCCGGCAAATACGAGACCGATAATAGTCATTATCTTGGCATTTGAGTTGGCAGCATCTGCTTCACGGTCTAAGCCTTGAGCATATAGGGTGTTGGCTCTGTTAGCCTGAACTATTCCAATGATTCCGAAGATGGCTCCTATGCAAGAAGCGAAGAATCCCACGATGGTGGCTACAATGGCCCATGGTAGCCAGTTGGTTCGGAAAGCAGGACGATATCCGTTCTGGTACCTGTCTTGCCGTTCATAATACCGGTTATGATTATGGTAAGTATGATGGGTGTTGTATTGAGGATTATTCGCAAATCGATTATATTCCTGGTTTTCTTGCTGATTATTTGGATTATAACCCGGGTATTCCTGACGGGGAGGCTGGTTATATTCCGGGGGTACTTGTTCTTGAGGTTGTGACTCATTCTTTGAGAAGGCCGGATAAAGTTCTGACAATGTATGAGCCGGCACCCAGTTTTCTATGCCCGGTTTCCAAACTAATGTGTCTTTTGTGAGCCGAGGGTGTAAGATTACTTCATCCAGGGTAAATGGACCGGTGGATTTTTCATCAATCACCATATAATATTGATTAGGATATTCCTGCGGCATTTTAGGGTATTTTATAATTTCTATTTTATTTCTTAAATATATTGCAAATTTATGCAATTGTTTTATAATAACCAATCATTACATTGTTTCCTCACAGTTATGACTTAACAAATTGATGGTCTTTAGTTTCATCTGCCGGATAGTGGAATTGATAGATAGAATAGTTCTTCCTTATATTGATATAATAAGAGGCGTCAGAATGATTTATTATGTATTTGAGTTTCCGGGTATTAAGTTTGAATGATCGGGTCTGTAGTATCCGGTTAGTTTAATTGATTTTGTTTGATTGGTTATGATTGATTAGGCTTGTTTAATTAGGATAGTGTGATTGAGTTCATGTAATTGGGGAAGTGTGATTGGGTCAAAAGATTTAAAAAGAAGAGGAGTGAAAGAATTTGTAAGATGAAAGATATTTTATATCTTTGCAATCCCAACTCATGCGATAATAGCTCAGTTGGTAGAGCATCAGCTTCCCAAGCTGAGGGTCGCGGGTTCGAATCCCGTTTATCGCTCTCATAAATATTTCCATGAATCAGGCAGTTATAACTTAAATGATTGCCTGATTTTTTTGTTTCCAATTCACGGTTTTTGGTCGATATTCTGCTCTGAGTTAAACCAAGAGTTAAACCAATAAACCATTATGATAAATGCTTCTGTTGAAGTCGTCTGCTACAAATCCAAGAAACTTGCAAATGGCTCCTTCCCATTGATGTTACGCATCTGTAAAGATGGCAAAAAGACCTATAAAAGCTTAGGAATTTCTATGGATCCAACTCTATAAAATTTCGATGAGTTTTAATGGATTGAAATCATTTAATCCCATCTTATTTACCATTCGGAATTATTCAAGAATTAGAATATTTGCTTATCTTTGTAAAAAGAGAAATCTTATGAAACTGATAGAACTGAATTTGGAGAAGATATACGAACTTTGCCGAAAATATAAGGTGAAGACCCTTTCCGTGTTCGGTTCTATCCTAACCGACAGATTCAATGATGAAAGTGATATAGATTTACTTGTGGATTTTGAACCGTTTGACCCTGACAGTCTTGAATTTGATTATGTCACCAATTACATTGATTTACAGGAATCCTTAGAAAAGCTATTAAGTAGGAAAGTTGATTTAATAGTGGATGGTAGCCATCTGAATTCTTATTTCCGTTATTGTATAAATAAAAGGAAACAGCTAATATATGGATGATTATATTTTGACTTGTTTAAAGGATATAAGGAATGCCATTCTTGAGGTGGAAAGTTATTTTATTGATTATCCTTTCAGATATGACATTTTTGAAAAAGATATGAAAACAAGACGAGCTGTTGAAAGAAATGTAGAGATAATGGGAGAAGCTATGAATAGAATTAGAAAAGTTGAACCCGATTATCAAATTCCAAATGCAAAAGAAGTGATTGCTACCAGAAATCGCGTTATACATTCTTATGAATATGTTGAACCAACGTTTCTATGGGGATTGGTAGTAAGGCACATTCCTGAATTGAAAAAAGATATTGAACTACTTATTTCTGAACGCCTTCAAAATGGGAATTTTGATTCAGAAGTACAGGAATTATTAAAATAAGTTTTAATTAATAATTACAGTTTGTGTAAACCGTAATTATAAACAGAAATTCAGAGCTCATCTTAATAGTAAAAAAAGATTCTCTTAAGCCATAGTAGCTCAGTTGGGAGAGCATCAGCTTTCCAAGCTGAGGGTCGCGGGTTCGAATCCCGTTTATCGCTCTTATAAATATTTCAATGAATCAGACAATTAACAACAGTTGACTGCCTGATTTTATTTACAGGGTATCCTGACCCGGCAACAGATTGATGATTTTTATTTACAATAGTTACAGAGTCCATTCCTTCCAACCTTAAATTCACTTTCATGTCCAGGGCCTTGAATTAAGGAACTAAGTGTTTACATTTTTAAAATTGTTGAGTATTCCGTTCCTTTTGATTGGTTATATTGAAAGGAAGGCACAGTATTTCATTTTATAATTATAATAGCCCCATACATTAACAATTTTTATTAATTTTGCATCGTCCGGATCCCAAGAGAGGGTGAAAGGCAACTTTTTAATAAAAGGTGTTATTGAAATTTTATCTTCAAATCACAAACTTGGCGGTTTGAAATTCCACGAAGATAAGATTGGCAATAGCACCTACATCGATGGCTATCGTTCTGTCTTGGCTGACAGTTCTAATAGCAAAGCGGTGTGGGGCTATTGTTTTATCTGTGGAATAGGTACGCCAAGACCTGTGATTTGGATAAAACAAGATACAATCCCACACCTTTTTAGTAATAACTTTTAATAGAATGATGTGTTTCCGGGGGATTGAGAAACACAAAATAATTTTATGAAACACTTAAAGTTTTTGTTTTTAGGACTATTGGCTTTTTGTCTAAGTTCTACTTTCACATCCTGTAAAGATAAGGATGAACCCGGTGGTGATAACCTTGCTTCAGCAATTGTAGGTGTTTGGGCTCAAGATGGTGATAATGATATTATTGTTATCAATAAAAACGGTACGGGAAATGGTTATGAAAGTCCAGAGTATTATTATAATAACGAATCATATGGCACATTGACATGGGAAATTAAAAATGATTATGTATATCTGGATTTAGGCTACTATGGTTCTATTCAAAAAGAAAAGTTAAGAGCCGTATCCGTTTCAAAGAATGAAATTAAATGGTACCGATACGATACTGACGATGATGGTAATTTCTCTAATGAATATGAGGAATGGACTTGGACAAGATACGAATAAGTAAAATAAGAATAAAGATAAGAAAGTTAGTAACGGCTTTAATTGATACAAATTCTTAAGGTAGAAATGCACTCCAAAAGTTTTATGCCTAACTTTTGGAGTGCATTTCTATTTCATTGGCATAGGTTTTTAGAATCATATAAAGAAACTTGGATAAATTCAGTCTTTGATTCTATCTCAAATTATTCAAGAATTAGAATATTTGCTTATCTTTGTAAAAAGAGAAAACTTATGAAACTGATAGAACTGAATTTGGAGAAGATATACGAGCTTTGCCGAAAATATAAGGTGAAGACGCTTTCCGTGTTCGGTTCTATCCTTACCGACAGATTCAATGATGAAAGTGATGTGGATTTCTTGTTCAGATTTGAACCTGAAGTTGACTATAATAATTACGCTGACCTTTACTTTGAATTATTGGATGAACTGAAATTGCTTTTTGGAAGAGAGGTAGATTTAGTGGATGAAAAGACATTACGTAATCCATATTTTATTGCAGAAGTTGAATCCACAAAACAACCTATTTATGGATGAAAGGATAAAGAAATATTTGGCGGATATTCAATTTGCAATAGAAGAAATAGAGAATTATGTCTCTCAACGTCCAAAACAATATAAGGTCTTTTTGAGCGATTCCATGTTCCGTAGTGCCATTGAACGGAAAGTTGAAATTATCGGTGAGGCTATGAACCGTATCCTTAAGATTGATCCCAATATTTCAATTTCCAATTCAAGAAATATAGTAAACACAAGGAATTATGTAATTCACGCTTATGATTCTCTAAGCCCAGAAATAATATGGGGAATAGTGGTTAATGACCTTGACTATTAAAGCAAGAGGTAAAAGCATTATTAGATTCCTGAAGATTTTGTATGTCTAATAATTGATAATTTTATTTGGCTATGCCTTCTTACCAAATGGAGAAAAATAGCAATTTTTATTTTCAGGGTATCATGACTGGAAAATAACAATAAAAATGGCAGTGATTTATTAGATCACTGCCTTTGATTTATCTCGGGATAGAATAATCGACGGGGATTAGAGTTGGGGAGCAGTATAGATGCGTGCGCCGAGTTCGCGATCGAGCTGAAGGAGGCCTGTACCATCGTCGCCAATTAAAGAAAGGTCATCTATAATCTGACGCACCGTCTCTTCCTCTTCTACCTGTTCAGCCACGAAAGTATTAAGTTTCTGACGAGTAGCGAAGTCCTTTACCTCTTCAGCCATTGCATAGAGTGCATTGATAGAAGCGGTCACCGTCTTTTCATGCTCTAAAGTTGCTTTGAAGGCTGCAAGGGGTGAGTCCCAACTTCCGGGTACCTCAGCAATGGGTTTAAGCACCACTTTACAATCTCTTGCATTAAGATAATCCATCAGAGCCAAAGCATGGGCTTGTTCTTCCTGGAATTGTATCTTAAACCAATTGGCTATACCATTACGGCCTTCGTGTTCGAAATGCAGTGACATTGACAAATAAAGATAAGCCGACCATAATTCAGCATTGATCTGGGCGTTTAACGCATCTTCTAATTTCTTCTCTAACATAAAAATTGATAATTATTTTTCTTCAGCAAAGATAAATTTATTTATAATAATATCCAAACCCTTCATTTTTAACAATTTCGTGTGTTTTATTCATTATTAGCGGATAATAGTACCTTACCCACCTCTGTTTTTCCCTCAGAAAAGTATATTTCAAAGAAAAATAATGCACAAATCGATTAATTTGTGTAAACCTTTATCGCCTGTTGGGGTTTTAATTATAAAAGGGATGAGAAGACAGACCCCTTGAAAAGGTTTTACTTCAGAACGCAACCCTTTAGATATCTGCTATATACGAAAACAAAAAAATAAAAAATAATTTAAAACTAAACGAAAATGAAAAAAACTTTACTCTTATTAGGTGCTTCAGCAGCAGTTTTAACAGCAAGTGCACAGTACACAAATTATTCCAACTTCAAATCCGACTCTCGGTTTGGCGACAACTGGTCAATCGGTATAGAAGGCGGTATTCAGACCAATCTTAATCAATGGAATAATCCTCAAGGAGCTGTATTCGGTGTTAACTTCAATAAAGATCTTACCCCTTATTTCGGACTAAGCGTAGAAGCTTTAGCAGGTGCTAATAATACAGGCAACTGGCTTGACCCGGCAAGGCATTATCACAATGGCACAGCCATCGACAATCTGGCCGGATTCCTGGTAGGTCGTTGGAATGTATCAAACAGTTTAGGTGGTTTCCCGGGTCATCGCAGAGTATTTGAGATTGAAACAGAATTAGGAGCCGGTTACGGAGGTTTCTTTGCCAACACTGCCTATGCCGACAGATGGAGCGCTTTCTTAGTGAAAGCAGGGCTTGATTTTAATTTTTACCTTGGCAAAGCAAGAGCATGGTCAATCAATATCAGACCAGGAGTGATCTGGGATATTTCAGCCACAGGGAAGTTCGACAGCCGTCATGCAGTAGCTCAGCTTACAGCAGGTGTGACCTATCATTTCAAGACCTCTAATGGTACACACTATTTTATCAACAGTGATGCCCAGGCTCTAAAAGATGAAATAGCTGCCCTTACCGCCCTCAATGCTGACTTAGAGGCACAACTCGCAAATCAACCGGTAGTGGCTGAACAGGAAGTAGTAGTAGAGAAAGTAGTGGAAGAGGTTCCCACTTATGTAGACAGCACATATGTAGTGAACTTTGCATGGAATTCAGCAGAACTTGTACCGGCAGCCAAGGCTACTTTGGATAACATTCCTACAGATGCAACCGTAAGTATAGCCGGATATGCTTCACCCGAAGGCAATGCTCAATATAATCTCCAACTTTCCGACCGACGTGCAGATGCAGTCAAGACATATCTCCAGAATCGTGGTATAAAAGTAGCCGACACTGTAGGATATGGAGCCAACAACGCTGAGTCAAACCGCATAGTGATCGTGACTATAAAATAAGAAAGAGCAAAATTTACGAAAAGGTTATAAGGAAATAAAAACTAAGACAGCAAACAGGCAGGACAGATTCCTGCCTGTTTTGTTTGTTGTTGTCAAACAATAAACAACAAACAATAAACATTGAGTCAGTTACTTACGAAAACAACAAACATCAAATTTTAGACAAACAATAGGAAAAAATAGAAGTCGTTGCCTAATATTTCGCGTAACCGGGATAAGAGACGTGCCTTGCGTTTTTTTACAGTGATTTCTGCAAGTCCCAGACGTTCCGCTATTTCTGAATTTTTAAGTCCTTCCTCAAAGTTAAGCACAAATATTTGTTGCAATTCCTTTGGCAAAGAGGCAATGGCATTATAAATATGGATTCGTGTCTCTAATTCGATGAAATCATTTAGAGCATCGGGAGTCATCTCGAAATTGGGGTCGAGATTCTCAAGATAATTGGTCTGAGCCTCGTTGTGACGTAGGATAGAAAAGGCACGGTTGCGCACACATGTTACGATGTAAGCTCTCCATTGAGTAGAGGAGGTAAACTCATGGCGTCTTATATAGGATGCTTCTATGGCATCCTGCACACAGTCTTCAGCCTTAAAAGCTTCCTTACCTTTGAGCAGTGTAGTGGCATAAATCAAAATATCAGGGTAGATATGGGTATAAAAACTATCAATCTTTCCCCTCTTGAAATCATTGAATATTTGCTCAGACCATTTCATTGACGGTCAAAGTTACATAAAAAAACTTAAAAACGGGCACTCCCATTCATTAAGGGAGTACCCGTATTTATTAAAGTATGATAATGTAAGTCAGATTATTTCATTATTTTTTCTACCTTATTACCTGTCTTTTTAATAAAGAAACCTTTGTCAGGATTTGCCACCTTACGGCCTTGAAGATCGTAGTAAACCGGAGCAGTATTTGCATCATCAATCAAAGATTCTACAATACCCGGATCATCCTGATAAACCGTGAATGTAACATTCCCCATTGTCCCGTTTACGAAAAGAGTGACAGTATAATCTCCTTCCGGCAATAACCATTCTATTGGGTCGCCATAAATTCCAAGGAATCCGATGCCACCCATTTCTGATGATACCGGCATCTTCAAAATATCATTTGTACCGAACCAGAATTGAGTCTCTTCCATTTCTTCTATATCATCTTCGCCATCTTCATCTAAATCTCCATAGTTTATTTCGTATACGTAATCCGGAGCTTGGATGAGGAACCCTTCCGGGGCACCGGAGAGATGAATTTTTTGAATTATATAATTTACGGTTGTTATGGTTTCTTCTTTACCGGTATCCTCATCTTCATAAGTTTCTTCAGTTACAGTACGTGTGAATTTCACTTCATCGCTGAAATCTTCGAATCCTTCGAAACCGTTGAGATAATATTCGCATTCATCAGGGGCATCCTGATTTTGGCAATAATTGAACGTCACCATGGCCATAGCTCCAAAATCGAGGAAAGATACAGTATAATATCCCGGGTTAAGATTACTTTGCACAGCCGGTCCATCAGGAATCAAAGTGGCAAACGCCATACCTTCTTCGGCCTCAACCGGTTGTCCGTCAAAACTTCCGAATTTAACAGTGCCGTTTGTAATATAGAAACCATCTTCACAGCTTTCTATATAAAACTTAGGAATACCAAACATTTGAGTGCCTTCTAATTCAGAGCCCACAAATTTACAGCCCTGTTCACCATATTCCATATCGTTGAACCCGGTGATATAATAAGCCGTTACAGTCTCGCCTGAATCAGTATTGGTAAACTGGATAGTCCAAGTCATGGGAATATCGGGGTCATCTTGGAAACTTGCAAGAATCACTTTATAAGTACCGGGTGTGAGTTCGCAATTCACCGGGGCTCCGTCAGGTGCCATACCAATCATGGAAGAATAATCATTGATTATATTCTCAGTATAGAATTCATGATTGGCATCATAGCCTAAATCAAGACCTTCCGAACCAATGGCTTTGAAACCGTCGGGACATGAAGAGATTTCCATCTCTTCATTGATATAACGATAGATACCTTCTTCGATATCACCTTCGATATCTTCAGTGCCTGGAGTGTAAACCAGTGTATTGTTAGTAGTTTGAGTAGTTTCGCCATTGATACCTGAAAGATAGAAACCACCCTGAGGAGGATTGGGCACCAAATCGCTCTGTGCCATCATGCCCATTGCACAGAAAAGTGAAAGAGTAAGTAAAGTTTTTCTCATGTTATGATGTTTTAGTTAGAAAAATGTAATCTTTATAATGAAAATGATAGAAAGGAGTAATAACTACTCTTTTTCTAATTACGCAATCTGATAAAAAAAGTATACGTCTTTTTCAAGAAAATTTAAAATTTATGCAAATATGTAAAACCCTCTTTTCCAATTGTCGCTTAAATTAAGGAAAAGAGTCTATATAGATATACTTTTCAAAGGGGTTCGCGTATTATTACAAACAGCAAGAATAATTCACTAACCTAAAACATATCACAAAAATGAAGCTTGTGAAACCTTTATTTGCTATGATGGCAGCAGGAGCAATATTATCTGGAGTCTCTTGCTCATCGGAAAAGAAACCGGCTTTTACAGGATATCTGGAAACCGATGGTATAGGCGACATGGTGTTTAATTATTCCCCCGACCATGATTTCTTTACTATGAGAACTGTTCCAATTACTCCTGATTCTACAGGAAAATTTGTATTTCCTGACTCTCTTATCACGGGCAATGATCTACGCACTCAGATACTTGCCGACAATGATTATTTCGGGATTTATCTGGAGAAAGGAAAAAGTGTAGAGGGCAGAATCACACGCGATAAAGATGGTAAACTTCAGATAACTTTTACAGGCGACAATGCCGATATCAACACTTATTATAATGCACTTTGCCAGGCTTTTGATTCAATGAAATATTTCAGTCCGGACCCATCCGAGGGAAAAACCGTGGCCGAATATATGGAACTCCTGGAGAGTGAGAATGCAAAAGTACTTGATGCATCCATAATAAAGAATCCCCAACAACGCGAATATTATGAGAAGATGCGCGACAGAATGTATACCTGGTCGAGAATCCGTCTTTTGATGGACCAGGCTGAGGAGCAAGGTGCAGATGTGCGCGAAATGCCTGAATATATCACTCTGGTTAATACCATAGACCCCAATGACGATATGAGTCTGGAGTGTACCCTAATATTTCCCTGGCTCCAAATGCAGACAAAAAGTGATGCTAACAATTCACTTGCCGGAAGCATAGAATCATTGAAGGTTCTGGATAAATCCATCACCAATCCAAATACACGTCGCGTGATGATGAATCAGTTAGCTTACACTTTCTTTGCTTATTCTCAGCCTTCGCCTGAAGAGGCTGAAGCATATATGGAGGAATATAAGAAAGTAGCTTCAGATTATCCCGAACTTATTGAGGCTTATACTACACGAGCCAATGCCATTAAGCCTATCCAGGCAGGCGATAAATTGCCCTACGACCCCGTGATTGAAACACCTGATGGTAAGAAGTTGAAACTTTCAGATCTCTTTGGAAAAGTGACTTATATTGATTTCTGGGCTACTTGGTGCGGTCCTTGCTGCAAACAGATTCCATTCTTGGAAAAACTTGTGGAAAAAATGAGGGGAAATAATGATGTGGCATTTGTAAGTATCTCATCAGATGCCGACAAGGACGCATGGCTCGCTAAAATTAAAAAGGATAATCCGGACTGGCCACAATATATTTTCGAACCCTCGGATGGCGAAAAATTTTTCGACGCTATGAATATAACGGGCATACCACGGTTTATGATTTTAAATGCCGACGGGACAATAGGTGTGGCCGATGCTTTAAGACCTTCTGACGCAGAGGTAGAAGCACAGATACTCTCTTGCGTGAAGTAATACTTTTTCATTTCTATGCATAAGGAGGGAGTGATACCCTCCTTGTGCTCCAATATCAATCAAATATAATGGATTCTAATTTAGAAAGACTATCATATCTTTGTAAGAAGCACGTGCTCGGCACCCTTACACCGGAAGAGCGGGATGAACTCAACACATGGATAGGCGATGATAAGGATCGGAAAGAGATTCTTGATCGACTTTGCGATCCACAACTTATGGCCCATAATTTTCATAGAAGAACCCTTGTGGAAACTCATCGGCCCCGGAAAGAGATGGTGAAAAGACTGGGACTTCAAAAGAAAAGAGTTGCTCCGGCAATATTGGCAACGCTGATAGGTGTGGCTGCCGTGGTAGCATTGATATTTATATTTATAAATCCTTATTCAGAACCTTATGATTCAAATATCCTCGCAGCCCAGCCACAAAATAAGGAATTAGATTTAGACAGTCTCACTCCGGGAAGCAGCGTTGCATATGTGGTAAAAGGTGACAGGAAGATACCCTTGAAATCGGAGAGTGGCAATCGTGGTACATCTATGCTTAAGATAAAGGATGTTGTGGAAAAAAATAAGCCGGTAGTTCTGGAGGTGCCACGAGGCGGAGAATTCATCGTGGTGCTTGACGACAGTACCAAGGTTTGGCTAAATTCTGCTTCTTCCATTACATATCCGGAGAATTTTTCTGCACAGGCAAGAAATGTTAAAATCACGGGCGAGGCATATTTTTCTGTAACAAAAGATGCCGAACATCCTTTCACTGTGGATTGCGACGGACAGACCATCCGAGTGTATGGTACTGAATTTAACGTACGTTCTTATCCAGAGGAGTCTTCCGTATATACTTCATTGGCTGAAGGTTCTGTATCAATAGTGCGCACTGACGGACATGGTGGAGAGCTAATCTTATCGCCGGGCACTCAGTCAGTTTTTGATAAACAAAAGAAATCGGTTGCAACACAAAATGTTAATATAGAAACTGTGACCGGATGGCGACATGGACGCTTTGTATTTGAAAACCAGACGTTGCAGCAAATCATGAATGATTTAAGCCGGTGGTATGATTTTGAATTTGAATTTGAAGACCCTTCATTGCAAGATACAATTTTTATGGGCAGTATTCCCCGATATGGAGATTTCTCTACGGCAATGCTCATTTTGGAAAAATCAGGAGGCGTTAAGTTTAAATCAGATGGTAATAAAATCCTGATAAGCCATATTTGATTTCCCATTTCAGACTAACCCTTTCATCATGAAAATAAATTTTAGAAGATTAATCCTTATCCTGATAACAGTAGTGCTTTTTTCTTCGACAATAGAAGCAAAGAATCTAACTGTAAATTTCTCCAACACTCCGCTTGAAAAAGTGATGGCTGAAATAAAAAAGCAGTCGGGCTATGAATTCGTGTATCAGAAAAATCTGGTAGATGGAAATGAACCTGTGACGATGAATCTGAAGAATGTTTCCATCGAACAGATTCTCAACCGTCTTTTCGTAGACTCCGACATAGCTTATGAGATAATAGATAAAACTATAGTACTCTCTAAAGCACCGGATAATTCGCCATTTTTCAAGCGTCAGGTGACCGGTATTGTAACTGATAGTGAAGATGAACCCTTAGTGGGAGTATCTGTGTTTGTAGAGGGCACCACCACAGGGGCTTCCACCGATATCGACGGTCAGTTTACCATAATGGTGGAAAAAGGTAAAAGTACCCTTCGTTTCTCATATGTGGGAATGAAGACCCGCACTGTGAAAATTTCTCCTAAAGAGAAGTATGTGATGGTGAAAATGGAAGAGGAGCCTCAGATGATGAGCGAAGTAGTGGTGACCGGATATCAAAACCTGAAAAGAGAGAATGCCACAGGTTCCTATCAGACTATTTCATCAGCCGATATGGCCCGACGTTACACAGGCGACATCACCTCAAATCTTGAGGGACAAGTTCCGGGTCTTGTGACATATGACAACGGCAACGGAAAAGAGATATCAATCCGTGGTACAGGATCGTTTCAAGCAAACACCTCACCACTTGTTGTAGTAGATGGTCTGCCGATAGAAGGAGGAATAGAATCGGTAAATCCTTATGAGATTGATAATATCACAGTGCTGAAGGATGCGGCCGCAGCAGCCATTTATGGTGCTCGTGCTTCTAACGGGGTTATTGTAATTACAACAAAACGGGCCAGGGAAGACAAACTCCAGGTGGAATTTAATGCAGATATCACAATAAGCGAAAAAAATGATTATTCCTACATGGGTTGGGCTACCCCGGCAGAGATGATAGAGCTGGAAGGCTATAATTTCAATTATATTAATTCACTTGCAGACCGCACTCCCTATAACACTCTATTGAATTATCATAAGAGCGGCAGGGACAATTCTATTTCTCCGGCCACCTTGCTTATGTTGCGGAAAAGTCTGGGAGAAATCGACGAAAATACCCTTCAGAGCAGTTTAAGGGCTCTTGCGGCCAATGATTACCGAAAAGAATGGCAGGATGCCATGGAAAGAGTGGGAGTGAGACAGCAATACAACCTTGCAATAAGATATAATGGCAAGGTAATGTCGAATAGCCTTGTGCTCAATTATGAAAACGATAATATGGGCACAGTAGGGTCAAGCGACAATTCATTCATGCTCAACTATCGTGGAGGTATAAAGATAGGGAGAATTCTCGATGTGGCGATAGGACTCAACATTGTAAGTCAGAGATATAAAAGCTATCTTTTCGATGGCGAATGGGGTGCCATCACATCTTTCAGCCCTTATCTCAGTATGTATAATCCTGATGGGGGTTTGGCAGCCATGACTGCTACTTATACACTTGATGATGCGGCATATTCCAATCCGGTTTATGGTCTTAAGAAAGCTTCTTACAATCATATGGAGGAAATTGGTCTTAATACCCTAATCAACAGGCGTACAAATATTCGGCCCTGGATTAATGCCATGGTGCATATCCTGGATGGCTGGAGTGCCAGTGCTATGTTCCAGTACGAAGACATCTATTTCAAATCGGATGAATTGTGGGGCAAAGACTCATATAGTATGCGTACTCTGTACAACAATTATACCGTGTTTGATAGGGGAACCGGAAAAGTGACTCATTACATCCCGGAAGGCGGGAAATTGAATTCCGCTACCTCCGAAGGTTCTTTCTATACTTTCAGAGTACAGACAGATTACAACAATACTATAGCAGAGAAACATGATATTTCTGCCGCTATAGGTTTTGAATATCGGGAACAGAGGGAGAAGACCTATGCCAATATATTGATGGGTTATGACGATCAGACCCAGACTAACGCCAATTATATGATGAATTGGGGTCTTATAAAAGATATGGAGGGCTCATCGGGTGTATTGGGAGTCAATTATCCCATGTATGGAGCCCCGGAAAGCACCAGTTTCGGCACCTCTCATATCCTGCATAGATTTTATTCGATTTATGGTGTGGCCAATTACGTTTACGACAGTCGCTATGCATTAGCTTTAAGTTGCCGATTGGATAAGACAGATTTGTTTGGTGCCGACCCTAAATTCCGTGGGAGACCTCTTTGGAGCGTGGGTGCAAGCTGGAATCTTCAGAATGAAGCATTCATGAGAGACTATACCTGGCTGGATGTGTTGAAACTGAGAGTTTCTTACGGTCTTACGGGTAATATTGCCCAAAATATCTCTTCCATGCTTACAGCTTCCATCGGAATTAATGAAATATACGGAAATAAGTTTGCAACCCTTAATACTCCTCCCAATGATCAACTGAGATGGGAGAAGACAGCCACCTGGAATGTAGGAGCCGATTTTTCATTTTTCGGTCGTCTGTCGGGTTCTTTAGATTTCTATAGAAAAAACAGTTCGGATTTGCTTTCAGTAACCGACCTTGATCCCACCACCGGTTGGAGCCAGCTCACTATCAATAACGGAAAAATGGTGAATACCGGTTTTGAACTACAATTGAATTCACCGGTTATCATTGCTACTTCTCCGAGCCATTTCGGACTTAACCTTTCATTCAATCTGGCTTATAACCATAATAAAGTGACTAAAGTAGACCATCAGCCTACCAGCGGACTGGAAGCTCTATCGAGCAACACCCTCCATAAGGGTTATCCTGTAAACTCGCTTTTCAGTTATGATTTCGCTGGCATGGTGACAGAGGGCAACATGCAGTATTACTCATGGAGAGACCACCAAGGAAAGGTGCAGACCGCCAACATTGATACTGACTTTTTTACTCCGGAAGATATAGTGTATTGTGGTTCTCTCGATCCAAAAGTAGTGGGAAGTTTCATGCCAAGGTTTAGTTGGCAAAGATTTGAACTTGCTGTGATGCTTTCCTGGTATACAGGACATGTGATGAGGGCAAATACCGATATGTATACCTCTGAAGGTTCGGTTTATGGATATACCGGTTTAGCTGAGTTGGAAGCAATTCCTTCATCTTACCTTAACTATTGGCGCACAGGAGAGACCACTAAATATCCCGCCAATGGATATTTGGGTGGCACTAATGTGATAGGTTACGGTCAATATATGAACGCTAATGTAGTACCGGCTGATTTCATGAAAATAAGAAATGTGGTGCTTACATATGAGTTCGCGCCTTCTATCTGCAAAAAGTTAAGACTCGAAGAACTGCAACTACGGTTCCAGGTAAACAATCTGTGCACCTGGGCAAGAAACAATCTGGGTATTGATCCGGAAGCCAACAATCCCATTGCCGGTACTAAATCTTTAAAGGTGCCGAGAAGTTATACTTTCAGCCTTTATTTCAGTTTCTAAAATCCTTTTCCTCACTTAATATGACAATACGATATTTTATCTCGAAATGGGCAATAGTCCCTATATTGGTTACATTCTTGGCCTCATGCGAAAGCAAACTCGATATAGTACCGAAAGGTGAGACAGTGCTTGACAATCTTGATGATATAGAATTATTACTAAATCAGGAATATTCATTAGAGGATGCACCGGCCACAGATATCTCTATGATTTGTGGTGAAGTCACCGGCATGTTTTTATCCGTACCCGAAGTGATTGCCAATCCTAATACTTTGAATGCAGCATACCTTACTTTCGACGAAAATATAGACAGAGTGATGCTGGCACAGAATAGCGGAAGGTATTCTGCCATCTATAAGTATGTGAACTACATGAACACCATCTTAGTGAAGGTAGACCAGGTAGAAGGGGAACGAGCCCGTAAGGATGAAATCAAGGCCAAAGCAAGGATTATGAGGGCTTATTTTCATTGGCTTTGTGTAAATATCCATGCGGCCCAATATGAGGAAGATAAGGCAGCAGATCTGGGAGGAATTGCTTATGTCACCGATATTGATAATCTTGCAGTAAAACAAAAGTTAAGTCTGGCTGACACTTATAAAAAAATTCTGGAAGATTGTGATGATGCTGTGATAGAGAATTTGCCGATTGAATCTTCAGATATAGTACAGGCCGACCGTGCTTTCGGATATGCGGTAAGAGCTAAGGTGCTTTTCCAGATGAAGAGGTACGAAGAGGCTTTGCCTTATTACAAAAAGGCTCTGGAGCTGAATGGATCGATAGAAGACCGTACCTATATAAAAGATGAAAAGGAATGGCTGCTGCAACGCACAGTGCCTAATCATTATGTATGGATCGGTTATGGTATCAGAGTTTCGCCAACTACTGTGTGTCTTTCTCTTGAAACAGATGCAAAGTTCGAAAAAAACGACTACGTACTGAAGTATTGTGGCTCAAACGGTTGGGATTACAGTTTCGGGAAAATGTATACCGGACTTGAGGGGGTGAGAATGTATATGGGTTGGAACACTTGCAACAATCCGTATGGTATCACATCAGACCATTTATATTATGACTTGGCAGAATGTATGATTCGTACAGGGGAGATACGCGAAGGGCTGGTTATGATTGATGGTGTGAGAAAATATCGAGTGGAAAATTACACTCCTTACACACTGATGTATGATATGATACCCTTAGATGAAAAATCAGCAATGGTACTGCTTCAGGGAGCTAAGTTTATAGAGTGTATCGGTACCTATGAAAATTTCTTCGACCAGAAAAGATGGAATACAGAGGAAGCCTATAAGAAAACTATAAAAAGAGATCTGAAGAGTTTCGGTAGTTATACACTGGAGCCGGAATCGCCATTGTGGATTCTTCCTTTCCCGGCAAGTGCCACTCGTCATAATCCTACTCTTACTCAGAACATACCTCAGAAATAAGTAATAGCGTATCGGAGGATAAATAGAAATATATTTCTATATATTAGCTAAGAGTGAGACGGTGGGTGAAAATCAAATATAGTGAAAAGAGAGAAGAGACGGCTATCAGGGAAAACAACAGTTTTTCTTTCCCGGAAAGTAAAGGATGAAATGTAGGGGAGAGAGAATTTTGTTGCCGGTAATTGATATAATAAAAATAAAAACCAAGTAAGTAAAGAATTGAGGAGGCGAGGAAGAGAAAGAACCCTCCGGCAATAATGCACCATAGGCAATAAATCACGCATAAAATGCCGGTGAGGCGAGTCTTGTATTTAATGCTTGCTGGAATGTGGTAAGAAAGTGGGAAGGAACTCATCTTCCATAAGAATGCACCTGCAATGCCATAAGCGGGAAGCACCATCACAGTAGTGAGATTAAGAGTAGCCATGTAAACATCAGGCGCAAGACTCACAATTATAATCAGGATGCTCATGAATACAGTGGTGAGAAACAGGCCGTAGACCGGCACATTATATCTGTTGGTTCTCTGAAAGGCGACAGGGAAGATGTTGACCTTTGAAGCACCATAAGGTGCCTGAGCACAGAGAAGGGTCCATGAAACGAATGCCGACAGAATTGATAATATAACGGTACTTATTACAAAATAATAGGCCCATTCGCCACAACAAAGTTTCAATACATACGCCACGGAAGGGTCGGGGAGTCCGGCAAGGTCTTCACGTGTACGGATACCGTAACACATAATGGAGATGAGGGCATAGATAATCAGAGCGAGATAAAACCCTATTACCGATGCCCTCCCGACATCTTTGCTGTTTTTAGCATAACTCGACAACATCACGGCTCCTTCAACTCCTACGAAACAGAACATTGTGATAAACATGGTGCCCATGGCCTGTTGCCAGAAACTGCCAAGGGTGTTAACCTCGGAACCCTTGAAATTTTCTTCAATGTCGGCAGTAAGGATATCTATGCGTAGATATACTACCAATATGGCAATAATAATTACAATAGAACTGAACTTCAGGCAGGTCATTAAGGTGTTGATCAGGGAGGCTGTCTGAATACCTCGGGCCACTAAAGCAAACATTAGCCAAACCAGACATTCGCAGAATAAGATTGACTCCCAGTCATGAAGAAGAAAAACCGGGAAGAAGGCTCCCACGGCATCATTCAGCATCACTACGAATGCCACATTTCCGGCAGCAACGCAAAGCCAATAACCCCAGGCAATATTAAATCCTGCATAATTGCCAAAACCTTCCCGTGCATATTGGTAAAGGCCTTGATTAAGATTAGGAAACAGTTCTGAGAGATACTTGAAGGTGAGGACCAGAAACACCATTCCTCCTCCTGTGATTATCCAAGCCATTACTACGGCAGGAAGAGTGGCTGATGAAGCCATGTTCTGGGCAATATTGAAAATACCGCCTCCCACCATAGAACTGAATACAATAGCAATGAGCCCTAATAGACTCAGTTGACTTGATTTTGCCATTTTACCTGTATTATCTTTCTCCCTTAAAAGTATTGGACCCTTTTTAATTCAAAAGCATATATGGAAGATAAAAAGGAGGGCCCATAAATCTAAACGTCGGTTATGTAAAAATCAATATAGAGCCCGCACCTAAATTTTAACATAAATTTAGTAACGGGCCCTAACGCAATATAAAAAAGACGTTTTAAATACGGGAATTATAGAAAGAGAGAATTATAATTGGCAATTTAGACAAACCTTTTTCTAAGGTATAGATTAACCATATAATATATCTTCGATATGGCCAATTCAATGCCAGATTGATGAAAGTTGCCACGCATTCAAATTTACTGAATTGCCTTTTCCTAAGGAATATAGGCTTACTCCTGTCTGGTGCTCTGAAGGGTAGGTCAGAGCTGTCAATACTGCAGCTCCATTGTTTACGAAAACTTCCACCGTAGACTTGTCAACAAAAATATTGAGCAGTAATTTTTTATTGATCATAGGCACTTTTGTGAAGGCAATTCTTTCAAATTTGGGGATCACAGCATCTGTCACATTCGTTCTGTCCAGTGTAAGGATTCCTGATTGAGGTTCGTAGTGCAACACAAGTTTTCTGTTATCTCCTTCACATAGATAAAATCCGAAAGGATTATCTTCTGCAGATGTAAATTCTGCTTCGATTTCATATGTGTTTTCCATCTTTTTTACGTCGTCAAGATTTGTGACACCAACTGGAACCGATTTATTGAAATTATATTGCTTTCCTCTTAATTGAGTCAGTGCAGGGAGAGGGGTTTGGAAAAGCCGGATACCTTCGGGAGTAGTTTGTAATGTATATTCACGTGGTATCGACCAAATACCTTTTCCCCATTCTGAGGGTTGGGTTTGTGCGTAATCCCAAGTGCATATCCACCCTAAGGTATACACCGGGGAGGTATCTGAATCATAATCCTGAAATACTCTTGAAGCATAATAATCAAGTCCGCTGTCTATATAGAGGGGATATTGATCCGGTTCCTCAGCAATGAATTCTTTACCGTTAAATTCCCCGATAAAATATTGTTCACGTGCCCAGTTAACTGATACCACAAGCACCCATTTCATATTATTCCTGTCTCCATTTACCGGAAGACGAAATATATCAGGACATTCCCACGACCTGTCAGAATCCCCCAAGGGACCAAAATCACTGAGCCATTCCCAATCCTTTAGATTTTTAGAACAATAAAAAGCAACTTTCTTTTCAAGAGCCTTTGCCACTACCATGACCCAACGGCTCTCTTTTTCATCATATATTACTGTGGGATCTCTAAATTCTGTACTCCAGATGTCAAGCACAGGATTGCGGTCGTAATAATGAAAAGTTTCTCCACCATCTGTGCTGATAGCTATATCTTGAGCCTGTTTTTTACTATCTTTATGAAAACCGGTGAATATTGCTACCATAGCATCTTCGCCATTTCCTGTGGTGTTCCATTTATCCACTACTGTGCTGCCGGTAAAAGTTGAAATTCCTTCCGGCACATCAACAATGGCACTCTTGTTTAATTCTTCCCAATAAACCAGGTCGTCAGACTCTACTGCACCCCAGCAATAAGCCTTATATTTTCCTTTGTGCTTTATAAGGCCGGAAGGGTCTCCCATCCAACGGTGGGCCGGTGTGTAGTGAAACTGTGGACGGTATTTTTCCAGATAAGATGCCGAATCTCTCTGAGCATAAAGTGAATTACAAAAAACAAAACTAATTAAAAGTAAATATAAGCCTTTCATTTACAATGATATTTGAAAACCACAACTCAAGTTAATAAAAAATTTTGACCAAAGAAAGTAGAAATTCTATTCCTTAGTTATTATAATAATCTAATAGGGACTATAGCCGATGTAAGACTTTATGGTTTTTGATCTCATTCTTTCATTTTGAAAACAACAAGTGACATAAATCTATGTGATATCTGGTATATTTCAATGTTTTAGCCATGACTCTCCCGAGCCATCAATTTTAGGTCCATATTCAGTATGCAAAAGTAGGAGAGATAAAAGTTATTTGTGAAAATGGAAATAATATGTTAATTTTGTTACGGCGGTAATAATTACGGCGATAACCATTACGATAGTAATAAAGTATGAAATTCTATAACAGGACCAAAGAGATTGAGGAAATAAGAAGAATTCAGAGACTTGCCTTTAATTCTTATTCTAAAATGACCGTAATAACCGGTAGGAGACGTATTGGTAAAACTAAATTAGCCTTACACGCCACAGAAGGGGGGGAGCCTACGGTATATCTTTTTATCAGTCGTAAAAATGAAGCATCATTATGCTCCGAATTTATTCCTCTTATTTCTTCTGCATTGAAGATATTTATTCCATCGGGAATTACTTCATTCAGAGAACTTTTCATTTTCCTAATGGAAGCTGGAAAGAATATGAAATATAATCTCATTATAGATGAATTTCAAGAGTTTTTCAATATAAATCCATCAGTTTATAGCGACATGCAAAATCTATGGGATACTTATAGGCAAGACACACATGTGAATTTGTTGCTTATGGGATCTGTTTATTCCATGATGCATAAAATTTTTGAAAGTTATCATGAACCGCTCTTTGGTCGGGCTGATTCTTTTATAAGACTTTCAGGCTTTGGCACTGATACCATGAAAGAAATCATGCATGATTACCGTCCCGGATATACTAATGATGAATTATTGGCCTTCTATACTATCACCGGAGGAGTGCCTAAATATATCGAAGTGTTGTGTGAGTCGACTGATTTGTCTATCGGAGGGATGATAGATTGTGTGGTAAGAGAGAACTCGATTTTTGTAAATGAAGGCAGAACTTTGCTAATTGAGGAATTGGGTAAGGATTATGGTCTATACTTTTCGATATTGAGCTGTATTGCATCAGGCATAAATACCCAAGGAGAAATTGAAAATGCATTGGGTGGTGCTATTGTTGCAGGTCAATTAAAGAGACTTATAGAAGACTATTCCCTTATTAAACGAGTTCGTCCGATCATGTCTAAGCCCCGCTCCCAAAACGTACAATATGAAATTTCGGATAATTTCTTGAGATTCTGGTTTAATTATTTTGATCGTCACCAGACTTTAGTAGAATTAAATAATTATGATGGATTACGTAAAATAGTTTATGATGATTATACCACCTTTTCCGGGAAAGTATTGGAAAAATGGTTTAAGCTCAAGTTAATAGAAAGTCATCAATTCATGGATTTGGGGTCATGGTGGGAACGAAAAAGGGGAAAGGAGGCCAATGAGATCGATATAGTTGCCATTTATGTAGATTATGATGGAGTTGGCAAAGTTGGCAAAAAGGCTTTGTTGGCTGAAGTGAAACGGCAAAAAAGAAATTATGACCATAAAGATTTCATGGCAAAAGTAGACCATATAAAAGACACAATTCTTGCCAAGTACGAGATTGAAACCAGATTATTCACCTTAGAAGATATGTAAAAAAATATATAAGTCACTCATGGAATTCTTTTCTATTAGTGACCACTGGATATTTACGGCGCTTATTGCTTTAAAGAAAGAAAAGTTAGTCAGTTTTTACTTATCTTGTTATTGTAAAAGAGATTAATAAATGGCAGAAAAAGATAATAGTTCAATTATGATAAGACCCGGGAGAAGGGGTGATGCTCCCTTTATAGGTAAGACCATAACCGAAGCAATGGGTCATGAACTTTGTGTAGGTTTGGCTGAAGGGGAAGAGAATCTGCCAAAAGTATTGAAGTTATTTACAGATCTTGCTGCTACCGACACAGCTCAATACAGTTATAAAAATACCTTAGTTGCGGTTGATAATGATGGTAAAAGTATAGGTGCCATCATAGGTTACGATGGTGCCGGACACCGGGAAATGAGAAAGGATTTCATTGCAAAAGCCAATGAACTTTTAGACTGGAACGTCACGGTAGAAGAAGCGGATCACTGGGAACCTGAGACAAATTCCAAAGAAATCTACCTTGATTCTTTATATGTCATTCCGGAATATAGGAACCGAGGAATAGCCTCTTCATTAATTAAAGCTGCCATTGACAATTATAGAAATATTGGCAAACCCTTCGGTTTATTGGTAGAACCTCATAACACCAAAGCTCATAAATTATATAAAGAATTGGGCTTTAAGGAGGATGGTGTAAATAACTTCTGTGGAGAACCGATGATTCATTTAAGCTATAATTACGATAATAAATGAACATAAATACCATATATTACAAGCCTAAAATAGATGGATGGTTCTGGATCTTAATCTTTGTCTTGACGTTCACCCTCCTTATGGTTTGCTCTATATCTGAAGATGGTTTGTATTGGCCAGGGATAATCGTAATATGTGTTTTTCTTTTTATAGTTTTGCTTTTGATATGGATACTCACAACAGTGAAATATGCCATTAAAGGAAATGAATTAGGAGTGAGAAATTTAGTCTATAAATGGGAATGGCTGCCTATAGAAAAGATAGAATCTATTAAACCTGTAAAGAGCGTCCTTGCCGGTGCAGCTTTATCTTTCTACCGACTTTCAATACAATTTTCAGACAGGAAAGTGTTAAGGAGTACGATGCCACTGGAGATTGCTCCAAAAGATGAAAAAATATTTATTGAAAAATTGAAAGAGATAAATCCGGAAATTAAGGTTTTAACTTGAATAGGATACTTGTAATAGGAAGTCCGGGAGCCGGAAAAAGTACCTTTGCCAAGGAATTGGCAAAGAGAATCGGTCTACCATTATATCATCTTGATCTGATATGGTTTCATGATAATGGAGACATGGAATCAAGAGAAATTTTTGATAAAAAGCTCCAGAAACTATTGGAAACTGACCGATGGATAATCGACGGTTACTATCCAAGGACACTCGAGCATCGTCTCAAATATACAGATGCCGTATTCTTCTTTGACCTTCCGGAAGAAGTGTGTCTTGAAGGAGCCAAACAAAGATTAGGAACAAAGAGAGACGATAATCCTGTATATGAAACAGAATTGAATGAAGGTTTAAGAGAAAGAATATTGACATTCAGGATATTCAATACTCCATACATAGAAGATTTATTGGATGATTTTGGGGGAAAGATCATAAGGTTTCATTCCAGGGAAGAAATAGAAAACTGGCTCAGTGAGAATGGGTAATATCAATAATTATCGTTTCTTTTATAATTAATTTTTTTAGAAATTTTTGTTTGAAAAATTGATTGATTTAAGTTTAATTTTACACAAACGAAAAGTGAAGTTATAGATAACTTTCATAAAGAAAATTATGCCTATATGGAATCCATGGCATGGTTGCCATAAAATAAGTGCAGGATGCAAGCACTGTTATGTATTTCGTGAAGATGCAGCATTCGGCACAGAGATACCAACAACCCAGGTAAGGAAGACTTCATCTTTCAATCTGCCGGTGAAGAGAGATAGAAAGAAGAACTGGAAATTCCCTTCTGGAACCCAATTCGCCCTATGCTTTACGTCAGATTTATTATTGGAGGAGGCAGACGAGTGGCGCTCGGAAATATGGGACATGATAAGGACACGTGATGATTGCTCTTTCTATTTCTTTACAAAAAGGATAGACAGATTGGAGACCTGTTTGCCTCCTGATTGGGGTGAGGGTTGGGATAATGTGGCCATTGGATGCACTGTGGAGAACCAAGATCGAGCAGATTACCGCCTACCAATTTTCCTTTCATTGCCTATAAAACATCGGTTGGTTATTGTAGCTCCGATGTTGGAGCAGATAGATATACAGAAATATCTTAATCCTGAATTAATAGAGGAAGTGAGTGCAGGAGGTGAATCAGGTAAATATGCAAGACCACTAAATTTCAACTGGATCCTGAATCTGAGGGCGCAATGTATGGAGGCAAAGGTACCATTCAATTTTCATCAGACCGGATCCTATCTTATAAAGGATGGCAAAAAATATCATATCCCCCGACCTTTGCAACATTCCCAGGCCCGTAAAGCAAATGTGGATTTTGACCCCAGATGAAAGGATAAAGAATTAGCATAATTTGAGATGAGGCATTTTGCCTTTAGCACTGAGCACCTGACAGGCTGTATATAAAGTAAAAGCTGTCAGACGTTCTATAAATACTCATCTCGAATGACCATAACTTTGCTTCCCTTATTAGAAATTCACTAGATTCAACAAATTGACCACCAGTCTTTTACGGTTCATAAGATACAAAGTGGTTTTCAACAGTTAAAAAACAAATTCTGACAAATTCAAGTCTCTGAAAATCAACGGATGCATAAATTGTCTTGTACCTCGTTCTTTTCTTATTGTTTTAGTTTTGTTATCTCACGACAACTCAATCAAAATCAAGAATTTAAACTCAATCTTCGCGACCTCCGTCGCTCTTTTGCAAAGTTAGTTAAATTTCTCCGTTTGTACCCCGAAATTTTAGGAAAAATTTCAATAAAAAGGGATTAAACCGTGACAAATTGTCACGGGTTGATTGAATCAGGGTACAGACTGTCCCATTTCGATTTGATGGATGGAAAAAGAATCCAAGAGGTTTATTTCAATTGTACGAATTTATCGTACAGTTGATTTCAAGAAATGTCTGATAAAATATTTGAACCTACTACAATTTGTAGTAAGTTCCATAAAGGTTATTATATTCTAACTCTGTTAAAACGATTGATACGTTCTTTCACTATTCGTGCATAACTACGTTTGGCTTTTTCAGTAAGATAACTTTGATTCAAAAGGTGATTGGCCAAATCCGGGAACTGTGAATATTTATTTAGAATCCGGTCAATACGCTTCTTAACCAAACCAATTTTAATGCCGAATCTTTCAAAATCAAGACGACAGGGATGTCCTGTTCTTTCCCATATATCACTTTTCTCAATTTCAAGGGACAGACCCTCATCGAGTCCGAAATCAGAACCTTCAATATGAAGACAAGTATTAAGGAGATCATAGGCCGGAGCCAAACGATAATCATCACCAATCAATATCAAAGAGAAATTCTTGAGGTGAACATCGCCATTACCATAAATGTAATTGAATATTATCAGTTCAAAATAACGCTCCAAATCCACCATCCAGGCAGCCACATTTTTTCTTATTGCCTTGGCAATATCCTCATAGCTCCCATTATACTTGAATTGTTTTCCTGTGGTCTGTTCATTTTTTCCAATTATGGAAGCAAAATCCTCCATAGGCAATTTTGAACCATCCCGAAGGATATCGAAACGACGCGTAATATAAACCGGTTGCCCTTTAGGTGTAAAGCACAATCCATTCGCAGCGGTATGTATTCCATAGACCTGTGAAGCTATCTGCATAGTTACATGTTCATTTGCCGGAATGAGTTTTCGGTCATGTAAAGTTATGTCCCAGGGATATGGTTTTATGATATAAGTAGAACGTTCATCATCACCTGCGATTTTGATTTCTCCGGATTTAATTATTGCCGGAAATTTTTCTTGTGCACCTGATACAGATATCCTGTGCATAGCGTCAGCCAGTGCTTTACTATTACGGAACTCATCGATATTAAAACTAAGTATCGGATTAACCTTTACTCCAGCAAAGAGCGTTTTTATAGCTTTAGGGCTATAATTTTCATACCCGGCTTGCAGGGATGAGGGGCAGTTTTTTATATCAATCATTTTTTATCCTCCTGACATTTATAGCACCAATAAAGTCTTTGTCAGCCATTTTAGTCAACAAACCGAAAGAATCGTTTTCATCAATTCTTTGAGTATTGCATATCACTCTTCTGTTAGAACCTTCAGGAAGCATATTTGAGAAAAATGGGAAAAGATGTTCTGAAATGTAAACTTCTCTTTGTTTAGGAAACGTGATGGAAATTGGTGGCATAGTAGAATCTACATACTCATCTATGTATTGAAAAGAGTAGTCTTTCCCGGGATACTCTTCAGTAAGAATACCGGCTTTTACATTATTGAAATATACCGCTAATTGTCTCACAATTATTACAAATTATATGGTTTGCCTTACCTTGTATTCTATCTCAATTCCAAGTACCTCAAGAATTTTCTTTATAGTATTTAGTGCCGGATTACCTTTCCCTCGCTCAATATCTTTGATTGTAGCAACGCCAACCTCCGCCATCTCGGCGAGATCCTGTTGAGTTAAGGAAAGAAATTCCCTACGTTGCTTCATTATATCTTTTAGCTCCATAGTATGATATAATAAACTTTGTGGCAAAGATAACAATAAATTTTAGAAACTTCAAGAAAAAGTATAATAAAATATACTTTTTAATTTAAGATATTCTGTGTTATGTGTGAAAAGCAGAAAAGTATAATATAACAGACCAAAGTAGTTATTTTATTTATTCAGATATCTATAAGCTTGAAATTTTCAAATTTTCAAATTATAAATCAGAGAAATAAGTATTTATTTGGAGGGAATGTGAAAAAATATTAATTTCGCGTCCAGTTTCGAAATCAAAATGATAAGAAAACACCGCAATATATTAACCATCAATGAATTTCAAGGCCTAAAAGGTTTTGAAACTATGACTATTGCAGGTACCTCATCAACTTATCATACCACAACTTCGGTATATTTCCGACATAAAATTCAATTGACAAATATCAGTTAGAAAAATAAAAATTGATTAAAGATATAGATTGTCGGAAAGTGCTTGCCAAACTTCCCGACAATTTTTTTGGTGTCCAAACCTGTAATAAACTTCTCCACCGCGATTAGCTGAGGACACAAATCTTCCTCTCCTCATTTTCAATAACTGTGCCATAGCACAAAAACCAAAAAAATATGAATTTCAAGTTTGAAAAGGATAATGTGTTTTTTACATCAGATACGCACTTCAACCACGCTAACATAATAAAGTTTTGTCAACGTCCATTCAAGGATGTAGATGAGATGAATGAAACACTTATGATGAACTGGAACAAGGTGGTAGGACCCGATGATACTGTTTTTCACCTTGGAGATTTTTGTCTTGGAGGTTCAGCAGAATGGACCAGAATTCTTGACCGGCTTAACGGCAAGATATATCTTATCCTTGGGAATCACGATTTGAAGAATATTCGTCAAGGGTTCCTAAAGAGGTTTGAAAATGTTGCCATGGCAATGTGCATACAGATAGGGAAGAATAGAATTCATCTTAGCCACTATCCATATCTTTGTTTTGAAGGAGGGTATCATAATGATATATGGCAATTGTTCGGGCACGTACATACCAGAGTAGCAAATACCGGTTTTGATGCAGCACGCCTACAATTTCTATACCCGACACAACTGGATGTTGGAGTAGACAATTCAAATTATACTCCATTGTCATTTGATCAGGTAGAAAGAAAAATAAAAATTCAAATAGAAAACCAAAAAGCAAATAAGTTATGAAGATACAATATGCATCAGATTTGCATCTGGAATTTTGTGACAACAGTAGATGGCTCAAAGAGAATCCATTGATTCCGGTAGGAGAGATCCTCGTTTTAGCCGGAGATATCGGTTATCTGGGTGATGAGAATTATAGTGTACATCCATTTTGGGATTTCTGTGCAGAGAATTTCCACCAAACGATTGTGGTGCCCGGTAATCATGAACTTTATAAGGATTTTGACATCAACGACCTACATGAAGGCTGGCAATTGGAAATCAGACCGAATGTCGGAGTTTATTATAACTCCGTGATTCCCTTAGCTGAAGATATCGACCTAATAACCTCCATCTTGTGGTCAAAGATACCTCCGTATGAAGAGTATCAAACCGAAAGGGGAGTGACAGATTTCCACCGGATCAGGAATGGAAAATTCAGGCTTTCAGCTGTACGTTTCAATCAAGAACATGAGAAATGCCGCGAATTCATTGAAAGAAGTGTCGCAACCAGTAAAGCAAAACATATAATTGTAGCAACTCATCATGTCCCATCTTTTGAACTGATGGCCGATGAATTCAAGGGAAGTCCTATAAACGGGGCCTTCACCGTTGAAATGGGTGATTATATTGCTAATAGCCCAATTGAATATTGGATCTATGGACATTCCCATCGGAATATCAATAAGCAGATTGGAATTACCCGTTGCATAAGTAATCAGTTAGGCTATACCTTCCACAATGAACACAAGATGTTTAATCCCTCAGCCAGCATCGAAATCTAATTTACCTAAAACGTCATTTTGACGTTTTGAATATGCCAAAATGACGTTTTGAAAACTCCAATATGAAAGATTTAATTTTTATTTTTTTCTTCAAATTTTGTCATGTTATTTAAGGATTTGCCATTTGCCTGTCTTATCTGACCCATCTCTTTTTATAAAGCCTAATTTCTTAAGTTCTCGGGTTGCTCGTTTCGCTGTGGATTCAGAAATATTAAAGATATTCATAAGTTCGGAATGAGTAATATCCGGGTTTTCTCGTATGGCCATATAGATTCTTTTCAGACCTTCCTTTAATTCTTTTACAGTATCATTCCGTGAGTTTACAGTGTCATTTACAGTGTCAAATTGAGAATTTACAGTGTCAGCCTCTTGATACTGTGAAACTCGGTGGTTGAGGTTGGCGACATGATGACGCAGCATTGTGTCCTGTGCTATAGTTGAATCGTCATTTTCCCGACTGTCGACCAACGACTGGATATATTCTCCCTTGTCCTCTTTTCTTACAATAGATGGAATAAGTCCCAGCTGATGCTGAATCATATTCATCAGCAATCTTGTAGTCCGTCCATTACCGTCAACCCAAGGATGAATAGTTATTAGTCGGAAATGAGCTTCAAAACTCAAACGGAAACAGGCGGCTATATCTTTCTTGTCAATTTGTGTTATCTTTTCATTAAGCCATTTGCAGAAATCATTTACAGCGCGTGGGACCTTATTATAAGCAAGATAACTTTATCCTCCAATTCCGGCACTGACATTACATAACCGGAACTCTCCTTTAGACGAGTCAAATTTTCCGGCAATATTTGAATATTCACTTCCAGTACGCTGCATCACAAGAGCCGCAAGCTGTTGTAATAATTGTGCAGTGTACAGAGGATTTTCTGAAGTTATTTGAAAAGCCTGAAGATGGGCATCTTTCAGGTCGACGTTCATCATCTGCTCCGATAATGAGCGCCCCTTTGCGCCAATGCCTTCATCAAATAGCAGTTGGTTTTCAATTTCAGTAACGGTAGAGCCTTCAATGGCCGTAGAATGAGTTACAATAGAGTAGAGGTAGAACCTTTGATAGTTCACCTGTTCCTCAACTCCGGAAGCTAAATACGCTTTCAACGCTTCCCCTATCTGTATGTCAAGACTTTTATCCATAATCAATAATCAATTTATCTCTTTTACACCTTTCTTTTAATTTTAGAGATTGATCATCTTTTGAACTGAATCTTACAAGCCTATGCCAAATCTCTCATTTATAGTAATTCCTCTTAAGTCATAATTTATTATATTATTAGTTTCTCCCGATGTTTTTCAAGGAATTTTTGAGAAGGCATATAATTTGAAGGTAATTCTATCTTCTTTCCTTCAAAATTTAAGAAATATTTTTTAAATGCATCAGATGAGAACTCCTCTTTTAAAATAGGACTCAAAATCATTTGATAATTTTCATCAAAAGATATTAAATGTTTATCAAATGCAGCGTCATAAGTAGCACTTAGACATAAACCATTTTCAGGATTTAATCTAGTGGCCTTATTTTCAGACCATGGAATAATATGACTTGCTCGTAGAACATCCGGGACATCAATTCCTGTAACACAACATTTATGAGAATAAATTTCTAGTAAGATTGCCCTAAAGATATCTTGACCAATTCTTCTTTTTAATCTTACTTCCTTTTCAGTTCCTATATCATTAATTTTATATTGTTTTTGAATAAGTCGTGAAATCCTTGATGCTGAAATATTGGAACTTAATGCAAAATTAGCCACGCCTTGAGCATATTTGAGGTGAATAAATTCCCCATATTTTTTTATCGCTGCACTACAAAAACCGCCTCCAGGATAACTCGTTTGTTTTCTTTGCATCAGATTAATTAAATCAAAAGCAGACGATTCCTTTCTTTTAAATTTAAATTCTTCCTCAACTACAAATTCAATTATATTATCAATCAGAAATGGATCTTGTAGTTCAAAAATAGATTGAGAACCTAAATTGAAAAGATTAGCTAGATGAATCAATTCATCAATTAATTCAACGGCAGTGTGATATGAAGCGGGAGTTCCACTATTCTTTGCAGGAAAGGATTTATATAAATATTCTTTAAAAGTCATAAAGAAATTTATTTTTAAACACTCACTGTTTCTTTAAGTTTTATTAATGTGTTAAATATATGATTTTAGGTTTCCCCATTTTCGGCAAAATGTTTTTCTTCATCTTTCCAAAGATATTGTATCACCTCTTTTACATCTTGTTTAAGTTTTTGAGTAACTAATTGTGTATATAAAATGGCTTCTTTAGTGAATCCAGTTTTACAAATCCAGTGGTTTCCCTCAATAAGTTTATTAAGAGCTTCTTCAGGATTATTACCCGAAGCTCTGCCTAGGACTTGGCAATTCTCCACCGGATAATCTGGATTTGGTCCTCTGTATAACCCTCTGTGGTTTAAAAAAGATATTCTTTCTTTTTTTATGTGTGATTTAATTTAAGATGTTGATTCAAACACTAAATCAGAACTTCCTTGTAGAGCTGATTGGCGACCAATTTTTTTGCGGCTAAAAGGGAGTTCTGTTATATTAAATAAGTTATTTATATTGGTCGGTATTTGTATGCGCTGAACTCAAAAGATGAATTACAAAGTTAATCATTTTTCATGATTTTCCTTGGTTGTGCAAAGAAAACACAAAGTACTGCCAACTTTGGGCAGTATAAATTTAAAGAATCATAAAAATCATTGATATTCTTCCTCCGGTTCAGCCGCTATTATAACCGGATTCTCTTCAAAATTGTCAGATGAATCAGTACGAAGTATTTGATTATATAAGGATTCCAGCCTTTCTTGCATGCCCGCTACTTTCTTTATTTCACATTCCCAGACACGGATTACCCGCCAACCTTCTGTTTGTAAAACGTATTCGTTTGCAATATCTCTTGCTTTGTTCCTTCTTATCTTTTGTTCCCAGAAAAATTCATTTGTTTTTGGCAAACGAGAATACTTGCAACCATCATGACCATGCCAGAAGCAACCATTGACAAATATAACTGTCTTGTATTTGGGCAGAACAATATCTGGACTCCCTGCCAATTTCTTCACGTGAACTCGAAAACGCAGACCCTTTGAGAAAAGATACTTCCGTATAATCATCTCCGGCTTCGTATCTTTTCCCTTAATAGCAGCCATTATTTTGCTTCTTTGAATTTCAGTATTAGAATTAGTATTCAAATTGAGTCTATTAATTTTTTAATTTTACCTATACCTTTTTGTTTCTGTATGTATTCTGAATAACTTTGTAAAGATTCAAATATTATCTGGTCGTAAGTAATAATACGCGCATCTCCTGCTAATTTTTGATTTGCTTGTTCTAAAGTCATTTCATCTGGTAGAATTTCTTTTCCTATGATGCAAATTGCTTCGATAGGTTCATGCCCCCTATTAACAGCATTTAAACACTTTTGTAAGGCATTTCTATATTTATAAACTTGTTCATGAAGACTAAAAACATTAACTTTATACGTGGGAACATATCTTTTTAATTCAACAATAATATGCTTCCCAGTGGAACTAATATATCTGATGTCTAAACGGGCATTTTGTTCTTCCTTGGAAAGTCCTGCATTGATTGTATTAAACTCTTTGCTCACTCCTTATTCTAATCGTTCAGTACCAACAACTGCTCTTTCCCAAGATGGATTTAACAACCATAAATTGTCAAAAATATATTTTTGTAAAACTTTTTCTTTTGCATTTTGATCACAACAGTCTGCAAGTTGTTGAACAACCTTTAATCTTTCATTTGCAATATCCCAATATAATGTTGCTTCGATATCTTGTAAATCTGCAAATACATCCCCAAATTTCACGATATCTTGAATAATATCATCATCATTATCTAAAAATGATAATTTGTCATTTAATTTTAATCTTTCAATTGCTAGTATTCCATATTTTAGAAGCTCTCTTTTTTGGTTTCATCTTCATCAAAACGCATGGATTCTATTGATGCAAATAAACGTTGTGCATATTTTTTAGTAGATGGTTTAAGATTATTATACCATTCTTTAATAATAGGAATTGAATTTAAAATTTTCTCTGTTGATTTTTCTTTTCTTAAATCTGTCCAAGTTCGTTGAATATTTTTTAAAAGTGTATAGATATGGGATTTTAAAGCAATATATCTTTCATCATCTTCAATGTATTGTTGTCTATTACTTGTCGAAATATCCTTTGAATTGTCATCATCAAGAAAATCCGCATTTATTTCTCCTATAACGTAAGAAGAATAAACACCTCCTTCACCATAGGAGGATAAAACATCTTCCTGAGCTAATTTTCCTCTTGTAATTAAACTGATTTTATTATTGCCTTCGATATCACTAGGTTTCCCTGCCGTCCCAATCCAGCCTGTTATTTTAAATTGATCATTAATTTTGCCATCTAGAGATGCTTGTATGGTTAAATTATCTAATTTTTTAAAGACGGATCTAATTCGCCTATAGGCCATATGAATTGGATTCTATTAAAAAAATCTCGATCTTCTATAGATATTGGTTTGTCATTTAAAATAATATTAAAATTTGATCCGATAATAGTGAAACGTCTAGCTAATCTTTTTCTTAAAAATTCAGCAGTACGATTAATATTCTTTTTAAAGTTTTTAATAACTAGCTTAGTACCTGTTATAAATGGAAAGTCTACAAAGTCTATTTCTTTGGGAGTGTACAATCTATTTGTTGATGTGATTTCTCTTTCAATATCCTCCCTAGATAAACAAAAAGCATTTTTTTGATTGTCTTTCTTTGTGTATATTTTAATTGTATCTGCAATAGAAAGCAAGGATAATTTTCCGATACCCTTTCTTCCCATTACGGGCCTCTTGAATTTTGAAGACAACGCTTCTCCATTTATTCTTTTTTGATATCCTACACATAGATATTTATTATTGATATCATCTAGAGTCATTCCACATCCATTATCGCTTATTTCTATTGTGTCGCTTTCTTGGTCACATGTGATAATGACTTCCGTAGCATCGGCATCCCAGGCATTAGCTATCACTTCAGACAAAACTGCTGGAGTATTACTATATAAGTTTAATCCAAGATGATTTAAAACATTGAGATCTAATGTCATTTTAAATTTTTCCATATTCTACAAGGTGCTTTATAACTGAGAAAGAAATTATTTCTCCTAATTTAGGTGGAACTGCATTGCCGATATATCTTGAAACTTTTGTTATAGAAACTTTGTTTTCGTCAGGGAAAAACTTATAATTCATTGGAAAAGTTTGTAGGAGAGCTGCTTCTCTAGCAGATATGGCCCTGTCTTGTTCTGGATGTCCGAATCTTCCATTGCCAATTCCTGTGCACTGAGTTGTCATTGTGGGAGACGGTTTATCCCACTCCATTCTTCCATACACGCTTCCAAAACTTTTCCCAGTATCTTTTTTATGACATTCTAATAAAAGTTCTTTTGGCCATGTTTTCCAACTTCCTCCCTCTTTTGTGTGCTGAAGCCGTTTGATATTCATAGGGCTCAGAGAGCGACAACGATGAAGCGGATCTTCAGAAGATGATTCACCATGGTTCAAAGCTGGTAAATTACCAATTGCAGACCTTACAGTGGCATATTCATCCTTTGAATGAGTAGGAGGCAAAAGTTTTATTTCACCAAATTTTGAAGCTAAAAGAACTAATCTTTTTCGGGTTTGTGGCACACCATAATCAGGACAATAAACGATATTACACCATACACTATATCCTTGCTCTTGAAGCAAGGATATAAAATCCGGCAACACTGATTTTAAAGAAAAAGTACGAATCGCAGGGACATTTTCCATAGTTACAATATCTGGACTAGTTTCCTTAACTAAACGCCCAAATTCATATAACAGGTCGTATTTATTAGGATCCTTTTCTTTGTGTTTAAATGAATAGGAAGAAAAAGGCTGACATGGTGCACATCCTGCAAGAATCCGAATTGAATCATCGGAATATCTGTCCCTTATATCGGCTGCTGTTACTTCTGTGATGTCTTTATAAATGAACTTGCCTCCAGTATTGGTTTCATATGCATATTTACATGTGTAATCCAAATCAAAGCCGGCAAGAATATGGAATCCTGCTGTTTTCATGCCATAACTCAACCCACCTATTCCACAGAACAAGTCTATCACCTCAATGGGTGGTAATATTGGCCGGTCCTTTTTAATCGAGGCATATAACTGCAATATTTCCATGTGGATATACTTCCTTACAAAGATAGTGATTTTTTATTTATTTTGGCGGTTTGTTTTATGGTTTTTCATAAGATAAAATTTTAGAATTTAGTAAAAACATTATATGACAGTCTATTATCGTTTATGGCGGGAGGGGGTTGTGTTCGCGGCTGTCCCTAGTAATCTTTGCTGGACCATTAACTTTGAATTATTTGAGTCGATTGTTTTGCCTATGGCACTGAGTGCCAGACTGGCTCATTACCCCGCTTCGCTTTGCATGAGCTGTCTGACATCCTCTAAACAATCACCTCGAATTCGCAAATCGGAGAAAAAGGTCATTTGAGTCGAGATGGATTGCTTCGCAACCGAGTACCGCTTTAAGGTGCTACAAAGCGCACGTTGAGCGACATTCTCTTCCATCCCTCCTCGAATTCGCAAATCGGAGGTAAGGTCATTTGAGTCGATTGTTTTGCCTAAGGCACTGAGTACCAGACTGGCTCATTACCCCGCTTCACTCTGCATGAGCTGTCTGACATCCTCTAAACAATCTTCTCGAATTCGCAAATCAAAGATTTGCTCATTTTCCGATGCAGACTGTATAAAAGGCTAATAAATAATGAGTTATCACCTCAAACGGTACAAATAATTTTACCGTAACTGTCTCATTTTCAATTTATTTGTCTTATTTTAGCCGTTGAAAGCACAATTCCTTGGCTTTCAGCCTTTTCGTATATCACATTTGTACCACTCGTCTCGAGCTTCCCGGACACTAAATTACACAAAATCCAACAATCGGACAAATATTTTAAAATGTAATACAAAAGTATTATATTTGCACATAAATGATTTTATTATGGAAGCAGCGATACAAAAGAAAGCTCAAAGTTTCAGATTACCGGTGGATTTAATTGAAAGATTAAAACAAATGGCGAGAAAGGAAAATCGGAGTCTGAATAATTATGTTGAATGTGTGTTATTAAACGTGGCTTACAATGAGCCAAACGAAGAGACTAAGGCAGCTTTGGAGGAAGCAAAGAATGGCCAACTTCAAGGTCCTTTGGATGTCTCAAGTGTAGAGGCGATGTATAAATCTATGGGATTATGAAAGAACTTCGTTTCTCATCTCAATATAAGAAGGATGCCAAAAGATATAGGCATCAGCCACAAAAGATGGAAAAGGTTATTTCCATTTTGCAGATGTTAAGAGATGAAAAAGAAATCCCTGCCGAATACAATCCTCATAAATTAATGGGTGATTATAAGAATTGCATGGAATGTCATGTTGAAGGGGATTTGTTATTGATTTGGATTGACGAAGAAAATAATCAGATCGGAGTCCTCCGACTTGGTTCGCATTCGGAATTATTTGGTAAGGGAGCTAAAAAATAATTTTTTTTATAGCCATTTGGAGAAGCGAGGGGAGAACATGTCAATGTCGCAATGAGTTAAATAGAATTTTCGAATTTAGTATTGCCGGTATTGGTTAACATTTCTTTGATGCTCGTTGCCGATGTTTTAGACTGAGATCTTGAAGAAGACGGCCTTGTTTGTCTTCTTGAGCTATAAGGAGGAGGTCATCTTCCAGTTGCAGAGCGTATAGAACACGAGCATAAATTCCAATTGACACAGTAGGAGAGCCCTTCTCAATTCTATTTACAGTGAGGGGAGAGCAAGTGGCTCGTTCAGCAACCTGGGCAATCGACAGATTCCTTCTGAGCCGAGCCATTTTAATCTGTTCTCCCATCAGTTTCATCTTCTCCTCCAACTTCCTGGGTAACTTAGTTCCTATCGTATTCTTCGCCATAATTTCAACCTATCATTAAATGTGCAAAGATAATCAAAATTATTTATTTTATGATAAGTTGAATCAAATATCTTCTTTTATCCTTGTTTATTTTTTACTGTAAAACAAAAATACTGAAAAATGAAAGAACTGCCACATGATGCAATGCACGCCAGCGATAGCGTCACTTGACGTTCCCGAGGGTAAAGCACCTTCGCATAATAATTACCCAGACTCGAAGCCTTGATTCAATTAAATAAATGTTTTTAGTATATTTGACTCGTATTTGAATAGATGCTAAAGAATTTATTAATTTTGCAAACTAACTTTAATCAACATGAAATTATTATTGCTCCATATTTCAGATATACATGTAGGTACAATAGAAAAAACCGAGAATGAAGGACTTGTATTGAAAAAATTTGTATTGGATGTTGAGGAACAAATAGGGAAATTTCAATATGATAGAGTTTTTGTTTTAATAAGTGGTGATTTGGTCTTTTCATCATCAGATGAAAGCTATAAAAAATTTGATGAATTAATAGTTCAGCCGTTAATGAAAATTCTCAATATTGAGAGAAATCATTTTATCATTACACCTGGTAACCACGATGTAGTTCAGTCCCATATCAAAGATGTTGAAGATTCATTTTTACCAATTATTGCAAATAAATATGGGGAAGATAAATTTAATGATGTCATTCGTAAGGAAGCTCAGAAAGGAATAATATTTGATAAATTTAAACCCTTTCATAGATATCTAATGGAGAATATGGCTCAAAAGGAGTATTCACTTATGACTAATCAATATTCTTTGAATAATATTTGGAGTGTCCATACAGTTAATTCAGCTGTTTTCTCATGTGGTGGTTATAATAAAATAGATGATAATGGGAATTTAGGTATAGATACTCGAGGTTTATATAAACTTTTACAAGAAGATGACCATCCTAAGAAAATACTTTTAATGCATCACCCAGAGTATTTTTGTTTAGATTGGGTAAAACACGAGTTAAGAAAGTTATATGGAAATGGTTATGATATTATCTTAACAGGTCATACACATGATCAATTCACTTACTGTAATGAAGATGAAAGTTATATTCATTGTGAGGCACCACAATTATATACAAATAAGTTTGATCTTACTTTAGGTTACAGTTTTATTGAAATTGAAAATGATTATATTAATAAAATTGTCTACCGTCAATGGCAAGAAAAAAGAAATAAATTTAGACCCGGAAGTGATTTTGTCGAAGATGAAGAAAGTAATGGAATAATTAATTTAAAACATCGAAGAGTTCTAAATCAAGAAACTGATAGTGTTGACACCATAGATTTATTACTAAAAGAAAGATTAAGAAATGAAATGGAATCCTATATAGGACAACCCAATATATGGATAGACAGGTATCTAAGTAATGATAGAATTGACAATGTTTTTAAAATAAATGAATCAACTTTATTTAGTGAAAATGATATTATCAATAATAAAGAAAATTTACATATAATCGCACCTTCTCAATATGGTTTAACATGTTATGGAAGCCATTTTTTATTAACACTATGGGAAACTAAAAAGGAATTTGGCATTAAAATCAATGCAGAAAATATAAGATTAAAGAAGTTTGAAAAATTAATAGATGCGGAACTTCAAAAATTTTCTAAGAATAAATCAGATGTTAGTTGGATAATAATAGATAATTGGAGACCTTATAAAAAAGATCAGAAAGGTATCAAATTATATTTAGAAACTGAATTCCCTACATCGAATATTATCCTAATGACTACTTTTCATGAAAGAGAGTTTATTGAAGAAGAAATTACAAAAGAAGAACTTATTGAAACTAAAACTTTATATTTGACACCTCTAAAAAGATCTCAAGAAAGATTATTAGTTGATGCATATAATAAAGAGAAGTTTATTGATGATAGTGAAGAAGTCCTAAATAAATTGGATGAAGATATCAAAAATTTTAATCTTCATAGAACACCTTATAGTTGTGTTACCTTATTGACAGTGTTTAAAGATTCTTTCGATAGGAATCCGGTTAATAGAACTGATGTTTTGGAAAATATTTTAAATATAATATTTGATAATACTAATTTACCCAATTATAGGTCAAATAAACCTGATGCAAAAGATTGTAATTTTTGTCTTGGCTATTTTTGTGCTCAAATGCTTGAAAAAAAGTTCTTTTTCTTTTCAAGGGAAGATTTTATTAATAATTTAAAAGATTTTTGCGAACAAAAGGAATATGATGTTGACCTTAATCAACTTTTTGATATCCTCTTCTTTAATAAAATAATAATTGAAGATCAAGGATATTATAAATTCCATTTTACATTTTGGGTTTATTTTTTTGTAGCTTCTTGGATGAATGTTGATGAAGAATATTCAAAATTTATTCTAAAAGACCAGCATTATATTCATTATCCTGAAATATTGGAATTTTACACTGGCAAGGATCGAAGACGAAAAGATGCGGTAGAAATATTAACAAAAGATATTTCTAACACTTCACATTCAATTATGAAACAGATCGGTTTAAAAGAAGAGGATGACCCCTATTCCTTCTTACGTTATAAACAAGATGATGAAAAAACAAATTTAATTCTTGAAAAAATAGAAACCGATGTAAGGCATTCTAACTTACCACAGTCAGTTAAAGATTCCGCAGTTGATTTATCATTTAATCCTTCAGCGGCATTTCATCAAGAAATTTTCAAAGTATATTCAGATTTTTCAGTAGGATACTTAATCAATATAATTAGAATTGGCAGTAAAGTTTTACGTAATAGCGACCAGCTTGATGCATCTATTAAACAAGAGTTACTAAGTGAATTAACTTCTGCAATGAAAGTTCTTTCAAATATTATATATCTAGTGTCTCCACTTTTTGCCAAACAAGGATACATACAGTTGACCGAATACTCTTTTCAATTGGAGGAAAGTTTTTTAGATCTAGATGAAAAAGATAGAACAATTGGTATCTTAGTGACTATCCCCTATAATTTGACGATGTTATTCAAAGAAGATATTTTTTCATCAAAACTTTCACCAGTATATATTTCAGCTTTAAAAAAGGAAAAAGATAAGGTTAAAAGACATTTACTAGCTTCTCTTTTAATATATAAGCAACCTGATGGATGGGATAACGCGATAATGAGTTACATGGAAAGTATAGGTCATAATTCCTATTATCTTGGCACTCTTTTAGAATTAATGTTGACTGTTTATAAAAACTGTGAACTTGAAGGAACTGACAGACAGAGAATGAAGAATTTAATTAAAACTGCAATGTATAAAAATGATAAAGGACGTCTGCCAAATGCTTTAGGAGAATATAAAGATATACCTTTACCCAAAGAGTTAAATAAAAATAAGGAAGAAACTCAAACTGGAGATAAGAATAAGATATAAAAAGAATCTCGCCAAATATATTCAGCGAGATTTAAGAGGGATGACTATTAGAATTCGTAGCCGAGTTTGATGGAGATGCCTTCGCAATCAAGTAGTCTTCCTGAACGTGTGTAATTCATATTGTGTCCCGGATTTGTGAATTTATCAAAAGTCTGGAATTGCAGTTTCTCATATACATAGCCGATGGAAAGAGAAACAGCTTGTTTTCCAACAGTCATCATTCTACATCCGGCTGATATATTTCCATAAAATCCATCACTATTTGTGAGGAAATATCCAAGTTTCAAATCGAGAATTGGTGCGAACTTCTTTTTTGTGAATGAGCCTCGAAAATCAGCAAACAAAGGGATGCTGACTTTTGCTTTTCTTTCATCTAAGGGTATGTCTGTTGAACCATAGGTACATTTCTGCATAAAGTGAAAACCAACTCCGCCTCCTACAAAGAAATAAGGATTAACCTGATAACCATGGGTTGTACTTATTTCAAATCCGCCAAACTTATAATCTCCTACTCCAATAGTATAACCTAAGTCGGCAAATCCTCTATATCCTTTTGAAAAGAAGTTATCTTCGGCTTTGATTGATGCTAAACATAGAACCGAAATCAATACGAACAGAATCTTTTTCATATAATCTTATCGTTTTGTTGCCTTTATACCCATGCTTGATTTGCCCATTGTAAGGGTTAATTCAGCATAGTTGCCGGATACTTCATTTACATAGTAAGTGCCATAAAGTTCCCCATCTATATAAGTTTTAATAGTTTTTCCGGAAACTGTATAAGTACCGTCGCCATTTCCAAGAGCGCCTCTTCCGGAATATGTACCATTCTTATTGAATGTGATTGAAAGAGCCATTGAAGGATACTTGGTAATATCAGTCCAACTTTTATCTCCTTCAAATTTCACGGCAGTCGCATCCCAGGTTCCTATCATTTGGGTTGCAATATCATCCGGATCATCATCCTTTGAACATGAGGGCATTATAGCCATTAGAGTTGCTAGTAACAAAACAAATAAAAGACTCTTTTTCATAAAATTAGACGAGAGGGGTTAAATTCTCGTACTGCAAAGTAATAGTCAAATGGCTCAACCTATGTGAACCTATCAAAAAAAATCTTTAAATTTGTAAAAACTTTTAAATCTTAATTAGAAAAACTCATTATGCCGCATACGAAGAGCGCCGATATTCGATTAAAAGTTCTTGACCGTTGTCTCCGAAGAGGAGGATATTCCACGTCCGATCTGATGAGGGAGGTAAATAAAGAATTGGAAATATATGGATATTCAAAAGTTACCTCACTTAATACAATCCGACAGGATATGGATTACATTACTAATGCGTATCCGGATATAATAATAGAAGACAGGAAATCGGGTCGGAACATCACATATTCCTATCAAGATCCGGAATCCTCAATATTCAAATTGCCATTCCGTGATGACGAAATGGCTCAACTTTCACAATGTCTTGCCATCTTATCCAGATTTAGCGGTACGCCCCAGACAGAATGGATAGAGAGATTTATTGACCGGTTCTCTTTATCTATAAATATTAGTGCTGAGGGAAAATTTGTGGTAGGTTTCGATGAGTGTAAGGAACTGAAAGGAAAAGAATATTTCAGCGAACTTGTCACAGCAATTTGCAACAAACAGGTATTGGCAATAAAATATAAGAGTTTTCAAAGAGGTGAAGTAAAAGAAGTATTACTACATCCATATTACTTGAAAGAATATAACAACCGGTGGTTCCTATTAGGAAAAGAACATGGGTATAATACCATCTCTACCTTGGCTTTTGATAGGATTGAAGAAATTACACCGGTTACAGGTGTGACTTATATAGAAAACCCCGGCATTGATTTCAATAAAGAATATTTCTCAGATATCATTGGAGTTTCAAAATATTTGGAAAGAGAACCGGAGAAAATTCGATTATGGGTTGAAAAATCTTTATTTCCGTATATTGCCACCAAGCCTTTACATGACACTCAAAAGATTGAGAATGAGTCGGAATCGGGCTATGAAGTTGAAATTCAAGTAAGACCAAATTATGAACTGGAGCAGATTATACTTTCATTCGGCGAAAGAATGAAGGTATTGTATCCAGAAAGTTTAAAGTCAAGAATCAGGGAAAGATTAATAGAATCAATAAATAATTACAATTAGTTCACATAGCATGAGCGTATATGAATTAATTTTGTAGATTGCTAAAAGCTTATATAATTATGACAGAGCAGGAACTTGCAGGAATGATATGGGGTATCAAGGAGATTATCCGTGGAGTCTATGATGATACAGAGGTTGAGAACGTGATTCTCCCATTCACACTTTTGAGGAGATTAGACCAGGTGCTTCAAGACCATTATGACGAATTGTATGAACAATACAAGTCTTTCCCCGACGAAAAGAGGGACACAATGCTTCAGGTATTGATGAGGAGAAACAATCTTTCCTTTTTCAATACTTCCGGACTATCCCTGTCGAAACTATTGGCACAACCCGGTATGTTGGCGGATAATTTCAAGGCTTATCTTGACGGTTTCACCCCGAATGTAAGAAATATCCTGCTCGCTTTCACTCAGGAAGACGGAGAGAATGGGGATATCACCCGCATCTATTCACGTCTTGACCGTAATGACTTGCTTTTCCAAGTCATCGAAAGTTTTGTCAATAATGCCGACCTTCATCCGGACAAGGTTGACAATGCAATGATGGGCACAATCTTCGAGATAATCATCCGGAAATCTAAGGAAACCACCAACACAAAGGCCGGTCAGTTCTACACGCCGAGGGAGATTGTAAAACTGTTGGTTTCACTTGTGATGCATGGAAAGGAGGATGAGATAAACACAGCCGGGAAGCATTTCCAGATTTACGACCCGTGCTGCGGTACAGGTGGTATGCTCACCGAAGGTAAAAGATATCTTGAATCTTTGACAGATAGAAAGGATCTGAAAGTGTATCTCTACGGTCAGGAACTGAATGAAAAGACCTACGCTATCTGCAAGTCAGACCTTCTCATCAAAGGAGATCTAGATAGAGATAGGAATATAGCTTTGGGAGACACTCTTGCCGAAGACAAATTCCCGGGTGAGAAATTCGCCTATATGCTTGCCAATCCTCCTTTTGGGGTAGATTGGAAAAAGATAGAGGGGAAAGTGAGAGAGGATGCCGCTAAATCCGACGGCAGATTCTCCGTGGGTTTGCCTTCCACATCCGACGGTTCGCTGCTTTTCCTTCTCCACATGATAAGCAAGATGGATCCAAACGGAAGCCGTATCGGCATTGTGTTGAATGGTAGCCCGCTTTTCAATGGCGGTGCCGGGAGCGGTTGGAGTGAAATCCGGAAAATGCTTGTTGAAAGAGATCTTCTTGATGCAATCGTGGCTCTGCCGAAAAATCTTTTTTATGGAACAGATATCTCCACTTATCTTTGGATTCTTGACAATAGAAAACCGGCAGAAAGACGAGGCAAGATACTGATGATTGATGCAACTCATCCTCGTTATGCGAAACTTCTTCAAAGAAGCCTTGGTAAAAAACGCTATGAAGTGCCGGATGAAGCAATTGATGAGATTTTGAAAATCTATGGAGATTTCAAAGATGCTAACTTGCCCGATGATGAAGATGTGAAAGTGGCAAGATTGATGGATGGAAAAGATTTCCTTTATACCACGGTTACCGTTCATCGACCTTTGCGACTTTATTATGAAGACATCGCCAATAAGGCGTTAAAAGCCTCTAAAGATGAAAAGACTAAGAAGGCAGACAAGGAATTGTTTGAAAAGGTTGCAGAAGTGAAATTCCCCGACAGAAAACTTTCGGATGATGAACTCTTTGAAATTCTGAGAAAAGAAGTGAAGAAGAATTTCACTCTACAGCAGGTAAAGGCAATCAGGACATTAGGAGAAGTTGATCAGGATGCACCTGTTGTTTGGGGTGATCCGGGTAATCATTACGGTAAATGGGTTGTCAATACCGATTTGAACGATACCGAGACAATTCCTATGAAACAGGATATCAAGGAATATATGCAGAAGGAGGTTTTGCCCTTTGTTCCGGATGCATGGCGAGACCCGGCAAAAGATAAGGTTGGTTGCGAATTCCCATTGACCCGGCTTTTTTATCGTTACATACCGCTAAGAGACACAGATGAGATCCTAACTGAACTGATGGCACTCGAAAACGACACCACTTCAGCATTACAGAACCTTATTAATGAAACGAAATGAAAAAATACGATTCATATAAGGATTCCGGAATTGAGTGGATGGGTCAAATCCCCAGCCATTGGAAAATAATGCCAATAAAACACATTAAATCAAAAGAAGAATTTGCTTTTGTTGATGGCCCTTTCGGGTCTAATTTAAAATCAGAACATTACATTGAAAATGGGGACGTATATGTTATTGAAAGTGGTTTTATAACTACAGGTAAATTTTTATTTAAAAAATTTAAAACCATATCTCTTTCCCATTTTGAAACTATAAAAAGAAGCTCATGTAAGGAGGGGGATATAATAATAGCAAAAATAGGTTTTAATTTTGGTATGTGTGCAGAGCTTCCTAAATTAGATAAAGAAAGTGTAGTTTCTGGTAATTCATTAAAGATTACGTTAGACCACAATCTATTATTGAATCAAATATTTATTGATTTAATGAATCTTGCAAAAAATAAAAATGCATATATAGGTTTAGTACAAGAAACCGCACAACCAGCTTTATCATTATCAGGTTTAAATAATTTTAAACTTTCGGTTCCACCTCTTTCCGAGCAGAAAATGATTGCGGATTATCTGGATAGGAAATGCAGAGAGATTGATGCGGCAGTTGCGAAGGTTGAAAAGGAATTGGAGTTACTTGATGAATTGAAGCAAAGCGAGATTTCAAAAGCTGTAACCAAAGGCCTTAATCCAAATGTATCATTCAAACCCTCCGGCATCGATTGGATTGGCCAAATCCCCAGCCATTGGGAAATTATAAAGGTTAAACATAAATACAAGATGTTAACTGGATTTACTCCTGCAACCAAGACTCCGGAATATTATGACAAGGAAAATGGCTATATTTGGATTACAATAGGAGATATGAATTCTGAAGAGATTGTTGATTCTATTAATAAAATTAGTTTTAAATATATCTCAGAGTTTATGCCAGAAATTTCTCCTAAAGGATCTTTGTTATATAGTTTTAAATTATCAGTGGGACAAGTGGCATTTTGTGGGAAAGATATGTATACTAATGAAGCAATAGCTACTTTTTTACAAAACCCTGAGATTGATCTTAAGTTTTTAAAATATAGCTCTAATTTAATAATAAACAATGCTAATATTAATATTTATGGAGCTCCCATAATGAATCAAGAATTAATAAAAAATGCTCCAATTGTTTTTCCTCCTCTTTCAGAACAGAAAGAGATTGCGGATTATTTGGATAGAAGATGTGGAGAGATTGATTCTCTTAAAGAGAAATTGAAGCAGAAGAGGGAGAAACTTCAGGAACTCCGCCAATCTCTCATTTCAGAAGTTGTAACCGGCAAAAGAAAAGTCATTTAAAGATTTAAAGTTATGATGGCAGACAACGAAACCAAGTTTGAAGAACATATAGAGAAGGCTTTACTCACTTCTCCACTTTATATATCCCGCAAGCCGGGAGATTTCGATATCAAGCACCGAGTTGATACCGGTATGCTGCATAAATTCATGCAGGCTCAACCAGATCAGTGGGCTAAGATGATTCGAAGATTCGGAAGCGATGACGCAGCAATGGAGGCAGTTGTCAAAGATTATAACTCTAAATTAGACAATGGTCATTCGTTGGCTGATATCCTTCGTAAGGGGCTTAAGATTCAAGGCGTTCATCTAAAACTTATGCAACCTAAACCGACTCTTGCCGGAGAAGACTCGGCTTTGCATGAACTTTATCTCGCAAACAAGTTTGCCGTTGTGCGTCAGATGAAATATTCCCTTGACAAGATTGACAAGAACAATGAACTTGATCTGACAATTCTTCTCAACGGTTTCCCGATTATCACTGCCGAACTGAAAAACGAAGGAACCGGTCAGAATTACACTAATGGTATCTATCAATATCGTCATGACAGGGATCCAAAGAACCCGATGTTGAAAACTGCATTGGTTCATTTCGTTGTTGACAACAATTACGCCTTCATGACAACTCATTTGAATGGTGAGGAAACAGCCTTTCTTCCGTTTAATATTGATTCAGTGAATCCACAGGTGGAAGGTGATTATGCTACAAGTTATCTATGGCGAGAAATCTGGCAAGCAGACTCGCTTCTCAATATAATAAATCATTTCATAAAGGCTGTAAACAAAGACGGCAAAACCATTACATTTTTCCCTCGTTATCATCAGTTGAGAGTGGTAAGAAATCTGGTGGATTGGGTACAGAAAGACGGCCCCGGCCACAACTATCTCATCGAGCATTCAGCCGGAAGCGGTAAAACCAAATCGATGGCTTGGCTGGCTCATCAATTAGTTAACCTTGTAAATCCTGACAAAACACCTGTTTTCGATTCCATAATAATGGTGACAGACCGTATTGTGCTCAATGCCAATATGGCAGACGATGTGAACGCCTTCGCTTCAGAGGCCGGAGTGGTTAAGGATATCCGCAGGGGCAGCAAGAAACTTGCAAAGGCAATTGATGAAGGTGGCCGAATTATAGTAAGTACGGTTCAAAAATTCAGTTATGCTCTCAATGAACTGAAAAGAGACAAGCACCGCAATTATGCAGTCATAATAGACGAAGCACACACCGCAATCGGTAACGAGAGTGCAAAGGATATTGTGAATGCCCTTTCAACGGATACTGACATCAAGAAAGCACTTGAAGATGTAGATCCCGACATCGACGGTAGCGAAATGGATGCTCTGATGGCTTATATGCAAACAATGAGAAGGCAAATGGATCATATAAGCTACTTCGCTTTCACGGCTACACCCAAGGATAAGACTTATGCTCTATTTGGCAAGAAGACCCCTGAGGGGTATGTCGCCCATGATTATTATACCATGAAGCAGGCCATAGATGAGAAGTTTATCCTCGATGTGCTACGAAACTACACCACCTATAAGACAATGTTTGAATATGTGGAAAAGAATAAACCGCATAAAACCATGGCAATGTCAACAGAAGGAGTTGCAACGGCTGCAGAGGGGGAAGAAGAGGAGAAATTCGGAGAGAAAAAATCGGTAGCCCTGATCCTGAAAAAACTGAATTCCGAACCGGAAAACATGACACTGAAGGCTCGGCTTGCACTTCAATATTTCATGGATCATACAAGGCATAAGATTGGAGGTAAGGCAAAAGCAATGTTTGTAAGCGACAGCCGGGCATCGGCAGTTAAATACAAGAAAATATTTGATGATCTTCTGAAGAATGAATATAACGATGAATTCAAGACCTTGGTGGCTTTCTCAGGTGAAGTGGAGCTGGAAGACGGAACAAAATACACCGAAGACCGTATGAATGGTTGGGGAATCAAAGATGACAAGATTAGAGAAACATTCGATACACCCGATTACAGGATTCTGATTGTAGCGGACAAGTTTCAGACCGGCTTCGACCAGCCTTTACTACATACAATGTTTGTTGACAAGATGTTGGGCGGGATCCAATGTATCCAGACTCTCTCCCGACTTAATCGCTGTTACGACAAGAATGGTATCAAGAAGGAAGATACAATGGTGATTGACTTCAGAAATGATGCCGAGGCTGTTCAAAAGGCCTTCCAAAAATATTACCAAACAACAATCCTCACGGGAGAAGTCGATACACAAAGATTATATACATTGCTCGATGACTTGAAAGCTTTCAAGATCTATAATGACGAAGAAAGAGACAGGGTTGTTGAAGCAATGATGAATGATGATGTTCCAACGGCAGTCTCAATTTGCAATCAGATTGTGAAAGAAAGGGAAACTCCTTTGACCAATGACGACAAGGATAAATTCCGCAAGCTTGTTAATCGATATATTCGCAGTTACGGTTTCATGGCCCAATTGCTGACCTATTGTGACCAGGATCTGGAAAGAGAATACATCTTTCTACGTACCCTTTATCCAAGGCTTCAATATACAAAGGAAACTCTACCGATGGAAATCTTAGACAGGGTTGATTTGAACAAGCTGCGGTTACAGATGATTCAGGAAGGTACAATCAAGTTGGAGGATGAGGATGCCGAATTGAAATCTTCCAGAATCGGTGATGTAAAGGCACCGTTAGAAGATGAAAAAAGAAGCCTGAAAGAGATATTGGATATTGTCAATGAACCCTACAAAGGTTTTCTTGATGATCATGATATCGTGTTGCGTCCATTGACAGAAAGGATTCAGATGGATGAAACCATCAATGAGGCTGTGAGAAGCGGTAACTCATACGGAGTGCTTAGGGAGTTATTCTCTGAGAGAGCCAAGGATTTGGTTCTTGACATGAGCGAGAAAGGTATCGATCTGTTTGAAGAATTTGAAAATGACACTCCTTTTGCACATGAATATATCCGGGGAATCCTTGATATGGCAATAGCCAATAATAGCCGTGGCAATATCGAACTAGATCTGCACCGGTTGGCCGATAAGATTGTGGAAGAGATAAAGGCTGATTTCCTTCCATTGGCTCAGTACTTAAGAAGTCCTGAAGAAATTGCCGAGACCTTAATAAATGTAATACAAAAAAGAATCAGCAAATCAAACCTCAACGGAACCAACGACCTATTGATAAACTCGTTCAATCAACTACTTTGCAACGAGAACCTTTCTGAACTTGACCGAAGGGTGCATTTCAATACATTGGTTGGAAAGTATGAACCATTCTTGAAAAAACTATACTGGCTTATAAATAACCGAGAACTCACAGACAAAAATGGTTCTGCTGAGAGTGCAACTATAGGAGACTGCGTATTTGGATTTGAATGTCTGAAAGGTTTAAAATACAATACGGATTACAAGTATGCCAAATTCAAGAATTATCTTGCAAAAGTGAGAGAATGGAGAAATGAGGAGGCTCACGGAGCTCCGGAAATTACAGACAGCGAACTGCGTAATGCCGTGCATATCCTTGTTGCAATGTATGGCTATGTAGTTGCAAATACCATCACAGACCTTGAAATGAATAATGCTATCTGAAATCTCAAAATTATGAAGTGTTTATCGGTACAACAACCATGGGCAAGTTTGATTTGCTCCGGTGTAAAAGATGTTGAAAACCGCTCTTGGATACCTAAAGAGAATCCTGGAAGAATCCTTATAAATGCAGGTAAAGTTAAAAGAACAGCGGAAAGTTTATCTCTTTATTACGATGTAATAATATGCAATGCCATAAACAATGGATTCTTACCTAAATATCAGGATATGCCATTAGGTGCGATTATTGGCTATGCTGATATAATTGGTTTTGATGAAAACAGTGATTCTATTTGGGCTGGTGACAAAACGGAGCATGGTTCTGAATGGAAATGGAGGTTGGGAGAAGTAGGATTGTTTAATGAACCGATACCTTCAAAGGGGAAGTTGGGTCTATATGATGTTGAAGATATTAACCCCGACAGTCTCCCGGAGGTTATAAATTTCCCTGAGATGAAAAGAGAAGGTAAAATACTATATATGCCCGTAAGTGAAGAAATTTTCAACAAACTTGACATTGATAAATTATTCTTCTATTATCTGACTGGGAACAATATAGACATATTCTGTGATGAGGAGCTTAATCCCATTGATACAGAAAAGATTATCTTTATTGAATCAAAATCGGGTAAGTTAAAAGAAATGGAAGTCATAGATTCATGGGTTTATCAGAGTGGAGATGATGGAGAGAAGCCAATAATTTATTATGACCCTTGGGGAAACGAATTATATCAGACTTCAATAAATTTTGAATTGAAATAAAATAGAATTTACAGTAAAGAATAAATTTAATTTCTTGAGTAAAATGGCAAAAACTAAAAGAGAACAAATGCTTTTTGATGAATTACACAATATTCGTGTTAATCAATCAAAAGTTATTAATAGTTTCGCCATGCGTGGCATTAAACAAAGTGTTATCGATTTATATAATCAAAAAGCACATTTTCTTTATGAATTATTGCAGAATGCAGATGACGCAAAGGCCGGTAATGTGACTTTTGAATTATATAAAGATCATTTAGTCTTCAGACATAATGGTTCTATTCGTTTTACTATATCAGAAGAGAAAGAAAATGCCAAACCCTATGGACATATAAATGCTATAACAGCCATTGGTTTTTCAGGAAAACAAAGTGAGGAAGATGAAGGTAATAAAATAGGTAAATTTGGTATAGGCTTTAAAGCCATTTACCAATATAGTAGTACTCCCGAAATTTATAATGACAAATTCTGTTTTAAGATTGAGAATTTTGTAATACCTGTTTTACTAAATAAGGATTATAATGGTAGACAAAAAGGAGAAACAATATTTATTTTCCCTTTTGATAATCCTAAATTCGCTTATAATGATATCAAGCAAAAATTAGTAGAATTGGATAATCCAGTTTTGTTTTTAAGAAATTTATATTCAGTAAAAATTATAATAGAGGGCAAATACTTTGGGACATATTTAAAAACTATTAAATATTCTGCAACTCATGGAGATATTGAGCATTCTTTGATTGAATTAAATTATCCAAATAAGAATCAGTTATTGCACTTATTTACCCACGAAATTGAAATAAATGGTGAATGTAAAGAAAATTATTTTATTTCAGTGGGTTATTTTTTAACGGAAGAAGACAAACTTGATATCTCACGAAGACCAAATATTTTTTGTTTCTTTCCAACATCTGAAAAAATAGGTGAAGTCTGTTGTATATGTCATGCGCCTTTTGAGCTTGTAAATAATAGACAACAATTAAAAGAAACAACACTTAATAAAAATTTAAAAGGAATGCTTGCAGAAATAGCAGCAAAAGCTCTTCCGATTCTGCGGGATTATTATTTACAAAAGAAAAAAAGAATTTTTAATAGTAATATCATAAAGTTAATTCCCAAAGAAAGATATAGAGTATACTGGGGATTTAACGATGAAGAAGATGATGATCAAATATTCAGAAAAAAATATATTGATATAATCAGACATTCTCCATTATTATTATCGGATAAAAATCAATATATTCTGCCTCAATATTTATATGTAGCTTCGTCTAAAGCTTTAAGTAATCTTATTGATGATTTACAATTGAAATATTTATTTGGGAATAATGCTTCCCAGGTATCACATAGTATACGAGAATTTGCTAATAAGAATGAAGGAATAAACTCTCTTCTAACTTCGCAATTAAAAGTTAATGATTTAACAATTATTAACTTTTTAGAGAAAATAAATGACAAATTCATGGATACCCAAACCTATGATTGGGTAAAAAGACTATACAATTATTTACATAAAAATGAACACGAAGCGTGGGATTTAAGTAGTGGGGAAGAATTTGTAAATTATATCGCTTTATTATCTCCTATAGTTAAAACTTCAACTGGGGAATGGATAGCACCATTTAATGAAAACGGGAATCAACAAGTGTATTTACCTATTAAGGGGAATAAGGATGATCATTATAGATTTGTTAATGAAGAATACTTAAAAGAAGATATTACAAGAAATTTTATAAAAGCAATTGGAATAACTGCTCCCGATTCCTGGGCTTTTATCAATTCGGTAATATTCAAGAAATGTAACGAAGATAATATATCTGATGAAGACATTAAAGAGTATTTTGAATTTATATACCTATATATTAGAGATCTTGAGGGAACAGAGAAAGAAGAAAAAATAGAGGAAATAAAAAATAATTTTGTAGTCAGTGTAAGTAAAGATTCGTTTTCACGTTTAACCGAAGTTATATATTATGACGACGCTCACTTAAAAGAATTTCTTAGAGATAATGATGTTGAATTTATTTATTCTCCAGACTATGGAGATTTCCGAAAGAAATACCATAGTGAGGAATATATAGCTTACCTTAAAGATTTAGGTATTAAGTTTTCTCCGCAGATAAAAAAAATTGAATCAAAAGTTTGGCATTTTTATGGTGAGAAAAAGAAATTTGATATACCCTCATACAGTACGGATAATTATATCGTAGATTATCAAATGACAGGGTTAAAGGATTATATAACAAGTCCGACTAAGACTTATGTATCGTCACTTGCTCTTTGGAATTGGTTATTAGCGTTAAATCTAAAAGAATATCGCTATGCAAGAGCTCGATATAAATACTATTCATGGCATCATTTAGCACCGGTAAATTCTGATTTATACGATAATTTGATGAAGAAATGGATAGTATTGAAGGATGGTAAAACTTATTCTCCCAGTGAACTATTTTTAGAAGATCTTGAAAAGTCAGATTATCCAATCAATGATTCTATTATTGAATTTTTGAGTTTGAAAAAAAGGGAACGAGATAAAGAAGAACGTGGATTGACAGAGGAAGAAGAATCTAAATATCAATTGGGACGCATTGCTTCTGAATACGGCATTACAGAAGAAAAACTAATTAAAATTCTAGAAGAAGAGAAAAAGAAGGAGGCTCTTGCTTCATTAAATAACGGGACTCTGGATTTAGAGGAAAAGAAAAAAGGCAATATTGAGCTCCAAGAGTCGGATAATAAAAATCGTTTGATTGAAAAATCAAAGAGGAAAGAAAGCAAGGAATTAAAAGGTTCGGATTTCGATTCTCCGGATAATGAAAGGGCTAAATCTTCAAATAGGACCCAGACTCAAAATAAAAAGAGTATAGAAGATATCCTTAATGGGTTTGAAGAAAAAGCAAAGATACAAAAGGAAGAATTAGAAAAAGTTGCCAGTATACGTGAAAGAATAGAATCTGCTCCTAAATATTCATATGAATGGCTAACTTCTTTGATGGAACTTGAAGTACAATCACAGGGGACTAGTGGAGCTTCAGGTAAAAAAGCTCTTTATATATCATTTGATGCAATAAATTTCAGCTCAAAAGATGAGCAAATATTGATTTTATCGGAACCATCGCGTTATATTCCCGGAGTTTTAGAAGACATCGATTCTCTTCCGATTACTTTTGGTTTTAATAACGGCACTAATGAAAAATTCAGTTTTGATTCAGCCAGTGTTAAGAATGATGCATTAATTCTAAAGAGTGGATTGAATAATAAAAAATCCGTTGATTTAATACGTAAAAATGTAAATCTGATAAGCCATGCTTTCATAGAGGTAAATGAGCCTATCGATATTCTTAAGAATTGGCAAACAACAATAAATGGAATGGATCTTGAACCGGAGTTTTCTCTTAAAGAGTTTTTGAGAAATGATTTAGAATTTATATTCGGTCCTCCAGGAACAGGAAAGACTACCACACTTTCCAATAGAATAAACGGTCTCATACAAGAGGCTAAAGGTGAAATAAAAATTCTTGTTTTAGCTCCTACGAATAAGGCCTGTGATGTACTGACGAGGAAACTATTGGAAATAAGTGATGGTTCTGACGACTGGATTTGGCGTTTTGTAAAAACTGATGATCCTTATATAGAGGAGGAAGAATTAGTTTATGGAAGAGAAAGCCAATTAGGAAGGCAGAAAAAGGTATGTGTAATATCTACGATTGAAAGATATGCCTTTGATGGTTTTAATGATGGAGATTTAAAATCTCTCGAATGGGATTATGTTTTCATTGATGAAGCCTCCATGATACCTTTATATAAGATACTGCCTCCCTTATATAATCCTGCCATCAAGAAAGTGATAATTTCCGGTGATCCATTTCAAATCGAGCCGATAGTAAATATTGATTTATGGAAAGGTGAAAATATCTATACAATGGTAAAGTTGGAAGACTTTGTAAATCCAAAAACAGAGCCATTTCCATTTAAAGTTACCCCCTTAATGACCCAGTATAGATCAATCCCGTCAATTGGTGAACTTTTCAGCGGATATCTGTACGGAAGTAAATTATCTCATTATAGAAAATCATCAGATCATAGAATTTTAAATCTGGGAGTTTCAGAAAATCCCCTTAATGTTATTAGTTTCCCGGTGGACCGGGAATCTATCTTTGATTTGAAAAGATTGTCGGGTTCAAATATTCAAATTTATTCTGTCTTGTTTACCGTAGAATTTTTGAAATATTTGACAAAGAACCTTAAGAAGAATCATGCAGGTGAGCTAGTCAAGATAGGCATCATCAGTCCTTATTCTGCGGAAATTCAGGCCATACAGAAAATATATAATCAAAGTTGTATCGCTGATGATAACATTGAGGTTGTCTTCGGTTCTGCACACGGTTTTCAAGGAGATCAGTGCGATATTATAATCGCTGTTATTAATCCACCTGCGAGTGGCCTTAAGAGAGCTGCGGATATGACTTTTGTAAATAATAAAAACATCTTAAACGTGGCTATAAGTCGTGCTTCAGATTATCTTTTCTTACTTATTCCACAAAAAGATTACGAAAATTTTGACAGTCTTTATGAAATAAAGAAAATAGGGAAAAAGATGACTTCCTTAAAATGCTCTTTTTCAACCAGTGATAAAATAGAAAGTCTTATGTTTGGTAAGTCACATCACATTGAAAACAATACTTTCGTGACGAGCCATAAAATGACAAATGTTTTCAACAATCCTTTCACCAAATACGAAATCCGAATTGACGAAAACGCTATCGATATTCAAATAAACTCATAAGAGGAATAAATAAAGAAATAGATAGAATAATTATATTTCTAATAATATGAAGCATATTTCAATAAGAGTGCCATGGCATGACAAGAAATGGAATGGACAAGTATGTGAGTTCCCTTCTAAAAATCCTTTCTGTCGAACTCTTCCACATATTTCGGAGTTGAAGAATGATGCAACAGAGAATGGTGAGGCATCTGTGGATTGGTGTAAGCTTTGTCCGAAGAATTTACCTGCTTGTAAGGGGGAAAATGGTGCATTTATGAATCCGTTTCCATATACTCGTGAAATGAAACACGCGTATGCCAGTTATTGGAAATATCCTCATCATAATCTTTTGCCAACTATTCTTGAATATCCTCCTTTTTCATTTGCTGGAATGCCTTTTAGGTATATGTCCAATAATAATCAGGAAGAAATTGATAAAAAATGTCCAGATTTAGATGAAGATGTGGAAGGACAGAATAGAACCTGGGTATATGGTGCGGAACGACAAAATGGAATTTTAAATTGGTTTTCTTCACAAATAAGTTCCGAAGGTTCATTAGTAATTTTTTATGTAAAAAATGGAAATCCTGTTGATGATGAAAGCAGAAGGATGATTGTGGGTATGGGTGAAGTAACCAGAATTTATGGAGTAACTCAATACGAAAGTAAAGTTGCAACTACATTCCCGATGTGGGAACTATTGATGCAACACAGTATTCGTCCCAATTTGAAAGAATCAAAAGGATTCCTTTTACCCTATCAGGAGTATCTCGAATTAGAAGATCAATTTATTAAAGACAAAACCGGTTTAGCGAAATATAAGGCACTTGATGAAATTAAACTAACAATAGATAAACTTGGAGACAGCCAAAGAATTTTAAATGAGCTTTCTTATGGGTGTGAATTTGTCAGTAATCATAGTATGTTAATTATTCTGACAGCTGCGTTAGAATGTATCAAAGCAGTTAGAAGACATGGATTAGTGGGAGGTGATTGGACTTCCCAGATTAACTGGATTAATGATCAAATAGCAAAAGTTAAATCTATGATCGGGCCGTTCCCTTCATTTGCCGAATGTTTAGAAGTGATGGGGGTAAATTTTTCATATATTATTGAACAAGACCTTCGAAATAAAGGTTATCTTAAAGTTAAAGACAATCCTTGGCTGGTTTATGAAAAATTATTAAATGGTGAGATAAAAATAAAAGACGCACCTTATTCGCCTGAAATCATCACTTATCGTGAAACCTGGAAACATATTAACCCTAAGCAAAAGGAAGTTTTAGAACTATTGTCTCGTTTTGAACTTGGAATTAATATAATTGAAAAATGGATTGGTGAGCACCGTAACTATGATAATTTGATTTCAAATCCTTATATAATAAGTGAAGAAGGAGATCCGAATGAAGGGGGTTATGTAAGTACCTCAATGATAGACATTGGTGTTTTCCCGGAAATATCCATACAAGGAGATTGGCAACCTAAAGCACCTACAAGAGTAGATACTAAAATAGACCCTAGAAGAATTAGAAGTATGGCTATTTTTTATATAAAAAATAGGCTTATGCTTGGAGATACTTTAGTATCCATAACAGAAGTTTCTGATTATATCGAGAAAACTTTAAAAGAAGATGACAACTATAAACTTCCTGTTGATTATATTATAACAAACAAAGCTTTTTTCGAAGAAAAACTTACTTATGTGACAGATAAGGAAGAGAATCTAGCCGCTTTACAGTTAAATTATTTCTATAAAATAGAGAAACAGTTATCAAAACTTTTTAAAGCAAGAGCTTCTAAATCAGTTAAAAATAAATTGTTTGAGGACTGGGAAACCATAATAGAAGAAGCTATTGATAGTTTTGATAAGACAAACCAACGTAGTGTCGATGCCGTAAAAGATCAAGTGAAGGTTTTGCAAATTATAAGCGATAAAAAGCTTTCTGTTTTGATGGGACCAGCTGGTACAGGAAAAACAACAGTAGTGAAAGCATTCTTGAAATCTCCTCAGATTCAAAAAGAAGGTGTTCTACTTTTGGCACCTACTGGTAAAGCTAGAGTAAGATTAGGAAATATGTCGAACAATATTCCGGCATTTACTATTGCTCAGTTTTTGACTCATCAAGGTTTCTATAATTGGGAAGAAATGAAGGCTTTTCTTCCAAATGGTTATACTGAAAAACAATATGCTAAGGCAAAGAATATAATTATTGACGAATGTTCGATGATTACATCCAATGATTTCTATGTATTACTTCAAGCCATAGATTTATCTCATGTTGAAAGAATAATTCTTATTGGAGATCCATTTCAATTACCGCCGATCGGAGAAGGAAGAACCTTCGCTGATCTTTATAATTTTTTAGATACATCAGAAAATGAAAATCTTAAATCTGCTTTAGCTAAACTTGAAATTGTAGTAAGAAATATCAATTATAAACAAGAAAATAAAGAGGAAGAAATAATTAACTCGGATGTTTTAACTCTTGCATCTTGGTTTTCAGGAATTAAGCCAGATAAAGAAGCCGATATTATCTTTGATAAAATTGAAAAAGGGAATCTCACTAATGATCTAAAGGTATATACATGGGATGGTACCAATACACTAAAAGAGGTGATGAAAACGGCCATTGAGAAAGAATTACCAGGAGAAGGTGTTCCTCTGTCTGAAAAGATTCTTTCAGAACTAGGTTTAATAAATCTTAATCAGGCATTAGCCAAACCTGATGTCGTGGAAAAGTTCCAAGTCTTATCTCCCGTTTTAAACCCTCTATGGGGAACATTCGAAATAAATCGACATTTTCAGGAATGGACTAACCATACTAACAAAAATTATTGTATAGAAATAGCCTCAGAATTCCTTCATTATGGTGATAAGATAATGCAAATAATAAATGAACACCGAAGATCTTATCCTGCAAATGTTAAACAACAGCTGTCTAACGGACAAATAGGTTTCATGTATGAGACCTGGAAAAAAGACAAACGTGGGAAAGCGGCTTTTAGTGGATATCCAAACCAACTATTTTATTATAATGAGAGTAAAACTGATGATAAAGATAGTGTAATTCAGTTAGCTTATGCCATTACAATACACAAGAGCCAGGGATCTGATTTTGATACTGTAATGGTCGTTCTACCAAAAACTGGAAGAATTTTATCAAAGGAACTTATTTATACAGCCCTTACACGAACTAAAAAGAAACTTATTCTCTTAGTTGAAGAATCTCCTGCGTGGTTGTTTGAATTCACAAAACCCTCACATTCTGTTTTGACTCATAGGAATACTAATCTTTTTAATTATTCGGTCAGAGAATTTAAAGATTCTGTACCTTATGTGGAAGGATTAATTCATAAGGCAAGTAATGGCGAGTTATTTAGAAGTAAGTCTGAAGTTATAATCGCAAATCAACTTCTTAATCACGAAATACCTTTTAAATACGAAAAGATGCTTGAAAGTGCCGGTCATAAATGTATTCCTGATTTTACTTTCGTCGATGCCGGAGGCGATTTACTTATTTGGGAACATTTAGGAATGCTTTCAGTGCCATCCTATGCAGAAGCTTGGCAAAAGAAAAAAGAATTCTATGAATCAATAGGTTTTTATGAAGGTGAAAATCTTTTTGTTTCTAAAGATGAGGAGAATGGAGGTAAAGATAGTCAAAAAATAATTCAAATAATAAAACAACTGGAAGACCTTATTTAAATGAAAATTGTAAGTTGGAATGTGAATGGGCTGAAGGCGAGGATTGAGGCTGTGAAAAGATTGTGTGAGGAGCAAAGGCCGGATGTGATTTGCTGTCAAAATGATAAGGGTTAGCGAAAAGTTTTGAAACTTGGTTGGTATCCATAATTTAAGTAGGATTCATAAGATTATCCTGATGTTTTTCTGAAGGGGTAACTGTAGGATTATCCGGAGGGTTTTCTGTAGGGAGGATGCTTGGAAATAGGGATATGAAGAGGGGTGAGGTTTAACGGATAGAACGGAGTTTGTGGGTGATGAGGCGGAGGTCGGATTGAAGTTGGAGGATGGATGATTGGAGTGTGATAATGAGGGGAAGAATCTCTTGACCGAATGCGATGCTTACATCGATTCCGGACTGAGCCATCGCATTTATATGGTGCATGGCCTGATTGAGGTTGCCACCAAGATGACTTAGATGTAGATTTGCTTGGCTGTAATAATCGATGAGTTGCCGGCGTGTGTCATGTTTGATTTTATATGTATCATCGGAGAATTCATCAATGGCAGAGTTGATGAAGTGGGAGATGCTTTGGAAGTCGACGGATCGCTTTCTTATTTCTTCGTACCGTGAAGGAATAACTCTAAAATGAAATTGCTTAGTTTTATTTTCCATAGGGAGGTGATATAACGGTTAGTAGTATGGTCACAGGTGGTATAGTAAACTATATATGTTTTGGTAATAAATCTAAATATATTGCCGTAATAAATCTATATTAGTAGTGGAAATAAAGGTATGTTCATTGCAGAAATGTATCTATGTTAATTACAGGAATGTTAATATGTATATTTCAGAAAACTATTTGTGTTTATTCTTCTATTAAATTTATATTCAATGTATATAATTTCATTATCGGAATGTATGTGTATATATTGTAGAAATAAATATACATTCATTACCGGAATCAACATAGATATATAATTGGGAGTTGCGACCTCAGACCCAGCTGAAGGCTGGCAAGCGATTGGAGCCGGAAGCGAAAATCGACTTTTGTGTACACAAAAGTACAACTTGCTTTTCAAAAAAATCTCAAGAAGATGGGTTCAAAAATGAGGTCTAATTTGTCAGCTAAAATCCATTAAATACTAAATTTTGAAACTTCTCCATTTTCCTCTGAATAAACATTACTCTATAGAGCGAAAGTGAATACATTTATTTTTGGAATAAATGTATATTCATTGTCGGAATAAATTTATGTTCAATGATATATTGAAGATTTCAACAATAAACGTATGTTTAATGTCAAAATAATACTACGTTTATTTGAGAAATGCAGGTATATTCATTGCCTGAATGAATATATATTTATAGATTAGGGAAATATTATTTTCTATAAGTATCATTTTCAAAAATTACTTTCACCATCATTTCGTTAAGACGGTCGGCGATACGGTCTCCATATCTTTTTCTAATTTCACCAGGAGTGAGATTAGTGGTTACAATAGTAAACAATTGCTGTTCGTATCTTCTGTAAAGCAGGTCAACAATAGGGGAAAGGACATTACCGAAGTCAAGAACTTCGACGGGCTCTGTACCTAAATCATCAATTGCCAACATCGGTTCCCAACAAATGCTCTCCCAAAGCTTATAATCCCTTTTACAGATATTGGAGATAGTACGGGCGTCTCGAATTTTCATCCCTATAGAATATCCTTCATCTTTTGGATTTAGAATGACTAAGAGTTGTTGGAATGCTTTAACAAAAGTTGTCTTACCATTGCCACATTTGCCACACAATAAAAGCCCAAAAGCAGAATTATCATTTGTAAGCCAGTCTGCAATCTGCGAGGCCTGGTTTCTCAAGAAATTGTTATACTCAAATTTTTTACATCTTTTCTCGACTTCAGCTTTTACACCAGCCATCAACATATTAGAAGTCTCTTCCGATGAATAAGGTAGTTTAAAACGCTCCGTCGTAGTCCTTTGATGAAGTAGCTGAAACATCACTTGGTCTGCGGAGAGATGATTGATTTCCATTTTGTGACTTATTTAAATTAATCTTTAACCAGTTGATAAAATGTTTTTTGCAATCTTTTTCTTCCCTTTTGTTAAGACCCTTGGTTCTTAAATAAGAGAAAAAGTCTTTAGTTTTTGAAATAAAAGATTCGGATAAGAGTGATTTCTGCTCTGGGAATATATCCAAGATTTCCTTTTGCCATTCCTGATCAGAGAGAAATAATTTCTCTAAAGCATCTATTTCAATTTCATCTTGAATATTTGATTTTTCATTTTTAATATTATAGGGATGAGGTTTTTCTGACGGAGATACTTTAGGTTTTTCTGTGAGTTTTTCTATAGGTTTTGCTTGAGGCTTTTCTTGAGGGATTTCTGTAGAGTTTTCTTGAGAAGTTTCTATAGGTTTTTCTATCGGCCCTTTCTTAACCCTTTCTTTAGCGTTGTCCTTATACGTATTGATAGGAGTTTCTTGAGGTAATTCTTTCCATTCCTTTGGATCGAGTATTAGATAATAAAGAGGAGGGTTACCTCTTCCTGATCCATTGGTGAATTTAATGAGTCCTCTTCTATACAAACCTTCACGAGCGTCTAACACTGCAGAATGTGGTATACCAATTGTGCGTCTAGCATAGGAAGTCTCACATTTAATAGGCATATTCCAACGACGAGAATTGGCACGATTTAGAAGAAAGAAATAAAGGCATATTTGTCCCGGAGAAAAAGATTCATATTCGTTCTCCTTCCAAAAAGCTGACATCAGTTCATAGAGATTCACATTTTCATTCATAGTGACATTCTTTTAATATTACCATTTGGAATTGGGATGTCGTTTAATTGCAGATTTCATATCTGCCAATATTTCCTCTGCCGATTTTACCCTGTCAGAAGCATAGCTGTTTTGCCACGCATAAAGTTCCGAAGGACGGAACTCAAGCATTTTGCCGGTTTTGTAGTGAGGTAGTTCTCCATCTCTAACTAAATGGTAGATAGTTGATTTTTTTCTACGAAGAATTTTGCAGGCCTCATCAATACCAATGAGATTATCATTTTGAATTGTTGAAGTGGGGGAAATGTGTTCCTTGAGAAGATTTTTCAATTCTCCAATTTCATCTACCAGTTCCTTTACAATAGAAGGAAGCGATTCGAAAGTGATTTGATTGTTTGGCATAAAATTAAAATTTAAAATTATGCCACAAAAGTATCAGTAATTGGAATGGCGAAATGGTTAAACTATGGTTGAACCTCTTTATTGATAAGCTTTAGCCGAATTTTAACATATCCCTAACTTTTGAGCGAGTGGAAAAGGTTCAAGAGGTTGATGAAGAGGAGTGATCGGTATGAAAAATGCGCCTTCTGTTGAAGTAAGTTTACTGGCAATTGTTGTAATTTCTACATTTGAGAATTGCCATGGGAAACTTTGTTTAAGCAATAGGGCAATTTGTGGATTTGTTTTCTTCAGTCTTTTACCAATATTCCAACCAAGATGATAAAGATCGGTGGTTCGAAGATTAGGAATTCTTCTATCCAAAACTTTTTCATAAGAATAATTAGAGGAAATAAGTGATTTAATATTTAGAGTAAGTATTTCCATTTCTTTTGAAGAAAGAATATTATGGAAAGTTTCTCGGATATATTTGAATATTTCTTCAAATGTTGCTGAATTGGGATTAAGTTTAGGAATATTATTTTCTTCAGGAAGAATTATAGATTTCCCAATTCTATTTTGTTTTAAGCGAAAAAAGATTTGTTGAGAAAATGGCACAATTATAGTTCGTCCTGCAATCTCTAACGCGAAATAAGCTCCACTAAAAAGAATAGATAACGTGATAAAAATAAATAACAAGGATTGTAACTGAAAATCTTCAAAAGAATAGGACAAAGTGACATGAGCTGCCTTACCAATAGCAAACAAAAGACAGATGGTCCTTAGGTAGAGAAACTTGTTTTTCATTGCCGATTTAAATTGTTTTATGTTATTTTTTCACAAATATAAAGAGTATTTTATCTCTTTTTTAAAGCCAAAAAATCAGTTGGCTATCTTTGGCTATTTTTAGTAAAAATTTACTATGTTCAGGAATGCCTTTTAAATATTTTTAAGAATTAAATTCGTAAAAATTGAACCTAGTATATATGATTGTCACCGTGAGCAGGGAACAAAATAATAAAACCGAAGCCTAAGACTCCGGTTGATATTTAGGGAAAGGATATTTAAAAGAAATGGCTATTGCAATTTTATTTTATCAAGAGTTTCTTTTTTGGATGAATCTACAAGTTTTGCATAAATCTGAGTTGTAGTAACATTAGCATGATCCAACATTTTACTTACCCTATAGATATCCGTTCCTGCGGCTAACTGAAGGGTTGCAAATGTATCGCGGAAGCGATGGAATGTTATTCTTTTTGTTATTCCGGCAGCCTTCAGCCAATCTTTTAAAGGCTTTTGTGTCATTGAAGTATTGAACCCTTTGAATACTTTTCCTGTACTTCTGTCACCACATAGGGTCAGCATTTCAGAACTTAAGGGGTGAACAGATTCCTTTTGTGTTTTCTGGATCCTTATAAACATTGCCATTTCTCCGTCGGCATCAGGCCTGATGTCTTCCCATTTCAAATTCAAAATATCACTTCTTCTTAGACCCGTTAGTATAGAAAATAAGGAGGGATTTCTCAGTTCGGGCACGGGACAAGGAGTTGCTGCCAATCTTTTAACTTCCTCTGAGGTCAAGAAATTTTTCTTCACTTCTTCATAATCTATCTGCTCAAGATAATCATTGATATTTTCTTTTAGTAATCTTTCCTTATAAGCTATTTTAAGAAGCGCACGGAAAGTAGAAAAATAACCAGCAGCTGAATTAATAGATACTCTTTGTTTGGGATGTCGAAGTTGTTTGGCTGTCAAAAGATATTCTTTGAATCTTTTACAAAGATTTACATCAACTTCTCCAAACGTACATTTCCCTTGAACAAATTTTTTGAAATGTTGATAAGTTATATCCCATTTCTGATAGTGTTCTTTAGCTTTTTCTTTGAAGAACTCAAGAAAGTCTTTCTTTGGCAAATCTCTGTCAAGGAATCCAAATTCTTCATTGATCACTGCTTCTTGCCTTTTACAACGAATTAGCTCAGCCTTAGTTAAAATTGTATCATTAAATTCTTTCTCAAATTTGGCTTTAGGCTTCTCAAAAATATAAAGACCCAAATATTCCCTCCTTGTCATTTTCATGGTTTTTGGATTTCTGATAGGAGGGTAGTAGTCCAAATAAAGTGATATCCTATTATTTTTAATAGGTCGAAGTCTAAGTGTGACTTTAGAAATTGTAGATGGTAACATATTTTATCTTTTTTGATGCGAAGCTAATATTTATTGGATTGGTGGAATGGTGAAAAGAGATTTGCACCAGGTTTTCACCGTTTTTTAACAATTATTGGTCCCGCGAGAACAGCATCCAGGGTTTTTCGATCTATCTTAACAAATTTTCCTTCATAGGTTCTAGGAACTTTGTTCGATCTGACATAATAAGATATTTGATCCCTCGTCATATTAAATCTTTCCATTGCTTCCTCCATAGAATAATACTCCGGTAAGGTTTCCTTTACTTTAAAGATTTTATCTATATCAAATTTGGAATAGAAAACCTGTTTCTTTTCCTTGACTTTTCTGACTGCGTTCTCATAGGCTAACCGATATACAACATCCTTCGACAATTGAAATTTATCACAAATTTCATCCACACTATACCAATCATTTTTGTAGAAGGATGAAGGATTTTTATCTTTAAAGATTTTATCTATATGGGTCTTACTCCAATAAGTTTTGCCTCGGACTACTGATTTTGGAGTGTTTCTCGCTTTAGCAATCTTGAAGAGCCAACCATTACTGATATTGAATTTTTCCAAAACTTCTTTTGTTGTATAAAATTCTGAAACAGCCTCTTCTTCAAGTTTCTTCTTCTTGATATATTCGGAAGGATTCACAAACATTTTATCAAGAATTTCTTTACTTATTAAAGTCTTTCCTTTTAGTCGAACACAAGAAATAAGATTATCAGCCAACCAACGGTAAACTGATGACTTTCCAACTCCTAATAAAATTGCGAACTGGCGTGGTGTAAAATAATTGAGAGAAGAAATAATTTCAGTCGTCTTTAATTCTGAGGTTCGTTGATTTTGTTCTCTTACATGCTTTTCTCTTTTTGAAGCTTTATAAGAAAGACCGCTACAACGATGACTACAGAATCTTGTTGAAGATTTGTGGGCAATGAATTCTTTACCACACCAGTCACAGATTTTGTTAATGTCAATTGTACTGCTCATTTTACCTAGTTATAAATGTTAAAATCTCCATAAATGTGTCCCAACACGTCCCAGTGTGTCCCAATATGTCCCACATCGTCTATCATCTCGGTTAGAAGTGAGGGTTAGGGTGGAAATCGGTACAACTGCGGTACAAAAAGTGACGAAAAAGGGCTAAAATGGGTCAAAATCGGCAAAAAAGACCAATAAAAAACACCTCGAAAATGAGGCGTTTCTTATTATTTATTAGCTAATTATATGATTTTCAAGTAATTACCTACTTGCCGATGCAGAAGCGGGAGAAGATGGAGTGGAGGAGGGTGTCGGAGGTGATTGAGCCGGTTACTGTGGAAAGATGGGCTGTGGCTTCGCGGATATCTTGCGCGATGAAGTCGGGACTTAGACTTGTTTCAAGGCCATGAAGGGCCCGGGTCAGTGATTCGGTTGCTCTTGTGAGTGCTTCGTAGTGTCTTGCATTCGTCACTATTACATCCTGCTCCGGATTCACATCAGATGTGGCAAGTTTTTGTAATAATGTCAATAGGTCTTCTAATCCGTCTTGGTTTTGTGTGCTGAAGGAAAATATATTTCCTTCTTTTATATCAGGTAAAGTTTTGGTTATTTTTTGACACAGGAAATCCTTGAAATTTTTTTGTGTCGTAGTGATCAAATTTCTTTCTTGAGAATTGTCGAGTATAGAGGATTCAGAAGAAGGAAGAGTTTTAATGAGTGTCTCAACCTTTTGAGAGGAGGATTCCTTCTGAAAGTTAAACTTATTTGCGTGTACCTGCTCGGATTCCTTCCGTTCTATTCCCATTTGCTCAGGTTCTCCCTGCTTGGATCCTTTCTGTTCTATTCCCATGTGCTCAGGTACTACCTGCTCGGATTTCTTCCGTTCAAATTTCTTCTGGTCAAGAATCATGTGCTCTGACCCCATCTTGTTGGGTACGATATGTTCGGATCCTAATTGCTCAGGTGCTGCCTCCCGTGCCTCTTTCCGGTAGGATTTTTTCTCCTGATAACCCATCTGGTTGACCACTATCTGATCGGATTCTATCTGAGCAGTCTCCTTGTGCTCCGAAACCCTATGAGATGTAGATGGCTCCTCTTTGTCGGTAATCTGTGACTGACTTTCAATAGGAGGGATTAGGTCTGATTTATTGAGAAGAACGATAATATTATCCGATTGCTTAATTTGGCCAGGATCGAAGCTGCCGCTGTTGGTTTGTGATTCCTTTCTTGACGAAAGATATTCTTTTAACGGGATAAGCTGATTTTCGAGAGGTTGCGTTACATCGAGCATCCAGATTGTGATAAAAGCCTTATCTAATGCATCTTTGGCTCTATCCACTCCCAAGCGTTCCACTATATCCTCGGTTTCCCGGATACCGGCTGTATCGATAAACCGAAAGAGTATACCCTTGATTTCCACTACGTCTTCTATGATATCTCGGGTGGTGCCGGGTATATCTGTAATGATGGCTTTATCATCGTTTAGAAGTAAATTCAGAAGAGATGACTTTCCGGCATTAGGCACACCGGCTATCACTACCGGTACACCGTTTTTTAAAACTGCACCGCGAGAATATGAGGATGCAAGTCTTTTAATTTTACTTAGAATTTCACGGCAGAGGTCCATCAATTGAGCTCGATTAGCAAATTCCAGATCTTCTTCCGAGAAATCAAGTTCCAGTTCGAGAAGGGATGCAAATTCTATTAATTTATCTCTCAGGCTATTAAATTCCCGGGAGAAGGAGCCGCGAGTCTGCGTCATAGCGAGTGCATGAGCAGCTTTTGAAGAGGCTGCAATAAGGTCGGCAACCCCTTCGGCCTGTGCAAGGTCGATTTTGGAATTTAGGAAGGCTCTTTGAGTAAATTCACCGGGAAGAGCAATTCTTATACCTCTTTTCACCAGGTCTTCAAGAATTTGCCTCTGAATCCATGTAGAACCATGAATACCTATTTCCACCACATCTTCACCTGTGAATGAATTAGGGGCCTTAAAAACAGTGGCAACCCCCTCATCAAGGAGATTGCCCTCTAAAGTATAATATTTTCCAAGGTGAACAGTGTGAGATTTAGCTTTTAGCAAATCTGTACCTTTCCATGCATCATTGACAACTTGAAAGGCTTTGGGACCGGATACTCTTACTACGGCAATACCTCCCACACCGGGTGGTGTGGAAATTGCAGCAATAGTATCGTCTGTGGGATAATGGCTTACCGGTTCCATTCAGCGAATGAACGTTTTGCTTCCACCTTATTTTCAATATCATCAGGAAGTACGGAGAAGAAATCGTAACCTAACATCTCTTCCAGATCGTCGACACTCATTGCATACTCCATCATATTGCCCGGGGAAGCCATGTTTGGAAAGACGAAAGCAATTGCTCTTGGTTCCTCCACTTCCAATGCTAAAAGCACCTTGAAGAAGTTTCCAGGCACTCGGGGGTGAATATTATAAAGGCCGATTCTCTTGGTGTCGTTTTCATCATAAATAGGTCCGGCGATCACCCACACGGCTTTATCACGTTTAGCCCATTGCCGCGTTTTATTTTCAAGAGCCTCCCATGCACCGGCGTTTAATTCGTGTGCCTGCGGACACATATTTGCCATCACGAAGCAATCGTTCATGGCTTCTACACTCCATTTCTGGTCGGCTGCCGGACACATGTGCCCTCTGTCATAACCGGAATGGGTGTAATCAGCATGTGCCGGACACCCTTCTATCTCAAGATCCTGCCAAAAATTGTCAGATCGATCCACGTCATAGCTTACTTCAGAGTCCAGAAGTTCCCATGCCACATAATTGGGAGTATGGTTGTCTTTGTTGAAAGAAACAGTAAATCCCGTGTATTCTTTAATTTGTTCGGGAGTGCCCCACGGAAGAGTCACGGTATATAAATCAACGGCAGATTCCGAAGGTTTTTGGTTGCCGGGATTTTCCGGATCATCGTTTTTTGAACATGAGTTAATTGCGAGCATGCATCCGGTGCCAATCAGGATAAAGGAGAATATCAGACCAAACATGGCCCATTTTGGTAATCTTTTCATTGAAGGAAATAGGTTAATATGCAAATATAGTAAAAAACGAGAAAAGCCCTTATGAAATTATATAAGATAACAGGGTTATAAAAAATAAAAGCCCATGCCGGAGGACACGAGCTGTATTTTAATTTCTTAAAAATGATTTCAGCAGCCACAAGGAGCCGGTGTGCAAGGAGCCGGAGCACACACGGTGTCGGGGGCGCAGGGAGCAGGATAACAAGGAGCAGGTGCACATATTGTGTCGGGTGTACATGGTGCCTGCCATGTGGGATCACTCTGTGCTGAATTAATTCCTGCACTCATTGATACGGCTGCTAATGAACAAAGTCCAAATAAAAATAGAGCTAACTTTTTCATAACTTTAGTTTTTAAGTTTATAATTATATTTTTATAACTCAAAAACTTAAGCATTGGTTCATTATAGAAAAAGAAGAAATTTTTATTTTCCGAATTTGGCAGATTTAGGAGATACCGCAATGGTCACACAACAAGAATAAGAAATATAAGAATAGAGTCTCATAGGGTATTTCACTTTCTCATTTACTTCAGGAATATATAATTCTGCCTCTCCGAAAGTGCTTTGTTCCTTGCTCATCAGATTAACTTCAATTTCCGGCAGACTCACAATATGAATATCCTTTCGGAAATCAAGTCCAGGAGAGAGGGCAGCTTTGTACAATGCCTCTTTGGCAGTCCATGCTTGTATATTTTTCTCTACGTTATCGGCAGGTATCATTTCCAACTCTTGATCTGAAAGAAACTTCTGACGAATTTTGAGCACCTGTTGCCGATGCAAAAATTCTGCATCTATTCCCATAGCGGCCCGTGGAGTGAAAACTTCCAGACTTACTTCAGGTGTCTTAGGAAGCCATGCCACGGCGAAGAAATGATCTGTATGTGTAAGGGAAATTCTCCCTGGGTAACCCTCTATAAATGGAGCACCGTCTGCAAAATGACTGATTATACGGTAATTCGGTTCGCCTTGTTCACAAAAAATCTGGCGAGCCATTTCCTGCCATACTTTCCCGGATTTTGAATCCATTCCAAACACTTCATCTACTTTTACTCCTATGGGAGTATTATGACGCCAGGTCACGAATTCATCAGGGAATTTTTCATCCATACCTTTACCTTGGTTATTCTGTGTTTTTCAATTTCCATCACCTGGAACCGACAAGGTCCCCTTGCAATGGTCTCCTTTAAAGAGGGAAAATCGCCTTTTATTTCGAGAAGAAGACCTGCTAAAGTATCAGCCTCGCCTGTTTCTCCCAGTTCCTCTTCCTCTATGCCGATTATATGGCAGAAATCGCCCAGCGACACCTTTGCATCGAAAATATAAGTATTAGCATTTATCTTTCGATACATCGCCGTCTTTTCATCGTACTCATCATCTATTTCGCCCACTATTTCCTCGATGATATCTTCGAGTGTTACAATGCCCTGAGTGCCTCCATATTCATCCACCACGATTGCTATATGAATCTTACGTTTCCGGAAATCTTCCAGCAGATCATCTATTCTGCGGGATTCAGGCACAAAGTAAGCATCTCGGAGCAGGGTCTGCCATCTGAAAGTGTCCGATTGTTTTCCTATATATGGCAATAGGTCTTTGGAATACAATATACCTTTGATAGTGTCTTGAGAAGTATCGTATACAGGGATTCTTGAATATCCCGAATCAATGATAACTTTTACAGCATCCGTCCATGAATCGTGATACTCTATTGCAGTGACATCCACTCGTGAAATCATGATATCACCCACTTCCTTTTCTCCAAAAGATAGAATTCCTTCAAGCATCTCTTTATCCTGGGCTTCCCGAATATCGGAAATACTTAAGGCTTTTTCTAACTCATCTGTCGACAACTGCTCCTGTTTCTTGGTTATTACCTTATTGAAAAGGGTAGCGGACTTCACCATTATGGCAGTGACAGGATAAATGGCTTTATAAATAGATGTAAGAGCTCCGGAGGTGTGATATACCCAATTCAATTTTTTGCTTTTAGCCACCAGTTTTGGGAAAATCTCCCCAAAAAGGAGCAAAAGGAAAGTAAGCACCACAGTCTGGCATATAAAGTCGAGAGCGGCACTTTTGAAAGTTACTATCTGATTTATGGCGAAGTTAAGAAGAATAACAATAGTAATGTTCACTAAATTATTGGCCACGAGGATAGTGGCAAGGAGACGTTCACTATTGTTGATAAGAGTTCTTCCCTTCAATGCTCCAGGTGTATCCTTTTCATTTAGTTGGTTGAGTTCCGAGGATGATAATCCGAAATAAGCAATTTCACTTCCCGATACAAAAGCGGAAAGGAAAAGACACACCACAGCTGTGAATACAATAGCGCTCCAACCGAGCCAATCAGGTGGCTGATGGAATTCAATTGCCTTTTGAGCTAAAACATTAAGAAAGATAGAAAGATTCGGATATGGTAAAGGGTCGACGTCGAGGTCCATATAATCTTAGAAATATCAATTCACGCTCTTAAAAAAGAGGTGAAAAAACCGCTGCAAATTTAATGGAATGAGTCGACACTTGCAAGAAAAGAGTCAAAGGCTGCAACAAGACCTAACTGAAAGTCAGGCCTTTTTAGCAGTTTTTTTGGTTGTTTTAGCCGGCGTCTTGGCAGTAGTTTTTGTTGTTGCTTTTGACTTTGAAGCAGTAGATTTAGCAGTAGATTTAGATGCCGAAGATTTTGATGAAGCTTTTGAGGCTGTAGAAGTCTTGGTTGATTTTTTGGTAGATTTCTTTGCTACTTGCCTTGACTTTACAGGAGCATAATTGCGAGGCTGTGTAAACGACTTTTTATTGAAAGTATAAGTATCGGTATGAGTAGTTTGATTCTCAAAGTCGAAAATAGCACAAGGATTTATGGCATACCCCATGAATCTGGTTTCAAAGTGGAGATGAGGACCGGTAGAACGTCCGGTTGATCCACCCAATGCAATTGGTTCCCCTGCGCGCACCACCTGATCCGGTTTCACCAGGTGCTTGTTGAGGTGACCATACACAGTTTCAAGACCATTGGGATGACGCAATATGATATAGTATCCATATCCCTTGCGTTCATAAGCCGTGAGACGCACCTTACCATCGAAGGCTGCATAGATAGTGTCGTTGCTATTAATTTTAAGGTCTACACCCTTATGCATACGCCCGAACTTGCGGCGATATCCATAGTTTGAGGTAATGAACCCCGGGCAAGGCATGAAATGCCCTGTCACATCTATCACTTCAGTATCAGGCACATCAGCTTCTTTAAAAGGATTTACCGACTTGGAGTTCCAACCTTCAGTATAGATATCAAGTTCAGGCTCGATATCATCTTCGAGGAGATCGATAAAAGTATAATGCTCCACCAGTTGTATCTGGTCGTCGGCATGCGAAGCCTGTTTCGCAAGGAGTTCCTTGTGAGCCTGTGAGTGTGGAGAGTTGGATTTAATTGTCTGAGCCATTAAAGGCCCGGTAAAAAGGAAGAGGATGAGAGGTAATAAAATATTTTTACTTGTCACGATGAAAGAAGAGAATGAAAATATTTAGAAAAATTAAGCTTCGCCCTCGCCGTAATAAAAAGCGATATTGGCCGGTGTGTAATCAAATACTTCTTCCGGACGGAAGAAACGGTTGATTTCAATTTTGGCATTTTCTACTGAATCGGATGCATGAATAATGTTAGCCTGTCCGCTCATGCAGAAGTCACCCCGGAGAGTGCCGGGTTCGGCCTTGCGTCCATTAGTGACACCGGTCATTTTTCTGAATACTTCAACCACATCAACACCTTTGAGCACCATAGCAATCACTGGAGAAGCCATCATAGAAGCGGCAAGCCCCGGGAAGAAAGGTTTATCAACAAGGTGAGCATAATGTTCTCTCAATATTTTTTCATCCAGTTGCATCATTTTGAGGCCGGTTATTATAATACCACGTTGTTGGATACGAGTGATAACCTGACCCACAAGGCAACGTTCGATACAAGAAGGTTTAAGAAGGACAAGAGTTTGTTCCATAATATCTTGAGATTATTGCACTGACTGCGTTTTTCAAATTATTAGATAAATTCCGGGCTAAATTTTTACTGACCCCAAGGAATTAAAACCTGTTTATTACAACTACGAAGGCAAAGGTAGAGAAAAAGAATAAGAAGGGCAAGGATTTAAGTATTTTTAGTATATTTGCCCTACCATGCTCAGGATAGAGGAAGAATTAAACAGTTCTAATATATTATACGATTTTATGTTTGTAAGTGATGCTGACAAGATAGCGGGATCGCACGGTCCTGATTTAACAGAAATAGCCAACCATGTACCCGACCAAGGCACTTTTACGATAGCCCACTGGATTATGGAATTGGTGCACTGGTTCCTGGGTCTGTTTAAAGCCGATAACGACGCCACTCTCTTTACGTTTGTATATGCTGTGGTGGTTTTCCTGATTTCATGGGGAGTGGGTTACGTACTACAATGGATTGTGTTGGGAATAGTGCGTCTTATAGGAAGAAGATTTAATGGAGAAAATTACCAGGTGCTTACAGCCAATCACTTTTTCACTAAAACAGTAAGGGTGGTACCGGCTATTGTATTCCTGATTTTAATACAGTTCACACTCAACAGTAAACTTACTTTAGCCTCATGGCTCACTCGGCTTACCTGGGTATATTTCTCGTATGTATTAAGCCGGGCTTTGTGTGTGCTGGCCGACGTGATGTGGGCAAAAATCGATGCCAGAGAGAATAAAAAGAAATTGCCTCTACAAGGTCTTGTACAGTTGGTGAAGGGCATAATATGGATTGTGTTTGCCATCATTACAGTGGCTATTATTTTAGATAAGAGCCCCGGAAGTCTGTTGGCCGGACTTGGTGCTTTTGCAGCCGTGCTGATGCTGGTGTTCCGCGACAGTATTCTTGGTGTTGTGGCAGGGGTTCAGTTAAGTGAAAATGATTCTCTGCATGAAGGAGACTGGATTGCCGTGAGCGGTACTAACGCCAATGGAGTTGTGACTGAAGTAAGCCTTACTGCCGTTAAAGTGTTGAATTGGGATAAAACCACCACTACATTGCCGCCTTATAATTTAGTGAGCCAAGGCTTCACAAATTATCAGAGTATGTCGAATTCCAACACTCGAAGAATTCAGAGAAGCTACATGATAGATGCCGACAGTGTGGTGGAATGTGATGACCTAATGCTCCAGGAGTTTGCCAAATTGCCTCTTATGAGTGACTGGATTGCAAAGAAAATAGAACAAAAGAAAGCCGGTAAGGCAGTGGATGCAGGCAATCCTGAAGGTCTTGCCAATGGTAGCATTGATACCAATTTAGGATGTTTCAGGGCTTATCTTAAGATGTGGCTCGAACAAAATCCCAACATTTCCAAGGCCGACAGCAGCGATACCCTATTTGTAAGGACATTGCCCCAGACTGCCAATGGTATTCCGTTGGAAATCTATTGCTTTACGTCTACCTCTGACTGGGTAACTTATGAAGCGATACAGAGTGCTATCTTCGAACACATAGCAGTGATGCTTTATAAGTTCCGTCTATACACATTTGAAAGTGCCAGCGGCAGAGACACAATTATAGACGGTTATATCTGTCCGGGAAAGACACCGGCCCCGGTATTCGGTATACCTTATCCATTTTTCTATGGAAGCGGTACGCCGCAAGATCCCGGAATCGAGCCGCCTAAACCAAGTGCCAACTGACAGATACTTGAAAAAAATTTGGTGGAATGAAAAAGGTATTCTAAATTTGCTTTAGAAAACTAAACTAAACGAGAGAATTATGGCATACGTAATTAATGACAATTGCATCGCCTGCGGAACCTGCATATCGGTTTGTCCGGTAGAGGCTATCTCAGAAGGTGATATCTATCACATCGACCCAGACACCTGCATCGACTGCGGCAGCTGTGCGGAGGTTTGTCCGAATGACGCAATTCATCCGGGAGAGTAAAAAAGGAACCGCCCTCGGGCGGTTTTTTTATAATTGTAAAAATATAAAAATGGACAGAGTGACAGTAAAGGTGATAAACCGGAGTCACCATCAATTACCGGAATACGGCACCTTCGAAGCAGCCGGAATGGATGTAAGGGCATACTTACCAAATGGTCCGGTAGTACTGAAGTCTTTGCAGAGAGCCCTTATACCGACCGGTCTCTATATCCAGCTTCCCCAAGGATATGAATGTCAGATACGACCTCGTTCAGGATTGGCTTTAAATTATGGAATATCTATTGTGAACACTCCGGGAACTGTAGATGCAGATTACCGGGGAGAAATAGGTATAATACTTATAAATTTGGGTGAAGATGATTTCACCGTGAATGATGGGGAAAGAATATGCCAGATGGTGGTGACTCGATACAGCCATGTGACTTGGGAACCTGCAAAGGAATTGGATCATACTAAGAGAGAAGACGGAGCATTCGGTCATACAGGAACAGAATAAGAAATAAAAGAAAGATTTTATTGAAGAATAAGGGGATTTTGATTGCGGGGATTTTCCTTGCAGCAGTTTGTGTTCCGAACATCGGGATGCAACCCCCTGTTTCTGCCTCTACCCAAGCAGACAGGGGAAAAGCCAGATATTATTTTACACAAGGTAGCGTGGAAATGGCTTCACAAAATATGGCTGAAGCCTATGAATATTTCAAGAAAGCCTATGAAACCGATTCCGCGTTTATGGATGCGGCCTTTACTTATGGTAACCAAAGGCTTTTCGTAAGAAACGACACTCTACAGACCGATCGAGAGATACTGAGGAGCCTGAAAATGATGCAGGGATATGTAGACTCCAACCCACGTGACCTTTATGCTGCACAAATGTATGGCTATGTCACTACAGTTTTGGATACCATAGAAGAAGCGGTAAGGGTATATGAGAATAGTTACGGAATAATGCCTGCGGAGACCCAGTTGCTACCTATCCTTGCAGATGCATATATGCGTATCATGAAAGGTAAGGAAGCTATCGAAAGTCTGGAAAGATATGAAAAGATAGAGGGGAAAAATAAGGACGTGAGCCTCAAGAAAATCACCATAATGATGGCTATGAAAGACACCATCGGATCGGTGCAGGAAGTTAATTCCCTTGTAGCTTCCAACCCCAGGGATCCCTATGCACGAATCCTTAAGGGAAATCTTTATGAAGTGATAGGAGATATGGATTCAGTGCTCACGGCCTATAAAGAGGCTGAGAAGCTGGCTCCTGACAATGGGGCAGTAAAAATGAGTCTGGCACAATATTACCGTGAGATGGGTGATAGCGTGATGCTTGACAACATGATGTATGAAGCATTGCTTTCGGAGGAATTTGAACTTGAAGATAAACTTGGTATCCTGGGTGATTACTTGCAGAAATTGTTAGATGCAAAGGGAGATAAGACCCGTGGAGATCATCTTTTTTCAGTGTTGCAAGAGCAATATCCTCATGAACCGGAAGTATTGGAGATGTCGGCGCGATATGCAGGTGCCAAAGGGGATTTCGCAGGAGCTGCAGAGGCTATAGAATATGCCATAGACATGGATCCTACGAATGAAAGATTCTGGATGATGCTGCTTTCTTATGATCTCACCGAGAGAAATTATGAAAAGACTGTGGCCGATTATAAGAATGCTAAAGACCATCTTGTGCCACCGATGCAGATGAAAAATCTCTATGCCGCTGCAGCCTCTATGCTTGAAGATACTCAGGAAGGAGAGAATATAATTAGAGAACTGCTTTCAGATACTGATACGAGACTCGGACCTTACAGTACTCCGGAAAGTAGAGACTCTGTGAGAAGAAGTATCAGTTACGAAGGTTTGGAATGGGTGAGTTCTCTATATTGCATGCTTGGAGATATTTATTATAAGCGTGGAGACCTTGAAAAAGGATTTGATGAATATGAGATATCTCTTTTCTTTCTTCCCGACAATGCTCTCACTCTGAATAATTATGCATACTTTTTGAGCGAGGCGGACAGAGATCTGGAAAAGGCCCAGAAAATGAGCCGACGTTCCCTGGACTTGGTAGAGAATAACGCCACTTATTTAGATACTTATGCCTGGATTCTATATAAGATGGGAGAATACCGCGAGGCCTTGGATTATATAAAACTTGCATTGGAAATTGCTGAAGAGCAGGGAGATGATAATGAGGAGTATAAACTGCATTATGAAGCAATAGAGAAGGCTGTGAAGGAAAGCGAAAAAGAATAGATATGTTTAGAAGAATTGCAAAGATAATACTTATATTTTTTACATTCCACTGTCTGGCGTGGGCCAATGCAAATGGGGAAGACACAATTACGGATACATTGGTTTTAGAACTGGATTCAATTGAATATGAATTAATTACAGACTCAATTACAAGCACCTTTGATGAAACTGTAGAGCCGGCTGCAAAAGAAGAAGATTTCATTTTGCTCGAGTACCCGGATTATGAACCTTGGGAAAAGGCTACATTAAACGGAAAACTCAAGATGCAAGGATTGCCCTTATCTCCTTCTATTAAAATCTTTATGGAGAAAGATTCCTTGATAGAGATTACAGTCAGGGCTCCCTTTATCGGAGAAGCCGGAAGACTTGTTATTTCTAAGGAAAATATCACCGCAGTCAATAAGTTGAACAAGACTTATGTAAGTGAAAACGTTACGGAGATTTTAAAATATTATCCGGGAGGAATAGGCGACATACAAGACCTCTTGCTTGGAAGATTCTTTATTCCCGGCTTCGATCTGGCAGAAACAGAACCGGATAGTCTTATAGATATATATTTTGAAGACGAGCAATTTAATGTGGTACCTAAAGGTGAGGCTCAAATAGACGGCATTAAATATGGCTTTGTAGTGGATGATGGCTTTAACCCACTGGCTTTCATGGTGATGCCGGATGGCAGACCCGATATTCAGTTTGCAGTATTATATACCTATAAACTCCAGGATTATGATGTCCGTTTTATGTTTCAGGAAGGCGTAAGAGTTCATGAAGCCACGTTGGAATTGAAAGGTCCGGAATGGAAAGGGGATGCCTCCAAGGCAATTGACTTGCGGAATTACCGCAAGGTATCATTTAATGATTTCCTAAGTAATTTTTGATTGAATGGGGTTAAGGCATAGGTTAAAGATATTCACATTTATCGGCCTGGCTGCCATCTCTCTGCCTGCACTTTCGCTGGGACAAACAACCAAGAAGGGTAAATCTACCTTGACTAAACAGTCAACTGTAAAACCTAAGACTTCAGCCGAAGCCCGTAAAAGACATGAAGCAACTCAGAAGGAGATTCGTCTTACCCAAGAAGAAATAAATGCAAATAATGCTAAGGTAAGCCAAGGATTGGCCCAACTGGGAAAACTTGATTTGGAAATAGAAACTACGGCGGCTAATGTTAAGACTTTAACCACCAAAGTGAATCAACTTGACAGAGAAATAAAATCTCTGGAAAGGAATATTTCCAATAATGAGAGGGAGCTTGATAAACTCCGAGAAGAATACCTTAAGGCCGTGAAGAAAATGAGGGTGACAAGAAAAAACACGAGCACCCTGGTATTTGTATTTTCAGCTGAGAATCTGAATCAGGCTTTGCGAAGAATCCGATATCTAAAAGAATTTTCTGCATGGCGAAGCCGGCAAAGTGAAGAAATAAAGAAAAAGACTGACAACTTGAAATTGCAACAACAAGAGTTGTCACAAGCGAAGGATCAACAACAGAGTGCATTGTTACTTCAGAAGGAAGCCGAAAATAAGCTTATCCGGCAAAAGAATAGTCAGGAAGAACTGGTAGCCGAACTGAAACAGAATGGAAAGGCCTTGGAATCTCTTTTAAAAAAGAAAAAGGAAGAAGCCCGGGAACTGAACTCAATGATATCGACCCTTATAGCAGAAGAACAAAGAAAGGCTGAGGAGCAGAGAAAAGCGGAGGAGGCAAGAAAAGCTGAAGAGGAGCGTAGGAAAAAGGAACTCGCAATTGCTCAACAAAGTAAAAAGAATAGTCCCACAGAAAGTGCTAAACAACCCTCCGGGAAAGAGAATAAGTCGGAGAAGTCAAAAACTGATTATGCCGAGGCGAGGAAAAGGACTCCCAGAGGAACTACGGAAAATAAGACTGAAGGGGTAACAGAAAAATTAACCGAAGATTTTCAGGGCATGAAAGGGAAGTTGCCGAATCCGGCATCCGGAAAATTTGTGGTCACCTCCAGGTTTGGAAGACAGAATCTACCGGAATTACCCGATGTGGAATATGAAAATCCCGGCATTGATGCCGAAACAGAAATAGGGGCGATAGCCAAGGCTGTTTATCCGGGGAAAGTTTCCGGCGTTTATATGCTTCCGGGCTATAATACAGTAGTAATTCTTAACCATGGCAACTATTATACTGTGTATGGTAATATTCAGAGTCCTAATGTGAAGACCGGAGAGGACGTAACGGTGGGAGATTCCTTGGGCTCGCTGGCTTTGAGCGATGATGATTCGAGCCATTCCTCTATTCATTTTGAGGTATGGAAAAACCGTGAAAAATTAAACCCTCAGGAATGGCTGAGGGTTAGATAAGTTTTTTATCAAAGAAGAGGACATTTAGTCATCCCGGTCTTCAAAGAATCGAGAGAAGTTTACGATAAATACATCCTCTTTCATCAATACATCTTTATAATTAATCAAATCTTTTAAATTAATTTCTCCTACCACGTAATTTACGTTGAGTGAGTTATAGCGTTCCTGGATAGAATGGAACGGCAATAATTCCGGTATCGGAGTTTCTTTATATCTTACATATACTTTAAGAAGCACATCGGTGGTATACTCGGGTGTGTCTTCAAAATTCATTTTCTTGTAGCCGTATTTATAACCATGCCGGTGAGCCACCATATCGGAAAGAATAGAGGATGCAGTGGGCAATGAGCCGGCTCCTTTTCCAAACATGAATTGACGGTCGTAACCTTCGCCTCGTATCACCACTCCATTATATTCATCGTCAACATTATATATATACCGTGACTTCCTTACGAATTCAGGCATTACAAACATTGTGAAACGAGAATCGGAAATTTTCACTACTTGCGCCACAAGTTTGATTTTAACTCGTTTTTCTTTGGCAATGTTTATATCAAAATCAGAAATATGGGTTATGCCATAAGTGAATATTTTTTCCGGATCTACGTACACTCCTAAGGCATGTACTGTGATTATGATCAATTTATAAAGAGAGTCATACCCTTCTATGTCGAAAGATGGATCGGCCTCAGCAAATCCCAATCGAATTGCGGTTTGAAGAGCATCTTCATAATTCTCGTTATGGTCAAATACCCTTGAAAGTATATAATTGGAAGATCCGTTAAGAATTCCCTTCACCTCTAAAAGCAGGTCATTATCGTAGTATTCTTCCAGATTACGTATCACAGGGATAGATCCACAAGAAGAGGCATCATAAAGGAGAGATACTTTATTCTTTTTCTGAAGTTCGATAAGTTCGGGGAGGTGGCGGGCAAGCATGGTTTTACTTCCGCTTACCACCGGTTTCCCTTGTTTTAAAGCCTCAGTCACAATTTCATAAGCAGCTTCCGGATCATTTATTACTTCAACGATAAGATTGATTTCCGGGTCGTTGAGAATCTCATATCGGTCTTCTGTAATGAGAGCAGGATCCACTTTTACATTTCTTTGTTTCGAAGAATCGCGCACACAAATCTTCTTTATTTCGGCATTAGCGTTTCTGGCATTAGCCACTACTTTAATAATGCCTTCGCCTACAGTACCAAGTCCGAAAAGACCTACTTTTAATTTTGCCATATATATTATTGAAATTATTCCGGTATAGGGATATTGGGAGTCACAGGGAGTTGGGGATGAGGATCTTCAGGATCATCCTTTCTGCGAGCTCTCTTTGTTTTTGATTTTCTTCGTTTCTTCTCATCTTCCGGTTCCTCGTCGGACAATTCTTTTGGAAGTTCCGGAGTGAATGGAAGAGAGTTATAAAAGTCTTTGATGATAGTGTTAAGCAACGAATGCTCAACAAGGAACCCATCGTGTCCGAACTGAGAACTTATTTCCCGGTACTTAGCATTTGGGAAAAAGGATGTAAATGAAATCATCTCTTCCGGAGTGAATATTATATCGGAAGTGATGCCGACACATACCACCGGGAAATCTACCCTACGTAGAGCTGCCTGGATACCATTTCTCCCTCTGCCAACATTATGAGTGTCAAAAGCATCCAGAATGGCGACGTAGGAATAAGCATCGAATCTCTTGACAAGTTTTTCTCCCTGATATTTCTGATAAGAGCAAGCCCTGTGATAGGTTGGTACTCCATCTTCAGGTGAATGAATGTCTTGTTGCGTAAGATTATAACCTCTTGCACCTCTGTAAGTAAGCAATGCAATTGCACGGGCTGCCGAAAGTCCTTGTCTGGCAGCATCTGCTCTTTTTTCGCCGTAAGTATGATCGGCAAATATTGTCATTCTCTGAGTTTCGTCGATTGCTATTGCCCAGGGTGAGGCATAAGGAGCAGTGGCAATCAGCACCATGCTCTTGAACCGATGAGGTTCGGTTATGGCCCATTCAAAAGCTTGGAATCCACCCACTGAACTACCCAGAAGAGAAAAAATGGAAAAGATGCCGAGATGGTCGGCTAAAAGACTGTGTGCCTTCACCATATCCCGGATTGTGAGTTTTGGGAAAGCATCATACCAGGGTTCACCGGTTTCGGGGTTGATACTGAGTGGGCCCGTACTACCATAGCAGGATCCAATGATATTGGCACAGACTATAAAATATTTCTCAGGATCAAGAAACCCGTCAGGTACTACTGTATGTGGCCACCAATCGGCCACATCACTGTTGGCAGTGAGTGCATGACATACCCATATACAATTATCACGCTTTTCGTTTAGTCTGCCGTAAGTGTGGTAAGCAATAGTAATTCCGGGTAAAGTGCCCCCTTGTTCGAGAGGGAATTCCTCGGTATAGGTATAGGTCAAAAAAGTACCTCTTTTATCCATTTGGTTGCAAAATTACTTTTATTACATTAATTTCACAATAAATTTGAAGAGCACGTATCACAATATTTAAATATATGAAAGTAAGCACGAAAGCAATTCACACTCAGTTTGAGCGTAGAGATGCCTATGACGCCTTGCAAATTCCTATTTATAGTTGCATGGCCTATGAATTTGATGATGCAGCCTATATGTCGGATGTTTTTTGCGGCAAGGTCATAGTGCCTGATTATTCCAGGGTATTGAATCCAACCGTAATGCACCTTGAAAAAAGAGTGGAAAATCTAACGGCCGCCAAGGAGGTAAGTGCCTTCACATCAGGTATGGCAGCGATCAGTGCTATGCTTATAAGTACTGCGGCAGCCGGGAAAAATATTGTATCGTCACGCCATATGTTCGGGAATACATACCTTTTGGTGACCCGTACACTTGAAAGATTTGGCGTAGAGGCAAGGCTTGTGGATCTATGTAATATCAGCGAGGTGGAAAAGGCAATGGATGAAAATACATGTTGCATCTTCCTTGAGAGTGTCACCAATCCTCAGACCGAGGTAGCTGACACTCGGGCATTGTCGGCCATCGCCCGGAAATGGAACGTCCCTTTGATAGCCGATACTACCATAGTTCCTTTTACTGAATTTGACGGAAAGGAGATAGGTCTGGATTTCCAGGTAGTGTCATCAACAAAATATATTTCAGGCGGGGCAACCAGCCTTGGAGGCCTTATTATAGATTATGGTAAATTCCCTGAAATATCCACAAGAATAAAGAAAGAGGCGGTATTTAATCTTGGGGGATATATGACACCACAGGCTGCTTATCAGCAGATAATAGGACTTGAAACCCTTTTGGTAAGGTATCAACGCCAGGCTAAAACAGCGAAGGAAATAGCTGAATTCCTATGCACGTTGCCTAAAGTTAAAGAAGTAGGTTACCCGGGGCTGGAAAATCATCCGAATCATGCTCTTTTTAAAGAGTTGTATGGAGATGCTGCCGGCGCTATGGTTACTTTTGATTTGAAAGATAAGGAGGCATGCTATAATTTCATAAATAACCTCAAGCTGTTTCATAGAGCTACAAATCTCTTTGACAACCGTTCGCTTGCTATACATCCTGCGAGCACTATCTTTGGTCCTTTGAGTGATTCCGAACGTAAGGATATGGATGTAAAAGATACTACGATCCGACTTTCTATCGGACTTGAAGATCCGGAAGATCTAATGGACGACCTTCGGCAGGCTATCGAAAATTCATGAGTAATGGAGTTAAAATACGATTTTGATGAAGAGATAGAGCGTCTTGGCACCGGTGCTTTGAAAACCGACCGACTCAAAGAGAGATTCGGACGTGCCGACCTCTTGGCAGCATGGGTGGCAGATATGGATTTTGCCACCCCGCCTTTTATAATAGAAGCATTAAAAAGACGTCTTGAGCACCCTATCTTCGGATATAATGTAGAACCCGATGATTATAAACCTTTGATCATAAAATGGGAGAAAGATCTGCATGACTGGGATATCAGGCCGGATTGGATAAGTTATATACCCGGTATTGTGAAAGGAATAGGCATGGTGGTAAATGTATTTACCAAGCCGGGAGATGACATCTTTATCATGCCGCCGGTCTACCATCCTTTCCGAATAGTAACTGAACTTAACGGACGTAAAGTTGTAAATATCCCCCTAAAGGAAACGGAGGATGGCAGCTATAAAATTGATTTTGAAAGCCTCAAAAATTACCCTACTGAAGGTGGTGTGTTGATTTTTTCCAATCCCCATAATCCCGCAGGTAAAGTATGGAATAAAAATGAACTTCAACAATTGGCTGCAATCTGTAAGGAGAAAAAGATACTGGTGATATCCGATGAAATACATGCCGATATGGCCTTGTGGGGAAAAAAGCATACACCCTTTATGACTGTAAGTAAGGAGGCTGCTGATAATAGTATTACTTTTTGTGCTCCTTCCAAGGTTTTTAATATCCCGGGTATTGTAACATCATTTTCAGTAGTGCCAAATGAAGAGATAAGGGAAAAATTTTATGGCTGGCTAAAGGCAAACGAGTTCAACGAGGCACCTGAATTCTCATATGTAGCAACTTGTGCCGCTTATCGTGAAGGAAGGGAATGGCGTAGACAGATGCTGGAATATATAGAAGAGAATATTAAGGAGGTAGAAACTTATTTTTCTGAAAATATTCCAAAAATAAAAGTGCAGAGGCCTGATGCGTCATTTTTAGTATGGCTTGATTGCCGGGAGTTAGGTTTGAAACAAGAGGAACTGGTAGACATGATGGTAAATTATGCCAAAGTTGCTCTTAATGATGGAGCTATGTTTGGTAAAGAGGGGGAGGGGTTTATGCGCCTGAATGTAGGAATGCCAAGAAAATCCCTCAGAAAAGTTCTGGAAAGAATAAAACAAGGTGTGGAAAGTTATCAGGCAAAATAGAAAATTAAACTTTCGAAAGAAAAATTAACATTTTTTGATTTCAAAGATACTCAGGCAGTTGAGTGTGATTACAGTGCAGAATTTGGTCAATCATGAATCGAAGTATTGCACACGGGTCGTGATTGATGTAATTTTGCAACCGCTGTCGCAAACGCCGCGGGGGTGAAAGCCCGGGCCGGGACAGTGGAGAGGACAATGAAATGATGCCACAGGACAGGCGATTCCGCATAAGACGGGATTGCCGGAGCAGCAAGAAATAGGGAAACAAGGTTATGTATATAATACAAGTTTCCCGTCGATATCCTGGAAAGACGGCCGGACAGACAAACTGAAAAAAAGAGATCTGAAAAGATATATAACAGCGGAGAGTTTGATCCTGGCTCAGGATGAACGCTAGCGGCAGGCTTAACACATGCAAGTCGAGGGGCAGCGGGGGCTGGCAGCAATGCCAGCCTGCCGGCGACCGGCGCACGGGTGAGTAA
>JAFLTT010000020.1 GCA_022509165.1 Muribaculaceae bacterium
ACAGCACAAGCAGGGTACTTAATGCCATAGCCTTCAATATGGCTCCTTATTTCGAACATATCCATTCTCATAAGCCAGTAGATATCTGCTATACAATTCAGCAGACAAAGAATTTCGATGGAAATGACTCGATACAATTAATGATTAGAGACATCCGTCCCTCTCAGCAATCCTGATGCAACATTTGGAACATGACATTCATGGCATTCTCAAGAAATATTGGGGATACCAATCTTTCCGTCCCTTGCAGGAAGAGATAATCCATTCAGTGCTTAAGGGACAAGACACTTTAGGCCTGATGCCCACGGGGGGCGGTAAGTCGATTACTTTTCAAGTGCCCGGGCTTTGTTTTGATTCCGGTCTCACTTTAGTAGTGACTCCTTTGGTGTCGCTTATGAAAGATCAGGTAGACAACCTGAAAAGACACAGGATTAAAGCAGCATGTCTTCATTATGGCATGACAGCGAAAGAAAACCGTGTGGCCTGGGAAATGATTGTCAACGGTAAAGCACGATTTCTTTACGTTTCTCCTGAAAAACTTCAGAACGAAAGGTTTCTTATGGAATTGAGAAATCTTAAATTGAATCTTATCACCGTAGATGAAGCCCATTGTATTTCACAATGGGGATATGATTTCCGACCGGCTTATCTCAATATCAAAAAACTTAGAAAAATTAAGCCAGACATTCCCATTCTTGCTCTTACAGCAACTGCAACTCCCCAAGTGGTGGAAGATATCATGAATCAACTGGATTTCAGGCAACGTGAAGTCTTTGTGAAAAGTTTTACACGGGAGAATATCAGTTATATCGTAAGGAAGTCAGATACCAAAATACAGGATGTCTTGCATATTCTGATGCGAACTAATGGAAGCGCTATAGTATATGCCCGAAGCCGGAAAAGAACCAAAGAGATAGCGGAATATCTTGAAAGTACCGGTATATCAGCCACTTTCTACCATGCCGGACTCGAAAAGCAGATTAAGACTGAACGCCAGAATGAATGGAAAAACAATAATGTAAGAGTGATGGTGGCCACCAATGCTTTCGGGATGGGTATAGACAAACCTGATGTAAGAGTAGTGATACATTTCGATATCCCGCCATCATTGGAAGAATATTATCAGGAAGCCGGTCGCGTGGGACGTGACGGTAATAATACTTTTGCAGTACTGCTGGTATCCAAATCTGACCAGAGTCTACTTTATCGAAGGGTCACGGAAGCTTTCCCCAAAAGAAATATTGTAAAAGAAACTTATGAACGCATATGCAACAACCTTCATATATCCATTGGAGAAGGATATGATACGGTAAGGGAGTTTGATATCAACAGATTCTGCAATTTATTCGGCTTGCAAGAAAAGCAATGCCGCTCGTCGCTCAGATTGTTAGGACAGGCCGGATATATGAACTTTCTTGAGGACCTTGACAAAGGATCCCGCCTCAAAATTTTATGTGAAAGAGAAGAACTATATGACATAAGATTTGATTCAGCCACAACTGAACAGGTTTTGGCCTCAGCCCTAAGACTTTACACCGGTCTATTTTCCGATTATGCTTATATAAGTGAGACGCAAATAGCCAGGGCGTTGAATATATCTGAAAGTTCAGTTTATCAAGCTATGCTCACTTTAGATAAAATGAAAATTGCCGACTATATTCCACGTTCCGGTCTGCCACTCATATACATGCCGACAGCCCGGGAAGAAACCTCTTCATTAATCTTGAGTAAGAGCATATATGAAGACCGAAAGGAAGCTATGGAGCATAGAGTCGATTCTATTATAGACTACGCTTTCAATAATAAGAGTTGCCGGGTTAAAAGAATGTTGCGCTATTTTGGTGAAGAAATGCATCAAGATTGCGGTAAATGTGATGTTTGCCGAGAAAAGAAAAAGAATTCGCAACACAATTCCTCTGGTTCCAAAAATATTACTGAAATTCTTAATTTTTTAAAGGCGCATCCGGAAGGAGTAAGATTTATCACTTTGGAAGCAAATTGTGGGGGTAATAATGCAGAAATTGCACAAAATCTTGCTTATCTTTGCAATGAAGGCTTTGTAAAGTGTAAACAAAACCTTTATTTTCTAAATAATTAGAAGATATAAATATGCTAAAGGGAAGAAAAAGACGAGTAAACGGTATCATGGTCATGATCATGGCAGCCATCCTGTGCACTCTACTTCCCCAATGCAAAAAAAATCATAGCCATCTCCATAATCACGGCAACGATATTGATACTTTAAAAGTAGTGACTTTATATGGACCCACCTCTTTTTTCCTTTACCGTGGGGAAGAGATGGGTATTGACTATGATAATGTAAAAAAGTTTGCTGATGATGAGGGGATGTTTCTTGAATTGAAAGTTCTCAACAATATTTCCGAACTTATAGAGGCATTGAAAACAGGCGAAGCAGATCTGGCTGCTTATCCTGTGCCTTCAATTTCAGAATACAAATCAGAAGTAATCCACTGCGGTCCTCAGGAAGTGACAAGACAGGTACTTGTACAAAAAAACAATTCCGAAAAAATTAATGATGTAACCGAACTTATTGGGAAAGAAGTCTATGTAGAGAAGGCTTCAAAGTATCATTACCGGCTTGAAAATCTGAATGAAGAACTTGGTGGTGGAATAGAAATAAGACCTATCGATAATGATACTATAATAGAGGAAGATCTTCTTGCTATGGTGAGTCATGGAGAGATTCCTTTTACAGTGGTTGACTCAAACATTGCATCTCTCTATAAATCAGCGTACCCTGACTTAGATATCTCTATCCCTATCAGTTCTGACCAGGGTGCTTCATGGGCTGTGGCAAACGGACTCGATTCACTGGCAAAAAAAATAGACAGATGGGAGAATAGATCCCATTCTTCAGATTTTATAAAAAGTATCTATAAGGGATATTATGACAGAACATATAGCCAGGTGTTCGACAATAATTTATCTTATTTCAAAAAATTAAACCTGTCAAAAGGAGCATCGGTATCTTCATACGATGGTTTGTTTAAGAATAATGCGAATCTATCGGGCTATGATTGGCGTCTCTTGGCAGCTATTGCTTTTTGCGAATCAAGATATAACCCCGGTGTCGAATCAAGATTCGGAGCCAAAGGATTGATGCAGGTTATGCCAAATACGGCCAAAGCAGTGGGAATTGAGCCGGCTTCTTTGGGAAATCCGGACCAAAATATAAAGGCTGCGGCAAAAATTTTGAAAAGGCTTGACAATTCTTTAGAAAGCCGCGTTTCAGATCCTGAAGAAAGAATTAAATTTGTAGTAGCGGCCTACAATGCCGGGTTAGGTCATATTTATGATGCTATCGCACTGGCCGATAAGTTAGGCCTGGATGCCGGGAAGTGGACAGGAAATGTAAGTGTAGCTGCCCTTATGAAATCTCGCCCTGAATATTACAACGATCCCGTAGTAAGAAACGGGTATTTCAGAGGAAGAGAGACCGTGGATTTTGTAGACCACGTCACCGGCATATACCGGTATTTGAAAGAGAATACAAAAGCATAAAACCACACAGCATCTAATTGAATCACCTGAATAAGTTAAAAAGAATTTAATTTAAACTACTATAATATGAAATCAAAGAAAATTGTAATCTTTACAGCCTCTGCCCTTCTGTTGTCTGTCTCTTTGCAGTCATGCATAGGCAGCTTTGCTCTCACCAACAAGGTTTTGAGCTGGAACAAAAATGTCAATAATAAATTTGTGAATGAGTTGGTGTTCTTTGTATTCTGGGTTTTACCGGTGTATGAAGTCACTGCAGTTGCCGACCTTTTAGTAATCAACAGCATTGAGTTCTGGAGCGGCAACAATCCGATGGAGGCAAATAACAAAGTGATTAAAACTGAACATGGAGATTATCAGTTGTATGCAGATGCTAATGGCTACAAGGTTACTTCACCAGACGGCAACTTGATCTCTTTTGATTTCGATATTGACAATCAGACTTGGAGTTTTAGGATGGATGAGGGAGAAAAAACTGAATTTCTTAAATTTAAAGACGCCGATCACGTAGAGATACTCAACGGCGAAGGAAATTTTGTAGATGTAGAATTAAGCAGAGAAGGTGTGGATGCTTATGCAGCTTCCTTGGGAATGCCAATGATGGCAAAATACTGATTTTGGTAAAATATTTGCTGAAAAACAATTAAAGGTACAATCAAAATACCATTGAATTTGTTATAAATACAAACACCAACTAAATATTAAAAAAAAATGAAAGCAATTCACATCGTATGTGCTGTAGTGGGCGGAGCTATCGCCGGTGCAGCTGTTGGCCTTCTTGTGGCCCCTGAAAAAGGAAATGAAACTCGTAAGAAAATCATGAAGGTTCTCAAAGATAAAGGCATCTATCTTAAAAAAGACAAGCTGGAAGAACTTGTAGACGAGATTGAAGATCAGATTGAGAACGTGCTTTAATCTAAAAAACAATAATATGAAAGCATTGAATATACTTTACGCATTCCTGGGTGGAGCACTCGTGGGATGTTCGGCTGCCGTTTTATTGGCACCCGAGAAAGGTGCAGACGTAAGAGCACGTCTTTGCGATCTGCTTAAGAAAAAAGGTATCAAAATTAGCGACGCTGAAGTTGACGAATTAGTTGCAGAACTTGCAAGATCAGAAGAATGATTTTTGAGGGTGAGATAGTTTACACCGTCTCACCCTTATTATTTTGACTATCTTCTCTGACTAACTTAATGAATCACAATCTTAGAAGCACGGATTTATAAATTAAAGCTGTGACATATTTATTTTATGAAACCAAAAATAACTGACGAAATAAAAGAACTTTTTACCCAAGGAATAAATTGGGCAAAACTGCAGGTAGAATATCTCAAGCTCACAGCAGCAGAAAAATTAATCATCATTGTAAGCGTGATGGTGATTTGCGTGGTAGTGCTTCTTCTTCTTTTGCCCGCAATCATGATGTTTCTTTTTGCCTTGGCACAGGTGTTTATCGGTTTCATGCCGGTCGCAGTAGCATATGTTTGTGTAGGCGGCATTGTACTCCTGGCATTGGCTCTGCTCGTCTTATTCCGCAAATATTTAATTATTAATCCTGTAGCCAAATTTATAAGCAGGGTACTTCTCGAGAATCAAGACAAAAAATCTTCTAAATAATTAGAATTATGAAGGAAATTAAAGAAAAAGAGAAAGTAGCCAAAGATATCATCACTCCAAAAAAGGAATTTAAAGGTTACACAATTGAGGAATTGCGTTTCCAGCGTGCACTAATTGCCATGGAGGCTGATTTTTGCAAGACTAAAATGTGTAAGAGTGTGACAAACCTCCAGGAGGCAAATCCTTTTATGTCAGGGGGTAAGACCTCTATCCCGGGAAAAGCCGGAGCAATAGCTTTAAAAATGCTCACCGGTCTTAATTATTTGGATTATGCTCTACTTGGAATGTCGGCCTTTAAAGGAGCCAGAAAAATTTATTCCTTCTTTAAGGGAAAAAGAAAATAATTTATACAAAAAATTTGTGTCGGGAATAAACCCTTGTCAATTTTGCTTGTCATATAAATGAAAGGTAATTGTCGCAGACATTGCCAGAAATAATAAAACAATGCTATCGCGACAAAACGGGACAAGGGTCGAGGCACTTGTTCCGTTTTTTATGTTGATATTCCTTGCTGAATCAAAAACCATGTCGGCTGAGCAAAAGCCGGTAGAGCCGGAATTATTTGAAAATAATAAACCGGTGTTTGAAGATATTGCAGATTCTTTGATGTCTTATTTAGAAAGCCTCCCTACACTGGAAATTTCAGAGATACTCGGAATAAGTCATCAATTAAGTGTCAAAACCCATAATCTGGCATACGATTTTCCTCATAAAAATACCGGATATAAGGCCCTTTATGGATTTACAGGGGAAGCTTACAGAGGACTGGATGTATCATCCCTGTCATCTGAGGCGATAGAAAGGGCTGAAAAAAATTTAAAGATCATTTCATCGGTTTATGGATTATTGAATGCTTCCGATATCATCAAACCTTACCGATGTGAATTTAATAAACCGATATATCCAGATTCAAAAACTGCTATAAATATATTCAAGCCTAAATTAACTGTGGAAGTAGTTAAAAAAATTAAAAACAATGGTATTAAAGATATCATTAACCTTCTTCCCGGTGATGCGGATAAATGTCTGGATTGGAAAATTATAAGGGCGTTTGCCTCAGTTCATAAGGTTTGTTTCCAAACCATAACTCAAGATGGGAAATTAAAAACTCCCACCACTCAGCGTCTTAAAGAAATGAGAGGGACTATGGCAAGGGAAATTTTGAATAACGATATCAGAACTTTTGAACAATTAAAAGAATTTAGATCGGACCATTTCATTTTTTCTAAAGCAGATTCAAAAAACGGATTGCCCGTTTTTATAACTAATTAAGACACGTTCCCCAATTTTTGTAACGCTGAGGGGCTGAGAGTCATCTTTTTTCTGGGAAATATTGAACACCATTGGGTCAATAGATACGGTATTTATTTTCTTTTTACCGGTTCTGTTTGCCATTAAAGCTGTGTTTATGGCAATTCTATAAATCCAGGTGGATACTTTGCTATCAGATCTGAATTGGTCAAGACCTTTCCAGATATTGATATAAACTTCCTGTCTTAAATCTTCGAATGGAATATTGTCAGAAGAATAAAAATAGCAGACTGAATTTATTATTCTTGAATTTTCCTTAATCAAGGAGTTGAATAAGATTTCATTTTCCGGTGGACTATTCATTTTTTTCTTTTTACCCGTTAGATGCAATTATCACCGGAAAATTTCAATATCGAAAAAAATTATGGTTTTCTCAAGGATTTTATTGTCTGTTTTATGGTTTCTCTTTTTTCGGGGGAAGTTCCAAATTCAATCAATGCAATCTTTCCATCCTTATCTATAATGATAGTCATAGGATAACCCTTATTACCCATCCATTCACAGAATTGGGAGTCGTTAACTATTGGAATCCAGTTAAACCGAACTTTATCTAAAACTTGCCTTGCAACCTCCGGAGTTTCATAAGTGGATGAAAAGAACATTACATCCGGCATTTCATCTTTCCATTCTGAAAGTTCCGGCATTTCCTGGCGACAGGGCTTGCAACCGGTGAACCATTGGTTCAACACCATTACTTTACCTTCAATATCTTTATTTGACCAGATTTTCCCATCAATATCAGTTGCGGAAAACTCCGGGAAATAATCTCCTACTTCTATTTTTTCAGATTCTCCCCCCTTTTCTCTTTTTATCTTTTCTCTTGAAATAAAATCATTAAACCTTCTCAGTAACTCTTCTCCTTCAGCTATTGAATCCGGAGAGATACTTATGGCTTTCAATTCATTGGTAATCTTAATAGCAGTGGAATAAAATCCTAAAGCTCTATTGCCATCAGGAGTTTCAATGCTGAACATTTGTAAATCTTCAGGATAACCCTGGTCATTAAAAATCTGACTTACATTCTTAAAAAAATATCCATTCACTATTGAAAGAAATTCCTTTTTATCAGCCTTCACTCCTAAAACTGATGTTAGAGCAATAATAATCGTGATAAATCTCAGAGCCTTCAACATACAGTATATTTTTGTATTGATAAAATTAAACATTTTTTCTTACTTCATGCATCATAATAACATTCATCCTCCCGGAAGATTATCTAATCAATATTAATTTTTATTCTATTATTCCAAACTTGCTTTAAAATCCTTTAGGGCTCCTGTCCAAACCCAGATTGGGAATAAGGAAAATATACATGAACTAATTAAACCCCGGGTTAAGAAAATATAAGTAATGAAAAATATACAAATGAATGAAATATATATTAATTTTCTTTTTGCATCCAATGGTTTTAAGAATCTATTTGTAGCAAGTATCACGGTTGCCCAGATTAGATAGGAAAAGAGTATCACACCAAGAATAATACCTATTATGATTTCTAACTCAAAATTAGTTGGACTAACTTTTTCAAAAACAGCAATAGTAAATAACCCTAAAAATATTATTAGTATAGTGATGATACTGACGGGACTCTCCAACAAATTTTTTATTCTATTATTCATATCTTGTCTATTTTTAATTTTTATGATGCAAAATTAGAGTGCTAAAAATTTCTTTGCCATACACAAAAGTGTATTTCTTCCTTTTCAAGTTCATTTTTACCCTTTTGTGTTGATTTCCACATGAACGATTTATAGGTAATTACAATATTATGGCTTATGTAGAACTATGTTAAGATCTATTTTACGGATAGTATCCATTTTCTACAATATGCCATAATCCTCCAAATCTATATTATTTTGACCACTTTTGGAGGGTTATAATGCGATTTTTCAAATTTTCTTATTAATTTTACCTTCAGATAAAATACACTAAAACTCATGATAATCGGAAGAAAACCGGAACAGAAAGAACTTTTAGAGGCAGCAAAATCTGAATATTCAAAGTTTATAGCTGTTTATGGACGTAGAAGAGTTGGGAAGACGTTTCTTATTAGAGAAACCTTTAATTATACGTTTACCTTCCAACATACCGGGTTAGCTCAAGGAAAAATGAAAGATCAGTTACTTAACTTTCGTGCCTCACTTCAGACTATTTCCGGAAAGAAGTTTAATCAATTTAAAAACTGGTATGAAGCTTTTTTCGCTTTAGAAGAGTGGTTAAGTTCTTTGCCTGAGGGTAAAAAAATTGTGTTTTTCGATGAACTCCCTTGGATGGATACCCCACGTTCTAATTTCATTTCAGGATTAGAACATTTTTGGAACAGTTGGGCATCAGCAAGAAAGGATATTCTTCTTATCGTATGTGGTTCAGCTACTTCATGGATTGTTAATAAACTCATCAATAACCACGGAGGATTACACAATCGTCTGACTAACCGGATTCATCTTCAACCATTCACTTTGACTGAATGTGAACAATATGCTGAAAGTAATAAATTAGGATTGAGTAGATACCAGATAGTAGAAAACTATATGATAATGGGTGGAATTCCATTTTACTGGAGTTTGCTTAAAAGAGAGCTTAGTATGGCTCAAAATATAGATGCCTTATTCTTCAATCCGGATACTGAAGGACTTTCGCATGAGTATAAGCAACTATATTCCTCGTTATTCAACAATCCTGAGCCCTATATGGAAATTGTAAATACATTAGCGAAGAAAAACAAAGGATTAACACGTGATGAAATTGTCAAAGAAAGTGGTATCCCTTCTGGGGGCGATTTATCACGTTATCTGAATGAATTAGAATGGTGTGGATTCATCCGTAAATACACATATATAGGAAAGCAATCTAAAGATGCTTTGTATCAACTTATTGATAATTTTACACTTTTTTATTTCCAATATATAAAAGGAAATAAAAAGAATGATCCTCATTTTTGGACTAATAATATAGGTTCTCCTTTACATCGTGCCTGGGGTGGATTAGCATTTGAACGAGTATGTCTTCAACATGTTACTAAAATAAAGGAATCGCTTGGAATATCAGGTGTTTTATCCAACATTTATAGTTGGAGAACAGAAGCTAATAAAGATAAAGGAATTGATAAAACACAAATTGACTTACTGATTGATCGTAAGGATGGGGTAATCAATCTTTGTGAGATGAAATTTTCTGAACAAGAATATGTAATAACTGAAGATGAAGAAATGAAACTCCGTCGTAGACGTGGTAACTTTATTGAAGCCACGAAGACTAAAAAGGCTGTTCACATAACACTTGTTACACCATATGGGATAAAACAAAACTCACATTCATCGATAGCGCAAAATAACTTAACATTAGAATCCTTGTTTTAGAGTTAATGTAATTTTGCTCTAGAATTTTACTTAACAATTATGTTGTTTAGTTTAGAAAAGTAATCTTCACTAAACATGACTTAAAATACACTTTTGTGTATTGTGAGACATAGGACATGAGTCTAACTTAGCTTTATGAAAAGCAAGATGAATAAAAATCTATCTGATAATGGGATAGTAATTGAAGAACTTAAGGAGCCTCAACTTAAAATCTATGCATTTGATTTCATAAACGGAGCAGGTGCTGTAGTGGTTTCACCGGAGGATGTGGCAGAATTGGAAGCAAAGCCTGATATAAGGAAATGGATGGTTTATTATACTGCAGGCTATTGTGCCTTCTGGCAAATAGAAAATTGGGAATGGCTCTACGAGGCAGTGGACAAGGTTGTAAACGGAGAACTCAGTGATTCCGGTATTAAGACAGCTAAATATATGTGTCATAAATTAAAGGAAGAAATTAATGCCGGAAGGGAAGTTGACCGGTTCCCGAAATTTTATCTCTGCAAAAACTTAGAATAACTTATTGTTGGTTGCAGCCACAATAGCTTCTGACATATTTTTGACATCAAGCTTGTCAAAGATTGCCTTACGGTATTTCTTAATCGTCTCAGTTGAAAGGCACATCTTATCTGCTATTTCATTAATAGTATAACCCTGTATGGAAAAAGTCAGAACTGTTTTTTCTGATTGTGTCAAAGCAGGAATGTGCTTCTCAGACCATCTCCTGGTTACAAGATTATATTCAAAATATTCTGAAGTACCAACATGATGCATTTCTATATGACCCGGGGTGGTATGGTTAGAAGCGGAAACCACACACAAGGCAAGCCAAACTCTTCCATCTGAAGTCAATGCCAGGTTAGTGAGCTTATGGTTAATCAGAATTGGGTGACAATTATTGAGAATATGAAAATCGTATGAAATCATCCAGTTTTTTCTATCTTCTAATGGTACTTTACTATAAAAACTAAAACCAGCTTCATTTAGACTTAGAAGTATCTGTTGTTCATCTTCCGGTACATATTCAAGATAAAACCTGTATCCCAATTCTTTCATCTTTTCCGGAGTGAGACCGCACAGGAACATGGGATTTGGAGATACATAAAGGAAATTCTGCTTGAAATAGTCTATTATATAGACACTCTGATAAGTGGAACGAGAAAAAGCCTCCGCGGAACGGATATATTCACCTACTCTTGAATAATCCAATTCCTCTTCCAACTTAACTTTATTTTCAGGTATAAAAAAATCCTCAGTCCTTTTCATAATAAAATAAATTTAAAGACTCTTATAAAATAGTAGGCTCCGGAAACTCAAATCAAATATTTAATCTTTTTCATAGTTTTGTCTATAATTAGAGATTCTAATATAAAATTATTTTTTCAGAATCTCAGAATCTATCCTCTTTACTAATTTTTCAATAGTTTCAGGTAAAGGCTGCAGATTTGACGGTTCTTTAAAATCTTCTTTACGACTAAAATAATCTTCTTTAAGATCTTTATATTCCTCAACTGTCAATCTTTCAATTTCTACGGGGTATTGTTCAATATAACAATATATATCGATCGTATCTTTGACACCGATCATTTTCTTAAGCATTTTTCCCTTTCCAATCACTTTCAAATTATAGGTTCCAAATATGAAATCATAAATACCATATTTACCTTCATCGTTTTTATTAAAGAGGATAGACCAATCCGCTTGTTGCATTTCCATGGTCATGCCGAACATTTTGAAAAACCAGGGACTCCATTTATGCTCCTTATGGTCAGACAAAGCATCACAATCAACGGTGAAGAAATTATCATTCATGAAATAGATAAACTTAGGATAATATTTACCGAGAATAGTATCTGATTGAGCACCATTTTTTAAGACTTCCGTTTCTTCTCTAATATCAAAAGGGACAAAAGCCATATTTGAAAGGAATGAGAGGGATGCAATATCGTCATTATATTTCGGTCGCATCACGCTGTCTAATCCTGATGAATTTGCAATTCTGCCATATCTTCGCTCGTTTCGGGAATACGGTCGTGCATCAGATTTGTCATATCCTTTTACTTTCCCCTCCGCAAAGAAATATTCGAGCATATATTCATTATACATTTGTAGCGTATCAGAAGGAGTTGCTCCCGTACAATATTCCCTTGCGTATGTTATAACCCTTGTAATTGGTCTGTCACCCGGTTTAATCTCAATATCAGACAAAGTATAAACTGCTGGTTTCAAAAAAATGGTGTCTTGGGAATCGTTAATCGTTACTGTTTCATATCCAATTGATCTTAATGACAAAGGTAGATCTCCAATTTTTATTGATAACTCTCCGGCTTCATCTGTAAATCCTAATATCAAGCCACTTGAAGATAAGACAGAAACCCCGGAAACAGGGGTTTTATCATTTAAATCTACAACCTTTATTTTATCTGCATACAATAATAGACTGCCATATAGGTACATTAAAACCAAGACCAAATATAATTTTTTCATCCTAAATATTTTATGTTCAAATATTAACAAAGTTATATTATTTCTTTTTGGAGTTTCGTTTCTCATGCCATTTATCCCGGAATTCTTTCCAGTCTTTATTACGTTTCTTGCGGGCTAGCAATGAAGATATACCTGTGATATCTTTAATTACATTAAGAAATCTATTTCCCAAAGAAAAATTGTTATTCCTCTTTCGTTCATATCGAAAGCGTGGATCATCTTTCCAGGAAAGGATAATCTGTTGCTTATCTATATTCTCAACCCTTTCCATAAGTGAAAGAATATGGGGCTGAAGTTCCGGAGCTTCGTAGGCTTCATAAATTTCTATCTCATCAGAATAGAAATCATGTTTCTCCCATTTTTTTGCTTCTTTTAAAGAAATATATTCCTTGTCAAGAAAATATACTTCAGCATAAGTGCTCACAAAATAATCTTCGTCAGGACGATTAAACCTAAAAAGGGAATGGCCCCTACCCACAGATTCTATATTGAAAGAATAATTAGTTAGATCATTGGGCAAAAGCCAATCTCCCGTTACATTCTCATAACCAAAATGGACTTTAAAATTGTCGTAGTCTATGTTATCTTTGAAATAACCTCCGATATCCGGTACCCATCTTCGACTCGTGGTGTCAGCCAAAACGTTGATATCTATTGTGTATTTATCTTTGTTTTTATTCCAGATTTCCGCATGACTGTATTTTCCTTTTAAGGTGTCGGTTCCAATTTCAATTCCTTGAAGTTTTCTTATTATAGGCATTTGCGGATGAACACCAATCCAATCAGACCATGAAAAATGATGGTTACATTCATCGCTTATGCTGTCCAATCCTTCTGAATTTCTAAAGTGATAGTAAGACTTAGAACTTAAAATACGGGGTTTGGTCCAACCTCGATATTTCATTTTTTTATCCTGAGGAACCATGAAGTCAACCATCTTTTCTCTAAATAGAAAAATCGTATCTGTATAGGTGGTTAGAGAAGAATATTCCCTGACGTATGCCAGCATGTGTAAGATACTTTTCTGGCGTGTAGCTACAACCACTTCCGGCAATTCAAAGTAATTTTCCTGAAGAAAAACGGTATCTTGGTTTAAATTCTCTATCTCTTTTTCCTTAAATCCCATATACCTTATTGTAAGAGGAAGATTTGAAGACGAGACATATGGGGTTTTACCGTTACTATTACAAATTCCCAACAGATTACCCTTATTGTCGAATAAAGAAGCATTAGGCAATGGCAATCGGCTTATGGAATCGGCAACAACAAAATGATTGCTTTGTCCCAAAATATCTGAGACAAAGCCGATTAAAAACAATAATAG
>JAFLTT010000021.1 GCA_022509165.1 Muribaculaceae bacterium
CAAGGCGACGGGATTGAAGATTTTCGATAATCTCAAGCCACTTTTGCTTCTGAATTTCTTTTGAAATCGGTGTCGTTTCAATGATATCCTTAGGAATAAAGACTGAAAAATCGGTTTGTTTTCCCTCATTATCAAAGACAAGGAACATATAAAAGAAAGTCATTTTCACTAGCAGGAATGCCCGGTCTTTGTCATTAAAAAAATATCCGGTAGCTTTTATAATTGCATCCACGTCCTGCATGTCTTTATAAGTGGGCGGCTCCTCTCCATAGAAAGTTGCCAAAACTTCAAGTTGCTCATCCTTGAACCGATTTTCACCCCTCTCCATACGGTTATATTGAATCCTCGAACAGCCTATAATCATAGATAGATACGTTATCGACATGTGATTCTCAAATCTTTTAAGCCGTAAGTGACGCTGCAAGAGCCACATGTTTTTGACATCAAAGTCGGCACCATCCCGTAGATATTTCCGATACTTTTGATATTTCTTACTGTCAAACTCCCCAATATAAGTATAATCAAGGGATTTTATATCATTATTTCTCCAATCTTTTTCAGTGTTTTCCATGTATTGATTTTTTAGTTTGTTACTTATCATTTCTCTACTCTTCAGCTTGCAGTGAGCCAAAAATCCATTGATTTTAGGGCTCATCCTCCCGGTTGTAAAGAGCACCGCTATTTACGTTCGGGGTATTAGGCTACGCTCAGGCTTAAAAAGCCTGCTTTCGAGTGCGAGCACTCTTAGTCATTCCAATTTGCAGGCTGAACTGAATATTTTGGGAAGAAAGTTTAGTCTTACCAATTCTTTTTATCGAGTTTACGGCGGTTAGAGTTGAGAATGGCTTCGTTCTGTTCTTCCGCTGTGAGCGGCACAGTATTCTTTCGATGGCTCTCAAGCCACTTATCAAGTTCGTCACGGTAAAGCACATATCTCTTTCCGGGTTTGGTCGCCGGTATCTCTCCCTTGACGAGCTTGTCATAGAGAGTCGGAAGGGGGATAGTAAGATACTTGGCAGCTTCTGAAACAGTCATGGATTTATGCCGGTCTTCACGCTGCGGTTTTTTTGAGAAGGTCGGACACCATCTGTTTGGTCTTGCAGACCTCATCAAGAATTTTTGTCACCATAGACGGAAGGTCATTGAAGGTGGCGGATCCTTTTTGATTAAAGTTTTGTTCAATCATATTTCTTCAGATTTAAGTTTAGCAGATAAAAATTTTGTGATTCGAATTATTTTCGCTGCAAAACAAATCAATGATGTGACGGTGTCAAGTTTAATCATGTGTAACTTATAAATCATTTCACTTTATCCTCGCAGCCCCTTATTATCTAATCCACCTTAAAAACGGGTTTTTCAATTTTCATTGTGGTCACCGCCGATGCCGGATAATGAAATGAATTATCATTTGGATTGGGTCGGTCAAGATATATGCGATCGGTTGACGAAGTCTTTGTCGTATTTTTAAGAGAGGTAACCTCTACATCGGATAGAGCGAAGGCGAAAAGTTTCTTGACAAATTTTGCCCGACATTCGCCGTCATAGCCGTTGGGTCTTCCGAGCCGTTCACCGATGTTCCAGATGAAGGGGCAAAGATCGTTGGTGCTGAGTCGTTCTTTCAATTCAATTTCAATCGGATCGTATGATGGATTCTCACTCCAGTTCCTGATTTCGATGCAAAGCTTTTCAAGGTTGGGAGCAGATATAAATGGAGGCATGATGTAGCAGACATACTCCATGATCGAATCTACCAATTTTCTTTTCTCAACAATCCTCTCTATCTCATAGGCTGTCAATACCTCCTGATATCTATCCAAAAATGTTTGAGAAGAATGGAATGTGCTTTTGTCATGATCCAAGGGAATTTTAGCGGAAGCATTACAACCAGATACCGGCTTGTCACTATCGTCTATTTCCTCAAAAGAAATTTCCTGAAACGGAGCCTTGACTTGAGTATCAGAAATGGCTATATTTTTCTCCATAGTTTCGGTAAGCACGGAGATAATTTCAACTCCCTTGTTTTCCAATAAGAATGGAATTGGCATGATACAGTCCAAATGATTATTTTCGACACGACTTTTAAGAGGGAATCCTGATGCGTTTTTACGATTTGAAATTTCCTGACATATTCCGATAAAAAGGGTTAGATAGATGAACCACTGGAGAGCGTTCATCCCGACGAATACTCCCGACCTGATGAAGGCGTCATTTCCGAAATCTTGACTTGTCTTCACTGCAACAAGCAAGGAGATTAGAAGAATGACTGTGCCGGGCAGTCCGTAGAAAAGGCTGAAATCCTTGACTGAAAAATTTGTTTTTCTCATGATTAACTGTTATTAATTATTAGGAATTGTTATTTCTATCGGTTCAAAATTAGAGCCGTTATAATGAGTGATCCTAATTTCTAATCATCTTTAAGTCAATTATTAAGCATATTTAAGTTCTCACAAAAAAATCATACTCAAAATCATACTCTGATTCCTGATTTTAACATTTCAATCCCATTTTCATACTCTCATACTCTAACATGTATTCTAAATAATAATTAAAAATGACGTTGAAAGTTTCTGCAAATTGAGATTCTATCAAAATTTATAGATACTTTGAGAAAAACAAAGATTACAAATTTATCCTTATTGGTACTATAGAGTTAGAAAACAGGGAGAAAAAAAGGTTAATTTACTTTATATTACCTGTTGGATGAATTAAATTAAAGCATATTTGACTTGACCGATTTTACGATGATTGATAAAATTAACATATTGCAGAACTGTCAGGGCAGAGACTTTAGCGGCAATCCGTGTAAAAAGTCCCGTGGGCTGTTTTGCATAATTTCTAATCATCATAAACTGGTCGTTGAATTGGGAGAAAAGAGTTTCGATGCGTTTCCTAAACTTCTTATAGGCCCATCCCGGAGGTCTCCAGTTTTTCTGATTGAGCCGGTATGGAACCTCAAGAGTTATATTGGCAACATCAAAGAGATTCTGCTGCACCTTTGCGTTGAGATATCCCTTGTCACCGAGAATCATACAGTCATGATATTCCCATTGAATGTCCTTGAGGTAATGTATGTCGTGAACATTGGCAGGAGTCATGTCATAGGAGTGTATAACGCCGCTTATTCCACAGACAGCGTGCAGTTTATACCCGTAATACTTCATCCTCATCGTGGAGCAGTAACCCCAGGCCGGAGCATGGTCAAAGTCGTCTTTTCCCATTGCACATCTGCCGGCCCTGACATTCTGACATACCTTTACCGGTTTGGAGTCAATGCTGAATACAAATTCATTCCCATCCATGGCATTGGCAATATCTTTCCTTATCTCCTCTCCAAGGCGAGCTGTGAGCTTACGTCTCTGGTTATATTGTCTGCGGGTAATAAGGTTGGGAAGCAACTCTCCCTTCTCGTTTTCGAGCCGTTTGAAAAGGTAGTTCTCGCTGTCTATGCCATAGGCCTCTGCCGTGGCAGAGAGGGCGATTACCTCAAGATCCGAGAACTTGGGAACCACACCCGGACGAGGGATGTTTCCAAGTTCATTGACACGATTTCCGGCAAATTTTTTGAATATGTCGAGAATTTTTACGAATTTTGTGATGAAGTTGTGCATATGTACAGATTTAGTGCCTAATGGTTTGGTCACCACTAATTTACTAAATATCTGTGATATACGCAACTTTTTCATTTATAAAATATTAAAATTTTAATTCATCCAACGAGTTTATATTATAAATACTGACGTGATTTTATAAAGGTTTTTATTAACTTTGTTGCAGGAATTAAATAACAAACATATGAATGAGGTTTTTGCATCTGGAAGCATTTTTAGTGAGTCTTGTGACCTGTTCTCTTTTAGAATTGATTTTTATAGCAAACCCAATTTTTATGTTGCTTTTATGGACTTATGGGATAAAATGCTTTCTGATTGTAAAATTGAGAAAATAGATTTTTATTTCAATAAACTCAATATAATACAACAAAATATAGTTAATATCGATGCCATTGCAGAAGCTTTGAACACTTCTATTGACAATATTTTGGACACAAAAACTTATATCTTCCCATCATTATATAGGAATGAAGAAATTGAAGGATCTGAACAAGAATTAATATTGTTTGTAAATCCTTATTTCATTGATATTTATGCAAGGAATATGATCATAAATGATAACATAGTCAAAACTTGTGAAATGCTCTTTTCATTCGCATTTATATTATACAAAGAGAATGTTATTTCTATTTCGGATATTCATCTTAATATTGGTGCTCGTGAGATAATTAGTAAGGAGATATATCTTTCAGAAGAAGGATTTGGAGGATATCGAGCTATTGAAAATAATAATCTGCATAATCAATTTGCGACTCATCAATTCATAGATGAAAATATACGTTGTGTTGTGAAGAACTTTTTAAGCCTCATGGATGTTAACATTGAAAAGGAAAAACAATTAATGTGGGAACATATCATTGCTTCTGACTGCATCTATACCCCTTTATCAGAAGATAATGCCGATTCATTCTCTTTTATATTTCATAAAATGATTGATAACTGTCAAAAATACATTGATTGTATATGTGTAAAATAGTGACTAAGGATAGTAAAGGATTAATAATTCGTAAAAGCTTAGAATCTGTTTCCGTAAAACTTGAGCGAGTTACAGAATTCGGTGTATATGAATCAGGAATAAGACGTAGCCAGAGAATTTCCTTAAAATCCGTAAGAGGAACTTCCCAAGCAATTCTTCCCTTTAACATAAAGTAGAGAAACTTTATTTTGTATTTTTTGTCAAAGTGGTATTTCCAATTTTATGTCGCATCCTCTTAAGAAAATACCTTATTCAGATCCAACGGCGTTAAAGCTTCATGTTTATGTGGTAGGTTATCCTATAGAGGGTGAATCCATTCTGTTTGTTATATCTGAAGATGATAAAGCCATCCTTACCATTGTTACAGATTGTTATGAGGATGATGATAATTATAATCATGTTTCTAGTATTTTATCAGATGAATGGAACTATGCATCAATAGATGCTTTCATATGGACTCATCCTCATAAGGATCATTCTCAAGGGATTATTACTTTACTTGATAAACATGATAAAGAGAGAAAAGCTCATATAATAGCTACGGCTAATGTTGTTGGTTTTCAGAATTACCCTAAAGATATATGGAAAGGAGCAAAAAATATTCAAGATTATTTGCTAAAATATTATCCTCCAGAATCATTTCAATATCATTTTAAATCGTATGATCCCTATGAAGATTGTACCTCAGAATTTCTTTTATATGGAGAAAATCCTAAATGCCCACCATTAAATATAACGTTAGATTTCGTTGCTCCCGTTGGCTCCCTCGTGGCTAAACAGATGAATAATACACACTTTAAACCCAATAAAGGATCTTTGGTATTTATTTTTTCAATTAATATGATTAATGTTTTTATGGGAGGTGATCTCGATGAAATTTTTGTACCATTAATAAGAGAAGATATTTTTAGTCATATTAATTTAATCAAAATTCCGCACCATGGATCAGAGAAAACTGGAAACATCCATCTTAAATTTGGGATGAATGAATGTGAAAACGTTCATGCTGTTACTACTATTTGTAAGAGATCTCAAGATCCTAAAGAAACTATTCTTAAAGGTTACCTCAATAATGATGTAACAATACACTGCACGGGACCAAATACTTCAGATGCCCCTAAAGAGTCTTATGGATGTGTACATTATATCTTCGATATATCGATGTCAAGACTTGAAACTTTACATAAATCATCCAATGTTTATCAGTTTATATAATTGTCCTTGCTAAATATAGTTCATTAAAGTTTTTATGGTTCTATAAATTATAAAATTTCTCTTTTAAAATTTTTTTAATAGGAATGTTATATAGGAAAATCATTTATCCTATTTCTTACAATATACATAATTTCATAGTGGATTTAATCTACACAGATAACAAAGACTAACAATAAAGACAAAATTATGAGAATCACTATGGCTTTCGCCTTTTTAAATTATGAGATTCACTAAAATATTATTAATTTTACCACTAACGCCAACCGTTATATGACGTGGAAGGCAGCGAGGATAAATCTATCTTATCTACACTAATGTCTATAAGAGGGAGGGAGACATAATCTAACTGCCATTCTTTATGAATCCCGTTTCTTTAATATTCAATAATTATGAAGCTGCTGCTGTTTGCTTTTGTGAAGGAGTTCCGGCGCCTAAAGAACGTCGGCTTCAACTTTACCCCTAACATCCGTTTTCATTACGACCCCTCTTCTCACCGTCTCTCAATGAGCGAGGAAGAGAACGTTCCAGTCGGTTTCTTTGGAAAGAGGATCTATTCCATCACAGCCGTTGCCGGCAAGAACGGCATCGGAAAGTCATCACTGCTCCGTTGGCTTCTTGACAGGGCAGTGGAAGGTGCAGCCCCTGGTAGCCTCGGTGGCATAATGATATATAAGGAAAATGACGAAAGGATAAAGATATATCATGACGTAGAAATCACAAACACCTCTGATTTTCCAAATCTCTCTTTTATCGATCTTCACGGCCGCTCCGACGTGGATTCGCGTTTCCGGCTCGCCATACCCACTTTCTATTGCGCCGACTCTTTCGAACCCTTCCTCGGCATGAACACCACCTCCTCCGAATATCACGGCGAGGTAAACATGTCAGACAAATTCCTGCTCATCCAAGACCTCACGCGATATAAAAACATCGACAGCATACATCTCCACAATCCGATAAGGGAATATCTCAATGCCTATTTCTTGCAAAACAACGTCAGGATTTGCGCCCTGCTCCTCGACCCGGCTTTTCACGATACGTTCGTTAACGACCTCAAAACTTCTCTGAACCTTCCACGATACATTCTATTCCGCCCTAACACTTCAGCCGACGAGATGATCCGTAGCAACTTGGAACATCTTTACAATATTAGAGCCACTTCCGACCCAGATGAAAGCAGCAGATCACGCAACAATCAGATCTCATTTTTCGAGAAGATCAATGGTGTGCCCTTCAATTTCGATATGGAGGCCAAGGATGAGGAGGAGGGTAAGAAAGGGCTGGCACGATTTCTCTATACCTCGCTGAAAAGTATTCTTTATAACCTACGGAATTTTCCTGATGTATTAGATGAATCCCTCGGGTTCATCGATTTCCTGCTAGACCTTTTCACCGACGATTATAAACACTCCACCCTTGGCAGCCTCCAATGGATCATCCACGCTATCCACCGGATTGAAGATAAACTGAGGGCAGTTTACGTTGCCGGGCCTAATTTCCTTGCTCCTTATGACGGACTTCGCGAAACCCTCGAATTCCTTTCCCGGGACTGTTCATGGCACGACGGGCACCCCTACCTCGACTGCGGAAACGAGGGCAACGGAGAATATGCAGACCGGTTCCCCACTCTCCCCGCCGGAAGAAAGCTCGTGGACCTCATGGAATCCAAGAACTTCCTCGTGGAGCGTTATTTCGACCCCATATATTCCCATTGGCTCACCGGCCAGACACCTTTGAGCGCGGGAGAAATGGCGATGCTAAACCTCTACTCCCGCATAAAATTTGCTTTTGACAATCCCCATAATGGCGAGGCGGCAAACATCCCGACCCTCCTCCTGCTCGACGAGGTGGAAAACACTTTCCACCCCGAATGGCAACGGCAGTTTATAAAACGGCTCACGCATTTCCTGAGGATAGTCGTGCCTAACGGGTTGAAGGTGCAGGTGGTCTACACTACCCACTCACCCGTAACCCTTTCAGACATGCCACGGCAATGCACGCAGCTGTTGACCACAGATAACTCCGGACGGGTAATCATAATGGCCCCAGGACTGGAAAGGGAGTCGTTTGGTACAAACGTCTTCGACCTCTACGGCGACTCTTTTTTCATGGAAAACGGTCTCATTGGGGAGTTCGCCAAAAAGAAAATCGAAGAACTTGCCCAAGAGATTGAAAACTACAACCGGACAGGAACTGGCAGAGAGGACCTGGAAAAACTGATTCGGATGATTGGCGACGAGAGGATAAAGAACTACTTGAATGCACGTCTATATCGTGATGATCCCAACGAAGAAATCCTCAGCCTTAAAAGAAGGATTAGGGAAATCAGGGAAAGGAAACAGTGGGAAGAACGGAGGCAAGACAATAACAATAACCGCCGAAGGGATGTATAGGTTAGATTTCGACAAAGGTATCTTGGGAGCCGATGGGAAGATCCGTTACCGTCTGGATTTTGAAGATTTTTTCAAGGCTGCCTTTTTTGATGAGATCGAGGCAAAACTCACGGTGCTTCATACCGATATGCATGCAAAACCAGGGCCGTATTATCGAGTATTCGAAAAAGTGGTAGAGGAAATCCTTAATAATCTTGAATCTCTGCTTCTCGCCTCTCCATATTCATTAAATCGAGTCGCTAAACTTTGGACGGCTCTCATCGTTTCATGGAAATCACAGCCGGTCATAAAGCCACATATAAAAGAGTTTAAGGAAGACCTGTCAAAGGCTTTCCGCTATGCGAAGTTTCGCAAATCGGAACTCAATCGGCTTGCTTTGATGCTCAATGTCAAAACTTGCCTTTACTGCAACCAGCAATACACTGTCGCTTTCGGTGCGTCACCTGACAGCCCTCTCGAAGGCTTGAAGTTGAAAAACGTTACGGCTTTCCTTCAGTTCGACCATTTTTTCGACAAGTCAACCTACCCGCTACTTAGTATGTCGCTCTATAACCTTGTGCCCTCATGCGGTGTTTGCAACCAAAAGAAGAGTACAAAGGGGTATGATTTATCTGTCCATCCTTACGTCAGAGGACTTTCCGAGACCATCTTCTTCCGGATAAAAGACCGCTCGGCATTGACTAATCCCCGCGCTTACGACAACTTGGAAATCGAGATAGACACCGGTACCGACCCGGATGTCGGAATGCTTGTAAAGGACCTGAAACTTGAGCAGCGCTATGGAAGGTTTCGCGATATTGTCATGCAACTCGAATGTGCGAAATATGTTGAGCGATATTATAGTGACCTTGAAGCAGAGCTAACCACCGGAATGGGAATCGCAGGTGATACGGTAAGGAGAAAGGAGCTCCGGCGTTATCTGCGAGGTTTCCGCGAGGAATCCGAGATGAACGACGAACCGCTTACCAAATTCCGCCGTGATATTTCCATCCTTCTGTAAAGCAGCCAACCGGGATGTTTGTCTCTCTCTAGGCGGACATGGCACGCCACATTACTGCTGTCCTGTCTCAAACAAATGAATACTTACCAATATTAACAAGTGATTTCTTTTAATTGTGATGTAAAAATGGTATTTGGACAATCGGTTTTTTCTCAACTTTGGAAATCTTAAGTGTTATCTTGTTTACCGACTCCCTTTTGTGCTCATCGCTCATATCGGCATAGATCTGGGTTGTCTCGACATTCTTGTGACCCAACATGTGTTGGACTGTATAAACGGGTGTACCGGCTTCCACCTGTAATGTACCGAATGTATGTCGGGTGCAATGGAAGGAGATATGTTTGGTGATACCGGCTGCTTTCAGCCATCTTCTCATGGGTGCCTGGGTCATATAATCTTCAAAACCGATGAAGACCTTGCCTGTCCTCCTCGGGCCAATGAGATCCATCGCCTCATCACTGATGGGATTGTTCACAAGATCCTTGGTCTTCTGCATCCGCAGTGTGACATACATTCCTCCGTTTCCGTATGGCTGGATATTCTCCCATGTAAGGTTCTTGATGTCGCTCTTCCTTAATCCCGTCAGGCATGCAAAAAGGAATGCTTTCCTTAAAACAGGTATCTCACACGGAGTGTCAGCCAATCTTATTAGTTCCTCTTGTGACAGATGCTCCTTCATGGTCGGTATGGTGTCGATTCTGTCAAGGAAGCAGTTGGGGTTCTCCCTTATCTTACGTTCCTTATAAGCGGTATGCAGACATGCCCTGAAAGTTGACCAGTATCCGGCAACAGAATTGATGTGTAGGTTCTGCTCCTTGTGCCGATATTGCCGGGCGTTCAAGAGGTATTCCATTAACTTACGGCACAGATCTACATTTACCTCGCCGAAGCGGCATTTGCCGTTAGTAAATCTCTCGAAGTGTTTATAGACGTGTTCCCTCTTTACATTTTTCTTCAAGGCAAGGTTCTTAAAGTATAAAAGGAAATCTCCCTTCTCTTTCTCCTTGTCAAAGAAGTCATAGCGTTCATTGACGATGCTTTCATATCTCCGGCACCTCAATGCCTCGGCTTTCTCAGTCATTCGCTCGTTATATTCCTTTTCCCTACTGTTCTTCGGTTTGGAAAATTGGGAGAGAGTGCAGTCGGAAGATTCCGACTCCTTATTGCCTCGATTGTTGGCATTCATACTTATTGGCGGTAACATCTCTGTCGCAACATGCTTTGAGCGCATGTATTCATACGGAAACACTTCCGCTCACGGTTCGTGAAGATCGGGTGTGTTCAGAATGTAAGGACCTGAATATAGCCAGTCTTCAACTTATCAACAATATCCTCAGATATTTCGTCCAGGCGAAGTACATTCATAGAAAGAAATTAACCTATCATCACTAAAGTCTTTCCGAGAAGATAGACTAGCTTTATCAACTCATTAATTTTTCTAAAAAGAATTTGTCAATTTCTTTATTATTGAGGCAATAAGGATCCTCCAACACGATTAATTTTCTAAGATATTCATCTATGTCTATGGATATCTGCTCAATTTGCTCTTGGTTTTTCTTTAGAAAATCACCATGTGCTACTTTAGATCGTACATCGTATCCGGCTTTCACACTATTATATATCGCACAACGATCTTCCTTATTGCTTCCCAAAATGGTTGCAATTCTTTCCGAGACACGATGGCTAAGCTCCGTTGTAGTGGTTGATATTAATGCTTCAAGAGCGGAACAATATAAAAGGACTTTCATTGCCACTACGCCCTCAGCCCGAGCTTTCGCAATATACATATGTGCAAGTTCTTTTCTCGTTAATTTAGAAGATTTTAAATGTTGATATTGGCTAACGTTTCTGAAATCTTGAGTTTCTTCGTTTTTTATTAATGCATCTCTTTCTTGAATAAAACACACTTCGTTGGAAATAAATTCATTCTTTAATTCGTCGTTGAAAACAATTGATTTCCTATTTCCATCGGCAAATGTATTTATAGCTGAAAGAGAACCTTTAAAAGTATGCCCTGTTGATAAATCATCTTCATAAGCATATAAAAAGCCATCACGTATATATACGGCATTATCTTGAATCAACCATAACCTATTCATATTAATTTGAATCTGACGAAGAATTAAAAAACAATATTGAGTCCCGAATTTATCAACTTCTGACTGCTTTATAGACTCAAGAACACCTTCTTCCATATAATATGAATCAGAATCTGTAATTTCATCAATAGAGTGCGCACCAAGTGTATAATATGATAGCTCATTTTCAAATATAGGGCGAAGTTTATCTTTCTTGTTGGATATATATCCATTTTTACAGTTTATCAATATGTTCTCGTGTTCAAGAGCCAAATTATGAATAGCACATATAAAGAGATACTTCATTATGGTTAAGATTTTACTCTGAATAACTTAGATTTCTTCAATTACATTGAATTACAAAATTAGACAAAATCTGCGACTATATAAAGGGGCTCTTAAGATTCGGTTTATTATTATTTTTAAATAACTATACAAATTAAGGGCGATTTCCCATGCAAAGAACCCTACATGGGCGAATGGGAAAACGAAGTCATCGACTTTAGTCGTTTTCGAAGAAAGAACACTTCGCCCAACACATCGTTGACGAGTGCTACGACTTGGAAAAGACGATGGGTAGCCTGTCTAACTTTATCGACTACAAACGCTACGCAGACGAGCTGTTTATGTTCGATTTCCACTTTGGCGATCATGGTGACGTGTTCCGCAGAATCTGACGGCTAACGCCTCCCGACTTAAAGGGCTTTTCCACACAAGGGAAAAGCTCTTTTGATATGAAAGACATCGGAGCTATTAAAAATGCCCCTACCGAGATTAAAATCACAATCGAGGCATGCGTTAAAGAGAAAATTTATTTCTTTTTTTCTCTTTGCGACAAAGCGCTTCCTGCTACACTTTTTGATGCATCACTATATCTCCCGTCTTTGAGAATTTTGGATGCCTTGGAAGCAACTTTTTTAGAAGTAACTTTTTTGGCCATAGGCTATAAAATTTTTACTAATTAAACATATGCAGCGACCTCCTCCCACTGCTAAGGTTCTCAACTCAATGAGAAATCACGAAATAATAATATATCGAATGTCATCTTCATATATCACAACATAACAAATCCTATGCCACTTCTCTTTGTATGACATTATGGCATAGTCTAACTTTCTGCTAAGTTCTAGTATTTCTCAGAAAAGGAGGTGGGATATTTTGCGTTCATCTTTTATCGACTCCACCCGGAGTGAAGAAAATGCCGACTGATACGGACCTCGCTCCATAATCCCATGCCTGCCTACATCCTTACAAGTCCCGTGCATTTGTGGTCGAGGCTCCACTTTACCGCGACACCTACACAAGTTCCGGTGTCGTGGCCGCTCCGCGTTCGACTACAAACCGTCTCCGGTAGGCTGGAGCAGCACGGTGTAAGACGGCTAAGGTCAGACAAACTGCTTTTACGGCTGCATAACGCTTGACTCCACGACACCGATGCGTGCCTTGCGGTGTCGTGGCGCTCCATTCCGCTGTAAATCCGGCAACCTCGCTTGTAATTTCCGACTCGTCGATGCCGGTCTGCCACGCTCAATCGCTCATCCTCGCGGAAAGTCCGTATGTGCCTACATCGCTCTCCCTTCCCACCCACAGAGGAAACGGCAGACCCGTCATTTCAGCCGTCGGCACGGTGTCTCTGCATTTATCGCTGACGCACTGCCCTTAATCATCCGTCGGTGACACTCTAATTCATCGTCTATCGACAACCATATTCAACGCCTACGGCAGTTATCTCATAGGCCGCCATAGGCAGTAATGCGGTCCGTCTTTATTTTCCACCCCTCCCGGAAGCGTATTCAGGCGCGGACGATTGACCGCTCATTCCCTCACTTCACTTGCATCCCAGTCATTGCCAAGCCCGAACATCCCAACCCATAGGCGGACAATCTTCCGCAGACCGCGCCACCTCCGCCTTGCTCCGGTGGTCGGTCTGCAAGTCCGCTTATGGATTGTGACCGCTTCGGTTGCCGGAACACAGATTGCACCTTCGCCTCTGCCATCTACCTTTGTGCGCAACCCTCGTTCCTCGGGGTGCGCCGGTAGCTGTTGAGTCGGAGTCACAAACTGTTTTTACGGCTACATTACACTTGCCTCCGTGACACCCTCCACAAGTTCCGGGTGTCCCGGCGTTCCATTCCGCTGTAAATCCGGCAACCTTCACTTGTTTTTCCGGCTCGTCTAATGCCGTGCTGCTTCGCTTGCTCCTCCATT
>JAFLTT010000022.1 GCA_022509165.1 Muribaculaceae bacterium
TCAAGGATAGCAATATAGAATTTGACGCTTGAAAGTTACTTCAAAGCACCTGTCTTATCCCAAAATTAAATCAGGAACCGGTAGCCAATAGAAGAAATTATCCTTACACGGAATAATGGTATAGTCAAATTTCATTACTTGATAAGATACAACTTTGAACTCCAAATTAGGGATTGCAATAAGTACAACCTGGCCTTGTTTCGGAAGTTTTTCGTTCCCCTTTATCCATTTAAAGAGAGGGTTAGAGTCAGCCCATTCAACACCCTTGATGAAACAATAAGTATTCGGAACCGGATATTCACTGTCTTTGAAAATCTCCATTCCAGCCTTTTGTGCAATCTCTTTTCTATCCATTATAAAAGAATTTGGATGGTTATTTACCGTTACGACGGAGGTGTTCCTCGTAATCATACTCGTTCAGAGACGGTTTCCAATATCGAGGTTTCCGTCTTGATTTAGGTTTCCTTTTGCGTAAACCCAGTAAGCCGGCAACATACCAGCCCACTGCAAAGAATAGAATAATATCCATAAATATACAGTTTAGGGAGTCCCAATATTTCTATGGAACTCCTGTGTTAAACAATATCAGTTCAGTCATTCTCTATTTCAAATTCATAGATATAGCAATAAGCATCCTCATTCTCTTGCTCCCATTGTTCATGGAGTGCATTTATATCTTCAATAGAATTTATCTCGACATCATAATGTTTCCTGAACCACTTTGAAAGTGATTCCATTGAATAAAAATACTCTGTTTCATAGTCCTCTTCAGGTGTGCATAAATCTACTTTATATCTTTCAGGAAAGTAATTCCTGAACTCATCATTAGTGATGTAAAGAGCCATTCCGGGTTCCTCACAGATATAGTAATATCCTAAAGAAGGATACTTTTCTATGATTAAATCCATTACCTCATTACAGGGACTCCATGCGGTTTCAGTATTGAAATTGAGCTGACAATCGTCTTTCAATTCCAGACTTTCCCAACTGCCACGACAATGAACTTTCTCCCAATCCCCGCCTAAAGCAGTGACAAGACATCCGAGCCAATTACAGCCGAAATCATTCTTTACCAATGGTTCTTTGCGTGACTGCAACTCATTCATAAGGTCATATAGAGCCTTGATTTCCTCTTTTTCTCCTACGATAGCGTAAGATGATGAAGCCCAGTTCGGCATAACTCAATATTTTTTTAATGTTAAACTTATTGTTTTTCCCCTTTCATTGACCTGAATTTCCGTCAGGTTTCAAAGGTTTTGACTTGCCATTCCAAGCGGACTGAAAAGGAGAACTAAGACAAGGAATTGGAGCAAAAGTATCGCAGAGAGTTTTGCTCAAATAGCTGAAGGGCGGTACTTGTCGGCTTCTCGCAGTCCGTAATTTTGCCAAGTCAAAACCCCCGGCTGACGGTCAAAGATGAAAAGAGAGAGACCCCTATAAAAGGGAACTGCCCGAACCTCACGGTCAGGACAGTCTTTTTCTCATGACACGTTTCACAACGGGTCTTTAAGAATTTTATCAATTCTTAAACGAACATGAGTGTGCCAACATTATAAATCTAATGGCTAACATTCAAAATCACATCTCCAAATTTTACCCAATATGCTAAAAAGAAATCATTTCAAATAAAGCGTGATTATCGTGTTTCTGTTAGCCTCAACCGGAGAATACTTATCGGTTCCTCCGACAGAAGAAACATAAATGTTTTCTGCTGAAATTCCTTTGCCAAAGAGATAATCGGCTATATAAACGGCTCTGTTTATAGCCAGTTCAGAATTGATCGACTCATTCCCGGTGAAGCTGTCTGCAGCACCTTCTATATTGACAAGAAGTCCATACTTCGATGCAATTCTTCCAATTTCATCAAGATTTACCACCTGCGAATCATCGACAAGATCGGTTGTTCCCAATTCAAAGAAGAAGAAAATCGGGGAACCGACAGGCTCTTTCTTATCCATCATAGCCAACAGATAAGATAGTTCCTGTTCGGAATTCAATGAGTCTTTTAATAATTCCAAGAGTAAAGACCTATCTTCATCACTTAAATTTCGGCTATTATCAGGATGATTCAAACGAAGGTTGCCAAAATTATAATTACCGGATTTTCCTTTATTGCCATTGCGTTTAGCTCCTTTGTTTGAAGGATTAATACCGGATCTCTTCTTAGACTTTTTACATTTATTTTTATCATTTGAGGAACTTATGGCATTATCAACATCTGAGGATTTTCCGTTTTCATCATACAGGTCAGTGCCGGATTCACTACCATAACCATCAGCAAAATCGTCTCCAATATTATTACAACTGTTATCTATATTATCATATTCATCGTTATTGCCAAAGGCATTCCGGAGCCTTTCCTTTAATGATTTCAGACCTTGGTAGTCATTGAAAGCTCTTCCTGTTTTACCGTTGTTAGATGAAGAAAGGGAGGGAAAAGAACAGGCATTGTTGCCATTAAGACTATCAAATAAACCTGAATATTTCGACAACAATCCTTCGATCTCAAATATCTTTTTCAATTCACCTAACAATTCCAGGTTAGATGAATTCTGCTTCCTGAGACCGTCATATTCAGTTTCCCGGTCAATGATATAGGCAGTCATGCGGTCATTTCTTTCAATATATGGAACCGGATCCACAATCTTCTTCCATCCGACATTCTTACCGAAAGTCCATGAAACACCTGCCGAGAGGCTCAAGAGATTATCTCCTAACTGTGTTGCGAGACCTATGCCGTCTGCATTTTTAAAAGCCGTTGCATTACTCAATTCAAGCATGATATGGAAATTGTCGGTCAGTCTGTAACGGCCTTGTACGCCATAATTCACCGCGAAAGGTTTTGTGTTAGCAGTCCGGTTATCAATCATACCCATACCGACAAACGGTATCACATCAAATCTATAGTCATTATCTCCGGCGTAAAATGACGGGATAACATTCCAAAGGAAGTCGGTGTGATAATGAAAATAACTCTGATTTTTCAACTCTCCGGACTTCCATTCAAATCCCTGAAACATAAAACGGCCACCAACAGAAGGTGTGAACCACTTGCCGAATCCGACCTGAAGAACCGGTTTTATTCTCCCGAAAAGGTCTTCGCATCCTATCGGAGAGCCGATAAAAGATGAGATTCCGCCTGAAACATTCAGGAACCAGTTGTCTTTCCAAGAAGGGATAATGGCATTTTCTATGTAATTTGGAGTATCGGACTCTGACACTTCCGTAAAGATATCTTCTATGGATAGGACCTGATAATCCGTACTCTTTGCCATGTTAGCCTTGATTCCGGAAATGGAAAGTGAGGCCAAAAGAATAAGTATAAATGCTTTTTTCATATTGATTAGGATTAAAATTATTTACGTTTCACTGTTTTACTTCCTGTAGGTTTCATCATTTTTGTGGCTTGCATGAGACATTTCAAAGCCCATTCTCTGTCATCGTCTTCAGCAGAACGGCCCCAACCGGATGTGGATCCTCCACCGCCTCCGGAACCTTCGGCAAAGGAAACGGCACCGTCCACATAACCGGCAAACAGCATTGCAGCACATTTCATGATGCCTTCGGCATTATATGCAAGATCTTCCAAAAGGGTATCTTCAAAAGGATTTTCACCGTCTAAATCTTTGTAAACTTCCCTGAAATCATGAATCACTTTACCTAAAAGAGCGTCCGACAGACGGAATTTTATCTGTTCCGAGAGGTCTGACGAGGCTTCTCTTACCTTTTCTCTGTAAGCCTGTTCCTGTTCCCTGTAGGTATCAATTTTGTCCCTGGCTTCATCAAGCAACTCTTTATATTCTGATAACTGCTGGTTTGCCTTCACGAGCTTCTGACGCTTGTCAGAAAGCGAATCAATGACTCCGGAAAGCTCATGGTCGAGTTTGACAAGACGTTTGCGGAGAGCCTCTTCATCACCTTTGTCTTCCTCAATCTGACTGGCAAGATCGGACATTTCATTTTCCAACTGATGCCGTCGATTCTCAAGATTGGCTATCATGGAATTAAGACCTTTGACTCTTTTCTCTGCGAAAGAAACCTCGAAAGTAAGTTGCTTCAGGATAGATTTCTTATCCTCGATCTGTTCTTCCAGAGAAGTACATTCCCTTGAAAGATCAAGCTTATATTGTTCAGTCGATCTATGCCTTGCACCCGTAACGACAGTGCTTTCACCTCTGTTCAACCCCCATTTTTCGTTTACTTTTGCAAAGTCATTATGCAGGGATATCATATAGTTCTTGAAATCGAATTTGTCTTTGCCCGCAAAGATTTTCTTGAATGAAAACTTACCGTTGACAATAGGCAAAAGGGTGCAATGGACATGGGGATTGGTCTCATCGAGATGGACTATGAAGGCCGCGATATTATCTTCTCCATACTTACGGGCCACAAAATTATATACATCCAAAGCCCATCTCTCTATATCTTTTTTTCTTACGATATGGTCATTGGGAGACTCATGAGTGAAGCATACATCCTGATTCCCGAAGGCTAGTTCCCTCATCCTGTCACGCGAACCACCGAATATAAAATTGACTACGGTGCGGTATTTTGGCTCTTCAAGGCCCTCGTTCGGGTCCTTTATTCCTCTTGCACGGATATTCTCATTTATCCGTTGAGGAATGGATTTAGTGGTGTCAATATCCATCACTTTTCCGTCTTTTATCTCAAAATTAAGGTGAGCACGTGTACGGTCATAGTTGCCTGTAGAGGTGGCATATTCCCATGAACGGTCGCCCCATTTTCGTAAATGCTCATTGCTTTGACCCACAGAAAAACCCTTTCCGGGACGCATATCCATGACTTGTTTTGACATTATTTTCTATGTTTTTAGTGGTTTAAACCATCAATTTTTATTGAATTTATTAGGATCAGGAGGTTAAATTTTCGCCCAAATGAGCCATGATTTTATCTGATTTTTGAAAGAAAATCCTCCCATTTTCATCAAGATTTTCGCTGAATTTCCATTATAAATGGCCACATCTATTTCAAAATCCAAAGGATTTTTCTCACTTCCTTACAGCTTGCTGCCACCAAAGGTGGTTTGCCTCCGAATTTTCGTCAGAAAAACGGGTATTAGGCTACCAATATCAGCGGGACCCCGCCTTTTCAAGAAAAAGCTCCATAAGATTAGATATTGACGGCAAGCCGGCTTGGACTGATGAGTCTTCATAGGAAAACTTTGTAAATTTTTTACGAAGATTCACTTTCACAAGGAAGAGATTCCGGGAAGAATTCGTCCGAGTCCACGATGAGGAAGGAATCGAGGAAAGGGAAAGAAAAAATTATAACCTGGCCATGAGTCTCGTATGAGATCACATCAAGGGCAGAAAGAGTCTGGAGAAAATATCTTACCGACTCTTTATCCCAGTTCCACTTTTTCTCCAAAGACTGAAGCGAGACAGCGACCTGACCAGGAGCCAGATAATAAGTCTCTCCGTTGAAGACTGCTTCTGAATTTTCAGATGCGGATGAAACAGCATCAAGTAGGTTGATAAAGGCTTCAAGACGTGAGTAACCGTCGCAAGTGTTAAGAGGATCTTTCTTCAATGCCTGAAACAGTTTTATAGGCACAACAATTTTCTTATCGTAGCTCATCTTTTTTTTCTTTACGGATTAGGTTTATTCTTCTGAACTCAATGTTGCTTGAAGAAAGATTCAACAATTCTTCCAGTTCCCATTCATCGATCCTGCACTCTTTATAGTCTGCATCCTCGATATCTGTATTCACAAATGGAAGTTCAGGATTTATTACTTCTTCCGCTTCCACCAGCTCGACTTCATCATCCCCTTCTTCTGATTTTACCTTCTTCTTTTCTTCAGGATCCTTCCAGGAGAAATAGACCCGGTTAAGATCCCTTTTCTCGAAATAAACTTTGTCAATCCAGATGATGTCCTCTTTCTTCCTGTCCCACCATTGGGCAGGATAAAAGAGAGTGGCAATCATGATTACCCCGAAGGATACACCTAAAGTAAAGAAGTGAGAGAGGAACAGACAGGTTACCGTAATCATCAGGGCACAGAAGTAAACCTGTGGTATCTGTAGGGACCTCATTATCTTTTCAAACCATTTGTGTGAAAGCAGAACATAACATAATGCTGTGGAAGGAATCACCTCATAATGGTTCTTGAAAATTGTCAGATAGTAAAAGTGGAAACAGATAAGGAAAAGGAAGAAAGTAAGGGTGTAGAATCTCCTAGCAGATTTTCTCCAGATCATGCTGTCATAGAAAGCCAGCATCGAAGTTCTCTTGCTTTTGTAAAGACAAGGGATGACAATAAAGACAAGGAATTGCAGGGAATATAATATTCTAATCCAGTTCATCTGTCAGTTCAAGTTTAATAAGGTTATACGAAGCGTGAGAGATGAGGAACTCCACATCCTCTTTTATTATATTGTTCTCCTTCCACCGTCTTGCGAAATCCGGCCTGGATCTTTTGAGGGCAGCCACGGCACGTTCTATCCTGAATTCAGGGATGTCCCAAGAGTTTCCTTTCTTATAGACTCCGCGGTCACGACGTGCAAAAAGAGTGAGCATACGGCAGGTTATGGTCTTTGAGTTATAGCCGACACCTGCAAGCATTGAACCGATCCTTTCGCAATCGAGCACGTCAATCCAGGTTCTGCAACGGTGGATGATACCGACAATGGCGAAATACTTATCGTCCTTCATCAGCAACTTTTCACTTTATGAAATCACGGAGGACATCAGATTCACTCCGGGCATACTGAACACTGAACCTTGATGTCATTTCATTAAGCTCGTTCCGAAGCTCCACACCGAGAGTCAGCAAAGAATCATACAGAGTGACAAAAACTATATCCACTTCACCGTTGTCGTTGCTCTGGCCGTTTATCTTGACCATCTGGTCGAATACCGGATTGGTATAGGCACAGCATTTGTGTCCGAGTTTGATGTCATGGGAGGGAACGACATGGTATAAGAGGATCAGGTCCATCTGGTCGTCAAGCTCATCTACGAAATCAGCCATCGGTATAGGTTTCTGGAGGTGATATTCCAGAACTGCAGTCTCCTCATAAAATTCCACGGTATCGAAATTCCCGTGTTCAAATAGACGCGGCATATTCAGATTAAAATTCTGAATGAATCTGTCAACTTCGCATTGTTCCATAAAAAGTTATTAGAAAGTTTATAGGTTTATAAATTGATTAGGATTATCAGGGAAGGACACTATAATTGAGATATCCATGTTTTGATCAAAATGTTTGGAAGCAGGGAGGGTTCCACCGGGAACTCGGCTCCTTTCAGTCTTTCAAAAATTGCTGGAAGATTGCCGGCAATATCCTCCATTGCCTCAAACTGATTTTCGTCAAGCAAAGCGAAGGCGAAACTGTTGAAACTAACCCAAGGCTGGAGAAGCATCCAGAGGTAAGCTGTGGACTGGTCTCCGGCACTTATCTTTTTGTTTTCAATATCGGTTACACATTGGGAGGCATTCTGAATCAACCGGCGGTTGTTCCTCATGGTGAGAATAACCAAAGTTTCCTTTGCATTGAAAGGGAAATTTTCATCGTATGAAAGTGTGATGATGTCAGACAGAACCCTTTTTGTAGAATCCCTGACTTCTGTCAGAGGTATTTCACCCATCGTTGGAAGGTGACAAAGGAAAGTCCTGAAGGTTCTGTCTTCCTCCTCAAGGAATCTGAAAAGATCCTTGGGAGTTTTGAATCCGTTTTTCAAAGTCGTATCGAGAAGATATTCATAATACTGAATCGTCTCACGATTTGTAGAATTGAATACCGGCAATCTGTCAACATTGTCATAGAACTTCCTTACAGACTTTACCATGTCGAGAGTGACTGAATCAAGTCTTGTATAATTCAGAGATCTGACACATTGTAAATAATCAGAAAAGGATCTTGTCTTGGAATCTACCATCTTTATAAGTATTCCACCTATGGAATCCCTGATCTGAAAATATCTTTGAGGCAGGCTGTCATTCTCACTTATTTGGTTTGCTATATTGATAGAATTTGCAACTGAATCATCAGTGGCTCTCCACCGTTTCACACTCTCAATAAGTTCGGATGTAGGAACGTCATTCATTGAAGAAATAGAATTAAGGAAAGATGAATAATCCGCCAGTGCCTGTTCGGGAGTCCGGCAGCCGGGATTAGGACTGTTATCATTTGAGCAAGAAGCTGCCGATGTAAGTATTGCCAGGATCAGGATTGCTGACTTGAATCGTACTCCGTGAAAAAGACTCTTGTAATGTCTTCTTTTTTGCTCTGACGGATTATTCTTCATCTTCGGGGAATTGTTTTTGAAGCTTATGAATTGTTTTACGGGGCAAAATTAGAGTATTAAAATTGAAAGATAACAAAGTATGATAAAAGTTTAAATTTAATTATAAAATCATACTCTAAATGATAAGTCATTAATTGACTGATATAAAGTTGATTGATTGGAAAAGAGAGTTATTTTTAACTCCAAATCGTTCATTTTCATACTCTGATAATAAACCGGTTATAAAGGGTATAACTTTTCTATCTAAGGTTTAGATAGAAAAGCGGTAAACAAAAGGATTTAAGATTTAAAAACGGTTGTCTAATTTTGAGTTTGATTAATGTGCTGGAAATTTTGTAAATTTGTGCGAAAATCATACTCAAAAGTTATGGCTAAGATTGGATACATGTTGCTTGCCCCTCGATACTTCGATGCAGAGGAAGACAAAGTGTGGATGGAAAAATTCGGATGTTATGACATTTTTCAAGAAGAATATCCTGAAAATGGAAAGAATCGTGAAATATGGGACAAACTTTTAGCGAGGATTCAGCCGGGAGACACGCTCGTAATACCGAAACTTTCCAACGCCTTGAAGTCGGCGAGACAGCTTGTATTCTTTTTGGAATTTTGTCGCATTCAGAAAGTGAGACTGGTATCGATTCATGACAAGATAGACTCGGGTGATGAACTCTTCCCGGAAACAAAGACTTCCGATGTCTTGACAGCGATTGCATTATTACCGAAGGAAGCCAATGCTGTGAGGATTCCTTCAAAGCCATTCCAAAGGATAAGGAGGAAGATAAAAGCTATGTCAAAGAAACAGCTTGGCAGAGCCGAAAGGAACCGCAGGATAATCAATATGTACCGGGAGGGATTCAGCATTGATGATATAATAGACCAAAGCGGATTCAAGAGCAGAAGTTCCGTCTTCAGGATTCTCAACGATGCCGGTGTGGATCTGAACAGAGGTCGTACAAAAGGACCGCTTGGCCCAAGAAAGAAAAAAGATACCCAAGAAGAAGAAATAGATTAATGATATGGGAGAGAAATTAATATTAGAACCACACGCAACGAAAGAAGACATTGCCAATGCCAATCATATTTGGGAACTGGAGAAAGCAGCACTGGCTTTATGGTTCAATGGCCAGACATCCGGTTATAACAACTTATGGAGCCGTCAGTCGTTCTCCTATTTTGATGGCGTAGTTGAAAAAAGGATAGACAGCCATTAAGATATAGAGAAAGTTTTACAAACGATCGAAGGGAAATTGTTTGCTCCTAATGGATATCGCTTGGAAAATCCAAGGGTACAGATATTTGGAGACACAGCTATTTTGACATTCCAGATTTATGCAGATACCACACTAATTGATATGAAGTATAACTGTATCGAGGTTTACCATAAGGAGAGCAATGGCGAATGGCATGTTGTCCATTCGACCTGGTCTTTTATACGTCCGATGGATATTGATTTCGGTAAAGCAAAACAAGTGGTTTAATCTGTATTCTAAAAGAACTTATAAACGGTTAGCCGCAGAGTCAACTGCGTCGTGGCAAAAGCATAGTGAAGGGTGACACCGGATTGAAACCCGATGTCACCTTTCCTCGTTAAGACTTCAATCACACTTGACCCATGAAAAGTTTTCTCCGTTCCTCTGCTATGAAGGCGTTATATTCTTCTTCATTTTCCCCGCGTTCGATTGTGCGGTCGATGAAATCTGAAAACTGGGTGAAATCAAGGTCTTCGGCAACCTTTTTCTTTCCGTCCTTATCCTGTAGAAAAATCTCATAATAATCGGTACCCTCATTGAGAGCCACAATAACAATCCCTTTATGCAATCTGCCGTTTACAAGAAATCTCAATGCCGGCATATTTTCACAGATTGTAGCTGCCAGATTTGAAATTCCCCAGGATAACAACACATTTTGAGGTGTCAAGGCTATCAATTGCTTACGGATAGTGTCAGCTACACTCAGGATATGTTTTTTATCTATTTCCATGTCTCTCTGATTTAATGTTTATTTGATTATAGAATTTTCTAAAAGAGTTTATAATTTCCTTTTCAAGTTCTCGGTTTACTGCATAATCAATAATGAGTTTTTTAGTCCAAAAGTCAAAGCTGAAATCTACTATAGAAGCCGAACAGACATCTTCATTCTCTTTGATAGTAACCGAGACAAAATCTCTTGTACCGCTTTGAAGTATCACACTTTGCCCGTAATAAACAAAAGTGTCGTTGTTGGATTGACTGACCGAAGTAATCCGGTCAATCAATCTCTTTATGAATTTGTAAGCCTTTGTTTTCATTGTGGTGTAACTTCTTCTATTGATACGGTAAAGCCGTAGCCGTCCTCGTTTCTCCATTCCTTACAGGTAGGGAGTTCAATAAGATACTCTCCGGATTGTCCTACAAAGTTTTCGGAACATTCCTCAATCTCGGTTTGGAATTGAGTCAAAGCCTTTTCTTCGCTGTCATAAAGGGTGTGATTGTCGCTCACACATTCACTCATTTCAATAAGAGTTGTCAAAAGAAAAAATGTAGGTTTCATGGTCATAGGGTTTTAAATCATTGGTATTGCTCTGCCGTTCTCATTCAGATATTTCATCATTTCAACTGCTTCAAGATGTGAAGACCGGTTTCTTGCATCTGTCGGAAATCTATCATCGGCAAAAACCTTGATAGACTCTCTTATAAGTCTCCAGAATGATTGTTGAAGTGTTCGGTGCATTGTCGGGATAGCCGACGCAAATTTCTGATTGTTGAAGTTGAAGTCATTGATTGTGTCTTCAATCTTCCTAATCAATTCAAGTTCCTTTGAATTTTCCATAACTTTGGGTTTTATGCTATACTCAATACATTGCAATCAATCACTTCACTACCGAGACCGAAAGCCGGGAAGGGGTCGAAGTAAGGGAAACATTCTCCCTCATCTTCGGAAACCGGACCTAAACCGAAAGCTTTGTTTTCAGTCCACCATTTGTCTGCAATCTCTTTTTCTTCATCGTTGAGACCTGTGGGGTCGTCATTCATCAGATAAGGCATAGCCCACACCGGAATTTTAGCAACAAATAAATCCATAGTCTGTTGTGTTTAATGGTTCGTGATTTCGTAGATTTATTTTTCCCCTTTCTTTCTCGGTCTTTTGCGACCGCAAAGGGATTTATTACAGTGCATTCGGAAAGTTACAGTCCATCTTCAGGGCAAGCCTGACGGTGAAAATACTCTTGCCTGCAAGGAAGATTTTCACAAGTCACATTAATGCCCCGGGCTTGAACGGAAGATGACGGGATTTAACTTTGCACAGGAATAAATCCATAGGTACGCCAAAGAATGAAGAAGATCTAATCTTGTATAAGAGGTGATAAATAAAAAAATGGTCCTGGGGCTGAACCCTTTTAAGGTCTAAAAAGAGAGATAGACTTTTATAAATGGAATATGACTTTATAAAGTGGCTTTTCAGGTAATCCTGACGATTTTAAAAGGTTTTCCTTTTCTTTTGGCATATTCCAACGTGTACCGGGTACCGGGACTCGATCCATTCCAGAAAGCCAAAAGGAAATCACAGCTATCGACGATGAGTCGGTCTCTTATAATGGGAGCATTTCTGCCGTAGATCTGATATTTCGGCAGATATTCTATAAAAGGGATACCGTTGCGAATGGCATACTCCCTCGCATAAGTGTCGGCACCTTTGGCACCGCCACTGATTATTAATTCCGGAACTTGCCACAGGTGCGTGGCAATATCCACAGGCGGACAATTCCG
>JAFLTT010000023.1 GCA_022509165.1 Muribaculaceae bacterium
TAAGGAAGACTGGCTTGCTTTCATTAACAGCGATTACCACCAGGAAAAGCTTATAAAGGTTGCAGGTGAAGTTTTTGACATGGAGAAATCATTGGGATACGAATATGAGTTCTGATGTGGTCAGACAAGAACATAATCAATATCTCTGATGTGTTCTTCATCTGTGTCAAGAGAGGAGAAAGTCATTATGTAGACAAACTTCCTGACCACCATCTTAAACATGTGGTGACTGGAGAAATGACTGTTTTTGACGGAGATAAGGAACTGACGGTAAGTTCGGGTCAAAGTATTTTCCTACGCCGGGATCATAGAATAAAAATACGGAAGTATCCTCTTGAAGATGAAGAATTCAGATGTATAACTTTTGTATTCAAAAGAGACTTTCTGAAGGAATATTTTCAAGAACTTGGAAGCAAGGTCTGCAAGAAGAAAAAAATAATGAATGGGTTTCCTTCCAGTAGTATCCTTCTTTCCGATATCCCATCCATAAGGAGCCTCTTCCTCTCTATGATACCCTATTTGGAATCGGAGTCGGAACCTCCGGCACCAATCATGAAATTAAAGATGAGGGAGGCTGTTCAAACTTTGCTGACAACAGATGACAGGTTTTATCCCGTATTGTTCGATTTTACGGAAGACTGGAAGATTGATATCCTGGATTTTCTTCATACGAACTATATGTATGACCTGACTTTACCTGAAATGGCAAACTATACGGGTCGTTCTCTTGCTTCTTTCAAAAGAGACTTTTCACTTATAAGTGACCTAAGTCCGGAAAAATGGATAATAAACAGACGTTTGGAGGTAGCATACGAGTTAATTGTTGAAGGCAAGGGAAACCTCACATCTATAATGAACAAAGTTGGATTCAAGAACCGTTCTCATTTCACAACTTCCTTTAAGAATAAATTCGGGATAACCCCCTCTATAATTTTGAACAGATATAAAAATGAAATAAAATGAAATACACAGAATTAGGTAACACCGGGATCAAGGTTTCTCGTATTTGTGTCGGCTGTATGTCATACGGCAAGCCATACGATGATTTTCAATTATGGACACTTGATCAGGACAAGACAACAGAGATGATAAAATATGCCCTTGATAATGGGGTGAATTTCCTTGATACAGCCAATTGCTATGCAAGAGGAAGCAGCGAGGAATTTGTTGGGAAGGCACTCAAAGATCTTGGTGTTAAGCGTGAAGATGTTGTTCTTGCCTCAAAAGTTTATTTCAACGAGGGAAAACTTCAGGCTCAGGCTATTGCAAGGGAGATTGAAGGAACCTTAAAAAGACTTGGAACAGATTATTTAGATCTTTATCAGATACATCGTTTCGACTATGAAACTCCTATTGAAGAAACAATGACTGCTCTTGACAAGCTTGTTAAAGAGGGAAAAGTAAGGGCAATCGGAGCTTCCGCAATGTACGGCTATCAGTTTTATAATATGCAGATGGTTGCCGAAAGAAACGGTCTGACTCCTTTTTCAACGATGCAAGACCATTACAATATGCTCTATCGTGAAGATGAAAGGGAACTTATTCCAATCTGCAAACAAATGAATGTTTCCCTAATTCCATATTCTCCATTGGCAAGCGGACACCTTACTCGGCCGACCTGGAACAGTGACAGCAAACGAAGCGAGACTGACAAGACCCAGCATGCCAAATATGACCATGCAATGGAGAACGATATGAAGATTGTGGAAAGAGTCGCAGAAGTTGCCAAACAACGTGGAATAACCATGACCGAGGTAGCTTTAGCATGGCTCTTCAAGAAAGGAGTAACAGCTCCGATTGTAGGTGCCACAAAACCACATCATTTTGCTGATGCCATTAAATCTGTTAACGTGGAATTGACGGACGAAGAAATGAAATATCTTGATGAGCCATATATTCCGCATCCTGTTGTCGGACCGCTTGAGGAAGGACCTAATCCCTTGCCTTCATTTGTAAAATAGAAACTGCTTTTGCCAACAAGGTTTGGGTTATTTCTATTATGGGATGCCCAAACCATGTGCCTTTAAATAGGATTTTATCATAAAGAATTAAGGACATAAAAAATGAAAGTATTAATAATAAATGGAAGTCCACACCCGAAGGGTTGTACGGCACGTGCTCTGAAAGAGGTGGCTGAAACACTTGAATCGCAAGGGATAGAGACTGAAACACTAATAGTTGGCAATAAAGATATAAGAGGCTGTATTGGATGTTACAAATGTCAACAAACAGGTAAATGCGTTTTCAATGATCTTGTGAATGAGACAGCTCCTAAATTAAAGGAAGTAGAAGGCGTGGTAATAGGAACTCCTGTATACTATGCTCACGCCAACGGTACATTGATATCCTTCTTGGACAGATTGTTCTTCAGTACACTTTTCCCGAAGACAATGAAAGTAGGCGCAACCGTTGTTTCATCAAGAAGAGCCGGAAGCACTTCTGCATTCGATGACATCAACAAATATTTCACAATGACAGGAATGCCTGTTGCATCCAGTACATATTGGAATGAGGTCCATGGGTTTACATCTGAAGATGTTGAAAAAGATTTAGAGGGTTTGCAGACGATGCAAAACTTAGGTAAGTCAATGTCTTTTCTTATAAAAAGTATAAGACTTGGGGACACGGATCTGGGAAAACCAGAACTTACAAATAATCTTAGGACTCATTTCATAAGATGATATCAATGAACCCTCTTATAGTGTATTTTTCTCAAACAGGGCATACCAGGAAAGCTGCCCTTTACATTGCAAGGTCGGTTAATGCAGATATACTCGAAATAAAACCGGATATCCCTTATACCCAACAAGACCTTGATGGATACAATGAATCATCAAGAACTTATAAGGAACAACATGACACCTCTTGCAGACCAGGAATTAAGAATATTCCTTTGAATTTAGATAATTACAAAAAGATAATAATAGGCTTCCCTATCTGGTGGTACATTGCACCCCGCTTGATAAATACTTTTATTGAAACGGTGGATTTGACAGATAAGGAAATATATCTTTTTGCAACTTCTTACGAAAGCACAATAGAAAGAGCGAAGGAAGAGTTGAAAGGTGAATATCCGAAATTGAATTTCAAAGAAGCCAAATTGCTGAATCAACTTGATGAGGAAGTTATTAAGGCCTGGGAAAAAGAAATAGAAAGTTAACTCTACTACACTTATTACAACAAACCCTATATCTTTATGAACATATTAATTTTAGGTGCAGGTCCGGGATTAAGCAGGGCTATTGCTGAATTATTTGGAAAAAAAGATTTTCATGTGACATTAGTTTCACGAAACGAAGAAAAGTTGAGGAAAGAAACATCCTATTTGAAGTCAAAAGATGTAAAAGCAGATTTTATTGTCGGTGATGTCAGCAAGGAGAAAGATATAATGGATATTGTAGAGAAGATAGTTAATGAATCAGGCTTGCCGGATGTAATTGTTTATAATGCATTTACCAATGTTTCCGGAGATTTTGACAAGGAAACTTGGGAACATCTAAAAGAACAAATGGATGTAAATTTAGGAGGAGCCTTCTATCTGTTGAAAAAAGTTATTCCATTATATAAAAAGATTGGTAAAGGCAACTTATTTTTTACCGGCGGGGGATTAGGAATAAACCCAATGCCTGAATATTTGGGTATTGGTATGAGCAAAGCTGCCTTAAAGAATATGGTTGAGGCAGCATCTTTAGTTATGAAAGAAACGGATGTTCATGTTGCTATTATCACTGTTACAGGGATAATAGGAGGTGAAGATCCTAAATATGCTCCCTCTAAAATTGCAGAGAACTTTTGGAAATTATATCAACAAGAAAAACCGGATTTTCAAACTGAAATCATTTATTAAAATTATGAAGAAGGTTTATGCTATCAATGGAAGCCCAAGAATAAACTGGAACACTTCAATTCTGTTGGATAAAGTTCTTGAAGGGGTAAAAGAAATTTTTCCGGACGCTGAGACAGAAAGAATAGATCTATATAAACTAAAATATACCGGTTGCACCAGTTGTTTTGCCTGTAAGATGAAAGATGGTCCAAATTATGGCAAATGTCCGATAAAAGATGATCTATATCCTATTTTACAAAAATTAAGAGAAGCAGATGCTGTAATTTTTGGATCACCTATTTATTACCGTACTATAACCGGTATGCTTCACTCCTTTTACGAGAGGATGTTTTATCCGTTTATGACGTATAAGGCCGGTTATCCTACCTTAGTGGAAAATCATTACAAGACCATCTGCATCTATACAATGAATGTTAATGAAGAAGAAATGATAGCAGGAGGATATCGAGAGAACATGGAACTTTGGGAATTCTTTCTCGAAAAATATTTTAGTAAACCGGAAATTCTTTTTGCATTCAACACATTGCAATTTAAGGATTATTCCAAATATGTATGTGAAACCTTCAATCAAAAGGACAAGGAAGAATACAGAAAAGACCATTTCCCTGAAGATTGCCAAAAAGCTTTCGAAATGGGTAAAAATTTATTCAAAGAGCAATTATGAAACCATATATATTATGCCATATGGTGCAGTCTGTCGATGGTAGAATAGACTGTGACATGGTTGATAAGATAAGTGGAGATGAGTACTATTCCACGCTTGATTCATTCGACTGTCCTACAAGAATAGAAGGTAAATATTCATATCAGCTTCATCATTGCGGATTTGAAGATTTCAAACCTGGAACTACCGGGACATCTATAAAGGAAGAATCATTTTTCATTGCCAACAAATGTGATGGATATGAAATCTCGTTAGACAATCCCGGCACCTTGCTCTGGGATAACTCAGATAATAACAACAGGTTATGTATCGTTAGTGAAAAGGCCACGGTCCAATACCTTGATTATTTGAAAGAGAAAGGAATCTCTTACATAGCTACAGGTAAAGACAAGATTGATTTGCCAAGGGCTATGGAAATTCTTTATATAGAATTCGGAGTAAAGAGAGTTGCCGTTGTTGGAGGTGGAAAGATAAACGGAGCTTTTTTAGAAGCTGGACTTATTGATGAATTAAGTCTTTTATTGGCCCCGGGTATTGACGGCAGGACTGGACAGCCTGCACTTTTTGACGGAATATCATTCAAAAACTTCAAACCGAAGAACTTGATACTGCAAGATATATCAAAGTTTGATAATGGCGTGGTATGGTTAAAATATAAATTTTAGATCTTAAGAACAAGACAGAATAAATTTCCCTGAACGAGAAGAAAGAATATCAACAAATTTTATAAGATAAGATGTTAAGGAATCTAAGAATAACATTAGGATTAATTTTTTTCGTTGGAGCCACACTGCTTTTTCTTGATTTTACAGGCACGATCCATGCCTGGTTAGGGTGGATTGCCAAAGTCCAGTTCCTACCTGCGGTATTTGCTATGAACTTAGCTATTGTAGCAGGCTTGGTTGCAATCACTCTCCTTTTCGGTAGAGTGTATTGTTCTGTGATTTGCCCTATGGGGGTATTACAGGACATTATCGCGAAATTCGGCAAATGGAGCAAGAAGAACCGTTATTCCTATTCCCCGGCATTGAATGTTTGGAGGTACACTCTTTTCGGAGTAATGATATTGGCTATCATTTTCGGTATTGGTTCAATCGTAGGAATGCTGGCTCCTTACAGTTCTTTTGGAAGAATAGTCCACTCTCTTTTCGGTCCTATATGGATTTGGGGAAATAACCTCCTGGCTGGATTCGCAGAAAGAATGGAAAGCTATACTTTCTATTCAAGGGAATTATGGATAAAGAACTGGGCACTCTTCGCCACCTCTGTAGTAACATTGGTAGCCATAGGAATCCTGGCATGGAAAAACGGAAGAACCTATTGTAACTCGATATGTCCTGTAGGCACATTCTTAGGATTCTTATCAAGGTTCTCACTTTATCGTCCTACCATTGAATTTGCAAAATGTAACAGTTGTGGTCTATGTGCCAAAAACTGTAAATCGGCATGCATCGACAGCAAATCGCATAAAATTGATTATTCCCGTTGTGTCAGTTGTATGGACTGTATCAGGAAATGTCATAAACAAGCCATCAAATATACCTACAAAAGAATTAAGGTTGATTCTTTGGAACCTGCAATGGAAACTGTAAAATCTGAAGTCAACGATTCTTCGAGAAGGAATTTCCTGGGGCTTATGGCTTTTGTGGGTGGTGCTGCATTGATGGACGCGGCCGAAAAGACGGTTGACGGTGGACTCGCAGTAATTGAAGACAAGAAGATACCGTCCAGAAACAAACATATTTCACCTCCGGGTTCAAAAGGCCATGTAAACATTGCTTCAAGATGCACAGGGTGCCAATTATGTGTTACAGTTTGTCCAAACCATGTGTTAAGACCTTCCGGTAACCTTGCCAATTTCATGCATCCGATAGCATCCTATGAAAGAGGATATTGCCGTCCGGAATGCACTAAATGTTCCGAGGTTTGCCCCACAGGAGCGATACAGAAGATTGACATTGCGGAAAAATCCTCGATACAGATAGGACGTGCTCAATGGGTAAAAGAGAATTGTATTCCATTGACCGATGGAGTTTCATGCGGGAACTGTGAAAGACACTGTCCTGTCGGAGCTATTCAGATGATAGCTTCTGTAGCCGGAGATGAAGAAAGCCTGAAGATACCTGCAGTTGATACCGAGAAATGTATCGGATGTGGAGCTTGTGAACATTTGTGTCCTTCACGACCTTTCAGTGCAATATATGTGGAGGGAAATGAAAAACACAGGTTTGTATAATGCATAATTCATAATGTAGAATTCATAATGCAAAAAGATAAAATAGACAGGAGAAGCTTCCTTAGAAGGCTTGGGTTGGGAGCCTCGGCTGCAGGCCTTACTCTCACCGGATGTGGCCCGGCAGGTAAAAAGATGGGATTGATAAGCGACAGCTCTAATTCTGGTTTGGAATTAGGTGAGATGACCTATAGGACCAATCATAATACGGGAGACAAAGTTTCCATTTTGGGATATGGATGTATGCGTTGGCCGTTTAAGGAAACTAAAGAAGGGGAACCCGAAGAGATTGACCAGGATGAGGTAAATAGACTGGTGGACTATGCAATCGAACATGGAGTGAATTATTTCGACACATCTCCTGCATATTGTCGTGGAATGTCGGAAACAGCCACAGGAATTGCTTTAAGTAGACATCCCAGAGATAAATTTTATATAGCCACCAAACTTTCAAACTTTGCTCCACAGACCTGGAGCCGTGATGAATCTCTGAAAATGTATCATAATTCATTCAAGAAACTTCAGGTGGATTATATCGACTATCTTTTGCTCCATGGCGTTGGTATGGGTGAAGATGGCATGAAAGAATTCAACCAGAGGTATGTCGATAACGGAGTGCTTGATTTTCTAATGAAAGAACGGGAGGCTGGCCGGATAAGAAATCTCGGGTTTTCCTATCACGGGGATGTTGCCGTCTTTGATTATTTATTGGAAAACCAGGATAAATATAATTGGGATTTCGTTCAGATCCAGTTAAATTATCTTGACTGGCACCATGCAAAGGAGATAAATCCACGTAACACTGATGCGGAATATTTATATACCGAGCTTAAAAAAAGAAATATACCGGCAGTAATAATGGAACCTTTGTTAGGTGGACGCCTTTCCAACGTACCTGATCACATATTGGCCAGACTGAAAGAGAAGGAACCGGAACGCAGCGTTGCTTCATGGGCTTTCCGTTATGCCGGGAATTTTCCTGATGTTCTCACAGTGTTAAGCGGAATGACATTCATGGAACATTTGAAAGACAACCTGTTGTCATATTCTCCTTTAAAACCCCTTGACGATGAAGAGGTGAAATTCCTTTATGAAACGGCAGACCTGATGGTGCAATATCCAACAATTGCTTGCAATGACTGTAAATATTGCATGCCTTGCCCTTACGGAATTGATATACCTGCCATCTTGCTACATTATAACAAATGTGTGAATCAGGGTAATATTCCCCAAGATTCTCAGGACGCAAATTATAGGGAGGCACGTCAGGCATTTCTTGTCGGATATGACAGGAGTGTACCTAAACTGCGTCAGGCAAGTCATTGCATAGGGTGTGGACAGTGTGAGCCGCATTGTCCTCAGAATATCAAGATTCCTGATAGGTTGCATGCGATTGATGATTTTGTAGAAAAAATTAAGCAGAACAAAGAAGAAGTTTTGGCATAATGGATAAGGAAAGATTCGAAGAATTGGTTGTGGAACTCAGGAAAGAGAAAAGCAACTGTATTATCGTCAAGGGAGAAGAGTTATTTAGATTCAGTCTTCCGGGGGTCAAGACTTTGATGACTTTATTGAAAGAAGATCCGAGTCTTTTGAAAGATTCCATAGTTTTTGACAAGATAGTCGGCAAAGGAGCCGCAGCCCTGATGATATTGGGAGGAGTGGCGGAAATATATGCTGAATTAATAAGTGAACATGCAATAAAACTGCTTGACACAACTGATATAAAATTCAGTTATGGAGAGAGGGTTCCTTTCATTGAAAACAGATTTAAAACCGGATTATGTCCCATCGAAATGTTATCTTTAACCAGTGATGAACCTAAAATTATACATGAAAAAATTATAGGTTTCTTATCTTCAATGGGTGTTCATAAAAGCAATAAGGGTATTTAATTATCAGTTAATTAGAAAAATAAAAATTTAAAATTAAAAATTATAATATTATTATGACACTTGATTTTATAGGTGGACTCGGATTTCAGGAAGTCCTTTTGATAGCGTTGGTAGTTCTTCTTTTCTTCGGTGGAAAGAAAATTCCTGAAATGATGAAAGGTCTTGGTAAAGGAGTCAAGGCATTCAAAGACGGGATGAAAGAAGTAGAAACGGATGTGAAGGTTGAAGCCAACGAGGAGACCAAAGAATGAGCAAACCTTTAGAAAAGGGAACTTTCTGGGAACATCTCGATGAGTTAAGAAATGTTCTGCTTAAGACAACTCTTGTAGCTGTCTTATGCGGTATCATAGCCTTTATTTTTAAGGACTTGATTTTCCAGATAGTTTTTGCTCCTAAAAACGATGATTTCATCACATATAAATGGCTTGGGAAAATAGGAGAAATATTTTCTGAAACTTCCGGTGAAGGTTTTGACATAAGTTTGATAAATACCGGATTGGCACAACAATTTGTGGTGCACATGAAGACTGCTTTCTGTTTTGGAATTCTCTGTGCCTCCCCGTATATCCTATATCAACTTTTCCGTTTTGTCTCTCCTGCATTATATGAAGATGAAAGACAGTATGCGGTTCAAGTTGTGGGAAGCGGTTATATCATGTTTATAATCGGTGTCTTATTTGCTTATTTTCTTATTTTCCCCCTTACATTCAGATTTTTGGGAACTTATCAAGTATCGAATGAAGTCACCAATATGATTTCACTTGATTCCTATATGTCCACTCTCATATTGATAAGTATTTCAATGGGAGTAGTCTTTGAACTTCCTGTGGTTAGCTGGCTATTTGCAAAGATGGGATTCCTGAATTCATCTATAATGAAGAAATACAGGAAACATTCCATTGTAGCGATATTGATTTTAGCTGCTATAATCACTCCAAGTGATGTTTTCAGTTGTATAGCTGTTTCTTTCCCGATGTATATGCTTTATGAAATTAGCATCATATTGGTTTCTTTCACAGAAAGGAAAAGAGAAGTAAAAAATACGAAAATGATTCCTGCTTAATTAAAAGAAATTAATGAATAGAAGAAATTTCATAAAGAAGCTTGGTTTGGGGCTTTCAGTTACAGGACTTGCTGCAACCGGATGCAAAAAAAGTTCCTCTCTTTCATTATCCGGATCAGATTCTGATCGGGAAGTTCCAACCGATAAAATGACCTACAGAATTACACCATCCACAGGTGATAAGGTTTCCTTATTGGGTTATGGGTGTATGCGTTGGCCACTTATGCCTGATCCGAATGGGAAGGAAGGGGAAGAAATAATAGACCAGGATGCAGTAAATGAACTTGTGGATTATGCCTTGGCTCACGGAGTAAACTATTTTGATACTGCTCCGCCATACGTCAGAGGAAAGTCAGAAGAAGCCACAGGCAAAGCTTTGAGCAGACATCCTCGGGACAGCTATTATATCGCTACAAAGATGAGCAACCATCATCTCGCGAGAACAGGAATGAAGGGGAAGGAACTGTATGATGCTTCAGTGGAAATGTATCATAATTCTATGAAGAAACTGCAGACTGATTATATCGATTATTATCTTCTTCATAACTGTGGAGGAGAAACCGGAATGCCATTTCTTGAACAAAGATTTATTGACACCGGACTTCTCGATTTCCTTTTAAAAGAAAGAGAGGAAGGGAGGATCCGCAATCTCGGTTTTTCTTATCATGGCGATGTAAAGGTGTTTGATTACCTCCTTTCACTTCACGACAAGATGAAATGGGACTTTGTACAGATACAATTGAATTATGTGGATTACCG
>JAFLTT010000024.1 GCA_022509165.1 Muribaculaceae bacterium
AACTGACAGATATTCTTGAATCAGTCAAGATATCCGGTTCCTGTATTAAGACAAGCGGTAAAATTATCCCGATTAAGGGCGAAATAATAGACAGCGACGGAAATTCCGGAATAGCGGAAACAATAACCGATTGTCTTTTAAATAATGGACGTTCTCTTGATTTTCATTTAATGCCCACTGAAGATGGTGGTGATATAGAGATTTCCATAAAGGTCGATGGGAAATTCTATCAACTTTCTACTACCATTCCACCCCTTAGAAAAGGAAGCATAACCGAACTTCGGTTGAAACTGATGAATGGCAGACTAAGTGTAGGCAGCAGCTGGGTAGACACAAAACATCCTTTCATCAAACCGGTTACATTACATACTGACTCCATAAAACAGGGATACTGGCTACAGAAGGACGGCATTGTTTCTCCCGGTTATAATGATAAAAGCATTGCTTTGGTAATCGAAACCGATGGAAAGCATGGAAAGGCAGTGGCACTCAAAGACATTCCTAATCCTATTCATTTTATTCCCTTCCATTGCGAAAAAACGTTTGACACGGTTGACGGCAATGAAAAGGAAGGGTGCTATAAGGGAAGTCTCCTTGTAGAAAGTGAGGAACTGATAGAATATAGCCCGTCAGTAAAATATTCAGAAAGCTGTGCTTTGAGTTTAATAACCGGTGCTGGATTGACACAGGAAATTCTCAACAATACATCCGAAGAATCAAGGAAGCAATATTCTGAGGTTATTGAAAATCCATGTGGCTATCTACCCTCATTAAGGGAGTTGATTCAGCTATCCTCTTTCTTAATTTCCAAAGAAGGTAATCTGCCGGATCAGTTTATAATGCCTGAAGGATTCTACATGACGGTATGTGAGTCCGGAGAGGACACATTCTATTCTCTTAATCCTGTAACGTGCCGGATCACGGCTTTCAATTCAAAGAAATATTCTAACGCTAAACAGCGGTTATTTTATCTGTTCTAGTCATGAAACAAACTAATCTTACTCCTAATCAAATAGAGGAATTAAAGAAAGTCAGGGAACAATATGGTAAAATGGTAGAACATCTATCAGACCCGGAGTTATTGTTTTCCCTTAAATGTGCAAAGAAATTAGGCAAGTCTTTGCCCGAATACATTATATGGGAACTGCGATACAGCCTGAATAAAGCCAATATGCACAGGCTTTTCTGGAAGATGGGTTATTCCTTGATAGATTTGAACCTGAATGTTCCCAATCCTATCAGTTGCGGATTGAGAAAGAATTTCAATGAATTCATGGATACTTATATAAACTTCATTAATGATCATAACGAACTAAAAGAAAAGTTACTCCCCTGATCCATGACCTTATACGTTATCATAATCTTTGCCGCCATACTTGTAGGGATGGCTGTCTCGGTTTCGGTTTTCGGGACCGGAGGTAAACGCAAGAAAGTATTGCAGGACATCTATTTTTCGGTTGAAGATACCGATGGAATCGGAATCCTCTATACCAAGACAGGAGAATACTCCGCCATTCTGAAGATGGAGAATCCCGTCCAGCAATTTTCTGCCGACATAGACAGCTACTATGAGTTCAGGAGACTTTTTGCCTCGATAGCGGCCACACTAGGTGAAGGATACGCCATGCATAAACAGGATATATTCTGTAGAAGAAAATTCTCCGATGTAGAAAGAGAGAGAGAATTTTTGTCAGAGTCCTACTTCAACTATTTCCATGGCAGGCAATACACCGACAGCCTAACTTACCTTGTCATAACCCAGGAATGCAAGAAAGGAAAACTCCTTTCATTCGACCAGAAGAAATGGCGGGATTTCCTCGTGAAGATAAGGAAAGTCAAGGATCTTTTGAAAGATGCCGGTATCAAAGCAAGGTTTCTTGACGGCAAAGAATGTGACGTATATGTTGACCGGTATTTCGCAATGGATTTTACCAGTTCCATCGTATCGATGAACAACTTCAAGGTAGATGAGGAAGGAATCGAAATGGGAGAAAAGAAATGCAAGGTTTTCTCTTTAGTTGATGTGGACTGTGCGAATCTTCCGGGACAGGTCAAGCCTTATTCAAGCATAGAGGTAAACAATTCCTCAATGCCGGTTGATATAATGTCGGCAATCAGCAGCATTCCGCAAGCCGAGACGGTAATATTCAATCAGATGGTATTTATTCCCAACCAGAAAAAAGAACTATCCGCGTTGGAGAAGAAAAAGAACCGTCACGCCTCTATCCCCAATCCCAGCAACCAGATAGCGGTTGAAGATATCAAACGTGTTCAGGAGGTTGTGGCAAGGGAAAGTAAACAGCTCGTCTACACCCATTTCAACCTTGTTGTATGCTGCAACAGGAAGGTGGATATGCAGAAACCCACAAACCATCTTGAAAATATGTTCGGGAGAATGGGAATACATATCAGCAAGAGAGCCTACAATCAGTTGGAACTTTTTGTCAATTCATTCCCTGGCAACTGTTATGGAATGAATCCTGAATACGACAGGTTCCTGACATTGGGAGATGCCGCAATGTGCCTGATGTATAAGGAAACTATTCAAAAGACAGAAGACACTCCCCTCAAGATTTATTACACCGACAGACAAGGTGTTCCTGTGGCAATAGATATAACAGGAAAGGAAGGGAAAAATAAACTGACTGATAATTCCAATTTTTTCTGTTTAGGTCCTTCCGGAAGTGGCAAAAGTTTTCATATGAATTCGGTAGTCAGGCAGTTACATGAGCAAGGAACCGATGTGGTAATGGTAGATACCGGTAATTCCTATGAGGGATTATGTGAGTATCTCGGAGGTAAATATATAAGCTATACCGAAGAGAAACCCATCACCATGAATCCTTTCAAGATTACCAAAGCCGAACTGAATATAGAGAAGATCAACTTCCTGAAAAATTTAGTCCTGCAGATCTGGTTAGGTTCAAATGTGGTTCCCTCAAGAACTGAAACAAGTGTGGTTGAACAGCTTGTCGGTGAATACTATGAAGCCTTCTTCAACGATTACAAAGGTTATACCCCGGAAAGACGTGAAGATATAAAGAAAGGTATGCTAACAGAGCTAGCCAACAAGAATATCGATGAACTGATAAATATTGAAGGAGAAGGAGATTCACCGGAAGAAAAGGTTGACAAACTGCTTGACAAACTTGAAGAACGAAGGAAGAATCTCAAGGTTGCAGACCTTTCCTTCAATTCATTCTATGACTATGCAGTTGAAGCGATAGCAATCATCTGTACCGAGAACTGTATCCCGAATGTTCCTAAACAAGGAATCAGACCCTCTGACTTCCGTACAAGTCTTCAGCCATTCTACAAAGGAGGCAAATACGAGAAGACACTGAATGAACAGACCGACAGCACACTGTTCGATGAATCTTTCATAGTCTTCGAGATAGATGCTATAAAGGATGATCCGACTCTTTTTCCCATAGTGACACTCATCATCATGGATGTATTTCTCCAGAAAATGAGACTGAAAAAGAACAGGAAGGTACTTGTAATCGAGGAAGCATGGAAAGCCATTGCCACGCCTTTGATGGCAGAATATATCAAATATCTTTATAAGACAGCCCGAAAATTCTGGGCTTCAGTCGGAGTCGTCACTCAGGAGATACAGGATATCATCGGCAGTGAGATAGTAAAGGAGGCCATCATCAATAACTCAGATGTCGTGATGTTGCTTGACCAGAGCAAGTTCCGTGAACGCTTTGACAACATCAAGGCCATCTTGGGTCTGACTGACGTGGATTGCAAAAAGATCTTCACCATTAACAGGCTTGACAACAAGGACGGCAGGTCCTTTTTCCGTGAAGTATTCATCAGACGAGGTTCCACAAGCGGAGTATATGGAGTCGAAGAATCAAAGGAATGTTACATGACCTACACAACGGAACGGGCAGAGAAAGATGCATTGAAACTTTATAAAGCGGAACTTCAATGCTCACATCAGGAGGCAATTTCAAGATACTGCCGGGACTGGAACAGAAGCGGCACCAACAATCCTCTTGAATTTGCAAGGAGGGTTCATAAAGCCGGTCATGTATTGAACCTGTCTGAAAGAAATGACGATTGATAAAAAAATTATTGAAATGGTGAGAATTTTCACCGGAACTAATCCTAATAGATAATGCAATGAACGAATTAAAACTTATCGAAGAATTCTGGAGAGACACCGAAGAGCAGAACTTTTCCCGTGAAGCGACAATCCTGTTCTATCATCTTCTTTTCCTGGGCAAAAGGAACAAGAATTATGAAAAAATATGCATGCACCCGGCCGGATTGCTCAGCAAGGTCAAAGACTTTTCAGTAAAGGAGGTTACCAATGCAAGCGAAGAACTGCAGACAAGAGGTTATCTCAAATACACACCTGCAGACGGTAATTTCACATCCGGAGTATATCAATTTATTAAAGGTATTACCATTCCTTCTACTAAAAAATAAAAGACTTGAAAAAATACCTGCTCATAATGGTTCTTACAATTCTGATGGCAACGAAATCTTTCGCTGTCAATCCATGGTATTCCGTCAACTATGACAACAAGACGGTCGCAGCCATGGTAGCGGCATTCGGAACGGAGACAGCCACGGAGATGTACTATAGTGAGCAGGTTAATCAAATACTTGACAGATATTCGGCAGCCGAAGTAGCGGCAGCCGGAATCTTCATGTCGAAGTTTCTAGACAGAAGGGCTCTTACAGATTTAGGTATATGGATCAGCCCGGATGAGAACTATTATTACAAAAGGATATACTCTATGGTAGCCTCCAGAATAATGCCGAAAATTTGGACGGTAGCCCAACTGATGTTGCATTCACCCCAGACGGCATTATACTGGGGAAGCTATCTCTTCAAGATCTGTGCAGAAGTCGAGTCACTTTGCATGCAGTTCGAGTCCATAGTGACCAACTGTTCCTTGTCATTCAAGGATATAGTCTTCCTACAGATAGCACCACAATATGAGCCTTTGTTCAAATTGGCTACCGGAGGAAACGTGGACTGGAACAAACTCTTTGATGACTTAGGAAACATCTCCAATAACTTCACAAAAGAGAAACTGCAGGCCGATATCGACAACCTCTATCAGATGGGAGTCAATATCGCCGGTGCGGGAATGGAGAATATGTTGGGTGCATTGCTCGGAGGAAGCAGTTTTGATGATATTGCCAACGGAAATATCCCGGCAATCATCAATGCCGTCGAAAGCAGCTACGGATTCTACAAGTCTCTTGACAGTTCCATCGGAGGAACATTATTGGGAATGATAGGTGGGCCTGAAAATGTTGCTCAGCTATTCAATATAGACAATTATAACATGACTTCCTGGATAACCGACTATATCCGAGAACTTCAAGGTCAGTATTATACACAAAGATGGTATATCTACCGGAACGATTCAGGGAATGAGGTGATATGCAATTATTATCCACCGACTGACGATAACTCCATTATCTATGGAGGTGAATGGTACAGGATTAACACCACCGATGCTTATTTCTACCCCAATACAGAGCAGACAAACGCCATAAAAGCCAATTCTGAAAGTTATGCCGGTTGGTCACAGGCAAAAGTGAACCAGCTTAACAGTTCACAGAATGACTACAACTATTCTATCAGTTACAGCAGGCTTTCTTATAATATCAGCCGTAGCGGTAACCTCTATCAGAAATCTTATGCCTATTCAATTAGAGTCACAAGGTCATGGAACTGGAACGATATCGTATATGAGGATATCTTCGATTCCTACACCATGGATCTGAATACTTTCCAGGCACAACTTAATGCCATTTTGTCAGAACTCAATGACAACGAGGAAGGATATGTTTACCGTATCGGGAGTGACGCAAAGAGATACTATAATGCCACCGATGAGGCGAAGCTTAAAGGTACAGAAAGTGTGATTATTAGTGTTACCTGCCATGACGGGTTCACACTCATGCAAGGGACAACCCAATATAAATGCAGTTCCTGTGGCAGCAGTCTTAATTCACATTCCAAGGATTGTGCCATGACATCAAGTGTTTCGCCAAGCGATATTGATACATCTGATTTAGACAGGATGGAAAATGAATTAAGAAGTCAGATTGCATCCTTAGAATCACAGATATCCATACTGGAATCAGAGAATGCAGACCTGATAAGACAGATTGCATCTGCAACAATTGAGGAAGCTGCCATTCTTAGACAGCAATATAATGCCAACAAAGATGAGATAGACCGTCTCAATTCACAACTTAACTCAGTCAAAAGAGATTTGTCTGATGTTGTGGAAGCAAAAACTCAGGCAATGGAAGGAGAAAATATCGCTACAGATGATTATTACCGGATTCCTGCTATAATGGCAGACTGTAAGACAGCATTTAACCTGACATGGACTGACGAAGGTCACTGGGAAGGTTACTCATTTGTCCGGACAGCCACATCAAGCGGAATGGATGCCGTGATAACATTCAAGGCCACACTTTCACTTGCAAGGAAACCGAAATATTTCTTAGGTATCAAGATACACAGGGCAATCCTTCAGATAGACTGGGAACTCACAGCGGATTACAGCGGAACACAGGTTGTCGATGTGATAGAACTTGATCCCGATATGAGCGACCGGGATAAGACACAGCTGGTCAATAACCGGATCGCTGAGATAGCAAGGGATTATCCAAATTGCACCATCACCACAGAATACATAAAGAATGAACCTGTAGAACAGGATAACACGACTGATACTTTCCATTTGTTATGGTCTTCCGACCGTTTGGAGGTTGCAAGGTCAGTCGATGCACGATTGACAAGGATATATGCCGACTTGGTTTCTCTGGAAAAGATGATGCACTACAAGCTTACGATTATTGATGTCTTGAAGAGCCAGATGCCCTATATCAATGACAACCAGGGAAGGAAACTGACAATAATAGAGGAAGGCTTCCAACGATGGCTCGAGAATGCTTCGATGGCACTGCATTCTTCCACTAATCCATATAATAGTCCTGAAAATACTGAACCCATTGTATCTGTAAACAGATAATGAATAGATATTTCCACATATTGCTTTTAACTGCAATGCTTTTGATTCCCGGATTATCGAAGGCACAATGGAGCTTTGACGTAGGTTCCGTGGAAGCATATATAGCAGACCATAAGACACAGAGAAGCATTCTTCTGGCACGGGCCACATTGGAACAGTGCAACAATATCCTTCACGAATACAGTGCCGATGCTGCCGAGGATTTCAAGATTCTCAACTTTGACCTTGACAAATATACCAGGGCGTTTGACGTGATTGATGTCATGTACAATTCATTGAGGACGGCAATGAATGTCTATTCCACCTATAATACGGTTTCTGACAGGATAACCGATTATAAGAAACTTCTAAATGACTATAATGAAAAGATTCTTCAAAGAAACCGGATGGCATTTTCTGACACTATCGTGATAACGATAAGCATGAGATGCATAAACAGGATTCTTGACGAGAGCAAGACCCTCTATAAGTCTGTAAGCGACCTTGTGCTGTATGCAACGGGAGCGGCAGCCTGTTCCACATCAGATTTATTGCTGGTTCTTAATTGCATAAACTACAGTCTTGACAATATAAAGATGCATCTCAATTCAGCATACTTCGACACCTGGAGATACATACAAGTAAGGATCGGATATTGGAAAGAGAGTGTATATCGTAATAAACCAAGATCCGTGATTTTGGAAGAGGCCTTTGGAAGATGGCGAGACAGCGGACTTAATCCCTATAGAAATAGAAACTGATCAAGATATTTTTAATGAAACGATTTTACAAACATATCTACCAAATCCTGATTTTAACGATGCTTGTTGCTCCATTGAGCATAAAGGCTCAATATGTGACCTATAACCATGACGATTCAAAGATGAACCAGTTTACTGTTGCAGAAATTGGTTCCGGTGCATTGACTCCTTCCTTGTATTATACTTTGCTTCATAATAGTTATAGACGGACAGCAGCTGCAAGGAACAAACTCAGTTTCAGGACAGAAGTCGGAGTGGCCGCCTACATGCAAATAGATGATGCGACCAAACTTGACTCCGCAATGATTAAGAGAGCAGAGATAGAGGCACTCAATATTGCAGACCGGACTGGAGGAGCTTTAGACCTTGCATGGATGGCCGAAGGAGAAAAGATAACTAAAAAGTTATCCGACTTCAGGACGAACATCGACAGGATCCTCCAATATGGTGGCACACCAAACCAACAGAATGTATGGCTTGAACATTACAATGTCCTACAGACAGCCATAAAGTCAACCCAGGAGGCTTACATGCCGAATTCCCAAAGGAAAAAGGAATATCTGTCGATATACGCCGATGCTGCCAAAAAGAATGAATCGTTGATAAGGTATCTGGTCTATCTCTCCAACAGCAAGACAACAGCCTCATTTTTGGGAGCCTCATACGAAAAACAGGACAGGACATCCGGAATTGTCGCAGAAGCCATGAGCCGATGGCGGGACGCAGGATGGCAGTCGGTATCAAACCGGACTATAAATTCAGATTAATGCAACAACGGTTCCACTATAGACAATAACTGAAAAATTATATGAAACATATCCTAACCCTAACTAAAAGTCTGAACCATGGCCGATAACATTTTAAGCGATTTTGGTATCAACCTTCTTGAAGAAGAAGTTGATGACGTGATATTTCAGACTAACGAATTTCTATGTGACGCCACATTCACAGGAATGCAAGGTCCCTTCTGGTGGATCTTGCAGATGAGTATGGCACTTGCAGCCATGTTCGCCATAATAATGGCCGCCGGAATGACCTACAAGATGATGGTCAAGAAAGAGCCTCTTGACGTGATGAAGCTCTTTCGGCCCTTTGCCGTTGCTATAATCATGACATGGTGGTATCCTCCGGCAGACAGCGGAATGAACAACACCAACAACAGCTGGTGTGTTCTTGACTTCCTTGCATACGTTCCCAATGCCATCGGTTCCTATACCCATGACCTATATCAGGCTGAAGCAGCACAGATTTCTGACAAATTTGAGGAAGTCCAGCAACTCATCTTTGTCAGAGACACCCTCTATACAGACTTGCAGGCTAAAGCGGATATAGCGAGAGCCGGAACAATGGATCCTTCTCTGATAGAATCCACAATGGAACAGACAGGAGTCGATGAAGTAACCAATATGGAGAAGGATGCCTCGAAACTATGGTTCACATCATTGGTAAGCGGAGCCACGGTCTGTATCGACAAGATTGTGATGGTGATAGCCCTGATAGTTTTCCGAATAGGTTGGTGGGCGACAATCTATTGCCAGCAGATTCTTTTGGGAATGTTGACAATATTCGGACCCATACAATGGGCATTCTCCCTCTTGCCGAAATGGCAGGATGCCTGGGCCAAATGGCTGACAAGGTATCTGACGGTACATTTTTACGGAGCCATGCTCTATTTCGTCGGGTTCTATGTCCTTCTATTATTTGATATAGTACTCTGCATACAGGTAGAGAACCTGACGGCAATAACCCAGAGTGAGGCAACGATGGCTGCCTATTTGCAAAACTCGTTCTTCTCAGCCGGATACCTGATGGCAGCTTCGATTGTGGCTTTAAAATGTCTGAACCTTGTTCCCGACCTCGCGGCATGGATGATACCTGAGGGAGACACAGCCTTCTCGACCAGAAACTTCGGTGAAGGAGTCGCACAGCAGGCAAAGATGTCAACCCAGGGAGCGATGGCCGGAATGATGAGATGATTCCTGATCCTAAATACTCAGAGATGAGATAAAAATAAAATGCTATGGTAAT
>JAFLTT010000025.1 GCA_022509165.1 Muribaculaceae bacterium
TCTCCAGATGAGAGAAAGTATTCTCCCTTTTTAAATTGTTTAAGTTCTCCTTCTTCCCGACATAAATCCCTCCAAAATTCAAGAGGAATGCCATCTATATATGTATTGAATTCCCTAATCATTTGTAAAAAGATAGTTATCTTTTATAATTGACCAATTTTATCACAAACATTAAGGACATGGTCTAATCCGTATAAAAGGCTTTTTCCATCAATTCCCATCCATGAAAATAAAGATAAGATATCAGCATAGGCATTTCTAATATAAGAAGTATCTATAGTATTTTGTCTAAGACCAAAACAGATAGGTTCATGGTTGGCAACCCGATTCCTTAAAATATTGATACCATCAAGAGCATTAAAAAAATATGTATTATTATATTGTTTTTGAGCTGTGGATTTGGGTTTATTGGGAAAGACATTTAATAAAACTCTAGCGGTAGCTCTATATTGAGGGTTGGCAAACATGTACTTCCATATCCCAAATTCCATTTCAGCAATTAATTTGGAAAGGGAATAGGTTCTATTCCTTTTTAATCTTAAATAAGCCTTCGATATAATTTTAGCACTGTCTCTACATGATTTTATATCAAAAATCCCTCCTTGTGAAATAGAATCGCGAAGCCAATTACAACCAAGATTTATTTTGAGTTTCTCATCAATAGAATTTCTAATATCAATTTCAAAATAAAGTAAAATAGCATAGATTTCCTGGGAAAGACGCAAGTTCAGACGATAAAGTATAAGCGCTTTACGTTTATCGTTATTACATGCCAGCAAATACCGAGAAAACCTATCTTTAGAGAGTATATTTTGAAGGTCGTTATATTTCACTTGATTTATTTCTTAAATTTGGTGTTCTAACCAATTTTTCAGTATATTTGCATCGTTGATTCCCGGCAGCCCCTGATTCGTCAAGCTGTCGGGTTTAGTTTAGATCCCTGGGAGCCCCCCTGTGCACTCAAGCTATCGGGTTTTGTTATTTTGTGGCAAAGATACTAACTTTTTAAGGATTAAATAACGCCTACTTCTATACAAAATTATTAATCTCTTGATAATTTGAAAGTTAATTTTTCAATGGTAAGACGGTCCCCAAATGGTCTTAAAATTGGTCTTTTTACCTTCTGAAACCCCCGGCTTTGGGTACGTTCCAATTCGGCTGTCAGAGCCGGAGGAATTTTAACGGTACGGTCAAGTTCCTTACTTCCTTTCTCATGTTATCTGTCAGTCAAGAAAGGTACAAAAATTGAGGAACGAGTCCTACATACAAAATATATATCAAAATTTCTTGACAAAGTAAACCAAACAAGTTATATTTGCATTATAAAGATGAGACACCTTTAAAGACAACACCACATCAAAGATTATTGGGAAACTCATCAATTTTTAATGAACTACCGAGAAACGCAACTGCATCAATGGCGGGCCCCACGCCTATCAGGCGATGTCTCCACAGACACAGGCGGATTACAAAGGTGCAGGTGGCACTCAAATCCTGACTATCGGAGTTTCATCTTAATCCCTTTGGTGTGGCTTTTATAAGACCGATGAAACGGATTATACCTTTTCATCGGTCTCTTTTTAAAACAGGAGTCTTCTCCCCTATTTAGGTAAAATTTAGGAATAAAAGATACCCCTAAGAACGCCTCAATTAAGAACCAAAACAGAAATATTAATATGGAAACAGTAAAAAAAGCACTCCTGGAGCGTACCAGCGTAAGACGCTATGAAAGAGAAGCAATCCCACAGGAAACTATGGATTTCATCTTTGAGGCCATCCGAAACACTCCTACAAGTTATAATGGTCAACAATTTTCTGTAATTGATATTGATGATCAGGCTCTTAAAGAAAAACTTTATGAACTTACAGGTCAGAAACAATTGAAGACCTGCAACAGACTTCTGATTTTTTGTTCTGATTATCATAAGATGGAACTTCTTGCTAAAGAAAAAAATCTGGATATGCCTCCTTTCACAAATACTATGGATGGAACTATCATTGGTATTATAGATGCATCTTTGGCCATGATGAGTGCCGTAGTAGCTGCAGAAGCTGCCGGTTTAGGTAGCAATTGCGTAGGTTATTTACGTACTGTTGACCCGGCTAAAGTAGCTCAACTCCTGAAATTGCCGAAAGGAGTGTTTGTTGTTTGCGGTCTGGCTCTTGGTATTCCGCGTGAACATCCTGACCTGAAGCCCAAACAGCACAATGATACAGTTTTCTTCAAGAATGCATACACAAGTGACGAAGATAAACTCACTAAAGACCTTGTAGAGTACGATAAAATAGTAAAGCATTATAATGAAACTCGATCGGGAGGTACTACCGACAACGATTGGTGTGCTCATATCCTTGAATATTACAAACATGCCATGGACTATAAGATTTTAGATTATCTTAAAGCCCAGGGATATGACATTCAAAAATAAAATCTCTTGTAGAAAGAACCGGATTATATAATCTTTTCTAATTTATTTCAAAATGATACCTTCAGATCCTTTCATGCTTTTAAGTTTTATAAATATGAAACTTAGAGATGGAGAATATAAAGATCTGGCAGATCTTTGTCAGGAAATAGATTGTAATCCCGAGGAGATTATTAAGATCCTCCGGAATTCAGGGTTTGAATATATGCCTGAAATCCGTCAGTTTAGGTGAATTTTACTTCTTTTAAAAACTATAAAATTCATCAGTTTTAGAGGCAATAGTTAATTATTGTTTATTTGTTTAAAACCGATATAAATAACTAAACCATCTAACTTCCTCAATGTTTTAATTACATAAAAGCAATATGGAAGAGTATTTAAGGTTTCGTGAGAAAGTTTAAATGCGAGAAAGTTTAGTTAGATATGTTTATAGTGGAATCGGAGAGGGACGATGTGAAATCGCCCCTTTCTTTATCTAAAACCATTACCCGACTCCTTCCCTATTGGCGCTTACCGCAGAAACTGAATTATTTTGATTAAATTTGTGGTAAATTACTACTCATGGCTAATCGTTTTTTATTTTTTATTTGTCTCGCTGTTATAAGTTTTTCTCCTTGTTTAGCCTGCACTTCGGCTATAGTTGGAGCCGATATGAATCCTTATGGCAGACCGATGCTTTGGAAAAACAGAGACACCAGTGCATTTGATAATAAGATTGAATATATTCCTTCAAAAGGAAACGATTTTGCTTACGTCGCACTCTTCAATTCCGCTGACTCACTTCTGAATGAAGCCTGGATGGGAATGAATGAATATGGTTTTGCCGTGATGAATACAGCATCTTACAATCTGAAGGATGATGATGTACCTCAAAAAGAAATGGATAAGGAAGGTTTTGTTATGAGCCTTGCATTAAAGAAATGTAAGGATATCGAAGACTTTGCCACTCTTCTGGACACCCTACCCTGCCCTATGGGGATAGAGGCCAATTTCGGAGTTATCGATGCTTATGGTCATGGAGCTTATTTTGAGACAAATAATCATCAGTATAACAGGATTAATCTGAATGAAGCACCGGAGCCTATTATTGTCAGAACCAACTACAGCCATACCGGCAGAGATAATGAGGGATACGGGTTCATACGTGAGGCCAATGCAAATCACCTTCTCCAGGATTATATAGAGGAAAAAAATGTCACCCCTGAAGTGTTTACTGAAGTTTTAAGCCGAAGCTTTTATCATTCTCTATTAGACAAAGATTTCAGCAAAGGAGAAGGGAAATGGGTGATTGATCAGGATTTTATACCCCGTTTCACATCTACGGCTTCAATAGTAATTGAAGGATGTAAACCTCTAAAAGAGGGAGAAACATTATCTCCGGATTTTCTGACTCAGCAATACATTATGTGGACTGGATTAGGTTATCCTCCGGTCAGTGAAATAATCCCCGTTTGGTGTAGCAAGGAGGGTGTAGATAAAAGTCTTTCCGGAGATTCCATCACAGGTAAATCATTACAATGTGATAAAGCTCTTGAGAGAAAGTCTGAAGTTTTCCCATTTACCAAAGGGAACGGCAATAAGTACATGGATATGGAAGTTCTTTTCAATGAAGAGGGCACAGGATATGTACAGCAATTGCTACCCCAAAACCTTGCCACATATCAATCCACAAGAGCCGTAAGAGATAAATGACTGCAACACGAGAATTGAAGATGCCAAGCAAGCAAATGCTTCAAGTGCTTTTTCTTCAGAATGGTATGCCTTGGATTTCTATTACAGCAGCGGGCATTGTGGTTTTCATCTTATGTGGAATAATTTTCAATATCCGTTTTTTCGTTGTAGCGTTGATTTGGATCTTTATGGTCATACCGCTTGTGGTAGCGTTTCTTTATTTTTATTACGGAATGAACCCTCTCACAGCATTCAATTCCATACCGCACAAGGTGATATTTGATGATTCCAAAGTGACACTGGAATTTATTGACCCCCAAGAAAAGGAAAATGAAGAAAATAACAGCATATCTCCAAGGAAGGAATATACCATAAGCCGGGAAGAATTTCTTGAGATGAAGAATGGGGGAAAATATGTACTCCTCTGTTTTAAAAAAAAAGGCTGGATATGGTTACCAACTGACAGTTTTGAGGAATTCAAACAATTTAAGGATGTGATAGCTTCATTCAGCAATAATACTATATCCAATAATAATGATAAGAAATGATAAAATGAAAAATAAATATTGTTTTCAACTACAAATGGAAGTTCGTGATTACGAACTTGATTGCGAGCAGATAGTCAACAATGCCAATTATCTCCATTACATGGAGCATACCCGTCATAAATTCTGTCGGGAAGCCGGATTTCCTTTTATTGAAATGCATAAAATGGGTATAGATCCGGTGGTGAGAAAAATGGAAATAGAATATTTCACTCCTTTACGAAGCGGAGACACCTTTTTTAGTTGTATTAATCTTCAAAGAGAGGGTGCTCGGTTTATCTTCTATCAGGATCTTTACAAGCCCGACGGAGAGTTGGTGCTAAAAGCTAAGGTGACAATTGTATCGCTTAAGGATGGGAAATTATCAAAAGGAGAAGAAATAGCCGAAGCATTTAAAAAATATCTGAATTAAACAGGTGTTTTTTCTAATACAATGGACACAAGTGATGTAATTTTTAAAATGGCTTTCTCTTTTCTTAAAAAGAGACCCCATGCTAATTTTTTAAGGGAAGCATTATCAGAAGGTATTACTCCGGAACAATTCTTTACGCTTCCTACTAAAGAACTTGTGTCGAAATTAGGAATAAGTGCTGATAATGAGTTTGGCACTTTGGCCCGGGAGGAAGCCCTGTCTAAAGCAAGGCAAGAATGGGAAGTAATAAAAAAACATAATATCTCTCCCCTGTTTCTTCTTGATGAAGATTATCCCTCACGATTGGCTGAAACTTACGACGCTCCATTGGTGCTATATAAGCTCGGAGAAGCAGATTTAGAGGCCGAACATATTGTGGCTGTTGTAGGCACCAGGAAACCATCGCCATATGGTGTGGAATACTGCAACAGGACCATAAATGATCTTAGCATCTATTTCCCGGATATGACTATAGTTAGCGGCCTTGCCTATGGGATAGATGCCGTGGCCCATAGAAATGCATTGGATAAAGAATTAGTCACCGTTGCTGTTGTGGCTCATGGCTTAAATATGGTATACCCGTCAGCCAACAGAAATCTGGCTAAAGAGATAGTAAGAAAGGGAGGGGCCATACTTTCTGAATACCCCTTCGGCACCAAACCTTTTGCTGCTAATTTTCTCGCAAGGAATAGAATTGTAGCCGGCCTTTCAGACGTGACTCTAATCATGGAAAGTAAGGTAAAAGGGGGTGCGATGTCTACGGCTAATTACGCGTTCCAATATAATCGGGAAGTTATGGCATTGCCCGGGAAAGCAACAGATGAACTGAGTTCCGGGTGTAATCATCTTATTAAGAGAAATAAGGCTCATCTTTTTGAAACGGCAGCCGATATAATTGAGTCAGTAGGCTGGCAACCTCTCGATTTACAGATTAATCCTCAACAAAGAAACCTTTTCCCGGAACTTGAGGGTGATAACAAAAAAATTTACGAGATATTACAAAAAGTCGGAGATCCCATGCAGATTGACCATCTGGTACAACTCAGCGGAATCCCCGTATCTAAATTATTAGGTCTACTAAACGAACTTGAATTCGACGGCATTATTTTCCGTCATCCGGGCAACAGGTATTCTGTTTCCTGAATTAGGAATTTATTATTTAAATCCTGTCGAGCACCGTTTCTACTAATTTTGCTACTGAAGGCTTATAATCAGTATTAGCATCTTCTTCACGTCGTTGGGCTATAATGCAACATACAGTCATAGCTTTATGTCCTAAGAGCTTAGCCATACCTTGCAAACATGCGCTCTCCATTTCAAAATTAGTAATAGGTTCACCATTATATCTGAACTCCTCTATTTTCTTGATAAGGTCAGGGTCTTTTAGTTTAAGCCGGACTTCCCTTCCTTGCGGAGCATAAAATCCTACTGAGGCAATAGTATTTCCTTTCAACATATCGTCTCTTCCTATTCTCTCTACCAGAGATTCATCAGCCTCCACTACATAAGGGGCTGCCCATTGGGGATTCCAATTTACAAATTCACAAAACTTCTTCTCAAATTCCAGATCGCACACAGAATCTCTTCCTTCATAGAAATTGAGTATTCCGTCAAATCCCATCCCATTTTTTGCAATTACAAAATCTCCTATCTTGAGATCATATTGCAGTGAACCGGATGTACCGACCCTCACAATTTCAAGAACTCTCTTCTCCTTTTTTATTTTTCGGGTGCTGAAATCTATATTTGCAAGGGCATCAAGTTCAGTCATTACAATTTCAATGTTATCGGCACCGATGCCATGTGAAATACACATCAGTTTCTTACCTTTGTAAG
>JAFLTT010000026.1 GCA_022509165.1 Muribaculaceae bacterium
AAGGTGCTTAAGATTAATTATATTCCAGATAAAACATTAATTAATTTCTTGTTAGAAACAAGGTGTGAATTTTCTTTTAAAGTAATAGAAAGCTGTAGTTTCATGATTTAGCATTATATAGGATGATTTACAAATCTTATAAAAACTGGTCATGAAAAAGATGTTATGAAGTTACTTTTAATGAGTTGTAGATATTAGGTAAGAAACAAAAGTTAGGTAGCGCTATTAACTTTTTTAGTTTAGGTTTATTATAAGTTTATATTACATGCGAGAAAGCCTTCATAAGTTAATTAATAATACATTGTTATTGCATTATAGACTACCAGTTAATGTTAATGGTAAGGTAATACCACGTAGTCATATTTCAACTTACAGTGATCATTGCCTAAAACAAATAGGTTCAGATGACGATATAGCTAGAATAATTTATAATGGTGTAGTAGAGTATGCATATAATGATAATGAAATAATACTCTCAGATTTGGACAATCTTCAAATAAGAGCGTTACAAAGTAAATTGAAGTACAATCCTAAAGCACCACATAAGAATAAACTTGCCTATGGTTTCCAAGGAGAAGTTCTACTACATCTTATAATAGAACATTTTTATCATGCATATAAGGCTATTGCCAGAGGTTATATGTATTCTCCATTAGAAAATCAAGAAACAAAAGGATATGATTCCTATTTAATGGTTGAAAGAGATGGTTATATTTATTTATGGTTTGGTGAGGCTAAGTTTTATATAAATGGGTATAAGTCTTCTCTTGATGCTTTATTTGTAAATATCGATAAAGCTCTTTCGGATGAATATCTAAATCGTAATTTTGTTGCATTAGATAATCATTACGAAAAAATTGATCCTTTGAGCAGAATTCCAAACATTATTGATGTATGGAGAAAAAATCCTTTAATTAACATGGCAGTTGAAGCAAAACATTATAATATGCATTTAGTATATCCAATGCTTATTATTTTTGATGACAAAGCGGATACATATGAAGAACTTATTTTTGAAGTAATAAATCATCTTCAAACTTATGGACCTGTAAGCCCTGGATTGACGATCCCGCATGATCTGTTTTTCATTTTTCTTCCTGTCAACAATAGTAGAAATATTAAAACAAAAGTTTTACAATGGATAAGTCAGAAGCTGCCTCTAATGCCATAAGGTTAATAAACTCGGCAAAAGAAAATGAGAACTTAAGGCCAATTATGATTAAGGAAGTTTGTTCTTTTTTTGATATGATGAAAGATTGTGATCTTTCACAATCTGATAAATTATTCTTGCATTACTTAGCAAATCAAGCTGGCATTCCCCAATATTTTGATCCAATGTTGCATATTAAAACTCCTGTTAATGAAGAAATAAGTATGCAAACGTTTTCTAATTATCTTCAAGAAAGTAGTTTGATTGTTGGCAATAAAGTAATGTTACATCGGTACCAGAAAGAGGTTTTAGAGATGTTTAAAAAAGGTCAAAGGAATCGTTATTTTCTGAGTGCAGCAACTTCTTTTGGTAAAACTTTTTTAATATATGAAGTAGTAAGAAAAATGGGATACCTAAATGTGGCATTTATTTTTCCTACTATTTCACTTCTTTCTGAAAATTTATTTAAGATTTATACAAAAAATGAGTATGCATGGATAAAAGAGTTATATGCTATACATACACTAAGTGATGTAGAGACATTAGGAAATTATAATTTGTTTATTTTTACGCCGGAACGGTTTTTGTCATTCCTCGATAAAAACAAAAATATAAATCTTGATTTTGTTTTCGTTGATGAAGTGTACAAACTAGATAATGGTTTTATAATAGATGAGACACCTCAAGAAAATGAACGTGACGTTGCTTACAGAATAGCTTTATTTGAATTACTGAAAAATGACAATACAGATGCACTACTTGTAGGACCATATATAGTGTTGCCAAACCAAGAAAATTCGACCATTGAATCTTCGTTTATGATTTTTTTGAATAAATATGGTTTTAAAACTGTAGACTATAATCATTATCACATTGTAGATAAAGATGAGATTATAATTAATTCAGCGCTTAATGTAAAAGTAAATGAAACTTTTAATTTAAAATTTACAAATAGGGCTAAGAAATCTCGTGTTATTCAACTTGTTGGACAACTTTTGAAAAGGGGTGAGAATACAATAATTTATTGTAATCAAAAGTATTTAACTGAATATTGGGCAAAGGAACTTATAGCTAATGATACTTTTCTCGAAAATAATGATAATATAAGAGTTATAATGTTAATCAATCATATTACTAATTTATTTGCAGATAGAAAAGGAAATCAGTGGATTGTCGCAAAAGCTCTTAAAAAAGGTATAGGAATACACCATGGATTAGTTCCAAAATATATACAACAAGAGATAATCACTTTATTTAATGAAGGAGTCCTAAGAGTTTTAATATGTACTACAACTATTACGGAAGGCGTAAATACCACTGCTAAAAATATCATAGTTTTATCAGGCAAAAAAGGAACAAAAAATTTAAAAAAATTTGATGCTCAGAATATTGAAGGTAGAGCCGGAAGATTTATGGAACATTATAAAGGAAGAGTCTTTATTATGGATAATGATTTTCGGAATTGTATCAATGGACAAGATGAGATTTTACGACATAAAAATTTCGACATAAATTCAGAGAAACAGGATGTTGACCTAATATTGACTGAGCCAGATTATCTTACACAAGACCAAAATAAAAGAAAAATACAATTAAATCAAATGAAAGATAGTGGGGTGATGCCAAAATCATGTTTTGAAGAATTCAGGACCATTTCATATGAAGATAAGATACATTTATTCAATACAATTGCACGTTATTCACCATCAGATCATAATAAAATAGAGGAATTAATTAAACACTATGTAGGACTACGCAAACCCTATAATCCTGGACTTGAACTTATTTGTCAAAGTATACGCTCTATTATCCGTAATGATAAATTACGGTTTTATGCGGAGAATGGAGATGGCGTGTCTGGTAATTGTTATCTTACTGCTATGATTTCTGCATTCTTATCACGTGGTTTTGCTGGTTCTGCTAATTATTATATTAATAAAGAAAAAGATGTTGATAAAGGTATTAGATCAGCTGCAAATTTCGTTTTTATTATTCTTCGTTATCAAGTAGTGAAATATTTTGGTTTATTTAATTTACTATATAAACATTTCAAAGCTTCTAAAAATAGAACTAATATTGAAGAAATAAATGGAATTGAGGCATTATTGTTACGATTAGAATATAGTGCAGATACACGGTTAGGAAGAAGAGTAAGTGATATAGGTGCTTCCTTTAAAGTAGTGGAATACTATGATGCAAAAGAAAAAAATCCAGATAATCAAGCATTGGTTACTGCTCTTTATAACCGTTTAGATGATTTTGAGAAATATAATGTATCAAAAATTGAACAAATATTATAAAATATACATTTTGATTTTACATTTTCTTTTTATCTATAAGTCGAACTTTGCTTACCACTAATTATCCCTTCCAGAGACTTTTTTTTGGTGATCTTTATATAATCGAGGATAATCATGGGGTTAATGCGTTTGCGTTTATATTTGAGGGTGATGTGGAGATGTGGAGCAGTTGAACGACCGGTGTTGCCGGAAATGGCAACTGGTTCTCCTGGAGCCAGTACCTGACCCTTTTTAACAAGAATTTCAGATAAATGGCAGTAAGACACGGTGTAGTTTCCGTGTCTTATTGTTATATAATGCCCTGAACGCTTATCGGTAAGCATTAACTGAAGTACACCTTGAGTACAGGATATAGGGTTTGTAATTTTGCGGGATTACAAACTCTATAATTTTTTGTACTATGACAAAAGAAGAATTTGAAATTCTCAAGCGGGAGCAAAAAGAGAGCGGCAAGAGCATCAAGGCTTATCTTGGGGACAAAGGAATATGTTTCACCAGTTATTATTACTGGAAGAAGAAGTACAGCCGGCCAAAAATGGAGAGCGGTCTTGTTCCTATTGAAATCCATAATGACACAGAGAGCCATTGCGTTAGCCTGGATACGATACCGGGAGAAATCGGAGGGGTAAGCCTTGCCTTCCCCAATGGATTGAGGGCCCACTTCGGGAGAGGCTCAGAACAAGTGTTGCTGGAAGTGATACGTAAGAGTCTGGGCGAGCCATGTTCTCTCTGAACGACACGATGCGGTATCATCTATGTACCGGGTTCACCGACATGCGGAAAGGTATAAACTCACTTATAGGTGTCATCAAGGAGAAACTCGGATCGGAGGTGAGGAACGGAGATGTCTTCATCTTCATAGGCAACAACCGCAAGTTGATGAAACTGATCCATGCCGAGGACGGCGGTATGGTGATGTATGTGAAGAGACTTGAGGCAGGCAGGTTCCGTCTGCCGGATTATGATCCTGAGAAGAAGACGTATACGATGGAGTGGCGGGATTTGGTTGTGATGGTCGAGGGACTGAGGGAGGATCCGGCCCAAAGGCTGAGGAGACTACGGGCCGAAAGGGTCGAATACCATGTGTGAGAGGGAGATTTTTTCTTCCTCTTTTTTCTTATGAAAACTAACAAATTAGATTGTCTGGAACTTGCATAAACAAAGGATTTTATGTAAATTTGAATATATAAGAAGGATACCTGATGACAGCCCTTGAACAGACTTTGACGGCCACCGTTGAGACCTTGACCAAGACCAATGAGATGCTCATGGTCCAGATTGAGGCTTTGTCCGAACAGTTGAAGAAACAGACGGCGCAGATAGCCTGGCTCAACCGCCAGTTGTTCGGGCGCAAGAGCGAGAGGTTCATACCTGGCAGCGGGCAGCCGGGACTGTTCAGCGAGGAAGACTTCGGGGAAAAGAAGCCCGAAGCTGAAGAAGTCCCAAAACCAACTGAACCCGAAGTCGAGGTCAAGGGTCACAGGCGCAAACACACCTCACGCAAGAGGGAGAGTTGGGAGAATCTTCCGGTGCTTGTCATCGACACGATCGAACCCAAGGATATTGATCTGAGCCGTTACCGCAAGATCGGAGAGGAGGTGTCCCATACTGTGGAGTTCCAGCCGGGGATGATGTACCGCCGGGCCATAGTGAGGCCCAAGTTCGGGCTCAAGGATCCTACCGAACCTGTCGAGAGAGGCAAAGGCGTGATCATCGCCCCGATGCCGTTGCTTCCTGTAGCAAAAGGCATGGCCGGCCCAACTCTTCTTGCCGAGGTTGTGTTGCAGAAATACGAGTATCACATGCCCTTTTACCGACAGATAAAGCAGTTCGCCCATCTGGGCATGGAGGGTATAAAGGAAGCCACCATGACAGGCTGGTTCCGCAGGACCATGGAGCTTCTGCGACCGCTTTATGAGGCTTTGAAGGCAGAGGTGATGGCAAGTGATTACATACAGGCCGACGAAACCACGGTTCCGGTAATCAACAATGAGAGACATCAGGCTGACAAGGAATATCTGTGGATGGCACGCTCAGTGATGGAAGGGTTGGCGGTCTTCTTCTATGACAAGGGGTCCAGAGCGGCAAAAGTTATAAAAAATCTTACAGACAGATACGGCTTCAAGGGATATCTGCAGTGTGACGGCTACAGCGCCTACACTGCGGCCTACGGCCCGTGTGCCGATGTGCGCCTGGTACATTGCATGGTTCATATCTGCAGGGAATGGGACAAGGCCATGAGCCAGGATCCCAAGGCAGTATCGTGGGTCAAGGCCAGGATAAGGGAGCTTTATCACATCGAGCACGAATGTGACACCCGGGGCATGAACTTCGAGCAACGAAAGGAGCACAGACAGCTTAAGGCTAAGCCTGTCATGGATGAAATCAAAGAATGGATAGAGACAAAAGGAATACGATATAGTCCGGAGAGCCTGATCGGCAAGGCTGTCACCTATACCTATAACCGGTGGCCCAACATGATGCGCTACCTTGAAGACGGTCGCATAAGGCTTGACAACAATCTGGCCGAAAACGAAATCCGTCCCATAACGCTTGGCAGGAAGAACTATCTGTTCTGTGGCAACCACAAGGCAGCCGAGGATATGTGCGTGGTACAGTCATTGCTTGCCACCTGCCGCAACCACGATGTCAACCCCCGGGCTTATCTCAACAATGTCATAGCCAATATGCCTTACTACGAAAAAGCATCTCCCCTGGAACTGGCATCCCTACTGCCTCACCGGTGGATAATGGACCATCCGGAAGCAAAGATGAACAAAGTCCGGCAAATGGCTAAATGATATAATCGCTGTACTACAAAAATACTAAAGACCGATTCTTCTGTAACAGTTGAACCGGTCTTTATAAATCTACAAAAGTACAAATCCTTGAAATCCTCCCAAAGGTGTACTTCAGTTAATGCTTAC
>JAFLTT010000027.1 GCA_022509165.1 Muribaculaceae bacterium
AAATATAAATTCCTTTAATGTTTCAGGTAACGATGAGTGGCACAAGGTGGCTAAAGTGCTGGCAAAGTTTGCAAACATGCCCGAACCTGAATTCAGGGAGGACAGGGAATTTGTAAAGAAAAGTGCCACAACAGCTTCATTTGAACCTTCAAGATATGAAGTAAGACAGATAGAATCCGGCAAAATACCTTACATACTCGCTCAACGTGGGTTTTCTCAAGAAACTGTTGAAAGATTTGCTCCGTTCATTTCCCTTATAAGGGATAAGAACAACCGCAGCTTTGATGGCTACAATATCGGCTTCCCTTATACAAAAGGGAATTACGATAATGTAGCGGGATATGAAATAAGGGGTGCCGGATCATATAAGTCTAAGGCTGCCGGAACAGACTCATCTTCCGCCTCATGGGTCGCCAACCTGTCAGGAAACGGCGACGGTCTTGTGTCAAATATTTTCTTCTGTGAATCCGCATTTGACGCAATGGCATTCTACCAGATAAACCGACTGAGGATAGGCAATGAATCAGCACTGGTTTCTCTTGGAGGAACTTTTTCTGATAAACAAATCAAGAATGTTCTTGAAAGGTTCCCGGGTGCAAAAGCCTATGATTGTTTCGACAATGATCTTGCAGGACGTATCTATGCCATGAGATTAATAGGTTTGGTTGAGAAAATCCCCTTGAAATTCAACAAAAAAGAGGATTCAATGGAAGTTGTGGCGATAAACAAATCTGTCTTGTATCGTGGCAATGAATCGGCCAAAGTATTTCTGTCTAAAAATTTTGGGATTAAAGGCTTGACCGGGGAATGGAATCCTCCCAAATCTTTCAAAGACTGGAATGACTGTCTGATTGGTAAGACAATGCAGTATGAAATACTGCCCAACAAAAACGACCGGGATAGAAATCTTGCAGAAAATCGTAAATCATCAATGAAACTATGACTTCTTATGAAAAGGAAAACTATCATAAAAGGGTCTGCCGTCCTCGTCATATCTCTGAAGTTATTGATGAGTGGCTTGGAATGTTTCGCCCAGCAAACAGACCCCACACTGACAGCGGCAGTGATACTCCAGACGGAGGAACTGAAAAGCATTCACAAGAAAAGGAAGACGACACAGGAAAAAATTATTGCTGCCGAAGCTGCTGTCACTCTTGCTCTCGATCGTGTTCATGCAGTTGAAGACAAAATGCTTGAATACCTTGCAAACGCTCAGGGTGCTATGCAGAATCTATATCAGATTAAACGGGCTGCAGAACTTGTTACCACTGAAATACCGAAGAACTCCGCTCTTGTCGCAAGTTCGGTGCCAGGGCACCTCAAAGGAACGGCAATAGCCGCACTTGTTTCAGATGAGCTTACAGATGCGGCCGCACAGATGGCATCTTTATACCCCTTCATGGCCCAGCTCGTAACATCCGGTACATACAATGTTTCAGGAGCCGACGGCTCTACTGAAAAACATAAGGTGAACCTTCTGAACTCTGCCGAAAGGTATTATATCGCCAATGAAGTGGTTACAAGGCTTGAATTGATAAACACTGACCTGTATCTGCTCGCATGGCAGATCCGTACTTTATCATGGAATGACCTTTGGTTTTCTCTTGACCCGGAAGGCTGGGCAAGCGTAATGTCCGGGAAAGCTATTGCCGAAACTCTTATATGGCAATGGCAGGCACTTAAATAAAATAATTTACTCAATATGGAAAAACAAGTTAAAGAAATCGGAACTTGCCCCCTGTGTGGCGGCAAAGTGATCAAGACCTGTAAGGGTTACAGATGTGAAAATGGGATCGGTGAAAACGCCTCCTGTTCATTTTATATCAACGGGATAATCGGTAACAGAAGAATGAGTGATGATGAAATCAAAGAACTCATTTTGAAAAAGGAACTGATGCTCGATGGTTTTGCAACTAAGGAATGGAAAACTTTCCCGACCGTACTTATCCTCGATGATAAAGGAGAAGTAAAAATGGAATCAAAGATAGGCAAATGCCCGGTTTGTGGTGGAGACATCCGCATAGGCTCGAAGGCATTTAACTGCTCAAACTATAACAATGATTCAGATCCGTGCAAGTTTGTTATCTGGAGAAATATATTCGGACACTCCATGACTCTCGGAGAAGTCAGGGAACTGTGCAGGGACGAGATTACTTCCAACGAGATTGAACTGTTTGGCGAAGACGGAAGCCTCTCAGTCAAACGCCTTGGTATTTCACCCGACAAGACTAAAGTTATTAAGGTATGAAGCCGGGAATGAAACTGACGATATTCCTTTGCGGAGGAATATTCGTATGGTGCCTAATAGGGTATTTTATTTTCCATTGCGGCACAAGATCTGGAAAACCGGAAGAGATTGCCAAAATTGCATTGTTGGCAAGTGTGGATAAACCGGAATCAGTGAAAATTCTCGGTATCAGTAAGCCTGACAGCATCTTCGGACGTGATTATGTGAACGATGATGAAAAAATGGCTATCGCTGTAGCGATGATGAGAATCAATGAAAAAGTGATGGAAAAGACCGGAGGTTTTGAATTTATGGATTTTGAGAATCCTGAAATCACAGACCTTATGGAACGGCAGATGTCTGCCACATCATTGCTGCGTTCATTCATGCCTCTTTCTCCGGAATCACAGGCCAATAAAACTTTCAATGGATGGAAAGTGAAGATTGAGTATGAAGCAGAGTCTTTGTCAGGATCTCCTTACCATTCCGAATATTGGTTCATTCTTGACAAGAATGCCAGGTGTGTTGTAAAATCATTTGAAATACCATTAATCTGAATGAAAACTTATGAAAGACCTTATCGATAAAATTTCAGAATTGTGTGACTCCTTTCGCATTAATGCCCAGGCACAACTGGTTAAAGGGAACAAGGCTGCCGGACTTAGAGCCCGTAGAGTTTCACTTGATCTTGAACCTTTGTTGAAACAATTCCGCAAACTCTCTCTTGATGCTGCTAATCCAGGAAGGGAAACACCTTTAAGACCTCGTGACCTCTAAGATATGAAGCCTAAAACGGAATATCAAAAGAAGGTAGTGGAGCTTAACAGGAAAATTAATCCGCTACCCAACGAAGTGACGGAATGGGCTAAGGAAAATGTTATTTCTCATCCTGCCATTAGAAAGAAAAACAACGTCATCCATTGTCTGAGATGTGGAAATCAGACAGTTTATGCTACAAAAGACACTCATGCAATTTGTCTCGGCTGTGGAAGGAAAGTCTGGATAATAGACATTGACTCATGGAAAGCCATGAGTGGCACTCTGAAAGGTTGGTTTTCTACTGTCTCCGTAGTGGAGGGAATACAACTTCAGAGGACTTTTGAAATCCGAGGAAGATTTTTTGAGAGGAAACCTCACATCTATAAAGTCAGGGAACTTTGCCGTCATTGGCTTTCTCCCTCATTGGAAATAGAAGTCACGGCACTTCCACGTCTTATGGGTAAGTTTCTTGATACATTCCCCTGGAACGGCAATATTGAATTGAGAGGATCTTCAAGAATGGTGTATGACTATATTGCCAACAATTCTAAAGTTTATCCAAATATGGATCTTCTTGATTCTGTCGTCGATTCTCTTACACTTGATGAGGTGAAACTGTCAGGAGCGTTGCCGGCTATTAAAAAATCTCTCAAGTTCCTGTTAAAAGGTTAATCCATGTTTCTTTAAAACAATAATTGCTTCAAAAACACTTGATTGTCTTTTTGCCATAGATGTTTGACCGGTTGTCCCTGTGCGTGAGCATGGGGACTTCTCTTTTTCTTGTCTTACACTTTCTTGCCGCGTCCGGATTTTTTGCTACAAAGTTATGGAGTAGGTGTTCTGATCAAGTGCCGCTTCTCTTTCCGGGCGGTAAAGACTTACGGCAGCCTTCCACAATTTGTGCCAAATTGGGTATTCCGTGTCTTTACCTTCTTCACACTTGCTCTTTCGCTCACCTTGACTCCCTTTGTAGGCACCGAAAAATTCCCGACGCGAGAAGCCTGTGGCTTCAAACAAAAGGGAAAAGAATTAGAACAGAACATTTCAAAAAATTAGGAATTATGTTTACCGACAAGATGTTTCCATTCCCTACAAAGGCTCTTGACTATATGATTAGCGGAGACCCCACCAATCTGACTAATGAGGAAATTGAATGTGCCGACCTATGGCTGAAAGATTGGGATGTGGTTGAGGTTAGGGATATGACCCCCGAAGAAATCGCAGAGTGGAGCAACCCCACAAGACCCTCAAAAAAGGCGGTTGAGGAATTTGCCGACCTTGAAGAAATAGAAGATGAATACAGAGAGGCAATCTGAACCCACTTTCCCCATTACTAACCCTTAAACACGGAACTATGAACGGAACAGATTATTTCAAGGAGACAATCAAGAATTATCTTGACACAAAAGCAAAGAACGATGAACTTTTCAGAGCCAAATATGAGAGCCATAACAGACCCATTGAAGATGTTGTAACATACATCCTCAATCAAGTACAGAAATCCGGATGTCATGGCTTCCACGATGATGAAATTTTCGGTATGGCAGTCCATTTCTATGAGGAACAGATAACCGACATAGGAAAATCTATGAACTGCAACGTAGTTGTAAACCACCATATAGAGCTGACCGAAGAAGAAAAAGAGGAGCAACGCAAAATTGCACTTAAACGCTTCCAAGATGAAGAACTGCGAAAATTGGAGCAACGCAACAGACCAAAGGCAAAACCACAGACCGAGAACAAGCAACCTCAGTTATCACTCTTTGATGAATTTTGACTATGAAACCGAGAACCAAATTTGAGCAAATTGTTGTAAAAGCCAACAAACGAATTAAGGGCATAAATTTGAAAGCCGTTGATTGGGCAGACAAGACAATGATTAAACATATCGCCTTTAGAACAAAAAACGGAGTGGCGGTTTGTAGTGACTGCGGACATAAATTCATCCATAAAGGCAGTGAAAAATATATCCATTGTCAGGAATGTGGTAGAATGTTAGAGATTAAGGACACGAGGGAAAGAACCGATAAACAATCTGCTTATTTCTCAACTTTACATATACAAGACGGAATACAAGTGCAAAGGGTCTATAAACTAAAGGTAATATTTAATAAAGGGAAAACGTATGAAAGGTTTATAACCGAAGTTTGCAGATTATGGATTAATAAGGAGGGAAAGACTGCCGTAACGGGATTAAAGCGGACTTTAGGATATTATGTTGACTCTTTTAATTATGGGTCAGAGATTGAGTTAAGACAAATGAACGATGTCTTTTCCCATATTTCAGATACATACATATATCCGAAATTCAGACTAATTCCGGAACTCAAACGTAACGGACTAAAGCATTTCAAATTTGACTTACACCCCTTTGAACTGATGAGCCGGCTTCTAAAAGACACAAGAGTGGAAACATTACTAAAGGGAGGGAACAAAAGGGCATTCATACATTTTATGAAAAATCCCTCTAATCTTGATTTATGTTGGAACTCCTATAAAATAGCATTAAGACACGGCTATAAAATAAGCAATATTCAATTGTGGTGCGATACTATCAAACTGCTTGATAGATGTGGCAAAGATATTCATTCGGTCAGATATATTTGCCCCCAAGACCTAATGGCTGAACACGACCGATGGAATAAAAAGGTTATGGAAATTGAAAAGATTGAGTTTGAGCAAAGGCAAATTGAATGGGAAAGGCAAAGACTTGAAAGGGAGAAGAAGAATATTGAGCAACAACTTAACAGAGAAAGTGAATTTGCTAAAATGAAATCCTGTTATTTTGGGATAGTAATTGAAGATAATGATATTGAAATTTCGGTCTTAAATTCTGTTAGGGCACATCTTGAAGAAGGTACTGCTATGTGTCATTGTGTCTTTAGTAACAGATATTATGAGAACCCCGACTCCCTTATTCTTTCAGCTCACGATAAAGAGGGAAATCGTATTGAGACAATAGAATTTTCTTTGACACTTTATAAAGTGATACAATGTCACGGAAAATATAATAAAGATACAGAGTTACATAATAGGATTATATCACTTGTCAATGATAATGCTTTCCGTTTTATAGAAGCAAAGATGAAAACCGCATAAAATTCCTTGAAATGTTCTGTG
>JAFLTT010000028.1 GCA_022509165.1 Muribaculaceae bacterium
ATTATATCCAGCAATCAATCCGCCATTATAACGGAGACGGACGTGCAAAACATGAAAGATGGACCAAACTTTCATGGCAATGGGACAATACAATAACATACAGGCACACATTTGCAGAAAAACACAATACCGACTTCCTTTTGGGCCAATCTGCATCACGCACAACATTCAACTATACAAAAGCACAGGGTGACAGATTTGCTTCAAATGACTTGGGATATCATGATCTTGGTGGAGCTGCAGCTAATGATAAGAAAGAGATAGGCTCAAACTTCTACGCCAATTCACTTCTTTCTTTCCTCGCAAGAGCGAATTATAATTATGACAGCCGTTATTTCCTTACAGTCACCGGCCGTTTCGACGGATCATCAAGATTTGCAAAAGGACATAAATGGGGTTTCTTCCCCTCTTTCTCAGCTAACTGGGCAGTTACAAATGAGAAATTTATGGAAACACAACAGGTCTTTGACAATCTTAGACTTCGTGTAGGTTATGGTGTTGTGGGTAATCAGGATATCGAGAATTATGCTTACCTTACAATGTATTATTCATCAGTAAGTAACGGACAGGCTTCATACGCAACAAGCGGTTTGCTTGGTAACCCAATTCTTACTTGGGAAAAACAAAAACAGACTAATATAGGTCTTGACATGGCATTCCTCAACAATAGGTTGCGTCTGTCACTTGATGGTTTCTTCATTAACAATGATAACCTTTTGATGAAACATGCTCTTGCCTTTACTTCAGGATATAAGGAAGAGTGGGAAAATATCGGTTCTGTAGTGAACAGGGGATTTGAGGCAACTATCAGTGCCACTCCAATTGACACCAAAGATTTCACTTGGAATATATCAGCCAATATTTCAGTTGACCATAATAAGGTTACAAAACTTCATGGCAATGTTGAAAGAATCCTTAACGGTACTGAAAGAACCGGTAACATATTCCTTAATGAATCCTTGAATTCGATATATGCCCTCAAATGTGGTGGCATTGCAACAGAAGAAAATAGAGCACAATGGCAAGGTTTAAATTATAATGGTAAAAATGTTGAATTGGGCGATCTCTTCGCTCTTGACCAAAATGGTGACCGCATAGTAGATCAAGATGACAGGGTGATTGTAGGTTATATGGATCCTAAAGCTTATGGAGGTTTTTCTACGGATTTCACTTGGAAAGGTATCACCCTCAATGCAATATTCAATTATTCAATCGGAGGAAAAAAGATAAGTGATTATTATGAATCTCTGATTTCATCAACCGGAACATCCATGGCCTCAGTAGATCTTCTTGACCGTTGGAGTCCCCAAAATCCAAATGCAGCTTTCCCAAAAGCTATAACCAACACTTCAACGGGATATAATCCTTACTATGTATGGGAAACTGATTTTGCATTGCAAAGCACCTCTTATTTGAGACTCGCTACCTTGACACTTAGTTACACTCTTCCAAAGAAATGGATGAAAGCCATACACTTTGACAACATCCGAGTATATGCTACAGGTTCCAACTTGTTCACCGTTACCAAATACAAAGGGTTCGATCCTGAAACAGGAGATTTTGGATACCCCGCAACTCGTTCATTTACTTTCGGTTTAAATCTTACTTTCTAAAACAAGCTTATCATGAAAACTAATATAAAATCATACATATTGTCAGCCTTTGCAATCAGCATGTTGGCATCTTGCTCTGATTTCTTGGAAGAAGAAAATCAGATGGGATTATCAGAAGACCAGATTTATAGCGACCTCTCTTATATTGAAACGAATCTTAACGGTATATATACCACTATGGGCAACGACACCCGTACAGATGAAAGAGCATGGTTCCTCATGACCGGAACCGATGAAATTCAACGTGGAGCGTTACAAATGAAAGACGGAGGTGAAAATGCCAGCTTGGATAATTATGACGCTAATCTTAATTCTCTTGTGGGCCGAGTAAAAGATCAGTGGAATGCTCGATTCCCGGTTGTGAGTTCGGCTGCTAAGATTATTCGTGCTCTTGACAATGAAAATATTCAGCCGGGTACTAAAGAGGCTCAACTTCTTGGTGAGGCTTGTTTCCTACGCGGATTCATGGATTTGGAACTGGCAATGTATTGGGGTGAGATACCATTGATCGACCTGAATAAAGTTTCAGAGACAGGATATGGAAGACAATCTCTTGTTGATACATGGAAATTTGTGATAGCAGACCTTGAAAAGGCTGCCAAATATGCTCCGGAGACTAATAGTGCGGGGAGAGCTACATCAGGTGCGGGTTATGCTCTGTTAGGCAAAGCATATATGTCAGCACCGGTAGAAACAGGGCTTCGTGATTTCGGAAAGGCAGCCCAATGTTTTGAAAAAGTAATGTCTATGAACTATTCATTGGTGAATTATGCAGACCTTTTCGATTATAATACACCAAATACTGCAGAATCTTTATTTGAACTTCAGTTCAACAACAATCCCAACCAAAATAAAATTCAGTTCCAGATTGGAAGCCGTGTGGCTCAGAACTGGTGGAGTGACGGATGTTATTTTGCGGGGTATGACCATGTAGTTGTTACAGAATATGCTTATAGCAATATCGAGGATGGTGGAATATGGGAAGACGGTGACTTGAGAAAAGATGTTTCAATACGTTATGACTTCAGTTATTATGGTGAAACTCCTGACTTGGATTGTGTATCTTGGGAAGATTTGGGAGAGGATCATGATGAATTAAAGCCTCATGTAAAGAAATATGAAGATTTCCGCACAGACCAGCATGCCGATCTTGGAATAAACAATATGTGGAACTCAGGCAAAAACATCCCCGTTCTTAGATATGCTGATGTCCTTCTCAGTTATGCAGAATGTTTGAATGAAATCAACAGAACGCCTGAAGGTGTCGACATTGTCAATGAAGTGAGGAATCGTGCATGGGGTTTTCAGTTACCTGCTGACAAGAAATGGAATTCCATGAGTCAAGATGAATTCCGTGTGAAAATCCTTGATGAACGTATGCGTGAACTGTTAGGAGAAAACTGGAGAAGATTTGACTTGATCAGAACCGGAAAGTTCGTAGAATATGTGAAGGAACGTAACAAATGGGCGAAACGTTCCGGCACCATAGATGAGCACAACATGAGATATCCTATTCCCAATGAGGAAATACAACAAAATGAAGATATGACGACTGCAGATCAAAATAAAGGTTACAGATAATCAAAATCAGGTAAAGAAGATTGCCTTAGGTTTATTACAAACAAAATGCCGTTTTATAAAAATCGGTGCTTTCGATGAGATACGTTAACCTGAAGGGAGACGTATCTCTATTATTAGGAAGTATATATAAAATTTTCTATATTGCATTTCATAATTTGCCAACTATAATAATAATGGAAGAATATATAAAATTCCCAAATGGTTCTAAAGTATGTCGTCTTGGTCAAGGCACTTGGATGATGGGTCGGAATAAATCAAAACGAAATGATGAGATTACAGCTTTGCAACATGGTATAGAATTGGGAATGAATCTGATTGATACGGCTGAACTCTATGAAAATGAAGAATTGGTGGGAGAAGCCATAAAAGAATACCGTGATAGAGTATTTATAGTAAGTAAGGTTATGCCTTCTAATGCCGATTATAGAGGAACCAAAAGAGCATGTGAACGTAGCCTGCAAAGATTGAAAACTGATAAGATAGACCTTTTTCTTCTTCATTGGATAGGAAAATATCCATTTGAAGAGACGGTAAAAGCATTTCAAGAATTAGAAAAGGAAGGGAAAATAGGAGCATGGGGTGTAAGCAATCTTGATGTCAGGCACATGGAACATATAGATAGAATTTCTTCTCCCGGAGAATGTGCAACTGATCAGGTTTTATATAACTTAAAAGAGAGAGGGGTTGAATTTGATCTTATACCTTGGTGTGCCGAAAGAAATATTCCTGTAATGGCTTATTCTCCACTTGGAGAAGGTCTGATGTTGAATGATAAGACTTTAAGAAAAGTTGCAGAAAAACATTCAGCCTCTCCTGCACAGATAGCCTTGGCTTGGTCATTGAGATTGCCCGATATCATTTCCATTCCTAAAGCAGGGAATATTAGTCATGTGGAAGACAATTTCAAAAGTCTTTCAATTGAATTGACTCCTGAAGATTTGAAAGAACTTGATATAGCTTTCCCACCTCCATCGAGAAAGATTATTCTTAAAGGCTGGTGATTAATTTCCTTTTAATAAAATCATGAAAAATACAAAAATAATAGTTCTTTTTTTATTTCAGATATTTAGTGTGATCTCTGTTTACGGGAGCATAAATACCTATAAAAATGGAGAATGGCAAATATCTGTAAATGACTCAATCGGTTCCTTTTCTATAATTAACAATAACAAGTTTTTACTAAAGGAAAATTCAGGAGAATTCTGTGTTGGCCTTGACACAATCTCTTTAGCTAAGTGTGCTCCATTTGATATTTCGATAAATGAGGAAGAAAATAAGTTAGGGAATTTTGTGAAGTATGATATCCTGGGTAAATATAAGGAAATGTCAGTTATTCAATCAATCTCTATATATCCTACAGCTAATTTTTGCACATTGCAGATGTCAATACTATCACCAGACACTATTCAATCAGGCTATATCGCTCCCGTCAATATATTAGAGAATTTTCAAGTCTTTGACACTTTTGAGAATTATGCAATTTCCATTCCATACGATAATGATGCATGGGTAAGATATAAAAATACTCCTTTCGGGGAAAATATTCCGGATAGTTATGAAGTAGCCATATTATTAAATTCAAAATCAAGAGAGGGATTAATATTTGGCTCTTTGGAACATGATATCTGGAAAACCGGAATTAAAATAGTTTCCCATGATCCGAAAGGTGTTGAATCGATCAAAGTATTTGGAGGAACTTCATCTGAGCTGACTCGAGACAAAATTCCACATGGTAAAGTCAAAGGTGAAAATATAAAATCTCCCTTGGTATTTATTGGGCGTTATTATGACTGGAGAAATGGCATGGAAGAATTTGCAGATCTTTGTAATTTGATTACCCCACAATTAAACAATGCAGATAATAGACCCTTTGGATGGAATAGTTGGGGAAAGCTCCAGACTAATATAAATCCTCAGAATGCGAGTGAAGTTTCAGATTTTTTTAGAAACAACCTTCAATCGAAATCTTTTGAAAATGAAGGAATAGTTTATATAGGATTGGATTCATTCTGGGATAAGGATTTCACTCCTGAATCCCATAAAGAATTTACAAATCATTGTAAGTCTAACAGACAAAAAGCCGGAATCTACTTTTGTCCTTTTACTGACTGGTACAAGAATACTGATAGAACTGTCGAAGAAATGCCGGAATATAAATACAAAGATTTATATCTTTATGGAGATGGCAAAATCATAGAATTTGACGGTGCTTATGCTCTTGATCCAACTCATCCGGCCACAAAATCCAGAATCAAGAAACAACTGGAAGAATTTATTGACTGGGGTTATGAATTTGTGAAGTTAGACTTTATGGCACATGGAGCATACGAAGCCGATAACCATTACAATTCTGCTATCACCACCGGTACTCAAGCTTATAATGAAGGAATGAAATTTATTAATGAAATAATAGACGGAAAATTGTGGATTAATCTGTCAATTGCTCCCTTGTTCCCGTCAAATTATGCAAATAGCAGGAGAATTGGTTGTGATGCGTGGGCTGATATCAACAATACTGAATATACATTAAATGCCTTGACCTATGTCTGGTGGCTTGATCATTTATACAATTATAATGATGCAGATCATATAGTATTAGAAGGAGTAACGGAAGGAGAAAACAGAGCCCGCATAACCTCATCGGCTATAACGGGATTGTATTTTCTTGGAGATGACTTAAGTGAAT
>JAFLTT010000029.1 GCA_022509165.1 Muribaculaceae bacterium
AAGGGAGGATCCGCAATCTCGGTTTTTCTTATCATGGCGATGTAAAGGTGTTTGATTACCTCCTTTCACTTCACGACAAGATGAAATGGGACTTTGTACAGATACAATTGAATTATGTGGATTACCGCCATGCCTCAGGTATGAATTTCAATGCAGAATATCTTTATGATGAATTGGCAAAAAGAGATATCCCTGCTGTGATAATGGAACCTCTTTTGGGAGGAAGGCTGGCATCTTTGACAGACCATCTAAATGCCCGTTTGAAAGAGAGAGAACCGGAAGAAAGCATTGCATCATGGGCATTCCGTTTTTCCGGCACCTTCCCTAAAGTTTTGACAGTTCTTAGCGGAATGACTTACAAGGAACATCTTGAAGATAATATTCGTACCTACTCTCCTTTACGTCCGTTAAATGACGAAGAATTGGCAATGCTTGAAGATACGGCTCAAGTTATGATTGGATACCCTTCAGTTCCTTGTACTACCTGTGAATATTGTATGCCTTGTCCATATGGTATCAACATACCGGGAATTTTCGCTCATTACAACAAATGCATCAATGAAGGGAATGTCACTTCATCGAATAAGGATCCGAATTACACCAAAGCAAGGAAGGCTTTTCTGGTAGGTTATGACAGATCTGTACCGAAATTGCGTCAGGCAAGCCATTGCATTGCATGTGATCAATGCAAACCTCATTGTCCCCAATCCATAGATATCCCGAGGCAATTACAAAGAATCGACAGATATGTAGAAAGCCTCAAACAAGGAACCGAAATAACAGTGTGAAATATTTAAGAAATAATTGAACAAGAAATAAAATACGGAGAAAGTTTATTTCACCAGGGATATTTCTGCCAGAGGATTACAAAATTTATTTTATCTATTAGGAAAGAAGTCCAAAGGGAAAGCGGCTATCAAACTACATTTGGGAAACCCGGTGATCCGAATTTTATAGATCCGGAAATGGTTAGACCTTTGGAGGAAAGTTTGAAAGGAACATTTGTTGAGACTAATGTCTATTATGGTCCAAGGTCGAAGACCAAGACGCATATAGAGGTGGCAAAAGAATATGGCTTTGGGTATGCTCCAAATGATATACTCGATGATCAAGGTTCTGTGGTTATACCGGAAAACGGTGGGAAGATATTTTGTTATGCACTTCGTGCTCACTCCGAAAGGCTCTTAATTCACTGAAATTAAGAGCCTTAACTTTTCTCAGAAAGCAAATAAAAAAGCAAATTTCAAAAAGTCAAAGGGAATTAATCAAAAATTTCTCGGTTATGTTGTCTCAATGGAAGGGCGTTTCACTAAATCTCGTTTAAAATGGTTTTTATAAGGCAAAATTATTGATAGAGCCGTTGTGATGACAGCAACTAATAAAAAAGTTCCTAAAAGTTGTTTCACCGTCAATAAAGTAGCCTGTGAATTCAATGTGTTGTAAAGTGAAGATACGGCCATCTGCATTGATTCATAGTCTCCGTGACCGCCTGCAATCGCACTTCTATAAGACTTCAAATACTGGTCATAAGAGGTAATATTGTCAAGTCTTATAGTATCCGCAAGTCTCACAATGGCTCCCTGAGTCCCTCTATATAAAGTGGTGGAAACTACGGCAGCCCATAAAACGGGAGCCAAGACACCTCTTATACCAATATTATAAAACAAATGGGATGGTTTTTCCTCATATTTTAAATCCCGAGTGAGGTAAATTATAAAGTTTGCAATCAGGATTATCATTCCCACTCCCTTAAAAAACACAGCTAATTCTAACGACTGGTATCTTGCGTCTGAAGCTACGTTTAAATATGCGATGGCAAAATATAATAAGTAGCAGAACGTGCCTGATACCACCAATCCCCGGATATTCGAAAGATAACGATGCCAAAGATAACATACTATTCCTCCTACAATGTAGCCGGGTATTACCCAAAGATTAAGTTGAGCCGAATGAAGGTTATCAATCTTCAGCACACTGCTCATATAACTGTTTATTACAGTACTGCTGGCATTAAAAAACATAACGAGGACCATGAAGCCGTAACCCAACAATCCTTCCCATCTCACCAGTTGCCACAAACGTATGTATGGTTTGGAGGAATAATTGTTTTGAATCAGGAAGATTATAAAAACCAAAAGAGTAAAAATTGAGGCAATTACGATTTTTGGGGAATTGAACCAATCAAGGTTCTTGCCGTAGGCACAGATATATACAAATCCCAGTAAGGTCAAGGTTATAAGGAAAACCCCGGTGTAGTCAATTTTCCCATAAGGGAAATGGAACAATAAATTGGCGTATTTAAAAAATATGAGCACTGAAAGAATGGCAAGAAGGCTTAAAACAATAATGACATAATAGATATACTGCCATTCGAAATACAATGTAAACCATTCGGTAGTGAAAGTAGATAATTGTCCCACCCCCATGCTGAAAGGTATAAGCCATGAAATGAAAGTGCTATTGCGGTTAGAAGGAGTAATAAAAGGCCGAATCATCCCCAGGCACGTCAACAACAGGAGGCCTTTAGCTATTCCGGTGAAGAAACATGCAATCGTGAGTACCGTCACATTATCAGTCTTGGCGCTTACCAAGGCAAGAATCACTTCAGCAATAAGACCAACTAAGAGCAAAGTCTTTGGAGTGTTGCGAAGATTAAAAAACCTCACTATAGGATAAATAATGCATAATCCCACAGTAGTGGAATAATAACTCATAGTAATATCATCACTCACAACACTTAGGGCACCTGCAAATTCCGGTGCGGAACTCAGGCTTATACCGTTCATTGTGGCAGTAATGACTATAATGAGAAGAATCGTACATACTCCGATCCATTGAGGCACCCCCTCCCTTAAGGGCAAATTGCTTTGTGCCATCTCTTAATGCTTCTTTGCTTTTTCAGCTTCAGCAACCACCATCATTCCTGCTCGGAGAAGAGCCATATCTTCCTCTGAGATATCCTCCAGATCTATCCTTACCGGAATCCGTTGTCTGACTTTTACAAAATTGCCTGCTGAATTATCTGTGGGAACCAACGAATATTTACTTCCAGTGGCCTCAGAAATTGAAGTGACCGTACCATAAAAAGTTTTGTCAGGAATTGCATCGACATAGATACGAACAGGCTGTCCTATATAAATGTTTCCGATCTGGGTTTCGGTATAATTTGCCGTTATCCATTTGTCGTTTCCTTTCACAAGATTGGTCAATGTTTGTCCCCCTTGTACATATTCACCCTTTTCAATTGTGCGTCGTCCCATATAACCGTCGTAGGGGGCACGAACCACAGTATATTCAAGGTTAAGTTTTGCCAGATCCACCTCGCTCTCCATCTTCAATACTTGAGCTTCTGCAGATCCGAAACGGCTATTGGTCTCGGCATACAAAGATTTTGTTGCATCTTCCTGCCTTACAAGTGCCTCATATCTTGCTTTTGCCGCATCATAATCGGCTTTCACTTGTTCGAACTGATGACGGGAAACGGATTCTTCTTCCAGCAACTTTTCATACCGCTTATATTCCTGCTCAAGTTGCCAGAGCCTCGCCTTGGCTTCCTCGATATTGGACTGTTGCACGTCTATATTAATCTTTTTGGTCTGGGCCTCAGAGTTCAATGTGGCTAAGGCAGCCTGTGCATCCTTCAAGGACGCTAAGGCATCCATATATCTGATTTTATATTCCTTGTCGTCCAATACAACAAGAGTATCACCTTCATGGACGAACTGATGCTCAAAAAAGAAAACATTTTCAATATATCCGGGGAGGCGTACACTGATCGGCACGACATATTGGTCGACATATGCATCGTTGGTGATTTCATATCTTTGATATCTCAACAGATAGCTAACACCCCAGACAATTCCTCCCAATGCCAAAAGGATACAGAAGGCATTGATTGTTATATTGCGTAATCTTATCTTTGAAACTTTCATCTTTTATAATTTACCACAGACCTGCAACAACTGACAATATGTAAATAAGGCATTGACTTGAGCTCCTGTAAGTTGAAGCTCGGAATCCATTAAAACAGATTCTGCATCCAATAAATCAGTAAGAATGGAAAGTTGACTCATATACCGGTTGTTGACTATACGATAGTTTTCTTGCGCTTCTTTTACAGAAAGTTCAAGAGTTTTGATCCGGTCTAATGCCTGACGATGAAGGGAATAGTTTTCATTTATCTTTATATAAAGGTTTTGCCATTCCTCATCAAGAGCGTTCTTGGATATTAACATTCCTAATTTCTTCTCTTTAAGTTTATTGTTATATAAAGAAGATATATTGAAAGTCAAGGAAAGTCCCACATCCCAGTTTTGGTAGAACTTATCTTCAAGTGATGAAGAGAGAGGACGTATAAGACCATAATTGGCAATAAGACTTAATTTAGGAAGATAGTCGGAACGGGACAAGGAGACATGGACTTTAGAGAGTTTGTCTTTTTCCCTGGCTATTTTCATGCCGGGATAATTCTCTGAAGCATGGTCTAAATAATAATCCAACGTTTGCAGAGGAAGCTCCAGGTCTTCAAGGATGGTAGTATCAGGCATTATGATCAGAGTTTTATCAAGGTCTAAAAGGACATCCAACGTGGTGCTATAAACCCTGATATTGTCGTCTACCGTTCTTCTTGCGAGTCGATATTGCGTTAACTGAAGCTTGCTTCGAATCTCATCGTTACTTGTGACGAGCCCTTCCTCATACATGTTATGGATATCTCGTAGTCTGTGTTCAGCAGCTGAAATGTTACGGTCATATACTTGAAGCTGTTTATACATTAAAAACAGTTCCAGATATCTTTGCAAGTATTCCAGTTTCAACTCCTGTTCCTCTCCTTCTAATGATAGTTCAGCAATTTTTTGTTCTATTTTTTCTCTCTCAACATTGAAATAGACTTCTCCTCCTTGAAAAAGTGGTTGAACTAATTGAGCCTCATAATCATGTTTCCAACGAGGAGCAACCGGGAAAGTGGGATTGGCAAGACCGTTAGTGAAGAGAACAGGCTGCCCCATATATCCCGCTGCAAGACCTATTCCGATTTGGGGTAAGCGGTTAAGTTTAGCAGTTTTTAGTTGTTCATGTTCAACCTGTACCTGAAGTTTTGATTCCCGTATCCTAAGGCTTTTTTCAAGTCCGAGGTTGAATAGTTCATCAATGGTAAGGTTGTAGTAAATAATTGAATCCTGTAGTTCTGAAGCTGAAGTTACCGGGACAGGGATAATGAACAGAAGGGAAAAAATAAAAATATGGAAGATAAGTTTCATCTTTAGTTAGATAAATCTTTCATTTTACTAACGTTATCAATTTTTTATTTATTATCGAACAGAGCTGCCATCATAAAGAGCTGTAATGAGCAAAGTTTCCTAAATAAATTTGTCAGGGAGCAGGAATTAAAATCAAGACAAACGGAGACCTAAACAGATAAAAAAGCGAGCGAATATGTATATATCGCTCGTCTTTTATTTAAGGAATGAATTTGTCTTCTTTGATTTTAAAGGATATGGTTATATTGCTTATTTGTGAAGATATTCTGTAAAGAATGATTCAATGGCATTAAAAGGAATCTTATCCTTTTGATCATACAAGTCTGTATGACTGGCCCCCGGAATAACCATAAACAGTTTATTATTATCCTTGCCAGGTGTTACTTTAAGTTTCTTATATGCATCACTTCCGAAGTAGAAGGAATGGGCCTTCTCCCCATGCACAACCATAACGGCATTCTCTATCTCCCCGGCCCGACTCATCAAAGGAGCATTTATCCAGGGAATAACAGCTGTTACATTTCTTCCGCCATTTGAGTTGAGTGATCTTGGATGATAACCTCTATCTGTCTTATAATAGGCATGATAATCTTTTA